>NZ_APJI01000001.1 GCF_000497575.1 Afipia sp. OHSU_II-C1
AAATCAGCGATTTACTTGGGGAATGTGGGATTAGACGGAGGTCTTAGCAGAGATTTTCGGCTTTGTCCCAAAGATCGGATGTTTGAGCCGCGAGCGTTGCAGATGCCGCTTCGACATGCAAACATTACCGACGCCGACACACGCGTTGTGTGCAGTGCGGGAGAAATCTTGTGAAAAAAAATGATGATAACGCCGCAACAAAAAACGGCGGGACGCGCAAACTCCGGTCCCAGCTCTGGTTCGACAATCCCGATAATCCGGGAATGACGGCCCTCTATCTCGAGCGGTATCTGAATTACGGGCTGACACGGCACGAACTGCAATCCGGCAAACCGATCATCGGCATCGCCCAGACCGGCAACGATCTGTCGCCCTGCAACCGCCATCATATCGAGTTGGCCCAGCGCGTGCGCGAGGGCATCCGCGAGGCCGGCGGCATCGCGATGGAATTTCCGACCCACCCCATTCAGGAAACGGGCAAGCGGCCGACTGCGGCGCTGGACCGCAACCTCGCCTATCTCGGCCTGGTCGAAATCCTGTTCGGCTATCCGCTGGATGGCGTGGTGCTGACCACGGGCTGCGACAAGACCACGCCTGCCTGCATGATGGCGGCTGCGACCGTGAACATTCCCGCGATCGTCCTTTCGGGCGGGCCGATGCTGAACGGCTGGTTCAATGGCGAGCGGACCGGTTCCGGCACCGTGGTCTGGAAATCGCGCGAGGAAATGGCCGCCGGCAAGATCGATTATGACGAGTTCATGGAGATCGTGGCCTCAAGCGCGCCCTCCGTCGGTCACTGCAACACCATGGGCACCGCCTCAACCATGAATTCTCTTGCCGAGGCGCTCGGGTTTTCGCTCCCCGGCTGCGCAGCCATCCCGGCGCCTTATCGCGAACGTGGCCAGATCGCCTATGAGACCGGCAAGCGCGCCGTTGAAATGGTGTGGGAGGATCTGAAGCCGTCCGACTTCCTGACCCGGAAGGCATTCGAGAACTGCATCGTGGTGAACTCGGCCATCGGCGGCTCCACCAATGCTCCGATCCACATCAACGCCCTCGCCCGTCACATCGGCGTGGATCTCTCGATCGAGGACTGGCAGACCATTGGCCACGATGTGCCGCTGCTGGTGAATATGCAGCCCGCAGGCTTCTACCTCGGCGAGGAATATCACCGCGCCGGTGGTGTGCCGTCGGTGGTGCGCGAACTGATGAAACACAAGCGCATCCACGAGGACGCGCTCACCGTCAACGGCAAGACCATGGGCGAGAACTGCAAGGATGCGACCGCTCCGGACAGCGACGTGATCCGTACGTATCACAAGCCCTTGGTGAAGGACGCCGGCTTTATCGTCCTGCGCGGCAACCTGTTCGATTCCGCGATCATGAAGACCAGCGTGATCTCGAAGGAATTCCGCGACCGTTATCTGTCCAATCCGAAAGACCCGGAGGCCTTCGAGGGCCGCGCCATCGTGTTCGAGGGGCCGGAGGACTATCACCACCGGATTGACGATCCGTCGCTCAACATTGACGAGCACTGCATGCTGTTCGTGCGCGGCGTCGGGCCGATCGGCTATCCCGGCGGCGCGGAGGTCGTGAACATGCAGCCGCCCGCGGCGCTGATCAAGAAGGGCATCACGTCGCTGCCCTGCATCGGCGACGGGCGACAGTCCGGCACATCGGGCTCCCCCTCGATCCTCAACGCCTCACCGGAAGCAGCTGCCAATGGCGGGCTTGCGATCCTCAAAACCGGCGACCGGGTACGCATCGACCTCAACAAGGGCGAAGCTAACATCCTGATCTCCGACGCCGAGGTGAAGAAACGTCACGCCGACCTGATGGCCAGCGGCGGTTTCAAGTATCCAAAGAACCAGACGCCATGGCAGGAGCTTTATCGCGACACCGTCGGCCAGCAGGCCACCGGCGCGTGCCTCGAACTCGCAACCCGCTATCGCAACATCGCCGGCACCATCGGCGTGGCGCGCGACAATCATTGAACCTCGCAATGTCATTGCGAGCGAAGCGAAGCAATCCACCTTAGGTAAAATGGATTGCTTCGTCGCTCCGTTCCTCGCAATGACAATCTGAAACGATGGTCACAGGACAGGGAATCGTCACATGTCTGATCGGCTGAAAGGCAAGCGTGCCTTCATCACCGCGGGCGCAGCCGGCATCGGCCGCGCCTGCGCCCTCGCCTTCACCCGCGAAGGCGCGACCGTGATCGCGACCGACGTTGACGAAGCCGGTCTCGCTTCTCTGAAGAAAGAGGGCATCGCCGAGGTCCATAAGCTCGACGTCCGCGACACCGCGGCTGTGAATGCGATGGCATCGAAAGCCGGCAAGGTCGACATCCTGCTCAACGCGGCGGGCTTCGTTCACAACGGCACGGTGCTGGACTGCTCCGATGGCGACTGGGACTTCTCGTTCGACCTCAACGTCAAGTCGATGCACCGGACCATCAGGGCGTTCCTGCCCTCGATGCTGGAGAACGGCAGCGGCTCGATCGTGAACATCGCGTCGGCTGCCGGCGTGTTCAAGGCCGCGCCGAACCGCTATGTCTACAGCGCCACCAAGGCCGCCGTGGCCGCCCTGACCCGCGCCGTCGCGGTCGATTTCATCACCAAGGGCATCCGCTGCAACAGCATTTGCCCCGGCACGATCGAAACGCCATCGATGCTGGGCCGGGCTGCTGCGCTGGGAGCTGGCGGGCGTGACATGTTCGTCAGCCGCCAGCCGATGGGCCGCCTCGGCACGGCCGACGAAATCGCATCACTTGCGGTCTATCTCGCCAGCGACGAAAGCGCCTTCACGACAGGCGTCGCCCACATCATCGACGGCGGCTGGACGCTGTGATTTCGACGCTCCACCAAAAGCGAAATAGAGTGAGTTATTCACCTCTCCCGTGGGGAGAGGTCGGATTGCGAAGCAATCCGGGTGAGGGCGTAGAATCTCTCGATAGATTTAGTGCCCCTCTCCCCGCCAGGGAGAGGGAGCAGTCCGCAGTTGCCGCAGCAATATCCTCGTAAGAAACCTCGGGAGAGCCACCGTGAACAAGATCGACCTCAACGGACGGTTCGCCGTCGTCACCGGCGGCGCGCAGGGCTTTGGCCGCGCCATTACCGAACGTTTCGCCGCCTCCGGCGCGAAGGTCGCGATCTGGGATTTCGACCAGGCTTTGGCCGAGAAAACCGCCAGGGAGGTCGGCGCCGCAGTGACCGTGCTCAAGGTCGATGTCACCGATCCCGCCGCGGTCGAAGCGGCGAAGGATGCCACGCTGAAAGCGTTTGGCCGTATCGACATTCTTGTGAACAACGCAGGCATTGCGGGCGTCAACAAGACCGTTGCCGATCTGTCCTATGACGAATGGCGGCAGGTGATGAAGATCAACCTGGATGGCCCTTTCCTCTGCTGCAAGGCCATCGTGCCGGTGATGCTGAAACACAATTACGGGCGGATCGTGAACATCGCGTCCATCGCAGGCAAGGAAGGCAACCCCAACGCCTCGCACTACTCGGCCTCGAAGGCCGGTGTGATCGCGCTGACCAAATCGCTCGGCAAGGAACTGGCGGGCACCGATATCGCGGTGAACGCCGTGACACCCGCCGCCGCAAAGACCGCGATCTTCGACCAGATGACGCAGCAGCACATCGATTTCATGCTGTCGAAAATTCCGCGCGGGCGATTCCTGAAGGTGGAAGAACTGGCCTCGCTCGTGGCATGGATGGCGTCCGAAGAATGCCTCTACACAACCGGCGCGGTGTTCGACATTTCCGGCGGCCGCGCGACGTATTGAGCCGATCCAACCCTGATCATTTAACCGTCACGGTGATCTTCTTCGAGACAACCGGAGGATCGAAGGGATAGTGTTTGGCGTCGCCGAGCACGAGTTGAAGCGTGTGCTTCCCGGGAGGCAATTCGATGCGCGCCTCGGTCTGTCCCGCGCCGAAATGAAGATGGGACTTGTCTTGCGGGATAGGCTCCTTGGGGTCGAGCGGTTCGTTCACATCGATCAGCAGATGATGGTGCCCGGCGTTGGTAAAGTTGTCGCCGGCGTGGGTAACGCCCATGTTGCGCAAACCGAAGCGGCACCAGAACGCCCCCTTGATCGTCGCACCATCCTGCGGCCAGACGAAATAGAGATACGCATCCTTGCCTGCCGGTGTTCCCTGGGCGTGAACCACAAATGGCAGCAGCGACAGCGCCGCCGACAGCGCGATGGTTCTGATGATCGCCATGACGCCTCCTAACGGGAAAGAGCAACGCGGAAGCCGTGGGTGGGATAGCGCACCCCGACATCATATCGGTCCCGGCTCGCCGGCCGGGCGGAACGCATATCGTTGCGCCACGAACCTGAGCGGATCACGCGCGAGGAACAATCGCCGTCGCTGACCCAGGCCGAGCCGTCGGACGGCGCACCCTGATAGTTCTTGTGCCAGCAGTCCTCGACCCACTGATCGACGCCACCGCCCATATCATGGAGTCCAAACGGATTCGCTTTGAGGCTGCCGACCTTCATCGGCTGCTCGACAGCCGCACCCTCGATGCAGTTTTTGCAGTTGACCATGCCGGGCCGGAACTGATCGCCCCACCAGTATCGTGTTTGGGTGCCGCCACGCGCGGCATATTCCCACTCCGCTTCGCTCGGAAGACGATAGGTCTTTCCCGTCATTTGCGTGAGCCATGCGGCAAACTGCCTGGCATCGTTCCAGTTCACGTCCGTCACGGGTGCGTCTTCCCTGTCCACGGCCACAAACCCGCACGCCTTGGCCGCCGTGCATTCGTTCCATTCCCTCACCGTCACGGGATATTTGCCAATCGCGAATGGCTTGATCGCCACCTGATGAACCGGCTTTTCGGTGATGTCGTCATTGCTGCCCATGGCGAAACTGCCTCCGGGAAGCGAAATCATTTCAGGCTCCTTGATCGGTTGCAGCGAAGGCTGCTGCTTCGTCGCGGGCGCAACTGCCGTGGTTGGCGCCTTTGGTGCGGCCTGAGGGGCAATCGGCGGCGGCGCCGTCTTTGCGACATCGACCGGAGATGGAGATGCCGCAGGCGACGGGCTGGCGAGCTGGCTCTCCGGCCTGACCAAAAGATACCAAAGCGCCCCGCCCGCAACAGCCAGGAGAAGCAAAGTGGCGGCAGCAAGCAATGCAATCACCAATCTGGTCCGGCCTGTCGATATCGCGGACGGATCGGGAAGAACCCGATACACCCGCACCGGGTCCGTAATGTTCTTGACCTGGCGGTCGCCGAGCGACTGATAGCCGCAAACGAGCTTGTGCTTGATCTGTTCGTAGATGCCGCCGGAAATATAGATCTGTCCCGGTGCAGCTATTCCTTCCAGGCGTGCGGCCACGTTCACGCCATCCCCATAAACATCATCATCCTCGATAATGACGTCGCCGAGGTTGACCCCGATGCGGTAAACGATCCAGTGCTCGCGGGGCAGCGACGCATTGCGGCCGACCATGCTTTGCTGAATCACGATGCCGCACCGGACGGCTTCCACCGGACTGTCGAAGATTGCGAGAAATCCATCGCCCGTTGTCTTGACCAGCCTGCCATGATGTTCAGCGATGGTCGGCTCGATCAGGTCGCGTTCAATCCGCTTGACGCGCGCATAAGTCCCGTCTTCATCCATCTGCATCAGGCGGCTGTAACCCGAGATATCGCCTGCGATGATGGCCGCGAGACGGCGCGACGACGCCTCGTGCGAAGACCCTCCGTCGTTGCTCGAATGGATATGATGGATTTCGCCGCGCATGATCAGCGCCTCGCCATCGGAACACGCAACTTTCACGGCGGCGAATGATGTTTCGCCGCTTGGCATCAAGCAGGCGCGAAAGCTACGCTGTACAGCTTGTTCCGACAATCACCTGAAAGATATTCGGCTCGGTTCCCGATAGGTCAGACTGACTGCCGGATAAGGCCGAGGTTTCGCGAACTGCTCTAGTCCGGATCAGACTCGTGACCGTGCAGATAGCCCTTGACCTTGGGGTCCGGCATCAGGATCGCAGCGAGGAACGCGATGCCGCACAGAATGGTTACGTACCAGAAGAAGCTCGATTCGATGCCGTGATCCTTGAACCACAACGCGACGTACTCCGCAGAGCCGCCGAACAGCGCATTCGCGATGGCATAGGCGAAGCCGACGCTGAGCGCCCTCACCTCCGGTGGAAACATCTCCGCTTTCACGACGCCGCTGATCGAGGTGTAAAGCGATACGATCGCCAGTGCGAGGACGATCAGGACATACGCCATGTACGGACTGGTGACGCCGCCGATCGCGTACATCAGCGGCACAACACACAGCGTCGCCAGCAATCCGAATATCCGCATCTGCGTACGGCGACCGATCCTGTCCGACAACGCACCGAACGGCGGCTGCATGATCATGTAGGTGAAAAGAACCGCGCTCATGACGATGTTCACCGTGCGGTGATCCATATGCGCCGAGTTCACCAGATACTTCTGCATATAAGTGGTGAACGTATAGAAGATCAGCGATCCGCCCGCCGTATAGCCGAGCACCAGCAGGAACGGCTTCAGGTGATGGGTGAATATGTTGCGCAGGGTGCCCGCGCCCTCCTGCGAGCGGCTCTTTTCGGACGACGTCTCGTGCAGTGACATCCGCAGATAAAGTGCGACGATGGCACAGAGCGCGCCGATCAGGAACGGAATACGCCAGCCCCACGCGCGCAATTCCGCATCCGTCATCGAAAGCTGAACGACGAGCACGACGAGCGATGCCAGAAGCTGCCCGCCGATCAGGGTGACGTATTGGAACGATGCGTAGAAACCGCGTTTGCCCGGAAGCGAGACCTCGCTCATGTAGGTCGCGGTGGTGCCATATTCGCCGCCGACCGAAAGTCCCTGCACCATGCGGGCCAGCAACAGCAGGATCGGCGCCGCGACGCCAATAGTGTCATGGGTCGGCAGCAGGCCGATGGCGAGCGAGCCTCCGCACATCATCAGGATGGATGTGACCATCGAGGTTTTGCGGCCATATCTGTCGGCGATGGTGCCGAAAATATATCCGCCGATCGGGCGCATCAGAAAGCCGATGGCAAACACCGCAGCGGTTTGCAGCAGTTGCGTGGTCTGGTTGCCCGCGGGAAAGAACGCGTGCGCGAAATAGAGCGCCGTGAACGCGTAAGCGTAGAAATCGTACCATTCGACGAGATTGCCCGATGAACTTCCGACAATGGCCCAGATTCTCCTGCGGCGGTCGGCGTGCTGTTCCGCCGTCAGTGTCATGGTGCTCATCGCTTTCTCCCCTTCGGTGAATGGTTCAAACGAAACGGTGCACTTTCCTGTGGCTCAAGCCTTGCCGGGACCCTCCCGCCGCATGAAATCGAAATCGCAGCCTTCATCGGCCTGCGTGATCGTTTCATGAAAAAGGTGCGCATAGCCGCGCGCGGCCCAGTCGGGCGCCACCGGCTTGGGCAATGCTTTCTGGCGCATCGTCAGTTCGACTTCATCGACCAGAAGATCGATGCGCCGTTTCGCAACATCGAGCCGAATCATGTCGCCAGTCTGCACCAGCGCAAGCGGACCACCCACCGCCGACTCCGGCGTGATGTGCAGAACGATGGTGCCGAATGCTGTGCCGCTCATGCGGGCATCCGAGATTCGCACCATGTCCTTGACGCCGGTGCGCAGGATTTTCTGCGGGATCGGCAGATACCCGGCCTCCGGCATACCCGGCGCGCCCTTCGGGCCGGCATTGCGCAGGACCAGCACGTCATCGGCCTTCACATCGAGATTGGGATCGTCGACACGGAGCGTCATGTCCTCAACCGATTCGAACACCACCGCCCGCCCGGTGTGCTGAAGCAGCTTCGGCGTCGCCGCCGACTGTTTGATGACAGCACCCCGCGGCGCCAGATTGCCGTGCAGCACGGCCATCGCGCCTTCGCGGTTGATTGGATTGTCGCGAGGCCGGATCGCATCCTGCCCCGGAACTTCCTCCGCATTGGCGACGACATCGCGCAGCGTTCCACCCGCGATGGTTTTCGCATCGAGATCGATCAGGTCGCCGAGCTGCTTCATCAGCTTCGGCACGCCACCCGCGTGATGGAAGTGCTCCATATAATGTGCGCCCGACGGCTTGAGATCGATCAGCACTGGCACCTCGCGGCCGAGCTTGTCGAACGCATCGAGGTCGATGCGATGCGGCGTCCGATTGGCTATCGCCGTCAGATGAATCAGCCCGTTGGTCGAGCCGCCGATGGCCTGCAACACCACCTGCGCATTCCTGAGCGCGGCCGGCGTCAGCAGTTCGCTGGGACGCGGGCCTCCGGTCACGGCCATTTCAGCGGCGCGCTTGCCGCTGTGTTCGGCCGAGCGTATTCGCTCGGAATGCGGCGCGGGAATCGTCGCGCTCATCGGCAGCGACAGGCCCAGCGCCTCGGTGACGCAGGCCATGGTGCTGGCGGTGCCCATCACCATGCAGGTGCCGACCGACGGCGCGAGGCGCCCGTTGACAGCCTCGATCTCATCCTGATCTATTTCACCCGCGCGAAACTTGCCCCACATGCGACGGCAATCGGTGCAGGCGCCCAGCACCTCGCCCTTGTGATGCCCGACCACCATCGGCCCCACCGGGATCACCACGGTCGGAAGATCGGCGCTCACCGCCGCCATGATCTGCGCCGGCAGGGTCTTGTCACAACCGCCGATCACGACGATCGCATCCATCGGCTGAGCGCGGATCATCTCTTCGGTATCCATCGCCATCAGGTTGCGCAGATACATCGAGGTCGGATACGAAAAACTCTCGGCAATCGAAATGGTGGGAAACACCATCGGCATCGCACCCGCCAGCATGACGCCCCGCTTCACCGCCTCGATGATCTGCGGGACATTGCCGTGGCAGGGATTATAATCGCTGTAGGTGTTGGTGATGCCGACAATCGGGCGCTCCAGCGCGTCGTCGGAATAGCCCATCGCCTTGATGAAGGCCTTGCGCAGGAACAGCGAAAATCCGGGATCGCCGTAGCTGGTCAGCCCTTTCTTGAGACCCTTTGTCATTCTGTCTTCTCGTCCTGGTGTCCTGAAAGCGTGATCGGCCGCGTCGGCCATTCCTGCGCATGCGCAAGCGTCGCTGCACACAGCGATACCATGAGCGCGATTGCGATCCTTGCGGCGGTCATGCGGCGGAGGCAGGCCGCGCGCGCGACGTGGCGAGGCGCAGCACGTCGAGATAGCTAGGAGCGACGTCAACCCGCTGGATCAGGCCCTTCTCGGTGAGCAGGCGGTGTGCCTCCTCGAGCCGGTAGCACGGCAGATACATGAACAGGTGATGCTCGGCGTGATAGTTCACCCAGTACGGCGCGATCAACGCGCGCTCGACGATGTTCGCATGGGTTGTGCGCGCATGGCTGAATGGATCTGGACCGGTCGAGGTGCAGGCATGCTCGGCAATGTTGCGCACGCGGGTCACCAGCGGAAACCATGTCGCCATCGCGACGACCCAGACGCCGAAGAACCAGATGCCCGCACCGGCCAGCCAGAACAGGCCGAACAAAATCGCGTTGACGCCGAGAAACCGCTGCATGGCGATCCGGCCGCTGGTCAGGAAGTTCTCGGTCTCCTCATCGCGCATCGCGTCCGTCAGCACAGGTTCGCGCCGGGCGAACAGCGCCTTGAATGACGGCGAACGCTGCTTGATGAAGGTTTGCCCGGTGAGGTCGCGGAAAGCCTTGCGGTAGAAGCTGTCCTTTGAAATCGGAAACGGCGCCGATAGCCCAAGATCGGGATCTTCCGGCTGCTGCGTGAACCGGTGATGCTTGAGATGGTAGGTGCGATAGCCCGCCAGCGTCGCACCCACCGGCACGGCGCAGATCCAGTTGCCGACGAACTCGTTGATCTTCTGGTTGGTGTGCAGTCCGCCGTGAGCCGCCTCGTGCATCAGGATCGCCAGCCCAAGTTGCCGCGTGCCGACAATCATCACGGCGGCCAGCCAGATGAACGGGTTCGGCCAGATCGTCACAAGGGCAACGGCGGCGGCGATGGTGCCCCAGCAATGCACGACCAGCCACATGCCGCGCCAGGAGTCACGCGCGGTCAGCCGCGCCCATTCCTCGGCAGAAAAGATCGTCTTGGGATCGACACGTTCAACGGCCGGCATGGCGTCCTCCCTGCGGTCGATTTTGCCTCGACTCTTCAGGCTACATCGTAGCGCCTAATACCCATGGCGCAAATTCCGCAGCGCCAAAATCGAACGCCTCGCTCTTGGTCTGTTCTCCGGAGGCGACCCGCAGAATCAGGTCGAAAATACGCTGGCCGCATTGCTGCACGGTTTCGTCACCGTCCAGGATGGTTCCGCAGTTGACGTCCATGTCGTCTTCCATGCGGCGGAACATCGGCGTGTTGGTCGCGAGCTTGATCGACGGTGACGGCTTGCAGCCGAACACACTGCCGCGCCCTGTGGTGAAACAGACGAGGTTCGCACCGCCCGCCACCTGCCCCGTGGCGGCCACCGGATCGAAGCCCGGCGTATCCATGAAGGTGAAGCCTTTTTTGGTGACCGGCTCGGCATAGCCGACCACATCGACGAGGTTGGTGCTGCCGGCCTTGGCCATCGCGCCGAGGGACTTTTCAAGAATGGTGGTGAGACCACCGGCCTTGTTGCCGGGGCTGGGGTTGGAATCCATCTCCGCGCCGTTGCGCTGCGTGTAGTCTTCCCACCACCGCATCAACGCGACAAGTTTCTCGCCGACTTCAGGACTGACCGCTCGGCGTGTGAGAAGGTGCTCCGCGCCATAGGTCTCAGGCGTCTCGGAGAGGATCACCGAGCCGCCATGGCGCACCAAGAGATCGCTCGCCGCGCCCAGCGCCGGGTTGGCCGACACACCGGAGTAACCGTCCGAGCCACCGCATTGAAGCGCGACTGTCAGTTCACTCGCCGGACATGGCTCCCGCTTGATGTTGTTCGATTCCGCCAGCACTTCGCGCACGAACGCGACCGCCTTCTCCACCGTCTTGCGCGAACCGCCGACATCCTGAATGTCCAGCGATCGCAGGCGTCCCGCCAGCCTCTGTTCTTCCAGAAATCCGCCGATCTGGTTCATTTCGCAGCCAAGACCGAGAATGATCACATGCGAAAAATTCACATGGCGCGCGTAGCCGCCGAGCGTGCGGCGAAGCACCGTCAGCGGCTCAAGCTGGGTCATGCCGCAACCGGTCTTGTGGGTCAGCGCGACAACGCCATCGACGTTCGGGAACGCCGCCAGCGGATCGTGACCCGTGAACGGATTTTTCTTGAACACATCGGCGACGAGCCCCGCGACATGCGCGCTGCAATTCACCGAAGTCAGAATGCCAATGTAATTGCGTGTCGCCACGCGGCCGTCGGGACGGCGGATGCCCTGAAACGTCGCAGGCAGATCGAAGTTCGGCGTCGGCTTGACGTCCACGCCATAGGCATAGTCCTTGGAGAACTCACCCATCCCGATGTTCTGCACATGGACATGCTGGCCCGGCGCGATCGGAACGGTGGCAAAACCGATGATCTGACCGTAGCGCATCACCGGCTCGCCGACGGCGATCGGCTTCACCGCCACCTTGTGGCCCGCGGGAATGCGTTCGGTCGCGGCGACACCCTGCGCCACTTCGGCGCCAGGCAGCAGCGCCGTCCGCGCAATCACCACGCTGTCATCGGAGTGAAGACGGATTACGGGTGTCGCGGCCATGGTTGTTATCCTTGTTTAGCTCTGGCGTCTTTCACCTCTCCCCGTTTACGGGGAGAGGTCTGAGACAGAGCGTAGCTCCGGGTGAGGGGCAATTGCACGTTAGGCAGAATGGCCCCTCACCCGCTCGCTTCGCTGGGAACCTCTCCCCGCAGGCGGGGAGAGGTGAAGATGCTACGCCTTGCCGCCGGAGTTCTTCCGCGTCTCGGCGATGTGGCTCTTGGCGGACATCGCGAGCAACCCGCTGTCATTCATGATCGTCACCAGCTTGAACCCGCGCTCGATGGCAAGTGCGGCGCCCGGCGCGCCGCTGCAATGAATGCCGGGGAAAATGCCGCGCTTGTCGCATTCCTTCACGATCCGCTCATAGATCTTGATGATTTCCGGTTCGGTCCGGTCGAGCGTCGGATGCAGGCCATAGGAAAAGCCGAGATCGGACGGGCCGATATAGACGCCGGCAATGCCCTTCACGTCGAGGATCGCTTCGAGATTTTCGACCGCGGTCTTGGTCTCGATCATCGGAATGCAGAGCGTCTCTTCATTGGCCGTCTGCTGATAGGTACCCGCTGAACCATACATCATGGCGCGGATCGGTCCGTTGCTGCGGGTGCCGCGGGGCGGATACTTCGCATACTGCACGAAGCGTTCGGCTTCCTCTTTCGTGTTGATCATCGGACAGATGACCCCGTAAGCGCCGCCGTCG
This sequence comes from Afipia sp. OHSU_II-C1, assembly GCF_000497575.1. Classification (GTDB taxonomy): domain Bacteria; phylum Pseudomonadota; class Alphaproteobacteria; order Rhizobiales; family Xanthobacteraceae; genus Afipia. The sequence continues at coordinate 12,394 of NZ_APJI01000001.1, forward strand.
AGCACCTTGCCGATGATGCCGGGCTCATTCCACGGCACGCGCACCATCGGTGTCACCGGATGCGCCTGCATCGCCTGGAAGCACTGGATCATCGACTGATAATCCTGCACGCCGTGCTGCATATCGACGGTGACGCTGTCGAAACCGCACTGCGCCATCACCTCGGCAGAAAAGCCGGAGGGGATCGCAAGCCAGCCGTTGACCACCACCTTGCCCGCAGCCCAGATTTCCATGACCTTGTTTGCCATACGATCGTTTCCCGTTTCTGTTTTGATTGTTGTTGCTTGGTTTGGACGCGGGTCATGCATGAGATGCCCTCCGGCTAAACCTGATCCTCGACCTATCCGGTCGCCTTGGCAACGGCGGCGTCATCGATACCGACCGACCGCGCCGTTGCCGTGATGGAATTCCATGTCTCGTCGGTCAGGGGCACCCCGTTTTTGGTGCGCTCCGCGCGCGTGGCCGCTTCCGGCTCGCCCGGAATCAGCACCGCATCGTGCCCCTGCGCCAGCTTGCTGTCCTTGAAATAGGCGATGTACCGGGCGACTTCCCCATCGAAGAAATGCGCGGGGTCGACCACCTTCGGATCGATGAAGATCGCCAGCATGCCGTTGGAGAAACGCCGGTCGGTCTTGGTCGCACCGTTGCCGGTCAGCGCGCCGCCGAGCAGTTCGCACATCAGCGCGAGGCCCGAGCCCTTGTGCTCGCCGAATGCGCGGATCGCGCCCTTGCCCTGTGCATGGACACGCGGGCCATCGGCTTCATAAGGCCCGTAAAGCACATGCGGGTCTTCGCTGAGCGTGCCATCCTGATCGACCAGCGCGCCCTTCGGCAGCTTCTTGCCGCCGCGGCTCGCCACCATCACCTTGCCTTCGGCAACGATGGAGGTTGCAAAATCCAGCACCACCGGCCCTTGTCCGGGGCGCGGAATGCCGACGCAATAAGGCGCAGTGGAGAGCTTGCGCGCGACACCCCCATAAGGCGCGACCAGCACCGAGCCCGCTGCATTGACGAAGAAGATCGAGACCAGACCTTCCGCCGCCGCCATTTCCGCCCAGTCGCCGACGCGCCCGAGGTGACCTGAATTCTTCAGCGTCATCGCGGAGAGACCAACGGCCTTGCATTTGTCGATGCCGACTCTCACGGCTTGCGGCGTCACTGTTTGCCCATAGCCGAAGCCGCCATCGACCACCGCGATCGACGGCGTGTCGACCACCAGCTTGATGGTCTGGTCGGGAATGATCGCGCCCTCTTTCACCCACTTCACATACTGCGGCACGCGGATGACGCCGTGGCTGTCGTGGCCGGTGAGGTTCGCTGTCGTCAAATACATAGCGATGCGATCCGCCTCAGCTTTCGAGGAGCCGGCACGGGAGAAGATGTCAGATACGAAGCCGATCAGCTTCTGGGAGTTGATTGTTACCATCGTTAAACAGCTGCCTTGGTATGGCCGCCTAGATAAGCGGCTCTGATTGCTTCGTTGCTCCACAGTTCGTCGGGTTTCCCGCCGAGAGCAAGACGGCCCGTTTCCAGCACGTAGCCGTAGTCGGCGACGGACAATCCCATTCGCGCATTTTGCTCGACAAGTAAAACAGTCGTTTCCTTGCGGATTTCGGCGATGATCCGGAACACGGCCTGCACGATCACCGGCGCAAGGCCGAGCGACGGCTCATCAAGCAACAAGAGCCGCGGCTTTGCCATCAGCCCGCGCGCCACCGCCACCATCTGCAACTGCCCGCCGGACAGTGTCCAGCCGAGCTTGTCGGAAAACGCGCGGATATCGGGGAACAGATCGAACATCGCATCGGCTTCGCGCGACAGTTGCGCTTTCGCGACCCGGCGATTCGACGCGCCGAGCATAATATTTTCTTTCACGGTGAGGCCGGGAAACACCCGCCGCCCCTCCGGAACGTGCGAAATACCGAGACGCACGATAGCTTCCGGCCCGAGGCCCACAATCGACTTGCCGTCGAACAGGATTTCCCCGGCCGCCGGCTTGGCGAGGCCTGATATCGCACGCAGCGTGGTGGACTTGCCCGCCCCGTTGGAGCCGAGCAGCGTCACCACCTGCCCCTGCTCCACCTTCAGTGAAATGCCCCGCAACGCTTCGATTTCGCCGTAGAGCACAATGAGGTCGTTGATCTCGAGCAAAGCCATGACTCACTCCGTCCCGAGATAAGCGGAAATAACATCGGGATGCTGCAACACCGCCAGCGACTCGCCGTCGGCAATGCGTTTGCCGAAGTTGAGCACGGTGATGTGCTGCGCCGCCTCGCGCACCAGCGTCATGTCGTGATCGATGATGAGAATGGTGAGCCCTTGCGCTGCGATGCGCTTGAGCAGGTCATGCAGTTCGACCTTCTCGCTGGAGTTCAGACCGGCCGCAGGTTCGTCCAGCAGCAACAGCGTTGGATTTCCCGCCAGTGCGCGGGCGATCTCGATCAGGCGCTGGTGGCCATAGGAGAAGCTGGATACCAGTTCGTTGGCCCGCCCGCCGAGGCCGACGAACGTCAGCGCCGACATCGCCCGCTGCGTCAGCGCGTCCTGACCGCCCTCGCCGATCAGCGTATTGCCCGGACGCTCCGCGCCGATCACCACGTTTTCCAGCGCGCTCATCGAACGGAACAGCCGGATATTCTGGAAGGTTCGACCGAGGCCTGCCGCCGTGCGCTGGTGCGCGGGCATGTCGGTCACGTCGGTGCCGTCGAGGACGATCCTGCCGGCGGTCGTCTTGTAGAGGCCGGACAGCATATTGAGTGTGGTGGTCTTGCCCGAACCATTCGGTCCGATCAGCGCGTGGACGCTGCCCCGGCGCACGGAGAGATCGACCTTGTCGACGGCCTTCAGACCGCCGAAGTGCTTCGACAGGCCGGTGACTTCAAGCACCATGTCGCCACCGATCCTGGCCGGTGCAAGTTGCAGCGCGGGGCTAGCAATCTGCGGCGGCGACCTCGCCCGCCATTTGGTGATGATCTCCTGAACGAACCCCCAGATGCCGTCCGGCATGAAGCGCACAATCAGGATCACGAACAGTCCGTAGATCGCCAGATACAGTCCCGGAATGTTCTTCAGGAAGCGTAGCCATTCCGGAATCAGGATCAGCAACCCGGTGCCGATCACGGCGCCGATTGGCGATCCGACGCCGCCCAGCAGCGCCATGGTGAGGAAGACGATCGATTCCGCGAAGGAGAACTGGTCCGGACTGACATAGGAGAAGCCGCCGGCGAACAGCCCGCCGCCGATTCCGCCAAGCAGCGCAGACAACGCAAACGCCGCGACCTTGGTGCGGAAGATATCGATGCCCGCGACGCCCGCAGCGAGTTCATTGTCACGTACCGCGCGCATGGCGCGGCCGATCCGCGTATCCGGCAGATGCCAGACGAGATAGCCGATCACCGCGAGCGCCGCGACGCAGAACGCGAGAAACGACTGCTGCGACTGGAACAGCGCCGGCCGTCCGATTTTCGAGATGCCGTCGGGGCCGCGCGTCAGCCAGATCGCATTAATCATGACCAGCGAGACAATCTGCTGGAACGAGATCGTGACCATGGCGAGGTAATGGCCGCCAAGCTTGAGCGTGCTCATGCCCAGCAGCGCTCCGGCGGCCAGCGCCAGCAGCGAACCTGCCACAAGACATATCCAGAAGTTGATCTGGTAGTCGGCAGTCCCGAGACCGACCGCATAGGCGCCCAGTCCGAAAAATGCCGCCTGCGCCAGATTGATCTGCCCGCACAGCCCGAGCACGACCGTCAGACCGAACACGGCGATGGCAAACGTGGCCGCCTGCATCAGGATGTTGAGCACGTAACCATCGAAGTTCATCGTCGCCGCGGCAAACACGGCGATCGCGGCGACGACAAAATATGGCAGATGCCGCAGCACCAGGGGCGTCGAGCGCAGGGTGGCGGTAACCGTATGTTCTGGCTCGGCATGCTCATGCTTTTTCCGCCACGCGTTCGCCGAAGATGCCTTGCGGACGGAAGACCAAGAACAGGATCAGCACAAGGAACGCGAATGCATCCTTGTACGGAACCGACACATAAGCCGCGCCGAAGGTCTCGATGATGCCGAGCGCGATCCCGCCGATGATTGCGCCGGTCACATCGCCGAAGCCGCCGATGATCGTGGCCGCGAATGCCTTCAGCGCAATCGTCGCGCCCATCTGGATCGAGACGAACAGGATCGGCGCGACCAGGATGCCGGCCAGCCCGCCAAGCACCGCGGAATAGATGAAGGTGATCATGATCATGCTCGACACCGAGATGCCGAGAAGCGACGCCATTTCCTTGTCCTGCGACGTCGCCTGAAGCTTCTTGCCGAGCATCGTGTGCTCGAAGAACCAGTAGTTCAGGATCACCAGCGCAATGGTCACGGCGATGATCAGCAGATACTGGCTGTCGAGATAGACCGGCCCGAGTTGAATGCCCGGTGTCTCAAACCACCCCTCCAGCACCTGCGGCGCCGGTCCGTAGATCGCCAGTACCGAATTCGCCAGAAAGATCGATGCGCCGATGGTGGCGATGATGACCGGCAGAAAGGTGCGGTGACGCAGCGGATAGTACACGCCGAGATTGAAGATCACGCCGAATAGCGCCATGCCGCCCAGCGCTATCAGAAATGACAGCCAGTACGGCCATTGCAGATCGACCGCGAACACCACCATCAGGAATGCCGCCACCATCGAGAACTCGCCCTGCGCGAAATTCACGACGTTGGTCGCGCGGAAAATCAGCACGAAGCCGAGCGCCACCAGCGCATACACGGAGCCGATGCCGATGCCCGTAAAGAGCAGTTGAAGAATCTGATCCATATGAGGCTCGCTCAAGAGAGACGGGGCACGTTGCTGGCGGCGTCATTGCGAGGAGCGAAGCGACGAAGCAATCCATCCTTCTTTTGCTTTGGATTGCTTCGCTTCGCTCGCAATGACGGCGGCGGGCTCGTGCACAACTGGCGAAACGCCGCCGACATAGTGTCTATCGCTTCGCTTCGATATGCTTCTCGAAGACGATGTTGCCCTTGTCGTTCTTCACGATGTTGTAGCCGTGAAGGCCGTCGCCGTTTTCATCGAAGTTGTACTGGCCTTCCGCGCCTTCGAATCCCTTGATCGCGAGGATCGCAGAACGGACCTTTTCCGGCTCGGTGGACTTTGCGGTGTTCATCGCCTTGGCGAGCACGGTGACGGCGTCATAGGTCCATGCGCTCTGATTGTCCGGCGCAAGCTTGTAGGCATCGCGATAGGCCTTGCCGTAGGCCTTGGCCGTCGGACTGGACTCTTCCGCATAATCCGCGACACCGTAGGTTCCGTAGAGCGACGCACCCGCAAGGCGGGTCGAGGATACGCCGACGATGGACGGCGAGCCGACCCACGGAATGTTGACGCCGAGCTGGCGCAACTGGCGCGCGAAGATGCCGAGATCGTTCTCGAACGTGAAGTAAGAACCGAGAACGTCCGCACCGGACTGCTTGATCGCCAGCACCACCGGGGTGAAGTCCTGACTCTGGTTGGCATAACCCTGATCGAGCACCGGCGTGATGCCGAGCTTGCTCAGTCCCTCGGTCAGCGCCTTGCCGCCCGCCGTGCCGAACGCGTCGGTGGAATGCAGCACCGCCCACTTCTTCTTGCCGAGCGTGTTGCTGCCGTAGTCGGCGATCACGCTGCCGGAATAGCTGTCGTTCGGGCGGAAGCGGAACAGCCACTTGTTGCCCATATGGGTCAGGTTCGGATCGGTTCCACCGATCGCCATCGGCTTGCCGAGCTTCAGGACATCCGGCGCCATGGCATGCACCTGCGTCGAGCGGATCGAGCCGAGGAACGCAACGATATCCTGCTGCGCGGCGAGCTTGGAGAATGCGAGCACGACACCGGGATTGGTGGTCTGGTCGTCTTCGGTGATGAGTTCAACCTGCTTGCCAAGAACGCCGCCTGCCTTGTTGACGGCCTCGAGCGCCAGCTTTGCGCCGTTCAAGGCGAACTTTCCCTGCTCGGCGGCGGAGCCGGTGACTGGAAGGACCATACCGATCTTGATGGTCGCGCCCTGAGCCCCGGCACTTCTTATCAACGAAGGCGCTGCAAGGACCGCACCAACGCCAACGGAAAACTCACGTCTCGTCAATTTCATCGTCGTCCTCCCAAATGGCCGTGCTTTTTTCCGCCGGCCTTGGACAGGATTAGAAGTCCGAAAAACGAGATTGTCTACCGCTCCAGGGAGGAAATATCCCAAACATCCGATCATTGCACCGCAGCGCGCGGAACGCCCGAAAAGCGCCGAACGCAGCCTGACGAGCCGATGTCACAAGACTTACACGCAGCCCGGCACCGCTATTTTCTCGTTTTGGTGCACCGCGCCACATTTTCCAGTGAACCAAAGCGTGGTATGAGCGACAAATACTTATCGCCCGCTAACGATGGTGTTTAGAGATGTCTTTCCCGGTGTCGTGTTTTGATTTTCGTGGTTTCCGCGGTGCTGCCCTGGCCGCCGCATTCCTGATGGCTCCCGCGCTCGCACAGGCCGAGCCCGCGCCATTTGCCAATTATGCAGGCAACTGGTCCGGCAACGGCACGATTACCATCGCCGAAGGCGGTACCGAGCGTATCCGCTGCCGCGGCACCTATACGGTGGATGGTAGCGGCAACAACCTGCACCAGGTGCTCCGCTGCGCCAGTGACAGCTACAAGTTCGAACTGACCAGCGACATCGCAGCACGGGGCGGCAATATCACAGGCTCCTGGAGCGAAGCCAGCCGCGGCGTCAACGGCAGCGTCGAGGGCAGCATCGCGAACGGTCAGGTCACCGCACTGGTCCAGACCAACGGCTATGCAGCGACCTTCAACGTGGTGACGCGCGGCAACCGGCAGTCGGTCAACATCAGTTCCAAGGGCGAACTGCGCGGCGTGACCATCAGCCTCGCGAAGAGCAACTAAAGCCCGGAATTTAAAAAGGCCCGCCGATCATGATCGGCGGGCCTTTTGCTGTCTGGAATCGAGGGGCGTCTCGCCTACTTCCTGCCCCATGCCGCCTTGATGCGGTGAGACGTGCTGATCAGCCACATCGCCGTCGGCCGCAAAATGAAGAGATCGGCGATCAGCGCCGCGATCATGGCGAAGGCGCTGAGCCATCCGAACAGGCGCAGCGACGGCAGATCGGAAAACACCGTCACAACCAATCCGCAGGCCAGCACCACCGTGGTCAGGATCAAGGCTGGGCCGACCAGAACCGTGGCGCGTTCGACCGCCTGCGCCTCGTCGACACCCGGCTTTTCTTCCAGCCGCAAGCGGTTGAGGAAGTGAATTGTCGCACTCAATCCCAACCCGAACGACACCGTCAACGCGACCACACTGGCGAATTGCAGCCCCTCGCCCAGAAACCACAACACGGTGCCCGAGAGAACCACCGGGAAAATACCGGGCAGGATGCTCGCGAACATCACCACCACCGAGCGGAACGCCAGACCGATAAAGGCCGCCACCAGAATAAACTCGATGGTCAGGCCATGATTGAGCTTGCCGATCATGCTGGCGCTGTTGCGCGCGGCGATGGCCGACAGGCCCGTCACCGCGATATTGTAACCGGGGTGAGCGCTGCGGACCGCGCCCATCGCGGCGTCGAGCTTCTCGACCGTCGGCAGAATCTGGCTCGAGTCGAGGTCAGGCACGCGCCCCGACACCACGACCGCGTCCTGCTGCTCGGAAATGAAGCGCCGGACCAGATAGGCCGGCAACAGGTCAACGTATTCTTTCAGGATCGCCACGTCCGAACGGCCGGCCTTTTCCGCCAGCCAGCGGCGCAGCGTCTCGATCGACCAGACGTTGCCGACTCCCGCCTGCTTCTCGATGATCGAGTGAACGGCGGCGATGGTATCGAGCGTTTCCTGATCGTAGAGCGACTTGCCCTTCGGAAACTCGATCAGCACGTCGATCGGGTTGGCGCCGGTCAGCTTGGCATCGAGACGGCTTGAGGCTTCGACGGCCTGCTGCTTGTCCGGCACCTGATCGGCCAGCCGATATCTGGGCTCAAGGCTCGCATAGATGATGCCGAGACCAACGACCACGACCAGTGCAATCAGGCTGAAAAGACCGGGATGACCGACCATGCGCTTGGCGATCCACGCGCAGAACGCGCGCAGCGCTTCCACGCCCCGGTCTGCGCCCTTGATCTTGGTCGCGAGCAGATTCTCTTTCCGGACCAGCAGAACGCCGAACACCGGCACCAGCGACAGCACGGCAATCAGCGCGATGATCGTCGCCATCAATCCGGCTTCGCCGAAAGTGCGGATCAGGTCGGAGTCGGAAAACTGCAGGGCAAGGAACGACAGCGCCGCCGTGCCGTGGGTCAGCACGCAGGCCGGTCCGACCACCAGCACGGCATTACGAAACGCCGTGTACTTGTCCTCACCCGCAATCAGCCGGTCGCGCGCGGCGAAAGTGAGCTGCATCGAGTCGGCGAAACTGATCACCATGATCAGCGGCGTCATCACGTTCAGGAACATGTTGAGGCTGAAGCCGAGCCAGCCCAGCGTGCCGATCGACAGCAGGATCGCCAGCAGCGGCGGAAATGCCGCGACGATCATGAACGAAACGCGACGGAAGAAGATGATCGCGATGATACAGCCGGCCAGAATGCCCGCGATGTTGTAGGTCAAACCGTCCCGCTCGACCGCGTTGCGGATTTCGAGCTGCATGACCGGCACACCGGACAACTGGCTGCTGAGGCCGGTATCCGCGAGGTCTTCGGTCATCAGCTTGCGGACTTCGCCGATGGTGGCGTTGAGACCCTTGTTGCCGACGATCTTCGGGTCCAGCGCCAGCACGATCAGGGCAAGCGTGCCGTCGTCCGACAGCAGTTTACCCTTGATGACTTCGTTTTCCTTTACGCGCTTGATGAAGGCATCATATGCGGCGCCTTCCGGCAGCGTTTCAGGAAACAGGGCTGCGGGAAGCCGTCCGCCCTCGGGCGGCTGCCGGGCGGAGAACAGCGAGATGATGCCGCGCGTCCCGTCGACGAGTTGCAGATCGGTGACCAGATCGCGCAACTTTTCGAGCGAGGCGCGCTCCAGCAGCGACTTTCCTTCCACCACCACCAGCACATCGTATTCGCTGGACGGGAAGCGCTTGGTGACCTCTTCGTACTGCTTGTATTCGGGGGTGTCGGAGCGGAACAGCTGGCTCAGCGAGTCGTCGATCTTGATGCGCTGGATGCCGAACACCGCGACCACGCACAGCGCGAGCAGGATGACCGCCGCCGTACGGGGCGCGCGCAGCGCAATCAGCCCGATCCGTTCCAGGCCGAACGCAATGCTGAAGTGTTTTTTTCCGGAATCGCTGTGAGCGGGCTCTTTTGAAATCTGATGCAACGGGACTGTTCCGATTCGAAGGTAAGCCGACGTTTTGTCTAGCAGATTTCCCCGGCGTGGTGGTTCGCAAGTCCGCTTTATTTCCACCGCGCGCTCTTGACGCGCCCCGCCATGACGGGAATGCAACACCCGCCATGGGGCCAAATTTGCCCCAAAATGCGGCAAACTGGCTCGTCATATCCATGCGGAAACCGAGCCGAATACCGGTTTTTGCGCGCCGCCCGGTCCTGATATAACCCCCGCCATGTCATACAAGGTCGCTGCTTTTTATCAGTTCATCGCGCTCCCCGATTTCGAGAATCTGAGGGAGCCCCTGCGCAACATGTGCGTGGCTCTCGACATCAGGGGGATCATTCTCCTCGCCGCCGAGGGCATCAACGGGACGGTTGCGGGCCGCGAGGCTTCCATCGACGCCCTGATAAACCAGTTGCAGAACGGTGCGCTGTTCAACGGCCGGCTCGACAATCTGGAACTGAAATTCTCCACTGCGAACGAGATGCCGTTCAACCGGATGAAGGTCCGGCTGAAAAAAGAGATCGTCCGGCTCGGGGATCCGGAAACCGACCCCAACGCGAGGGTCGGCATCTATGTCGATGCCGCCGACTGGAACGCGCTCATCAAACAGGACGACGTGCTGCTGCTCGACACCCGCAACGGCTTCGAGGTCGAGATGGGGACATTCGAGGGCGCCGTCGATCCGAAGATCACCCGCTTTGGCGAATTTCCGGACTTCGCCGGCCGGACGCTCGATCCCGGCAAGCACAAGAAAATAGCGATGTTCTGCACCGGCGGAATTCGCTGCGAGAAGGCCAGCTCCTACCTGCTGTCGCAGGGTTTCGAGGAGGTCTATCATCTCAAGGGCGGCATCCTGAAATATCTCGAGGAGATTCCGGAAGCGCAAAGCCTGTGGCGCGGCGAATGTTTCGTCTTCGACCAGCGCATCGCGCTCGGTCACGGGCTCAGCGAACGTCAGGTCCTGCGCGGAGACGGCGCGGACCACGACGCCACCGAGATCGACATGAGCGAGCAAGCCGATGACTGAACCCGCCTCGCCCGCTTCACGCATTGATGCGCTGGAAATCCGCATCGCGTATCTCGACGAGACCATCGAGACCCTGAACAACACCATTACCGCGCAATGGAAGCAGATCGACGCCCTGAGCCGGGAGATGCTGGCCCTGCGCGAGCGGCTTGATGACGCCGAGATGAAATCGGAGACGGGCTCCCCGCCCGATCAGCCTCCCCCTCATTATTAACACCAGTGGCGGCTGGGCCCACCTGTGCCGCCAGCGCATTTAATGTGCAGGGCACTGAAGCACCGGCAAAAAAATTGGTAATTCCATGCGGGATATGTATGGTCCGGCCTTGAGGAAACTGGGGAGGACAATAATGCGTAAAATTGCAATTCTCGCTGGCGTCGCGGCCGCACTGGCTGCAGCACCGGCGGCAGCCGACGATCTCAAGATCGCGCTGATCTACGGTAAAACCGGCCCGCTGGAAGCCTATGCCAAGCAGACCGAAAACGGCCTGCGCATGGGTCTGGAATACGCCACCAAGAACACCATGACGGTCGACGGCCGCAAGATCGTCCTGATCACCAAGGATGACCAGGGCAAGCCGGACCTCGCCAAGGCGGCGCTGGCCGAAGCCTATCAGGACGACAAGGTCGATCTCGCCATCGGCACCACCGCCTCTGGCGCGGCGCTGGCCATGCTGCCGATCGCCGAGGAAAACAAGAAGGTGCTGATCGTCGAGCCGGCGGTTGCCGACGCCATCACCGGCGAGAAGTGGAATCGCTACATCTTCCGCACTGGCCGCAACTCGTCGCAGGACGCGATCTCAAACGCGGTCGCCATCGGCAAGCAGGGCGTCACTGTCGCCACGCTCGGTCAGGACAACGCGTTCGGCAAGGACGGCGTCGCCGCGTTCAAGGAAGCACTCGGCAAGACCGGTGCGACCTTGGCAGCGGAAGAATATGTCCCGGCAGCTACGACCGACTTTACCGCGGCAGCCCAGCGCCTGTTCGATGCGCTGAAGGACAAGCCGGGCCGCAAGATCATCTGGGTGATCTGGGCCGGCGGCGGCGATCCGCTGACCAAGATCCAGGACATGGACCCGAAGCGCTACAACATCGAACTGTCGAGCGGCGGCAACATCCTGCCGGCACTCGCGGCCTACAAGCGCCTGCCGGGCCTCGAAGGCGCGACCTATTACTACTACGCCATTCCAAAGAACCCGATCAACGACTGGCTCGTGACCGAGCACCAGAAGCGCTTCAACGCGCCGCCGGACTTCTTCACCGCCGGTGGTTTCGCTGCGGCGATGGCGGCCGTGACCGCCGTGCAAAAGGCGAAGTCGACCGACACCGAGAAGCTGATCGCGGCGATGGAAGGCATGGAGTTCGATACGCCCAAGGGCAAGATGAGGTTCCGCAAGGAAGACCATCAGGCGCTGCAAAGCATGTATCACTTCAAGGTTAAGGTCGATCCGAACCTCGCATGGGCCGACAACGAACTGGTCCGCGAGCTCAAGATCGAGGACATGACCATCCCGATCAAGAACAAGCGGTAAGACTCTTTCACCTCTCCCCGCTTGCGGGGAGAGGTCGGAAACTGAGCGCAGACGCTGTTCCACCTTCAATGTCGTCCCCGCGAAAGCGGGGACCCATCACCGCAATATGCTGTTGAAGCCCACCGTAGGAGAACCATACTCATGGAGTATGGGTCCCCGCTTTCGCGGGGACGACAACTTGATGATGGCTGCATGTCCCTCACCCTTGAGACCCGTGACCTGACCATCCGTTTCGGCGGCCATGTTGCCGTCAACAAGGTGAGTTGCACGTTTCGTCCGGGCCAACTCACCGCCATTGTCGGGCCGAACGGCGCCGGCAAGACCACATATTTCAACCTGATCTCCGGACAGCTCCGTCCGATCGCCGGAGATGTGCTGCTTGCGGGCGAAGACATCACGCGCCTCACTGCGCCGCTGCGCACCCGCAAGGGATTGGGCCGCGCCTTTCAGCTCACCAATCTTTTCCCGAACCTGAGTGTCGAGGAAAACGTCCGTCTCGCCGTGCAGGCCGCAAGCGGCGTTCACTACGAAATGCTGCGCCCGTGGATGAAGCGCCGCGATCTGATCGAGCGCGCCGACGCCATTCTCGACTCCATCGCCCTCGGCAATCGCCGCGCGGTTGCCGCAGCTGCGCTCTCGCATGGCGATCAGCGCAAGCTGGAAGTCGCATTGATGATGGCGCTGGAGCCGAAGGTGTTCATGTTCGACGAGCCCACCGCAGGCATGAGCGTCGACGAGGTGCCCGTCGTGCTCGATCTGATCGCGCGGCTGAAGCAGGACACCAGCAAGATCATTCTTCTTGTCGAGCACAAGATGGACGTGGTGCGCTCGCTCGCCGACCGCATCATCGTCCTGCACAACGGACAACTTGTGGCCGACGGCAAGCCTGCCGAGGTGATCGCCTCGCCGATCGTGCAGGAAGCCTATCTCGGCATCGCGCCCGGAAAGAGTGCGGCATGACTTTCACGATGCACCCGCAACCAACTCAGCGCAGTTCCCTCCCCCCTTGCGGGGGAGGGTTGGGGTGGGGGGTAAACCACAAGCGCAATCTTCGTGATAACCCCCACCCCCGACCCCTCCCCGGGGGGAGGGATGCAGTAAGCGCAACCATCGCAATTCATCCACAAGAGACCGCGGCATGAGCGACATGCTGACCCTCACCGGCGTTCACACCCACATCGCGCAGTATCACATCCTGCACGGCGTCGATCTTAATGTGCCGGAAGGCCGGATCACCATGCTGCTCGGCCGCAACGGCGCGGGCAAGACCACGACGCTGCGCACCATCATGGGACTGTCGCCGCCCTCCTCCGGCCAGATCGTTCTGGCGGGCCAGAACATCGAAAAGAAATCCACACCGGACATCGCGGGTCTCGGCGTCGGCTATGTGCCGGAAACCATGTCCGTGTTCTCGGACCTGACCGTGAAGGAAAACCTGATCCTTGCGGCGCGCGAAGGTCCGCTCGACGACACGCGCCTGCAATGGATCTTCGGCTTCTTCCCGGCACTGAAACGCTTCTGGCTGTCCCGCGCCGGTTCGCTGTCCGGCGGGCAGAAGCAAATGCTGTCCATCGCCCGTGCCATCGTCGAGCCGCGCAAGCTGCTCCTGATCGACGAGCCGACCAAGGGTCTCGCGCCCGCCATCGTCGTCAACCTGATCGAATGCCTCGCCGAGGTGAAGAAGCGCGGCGCGACCGTCCTACTGGTAGAGCAGAATTTCCGCGTGGCGCAGGAAGTCGGCGACAACGTGCTGGTGATGGACAACGGCAAGATCGTGCATCGCGGCGCCATGGCCGAACTCGCCAAGGATACATCGTTGCAGGAAAAGCTGCTGGGTCTCAGCCTCGAGGCGCATCAATGACCGACACGACGACGACCCCGGCGACCGTAGAGCCGCTGCCGCAAGCCAATCGCGATTTCATCCCGCTGCTGCTGCCGGTCGCACTCGCGCTCGTCATGATCCCCTTCATCGGTTCTGGCAGCACCTGGGTGACGCTGACCATCGCAAGCCTCGCCATGGGCATGATGATCTTCATCATGGCTTCGGGCCTGACGCTGGTGTTCGGTCTGATGGACGTCCTGAACTTCGGCCACGGGGCATTCATCGCGGTCGGCGCCTATGTCGCGACGCTGGTGCTGGCGCCGATGGCCGGATACGTCCAGGCCGACTCGCTGTGGCTCAACCTGCTCGCGCTGGCTCCTGCCGCGCTGCTGGCGATGGCGGTGTCGGGCGCGCTCGGTCTCGTCTTCGAACGGGTGCTGATCCTTCCCGTCTACGGCAACCACCTCAAGCAGATCCTGATCACCATGGGCGGGCTGATCGTGGCCGAGCAACTGCTCTACGCGCTGTGGGGGCCGGAGCGCATTCCGCTGCCGCTGCCGGCCTCGCTCCGCGGCTCCTTCATCCTCGGCGACATCGCCATCGCCAAATACCGCGTGCTGGCGATGGTCGTCGGCCTTGTGGTGTTCGGTCTCGTGCTGCTGGTGCTGAACCGCACCAAGATCGGCCTGCTGATCCGCGCCGGTGTCGAAAACCGCGAAATGGTCGAGGCGCTGGGCTATCGCATCAAGCGGCTGTTCCTTGGCGTGTTCATGGTGGGCTCGGCGCTCGCCGGTCTCGGCGGCATCATGTGGGCGCTCTATCGCGAGGAAGTTCACGCCTCCATCGGCGGAGAACTGACCGTTCTTGTGTTCATCGTCATCATCATCGGCGGCCTCGGCTCCATCGGCGGATGCTTCGTCGGTGCGATTCTGGTCGCCATGGTCGCGAACTATGGCGGCTTCCTTGTGCCGAAGCTGGCGCTGATCTCGAACATCCTTCTGATGGTCGCAATCCTGATGTGGCGGCCGCGCGGACTCTATCCGGTGACCAACAGATAAAGATTTGCAGATGATGATCCTTTCCGGCGATCCGCCGCGCAGCCGCGTTCTCAGCCTCCTGCTCATCGTCATCGTGACGCTGCTTGCGCTGGCGCCGTTCCTGTTCCCCGGCGCGAAGGCGATGAATGTCGCGACCAAGATCTGCATCTTCGCGCTGCTGGTCGCGTCCTACGATCTGCTGCTCGGTTACACCGGCACGGTGTCGTTCGCGCACACCATGTTCTACGGCATCGGCAGCTACGGTATCGCGATTGCGCTCTACGCCATGGGCCCGACATGGGCGGGCGTCGCCACCGGCATTGTCATCGGCCTGCCGCTCGCCGCGCTGCTCGCGCTCGGCATCGGGCTGTTCTCGCTGCGCGTGCAGGCGATCTTCTTTGCGATGATAACGCTGGCGGTTGCCTCAGCCTTTCAGGTGTTGGCCTCGCAACTGTCGTGGCTGACCGGCGGCGACGACGGCCGCAGCTTCCGTCTGCCGGAGTTGCTGCGTCCCGGCACCGTGATCATTCCGAAAGAAGTCTTCGGGTTTGAATTCAACGGCCGCACGCTGACCTACTACATTGTCTTCGTGGTCGCGGCTGCGCTGATCCTCACGCTGCTCCGGATCGTGAATTCGCCGTTCGGCCGCGCGCTGCAAGCCGTGCGCGAGAACCGTTTCCGTGCCGAGGCCCTCGGCTATCGAACCGTGTTTCACCTGACATGGGCCAACGTCATCGCCGCCCTTGTCGCGGCCTGCGCCGGCGTCCTGAATGCCCTGTGGCTGCGCTATGCGGGACCGGAGACACTCTCCTTCACGATCATGATCGACATTCTGCTGATGGTGGTGATCGGCGGCATGGGCACGATGTACGGCGCGATCATCGGCGCGGCGATTTTCATTCTCGCTGAAAACTATCTTCAGGCGCTGATGGGCGCGGCCTCGAAGGCAACCGCGGGCGCTGGCATTCCCGTGCTGCCTGCCCTGCTGCATCCCGACCGCTGGCTGCTGTGGCTCGGCCTGCTGTTCATCGCCAGTGTGTACTTCTTCCCGACGGGAGTGGTCGGCAAACTGCGCGGGAAGAATAAATAGGTTCCGAGAGCAAACAGGGCGAAGTCTAGGAATTATGAACCAGGCGCCAGATGCTCATCGCGTTCTGCTGATCGGCGCAACGGGTGCCTTCGGAAGTCGGCTCGCCGTAATGCTGGCGAAGCTTGAGGGACTTGAGCTTGTCCTCGCAGCAAGAAAGATCAACCGGTTAAACCGGATAAAAGACGATTTGAATGCGCGTGGCGCGAACGCGCGCATAACAACAATCGCTTTTGACAAGACTCATCCGGAGATGATCTCAGGCATCGCTCCGTGGGCCATCGTGGATGCCGCCGGACCGTTTCAGGAAAACGACTATACCATTCCGCTCGCATCCGTGAATTGCGGTGCCCATTATGTCGATCTCTCGGATGCAAGGACCCATGTCGAGGGGTTTACGTCAGCTGTTGATGCTCAAGCACGCGCCAATAATGTGCTGGCCGTAACAGGCGCAAGCTCGACACCAGCACTTTCACATGCAGCACTGACGCAGCTGGTCGCTGGCTGGCAGCAGATCGACGAGGTCCTTGTGGCGATTTCTCCGGGCGCAAAGGCGCCTCGTGGATTGTCCGTGGTGCAGGCTATCTTATCCTATGTGGGGCAGCCAGTGCGCGTGTTTGAAAACGGCCAGTGGCAGCAGAATTTCGGTTGGTCCGGGGTGCGCAGGCTCGACATGCCTGGACTTGGCGCACGATGGGTCTCACTTTGTGAAACTCCCGATCTTGATCTGCTGCCGAAAAATTTCGTGATCAATCGCAGCGCGTTGTTCTTGGCAGGACTTGAACTCTCGCCGATGCACCTCGGCCTCTCCGCACTAAGCCTTTTGGTAAGATGGAATCTGATGAAGTCGCTAAGGCCACTCGCCCGACCACTCCGCGCAATTGCCGGAGTACTCGCACCATTTGGCTCTGATCGCGGTGGCATGTTGGTACAAGTATCGGGTCGCGACGGGAAGGATCGCTATGTCACTGCGCGTTGGTCTTTGCTTGCAGAGAAAAATGCCGGCCCAAACGTCCCAGCGGCCGCGGCCGCGGCTATAATACGCGCGCTGCATAGCGGGCGAGAGATACGGACTGGCGCACAAGCCTGCGTCGGATTGCTATCTTGTGAGGCCATTCTAGATGAACTCACAAATCTACCGATCTCAACACGCACAGATCAAGTTTCGCGATCCGAACTCACCCCCCAGGAGGGGTGAGTCAGTTTCACCTCGCCGGGTCCGGATAAACCATGCTCCGCCAGCCGCTGCGATCGAACGGCTTCCATTCGCCTTCCGGCTGCGCGAGGCGCTCGGCAACGGCATAGACGATCGCGGGATGATGCCCCATCCCGCAATGGCTGGCGCCCTGCACTTCGATGTTCTCGGCATACGTGCCGGGCTGCTCGATGCAGCTCTGCCACGCGCAGATCCCGTCGGTGCGGCTGAAGATCGCCGTGGTCGGCACAGGCGGCGTCTTCGCCATCTCGCCGCCGAACTCCGGGTCATGATGATCCGCACGGCGTCCGCTGACGGTCTCATACGTGCGCCATGCGTTCGTCGCCCTTGGATTGCCTGCGAACGGGCTGCCGAGCGTGATGACCGAACGCACGCGGTCAGGCATCATCTTCGCAAGCTGGCGCGCGTAGATGCCACCGAGGCTCCATCCCACAAGGCTCACCTTGCGGCCATGGGTCTCGTTGAGATCCTGCAGGAGATTGAGCATCGCATCCTGAACGCCGGCGCGGGGACCGAAGTTGCGGCCAAGTCCCCAGCCGCTCACGGCATAGCCGCGGCTCTTGAGGAACGTGCGCAGCGGACGCGTCGCGGTGTCGCTGGTAATCAGGCCCGGCAGCACGAGCACCGGATGACCGTCACCCTTGGGCGCGAGGCTGAGCAGCGGAAGCGCGCCGAAGAATGCGCCGAATTCATTAATGGCGCGCGCCTCCAGCATCATCAGCAATCTGGACGGCGGGCGAAGCGTCTGGGCAGCAACGGACATTCGATTTCCTTCTTGTCAGTACGTTTCCGGCTTTCGGCCGGCGCGACAAAATCAATTCCGATATGCGAAACGAATCACGGCAACACGCCAATCAACGCACATTGATTCAAGCTATTGGGCAAATTCCGGCATTTCAAGCCGCCTCCGGCGCGTTTGAAACAGGTGTTGCAAATTGCCGACAGGCCGGATTTTCGCTTGGATAATCAGAGCGTTTTGACCACCACTTCCGCGGTGTGCAGTGCAAGACCCGCAAGTCCACCGATCAGCGCGCCATTGAACCGGATGTATTGCAAATCCTTGCCGATGTTGATCTCGATCAGGTTGATCAGCTGTTTCATGTCCCACGACTTGACCTGATCGGCGATGAAGCGTGACACGCCGCTCTTCTGATCGGCGATGAAGCTGCGCAGCACCGCGACAATTCCCTTGTTGATCTCCGCGCGCATCTCGCTGTCGGTGGCGAGTTGTTTGCCCGCCTCCAGGAACACATTGGTCAGGTGATGTTGCAGCACGTTGCTCTCGTCGCTGGCGCTCCTGTCGATGAACGCCTTGACGCTGGCCCAGATGTCACGCGTCAGCGCGGCAAGCTCCGGGCGCGCCAGCAGATCGCGCTTCAGTCCGTCGATACGGTCCGCATACGTCTTGTCGTTCGCCAGCTTGTCGGGAAGCGTCAGCAGGATGCGATCGACCTCGCCGCGAAACGGATGCTGAGGATCAGAGCGCACTTCTTCAAAGAACGATGTGGCCGACGCAGCAACCCTCTTCAGCAGGAACTTGTCCGCACGATAGAGTTTCAGCAGTGTCGGAAGTTCGTTGCGGATTTTCTCCCGGATCAGCTCGAGCGTCTCGGGCTTGTTGATCGACTCGTGAATCGCCTGCAACAGATCGTCGAGCATGCCTTTGTGGCGTCCCTCGGCGATGAAGCCGCGCAGCGTTCCCGCCGCCAGCGGCGCAAGATCGACGGTCTGCAACTGCGTCACGATCCGGCGCGTGAAATACGATTTCAGTCCCGACGTTTCCGCAGCGGCCAGCGCCTCCGGCAAAAGACGCAGAACGAAACGCGCCAGATCCGAGCTCTTCTTCGGATCGGTCAACCAGTCCGAAATGAACGAGGCGAAATCGACCTCGCGCAGCTTCGCATCGACCGGCGCCGGACTAAGGAAATGCACCTCGATGAATTCGCCGAGTTTCTCGGCGATCCGGTGCTGGTTTTGCTGGATGATGGCGGTGTGCGGTATCGGCAATCCCAGCGGCCGCCGGAACAGCGCAACCACTGCGTACCAGTCCGCGAGCCCGCCGATCGTCGCCGCCTCCGCGAACGCTGCGAGAAATCCGAATCCCGGATGCACGCGCTCCATCGCCTTCGCGACAACGAGCACAACGACGCAGCCAACGAGGACGAGCGTCGCGAGCATCTTGACCCGGCGCAGTTCCGCCGCGCGCGCGATGTCGCCGGTATCCGCGACCAGCACGAATTTTCCGTTGTCAGCCATACGCGTATTCCACAAAAGTGGGCACCGGTTTTGGGATCAGAATACGCGCCTCCTTATTAGAAGAGCATTTTCTTGACGCAAACCGGCTTCCACTTTGCCGGAAAATGCTCGCACGATCCCGCTCAGCCGACATTGCATCGCGGACCCGCTCCCGTCAAAGGAAGGAGGTGCGCGGCAAACAAAGGCCCGCTCGAAGCGGGCCTTTGATCGTCGAATTGTAAGGTGGTCGAGGCCGGACGATCAGGCCGACTTGGTGTAGGACGCGACCTTCGCGAAGTTATCCTGCGCGGTCTTCGCACCGTCGGCGATCAGCTTGCCGAAGTATTCGGTGGTCGCCTTGGCGCGCGACATCACGACTTCGCCCTGGGCGCGGAGCAGATCGCCCTGGATCGTGACGGCTTCGTTCAGCGACTTCGCCGACGCGAGCTTGTCGATGCCCGAGAACAGCGCCTGCGCGTCTTCGTAAACGGCCTGCTGGATGCTGCGGGAGATTTTCGCGGTCTCGCTGACCGAACCGGCAACAGCGGTTTCGATCGCCGAGGTCACCTTCTCCGAACCGGTGTGGATCTCAGCAGCACGGTCCTTGGCGGTGCCGGCGGCCTTCTTCACGAACTCACGAGCAGCTTCAGGAACTTCCACGTTCGGGAAATTCTTCAGCGCGTCGGTGACGGGCGCGAAAGCGGTCTTCACGGTGTTCAGCACGGACTCGGTGTTGAAAGAATTGGTCATTGTCTGTCTCCATCCTCAGGGTTGCGAGCTATGGGCTCATCCCCGTCCGGTATGGCCCGGGGCAAGGTGGTTATGCCAAAGTCTTAGATGCACTGCAACAAGAATGTTGCAATGCGTCATCACGAACCCGTGATATAATGAAATTTCAGCTATTACAGCAACTTAGCCCACAGCTTCGGAAACCCCGTAGGCTTCGAGCTGGGCACGAACCTTGGAGACATTATGGCCGAGGACCACGATATCGTGGGTCTTTCCCGCCAGGTCCCTGACCTGATCGTGCAGCAGCGCCTCTGCCTTGAAGCCGAGGCTCTCGAACAGGGCGATCGCCCCGGTCTGATCGACCGTCATCTGGGCCATGATCTTCTCCAGTCCCGACCCCAGCGCCAGCGCGAAGGTTTCCTGAGACAGCGCGCGGCCTACTCCAAGACCGCGGACATCCTTGGACACCACCATGCGGATCTCGCCGACATGCGGCGACCATGACAGCAGGTCCCGGACGATGGTGCCGCAGCCCACCACCGTAGTCCCCTTCACGGCCAGCAGGCTGACCAGCCCGCCGCGCTCCAGCTCCTTGATCCAGGCCGAGAGCACCTTCGGCTCACTGATGTTGCGCGGAATGAACAGCAGGTCATGGATCGGCAGCTTCTGCGCGAACGCGAGGACAGCCGCCTCGTCCGCTGCCGTCATATGGCGAAACTCGATTTCACCGCCCTCGGTCATGACGCGGCGCGGATAGGAACGGACTTCGGTGCTGTTCATGTTGATCGCTCACTTAACCAGGAATCGAGTTTGGGCCAGAGACGCTTGATGGCGTTCGCACCGGCAACGAGACTGACATGGCCGCCCTTGAGGATAATCTCGGTCTTGTCGGTCGATCCGATCTTCGCGATCAGATGCTTCGCAGCGTCATAGGGGACGATGTGATCGTGCTCGGCGACCGCATGCAGCACCGGCACCGTAATCTTGGAAATGTCCGCGGGACGTCCGCCAACGGTCATGGTGCCGTTGAACAGCTTGTTGTCCCACATCAGGTCCTTTGTGGTGGTCCGGAAATATTCGCCGGCCAGCGGCAGCGTGTCCTGCGCCCAGCGGTCGAACATCCGGTAGGATTTGACGAACTCGTCGTTCCAGATGTTTTCCCAGAGCTGGATCTGGCCCACGGCGCGCGACGCGGGCCGCAGCATTTCAAACGATGACAGGATCATCTCGGGCGGAACGTTGCCGACGCTGTCGACCAGTTTATCCACGTCGAAGTAACGCCGGTCGGAAAAATTCTGAAACAGCTTCATCTGCCGGAAATCGATCGGCGTCGTGAAGCACACCAGATTCTTCATCGGGCCATCGTTGAAGATCGAGCCGTAAAGCAGCGACAGGACACCGCCGAAGCAATAGCCGATCACATTAACGTCGGTCTCACCGGAATCTTCCTGCACCCGCCGGATGCAATCCGGAATAAAGCCGAGAACGTAGTCCTCCATCCGCAGCGATTTTTCCTCAGGGCGCGGCGCCGTCCAGTCGAGCATGTAGACATCGAAACCCTTCTTGAGCAGGAATTCGATGAAGCTCTGTCCGGGCACCATGTCGAGAATGTAGCCACGATTGGTGGTCGCCATCACGATCAGGATCGGGATGCGATAGATCTCATCCGCCAGCGGCCGGTAGTGATAGAGATTCATCGTGCCTTTGGAATGG
Source organism: Afipia sp. OHSU_II-C1 (assembly GCF_000497575.1). GTDB lineage: Bacteria > Pseudomonadota > Alphaproteobacteria > Rhizobiales > Xanthobacteraceae > Afipia. The sequence continues at coordinate 34,155 of NZ_APJI01000001.1, forward strand.
ATGATATCCTTCGGCGTCGAGCCGAGCGCCGGACCTGACGAGGCGAAATATTCCACGCCCTTGATGCTGCGCTGGATCGCGCGCTGGACCTCGGTCTGGATGCGTTCGCCGACCTGCGCGATATCCGGCATCGCGTTCGCATTGGTCTGGACATTCATGGCGTGCCTCCCCCGGTCGCGGACGGCGGCTGTTTGGTTCGCGGAGGCCTTGGCATGGCCAGCCCGTTGCTGCCCTGCGACGCGACGTCGGCATGCACGCGATTGAGCAGCGCCCTGATCTCGTTCAGCTGACTTTCGATCGATTGCAGCCGCTCGCCCATGCTGACCATCTGCGCGCGGCTGGGCAGGTTCATGCTGACCAGGTAACGCTCCATCAGATCGCCGACGGTCTTTTGCGCACCGACCGAGGCCCCGGTGAGCTGATGCGTAACCCGGCTGAACTGTTCCGAACCCATGACCTGATTGGCCATGGCGTTGAAACCCTTCTCCATCTCGGCAAGCATGGTGTGCCACACCTGCACCGGGTCGTTCGGCTTGTCGGACATCCTGGCGCCCCTCCCGAAGCGGTAACAAGGCCTCGTTGGGCCTGCCTTTTTTAGCCATTCCATACCGTTGCGGGACCGAGGTCAACATTGGCCCGCCATCAAGCCGCACGCCGCCTCCTGTACGGCGCAAAAAGCCTGCGATAGGGTTTAGCCTTGTTTATCTTGAGGGACGCACACGTGAACGCACACCAGCCACCGCAGATGGCGAAGACCAATGGAATCGAGCTTTGCTACGAAATCTTCGGCGCGCCGGACGCGGAACCGCTGGTCCTCATCATGGGCCTCGGCGCACAGATGATCCTTTGGGACGATGAATTCTGCCGGGATCTGGCCGGCCGCGGCTTCCGTGTCATCCGCTTTGACAACCGCGACATCGGTCAGTCGACCAAGCTGTCCGGCGGCAAACCCCTGCGCGCGATCGAGTTGCTGAAACTGCGGATCTTCAAGATCGCGCCGGAAGCCCCCTACAAGCTGTGGGACATGGCCCGTGACGTCGTCGGACTGCTCGATGCGCTCGGCATCGGCAAGGCGCATATCGTCGGCGCATCGATGGGCGGGATGATCGCGCAGGAAATCGCGATGCAGTATCCGGGCCGGGTGCTGTCGCTGACCTCGATCATGTCTTCGACCGGCAACCCGAGATTGCCGCAGCCGACCCGCGAAGCGTCCGCCATCCTGCTCGCGCCGCCGCCAAAGACCAAGGCGGAATACATCGAACGTTTCGGCACGACCTGGAAAGTCCTGCGCGGCGGGCCGTTTCCGCTCGACGAAGCGAAAGATGCCGAGCGCGCCGAGCGCACCTACGCGCGCGGTCTCAATCCCGCAGGCGTCGGCCGGCAACTGCGCGCCATCCTTGCGTCAGGCAATCGCACAGACCGGCTCCGGTCGGTCAAGGCACCGACGCTTGTGATTCACGGCACCATCGATCCATTGGTGCGGGTGGAAGCCGGCAAGGACACGGCGGCATCCATTCCCGGCGCCAAGCTGCTGCTGATCGACGGTATGGGGCACGCGCTGCCGATCCCGATGTGGCCGACCATCATCGGCGCGATCGCCGATCATGCGCAGGGCGCGGCGGGCAAGCAGTAAGTCCGCAGTCCTCACAATCCCGATCATCCTCTGCGAGACGGCAAATTCAGTCATTCCGGGATGCGCCGCTTGGCGCAGGCCCGGAATCCATCCTGCGGGAAGCCGGTGAGTGAACATGGATTCCGGGTTCGCGCGAAGCCGCGCGCCCCGGAATGACGAGTGGGGAAATTCCGACTCCCGAAACATTTCGTGATGGGGATACGTATCCCCGCGCTCCGTACCGCGCTTAAGTTCGCTGCGTCCTGGTCGTGAGGGGCGCTTCTCGAGGGCGCTTTGAAGCGGAGCAGGATGCGGCGCCTGCGCGCGTGTCTCGCACACACGTCGTCCGGGAGGCTGGGGTCACCGTCCGGGCCAACTACGTGGCTCTGCCGTTCGCCGGCTGGACGCGGAGCGGACGAAGGCGGCGAAAGCCGTCCGGATCAGGGGTCGAGTACCTCCCCCGTCCGCACCCGGAAGTACGGTCCCCTCGCCCAAAATCGCCGCAATGGAGCGCCGCAAGGCGATGCGCTTCCGGACCTCACATCGCTTCGCACGCGATGCCGGAAGCGAAACGATACAAAGGTGCGCCTCGCGGCGCTCCATGCCCCTCGTTTTGAGGGCGCGAACGAGACAGGCCTCGCGCGCGCTGAGGGGCGCAACGAAAAGCTCACCTCGCGCGATGCGCGAGAACGATGACGCGCGCCTTTCGTTGGCGCGAATGGGGCAAGCCCCACGCGCGCATGCTGTTTGAAAATTGAATCTGGAAAATGACGATGAGCCGCTGAAGGTAGCCACACCGTCACTGTCATGGCTGGACTTGTTCCGGTCATCCCGATAACGAAGACACCGTGCTCACTTCATCGGGATCACCGGGACAAGCCCGTTGATGACAGCCGTAAATGGCGCACGCTGTCGCATCACACTCAATTGTCGTCCCCGCTTACGCGGGGACGACATGGAGAGGGATTGTAGCGTCAGCTCCCCGCCCAGACGTCCAGCACGTAACGGTTTTGCGTTCCCATGGCGTCGATCCAGCTTGCAGCAGCGGCTTCATCCGCACCCGACTTCTCGCGATAGATCGACATCAGCACGCGCTTGACGTCGGGCTCCATCTTGCCGCCATCACCGCACACGTAAATGATCGCCCCGGCTTCGATCAGCTTCCAAACCTTGTCCTTCTGGGCGGCGATCAAATCCTGCACGTAACTCTTCGGCGTGTCTGCCCGCGAGAACGCGACATGCAGTTCTGTGATGCCCTGATCCGCGAAGCCTTTCAGCTCATCGGCATACAGGAAGTCTTGCTCGGGATGACGGCAGCCGAAGAACAGCATCGAGGGGCCGAGCGACTGTCCCTTGGCTTTCATCGCGGCGCGTTCCTGCAAGAAGCCGCGGAACGGCGCGAGGCCGGTGCCGGGACCGATCATGATGATCGGCACCGATGCTTTTTCCGGCAAACGGAAACCGGCCTTGGTTTCGCGAACAGTGGCATAGACCACATCGCCCGAGCGGCGGCTGGAGAGATAGTTCGAGCAGACGCCCCTGTAGATGCCACGCCCTGAAACCGCAGGCGCAGCGACCACACCGACGGTCACGCTGCATTTCGATGCCCCCGCCACCGCAGGCGACGACGAAATCGAATAGTATCGCGGCGACAGCAGCGAGAGCATTTCAAGATAGGTGTGGAACGGCAACTCGCACGCCGGGTATTCTTCCATCAGGTTGTAAACCGACTTCCGCTTGGCGAGGATCTCCGAGCGATAGAGTTCGGTCGAGGCAGGATCGTCGCCGGTCAATGCCTCGAGCTTCGGCTTGGTCATCGGGCAACGGGTATGCTCCGACATGATCTGGATCTGCTTGCGGGTCGCGACCTGCTGCAACTCGACAAATTCACCCAGCAGACGGCCGACCGACACGGCATTATCGACCGGAAGCTGCGCGCGGCGGCCCGTCGCCACCTGAAGCTTGACCTGGTCTGTCGGCAGGAAGCCGAAACGCCGCGCGACCGCGTCCACAAGCGCCGGGGCATTCCGTGGAACGACACTGAGGTGATCGCCGACGCGGTACGTGATGTTCTCCGGCAGCTCCACTTCAATATGCCGTGTCGAACGGGTCGATGGATTGGCGCCGGACTGATTCTGCAACTCGTCGTTGACGATGATCTTGACGGGCACGGCGCCGCCTGAAGCCGCGATCGTATTGGCGGCACTGTGCGCCACCGGCTCGATCTTGTAGAGCGGCTCGTCGTTGGCTTCGCGCGTGAACCCCGTCTCGATGCCGGCTTCCCTCCCGGCAAGCTCACGCACCGACTTGAACCATTTCTCGAACTGTCCATCGAGATCGTCGCGGGCATCGCCCTCTCCGCGCGGCAACCCGGCCTTCGCGCCGTGGGCGGCAAGCTGCTCGTCAATCAGGCGCGGAATCGACTGGTAAGTCGCCAGCCAGTCACTGTTGCCGCAACCGAACACGGTATAGCGTACCCCCGCGAAAGCGTCTTTCGGAAGATCGCTGTTCAGCCAGTTGACGAACTTGGTCGCATTGTCAGGCGGCGCGCCATTGTAGGACGCGCAGAAGATGATGACGTCGCCCTGATCCTTCAGGTTGCCGACATAATCGTCGAGCGGCGCGAGTTTGGTCGCGAACCCGTTGACCTCGGCCAGATCCGCGACGCGATGCGCCAGTTCCTCGGCGGTGCCGAGATTTGAACCGTACAGAACAAGCAGCGGCGTGTTGTGACCGGGACGAACGCGCGCCGGCGCGGCTGTCCCGGATGTATCGGCGACCGCTGCACCGGGGCGGTTGGCGACAATGGTGCGATCCTTGTCCGAACGCGCCCTCACCTTGATCTTGAAGCCATCCGGCTTGATCGTCAGCGTTTCCTTCAGATGCATCTGGTAGCGCGTATGGTCGAGCAGCTTGAAACGCTGAAGGATCATGCCGAGCGCCAGTGCAGCCTCATGCATCGCAAAGCCGCGGCCGATACAGGCGCGCTGACCGTTGCCGAACGGCTTCCAGGCGTTCGGCGGACGCTTCGCCTCCGCCTCGCGGCTGAAATTCTCCGGATCGAACACGTCCGGGTTTGGCCCCCACACCGACGGATCGCGATGCAGCGCCATCACCAGGATCGTAACGAAGGTGCCTTTCTTAAGCTTGTACTTTCCGCCGATGGTTTCATCCTTGAGCGGCGACACGCCGTAAGCGGGCGCCGGCGGCCACATCCGCAGCGATTCCTTCAGAATCTGCGAAATGTAGTGAAGCTGCGTGACCTGCTGGAAGGTCGGCTTGGCGTTGATATCAGCGCCGAGAACGCGATCGACTTCCTCATATGCCTTCTTGAGCACTTCAGGGTGCTTGAGCATGGCATAGATCGCGCAGGACAACAGGCCGCTCGTGGTCTCGTGCCCGGCGATCAGAAAAGTGTTGATCTGATAGCGAATGTTGACGTCGTCGAGTTGCTCGCCGGTCGCCTTGTCGACACCGGTCATCATCGCATTGAGCATGTCCTTGGTGCCGGCAGCAGCTTCCGCATTCTTGCGGCGCTCGGCGACGATTTCGTCGACCATCTTGTTCATGAAGGCGACGTCGTCCGCGAGATCGGCACGCCGTGCGCGCATGAACAGCCCTTCGAGCGGAAGGCCGCGCGTCATCATGATCGTTTCAAGCGAGCGCACCAGCGCGCCGACGAACGGGTGATAATCCTCGCGGTAGAATGAATTGAACCGATAGTCGAACCCGCACAGCCCGATGGTGTCGAGCGTCAGCGCGGTCATGTCATGAACGACATCGATTTCGTCGTCGGCGTTGAGGCGCTCCCACTTCTTGACGAGTTGTTCTGCGATATCGACCATCATCGGGTGATAGGACTGCATCGCCCGGCCGCCGAACGGTGACAACAGGATGTTGTGCGCCTTGCTCCAGTTCGGCTCGGTGGTGTCCGCAGTGAACAGGCCATCGCCGCCGATGGCGCGCACGCGGCGCAGCGCCCCGCGCACTGCCTTGTCGAACCGCTTCTCGTCGCTCAACTCGTTGACAAGTTCGAAGCCCGAGACGATCACCAGCGGCTGGCCCATCATGTCGAGCCAGAAGATCGGTCCAAGCTCCTTGGTCTTGCGGACCAGATCCTGCACGGGCGCACTCGAGTCCAGCGACAGCATGTTGCCGACGACCGGCTTCTTCGGCGGATGCGGAATCGGATTCAGCTTATTCTGGGACGCCATCGCTCGGATATCTCCTGCCCACGTGACTTATTGATGCCCGGCTGGCCCGGAGCTTTTCTCCGAAGCTACTGTTCCGGCGCATCTTTTGCAAAGAACTTATACTGCAAGGGCTTTGGCTGACCTCCCGGCGGCGTTACCCGAAACGCCGCTTGCGCCACTCGAGGATCTTGGCGCTGACCTCGCCGGGCTGCTCCTGCTGTGTCCAGTGGCCGCTGTCCCTGATCAGGTGTTTTTCGAGATCAGGAACAATATTCTCCATTCCATCGCAGGAGGACGGCGGAAGCACCGCATCATTCTCGGCCATGATCATCAGCGACGGCACGCGCACCGTGTGGTCGATGTGCCCGGATCGCTCCCAGTTGCGGGTCATGTTCCGATACCAGTTGATCCCGCCGGTGAAGCCCGAGACCTTGAATGCATTCACGAACACCTGCATTTCCTCAGGCTTCAGGATTTTCTCGCGCGGGTCGAGCTTGCCGTCGTAACCCGCAACCATCTGCGGAAAGGCCATGTTCAGCTTCGGCGACGCGCCGAGACCAGCCGCTGGCGGGCCCTCGCCGGCTTCCGGCGCTTTATTCTGCGGCATCGGCTTGCGCATGAAGAAGTCGAAGGTCTGCTCCACACGGCTGTCGAATATCTTGTCAGCGCGGCGTTCGGGGTCCTGAAACTGCGCGATGTAGAGATGGTCGCCATACCGCTGGCGAAGCAGCCCGATCGGATCGCTCGGCGTGCGCGGCGTATGCGGCGTGTTGACGCCGATCACACCGGCGACCCGTGACGGATGCCGCAGCGGCATCTGCCAGACAATAAACCCGCCCCAGTCGTGGCCGACAAAAATCGCCTTGTCGATGTTCAGGTGATCGAGCAGTCCCACCAGATCAGCGGTGAGGTTTTCAATATCGTAATCCTCAACCTTTTCGGGTCGGTCCGTGGCACCGTATCCGCGCTGATCGGGCGCGATGACCCGAACGCCCGCCTCGCTCAGCGCCTTGATCTGGTGCCGCCAGGAAAAGGCGATCTCGGGCCATCCATGGCACAGCACCAGCGGCGGCTTGTCTGATTTGGGACCGGCTTCGTAGAAGCCCATGCGAATGCCATTGACCTGGGCATACTGAAGCGGCGGCATTTCCATCATTGCAGGTGCCACGCTTTAACTTGCCGCGCTTGCACGGTTGCCGGGCGGCGCGACGGCGGCGGCAAGAAGCTCGAACTCCTTGGGCAGCATGTTCGCCAGCACCTCAACATGCGGAATGATGTTTGCTCCGGCGATGAAGCCGAAATCGAGCTGATCGCGGTAGCTTTGGACAGTGATGTTCAATGCAAGGCCATGGGTCGCAATCGAAACCGGGAAGATATGAAGCAACTCTGCACCCACTGCATAGAGTGTCTGCCGCGGTCCCGGCACGTTTGAGATCGTGACGTTCGCACTCGGCGGAAGTACGTCGGACAGGTTCGAACGGCTGTAGAGCAGCGCCAGCACCTGGATCAGGATCGGCGCGCCCAGCATCGAGATGTTGGAGATCGAGGGCATGAGCGCACGCAGCGGGTGCGACATTTCCTTGGACTTGGACGATTGGGCGATGATCGCCTGAAGACGCTCCTTCGGGTCTTCGATATTGCTCGCCAGCGAGCAGATCATCCCGAACACCTGGTTGTTGGCTTCGGTGTTGCCCTCCTCGCGCAGCGAAATCGGGACGGCCGCCGTCAGCGACCGGTTGGGCAATCCGCCATGCTCGAGCAGATACCTGCGCAACACGCCGCTCGACAGCGCCATTACCACGTCATTGAGTTTGCCGCCGGCCTGCTTCGCGATTGCCTTGGCTTCCGGCAGCGAGACCGAGACGCCGGCAAAACTGCGTTCCGATGAAATCGTCTTGTTCAGCATGGTCGATGGCGAGACCATGCTCGCCAGACTCTCCCGTGATTTCGGGTCCGACACCTTCGCGACCATGTCGCGGATGCTCTTGACGGTTTCCGGCACCCCGCCGAGCATCCTGATGCCGCTCTCGATCTGAAACATCGCGTTGTCGAACAGCACGGATCCAAGATCGCTCTTGCCGCTGCGCGGCAGATCGAAGCTCTTTGCCTTTGACGCATCGAGCGGCTGACGCCAGAGTTGCGTATAAGAATCCAGCATGTTGGCCGCGATGTCCCGCGGCTCGTTGGCTTGCTTGTTCGGAACGACCTTCGGAAACTCGCGCGGCACCGGCGTGATGTCATAGATCATGTTGGTGAGCGCGGCGCCCGCGCCACCGTCAATGCAGGCATGGTGCATCTTGGAATAAAGCCCGACCTCGTTGTTCTCCATGCCCTCGAACACGTAGAACTCCCAGAGCGGGCGCGCCCTGTTGAGCAATTTGGCGTGAATCCAGCCCACGGTGCGTTCCAGCGTTGCACGATCGTGCGGCGCTGGCAGGCCACCGCGGAATATGTGGCGATTGATGTCGAACTGATCGTCCTCGACCCAGCTCGGATTATCGATGTCGAGTGGTGCTTTTTCCAGCCGCGCCTTGAGGATTGGGGCAACATGAATCCGGTCCGCGATCATCTTCTTGAAGTCTTCGAAGAAATCGCCCTGATAACCGTCCTTCAGCTTGAAGATCGCCATGCTTCCGACGTGCATCGGCATCTCGGGCGTCTCGAGATAAAGAAACGATGCGTCCATCGAGGACAGCTTCTTGGCGTGACTCATAGTACCCTCCCTTGAACAGGCGAGATCACGATGTCCCGGAAATTCGTTCCATCCTGTATCGTGATCCGAGAGCCGCTGTCGCCTTTCAGGCGATCTCGTCCGGCAGTATTCTTTTATGCGCCCACTTTCTCCGGCCGCGCATAAGCCAGCGCGAACGGTCCTGACCGATCGAACGGATGAAATTCGCCTTCCTTCTGCGCGAGACGGTCGGCGACGGCCCACAGCGCAGCCGCGTTCACCCCAATGCCGATATGGCTCGCGAGCGTGATCTCGATGTTTTCGGCGGTGTTGGCCTCGCGCACGAGGCAAGTCCGCCAGTTCACGATACCGTCGGTACGGGTATAGAGCGACGACGTCGGCACCGGCAGATCGCCGGACAGCGCCTGAATGTCCTTGATGTCCGCATCCTCGATGGTTTCGCCCGACACCATCTCGTACACGCGCTTGGCGTTTGTCGCGGTGATGTCGCCCGCGAACGGGCTGCCGAGCGTTACGACATAACGGACCATCTCAGGCATCCGTAACGCCAGATCACGTGCGTAGACGCCTCCGAGACTCCAGCCGACCAGGCTGACCTTGCGGCCGGTCGCGCTGTGAACGCTGGCCAGCAGCTTGCCGAGTTTGTCGCGCATGCTGTAGACGCCGCCGGTGTTCCGGCCGAACCCCCACGGATGGGTCGAAAATCCGAGCAGATCGAGATAGCGCCGCAGGATGAGCGTTGAGACATCGCTCGCCAGCAGGCCCGGCAGGACCAGCACGGGATGACCGTCGCCGCGCGGAGCCGTCAGAAGTGCGGGTGCCATCAGCAACGTGGCGTTCAGTTCGAACACCCCTCGCCCCTCGGCCAGAAACAGACCGAGATTCGGCGGACGTAGTCGGCCCTTTTCGGCGAGGTGGCTCTCGTTAACTGTCATTGCGACCTGCCCGGGCAAACAGCTTCATCACACACGCTCTTACTGCTCCGCACTGAGGCAGTCCGCACAGTCTAGAAGCATGTCGGGGTTCCTGCCAATCGGCTTTCGACCAAAAGGATGATGTGGTGAATTTTATTGCTCTGCACCATGTTCCGGAACAAGGTGCACAAGGCCACTACCCGAGGAATCGCGACATGCGACCTCTTGCCCTTGGACCGGCCCTGACGCATTTCCCGCCCGATTGCGATAGCCTGTGACGACGATGGCCCGAGACCTTTCATGAGCACGTATCGCCTCGACCACCTGTTTGCGCCGCGCTCGATCGCAATCGTCGGCGGAAGTTCGAAGCCTGCGTCGGTCGGGGGCGCAACGTTGCGCAACCTGCTAGCCGGCGGTTTCAGCGGACCGATCTACATCGTCAACCGCAAGCATTCCGAAATCGAAGGCATCAAGACGTTTCACGACATCAAGGATCTTCCCGCGATACCCGATCTCACGATCATCTCGACACCGCCTTCCGCCATTCAGGATATTGTGAAAACAGCCGGCGCCCGGGGACACCCGGCCGCGATGGTGCTCTCCGGCGGTCTCGGCGTCGGCACCGGATCTTACACAGAGGCGATCGCGCAAGCGGCCCGGAAAACCGGCTTGCGCCTGATCGGACCATCGCTCGGCGTTCTGGTGCCGCGGATAAAACTGAACGCCAGTTTTGGATCGCGCCTGCCGCAGGCCGGCGACCTTGCGTTGATATCGCAGTCCGGTGCGATCTCGACCGCACTGGTCGAATGGGCAGCGAACCGCAATGTCGGTTTCTCGGGTATTGTCTCAACTGGCGAAAATCTCGACGTCGATTTCGGAGATTTACTCGACTATTTCGCACTGGATTCGGACACGCGCGCCATCCTGCTCTACGTGGAATCGATCAGCGACGTGCGAAAATTCATGTCGGCGGCGCGAGCTGCGGCGCGCGTCAAACCTGTGGTCGCCATCAAGTCGGGCCGGCATTCGCAAGGTGCACGGGCCGCGGCCACGCACACCGGCGCGCTGGCGGGATCGGATGCCGTCTACGACGCCGCATTTCGCCGCGCCGGTCTGCTGCGCGTGCTGGATCTAGATGAGTTGTTCTCCGCCGCGGAAACACTGGGGCATCTGCAATCGTCCCATGGCCACCGGCTCGCGATCGTCACCAATGGCGGAGGACTTGGCGTTCTCGCGGTGGATCGGCTGATCGATCTCGGCGGTGAACTTGCGGGCCTGTCTGAAGACGTCAAGAAGAGCCTCGACAAGGTGCTGCCAGAGCGGTGGTCCGGAGCAAATCCCGTCGACATCCTGGGCGACGCCGATGGCGAACGCTATGCCAAGGCCTGCGAACTCGTCCTGGGAGACACGGCGAACAACGCGGTCCTGATCATGAATTCGCCGAACACACTGGCCTCACCGGTCGAGTCCGCGAAGGCCGTTGTCGCGGCAGTGAAAAAATTCCGTACTGAAACGTATTCCCGCAAGCCGGTGTTCGCCGCCTGGGTCGGAGATAACGGGGCCGCTTCCGCCGTGTTCGGGGAAGCAGGCATTCCTCATTTTCCAAGCGAAGCCGACGCCGTGCGCGGCTTCATGCATATCGTGCGCTATCGCGAAGGACTCGATATCGCGATGCAGACGCCGCCCAGCCTTCCGGAGGACTTCGCGCCAGACGTGGCCGCGGGACGCGCCATCATCCAGAACGCGCTGCGGGATCGCCGCAACTGGCTCAATCCGATCGAGATCAACGACCTTTTTGCAGCCTATTCGATTCCCATCGCCTCCGCGGTGCTGGCGCAGGATCCGGATCAGGCGGCTCGCGCAGCGACACCCATCCTGGCGGAAGGCAATACGGTGGTCGTCAAGATCAGCTCGCCGGACATTCTGAACAAGTCCGACGTCGGCGGCGTGCGGCTGAATCTCACCAGCGAGCGTGCGGTCCACGATGCGACCGACGATATCCTGCAACGGGCGCGCAAAATGCGGCCAAAGGCCCGCATCGACGGCGTGACGGTCCATCCGATGATCTTGCGCCCCCGTGCGCGCGAACTGATCGCCGGCCTTGCCGACGACCCGACGTTCGGTCCTGTTGTGGTGTTCGGACGCGGCGGCACCGCGGTCGAGGTCATCAACGACAAGGCGCTGTCGCTTCCGCCGCTCGATCTGAACCTGGCGAAAAGCCTGATCGCGCGCACCCGCGTCTCGCGCATCCTCAAAAGCTATCGCGACGTTCCTGCTGCGGACGAAGGCGCGGTCGCGCTGATACTGGTCAAGATCGCACAAATGGCGGCGGATCTGCCGGAGATCCGTGAACTCGACATCAATCCTCTGCTGGCCGACAAGGACGGCGTGATCGCGGTTGATGCGCAGGTGTCAATCGCGCCTCTGAGCGAAGCTCTTCGCGGCTCGGGTCACTACCGCTTCGCGATTCGGCCATATCCGAAAGAATGGGAACGGCACACCACGCTCAAGGACGGCCGGCAAATTTTCGTGCGGCCGGTCCGGCCCGAGGATGAACACCTTTATCCGGAGTTCTTCTCGCACGTCAGTCAGGAAGACATCCGGCTGCGGTTCTTCTCGGCGATGAAGGAACTGACGCATCCGTTTATCGCGCGTCTGACTCAGCTCGACTACGCACGCGCGATGGCTTTCATCGCCATCGAGGAAACCACCGGCAAGATGCTCGGCGTGGTCCGCCTTCACACCGAGGCGGACTTCTCCAGCGCGGAGTTCGCCGTGCTGGTCCGGTCCGACCTCAAGGGTGTGGGACTCGGCCTGCTGTTCATGAAAATGATCATCGAGTACGGAAGCGCGGAAGGCGTGCGCGCCATCCGCGGCCAGGTCCTCAGCCGGAATACCAGGATGCTGGATATGTGCCGGCGGCTCGGGTTTCAGATCGGACCCGATCCGCAGAACTCGGACATCTCGCTTGTCGTTCTGCCGTTTGCAGATGCACCCAGGTAATCTGCGTCAGGGAACGAGCACGGCGCGGCCGACCAGCTTGCCCTTCTTCAGATCGTTGAGCGCAGCATCAGCCTGCTTCAGCGGCATCCTGGTGACCGGAATCGGCGCGATCTTCTTCTCGCGCACCAGGTCGATCAACTCCTGCGTCTCGCGCAGGTTGCCGACGTAGCTGCCCTGAATCGTGATCGCCTTGATCGGAATCAGCGGCAACGCCCATGGCGCGCCGCCGCCAAACAGTCCGACCATAACGAGCTTGCCGCCCTTGCTGAGACAATCGAACCCGAGTTGCGCCGTCGCCGCGTTACCGACCAGATCGATCGCGCCAAGAACAGGCCTTCCCGCCTTCGCGGCAATCTGCTGCAAGGCATCCGGTGCCGCGCCATTGACGAATCCGAGCGCGCCGGCCTCCTCGGCAGGCTTGCGCTTACTCTCATCGATATCGACAACGATGGCGCCCTTGCCACCCATGGCTTTCAGGATCGACAGAGCCATAAGGCCGAGGCCGCCCGCACCGAAGATCACGATGGGCTGGTCCAGAATCGTTTCGAGTTTCTTGATCGCGCTATATGTGGTGACGCCGGAGCACGCATAAGGAGCCGCGGTCACCGGATCGAGACCCTTGAGGTCCAGCAGATAGCGCGGATGGCGCACCGTGATGTGATCGGCATAACCGCCGTCGCAATAAACGCCGATCGAATTCGGCTTGACGATGCACATGTTCTCGTCGCCTGCCTTGCAGGTCGCACATTCGCCGCAGCCGAGCCACGGATACACCAGCCGGATATCGCCGACAGCCACGCCCTTCGCCTCGGGCCCGAATGCAACGACTTCGCCCACCGTCTCATGTCCCATGGTCAGCGGCAACGAAACACCACGATCCTTCAGGGATAGCGGCTTGCGGCCATGGCCCAGATCATAGCCGCCCTCCCAAATGTGAAGATCGCTGTGACAGACACCCGCCGCCTTGACCTTGAGCAGGACCTGCGTGCCCTCGGGTTTCGGGGTCGCGATGTCGACTTCGGTCAGAGGTGCGTTGAAATCGGTGACCTTGAAACTCTTCATCGCGTCTCTCCCTTTTCTTATGCAGCCGCCTGACGGCGCGGATGCTGTTCGGGCGGAAGTAGAGGCGAGCCGAGGCAACCCTGTCAATATGGCGCGGCCCCTGCCCGCCTTCGCAGCCAGATGAACCTTGGCCGAAGGCCTCTTATGGATTACCCAAGGCTGGCTGGCACGATGTTCAAGCCCCGCCGGCGACTATCGAGAGTAGTGATGACCGACCAGTTTGACTGGAATCTTGTTCGATCGTTCCTGGCGATCACACGCACCGGCAGCATGACGGCTGCGGCGAAGCGGCTGAAGATCGACTATTCGACGCTCAGCCGGCGTATCGCCGCGCTGGAAACATCACTTGGCTCCCAGTTATTCGACCGCCGCACCAGCGGCTCGTCGCTCACCGAAGCCGGAGAGCGGCTGCTCGAAATGGCCGAGCAGATGGACCAGCTTGCGACCTCGGCGGCGCAGTCGATCGGCGACTCAAAGGCGCAGGCCACCGGCGCAGTGCGCATCGGCACGCCCGACGGCTTTGGAACCAAATTCCTGGCACCGCGGCTCGGCAAACTCAGCGATCGCCACCCGGACCTCACCATCGAACTCGTGGCGATGCCGCGCGAGTTCAATCTCTCCCGCCGTGAAGCCGACATTGCAGTGAGCCTGACGCAGCCGACGGAAGGCAGGCTGCACGGCCGCAAGCTGACGGATTACGAACTCGGTCTCTACGCGTCCCGCGACTATCTCGCCAACAACCCGGCCGTGGAGACAACGGCAGATGTTCCGTTTCATCGATTCATTTCATACATCGACGATCTGATCTTCTCGCCCGAGCTCGAATACGCGCATTTCGTATCGCCGGATTTGCGCCCGGCGATCAAGAGTTCGAACCTGATCGCGCAGCTCAACTCCACCCTCGCAGGCGCGGGCCTGTGCGTGCTGCCGTGCTTTATCGCGCTCACCGAACCGGATCTCGTGCGGGTGCTGCCGAGCTTCCGCCTGATCAGGACGTTCTGGCTGTTGCTGCACAGCGACCTGCGCAACATCGCGCGCGTCCGCGTCACGGCAGATTTCATCGCCGAACAAGCAAGCCAGGCTCAGGCGCTATTCATGCCCAACGGACAAAAGTAAATCGAACGGCATTCGCCGTCTGCGATCTACAGCTTAGTAGCAGTATCCATAACAGCCGCCCGGATTGGAATTCGGCGGCGGATTGACCTGGTTGGTCTGGCTCGACTGCGACTTGTTCTTTGCAATGGAATTGCCGCCGTCGAAGATCGAGAAATATCCGAGCGGATCAGTGCCCGGCGGCTTCGCAGGATCGGTGACGATGGTCTTGCCGAAGCCGAGCCGCGCGGCCATCTGGTCGGTGGGCAGATCGGATACGCCGCCGGTCTGGCCGGGTCCGCTGGTCAGCGCAGCCATGATCTTCTGCAGCAGGAAGTCCGGAATCGGGAACGGCTCAGGGATCGGATCGTTCGGTCCGGACACCCACGTCATGTAACCGGGGCGGACTACCACCGAACCGACATTGTTCTTGATGACCACCGAACCGACATGGCCGATGACGATCTCACCCTGCGCCTGCGCCAGCTTCGGGTCGGAACCGGCGAAGCCCGGCGGGATCGGATAAACTACTGTCGCCACGCCGCCGCGAATGCCCAGCGTCGCCACCGGAGTCTTCACCGTAACGCCCGCCGTGTGGCTGATCTGCCCGCCGACGAAACGCATGACCCCCTTCGAGACGGTCGCGACCATCTTTCCGGTCCCGGCGGCCGGATCATAAACGTATTCGTCGATGACGATGTTGCTGTTGCGGCCGACATTCAGTGTCGAGGTGTCAGGGAACATGATCTGCGTCGATCCCTGCGCCGACGTCTGCACCCGCTCCTTGTAGATGATGTTGGTGCCGATGGTGAGTGTACGCGTTCCGGCGCCCGGCGGTGTGCCGGTTGCATTGAGATTCACGGCCCCGACGCGGCCTGAGTTCTGCGCCTCTGCCGCCGGAATAAGCGCGGTCGTCGAGAGCAGCACCGTCAGAAACGATGTGAAGTATGTCTCTTTGGAAAATAACATCTGCTGCCCTCAGAAACGAGCGGTCGGACCGAACATCACGGAGAAATTATCCAGGCGATAGTTCGGCAGCGAGGAATTGGTCTTGTCATACTGAACCGCAGCCGAGATGCCGAAGTTCTTCGTCACGGGTGCATTGAACAGCGCGCCCACCGACCACTGGTTGTCGCTGCGAGCGACCAGCGGATCGATGAACGGATTTGCGGCATCGAAGCGGGTCTCGATCCACCGCACGAACGGCGCCACGCTCCAGTTGCGTGACATCCAGACCAACGGTGGCGCGAACTCGAGCGTCAATGCGGCTTCAATCGCCCATTGGTCGAACGACTGATACACGAGAGAGGCATCGCCACGACGATACAGTCCGCGCGCGTCGAGCTTGATCTGCTGCGCGATATTCCAGCTCGCCGTAAGGCTGGTCGTATACCAGTCGCTTGAACCGAAGCCCGCGACAGGATCGACGTTCCTGAAATCCGCGCGGCGCCATTCGAAATCAGGACCGAAGGTAAATCTGTCGTTCACCGGAACTTTCACGCCAACACCGGCGCCGGCTGTTGAAAAGTACGACGATCCGCCGACCCAGGTGTTCCCGCCAACCACATAAGGCTTGATGGTGACGCCCGGCAGAAGTTCCGGCGCGAGCGCAAGCCGTGGGCCGAAGCTGACATCGACGAAGCCGACGTTCAGATCCTTCAGGCGCGATTGCTCGGTGAGATATCCGACGGCGCGCGTTTCGAGGATATCGCCGCGCTGGTTCTGCAAATCATAGTCGTGGCTCAGGCCGACCAACCCAAACCAGTTGATATCGGCCCTCCGCTGCGCGGTCGGCAGCAAAGCCAAATCCTGACCGCCGAGGCGCAGAACGCCGCCACCGGGCGCGAAGCTCGCATTGCTCTGCGAGCGAATACCAGTCTGCGCGAAACCAGAAAACCGGCTCGGCTGAAGCTGCTTTTCGGTATCAGGCAAGTAGGTCTCGATACGCTCCTTGGTGATCGCATCGATATCCGGGCTGGCCAGCGCTTCCTTGAAATAGCGCTTCGCCATCTCATAGGAGCCGAGCCGGAAATACAGCGCGCCGAGTTCGTATTTCACGCGCGTAAGCCTGGGATTGTAAAACAGCAGCCGCTCGAGCGCGCCGATCGCGGCTTCGTAGTCGCCGCGTGTCGTTGCAACCTTCACGTAAGCAAACGTGATTTCGTGATTACCGGGATTGCGGACCATCTGCTGAAACAGGTTCTGCTGTTCCGACGCGTCCTGTGCGCGCGCAACGCCCGCAGGAGCGAAAAAGACAAGCGCGCAAACTGCCCAGACGCTACGGGCCGATACGGCCTGCGTCCGCGAACCTGTCAAAAGAGACAATACCCGAAACCACATTTCAAAAATTCCCGTCGCCAATGACTACGGAAGAACCATAAAAGCGGTCTCCAATCAACGCTGTACGGCCCGTATCCAGTGGCCGAATTGATACAGGCTGAAGAAAACACTGGCCGTCGGAACTCGGTTATCCCTGCCTCAGGCGTATGCATTCGTACATGTGCGCCATCCATCGGTTCAATTCGCGGAAAGAAATTTTCGCCGGAAAATCAGCGGCTACGCCGTATTTCTGGACTTGGCTATCGAGGAATGAGCCCTCGGGCGGCGCGAGATTATGCGGTATCCCGGCACGGCGCCATGCATCGTCGTGAAGATGCAGGAACTGAAAATCGTTGCACAATCGACTCAATTTTCCGGCGCTGTCCGGATTGAACAAATCCGGCACATCGAACCATGAGACAGGACCAAGAGACGTCCTGCCTAAAATCTTACCGTTCAGCTTGTGTCGTCCCGCGAGCGACGTGAGCAACGCCGAGCCTGATTCCTCCCAACTCTCCCATGAATGCGAAAGACGCTCGGTTTCAGCCAGCGCTTCGGTGAGTATTCCATGTCCGGCAGGGAATTTCAGAGCACCCGTCGGCACACGCCCGAAGACATCCAGCTCTGCGAAGAAAACATCGCCGGCTGGAAGATCAGACTTCAGCAACAGAACGTCTGGATCGATCCACCATCCACCCAGCTTCTGAAGCAAAGCGTATCGAAAAAGATTCGCGTGAATGGCGAGCGGCCCCTCCTCGCCCAGCGGTCTCAACACAACTTCGCGCGGAAGAATTTCGGCCGCATCCCCTACCGATATCCAACCGGGAACATTCAGGTCGCGATTGTAGGAAAACACCTCGACGCGATGCCCGCTCGCAGCAAAGCTCTTCAGGCACATCAGTTGATACGGACCGATCGTCTCGCCGTGCCAGAAGGTTCTGACGGTCTGGGGAGCGATGGCATGCGGATGGTCCTCCTGCTGCAACACCGGAGCGCTACCGAAGGAACGCTGGCCGGGCTGCCAGCCCTTGACCTGTATGGACCGCGCCAGATGATCCAGCGCATCGTAGGGCACGCTTTGGGTGGAGAGCTTCTGCTTGAGCTCTTTCATCACCCAGAACTCGCGAAACCATCCTTCAATGGCCTGAGAGGACAGACGCGCTCCCTGCGGAACATCAATTCCGTACTGTCTGAACTGCGAATCCAGAAAGCTGCCTTCCGGCGGCCCCAGATTCTTCGGAATGCGCAGCGCGCGCCACAGGTCATTCCAGAGATGAACGAAATCGCTTGAGGCGAGCCGCTGACATGCAGCTTCGCATTGAGCGGGATCGAAGAACATCAGCACTTCGTTGGGATGAACCTCATAGGCGCTGGCTTTCGGACGAACCAGATGATCGATCGCATACTCGGAGGCGAGGCGCGTGATGAGCTGAGGTCCGACAATGCCGTGATCGGCTCCCGGCGCCACCGTGCCCGCCGCCGGCAGCAATCCCATC
Organism: Afipia sp. OHSU_II-C1; assembly: GCF_000497575.1. Classification (GTDB taxonomy): domain Bacteria; phylum Pseudomonadota; class Alphaproteobacteria; order Rhizobiales; family Xanthobacteraceae; genus Afipia. Next base: position 52,538 of record NZ_APJI01000001.1, read on the forward strand.
GCCTCATCCACGGCTGCCGTCATGATGGGCGACCGCGCGGGAAATTTCATCACAGCGGCATTGATGACGCCATCTTCCTGATATGCGAGATAGATCTTGTCGCCGGGCAAGGCCGGTTTCATCACGACGATGTCGAGGTCCATGTACCAGCCGCCGAATTTCTGGATGGCGAGATACCGGAACAGATCGGAATGCAGGGCGAGCGAAAGATCGCCGTCCTTGTGATGGAATTGATGGAGCGGGCCGGACAGAACCTCGCGCGCGTCCACAAGCTCGACGCCGTCGGGGACGTTCAGGCTCTCGTTATACGAATAGAGCAAGACCCGGGCACCGGTCGCAACAGCGCTCCGCAGCGATAAATCCTCATAGGAGCTGAGATTGGGCCCCGTCCAAAAAGTATGCACTTCCTGACGATGCGTCACAGGCGACAATGGCTGCATGCGATGTTCGATTGCCTTTTGATGCTCACTCATTATAGCCAGTATTCCGGCCTGCGTTGTCAACGCAAAGAGAGAAGCAAGACGCCGTCATGAAGACCGTTCTTTTTGCCTGGGAGCACGGCGGCGGCTTTGGCCATATCGCGAACCTGGAACGTTTGGCTGCACAGCTGAGCCGCCACCACGTGCGCCCGGTATTCGTGCTCAAGGATCCGCAAGCCGCACGTCTGATGGGACTCAATGCGGTTGTTTTGCAGGCTCCATCATGGCCCGCCGCGCAGTCCCTGCGCTCAACAGCGACGATGCACGATCAACTGGCCTCAAACGGTTTGACTGATGAGAATGGCCTGCGGTCGCTGCTGCAATCGTGGGACGATATTTTCAGAACCGTTTTGCCGGATCTTATGGTCGCGGACTATGCACCAGCGGCAAGCCTCATGGCGCGCGGAAGGATTCCGCTGGTCGTTGTCGGCAACGGATACACGGTCCCTCCCAGCGACATGAAACGATTTCCGCTGCTGCATCGTGTTCATCCCCCGCGCTGGAGCGAGGAAGAAACACTGGGAACAGTCAATCGCGTATTGCGATCTCTGGGCCGGCCTTTCCTTGAACAGCTGCCGCAGATGTTCTCAGGCGATGCGCAGATCGTTCTCACTTTTCCGTTGCTCGATCCTTATGATCTGCAAAGACCGGAGCCGCAGGCCGGCCCGATCTTCGACAGCCCGCCGCTGGAGGCTCGGACAGATGCAGACAGTATCTTTGTCTACCTGTCGCGCGGCGTGCTGTCCGCACTGCCTTTCGACATTGTTCCGGCGCTGGTCCCGGTCGCTGAACGTCTCATCATTTCCGCGCCGGACATAACAGGCGAGCAATCCGAAAATCTTTCGCGCTGCGGTGCGCGGGTCTTCTCGCAACATTTACCGTTGAGCGAGACACTGGCATCGGCGCGTCTCGCCGTTCATTTCGGCGGGGGTGGACTGGCATCGCACGCCATAGCGGCAGGCATTCCGCAACTTGTCGTCGCGACCCACATCGAGCAGCTCCTGAATGGGCTTCAACTTGAAAATGCCGGCCTCGGAAAAGTCATCGATAGTTTCGTGCCACCGGTCGACATCTCGAAATCTCTGGAAGATATCCTCGCCGACGACAATATGCGGCAGCATGCGGCACAGGCCGGTCATGAACATCGCAACATGCTGAAAAGCATGAAGCCGCTTGAAACATTTGAAGCAGCTGCCCTCAATCTTCTCGGCAAATAACCGGGCGGCGCTCGGCAACCGTGCATGCCCGCCCCTATTTTCCGACGCAGGAAGGCCACTTGCCTCGGCAGGGAATACCTGCATAAAGTTAATCGACCAATTAACAAAAGCCAACGATCAGGGAGAGACTGCAGATGGCTGCACCTTCGCGCGCCTTGCCGGTGCCAACGCCTGAAACCCAGCATTTCTGGGACGGCACACAGTCAGGGGAACTTCGTCTGCAGCGCTGCGACGATTGCTCGATCGTCTATTTTCCGCCTCGCCCGTTCTGCCCTTCGTGCGCCTCGCGCAAGGTCAGCGTGTTCAAGGCCAGCGGCAAGGGCAAGCTCTACAGTTATGTGATCAACCACCGGCCTGCCGCTCCGGGCTTCACGCCGCCATATGCGATTGCCGTCGTCGAACTCGATGAAGGCCCGCGGATGATGAGCAATATTCTCGATTGCCCGCAGACGCCCGAAGCGCTCGTGCTCGACATGAAACTCGAAGTCGCATTCGAGAAGGTCAGCGACAAGATCACCCTCCCCCAGTTCCGCCCGGCGAAGGGTTAAGAGCATGCGCAGAAATCAGGTTGCGGTCGTCGGCGCGGCAGAAACCACCAAACTCGGCGTCATTCCCGACATGTCGCAGATCCAGTTGCACGCGGACGCCGCACTGAATGCGCTGGCGGACGCGGGACTGAAGCTGTCGGACATCGACGGCATCGCGACTGCAGTCGAAACGCCCCAACAGCTCGCGCACTATCTCGGCATCACACCGACATGGGTTGACGGCACGTCGGTCGGCGGTTGTTCGTTCATGCTGCATGTCCGCCACGCCGCCGCGGCGATCGAGGCCGGACTGTGCAAGACGGTGCTGATCACCCATGCCGAGAGCGGCAAGTCGATGATCGGCAAGCTGCCGCGCTCGATTCCCGCCGACAGCCTGCAGGGCCAGTTCGAGGCCCCCTTCGGCGTCTACGGTCCGCCCAGCATGTTTCCAATTCCCGTACTGCGCTACATGAAAACCTACGGCATCACCCACGAGCAGATTGCGATGGTGTCGGTGATTCAGCGTGAATGGGCCGCGAAGAACCCGCGCGCGATGATGAAGGACTCGATCACGGTCGAGGATGTACTCAACTCGCGGATGATCGCTTACCCGTTCCGCATTCTTCAGTGCTGCCTCGTCACCGATGGCGGCGGCGCGCTGATCCTGACCAGTGCCGACCGCGCCAAGGATTTTCCGCAGAAGCCGGTTTACATCCTCGGCACCGGCGAAAGCGTCGAGACGCCGATGGTCAGCCAGATGGAAACCTTCAACTCGTCGCGCGCTTTCAAGGTGGCGGGCCCGACCGCGTTTCGCGAGGCCGGCATTGCGCACAAGGATGTCGATCACCTGATGATTTACGATGCCTTTGCGCATCTGCCGTTGTTCGGCCTCGGCGATCTCGGCTTCATGCCGCATGAGGAAACCGGCAAGTTCATCGCCGACCGCAACACCGCCATCGGCGGCAAGCTGCCGATGAACACCAACGGCGGCGGCCTCAGCTACATGCATTCCGGCATGTACGGAATGTACGCCTTGCAGGAAAGCGTGCGGCAGATGCGCGGCATCGCACCTGCACAGGTGCCAGGCGCGAAGATATCGGTGTGTCACGGTGTCGGCGGCATGTTCGCCGCCAGCGGCACCATCATTTTCACCAACGAACGCTGACAGCGAAAACAGGAGTTACAACAATGTCGAACAAGAAGTCGCTGGACGGCAAGGTCATCGTTGTCACCGGTGCGGGCCGCGGCATCGGCCGCGAGATTGCCCTGCTCGCCGCCGCCGAGGGCGCCAAGGTGGTGGTCAACGATCCCGGTGTTGCGGCCGACGGATCGGGCACCAACGCCGCCCCCGCCGAGGAGGTCGTCGAGGAGATCAAGAAGCGTGGCGGCACCGCCGTCGCCAACTTCGAAACGGTGGCGGAAGCCATTCCAGCCAGCAAGATCATCAAGCAAGCCGTCGACACCTACGGCAAGCTGGACGGCGTCGTGAACAACGCCGGCATCCTGCGCGATGCGATCTTCCATCGCATGAGCATCGAGGCATTCGAGTCGGTCATCAAGGTTCACCTGCTCGGCTCGTTCTACACCTCACACGCCGCCGCCCGCATTTTCCGTGAGCAGGAAAGCGGCGCATTCGTCCACTTCACCTCGACATCGGGCCTGATCGGCAACTTCGGCCAGGCGAACTATGCCGCCGCCAAGCTTGGCATCGTCGGCCTGTCGAAGTCTATCGCGCTCGACATGGAGCGCTTCAACGTGCGCTCGAACTGCGTGTCGCCGTTCGCATGGAGCCGTCTGATCGGCACCATTCCAACCGAGACCGAGGAAGAGAAGGCGCGTGTTGCGCGCATGCAGCAGATGGGACCGGAGAAGATCGCGCCGCTATCGGTGTTCCTGCTCAGCGACGCCGCCAAGGATGTCACCGGGCAGATCTTTGCCGTGCGGATGAACGAAATCTTCCTGATGGGCCAGTCGCGTCCGCTGCGCTCGATCCATCGCGACGGCGGCTGGACGCCGCAAACCATCGCCGAGCACGGCATGCCCGCGCTGAAATCATCATTCTACAAGCTCGATCGCTCCGCCGACATCTTCTCGTGGGATGCGATCTAGGAGAACGGGCGGCCGGCCTTACTTGAAGGACCCGTGCCGTCCGGTGCCACTGGCGAAGCGCTTGGCGCCTTCCAGCGTCTCGCCGGACGCAATGACATCGAGACCGCCCTGCATTTCATCAAGGATGGCAGACGTCTCGTCGAGATCCCATTGACGCAGCGCCGAGCGCTTGTCATTGCGCAGACACGCTTGCGGAAACTTCGCCAGATCCTGCGCCAATGCAATCGCATGCGCACGCGCTTCACCCTTCGGCACAAGGCGGTTGGCAATCCCGATATCGAATGCTTCCTTCGCGTCGACCGGCCGCCCGGTGAGGATCAAATCCATTGCGCGGGAATGGCCTATCAGCCGCGGCAGACGGATGGTGCCGAGGTCGATCAGCGGGACGCCGAAGCGGCGGCAGAAGATACCAAAGGTCGCGCCCTCGCCCACCACGCGCATGTCGGCCCACAGCGCCAGTTCCATGCCGCCCGCGACCGCATGGCCCTCCACCGCCGCTATCACCGGCTTGCTCAGACGCAAGCGGCTCGGTCCCATTGGCGCGATGGTGTCGTGTCCGCCAGGCTCGCGCTTTTTCTCGCGATCGCCGATCGCAACAGCTTTCAGATCAGCACCTGCGCAGAACGCGCCGCCTGTACCCGTGAATACGGCAACGGAAGAATCCGGATCGGCATCAAAGGCGCGAAAGGCATCGAACAGGCGGCGCGCCGTGGCGCCATCGACGGCATTCTTGCGCTCCGGCCGGTTGATGGAAACGATGGTAACGGGTCCTTCGTGCTCGACAAGAATGGTGTCAGTTTCGGTCATCGATACCTCCCGTTGTATTTATCTTAGCCGCTGTTGCGTAGCCCCGCGGAAATTCCGTTGATGGTGAGCTGAATGCCGCGCAGCACCTGCTCATCCGTGCTTTGAGCCCGGTGCGCCTGAAGCAGTTCGACCTGCACATGGTTGAGCGGATCGAGGTAAGGGAAGCGATTGCGGATCGATCGTTCGAGCAAGGAATTTCCCTGCAACAGCCGGTCATGGCCCATGATGGTCAGCAGCGTTTCGATCGAGTCATGCCACTCGGAGCGGATACGGCCAAAGATGGTGGCGCGCAGCTTTTCATCCGGGACAAGGTCCGCGTAGCGCGAGGCGATGGCGATGCTGCTCTTGGACAGCACCATGTCCATGTTGGACAGCAGCGTCTGGAAGAACGGCCACTCGCGGTACAGTTCCTGGAGGAACGCGATGCCCTTGTCCGGATGCTGCTTGACCCAGGCATCGACAGCGCTGCCGAAGCCATACCAGCCCGGCAGCATCAGGCGGCATTGCGCCCAGCTGAACACCCAGGGAATAGCACGCAAGTCCTCGATTCTGCGCGTCTTTGTGCGCGAAGCCGGTCGGCTGCCTATGTTCAGCGTCGAGATTTCCGAGATCACCGTGGAAGCCCAGAAATAATCCTCGAAGCCTTCGGTTTCATAGACGAGGTTGCGATAGGCCGCATAGGCTAGGTTGGAGAGTTCCTCCATCGCCGCGATGTATTCATCGCGCGGCGCGGAATGTTTCGGCTGCAACAGGCTCGCTTCCAGCGTTGCCGCCGCGAGAATTTCGAGGTTGTGGCGGCCAACGTCGGCATTGGAGTATTTGCTGGAGATGATTTCTCCCTGCTCGGTGATGCGGATCTGCCCGTTCACCGCTCCGCCGGGCTGCGCCAGGATTGCGTCATAGCTCGGGCCGCCGCCGCGGCCGACCGAGCCGCCGCGCCCGTGAAACAGCCGCAGGCGCACGCCGTGGCGCTCGAACACTTCGACGAGACTGATCTCGGCCTTGTAGAGTTCCCAGCCCGAGGTGACGAAACCACCGTCCTTGTTGCTGTCCGAATAGCCGAGCATGACCTCCTGAAGGCCGCCCCGGCTGTCGACGAGGCGACGATATTCCGGCAACGAGAACAGGCTGTCCATGATCTGCGCGCACTGCCGCAGATCATCGATGGTCTCGAACAGCGGCACAATGTTGAGACGGCTGGTGCCGTCCGGCGAGACGAGACCCGCTTCCTTCAGCAGAACAGCGACCTCGAGCAGATCCGACACGCCCTCGGTCATCGAGATGATGCACTGGGGAATGACAGCGCCGCCAAATGTCGCATGGGCTTCCGCAGCCGCGCGCAGCACGGCGAGTTCCTTGATCGTCTCTTCGCCGTACGCGACGAACGGCGACGCCAGCGGACGCGCGGTACTCAATTCACCGGACAGCAGCGCGATACGCGCCTCTTCCGGCATCTCCTGATAATTGGTGCCCGGTGCAGCCGCTTCAAAGAGCTCAGCAATGGTCCGTTCATGCACGGAAGAGTTCTGCCGCATATCAAGCGCCGCAAGGTGGAAGCCGAAGCAGTCCACCGCACGGCGCAGATGCCGCAGCCGTCCCCGCGCGATCACCAGCGAGTTATTGGCGACCAGCGACGCATGCAGCACATCAAGATCGCGCGCAAGTTCATCCGGACCGGCATAGGCCGTCGCAGCGCCCACCGGCGGCCGGCTGGTTTCAATCTTCAGCTTCAAGGCGGTTGCCGCCAGCCGGGCGTAGATGCCGGAAACCGCAAGCCGATAGGGTTCGCCGCTGCGGTGGGGCGACGGGTCCGGGGACTGCCCTGCGAGAGCGCGCAATTCAGGCGACACGTCGGCAAGATGGGCCGCGAGTGAAAGCTCCGCGCCAAGTTCGTGCAATTCGGCAAGATAAAAACGAAGAATGCGCGTAGCGTGCAGGTTAAGAGCACCGCGCATGACCTCCGCCGTCACGAACGGGTTGCCGTCGCGGTCGCCGCCGATCCAGCTTCCCATTTTCAGGAATGTCGCAAGCTCCGGGACATCGTGTGCATCGACGGCCGTGCCGCCCTCTTCGGCCAGCCGGTCCTCAAGCGAACAGTGCAGCCGGGGCACTTCGCGCAGGAACGTATAGTCATAGAACGACAGGCCGTTGGAGACTTCGTCCAGCACCGTCAACTTGGTGCGCCTCAAAAGATTGGTCTGCCACAGCGTCACCACCGCACGGCGCAACTGCTCGTCACTCGCGGCGATCTCGTCGGCAGTCATCTGCGTGCGGTCGCGGATGTTGAGTACGGAGGCGATCTCCATCTCGCGGTCGATCGTACTCTTGCGGCGGACCTCGGTCGGATGCGCGGTGAGGACCGGGCTGACCTGCGCCTTGGCAAAGAATGCCCGCAACTCATCGGCATCGATGCCTGCTTCCTGCGCGCGCGCAAGCGCCCGCGTCAGGGTGCCAGGGCGCGCAGCGGTGCCTGCCATGTCCTGCGCGCGGCGCTGGCGGATATTGTTCTGGTCTTCCGCGATATTGGCCAGATGCGAGAAATAACTGAACGCGCGAACGATGCGGACGGTGTCGGCGATCGACATGCCATCCAGAATGGCCTCAAGCTCGCGGCGGGCCGGCTTGTCGTCATCGCGGTGGAAACGGATCGAGGTCTGCCGGATGCGTTCGACCAGATCGAAGACATCCGCTCCTTCCTGGTCACGGACGGTGTCCCCGAGAATTCGACCCAGCCGCCGGATATCGGCGCGCAACAGCGCATCGTCATCGGCAGCGGCCGGATCGGTCCCGCGAAGCTTCACGTCCCGAGTATCGGACTGTTTCGCTTCGTATGACATGACGCGATCCCGTGAGAGGTGTTCCCGTCCTCTCAAGTCGCAATTTTTGCGCACCGGCGCAAGCGCCGGATACCCGTCCTGCCTTCCGCGCAACGATCTTGCGTTCGGCTAATGATTTTTTCGTATTTTCTTCACGACAGGCGGGCCCCGGTTGAAAACGTCTAGATCCTGCGCCCGGCCCGCTCCCAGTAGGGATCGCGCAGCCGCCGTTTGAAGATCTTTCCCGAATCCTCGCGCGGCAAACCGGTCTGAATCTCGATGTGCTTGGGCACCTTGTAACCCGCCAGCGAAATCCTGAGTTGCTCACGGATCGCCGCGACGTCGAGCACGGCTCCGGGCTGCGGCTCCACCACCGCCATCAGCGCCTCGCCGAACTCGTCATCGGGAATGCCGAACACGGCGCAGTCGTGGACACCGGAAATTCCGTGCAGCACCGCTTCGATTTCCGCCGGATAGATATTGACGCCGCCCGAGATCACCATATCGCGTTTGCGATCGCAGATGAAAACGTAGCCGTCGGCATCGATGTATCCGACATCGCCGCTCGTGATGAAGCCGTCGCGGTCGATCTCAGAGCGCTTCTCGGGCCGGTTGTGATAGGTGAAGTCGGGGTTCGCGGCGATGCGCGAGTAAATCTCGCCGATCTCGCCCTGCGGCAATATCCGGCCATCCTCGCCGAGAAAGCGGAGTTCAGCTCCCGGTGAAATCTTGCCCACCGTGCCCGGTTTCTTCAACGCATCTTCCGAGCTCGCGAATGTCACCGCGCCGGATTCCGTGCTGCCGTAGAACTCAAAAATCACCGGACCGAACCATTCGATCATCGCCCGTTTCACATCCGCGGGGCACGGCGCAGCCGCGTGGATGACGTGACGCAGCGATGAGACGTCGTAGGACTTGCGGACGTGCTCCGGCAGCTTCAGCAGCCGGGTGAACATGGTCGGCACCATGAAGACGTTGTCGATCTTCTGTTGGTCGATGATGCGCAGAAACTCCTCGGCCTCGAAGCGCGGCATCAGGATCGTCACATCACCGAGCCGCCCCGCGCGCAGGCCGAATGCGTTCGGCGCAGAATGATACAGCGGGCCCGGCAGCAAGGCGCGCACGCCCGGCTTAAGTCCATAGATCAGCGCGCGCATCGCTTCCATCGACGCACTCTGCTCCGGCGTCGGTGCATAACGCTTGACGCCTTTGGGGTGCCCTGTGGTGCCGGACGTGTAAATCATGTTCTGCGGCTGCGGCAGTGCGGGTCCATTGTAGGGCGTCTGCTGCGCAAGCCATGTATCGAAATCGAGTGTTCCGCGCGCCGTCGCGCGCAACACCGCATCAATCCGGTATGTCGCAGCGATTTCTGGCGGCGGCGGCAAGCTGAGCATCGTGACGCCGACAGGAACGACGCCGTCGAGCCCGTGTAATAGATCAGCATGGCCGATCAGAACGCGCGCGCCGGAATCGCCCATGACGTAGGCGATCTCGTCCGGCCTGAAGTGCCAGTTGATCGGCACGGCGTAAGCGCCGAGCGTCATCACCGCATAGGCAGTCTCAAGAAACGCAATGTCGTTGCGCATCAGGATGCCGACGCTGTCACCTTGCCTGATGCCGAGCCGTTCGAGCCCGCCCGCGATCAGGCGTGCACGTTCATTCACCTCGTCACGGGACTTGCGGCGCTCGCCGCTGACGATGCCCGTCGCTAACCCCGACATGTCGCAGCCGTTCAATTCGAGCCGTCGGCAAACTTCGGCGCGCGCTTTTCGATATTGGCACGCACCGCCTCTGTCTGGTTGGGCGATCCCATCAGCTTCATCTGCTCGACGGATTCCGCCAGCAGCGCCGGGCCGGGATTGGCCGTGGAGAGATTGTTCAGCATCCGCTTGATGGCGCGGATGGCATCCGGACTCTTGCCGGCGATCTCGCGCGCGGTTTCCAGCGCGACCGAACGGGGATCGTCGCAAATCCGCGTGGCCAGACCGTAGCTCATCGCGTCCTGCGCGGAGAAAATCCGGCCAGTGAAAGTGAGGTCGCGCAGAATATCGTCGCGGACCAGACTGGCGAGAATCGGCGTTCCCGCCATGTCGGGCACCAGCCCCCATTTGATTTCCATGATCGACATGCGCGCGTCCGGCGCGAGAAACCGCATATCGGCGCCGAGCGCGAGCTGGAAGCCGCCGCCAAATGCAACGCCGTGCACAGCTGCAATCACTGGAACCGGCAGCTGCCGCCAGCCCCACACCGCCTGTTGCGAATGATTGGTCAGGCCGTGCGTCCGCTTGGCGAGATCCCGCAGATCGCTGGAGCCGTCGCCCATTGCGGCAAAACGCCCCATATCGAGCCCGGCGCAGAACGCCCGTCCCTCGCCGGACAGCACCACCGCGCGCAAGCCCTTCTCGGTCTTGAGCCGCGCCGCTGTATCCACCAGCGCATTGAACATCGCCGCGTCGAGCGCGTTCATCTTGTCCCCACGGACCAGACGGACGTCGGCGACCCCCTCCGACATCGAAACCGTGATGCGATCGTTTGCGGCAGTCATGGCGTTTCTCCTGTTGTTTTTGATCTCTTCTCTTTACAGGATTAGCGCATGCTGTTTTAATTAATCAACTAACTAATGAAGAAAAGCAATTCTGGGAGGATTGCACCATGTTCACAGATCGACTTCTCGCGGGCCGCAAGATTCTGGTGACCGGTGGCGGCACCGGCCTCGGTAAGGCTATGGCCGCCAGGTTCCTCAGCCTTGGCGCGGAAATCCACATTTGCGGACGCCGCAAAGGCGTTTGCGAGGAAACCGCCGCCGAACTGATGAAACTTCATGGCGGCAAGGTCACCGCTCACGGGGTGGACATTCGCGATGCCGCCGCCGTCGATGCGATGATCGAAAGCGCATTCAAGGACGGCCCGCTCACCGACCTGATCAACAATGCCGCGGGCAACTTCATTTCGCGCACCCAGGATCTGACGCCGCGCGGCTTCGACGCGGTCGCCAACATCGTGATGCACGGAACGTTCTACGTCACCCACGCTGTCGGCAAGCGCTGGATCGCCGGCGGCCATCGCGGCAATGTCGTGTCGATTACAGTGACATGGGTGCGCAACGGCAGCCCTTACGTCGTCCCCTCAGCCATGAGCAAATCCGCGATCCACGCCATGACCATGTCGCTGGCAACCGAATGGGGCCGCTACGGCATTCGCCTCAACACCATCGCACCGGGCGAAATCCCGACCGAAGGCATGAGCAAGCGCATCAAGCCCGGCGACGAAGCCGGTGCGCGAACCATCGCCATGAACCCGATGGGCCGCGTCGGAACCATGGAAGAATTGCAAAACCTCGCAACGTTCCTGATTTCCGGCGGCTGCGACTGGATCAACGGCGAGACCATCGCAATGGATGGCGCGCAGGCGCTGGCGATGGGCGGCAATTTCTACCAATTGCGCGACTGGAAGGATTCCGACTGGAGCGCAGCACGCGACGCCATCATGGCGCAGAACGAAAAGGACAAGGCGAAGCGCGCGTAGCGCCTTGCCCCGTCCACAAACAAAAAAACAAAACAGGGAGACCACTGAATGCGCTTGACGAAACCGCTATGCGCCGCCGTTGCCGCAGGATTTCTGGTTGCCGCCACCGGGAGTGCGATGGCCCAGAAAAAATACGATACCGGCGCGACCGATACCGAAATCAAGATCGGCAATATCATTCCCTACAGCGGTCCCGCCTCGGCCTATGGCGTCGTCGGCAAGGCGATGGAAGGCTACTTCAAGAAGATCAACGACGAGGGCGGCATCAACGGCCGCAAGGTCAACTTCATTTCATATGACGACGCCTACAGCCCGCCGAAAGCGGTGGAGCAGACCCGCAAGCTGGTCGAAAGCGACGAGGTGCTGCTGGTGTTCGGCGCACTCGGCACGCCGTCGAATTCTGCAATTCAGAAATACATGAATTCGAAGAAGGTGCCGCATCTGTTCCTCGCCACCGGCGCTACCAAATGGAATGATCCGAAGGCGTTTCCATGGACCATGGGCTGGCTGCCGAGCTACCAAAGCGAGGGTCGCATCTATGCGAAATTTCTCCTAAAGGAGAAGCCCGACGCCAAGATCGCCGTGCTCTACCAGAACGACGATTTCGGCAAGGACTACCTCAAGGGCATCCAGGATGGTCTCGGCGCCAAGAAGTCCATGATCGTTATCGAGGAGAGCTATGAACTGTCCGAACCGACCATCGACTCGCACATCGTCAAGATTAAATCCCTGAACCCGGACGTTCTCGTGATCTTCACCACGCCGAAGTTCGGCGCGCAGACGATCAAGAAGGTGGGCGAACTCGGCTGGAAACCGATGCAGATCATCACCAACGTCAGCGCCTCGACGGCAACCGTGATGAAGCCTGCCGGATTTGATAACGCGCAGGGTGTCATTTCCGCAGCCTACGCCAAGGATACATCGGACCCGCAGTGGAACGACGATCCCGGCATGAAAGAATACAAGGCCTTCCTCGCCAAGTATGTCCCGGAAGCAAACGTCGCGGACAGCTCCGCTCTTACAGGCTACAACATGGCGCAGACCATGGCCGCAGTGCTGAAGCAATGCGGCGACGATCTCACCCGCGCCAATGTCATGAAGCAGGCCGCCAGCATCAACGGCATCCAGCAAGGCGGCATGTTGCCCGGCGTCCTGATCAAGACCAGCGCGACGGACTTCTCGCCCATCGAGCAGTTGCAGTTGATGCGCTTCAAGGGCGAGCGCTGGGAGCTGTTCGGCGCTGTGATCGACGGCGAAGCCGGAGGCGAGCGGTAAGCCCGCGACCATGCGCACCGCGCTGACGTGACCTGAGTTGAGCGAGGCGGATATCGCCTAATTTCGCCTCGCCATTGCGATGCCTCCCGCTATATTGGCCACCCAAGAAGCCCATAAGCGGGAGGCGATTTCGTGGGATCCAGTGAAGAACTCGTGCGGGCGACGGCCTGCGACATCGTCGAACGGCTCCGCAAGAACGAGATTACGCCCCACGATCTGCTCGATGCGCTGGAAGCCAGAATTCGCAAAGTGGACGGCGGGGTCAACGCCCTCCCCATCCTCTGCTTCGACCGCGCCCGCGACCACGCCGACAAGCTGATGAAGAAGCCGGCCGGCGAGCGCGGCCTGCTTGCCGGTATGCCGGTGCCCATCAAGGACCTGACCGATGTCGCAGGTGTGCGGACCACGCAGGGATCGCCGATTTTCAAGGATGTCGTTGCGGCCAAGTCCAACATCGTGGTCGAGAGCCTCGAAACCAACGGCGCGATCGTCTACGCCAAATCCAACACCCCGGAATTCGGCGCCGGGGCGCAGACCTTCAACGAAGTGTTCGGCGCGACGCTCAACCCGTGGAATCTGTCCCGCTCCGCATCCGGCTCCTCGGGCGGTGCCGCGGCAGCACTTGCGAGCGGCACGGCTTGGCTCGCCCACGGCACCGACGTCGGCGGCTCGCTGCGCAATCCCGCCAGCTTCTGCGGCGTGGTCGGCATGCGCCCCAGCATCGGTCGAGTGGCGCATTCGCAAACCGCAAAGGTCGATCGCACGCTGAGCGCTGATGGTCCGATGGCGCGGAACGTTGAGGATTTGGCGCTGATGCTCGACGCCATGTCCGGCGAGCATCCGGGCGACGCGCTGTCCCTGCCTCGATTGCCGACATCGTTTCTCTCCGCAGCGCGATCCGGCGCGAAGCCGAGGCGCATTGCCTATTCCGCTACCCTTGGCATTTCGCCCGTCGACCCCGAGGTCGCCGAGATCACGCGCAAGGCCGCGCAGCGCTTTGAAGAGGCTGGCGTCATCGTCGAAGAGGCCCATCCGGATTTCAGCGAGGCGGTCGCCTGCGCCCATGTGCTGCGCGCCTACGATTATGTCCTGACCAAAGGCAAGCTGCTCAAGTCTCACCGCGACCAGTTGAAGCCGGAAGTAATCTGGAACATCGAGGAAGGTCTCAAACTGACGCTCGCGGACATCGAACGTGCCGAGGCCCAGCGCGTCACACTGATGAACCGTGCCCTCGCCTTTTTCGAGACCTACGATTTGCTGCTCTGCCCGACCACCATCGTCGCGCCGTTCCCGGTCGAGCAGCGCTATCTCGCCGAATGCAACGGCGTGAAGTTCGACAACTACGTCGGCTGGCTCGCCATCGTGTCCGCCATCACCATTGCCTGCTGCCCGGGTCTGTCGATTCCCTGCGGGTTCACCCGCGAGAACCTGCCGGTGGGATTGCAGATCGTCGCGCCACCTCGCGGCGAGGCCCGGGCGCTCGCAGGCGGCAAGCTGCTGGAAAATATCCTCGGGCTTGGCGCCATCACTCCGATCGATCCCCGGCCGGGCAAGTGATCCCGAAGCGGCCTTGCAATCGACCGCCCTGCGTGAAAGATACGGCACCCGGCAACCAGAGAAGATAAATGGCAGCGCCAAAACAACCTGCGTTCGATACGCTCAGCCTGCATGCGGGCCAGCATCCTGATCCGGTCACCGGCTCGCGCGCCGTGCCCATCTATCAGACGACGTCCTACGTCTTCCAGGATGCCGATCATGCTGCCGCGCTGTTCAACCTCGAACGCGCGGGCCACATCTATACCCGCATTTCCAACCCGACCATTGCGGTGCTGGAGGAACGGCTCGCGGCGCTTGAAAACGGCGTCGGCGCGGTCTGCACCGCCAGCGGCATGGCCGCGCTGCATCTGGCGATTGCGACCATTTTGAACGCGGGCGACCATATCGTTGCGTCCGCCTCGCTCTATGGCGGCACCATCAATCTCTTGACGCACACGCTGCCGCGCTTCGGCATCACCACGACCTTCGTGAAGCCGCGCGACCTCGATGGCATCCGCGCCGCGATCAAGCCGAATACCAAGCTCGTGATCGGCGAGACCATCGGCAATCCCGGCCTCGAAGTACTGGACATTCCTGCGGTCGCAAAGATCGCGCACGACGCGGGCATTCCGCTGCTGATCGACAACACGTTTGCGACGCCCTACCTCTCTCGCCCGATCGAGCTCGGCGCAGACATCGTGATGAACTCGATCACCAAGTGGATTGGCGGACACGGCATTGCCATCGGCGGCGTCATCGTTGACGGCGGCCATTTCGACTGGGAGAAGTCCGGCAAGTTCCCAACGCTGACCACGCCTTATGCTGGCTATCACGGCATCGTCTTTAGCGAGGAGTTTGGCCCGCAGGCATTCATCATGCGTGCCCGGGCCGAAGGCCTGCGCGATTTCGGCGCGTGCCTGTCGCCGACCAACGCATTCCAGATCCTGCAAGGCGTCGAGACCCTTCACGTCCGTATGCAGCGCCATGTGGAGAATGCCGTCGCCGTTCTGGAATTTCTTAAATCGAACAACGCCGTCGAGTGGGTGCTGCATCCGTCGCTCGACAACCATCCCGATCACGAGCTTGCCAAAAAACTGCTGCCGCGCGGAGCCGGCTCGATCATCACCTTCGGCATCAAGGGTGGGCGCGACGCAGGCCGCAAGTTCATCGAGGCGCTGAAACTCGCCAGCCATCTGGCAAACGTCGGCGACGCCAAGACGCTGGTTATTCATCCCGCCAGCACCACGCATCAGCAGATGAACGCCGAACAGTTGAAGGTCGCAGGAATCGGCGAAGAACTGATCCGCCTGTCCATCGGCATCGAAGCCGCCGAAGACATCATTGGCGACCTCGGCCAGGCACTGCGCTTTTCACAGAAGGCTTGAGACATGATTTTGACTGTGGACGGCGCCAAGGTTTTCGCGACAACGGGCGGCAAGTCTTTCAATCCGGAACTGCCGCTGGTGGTCTTTCTGCACGGCGCCGGTTTCGATCATTCGATGTGGGCGCTGTTCAGCCGGTGGTTTTCGCATCACGGTTACAGTGTGCTGGCGCCGGATCTTCCGGGACATGGACGCTCCGAGGGACACCTCATTTCGTCTATCGGCGGAATGGCGGACTGGACAATCAAGCTGATCGAAGCGGCCGGTGCGAAGAAGGCCGGTTTTGTCGGTCATTCGATGGGCTCGCTGATCGCGCTCGATGCCGCAGCACGCTACCCGGACAAGGTCTCCTCTCTCTCGCTGATCGGCGTCGGCGGTGCGATGCCGGTGTCCCCTGACCTGCTCAACGCAGCGAAGGACAACAACCACGATGCCATCGACATGGTGTCGATCTGGGGTTTCGGATTCGCGGCTGGTCTGGGCGGCTCACAGGCTCCGGGCCTCTGGATGATGGGCGGCGGACAGCGAGTGCTGGAGCGCGACGCACCCGGCGTGCTCCACAACGATCTCGCGGCCTGCAACGACTACAAGGCGGCAATGGAATCCGCGGCGAAGGTCACCGCCCCCACCACGCTCATTCTCGGCGAGCGCGATATGATGACGCCGCTCAAATCGGGCAAGCAACTCGCTGCCGCGATTGCGGGGTCGAACCCGGTCGTGTTGCCCGGCGCAGGTCATATGATGACGGCGGAGCGGCCTGACGATGTGCTGAAGGCGCTGATCGCGTCACATGCCTAGATAGATGCGCCGCACTTCCGGATTGGACTTGATTTCGGCCGCGGGGCCGCTCATCACCACCTTGCCGGTTTGCAACACATAAGCGCGGTCGGAGATTTCAAGACTCTCCGACAGCCGCTGCTCGACCAGCAGAACGGTGACGCCGTTATTGCGGATCTGCTGCACCGCCTGGAAAATCTCATCGACCAGTTTCGGCATGATGCCCTGCGATGGCTCATCGAGCATCAAGAGTCGCGGCCGCGTCATCAATGCGCGGGCAATCGCCAGCATCTGCTGCTCCCCGCCCGACAGCGTTGCCGCACGCTGCGACAGGCGCTCTTCCAGACGCGGAAACAGCTTGAACACGAATTCCAGCGGGCTGTCGCGATCCGGGCTGCCGCGATGCAGGTAGCTGCCAAGCCGCAGATTGTCCGCCACGCTGAGCCGCGGAAACAACCGCTTGTTTTCCGGAACGAAGGCCAGCCCCCGCGCGGTGATCAGATGCGCCGGAATGGTGTCGATCCGTTCGCCAACGAAATTGACCACCCCTGATTTCGGCTTCTCCATTCCGGCGATGGATTTCAGCAATGTGGACTTGCCAGCTCCGTTCGCTCCCGCAACCGTGACAATCTCGCCGGAATCGACGTTGATTGAAATATCCGAAATCGCGATCAGACCGCGATAGGCCGTAGTGAGGTTCGCGACATCAAGCAACACGATGACGATCCCCCAGATAGGCCGCGATCACCTTCTCGTCGCGCACGACTTCCTTCGGCAGTCCTTCTGCCAGAACCTTGCCGAGATGCAGCACCACGGCACGGTCCACCAGCGGCATCACCACTTCCATGACATGCTCGACCATCACCACCGTGACGCCGGTCTCCCGCACCTTGCGGATCAATTCGACGCCAGCCGCCGCCTCACTCGGCGTGAGGCCCGTCAAAACTTCATCGAGCAGCAACAGCTTCGGTTCGGTCGCCAGCGCGCGCGCAACTTCAAGCCGGCGCTTCTGCGGCGGCGTGAGATCCGCCGCGGAGGCATCGGCATGGGCCGCAAGACCGACATAGTCGAGCACATCGAGCGCCTTGGCGCGGGCCTGCAATACGCCCGGATAGCGCACAAACGCACCGACGGTGACATTCTCGACCACCGACATGGAATCGAACGAGCGCGGCACCTGATACGTGCGCGCAATGCCGAGATCGCAGCGGTCGGCCGCAGGCAGCGGTGTGATGTCCCGCCCGTCGAATTCGATCACGCCGAAGGACACCGGAAACGCGCCTGCGATCAGGTTGAACAGCGTCGACTTGCCTGCACCGTTCGGACCGATCAACCCAAGGATTTCCCCGCGCTTGACGTCAAGATCGATGGAGTCGTTAGCAACAAGGCCGTCGAAACGGCGTGTCACGCTGCGGCAAGTAATCAGCGGAGCCTCGCTCATGACGCCGCTCCGCGCGCAGCCGGCGGCTTGATGATGCTGAGAATGCCCTCGGGCCGCGTCAGCGAGACGATCATGACAAGCCCGCCGTAGATAACGAGATCGAGACCCGAGCCCGACCCGCCCAGATATGAGCGTGTCAGTTCGGCCAGCGGGATCAGGATCAGCGCGCCGATCGCCGGCCCCCATAGCGAACCGACGCCGCCGAGCACGGCGGGCAGCGCCATCAGCAGCGAAAAGCGGAAATGCATCACGCTGTCCGGATCGATGTAGGAAACGAACGCTGCGTAGAAGCCGCCGCCAACAGCGGTAAAGAAGGCCGAGATCGCCGCCGCCGCCATCTTGGAATGGAAGATCGTGACGCCAAGGCTTTCCGCCGCCTCCGCGTTGTCCTTTACGGCGCGCCACCAGTAACCCCACTTCGACTCGACGATGGCGAATGTCACCAGCCAGGTCACCGCGAACAATGCGAGGGCGAAATAGAAGTACGGCGCCTTGTCGCGCGCAAACTGCAAGGTCCACCATGAATCCGGCGTGAACGGCCACTGGATGCCGAGCGCGGCGCCTGCGTAATCCCAGTTATGAAACAGCAGCAGGCCGATCTCGGCGATGACGATGGTCGCAATCGAGAAATAGTGCCCCTTGAGCCGGAAGCACGGATAGCCGAGCGCCAGCGCGATCAGCGCGGCGATAATCCCGCCCGCGAGTAGTCCGCCCCACGGGGTGATGCCGAATTTCACATAAAGAATGCTGGTCGCGTAGGCACCTATCCCGAAATACAGCGCATGTCCGAGCGACACCTGACCGCAGTAACCGCCGAGCAAATTCCAGCTCTGAGATAGTGCTGCGAACAGCAGCGTCAGGATCAGCACGTTCATCATGTAGACATCGGTGACCAGACGCGGCACCAGCGCAATCATCGCGAACACGGCGAGCGCCGTCAGAAGTTGCCGCCGCCGGCCAGCGACAAATGACGACATCGAGGAGTTGGTGACAGTGTTCTGGGTCATCACAGCCTCCCGAACAGGCCGCTCGGCCTGACGAATAGGACCAGCAGATAGAGTGAGTAAACGCCGACCGATTTCAGTGATGCCGGAAGGATCAGCGTGGTCAGCGCCTCAACCAGCCCGACGATTACACCGGCCACGAGTGCGCCGAAGATGCTGCCGAAACCGCCGAGCGCAACCGTGACATAGGCGATCAGCGCAAAGGTGCCGCCGACCTGCGGATGGATGTAGTAGAAAATCGCCAGCACCGCGCCCGCAATTCCGACCAATGCGGCACCGAGCCCCCAGCCAAGCGCGAACACGCGGTTGCGGTCGATGCCGACCAGCGCCACCGCCCCCTGATCCTCGCGCGTGGCTTCAAGCGCCTTGCCAAAGTCGGTGCGCGTGATCAGCCAGTAAAGACCGGCGAACACCGCCAGCGAGACCGCCCCGCCGAATATCTGCGGCCAGGGCAGAAACACGCCGCCTAGATTAAGCGTCTTGCCGCCGAGCCAGGTGTTGGCGATGTTGCGGTAGTCTGGCGTGAAAAAGTACTGCGCCAGTCCCTGGATCAGCAGAGCGAGGCCGAAGGTCGCGAAAATCTGCACCATGCCGGGGTTTGCCTTGGCGCGCATCGCGTAGCGGATGATGCCAGCGTACACCGATACCCCGAGCACGAACATCAGCGCCACCACCAGCGGCGCCAGCACGACAGGATCGAGCGCGGTCATGAGCACCAGCCCGAAGGTCGCATACATAGCGAGCATCAGGAATTCGCCGTGCGCGAAGTTGACCACATCCATCAGACCGAAGATCAGCGACAGGCCGACCGCGATCAACGCGTAGATCAGCCCCATCAGAAGGCCGCTCGCGATCACTTGAAGAAAAGCCTGTGTCGTCACCGGAAGCAATCCATCGCGGAAAGGTGCAAGGCGGCCCCGCCGCCGGGAACTACGGATCGTAGCATTCAGGAAAAAGGCGCTGCCTTGAAGACAGCGCCTTGTCGCACCTCAGCCGTTCATCGGCCATTTCGGCTCGGCGATTGCCGCCTGCGCCGGATACACGGTGATGAATTTTCCGCCGAGATATTGCAGCAATACAGGGTCAGCGTCGTCGTTCTGGCCCTCAGCGGTGAACTTGATGCGCTTCCACGGCATGATGGTCTTCTCGCCCGGCGTATCGGTGGCCGCCAGTGCCGCGCGGATTTTCTCGCCGTCGGTGGACTTCGCCCGATCGATGGCATCCGCAACCACCAGCAACGCGGTCAACTGCCGCGAGGTGTTGTCGTTGAGGTCGCGGTTGGCGCGCGCCTTGAACATTTCATTGACCTTGCCGACCGACGGGCGCTTGGCGGCGAGATCGAGCGAGAAGCTGGCGCGCGAGATCATGCCGTTGAGCTTGTCCCCCACCGCGTCGAAGGTCGCCTTGTCGGAAAAGCCCGCAGCCTGCGCGAGAATGTTGTTCGGCTTGTAACCGAGTTCATCCATGGTCTTCATAAGAAGAATCGTGTCGGTGGTGTAACTCGACGGCAGCAGCACATCAGGATTGGCGCTCTTGATCTGCTGCACTTCGGCGGTCAGCGACGGCGAAGAGGCGCGATACTTGATGTCGACGGCTACCTTGTAACCCCGGTCTGCGGCGAGCTTGCGCTGCACGTTAGACGAGTCGGTGCCGAAAATCGTATCCTCGAAGAACAGACCGACGCTGTCGATCTTCTTGCCCTTCTTCTTGAGCGCATCCATGAACTCGAACATCGCGAGCGAGAACATTTCGTCGTGCGCGGCGGGGCGGAAGAAGAACTTCAGGCCACGGCGATGCAGGCTCGGCGATGAAGAGTCGGCGGCAACATAGGGAATGCCGTAGCGCTCGCAGGAGGCACTGACCGTTGCCGACACCGACGAATGGAAGGCGCCGCAGATGGCGACCACCTTGTCCTGTGTGATCAGGCGCTCGGCTTCGGCACGGCCCTTCTGCGGATCGCCCTGATGGTCGGCGAACACCAGCTTGATCTTGGCGCCGCCGAGACCCGCAAGGCCCGCATTCTTGGCCATCGGAAGATCGAGATCGTGCGACCCGTTGACGATGTCCACCGCGGTCTCCAGCGCGTGGCGCGCATCGGCGCCGATCTGGGCGGTCGGCCCCGTCAGCGGCCAGATGCAGCCGATCAGGACTTCGCTGCCTTGCGCGACGGCGCGCGTTCCGACAGCACCGGCCAAAGACAACGCAACACCGGACAACAACACTTCGCGACGATTCATCAACAATACTCCTGTGTGTGACGAAGCCTTATGTCAGGCAAAGGCTTGGCGGCTGGTTGAGCAAACTTCACTGAATCGAAAATTCCGAATTGCGAGCGTCCGTCACCAGCATATGGCCCGGCGCATGAGTGATCGCGAAGTCAGGCCGCGATTGCAGAATGACCGATTGCGGTGTCACTCCGCACGCCCAAAATACCGGCACTTCATCGGGCTGAATGCTTACTGCGTCACCATAGTCCGGCCTGGAAATATCCTTGATGCCGATCATCTCCGGCTTGTCGAAATGCACCGGCGCACCATGCACAGCCGGAAAACGAGTGGTGATCTGAATCGCCCGGATCGCTTCCGCAGGCTTGAACGGCCGCATCGACACCACCAGCGGCCCCGCGAACGGACCTGCGGACGCGCAGGCAACGTTGGTGCGGTACATCGGGACGTTCCGCTTCTCCTCGATGTGGCGAATCTTCAGTCCGTCCGCGATCAGCGCTTCCTCGAACGAGAACGAACAGCCGATGACGAAGGCGACGAGATCGTCGCGCCAGTGCGCCATGATGTCAGTCGGCTCTTCCACCAGCTTTCCATCGCGCCAGATCCGGTAACGCGGCAGATCGGTGCGCAGATCAAGATCGACGCCGAGCGCCGGAATGCGGGGATCGCCGACTTCCGACATACCGATGATCGGGCATGGCTTGGGATTGAGCTGGCAGAACCGGTGGAACGACGAAGCGAGTTTTTCCGGGAGGATGGCGAGATTGCCCTGAACGAAGCCCGGCGCGACGCCGGCGGTGACCCCCACCTTGCCGGACCGATAGGCCAGCCGCGCGTCCCGACTCGGGAGATCGACGCCAGAGCGCTGACCGGTTGGAGACATCTGTTGAGCCGCCGAAAGCATAAGACCACTCCATTTCTCGCAGAAAAGAGTGGATCATTGCCATTCGATAAAGTCTAGTCGTGTTTTCTTATAAGAAACGATAAGCTGGACTAATAGGCAGCTGGATAAACAGGCATGGTCGATTTCAAGTCAATCGAGACATTTCTCTGGGTGGTGACGCTCGGAAGCTTCGGCGGCGCTGCGAGAAAGCTCAACACGACACAGCCCGCGATCTCGCAACGCATCGCCCAGCTTGAAAGCGAGATCGGGGTGAAACTTCTGCAACGCGACAGCCGCACTGTCATGCCGACGCCGAGCGGACGACAGATGATGCAGTATGCCGAGAAGCTGATCGCGCTGCGGTCCGAGATGCTGGCCGCGGTGATGGATCGATCCGCGATGCGCGGCATCCTGCGTCTCGGCGTTTCCGAGACGATCGTTCACACTTGGTTGCCGCAACTGATCGAACGCGTTGCAAGCACACATCCAAATCTGTCGCTCGAAGTCGAAGTCGACATCACGCCGAATCTTCGCGCGCGGCTGCTGGCGCAGGAGATCGATCTCGCTTTTTGTCTCGGGCCGTTGTCGTTCTCGAACGTGCGCAACCGCGTGCTGTGCGATTATCCGATTTCGTTTGTCGCGAGCCCCATGCTTGGTCTCGGCGACCGCGTGCTGACGGTGCATGATCTGGCGCAGTTCGCGATCATTACATTCGCACGCAAGACGCAGCCATATGAAATCGTGAGATCCCTGTTCAATCGGCCCGATCTGCCTCACACAAGGCTGCACGCCAGCGCCTCACTGGGAACGGTGATCCGCATGGCGACCGATGGTTTGGGAGTCGCAGTGATCCCGACAGCGATCGTCGAGCGTGAACTGGCGGAAGGCCAGCTCTGTCTCTTGTCCACCGACCTGCATGTCCCGACACTGACATTCGCCGCGAGCTGGCTGGCATCACCCGACACGCTTGCCGCTGAACTGGTCGCCGATGTTGCCGCCAAGCTGGCGCAGGGCGAAGACGACCCTGCGGTGCCCCAGCGCGCTATCAGTGCCGCGACTGTGGCTCGTCCGGAATCTCGAGCGCTTCGCTGAACGGAAACTCGAGCACGATTTCGCCGGCTTCGTCGGTGACTTCGAGCGACGCCGACAGCAGGCCCGGCTCCTTGCCCTCTTCCTGAAGGATCTGCCGGATGGTCGCACGCGCGACCTCCCAGGCGTGATCCGGGTCGCGCAGTTCCTCGCCCTCGGGGTCCGGAATAAGCGTCTCGCCAATACGGGTGTTGAAGAAGTAGCGGGGCATGGCCGATATGTATTGTCGCCATGGCAAACCCACAAGGGCGTCCTGCATTCTGCGCGGCGATAGCAGTTGATCTGGACGGGCTTTTTGAGGCCTAAGTGAAAGCTATCTGACGGAATCATGACGTGCATACCATCATCACCGAGCCGTTGTTCTATTTCGTGGCGGTTCCGGCGGTGATCCTGCTGGGACTAGCCAAAGGCGGCTTTTCGGGGCTCGGCATCGCGTCGACCCCGCTGCTGGCACTTTATCTTCCGCCGCTGGAAGCCGCTGCGCTGATCCTGCCGATTTTGATTACGCAGGACGTGATCTCGATTTACGTCTACCGGCGCGATTGGGATGGATGGAATCTGAAAGTCATGCTGCCCGGCGCGATCGCCGGCATGGCGCTCGGCTGGTTGCTAGCCTCACATTTGTCCGACGCCCTTGTCCGCATCATCATCGGCATTATCGGGCTCGCCTTTGTCGCCAACACCTGGGTGCGCCGCGGGCGGATCGAGCCGCATCCGGCAACCGCGGTCAGCGGAGTATTCTGGGGCGGCGTCTCGGGGTTCACTTCGTTCATGACACAAGGCGGCGGGCCGCCGTTTCAGGTGCATGTTCTGCCGCAGCGGCTGCCGAAGCTGACGCTGGTGGGCACCACCACAATCTTTTTCGCGGTCGTCAATGTCCTGAAAATCGGGCCCTATTTCATGCTCGATCAGTTCACCACAAAGAATTTCGCGACCTCGCTGTTGTTGCTGCCGATCGCGGTGCTCGCAAACTTCGCGGGCATCTGGCTGGTCCGCAAGACGCCGACCGGACTGTTCTACAACATCGCCTATGTGCTGCTGTTCATCATCTCGTTGCTGCTGCTCTGGCAGGGCGTCGCAGCAATAATCTAGAGCATCGGCAGGCTGCGCGGTTCACGGCCGAGCGGAAACGCCTTGTCCAGCGCTGCCATGTCGCTTTCGGTCAAGGTGATGTCTCCCGCACCCGCATTTTCCGCCGCATGATCCGATGACGATGCCTTGGGAATCGCGAACACCGACGGCCATCGCGCCAGAAAACTCAGCGCCACCTGACGCGGCGTTGCATTGTACCTTGCAGCGATCTGATGCAGGACCTTGCCGCCAGTCGACTGCGGAGCCGGAAAATCATCGTGTCCGAACGGCGAATACGCCACCACCGCCACGCCATGCGCCTCGCACCACGGGATCACCGAATGTTCGATAGCGCGCTCGTTCAGATGATAGAGCACTTGATTGCAGGCGATACGTCCCTCGCCCGCAACATCGGCCAGCTCCGCAAGATCGCCCGCATCGAAATTGCTGACACCCCACGAGCCGATCTTTCCCGCACTGACCAGTTCTTCGAGGGCAGCGACCGTATCTTCCAGCGGATACGATCCGCGCCAATGCAGCAGGTAGCAATCCAGACGGTCGGTCTTGAGCCGCTTCAGCGAACGGTCGCACGCCTGGATCGTCCCCTTGCGCGAAGCATTGCTGGGCAGCACTTTTGAGACCAGAAACACATCGTCGCGCCGGCCGTTGATCGCCTCCGCGACCACAAGTTCGGCATCGCCGTACATCTCTGCGGTGTCGATATGGGTCATGCCGAGATCGAGGCCGCAGCGCAGCGCCGTCACCGCAGATTTGCGGTCACCATGATCGATGTACCAGGTGCCCTGCCCGATGACTGAGGTTTGCTGTCCCGTCTGGCCGAATGGCTTCTGCTTCATTCTGTGTTCTTTCTCAGTAACCCGTCATTTCAAGATAGCCGACACCTGCATGGCTGCCTTTGAAATTGATCGGGCCTTCCCAATAGGCGAAGCGCGTTCCCATCCAGCTTTTGGCATTGAGTGGCATGCTCTCGATCTTCAGTCCGCGATCCGCGATCGCAACGGTCCATGACGTCGGCAGCTTGCGGTTCTCGATGGTGGTAAACCCGGTCGGTGTCATGACGATCGAATCCGGCGGAAGCGGCACCGAGTGCCCGTCGCGCTCAATCCAGTTTCCGGCGAAATAGTTCCGTCCGTCTTTCTGACGCAGACGAAACAGCATGACTTTCTCGCCTGAATCGAGATGCAGCGAAAACCAGTCCCATCCGGTCTGGTCGGACGCCAGCGGCTGACTGCTCCATTCACGGTCCATCCAGGCGTCGCCGGTGGCGGCGATCTGCCTGTCACCCAGTATGATCGCGCCCGTGGCCTTGAAATACGGCTGACTGAAATAATACGACGCCTGACCACGTTCCGATTTCTTGCTGTAACCGCCCTCACCCTGAAGCACCAGCGGACGATCCGCAGTGAGATTCAGGGTGTAGCTGAAATCTGATCCCGATGCCGAGACGGCAAGCGGCGCGACGTTCCGCGCGTTGAAATCTTCAAGCCCGCGCATCTCCCATGAATCGATCCATGCATGAAACTGCGACGCCTCCGCGCCCGCCTGCTTCACACCTCCGCGCGCGAACTTCTCGGCATAGCGATGAACACTTGCGCTGGTGATGGCGGCATGTCCCATCCAGATCTGCTGATTGGCCCAGCCATCTCGTTGTGCGTCCGGCGCCGTCGCCTGCCGGAACAGTGTCCATTGCGCGCCCCACTGCGCGCCGTTTGTGTCCTTCAGATTCGCCGTGAGATACCACCACTCGATCCGGTAATCCGGATGCGGACCGTGTTCGCGCGGGAACTCCAGCACCTTGCCGGGCACGACGGCCGCAAAGCCTTCGCTCTCGCCGCCCAGTCCTGCAAAGCCCTGGGCGCGCGCCAGCGTACCACCGAGACTTGCGAGCAGGCTGCCGCCGAGGAACGAACGGCGGCTGGTGCGAAAATCAGCGCTCATTGGCGAATATCTTCGCAAGAGTTGCAGGTTGCAGACGCATCAGGCGCAGGATCGGCAGACATGTCGCGAGCAGTGCCGCCAGCATAGCCACGACAAGCAATTGCGCCAGTTGCGCCGGGAAGACATGGAACGGCAACCGCCATCCGAAGGCCTTGACGTTCACCACCGCCACCAGACACCACGCCACCAGCAAGCCGAGCGGCAGCGCCAGCAGCGCGGTGATGAATGCGACCGACATCGTTTTCAGAAGTTCAATCCCTGCAAGCCGCCGCCGCGTCAGTCCGAGCGCCCACAACGGCGCCAATTGCGGGAGCCGGCTGTTGCTCAGCGTCAGCAAACTCGTCAGCAGCGCGACCCCGGCGACACCGAGGGTGAATGCGTTCAGCGCGGTCGTGACCGAGAATGTACGATTGAAGATGCGCGTCGATTCAGCCTTGAGCGTCGCCTGATCCAGCAGACGGCTGGTGTCGAGACCGAATTTTTCGCGCAACGCCGTGACGAGTTCAGGCACTTTCGCGGGGGTCACACGCAGGCCGAACCGCGTCCGCGCGATGTCCGGCCAATGCGCCGCGAGCGCATCGATATCGATGCCGATCTGCCCCTTGGGATTGCCGTAGTCGGGATAAATCCCTGCAACCATGACGGACCATGGCCCCGTTACCGCTGGAAGCACAACGTGATCGCCGAGACCGGCTTTCAAGCGCCGCGCAAGCTGCTCGCTGACCAGCATACCCTTGCCCGCCCGCACCTTATCCCAAACGCCCGGCATGAATTCCAGCAGCGGCCAGCGCTCACGATAGGTCGCGTGATCTGCGAAGCCGAGAATCTCCACCGGCAACGTGTCCAACGTCACGTCGGTGCGCCAGGCTGGCAGGATTGCTTCGACTTCCGGGCGCTGGCGCAGCCACCGCACGATCTCCACGGCCTGCGCATCGCTGTTCGCGTTCAGATAGACCTCCGCCGCAAGCCGGTCGTCGAGCCAGGTGGTGAAGGTTCGCGAGAAGCTCTGCACCATGGTGCCGACGCCGACATTGACCGCGAGCGCAAGCAGCAAGGCCATCAGCGCCAGCGACAGTCCGGGAAGTTGCTGCCGGCTGTCGGCCCAGAACCATTTGACGACAGGCCGGACGGTGCCGCGCTGACCCAGACTTAACACCATGCCAAGCAGCACCGGCAACGCCAGCGCCGCCGCGAGCAGCATCCCCGCAAGCACCAAAAATCCCGATGTGAGCGAGTCACCGAAGTAAAGACAGGCCGCAGCGACGAAAGCGACCGCCACGGCCATGGCGCCCTGCCGCATCAGCCATCGGTGCTGCGCCTGCTGCCAGGCATAGGGCTGCGCCGCAGCAAGAACCGGCAGACGGTAGACGCGATAGAGCCCCGCCGCCGCCGCGAGCAGCGCGCCGAGCACACTCATGCCGAGGCCCGACAGCCACCAGCCTGGCCGCAGCGACAGATGTCCCGGAATCTGCGCGCCATACAATCCGCGCAGACTGACCGCGACATCCGGCAACAGAAAGGCCGCGACGACATAGCCGAAGATCAACCCGATAACACCGGACAGCAGTGCAAGCGACACCAGTTCGGTGATGAGCACAATGGTCAGCGCCCTCGCCGACACGCCGCAGGCGCGCATCGTGCGCAGCATCGGCAGCCGCTGCTCGAACGCGAGCCCGATCGCAGAATGAACGATGAACAGACCGACCACGAACGACAGCAGACCGAACGCTGTCAGATTGAGGTGAAAACTGCTGGTGAGGCGCTCGAGGTCGCTCGGTGCGCCTGCCTCCACCAGCAACAGTTTGCTGCCGGTGACCTGCGCAAGTGGAGGACGCTTGCCGCTGCGCATGTCGCCGACCAGAAGCCGCGAGATCTGGTCCGGCATTTTGAGAATGCGCTGCGCGACGCCGATGTCGACCACCAGCACGCCCGGCGCGAGATTGTCCTGCACCACGAGCGGCGGCAGTGACATGCCGTTTATCTGCGGCGATGCGCCCTCGTGCATTTTCAAATCCGCCAGCGTTTCCGGTGCGACCAGCGTTTGGCCAGGCGGCGCGATGAACTTCTGCAAGTCCGCCTGCCCGAGTTCGGGCGCTGACCCCGCCCCCGGAGGCAGCGAGACAGGCTCAATTCCTAATAACCGGGACGACCGGCCGCCCATTAGTACCCGGCCTTCGACCACCGGCGACACCGGCCAGTTGGCGCGGCGCAGATCAACAAACAACTGCTGCGGAAATGCAGGGCTGTCGCGCCCGACCAGCATTGCGGTGTTGCCGCCGCCGAATGTAGCTGCCGCGCGGTCGTAGCTATTGCGCGCCTGCTGGTTGAGCGCCTGTACTCCGCTCCATAACGCAGTCGCCGAAATCAATCCGACCAGCAAGGTCGCAAGCTGCATCCGGTGCCGCTTCCAGTGGCTCAAAAGGCCGACCAGAATCCAGAACGGACGCGTCATGTGATCCGCCCCGCGCTGAGATGCACCCGCCGGTCGAGCGTCGCGGCAAGCCGCTCGCTGTGCGTCACCATCAGAAAGCCGCAGCCGGTGCGCGCGACCAGATCGCGCGCCAACGCCAGCACATCGTCGGCGGTGGCTTCGTCGAGATTTCCGGTCGGCTCGTCGGCCAGCAGCACGAGCGGCTTGATCGCCAGTGCGCGCCCGATGGCGACACGCTGTTGCTGCCCGCCGGAGAGTTGCTCTGGATAGCGGTCGAGCAGCGTGCGAAGCCCGAGCCGCTGCACCAGTTCATCCTGCCACACCGGATCGTGGCGGCCGGCGATCCGCGCCTGGAACGCGAGATTGTCGGCGACCCGAAGACTGGGAATGAGGTTGAACTGCTGGAACACGAGACCCAGCCGGTCACGCCGCATCGCTGCCCGGTCGCTGTCGGACAGATCGGACACCAGCGCGCCGTCGAGCCAAACCTCGCCGCTGTCCGCTTTATCGAGGCCCGCGATCAGATGAAGAAGGGTGCTCTTGCCGCTGCCGGATTCACCGGTGAGCGCCACGCTCTCGCCCGCGGCCAGCGCAAGATCGACGCCGCGCAACACCGCAAGCTGCTCCTCCGACGTCCGATAGGATTTGGTGAGGTTGCGAACGGTCAGCATGGTTGCGGCGATCATACATAAAGCCGACTTCGCCGTACATCATGAAGCATCAATCGGTGCCAACGATGAAGGTTGAAACATCGTCATGGCCGGGGTTACCCCGGCCACCCACGTCTTAAACGGGCACCGATAAAGACGTGGATGCCCGGCACGCAGACAAATTTCGCGGTTTGCGACCGCTGCGGCCGGGCATGACGACGAGTCACAGCCTCAAGTCAGGCTGAGTTCGTATTTCTCGATATCCTTGGCCCGCTCGGTTTCAGCCGCAGCCCTGTGGTCAGTCGCAAGCACCGTATAAACCGCCGGCAAGACGAACAGCGTGAACAGCGTGCCGACCGACATGCCCGCGACGACCACAATGCCGATGGAGAAACGGCTTGCCGCGCCGGCGCCGCTCGCGGTGAGCAGCGGCAGCAGGCCGGCAACCATCGCGGCCGTCGTCATCAGGATCGGCCGCAGACGAACGCGCGCCGAGTGCTCGATGGCAGTACGCCGGTCCACACCTTCGTTGACCTGCATCTCGTTGGCGAATTCCACCATCAGGATGCCGTGCTTGCTGATCAGGCCGACCAGCGTCACCAGACCCACCTGCGTGTAGATGTTGATGGTGGCAAGGCCGAAGAACAGCGGGATCAACGCGCCCGAGATCGCCATCGGCACCGAGATCAGGATCACCAGCGGATCGCGCAGACTTTCAAACTGCGCGGCCAGCACAAGGTAGATGATGATGAGCGCGAATATGAAAGTAACCGTGAGCTGGTTTCCTTCCTGCACATACTGACGCGAGTCCGCGAGATAATCGCGGGAGAAGCCCGCAGGCAGTTGCTTCGCCTGCTGCTCGAGGAACTCCACCGCCTTGCCCATTGTTACGCCCGGCATCGCCACGGCCTGGAACGTTGCCGAGTTGAGCTGGTTGAAGTGGGTCAGCGCGTTCGGGTTGGTCATCGTCTCGATGGTAACGACGGTCGAGAGCGGTACCTGCCGGCCGGTATTGGTCGCAACGTAATAGTTGGCGATCGATTCCGGCGTCAGGCGCAGGTCACGCGGCACCTGCGGGATGACCTGATACGACCGGCCTTCCAGATTGAACCGGTTCACGTAGTTGCCGCCCAGCAGGGTCGACAGCGTATTGCCGAGGGCAGCCATGTTGATGCCGAGGTCGTTCGCCTTGGAACGATCGACAACGACGCGGACCACCGGCTGATTGAATGCCAGGTCGCTGTCAGCCACGATGAAGAGTCCGCTGGCGCGGGCCGCCTTCTTCAGGTTCTCCATCTGCTCGAATACGGCCTGGAAGCCGCTCGTGCTGCTGATGACCATCTGGATCGGCAGGCCGCCGGGGCCACCCGGCAGCGCAGGCAGATTGAAGGCAAACGCATTCACACCCTCGACCTTGCTCAACTCATTCTGCACCAGAGGCTTGAGCGCCAGCGAGGATCGCTTGCGCTCATCCCATGGCTTCAGGATCATGCCGGCAATGCCGTTGGCGGGGCCATTGGTGCCGTTGATGATGAAGCGCAGATCGGTTTCGGGGAAACCCGCAAAGACCTTGTCGAGCTTCTCGCCGTAGAACTTGCTGTAGTCGATGTTGGCGTATTGCGGCGCCTTGGTCACCGAGAACAGGATGCCCTGGTCTTCCTCTGGCGCCAGTTCCTTATTGGTGTTGACGAACATGAAGCCAACGAGAAACAGAATCGTCAGGGCGAAGAGGCCCGTGATGGGCCGATAATCCAGCGAACGGTCCAGCTTGCGGCCGTACCAGTCGGTCACCCGGGTAAACACCCGGTCCACAAGCTTGGCGAAACGCCCCTGTTCGTGACCGCCCTTGAGCAGCACCGAGCACATCATCGGCGACAGCGTTAGCGCGACCACACCCGAGATGATCACCGACCCCGCCAGCGTGAATGCGAACTCACGGAACAGGGCGCCGGTCAGGCCTCCGAGGAAGCCGATCGGGGCATACACCGCGGCCAACGTAATCGTCATGGAGATGACCGGGCCGACAATTTCTCGCGCGCCTATCAGCGATGCCTCAACGGGCGATTTGCCCTCCTCCAGATGCCGGTGGATGTTTTCGACCACCACAATGGCGTCGTCGACCACCAGTCCGATGGCAAGCACCATCGCCAGCAGCGTCAGCAGGTTGAGCGTAAAGCCCATCGCCAGCATGAGAATGCAGGCACCGACAAGCGACAGCGGAATGGTGACGACAGGAATGATCACCGAGCGGAACGACGCCAGGAACAGGAAGATCACGACGACCACGATCACCACCGCTTCAAGCAAGGTGTCACGCACCTCGTCGATCGAGGACTGGATGAACTTGGTCGAATCGTAAGCCACGCGCATCTTCAGCGACGGCGGCAGATTGCGCTCGATTTCCGGGAACAGGCCACGCACGCCCTTGACGATGTTCAGCGGGTTGCCCTGCGGCGTCGACTGAACGCCGATAAAGATGGCCTGCTGGCCGCTCATCGCAACGCTCGAGTCCGTGCTCTGGGCGCCGAGTTCGACCGTCGCGACGTCTTCAAGCCTGACGAAGCCGCCATCCTTGGCTTTCACCGTCATCCGCTTGAACTGCTCGATGCTGGTCAGGTCGGTATTGGTCGTCACGTTCGATACGGTGAAGTATCCCTTTGACTGACCTGCGGCGGCCTGGAAGTTGTTCGCCCTGATCGCCGCGGCGATGTCGTCGGGCGACACGTTGCGGCCGGCCATCCGCACCGGGTCCAGCCAGATGCGGGTTGCCAGCGTCTGCGCACCGAGAATATCGGCCGATGCGACGCCATCCACCGTCGAAAGAATCGGCTGCACCACGCGGGCCAGATAGTCCGAAATCTGCGGCCCGCTCAGCTCGTCGCTGGCGAAACCGAGATACATCACGGCCGTGGTCTGGCCGGTCGATTTGGTGATGACCGGGTCGTTCGATTCTCGCGGGATCAGGTATCTGACCGAACTGACTTTCGAACTGACTTCGGTCAGCGCGGAGTTCGGATCGACATTGAGCTTGATGTAGACCGAGATCGTGCTGGTACCCTGCACCGACGACGACGTGATGTAATCGACGCCTTCCGCCGACGCCACCGCCTGCTCGATCGGCTGGGTGATGAAGCCTTGCATCAGGTCGGGCGACGCGCCGGGATACGACGTCGTGACGGTGACCACAGTGTTCGACAGCTTCGGATACTGACGAATTCCAAGATGCGTCGCCGCCTGAAAACCGATCAGCAGGATCAGCAGACTGACGACAAGCGACAGCACGGGCCGCTTGATGAAGATATCGGTGAAGGCCATGAGTGGCGCTCCGTTCAAAAATCAGTAGCGCGGCGGCTGCGCGGGAATCTGCGGTGGCTGGTCCGGCGAGATCGTGACAGCCGAGCCGGATTGCAGCTTGAGCTGTCCGACTGCAACCACGCGATCCCCCGGCTTTATGCCGCTGGCGATGACGACACGGCCGTTGATGCGCTGTCCGGTCTTCACGAAGGTCCGGTCGGTTTTCAGCGACACCTTGCCGTCGGGGCCCTTGGTCTCGGTGATGAGCCAGACGGAATCGCCGTAGAGGGTATAGTCCACGGCAGTTTCCGGCACGGTAATCACCGCAGGCTTCGGCGGCAGCTCGACCGTGGTCGATGCGAACATGCCCGGCTGCAGGATGCGGTTCGGATTATCCAGCGTCGCCTGGACGCGCACGTTGCGCGTGTCGGCACTGATCTGCGGCTCGATGGTGGTGATCTTGCCTTCGAAGGTGCGGCCCGGATAGGCGTCAACCTTGATGCGGACGGTCTGGCCCACGTTCAGAACAGCACGGTCCTTTTCGGTCACCGTGAAGTTCAGATAGAGGCGCGACAGATCGGTAAGCGAGACGATCTGCGTTCCCGCGCTCAGATACTGACCGAGCTGGACCAGACGCACGCCGAGTACGCCGTTGAACGGCGCGGTGATGCGCTTCTGCGAAATGATGGCTTCGGTCTTCGCGACCGCGGCGGCACCCTGATCGTAAGCCGCCTGCGCCTGATCGACCGTCGCTTGCGGACCGAACGATCTGGCGAGCAGCGTCTTGGCGCGGTCGAGTGCGAGCTGCGCCGCCAGTGTCTGCGCCTTGAAGCTGGCGAGATCACTCTGCTCCGGCGCGTCATAGATCTGGAGCAACGGATCGCCTGCCTTCACTTCCGAGCCCGGCTGGAAGAGAATCTCGGTGACGCGTCCGTTGACGTCGGTGGTGACGTTGACCTGATTGATCGCGGCGAGATCGCCGACTGCCGTCAGGAGATTCGGCAGCACTTCGGACTTGGCTTCAGCCACGGCCACCACGGTCGGAGGCGGTTTGTTGTTCTTGAAGAACTCCGCGATCATGTGACTGCGGAAGGCGTTAAAACCCCAGATGATGCCGACCAGCAGCACAAGCGCGCCGCCGACGATGATCAGCCAGCGCCGCATGCGAATGGGCTTTTGCGGGGACTTCGCCGCAGGAGTTTGATGGGAAGGCGAGCTCTTGGCGTCCATGTTTATGCACTTTCCACAATCCGGACCGTCGCTGGCGAGAGCGACGGAACGGTATCCAAATAAGAAGCGATAGCGTGGCCGTTCATTCCGATTCCCCGAAGAATGAACTGGCAGATATGCCGTTCGAAGTCCGGCGCGCTTGGATAGTCGAGCGAGGGAGTCGCGGGAAGCCTTGTCAGGGCAATCATGTGAACAACTTGATGCGCGAACCAGAAGAGATTTAGCGATTCACCCTCAACCCGCTCCGCGTCACCCGCCGCGATGGCGCTTTCAAGCGAAGCATTGAAGATGGGGCCGATCAGCTCTCCGATTTTGTCATAGAGCAGCCTCGCGAATTCGCCGTCGGTAAGCTGGCTGGAGATCAGAAGTCTAACCCGCTGCGCGTCTTCCTGATCCGGTTCTTCGGTCGCGCGCATGAAGTGCGCGACCATTTCGCGGATAAGAATGACCAGTGTCTCCGTCGATGGCTTCAGCTCGCGCAGCCGAAGCAATTCCGGATCCGCCTCGCAGGCTTCCGCGAGTATTTCCGCATAGAGTGCGGCTTTAGTAGGGAAATGCTTGAACAGCAGTCCTTCCGAGATACCCGCAGCCTGCGCAACACTTCGCGTTGTCGTCCCCGCGAAACCGTACAGGGCGAAGCAACGTTTGGCCGCCTCCAGGATCTGCTCCCGGCGGAGATCGCTCGTGAGTCTGAGGGTGCTCATGCGGCGTGAGTAAGCACTCACTTAGCCTAAAGTCAACTGGAATTGCTGCAACGCAATGCGCATTTCAGCCACAATTAGGCATCCGGCGTCTCAGTGTCGGGAACTCTGTCAGGCACATTTGCGACTGGTGCCAGCAATCAGATCTTGCGGATCGAATTACCGCGAACCGTCCCGCGTCTTGAGTCATCAGCGCCCCACGCCACTCTGTCCGCTGTTGATCTCTCATCCAGCCCAGAACGAAGTCTTGCCTTAATCGGGCAAACCCGCCTCAATGGACACAACGAATGGCCCCCGCCCCGGCGGGAAGGCCGCTAAGGCCCGGAACAATCAGGGCCAGGGGGAGGCAGCATGACGACGGTAAATACACCGCCGGGCAATGACCCGACGGTCATTTCCGACGAGGCTTTGCGCAAGGCTGAGGAATTCATCGAGGCCGATGAAGGCGCGACCAACAGACTAGGCGGGCTGGCCGGTCAGGCTGTCACCAGCATCGCCATCGCGATGAGTCTGTTTCATCTCTACGCAGCCTACGCGATCGTCCCGACGCAGGAACTCCGTTACACCCACGTCGCCTTCACGCTGGTGCTGAGCTTCCTGCTGTTTCCACTGGCCGCGCGCTTTCGCAACCGGGTGCGCTGGTGGGATGTGATCCCTGGCATCCTTGCCGTCGCGACCATCGTCTATGCGCTGTGGGGCGGTGACGATTTCACCGACCGCGCCACCACGCCGGACCGCTGGGACGTTATCGTCGGCGTAATTTTCATCGTCCTCGTGCTTGAAGCAACACGCCGCACCACCGGCGCGATCATGCCGGTGGTTGCCATCCTGTTCATCGCCTACGCGATGCTCGGCCCGTACTTCCCTGCCCCCTGGACCCATCGTCCTTACGACCTGTCACGGCTTGTCGGACATCTCTTCATAACGCTCGAAGGCATCTTTGGCGTCGCAGTCGACGTGTCGGCGACGCTGATCATCCTGTTCACCATCTTCGGAGCGTTTCTCCAGCAATCGGGCGCCGGAAAATTCTTCATCGATTTCTCGCTGGCGATGATGGGCGGCAAGCCGAACAGCGCCGGGCGCACCGTGGTGCTGTCGTCGTTCCTGCTCGGCGGGCCGTCGGGCTCCGGCGTCGCCACCACCGTGATGATCGGCACCGTTGCATATCCGATTATGAAGAAAGCCGGCTTCGAGAAAAACGCCGCCGGCGGCCTGCTCGCCGCGGGCGGCCTTGGCGCCATCCTGTCGCCGCCGGTGCTTGGCGCCGCCGCATTCCTGATCGCCGAGTTTCTCAAGATCAGTTATCTCGACGTGATCTGGATGGCCACCATCCCCACCTGTCTCTATTACCTGTCGCTGCTGATCATGGTCGAACTCGACGCCAAGCGCTTCGGCGCGCGCGACGTCAACTTCACACCGGAAATGTCGCTCGGCGCGATGACCAGGCGCTACGGTTTCCACTTCATCTCGCTTGTCGCCGTCGTCGCCTTCATGGTGATCGGTTATTCCCCGGCCCTGTCGGTGTTCTATGCGATCATCACCACGTTCCTGCTCAGCTTCCTGCGCAAGGACACCGCTCTGATGCCGCCAAAGCTGAAACGCGCGCTGGCCGACGGCTCGATCGGTGCACTGAACGCCGCTACCACCTGCGCATGTGCGGGCATCGTGGTCGGCATCGTGACGCTCACCGGTCTCGGCCTGAAGTTCTCGTCGATCGTGATCGCCTACGCCGGCGGCAGCCTGCTGCTGACAGCGATCTACACGTCGCTGATCGTCTGGATCATCGGCCTCGCCGTCCCTGTCACCGCGTCCTACATCATCTGCGCAGTGATCGCGGCCCCTGCCCTGATCAAGCTCGGCGTGCCGGACTACGCCGCGCACATGTTCATCTTCTATTATGCGGTGCTCTCGGAGGTTTCCCCGCCGACCGCGCTCTCGCCATTCGCGGCAGCCGCCATCACCGGCGGCGATCCCTACAAGACCACGCTGCAATCCTGGAAGTACACGCTGCCGGCATTCCTGGTGCCGTTCGTGTTCGTGCTCGATCCGCAGGGCGTCGGCCTGCTGCTCAACATCCCGAAGGGCGGCTCATGGGTCGATATCTTTGAAATCACCCTCAAGACCACACTCGGCCTGATGGCGCTGGCGGCGGCGGCACAGGGCTGGGTCCTTCACCACACCACGCTGATCGAACGTGGGTTGCTGGTGCTGTCCGGGCTTCTGCTGGTGTTTCCGAGCCTGATCGAGGCCGTCATCGAAGCGGCGATTGGTCGCGATATTTCTTATACTTATGTACCCGGCGTCCTGATCGGATTGGGGGTATTGTTATGGCAGGCAAAAGGGCCGGCGGTTCAACGACCGGCCTGAAAACTCAAATGGGAGGATGATCGAGAATGAAGAAAACGACGAAAATGGCCGCGGTGCTGGCCCTCGCGCTGTCCGCCGGACTGATAACGGCCCACGCGCAACAAAAGACAATGGCGATCGGAACGGGCGGCACCGGTGGCGTATACTATCCGCTCGGCGGCGCTATCGCGAACGTGCTGTCGAAGAACCTGCCGAACGTGCAGGCCACCGCCGAGGTCACCGGCGGATCGGTCGACAACCTGAAACTGATCGGTACCGGGAAGAACGAACTCGGCTTTACCATGGCCGACGCTGCGCTCGACGCCTACAAGGGCGAAGACAAATTCAAGAGCGGAAAGATTCCGCTGCAAGCGTTGCTCGTGGTGTATCCGAACCGCATGCATGTCGTGACGGTCGAGAGCACCGGCATCAAGACGATGGCCGATCTCAAGGGCAAGCGCGTCTCCACCGGCTCGCCCGGCGGCGCGACCGAAGTCATGGCCTTCCGCGTGATCGAGGCCGCCGGTCTCGACAAGGACAAGGACATGAAGCGCGAACGCCTCGGCGTCGCCGAGTCGGTCAACGCCATCAAGGACGGCAAGATCGACGCATTCTTCTGGGTCGGCGGCATCCCGACCGCATCGGTTACCGACCTCGCCGCCACACCCGGCGTCAAGCTCAGGCTGATCGACCACGCCGATGTCGTCGACAAGATGAACGCCAAGTACGGCAAGCTCTACAGCGCGGGCGTCATCAAGGCCGGATCGTATCCGGGTTACGACGTCGACAACAAGATGGCCGAGGTCTGGAACATCATCGTCACCGGCGACAAGATGAGCAATGACGAGGCCTATAACATCGTCAAGACGCTGGTGGAGAAGAAGGCGGATATCGTCGCGGTCCACAAAGAGGCCGAGAGTTTCTCGCTCGACAACCAAGTGCAGGATCGCTCACCGGTGCCGTTCCATCCCGGCGCGTTGAAGTACTTCAAGGAAAAGGGCAAGGGCGGCTAGGCCCACCCTGGACTGCTTCGATGGACCCCGGCCTCGTGCCGGGGTTTTTCGTTGCGCTAGGCTGCGATTTCCGGCGCATCGCGGTCGATAGCGAAATCATCGAACCATGGCTGGTGATTGCCGGCAATCGACGCCGCGATCATGCGCGAGGCAAGATAGCTGTAGGTAATGCCGTTGCCGCCGTAGCCGTAGGCCGCGTGAATACGCGGGTGACCGGGCACGCGCCCGATCAGCGGCAGACCGTCGGTCGTCGTTCCGAACGCGCCGGACCACACAAACTCTGCGACAGGCTCGGCATGCGACCACAGCCCATTGAGTCTGTGCAGGAGGGCATCAGCCTTAGCAGGCATCAGACGGTCGCGCGCCTCGGGTTCGATCGCCTGATCATCGTCCTCACCGCCGATGATGATCCGGTTGTCGTTTGTTGTGCGTGCATAGCTGTAGTTCTCCGATGCCTCCCAGATCAGCGCGCCGTCGCGCCACAAGCCGTCGGCCGGCTGCGGCGGCGTCGCAATGGCCCAGCTCGATGAAATCTTGTGAAGGCTGGAGCTGATGAAATCCGGCATCACATAACCGGTGGCGAGAACGACCTGTTTCGCTTCGATCACATGACCGTTGTCGAGTCCGACGACGACCGCCTGCCCGCTGTTGTCGTAATTTTCCGCGCTTGCGTCGAACATCCTGACGCCTTCCGTTGCGGCTGCGGCCAGCAGCGCCTGACATAACAACAAGGGGTCAGCATCCGCGGAGCCGATCGAATGGATCGCCGCCTCCCTGTAGAGACCGAATTCCTCCAGCAGCGTCAGGTGATCGAGGTAGTCGCCGGGCAGCCCGGCCCGCATCCGCAGTTCATGCTCGGCCTTGAGTTCGCGTGCACCGATCTTGCCCGCTGCCAGATAGAGCGAGCGCTTGTGGCGCATGCCGCATGCCAGCCTGTGCGCATTTACCAGTTCGGCCAATCCGCTGACCGCGCGGAAGCTGCGGCGATAGATGTTGGCCGCGCGCTCAAATCCGTACATCGCCGTGAGATCGCTCAGCGAGCGGTCGATCTCCCATAACAGCATCGCGGTGCTCGCGATGGTGCTGCCGAGACCGGGACGCTGCCGGTCGATGACGCAAACCTCGTGCCCCTCGGCCACGAGATGCTCAGCTGCCAGCGAGCCTGTAACTCCCGCGCCGACCACCAGAACCTCGCAGCGGAAATCCCGATCGACCGAGGGCCGGCCGGGCTGCATGAGTCTCTGGCCCCAGGGCGACGTGCCGCCCCGCAAATCGCTCTGCCGAACTTTCTCAGGATCGAACATCATTCGCTTCAATCATGGCTGGAAACCGCCCCCGGTACCGCAACCATGATGACGCCAGAACGTGGCAAAAGTTCCGTTCGCTGATGTCTCCGTTCAGGCTCCCTCGTCCAGCGCGACCAGTTCGCGCTTCTTTCTGAGCGCCGGCAGTAGCGGCCCGATCAGCAGGATCGCCGCGATCACAAGACAGATCGCCGAGATCGGGCGCTGCACAAAAGTCATCAGGTCGCCCTGCGACAGGATCAGCGACTTGCGCAGATTGTTTTCCATCAGCGGTCCCAGCACGAAGGCAAGCACCAACGGCGCGGGCTCGTATCCGAACTTGCGCATCAGGTAGCCGATCACGCCGAACCCGACCATGACGTAGACATCGAAGACGTTATTGCTGCTGCAATAGACGCCGACGATGGTGAACAGCAGGATCAGCGGGAACAGCACGTTGTAAGGCAGCTTCAGCAACTGCACCCACATGCCGATCAGCGGCAGGTTCAGGATCAGCAGCATGATGTTGCCGATATACATGCTGGCGATGATGCCCCAGAACAGCCCGGGGTTCTGCGTGATCATCAGCGGTCCCGGTTGAAGGCCGTGGATGACAAATGCGCCCAACAAGAGCGCCATCACGACATTCGGCGGAATGCCGAGCGTCATCAGCGGAATGAACGCGCCGCCGGCGGCGGCGTTGTTGGCCGCTTCCGGTCCCGCCACACCTTCGATGGCGCCCTTGCCGAAACGCTCCGGCGTCTTGGACAGCCGTTTCTCCAGCGCATAGGACGCAAAGGATGCGACGACCGCGCCGCCGCCCGGCAAAATACCGAGAAAGAATCCGAGCAGCGTGCCGCGGCCGACAGGGCCGGCGCTCGCCTTCCAGTCGTCCTTGTTGGGCAGAAGCTGTGTGATCTTGGTTTCGATCACATCGCGCTTGATCACCTGCTCAATATTGATGAGGACTTCGGCGACACCGAATAAACCCATGACCACCGGCACGAGACCAATGCCGTCGATCAGCTCGAGGCGGCCGAACGTCAGCCGCGGCTGCGCCGTGATGCTGTCGAGGCCGATCAACCCGAGTACGACCCCGATGCACGCCATCAGCAGCGCCTTCGCCATCGAGCCCTGGGTCAGGAAGGTCAGCACCACGAGGCCGAGCACCATCAGGCTGAAGTATTCAGCCGGTCCGAACGCAACCGCGACGCTTGCGAGCGACGGCGCAATCAGCATCAGCGCGATCAGCGCGAAGGTGCCTGCGATGAAAGAACCGAGCGCGGAGATGCCGAGCGCCGGACCGGCTCGCCCCTGCTTCGCCATCTGGTGACCGTCGAGACATGTCACCACCGATGCCGCCTCGCCCGGAATGTTGACAAGGATCGACGTGGTCGAGCCGCCATACATCGAGCCGTAATAGATGCCCGCCATCATGATGATGCCGGACTCCGGCGTGCCGGACAGCGTCACCGGCAGCAGCAGCGACATCGCCGAGATCGGGCCGATGCCCGGCAGAACGCCGACCAGCGTGCCGATGAATACGCCGATGAAACAGTACAGCAGGTTGACCGGCTGAAGCGCGACGCCGAGACCATGCGAGACGTTGACGAGAACATCCATGAGCTTGCCCGATCAGCCGATGTTGAACATGCCCGCAGGCAACTGGATGAGCAGTGCACGTTTCAGCACCCACCAGACGCCGATCGGCGCCAGCACCGCAAGCGGGATCGCCAGCGTCCAGCGTACCGGATCGATCACCCGCAGCAGCAGCAACAGCAGCGGAATCGACGCCAGCAGAAAGCCGAGCGGCTGAAGCAGGAAGGAAAACGCAGCGAGGCACGCAATGACGACCAGCGGCTTGGTCCATCGCGTTCCGGCCCACAGCGATGCAACGCTCGGTCCGCCTTCCGTGATCGCCGCGACAACGATCGTGCCGGCGAAGAGGCACATCAGGATGCCCGTGTAGAACAGCACGAAGCCTGAGCCCGGATCGTTGATGCTACCGATCTTGAGCTTCTGGCCGGCCCAGATCACGAAGACGCCGAGGGCAAGGCCGACGAGCCCGCCCCACAGTTCGGAATTGCCCAGCAAACCTCGACGCACTTCCTGACGATCCATGATCGCAAGCCCTCCCCATCCTAGACATGAACGCGCGTGATCTTCCGCCACATCGCGATGCACGCTTTTACGTGCCTTAATTTTTCTTCTTGCCGAGACCAAGCGCCTCGACTGCCTTGGTCTCGGAGGCAATGGTCTCCGCGACGAACGTCCGATAGTCCTCGGTGTTCTTATAGTTCACCACCATGTCGTATTTCGCAAGCAAGGCAATCACACTGGGTGTGTCGATGGCCTTCTTGAAGGCATCGTGCAACCTTGCCACTATCTTCGGGTCCATGCCCTTGGGACCTGCGAGCCCCCAAGGGGAGTCGATGACCAACGGATAGCCAAGCTCTTTCAAGGTGGGGACATCCGGAAAACTGGGCGCACGCTGTTCAGTCCAAACCATCAGCAACCGCAGCTTGCCCGCCTCAACCAGCGGCTTCCAGCCCGATGCATCCACCTGCAGGACGGTGTGGTTGCCCAGCACCGCCGCACTGCTCTCGGCGGTGCCCTTGAAAGGAACTTGCGTCAGCTTTATTCCGGCGATGGCTGCAATCTGCTCCATACCGATATGAAGCGACGTTCCAGAGCCGGGCGTACCGTAGGTCAACTTTCCCGGATTCGCTTTGGCAAACTCAACCACATCTTTCCATGTCTTGAACTGCGACTCGGCATTCGTGGTCACGCCGAACGTATAGCCGGTCAGGTTCAGGATATAGGAAAAGTCCTTGCTGGCGTCCCACGACATGTCCTGCATCAAGGGAAGCCGAAACACCGGAATGGCTATCTGTGAAATTGTATAGCCGTCGGGCTTCGCCGACGCAGCCATGGTGGCAGGGCCGACAGTGCCGCCTCCTCCAGCCTTGTTATCGACGATAATGGGCTGACCAA
The DNA here is from genome assembly GCF_000497575.1 of Afipia sp. OHSU_II-C1. Lineage (GTDB taxonomy): Bacteria > Pseudomonadota > Alphaproteobacteria > Rhizobiales > Xanthobacteraceae > Afipia. Next base: position 94,602 of record NZ_APJI01000001.1, read on the forward strand.
GATCTTTAGCGGCCACTTCTGCCATTGCCCGCAAGACAATATCGGTCGATCCTCCCGCGGGCCAGGGCACGATCAGTGTAATCGGTTTTGTTGGATAGTCCTGCGCGACAGCGATCCCGCCCATCGCTGCGAGGGCAACGGACACCAGCACGGCCTTCAAGCCAGATCTGTGAATCATGATGATCCTCCCTTTCGTTCTCGAGGTGCCAAACCTGTTTTTGTTTTTGGCAGAGTGGTCTCCGCTATCGTTTGAAGAACTGCCTTGGCAATGCAGCGGTTCGCTGCATTGCATCATGCAGCGAGCTTGAGAATCGTCACAACGTCATCAGGCTTGCGAATCGGCTGCGGATTCGATCTGGTAAAAATCGACAGCATGGCGTTCTCTCCGATAAGACGGAACTGTTGCTCCGTTACACCGACCTCTGCGAGGCGGCGCGGAAGATCAAGCTCCGCGATGAAATTCGCGAAAGCATCGCTCGCTTCCAGGTCCGGAGCCCTCAAGGCTTCCGCCAGTAGCTTCTGGGCTTCGCCGGTGGCCGGTTTGTTGTAACGCAACACACTTGGCATCATCACAGCGGTGCAGAAGTAGTGAGGAACGTCACATGTTCCGCCAAGCACATGCCCGATGGCGTGACTGGCGCCCATCGGCACCCGCGCCTGAAGTCCGAACGCCGAAAGCCAAGAGCCATATTGGCACAGAGTGCGCGCTTCATCGTCCTCGGGATTTTGCTTCGAGCGCAAGAGACCGTCGTGCAGGAACCTGATTCCTCGCAGGCAAACGCTTTCCACAAGCGGATTGCCTCGCGGCGAACACACGGCCTCGATTCCGTGATCCATCGCGCGGGTCCCCGAGCCGAGCCACAGCTTTTCAGGGGTGTACTTGGTAATCGCCGGATCGAGGATAATAGATCGCGGCATCATTAAGGGGTGATGGAAGATCTGCTTGAGCTTGCGCTGGCTATCCGTCACCAGACTGCCCGCGTTGTACTCGCCGCCGGATAGCGTGGTCGGCACGGCGATCATGCGCACCTTCGGCTCCCGGAATGCCGCAAAGCGCCTGTCTGGCGTTGTTTCAAAGCCATCGAGCCCGGCCGGCTCAACAATCCCGTGCTCCATGCACATCAGGACAATCTTCGCGGCGTCCACGACGGACCCGCCACCGACTGCAACAATGAGGTCTGCCCGGGCTTCGAGCGCAAGACCCGCTGCCTTGACGACGACCTCACGGGTCGTGTGCTGGGGCACACTGTCATATGTCCCGGCGTAACGATCGCCCAAGGCCGTCCGGATTTTCTCGATTTCATCGGTGGTCGTATTGAGCGTGCGGCTGACGATCAAATAGACGCGTTGAGCGCCAAGACGCTCGGCCTCCTCACGGATAGCCGTCGCGGACGGCTTTCCGTAAATGACGAAATCCATCGGTGGATACTGATAACTCCCCGCTGCTTGCATGATATCCTCTGGGATAGTTGTTACTTATTCTCATATCTAAACCTGCGCTTTTTGATTATACGAACGAATAGTTTTGACCTTTGATGTGAGAATATCTAACATCTTGCACATGAACGCCTTGCCCTCTTTCGAAGCCCTCCGCGTGTTCGAAGTCGCAGCGCGCCACGGCAGCTTTTCGCGCGCCGCGGAAGAGCTTCACGTCACGCACGGTGCCGTGAGCCATCGGATCAAGTCTCTGGAGGATCAGTTGCAGGTGCGCCTGTTTGAGCGGCGCGGCAACAGCATGCTCCTCACCGCGGAAGGCCGGCAGCTTCTGGCGAGCGTTGATGTTGCAGTCGGTGAGATTACGCGCGGCATCGAACGCCTGCGGGGCACAGGTAAAGTCAGCCGCCTGACCGTGAGCCTGTTGCCGGTGATGGCCGCACGATGGCTCATCCCGCGGCTGTCGAGATTTTATGAACGCTTCCCGGATATCGAGATCAACATCAGGACCAGCCTCACACTGGTGACTTTCAAATCCGACGGCGTCGATCTGGCGATACGCTACGGCGCGGGCCAATGGCCGGGATTGAAAGCGGAGAAGTTTGCCGACGAAGAACTCTTTCCTGTTTGCAGCCCGAATTTCAACGGTGGGCATCTGCCACGCGAGCCGTCAGAACTTCTGGAACTGACTCTGTTGCATGACGCGAACTTGCCCTGGAAGCACTGGCTCCGTGGGGCCGGAATGAAAGCGGACGAAAACGTTCGCGGGACATCTTTCAGCGACGCCAATCTGCTGCTGGCCGCCGCGACGTCCGGACAGGGAGTCGCGCTGGCGCGAAGCTCGATCGTGACAGACGAAATTGCCGCGGGTACTCTCGTCAAACTGTTCGACTACAGCTACCGAACGCCCTACTCACATTTCATTGTTTACCCGGAGCGCTCTGACAGAATCCGGAAAGTCGCTGCTTTCCGCGACTGGTTGCTGGAAGAAAAGCCGCGACCGCTGGCGTCGTGATGCGTCAGGCTATCGAAGAACCCGCGAATGGTGAGCCGCGGGTCTCCAACGGACCTCAGTTGGTTTTCTTCGCCAGCCCCAGCGTATCGATTACCTTACGCTCGGACTCGGTGACCTCGGCGACGAATTTCTTGTAGTCCTCGGTGTTCTTGTAGTTCGCCACCATGTCGAACTTCGCCAGCGTCGCGATCACTGCCGGGTCCTCGATCGCCTTCTTGAAGGCGTCGTGAAGTTTGGTAACGATCTTGGGGTCCATGCCTTTCGGACCGGCAATGCCAAACGGCGAGTCATACACCATCGAATAGCCGAGTTCGTTGAGGGTCGGTACGTCGGGGAAGTTCGGCGAGCGCTTCGAGGTCCAGACCATCAGCAGGCGCAGCTTGCCGGCATCGACCAGCGGCCGCCATCCGGTGGAGTCCGCCTGAAGCATGGTATGATTGCCGAGCACAGCCGCATTGGTTTCGGCGCCGCCCTTGAACGGCACCTGCGTCAGCTTGATGCCGGCCTTGGCCGCGATCTGCTCCATCCCGATATGCAGCGAGGTGCCCGCGCCCGGCGTTGCGTAGGTCACCTTGCCCGGATTGGCCTTGGCGAAATCGACCACGTCTTTCCAGGTCTTGAACTGCGACTCCGCGTTGGTGGTCACACCGAAGGTGTAGCCCGTCAGGTGTACAATGTAGGTGAAATCCTTGTCGGCGTTCCAAGACACGTCCTGCATCAGCGGCAGACGAAACACCGTGATCGGTATCTGCGAAATCGTGTAGCCGTCGGGCTTCGCCGTCGCCGCCATGGTTGCCGGCCCGACGGTGCCGCCGCCGCCCGCCTTGTTATCCACGACAATGGGCTGGCCGAGCACCTTGGACGCGCTTTCGGCGATCGCGCGCATCGAGATATCGGTCGAGCCGCCCGCGGGCCACGGCACGATCAGCGTGATCGGTTTGGTCGGATAATCCTGCGCCATTGCAACACTGGACAACACGGCCAGCGCAGCCGCCGCGAAAACGGTTTTGAATCCGGATCGATAGGCCATTGAACATCTCTCCCTTGGCGGTCCGTGATGTGCGAACCTGTCTTGTTCTATTTTTATGGAGTGATGATCCTCGAAATCAGCGCGAAAGAAAAGCAAGGAGACGCGTGCGGGACGCAGTTATTGCGACGCATCCGGCAGATGCGTCATTAGGTCCCAAAATATCCTGTCCCACGGCGGCCTTGCGTTCGCCCTGCGAAACGGCAAGTTGTGAATGAACAAGCCCTGCCCATCGGGAAATCTGCCGGTTTTGAGCGCATCATCAGCCCAACAGTCCGGATGGATCGGTTATGCTCAGGGAACCATCAGCCGCGTCCGGAACGGAGCCCTTTCAATGCAGCGCGTGACCATCACTCTCGACGACGATCTCATGGCGGAACTGGACCGGATGATCGAGGAACACGGCTACCAGAACCGTTCCGAGGCGATCCGCGATTTCGCCCGCGCCGGAATGCAGCAGGCGGCGCAGGATGCCGGGAAAAACAGCGGTGATTGCGTCGCCGCTCTGGTCTATGTCTACGACCACGCGGCGCGCGATCTTTCCAGCCGCCTTGTCAACAATTTTCACGACCACCACGACCTGTCGCTGGCGACGCTCCATGTGCATCTCGACAACGACAACTGCATGGAGATCACCGCGCTGAAGGGCCGGACGGCGGACGTGCAGCATCTGGCGGACCACGTCATCGCCGAGCGCGGCGTGCGCTACGGCCGCGTGGTGATGATCCCCACCGAGGGCGGGGCCAAGCCTTCAGGTGCGCGGAAAAGGCACGTCCATCGGCACACCTGACCCTCCTTTTCCGGAGATGTTTCCGGCGCGAACCTGCGGTATCGATCCATCATGACAAAAGCCAGATCCAATCTTCAGATCGATTCCGCGCGCCTCTGGGGCGACATTCACAAAACCGCGAAATTCGGCGCAACGCCCAAGGGCGGCGTCAAGCGGCTGACGCTCGGGCCCGAGGACAAGCAGGTGCGCGACTGGTTCCGCACGGCCTGCGAAGCCGCCGGCTGCGAAGTCAGTGTCGATGCACTCGGCACCATGTTCGCGATCCGGCCCGGCCGCGACATGTCGAAGCCGCCGATCGGCATCGGCTCCCATCTCGACACCCAGCCGACCGGTGGCAAGTACGACGGTATTCTCGGCACCCTCGCCGCGCTCGAAGTCGTCCGCGCCATGAACGACGCTGGCATCGAAACCGAGTATCCCGTCTGCGTGTGCAACTGGACCAATGAAGAAGGCTCGCGCTACGCTCCGGCGATGATGGCGTCCGCGGCTTACGCCGGCGACTACACCACCGACGACATCCTGGGCCGCAAGGACGCCGATGGCATTACCGTTGCGCAAGCGCTCGACACCATCGGCTATCGCGGCACGGACGCAGTCGGACAGCAGAAGTTCAGCGCGTTCGTCGAACTGCACATCGAACAGGGCCCGTTGCTCGAGGCCGAGAACAAGACCATCGGCGTGGTCGATCGCGGCCAGGGCATCATGTGGTATGACGGCACGATCGCGGGTTTCGCCAGCCACGCCGGCACCACCCCGATGCCGCTGCGCAAGGATGCACTGGCAGCGTTCTCCGAAGTCGTACTTGCGGTGGAAAGGATCGCACGCGATCTCGGGCCGAATGCGGTCGGCACCATCGGCGAAATCAAGATCGACAATCCCTCGCGCAATGTCATCCCGGGCGACCTCACCTTCACCGTGGATATTCGGAGTTCAGAGTCGGCCACGCTGGACAAGTTGCACGACGCGCTGCAACGCGCGGTCGCAGAAATCATCGCACGCCGCAACGTCAAGATCACGATCGAGCAGATCTGGCGCAAGGAGCCGACGGTGTTCGACACAAAACTGGTCGATGCTGTCGAAACCGCGACCAAAGAGATGGGCTACAGCCATCGCCGGATCACGTCCGGCGCCGGGCATGACGCCTGTAACCTCGCAACCGTGATACCAGCGGCGATGATCTTCGTGCCCTGCAAGGACGGCGTCAGCCATAACGAACTGGAAGATGCGACGCAGGCCGACTGCACTGCCGGTGCAAACGTGCTGCTCCATACGGTTCTCTCGCTCGCTGGCGTTGCGACGGAGCCGAAGGTCGGCGGCTAGCCCCCGCGAAAGCGGGAGCCATGCCCTAGCCTGACAGTAAGGTACGTCATACATCCCACGTAATGTCTCGCGACGGAGTATGGGTCCCTGCCTTCGCGGTGACGATCCGGAATTTTCGTCGATTGAAAGCTCGTTCAGCATGACTTCAAAAGTTGCCAATCCTCCCGTCGCGCCGCGCCGCCCCCACAGCTTCACGCACCACGGCATCACCGTGACCGACGACTATGCGTGGCTGAAGGACGACAACTGGCAGGAAGTCCTGCGCGATCCGTCGGTGCTCAAGCCGGACATCCGCGCCTATCTCGAAGCCGAAAACGCTTATGCCGATACGGTGCTGGGCCACACCGAGCCGTTGCAGAAGAAGCTGGTCGCGGAAATGCGCGGCCGCATCAAGGAAGACGATTCCAGCGTCCCCTCGCCGGACGGACCGTTCGCCTATTTCCAGAAGTATAATGAGGGCGGCCAGCACGAGCAGATCGGACGAACAGCGCGCGACGGCAGCGGCGAGGCCCGTTTCATCATCGACGGCGATGAACTGGCGAAGCAGACCGTGTACTTCCGGTTCGGCGGCGCGCGTCACTCACCCGATCACAGGCTGGAGGCGTGGAGCGCGGACGTTCGTGGCTCGGAATATTTCACCATTCGCGTGCGCGGCTGGGAGAGCGGCAAGGATTCCGCCGATATTCTCGAGGAGACCGACGGCGGCATCGTCTGGGCAGCAGATTCGAAATCATTCTTTTACGTGAAGCTGGACGACAACCACCGTCCGATGCAGGTCTATCGCCACATTCTCGGCACCGCGCAGTCGGATGACGCGCTGGTCTACGAGGAACAGGACTCCGGCTGGTTCACGCATATTCATGAAAGCGCCAGCGGACGCTTTTGCGTGATCGCGGGCGGCGATCATGAAACGTCCGAACAGCGCCTGATCGATCTGAGCGCACCCGAGGCCCCGCCGCGCCTGATCGCGAAGCGCGAGGAAGGCGTGCAGTATTCGATTGCCGACCGCGGCGATCAGCTTTTCATCCTGACCAACGCTGATGACGCCATCGACTTCAAGATCGTCACTGCGCCGCTGGCCTCGCCCGCGCGCAAGAACTGGCGCGACCTGATTCCGCACCGCCCCGGCACCTACATTATCGATATCGAGCTTTACTCAGGTCATCTGGTGCGGATGGAGCGGGCCAATGCCCTGCCCTCCATCGTGATCCGCGATCTTGCGACCCTGCAGGAACATGCCATCGCGTTTGACGAGGCAGCCTATTCCCTCGGCACGCTCGGCGGTTACGAGTTCGACACCACGCAGATCCGGTTTTCCTATTCGTCGATGACCACGCCATCGGAAGTGTTCGACTACGACATGGTCAGCCGCGCGCGCGTTCTGCGCAAGCGCCAGGAAATTCCCTCCGGCCACAACCCTGCCGACTACGTCACCACCCGCATCATGGCAACGTCCCATGACGGCGCGCAGGTTCCGGTATCCATCGTCCATCGCAAGGATCTCAAGCGCGACGGCAGTGCGCCGCTGCTGCTGTATGGCTACGGCTCCTACGGCAGTTCGATGCCGGCATCGTTCTCCGCCAACCGGCTGTCGCTGGTCGATCGCGGCTTCGTCTATGCCATCGCGCATATCCGCGGCGGCGCGGACAAGGGCTGGGGCTGGTATCTCGACGGCAAGCGCGAGAAGAAGACCAACACCTTCGACGATTTCGCCGCCGCAGCCCGCGCACTGATCGACGCGAAATACACCTCGGCGAAAAAGATCGTCGGCCACGGCGGCAGCGCCGGCGGCATGCTGATGGGCGCGGTCGCGAACCGCTCGGGCGAGTTGTTCGCGGGCATTGTCGCCGAGGTGCCGTTCGTCGATGTGCTGAACACCATGCTCGACGACACGCTGCCGTTGACGCCGCCGGAGTGGCCCGAATGGGGCAACCCGATCGAAAGTGCGGCCGATTTCAAGACCATCCTGTCGTACTCGCCGTATGACAACGTCGCGGCGAAAGATTACCCCGCGATTCTGGCGATGGGCGGCCTCGCCGATCCGCGCGTCACTTACTGGGAGCCGGCGAAATGGATCGCGCGGCTCCGCCCCGTGATGACGGGCGGCGGGCCAGTGCTGTTGCGCACCAACATGGGCGCAGGTCACGGCGGCGCGTCCGGCCGCTTCAACCGGCTGGACGAGATCGCGATTGTTTACGCGTTTGCGTTGTGGGCGGTGGGGCTGGCTGACGGCGAAGGCTGAAAAGCTTTCTCCACTTACCTCAAAGGTAATTTAAGCACTGCCGTCAGCCATGCATGATGCACCTGCGGATTGCGTTGCAACGCGTCATGACGCGCCGCCGTTCTCCGCCCATACTCCAATGCCACTGACTCGCCTGTTGCCCGGAAGTCCCGCATGCGCCGCCTGCCCTTCTATTACGGCTGGATCATTGTCGCCGTAACCTTCATCACCATGGGTATCGGCGTGAATGCCCGCACCTCGTTCTCGCTGTTCTTCTCGCCGATCGTCGATGAGTTCGGCTGGGATCGCGGCGTCACCGCAGGTGCATTCTCCGTCGGCTTTCTGGTCTCGGCGCTGCTCAGCCCGCTGATGGGCAAGCTGATGGACCGCTCGGGCCCGCGCACGGTGATGGAGCTCGGCGTTCTGTTGATGGGCGCTGGCCTCCTGCTCGCGCCGCTGACCACGCAGCCTTGGCATCTTTACGTCACCATCGGCTGTCTTGTCGGCGCAGGCAGCATTTGTCTGGGCTATTCAGGCCAGTCGCTGTTCCTGCCGAACTGGTTCGTCAGACGCCGCGGGCTCGCGGTCGGCCTCGCCTTCGCCGGCGTCGGCATCGGCTCTATCATCATCCTGCCGTGGGTGCAGTTCCTGATCGACAGGAGCGGCTGGCGTGCCGCGAGCTGGGCGATGGGCATTCTCGTGCTCGTTGCGCTGATTCCGCTCAACCTGCTGCTGCGCAAGCGTCCGGAAGACATCGGACTGCTGCCGGATGGAGATGCAGCGCCGACCGCCACGACCGTCGCACCGCCCTCGAATATCGTCGATCCGGCATGGGCAGCGACCGACTGGACGCTCGGTCTCGCCGTTCGCACCGCGCGGTTCTGGTGGATCTCGCTCGGTTACTTCTGCGGCCTCTATGTCTGGTACGCCGTGCAGGTGCATCAGACCAAGTATCTCGTCGAAATCGGGTTCACGTCGAGCTCGGCGGCATGGGCGCTGGGCATGGTCAGCCTGATCGGCATTCCGGGACAGATTGCGCTCGGCTATCTCTCCGACCGCATCGGCCGCGAATGGATCTGGACGATTTCCTCACTGGGATTCGCGATCTGTTTCGCGGCGCTGATTGCGTTGCAATTCACACCGACGCTGCTGCTGGTTTACATCATGGTCGTCGTGCAGGGTTTCCTCGGCTACGGCTTCACCTCGATCATGGGCGCGGTGGTGGCCGAAATCTTCCAGGGCAAACACTTTGGCACGATCTTCGGCACCATCGGTTTCACCGCACTGGCCGGCGGCGCCGCAGGCCCATGGGTGACCGGAATCCTGCACGACATCTACGGAGACTACACGCTGGCCTTCATCATCGGCATAGCGGTCAGCGCACTGTCCGCCGCCTCGATCTGGCTTGCTTCGCCCGGCAAGGTCCGCGCCGTTGCGGGCCGCATGGACCGGATTGCGAAACCGGCCTAAAGCCCGATCTGCACCGGATAGCCTTCGCGCAATGCATTGACGATCGACGGTGGCGTTACGAGCCTTGCATCGGCGAGACTTGTCGATGCGCGGCTGTAACCCGCGAACGACCAGTGCCACGCTTCACCGTTTGCGATCAGATAACTCTCGCCGCCTCTCGTCACCATTACTCCATTCGGCAACCGGAGCGCTGCGGTGTACAGCGGGTGCAGCCGCTTCTCGCGGCCATCGAGCCGCTCGCCATGAAGCACGGCGTCCATGTCGGTCGCATATGGCTTTGCGCGGCCATTGCCCTTGGCCCACGCGTCGCGAAACGCCGTCGCATCATCCCGGCGGCAATAGAAGCAAGGCCTATGCCCCGCGGCGAACGATGTCGCCTCATCGAGGAAGAACAGCTCGGTCCAGCTTCTCCCGCCCATCACCTTGCGCCGGCGTCCGCGAAATTCGCAGACGCAGGTGATCCATGCCTTTGACGACCAGCGCCGGTTCAGTAGCGTCTTCGTCGCCGGATCGTGAATGATGCCGCGATTGCCGGTGAAGCGGCCGCGATGCGCGGTCGCAACGATCTCGCCGAACGGCGACACGCGGTTTTGCAGCGGCATAGGCTCATCCCTTTCCGTCATTGCGAGCGAAGCGAAGCAATCCACCGTAAGAAGAATGGATTGCTTCGTCGCTAGCGCAACTCGCAATGACGAACCACGGAATATCAAGCCACCCGGAAACCGATGAACCGCCGGAAGCGATCAGTTCCCTAGTTCAGCACGTCCTGATTGATGACATTCTCGCGGATCGGCTTGCCGTCCAGCGCGCTGAGAATGTTCTTGGCGGTTTGCAGGCCCATGCGGTCGAGCGCCTCGCGCGTCACGCCCGCCAGATGCGGCGCGGTGATGACATTGTCGAGCTTGAACAGCGGATGATCCGGTCGCGGCGGCTCCTGCGCGAACACGTCAACACCCGCGCCGGCGATCTTGCCCGAGGTGAGGGCCTCGTACAGCGCCGCTTCGTCCACAATGCCGCCGCGCGCGGTGTTGATGAGGTAGGCCGTCGGCTTCATCAACTGCAACTGCGCCGCGCCGAACATGTTGACCGTCTCCGGCGATTTCGGACAGTGAATCGACACGAAATCGGCGCGCGGCAGCGCCGTATTGAGATCGGTGACATATTCCGCCCCCGCCGCCTCGACCTCGGCGGCAGACTTGAACGGGTCGTAGACCAGAACGTTCATCTCCATCGCCACCAGCCGCTTCACCGTCCTCGTTCCGATGCGGCCGAAGCCGACCACCAAAGCGGTCTTTCCAAGCAGGTCATACGGGATCGCGCCGAGCCGCTTGGTCCAGTTACCGCTCTTGACGATGCTGTCGAGTTCGGTCGAACGCTTGGCCAGCCACAGCATCATGAACAGCGCGCATTCGGCGACCGACGGCGAATTGGCGATGCCGGTGGTCATCAGGGGAATTTTCTTGCCGCTCAGGGCTTTCACGTCCACCGCGTCGTAGCCGACGCCGATCCGCGCCACCACCATCATCTCGCCGGAAGACACGATCTCGTTGGCGCCGAAACCGGTGCCGCCGAGCGCCACGCCATTCACCGGCGCATGCTGCCGCAGCATTTCGTTGAAATCCGGCGCGGAGATCGTGTTGGGAAACTCGATGGCCTCGATGTCGCTGCGCTCCCGGAACAGGGCCCAGCCGCCCGGCGACATGGTCTCCACGATCAGCAGTTTCTTCTTGTTGGTCGCCATTTCATCCCCTGATGTTTGTTGATTTTCGTTCGGCCCGAGCGCCCATCATCGCCTCGTTTGACCTCTTCCCGCAAGCCGGGAAGAAGCCGAAGCTCGCTCTTGCCGCCGCGACGCTGCAAAGGCACACTCCCCGCGCCGCGTTCCAGCCAGCCTCAAACATCAACAACAGGAGATCAACCCGTGACCCAGTCCGCGCCCCACCCCGCATCCCTGCTCGAAACACTGGCGCGCTGGGACACACCAACCATCTGCAACGCGCTGGAAGTGGTCGCGCCGGAACGCCGTCTGATCGGGTACACGACAAAGCCACTGGTCTGCCCGTTCCCGGACCTGCCGCCGATGGTCGGCTATGCCCGCACCGCAACAATCCGCGCCACCTCGCCATCGAGCCTGTCGGCGGCGGATCAGCGCGCCCAACGCGTCGCCTATTACGAATATTGCGGGACGGGTCATGGCCCGCGCATCAGCATCATTCAGGATCTCGACGGCGCGAATATCGGCTTCGGTGCATTCTGGGGCGAGGTCAACAGCTCGGTTCACAAGGCGCTCGGCTGCCTCGGCGTCGTCACCGACGGATCGATCCGCGATATTCCCGCATGGGCGCCGGGATTCCAGGCGCTGGCCGGCAGCATCGGCCCGTCGCATGCGTTCGTTCATCTCGCGGGCTTCGGTGAAACAGTGTCCGTAGCCGGCATGACAGTGAGTTCGGACGATCTCATTCATGCAGACCGTCATGGTGCGGTCGTGATTCCGGCCAATGTCGCAGCGAAACTCCCCGATGCCGCGCGGCTGTGTGAACGCCGCGAGGAGCCGATCCTCGGCATCGCCCGCGATCCCGGTTTCACCGTGGAGAAGCTCAAGGAAGCGCTGGCGAAGGCCGCGGAGATTCACTAACGCGAGACGATGGCGCAAGCCTTCTCGCAACACGCAATCAACGGAAGGTTTGTGCCATGAAAGTCGCGCTCGGCGTCATCGTCGGATTGGTGATCGGATTCCTCGCTATGACCTGGTTCAAGACCGGTCATCTTCCGTTCTAGCCGTTCGTCCTCAGACCGCTTCGTAGGCGAACAACACTGCGATAACGGTGATGCCGAGCAGGCCGGCCAGAAACAGAACGTCCGCGATGCGCTCATAACGCTCGCTTGCGCGGCTCTGACCCGCATAGCGGATGGACAGATAGGACGCCGCCGCGCTGACGAGAAACAGAATCGCGGCGAGCGCGGCATACTCGTCGACATGGCTCGGTCCGCTTCTGCTTTCCACCACCTTGACGAGGCCGACCAGCGTCACGCAAACGCCGATCATCGTTGCGGAAGTAGGCAGAATGTGACGGGAGAGCTCCTTGCTGGCGCGCGGCTCTTTCTGCTGCCGGTCGGTCATGCTCGACTTTCTTTTTGAACCCGAACGCTGCGTGGTCCGTTATGCTCCACTCACCCGCCGCATAAATTATCCGAGTCCTGAATGCCTGTCTCATCCCATTACCGCGCCTCGACCAGCCACGCCGCGCTTGGTCCCGAGTTCTACGATGTGGTCGCGGCGGCCGCCTTCCCCGATCACATCCTGCGTTATCGCAATCAACGCGCCGCGAAGAGTGTCGGGCTCGATACGCTCAGCGACGAGGAATGGATCGCGCATTTCGGTCGGTTTCAGCCCTTGGCCGAAAATTTCAAGGAGCCGCTGGCGCTGCGCTACCACGGCCATCAGTTTCGCACCTATAATCCGGAGCTTGGCGACGGACGCGGCTTCCTGTTCGCGCAACTGTACGACGACAAGGGCCGCCTGCTCGATCTCGCCACCAAGGGCAGCGGCAAGACGCCCTGGTCGCGCACCGCAGACGGGCGCCTGACACTCAAGGGCGGCGTGCGCGAGGTGCTGGCGACCGCGATGCTGGAAGCCCTCGGCGTCGACACCTCGAAAACCTTCAGCCTGATCGAGACCGGCGAAGCGCTGGTGCGCGGCGACGAGCCATCGCCGACGCGATCCTCCGTGATGGTGCGGCTGAGCCACTCGCATATCCGGATCGGCTCATTCCAGCGCCAGGCGTTTCTCCGCAGCACAGAAAATATTCAGAAGCTGCTCGACTACACGATCAGGACGTACATGCCCGAGGTGTGGCGCGACGATGTAGCGGCGCGCGCCATCGCATTTCTCGAAGAGGTCTGCCGCCGCGTCGCGCGCGTGGGCGCACAGTGGATGGCCGCCGGATTTGTCCACGGCGTGCTCAACACCGACAACATCAATGTCACCGGCGAGAGTTTCGACTACGGTCCATGGCGGTTTCTTCCCGTGCTGGAGCCGGGCTTCACCGCCGCGTATTTCGACGAGACCGGGCTCTATGCCTACGGCCGACAGCCCGATGCGCTGTTCTGGAACGTCACGCGGCTGGCGGAATGCCTGCTCGGCCTTACCGATCAGCCAAGCCTTGAGAACGCGCTGGGCGTTTTCGAACCGGCCATTCGCAAGGAGTTCACCGATGCGATGCTAAGACGGCTCGGCGTCCAGCCGCGCGATGCCGTGAGCGACAATGAACTGGTGCGCGCACTCTGGATATTCCTGTCGGAGACGAAAGCACCATTCGAGCAGACCTTCTTCGACTGGTTTGGCGGCCTTGCGAGCGCCGAGCGCGCGGCGAATAGCCCGTCGAAGGATCACTATGTAAATACGGCGTTCGCTGCCGTCCGCAACGCATTGAAAGACTTCGTTCCGCGCGAAGGCGTTGATCTAAACCACCCGTACTTCAGCAAGCCGGCCGCATGTTCGATGCTGATCGAAGAAGTCGAAGCGATCTGGAAGCCGATCGCGGACAATGACGACTGGTCGGTGTTTCACGCCAAGCTTCAAGCCATCGACGAGATGCGCGAGGCGTATGGGCTTATTTGACTGTCATTCCGGACAGCCCGCGCAGCGGGCTGATCCGGAATCCAGTTAATTTCATCAAAGCCGATTCTGGATTCCGGGCTCGCCCGAAAGCGGGCGCCCCGGAATGACCCCTGAAATCAGGCGACCTTCTTGCGCGGCGTGGCGGCAACGTAGTTGCCGTCGAGGAAGCCGGCCAGCCGCTTACGGATAAGGTATTCCGCGTCGGCCATGATGCGATCGATCAGTTCCTTGACCGTCGGAATGTCATGGATCAGGCCGACCATCATGCCGCAGCTCCATGCACCGGCGTCCATGTTGCCGTCGATCATGACCTTCGGATAAACGCCCGCGACTTCCTCAAGAATATCCTCGATCTTGATGCTCTTGCCCTTTTCCTGCTCGATCTGGATCAGCTTTTCGACGCCCTTGTTGGTGAGAACGCGCTCGGTGTTGCGCAGGTTGCGCATCACGAGCCGGGTATCGAATTCTGTCGCCTTGAGCAGCGCCTGCTTCACGTTGTCATGCACCGGCGCTTCCTTGGTCGCGATGAAGCGCGTGCCCATGTTCATGCCCTGCGCGCCCATGGCGAGCGCAGCAACCAGGCTGCGCGCATCGGCCATGCCGCCGGAGGCGACGAACGGGATCGTCAGTTCTTCTTCTGCACGCGGCAGCAGGATCATGTTCGGCATGTCGTCTTCGCCGGGATGACCGCCACATTCGAAACCGTCGACGCTGACCGCGTCGCAGCCGATGGCCTCAGCCTTAAGGGAGTGACGAACCGAAGTGCACTTGTGAATCACCTTGATGCCGGCGGCCTTCAGCGCGGGCATGTACTGCTCGGGGCTGCGGCCCGCGGTCTCAACCGCCTTGATGCCGGCTTCCTTGATGGCCGCGATATATTCGGGATACGGAGGGGCCGAAAACGTTGGCAGGAAGGTCAGGTTCACGCCGAACGGCTTGTCGGTCATGTCCTTGCACTTGGCGATTTCCTTGGCGAGAAGCTCCGGCGTCTTCTGGGTCAGGCCGGTGATGATGCCAAGACCGCCTGCGTTCGACACGGCCGACGCAAGCTCCGCGAAGCCGACATAGTGCATACCGCCCTGGATGATCGGGTGCTGAATGCCGAACAGTTCCGTAATTGCCGTTTTCATGTGTTCCCTCTCCTGGTGTCTTCAATCGAAGTTCGTTGCGGCGCTTCCGCAAGCGGGCTGATCGGTTTACACCGTTAGCGCAACTGCTCGCGGCCCGACAATGGTTTGGCCGGGCAAGGCTGCCATGCCATCCGTTCCGAAAAGGAACGTATCAGGATGAACCATAGCGTCAACCTGCGATCCGGTTCTGACATTCGTATTATTTCTCAGCCGGCCACTGGTGGCCAAACCCCGAAGCAGCGTGTATCAGAGCGGCGATAACTCCATTATCCCGCAACGGAATTTCCGCTTGAGCCAGCCGCAGCCCACTAAGCCCTTTCTCGAAGTTCTCGCCGGAAGCCGCCAGAGCGTGCCGCCGGTATGGATGATGCGGCAGGCTGGCCGTTATCTGCCCGAATACCGGGAATTGCGTGCCAAGGCCGGCAGCTTTCTCGACCTCTGCTTCAATCCGGAGTGGGCCGCCGAAGTGACGCTGCAGCCAATCCGGCGGTTCGGCTTCGATGCGGCGATCATCTTTTCCGATATTCTGGTGATCCCGCACGCCCTCGGACGGTCCGTACGCTTCGAGACGGGCGAAGGACCTCGCCTCGACCCGCTCGACACACCGGAAAAGATCAACACGCTGGCGACGGCTGCTGACTTCACCAAACTCGAGCCCGTCTTTGAGGCGCTGCGCCGGGTTCGCGCCGAACTCGATCCAAAAATCGCGCTGATCGGTTTCTGCGGCGCGCCGTGGACGGTCGCGACTTACATGGTCGCCGGGCAAGGCACGCCGGATCAGGCACCCGCGCGGATGCTCGCCTACCGCGAGCCCGATGCCTTTGCGAAAATCATCGACGTACTGGTGGAAAATTCAATCCAGTATCTGCTGGGACAGCTCAAGGCGGGCGCCGATGCGCTGCAGATCTTCGACACATGGGCGGGCGTGCTGCCGCCACGCGAGTTCCAGCGCTGGTCGGTCGAGCCGACGCGGCGCATTGTCGAAGGCGTGCGCGCAAAAGCACCGCGCGCGAAGATCATCGGATTCCCGCGCGGCGCGGGCGCACAGTTGCCGCTGTATGTCGGGCGCACGGGCGTCGACGGCGTCAGCATCGACTGGGCGGCGGACCCGTCACTGATCCGCGAGCGCGTGCAGAACCATGTCGCCGTCCAGGGCAACCTCGATCCGCTGGCCTTGATCGCCGGCGGTGCCGCGCTGGATCGCGCGGTCGATGACGCGCTGGCGAACTATGCAGGCGGCCGATACATCTTCAATCTCGGCCACGGCATCCAGCCGGAAACCCCGATCGCGAATGTCGAACAGATGCTGAAGCGCGTGCGCGGGTATCAGGGCTAAGCCGGCCGCGACCGTTCGATGATCGCTGCTGCGCCTTTCGCCAGCAGATCGAACGCCACCGCGCGGCCAAGCTCACGCGGCTTGTCGGCGGGTCCGGTGCGCGTCGTCTCCAACAACTGATCGCCTTCAAGATCGAGCACCGACGCGGTCAGCGACATCTCGCGGCCATCGATCGTAGAGAATCCGGCGATCGGTGAATTGCAATGGCCGTTCAGCACCCAGAGCACCTCGCGCTCGGCGTCGGCGCACAGATGCGCGGCGGGATCATCGATCAGCGCAAGATACTGCCGCGTCCGCCAATCATTCGCGGCACATTCCACCGCGACAATGCCCTGCCCCGCGGCCGGAAGCATCTCCAGCGCTGTGAACTCATGGGCAATGCGACCGGAAAGCCCGACACGCTCCAGTCCGGACCGCGCCATGATCAGCGCATCGGCCGGGCCGACCTCGCCGCCGTCCGCGAGCTTTTGCATTTCGCCGTTGTCGAGCTTTCGCACCCGCGTATCGGCCGCGCCACGGAAATGAATCACTTCGATCTCGGGAAACAGCCGCCGCGCATATGCGGCACGCCGCACGGCATTGGTGCCGATCTTGAAGCCCTTGCCTTTGGTACGCTTCAGATCGTCGAACGTGACGTCCGCGCGCAGCACCAGCGCATCGGTCGGCGGATCGCGCGACAGCGTCGCGCCGATCACAAGGCCCGGCGTATCCTCGTTGCCCGGCATGTCCTTGAGCGAATGCATCGCCGCGTGCAGCTTTCCTGCGATCACGGCCTCGCGAATTTCGGCGACGAATGCGCCGCCCTTGCCTCCGTGCGGCAGCAGCAAACCGGTCTGATCCTGATCGCCGCGCGTCTCGAACTTGACGATCTCGACGTTCAGATCCCGCGCAGCAGCGGTGAGCTGGCGTGCGATTTCCTCGGTCTGCGCAAGCGCCATGGTACTTTTGCGCGTTCCGATACGCATGGAAATTGCTGCCACGTGTGCTCCATCTAGGGGCGAATTATTCGAGTACGATCCGGAAAAACGGAAACCGTTTCCGCTCCGATCATGGTCATATACAGGATGGCGCACAATACGGCGAGCGGTCCCCCGAATGCAACGCATGGGCATCGAAAATGACGGATAGCGATGCTTTCAGGCTCTGGACGCCGGACGCATCATTCGGTCTTGATGCGGGTATGATCCAGCGCGCCCCGTCATCCACCGGCGAGAAGCCGCGTGTCGTCATTATCGGCGGCGGGTTTTCCGGCGCTGTGCTGGCGTGGCATCTGCACCGCACCGCGCCCCACCGCCACGACATCATTATCATCGAGCCGCGCGATGAGATCGGCCGCGGCCTCGCCTACGACAGCAGCGATCCAGCGCACCGGATCAATGTGCCGGCGCTGAAAATGAACCTCGACTTCGACGAGGAAGGCCATTTCGAGCAATGGCTGATTGCATCGGGATATCCCGCGCGCGATCCCAAGTCAGTAATCGCCGATGTGCACCTGTTCCCGACACGCGCGGCCTTTGGCGATTATGTCAACGCCCATGTCCGCGAACTCGGCGAAGCTGTCTCGCACCACAAAACAAAAGCCCGCGCTGTCGTTCCACTTGAGAGTGGCTACCGCGTACCGTGCGAGAACGGCGAGGACATTCACGCCGATGCCGTGGTGCTGGCCGTGTGCCACACGCCGCCGCAAGTGCCGTCATCAATCGCGTCGCTGCGCCATCATCCGCGATTTGTCACCAACCCGTGGCAGACGGACGCGCTGCGCAGCATCGCGCCGAACGATCGCGTGCTGATTGTCGGCACCGGACTGACCATGGCCGATATCGTCGCCTCACTCGACCGCCAGGGTCATCGCGGCAAGATCACCGCGATCTCGCGGCGCGGTCTGCGCTCGCAAACCCATGCCGCGCAATTCGGCGATCCCGTTGGCGATTTCGTCAGCAATCCCTCACGCACCACACTTTCGCTGCTGCGCCGTATCAGGCGCGCCATCGCGGAAGCCGCGCGCGAAGGACAATCGTGGCATCCGGTGCTCGATCAGTTGCGGCTGCAAGGCTTCGACATCTGGCGTGCGCTGCCGCTGCGCGAACGTGCCCGGCTGATCCGCCATCTACGCCCGTTCTGGGACACCTCTCGGTTTCGGATCGCCCCTCAAGTGGATGATGTGATCGTGCGGCGGATCGCGGACGGCACTCTGACAATTCAGGCCGCGTCGGTGCGTGCGGGCAAGAGCGCGAGGCATGACATCGCCGTCGATCTACGCGCGCGGCGCAGCCAGACGTGGGAACCGGCATCGTTCGACGCCATCGTGATCGCAACCGGCCCCGCCCATGACACGGTGTTCGAGAGCAATCCGTTGCTCGGACAGATCGGCAGCGACGGCCTCGCCCGCCCTGATCCCCTCGGCCTCGGCATCGATGTCGATCTGCAAGGCCGCGCTATCGGCCGGGATGGACAAAGCGCCGAAAACCTGTACGTCGCAGGCCCGCTGGCGCGCGGCACATTCGGCGAACTCATGGGCGCGCCGGATCTCGCACGACATGCCCGCAACATCGCCGAAACCATCGCGCACGCGGATATCCGCGCGACGCGGTTGCCTCCGCATCCCCTCCAAGCTTAAAACAGGCTCTCTTATCGTGCGCATCTGCTCTCGGAGCAGCGCACCTGCCTGCCGGAGATGCCATGACGTCCGCCCTCGCGCGCATCGGTTTTCTTGCGCCCTTGTTCGTTCCCGCCACCCGTCCCGACCGCTATTTCAAGGCGGCGGCGTCCGGCGCGGACGGCGTCATCATCGATCTTGAGGATGCAGTCGCTGCAAACGAGAAGGACGCCGCGCGCGCGACGCTGGTTGCTGCGTCCCTGCCGCCCAATTCCATCGTCCGCGTCAATGCGTTCGGGACCCGCTGGCACGAGGCGGACGTCGTGGCGATGAAAGGTCTCGGCATCGCCGGGATCATGCTGCCGAAAGCAGAAACCGCCGGACATCTGGAGAGCGTGCGCGCGGTGCTCGGCGATCTGCCGGTGATTTCACTGATCGAATCCGCGCACGGCGTCGCGGGCGTCCGCGAGGTCGCCGCGCATTCCGACCGGCTCGCATTCGGCTATATCGATTTCAGCGCCGATGTCGGTTGCAGCATGGAGCGCGATGCGCTGCTGATGGCCCGCGCAGAGATCGTACTCGCATCAAGGCTGGCTGAACTGCTGCCACCGCTCGAAGGCGTGACGCCGTCGTTCGACGATCCCGCGCTGGTGGAAGATGACGCGCGCTATGCCGCGTCGATGGGTTTCGGCGGCAAGCTCTGCATTCATCCCAAGCAGATCGCGCCGACGCTGGCTGGATTCCGGCCGCCGCAAAAAGACATCGACTGGGCGACAAGGATCGCGAACTCCGGAGATGGCGCGGTCTCCGTCGACGGGATGATGGTCGATGCACCGGTTCGCCTGCGGGCACAGCTGATTCTCGCCGCGGCAAAGGCCTGCGACTCTGCGAGAGGCTAGGCCGCGACCGGAGGCCAGGTCATCAGAACCATCTCGACGATCTTCTTGAGTTCGTCGCGCTTGGCTCCCCCGACGGCCTGCACCGCAAGGCCCTGCGAAATCGTCGCGATGTAGCGCGCCAGCGCCGCGGGGTCCGCCGCGTCGGGGAGATCGCCTTCGGATTTCGCGCGCTCGAATCGCGCGCGCAGATCGCTCTCGAACTGGCTGCGGCGCACCCGCAGTTCCTGCTTGATTGATTCAGCCGCATCGCCGCCCGTCAATGCGCCGTTGATTGAGAGACAGCCTGCAGGGCATTCCGGATCGGTCACCGCGTCCACTTCGCTGTAGAGGAGGTTCTCGACAACGGCGCGTGCGGTCGGCAACAGCAACGCCCGCTTGGCGTAACCGGCCGGACCGTCGACATAGGAATCGAACGCTTTGCGGAAAAGTTCTTCCTTGTTGCCGAATGCGGCATAGAGCGATGGTTTAGTAATACCCATCGCTTCGGTCAGGTCCGCCATTGACGCGCCCTCGTATCCCTTCTCCCAAAACACGTGCAACGCGTTTTCCAGAGCCTGGTCGAGATCGAATTCACGGGGGCGTCCCATGGCCACAGTAAGAACCTTTCTGAATTTGTACCTTTCGTTAGATATGTCCCTTGACGGCGAAAGTCCAAGTCCCATTTATACCGAACGTTACAGTTGCAGTGCAGCAATAAAACACTGCGACTTCGGGGCAAATCGGAACTTTATTCTCTCGTCAGACGACGATCCCCCGCAACGTGTTGAAATAGCAGCGATTTGCGCTCGGAGCGCGAAGCGCAAAAGTGGGGTCGATAATGAAAAGCCTTTCAAAAAGAGCGAGCCTGATTGGAGCCGGCGTTGGTCTGGCTATTCTGGCGGCCGCAGGAACTTTGATCTCAACCACCTCGAACAACCGCGCCAAGGCTGACGCCGCCGCACCGCCGCCGGCAACGCCGGTTTCGGTCGCGGACGTCAAGGAGCGGGAAACCGCGATCTGGGACGAGTTCTCCGGGCGCCTCGAAGCCATCGAGCAGGTTGAAGTCCGTTCGCGCGTCGCGGGCGCCATCCAGGAAATCCGTTTCCGCGAAGGCGCGCTGGTTCAGAAGGACGACGTTCTTGTCGTGATCGATCCGGCGCTCTACGCCGCGGAAGTCGCCCGCGCGGAAGCTCAGGTCGCAGCTGCGCAGGCACGTCTCGTCTTCACCAAGAGTGACTACGAGCGCGGCCAGCAGCTGACCGGATCGCAGACCATCTCCCAGCGCGATCAGGACAACCGCATCAACGCCTATCGCGAGGCGGAAGCCAACCTCAAGGCCGCACAGGCCACTCTCAAGACCGCGCAGCTCAATCTCGGCTACACTGAAGTCCGCGCGCCCGTCACGGGCCGGGTCGGCAAGCGCGAGATCACCGTCGGCAACCTGATCGCCGCCGGTCCGGGGTCGCCGCTGCTGACCACCATCGTGTCGACCTCGCCGATCTACGCCAGCTTCAGCGCCGACGAGCAGGTCGTGCTCCGTGCGCTCGACGCGCTCGGCAAGGACGACGCCGCATCGAAGACCGGCCGCATCCCCGTCAAGATGGGCACCGCGACCAGCCATGGCCTGCCGTTCGAGGGCCAGATGCAGCTGATCGACAATCAGGTCGATGCACGCAGCGGCACGGTGCGGGTCCGCGCCATCTTCGACAACAAGGATGGCCGACTGATCCCCGGACAGTTCGTCCGCCTGCAGATGGGCCAGCCCAAGACCGAACGCGCCATGATGATCAACGAGCGCGCCGTCGGCACCGACCAGAACAAGAAGTACGTGATGGTCGTGACCAAGGAGAACAAGGCGGAGTATCGCGAAGTCTCCCTTGGCGTCGCTGTCGATGGTCTGCGCGTGGTCACGGCCGGCCTGAAGCCGGGCGAGCAGATCGTGGTCAAGGGAATGCAGCGCATTCGCCCCGGCGCACCTGTCGCGCCCGAAGTCATCGCGATGGACGCCAACTGACAAGGCACCCTCACCAACAACGTCCTTGCGAGCGAAGCGAAGCAATCCATCGCTGAGAAGAGAAAACTGGATTGCTTCGTCGCCGCGCCCTTCGCGATGACGCTACCGGACAGTCGACGCAACAAGACCAATAATGAGATGACGTCATGAATATCTCGAGATTTTTCATCGACCGGCCGATTTTCGCTGGTGTGCTGTCGGCGCTGATCCTGCTTGCGGGTCTGCTGTCGCTCCCTGCGCTGCCGATCTCCGAATATCCGGAAGTCGCCCCGCCGATCGTGACCGTGCGCGCGCTCTATCCCGGCGCCAACCCCAAGGTCATCATCGAATCGGTCGCGACGCCGCTCGAAGAGCAGATCAACGGCGTCGAGAACATGCTCTACATGAACAGCCAGGCGACGACCGACGGCGTGCTGACTCTCAACGTCACCTTCCGCCTCGGCACCAATCCCGACCTCGCGCAGCAGATGGTCCAGAACCGCGTCTCGCAGGCGGAATCACGCCTGCCTGCGGTGACACGCCAGCTCGGCATCACCACGGTGAAGAGCTCGCCGAACATCACGCTGGTGGTGCATCTGCTGTCGCCGAACGATCGCTACGACACCACCTATCTGCGCAACTTCGGCGTGCTCAATGTGAAAGACCGCCTCGCCCGCATCCGCGGTGTCGGTCAGGTGCAGATCTGGGGCGCCGGCGATTACGCAATGCGCGTCTGGCTCGATCCGCAGAAGGTCGCCGAGCTTGGTCTGTCACCCGGTGACATCACCCGCGAAATTCAGGCGCAGAACGTCGAGGCCGCGGCAGGCACGGTCGGCGGCTCGCCGAACTCTACGGACATCACCCTGCAGATGCCGCTCAATGCACAGGGTCGTCTGAGGGACGAACAGGAATTCGGCGATATCGTCATCAAGACCGGGCAGAATGGTGAAATCACCCGCCTGCGCGACGTTGCCCGGATCGAGCTCGGCGCTTCAGAGTATGCGCTGCGTTCTCAGATCGACAATAAATCCGCCGTCGGCATCGGCATCTTCCAGGCGCCCGGCGCCAACGCACTCGCGATCGCCGACGAAGTCCATGCGGCGATGAAGCAGATCAAGGCGAACATGCCGGAGGGCGTCGATTACCGGATCGCGTACGATCCGACGCGGTTCATCCGCGCATCGATCGAAGCCGTGATCCACACCCTGCTGGAGGCCATCGCGCTGGTGGTGCTGGTGGTCATCCTGTTCCTGCAGACCTGGCGCGCGTCGATCATTCCGCTGATCTCGGTGCCGGTCTCGATCATCGGCACGTTCGCGGTGTTGCTGCTGTTCGGCTATTCCATCAACGCGCTGAGTTTGTTTGGCCTGGTGCTCGCAATCGGCATCGTGGTCGACGACGCCATCGTCGTGGTGGAGAACGTCGAGCGCAACATCGAGGAAGGTTTGTCGCCGCGCGATGCGACCTATCGCGCCATGAACGAGGTTTCGGGACCGATTATCGCGATCGCGCTGGTGCTGGTCGCGGTGTTCGTGCCGCTCGGCTTCATCAGCGGCCTCACCGGCCAGTTCTACAAGCAGTTCGCCATGACCATCGCGATCTCGACAGTGATCTCCGCGATCAACTCGCTGACGCTGTCGCCGGCGCTCGCGGCTCTTCTGCTCAGGGGGCACGATCAGCCGAAGGATGCGCTCAGCCGCGGCATGGACAAAGTCCTCGGCGGCTTCTTCCGGCGGTTTAACAACTTCTTTCAGAAATCATCGGATTCCTACAGCGGAGGCGTCAAGCGGGTCATCTCGCGCAAAGCCGCCGTCATGGGCGTCTATCTGGTGTTGATCGGCATCACAGCAGTCCTGTTCAGGGTTGTCCCCGGCGGCTTCGTGCCGTTGCAGGACAAGCAGTATCTGATCGGCTTTGCCCAGCTTCAGGAAGGCGCCACACTCGACCGCACCGAGGAGGTGATGCGCCAGATGTCGGCGATCGCCATGCAGCAGCCCGGCGTTGAAAGCGCCGTGGCGTTTCCAGGCCTGTCGATCAATGGCTTCACCAACTCGTCGAGCGCCGGCATCGTGTTCTCGACGCTCAAGCCTTTCGGCGAGCGCAAGGATCCTTCGCTCAGCGCCACCGCCATCGCTGCGGAGCTGAACAAGAAGTACACGGTCATTCAGGACGCGTTCGTCGCCATGCTGCCGCCGCCGCCGGTCGACGGCCTCGGCACCACGGGCGGTTTCAAGCTCCAGCTCGAAGATCAGGTGGGGCTTGGCTATGAGGCGCTGGACGAAGCAAAGAAGGCCTTCCTCGCCAAGGCGATGCAAGCGCCGGAACTGACCGGATTGTTCTCGAGCTACAAGGTGGACGTCCCGCAGCTCTATGCGGACATCGACCGCACCCGTGCACGCCAGCTCAACGTGCCGATCACTAGCATCTTCGAGACGCTGCAGGTCTACCTCGGCTCGTACTACGTGAACGACTTCAACAAATTCGGCCGCGTCTACTCGGTGCGTGTGCAGGCCGACGGCAAGTTCCGCGCACGGCCTGAGGACGTCGGTCAGCTGAAGGTTCGCTCCACGACAGGCGAGATGATCCCGCTCTCGGTGCTGCTGAAGCTGCAATCCACCGCCGGGCCCGAAAGCGCGATGCGCTATAACGGCTTCCTTGCGGCGGACATCAACGGCAATAACGCGCCGGGCTATTCCACCGGCCAGGCGCAAGCCGCGGTCGCACGCATCGCCGACGAGACGCTGCCCAAGGGCATCGGCTTCGAGTGGACCGACCTGACCTATCAGGAGATCATCGCCGGCAACACCTCGCTCTATATCTTCCCGATCGTGATGCTGCTGGTGTTCCTGGTGCTCGCTGCGCAGTATGAAAGCCTGATGCTGCCGCTGGCGATCATCATGATCGTGCCGATGTCGCTGTTGGCCGCGATGTTCGGGGTCTGGATCACCGGCAACGACAACAACATCTTCACCCAGATCGGCCTGTTCGTTCTGGTGGGATTGTCGGCGAAGAACGCGATTCTGATCGTTGAGTTCGCGCGTGAACTTGAGTTTGCCGGGCGCTCTCCGATCGCCGCCGCGATCGAGGCCAGCCGTCTGCGGTTGCGGCCGATCCTGATGACGTCGATCGCCTTCATCATGGGCGTTGTGCCGCTGGTGACATCGGTCGGCGCCGGCGCGGAGATGCGTCACGCCATGGGCATTGCGGTGTTCTCCGGCATGATCGGCGTCACGGCGTTCGGCATCTTCTTCACGCCGGTGTTCTACGTGCTGCTGCGCGGCCTCACCGGCAACAAGCCGCTGGTCCAGCATGGCGCAAGCTCGATCGAGCCGGCGCCGGTCGGACATGCTCCCCATGCGCTGAAGGACGCGGCCGAATAACCCGCTGAATGCGGGTCACGAGATGGCGCACAGCTGCATTGCCCGTGACAGCGATGCGCCTGCGACGAAGCGATCCGGTCCTTGCCCCTCCAAGCCGGATCGCTTCAGTCGCAACTTCCGCAAAAGAAATGGCCGGGGATGACCCGGCCATTTTTTATTCAAGCTGTAAGTGGAATCAGCCCAGCGTCTTCGCCAAAGCGCGAAACTTCTCGAGCTGATCTGTCTTCAGCGCGCGATTCTCGTCGCGGCCGACGAACACCTTGAACATCACGCCGCCGTCGACGTTAAGAAACGCCGCAAAGGCCGACGGCTTGCCCATGAACGGGCGTTCGACGAAGGCAATGCCGCCGCAGCGCTCATGGCGCAGGTGGCCGTGCATGCCCTTCGGCTTCATGATGTTGTAGTAGCCGCGCCCAACCTCGCCGCCACCCACCGGCTCGGTGACTTCGAAGATGCCGTCTTCGGTGTGGATGATCAGCGTCACCTCGCCCCAAGTCGCGATGTCCTGCATCGCTGGCACGAAGGCCGAGCCCGGCACGAAGCTGCGCATTTCGTCCGGCAGCGCCTCGATCACGGCACGCGCCGTGACGTTCTTCTCCCGCGCGACGTCCTCAATGACGCCGCCCGGGTTCTCAGCCATGTGCTTCCTGAGATCGGCCAGATTGGGGTTCAGCATGGTTCAGGCCGCCGCGCTGGACTTGCGCTCGGTCTGGATGATCTCGAAGCCCTCGAACTTCGGATGTCCGAGATAAAGGCTCTCGCCGGTCTGGTTGTCCGCGCGGGCATGCGCCTTGCGGAATTGCTCAGACTTGGTCCAGGCCTCGAACGCCGCCTTGTCCGCCCACAACGTATGAGTTGAATACAGCGTGTGATCGTCAGCCTTCGGCCCGCGCAGCAGATTGAATTCGATGAAGCCCGCGAGTTCGCTCAGATAGGATTCGCGCGTCGCCCACACGGTCTCGAACGCCTGCTCGGAGCCGGTCTTCACCTGAAAACGGTTCATCGCAATAAACATTGGTCTTCTCCTGTTTGTCTCATTGTAAGGCCGAACGGCCGGTTATCAAAGTGTCGTTCATGAGAGCCTGCGCTGAAACGCAGCGAGCCGCGCAGAAAAGCTCTGCGCGGCAACCTCTTTTTGCTTTTCAAAAGCAGTGACTGATCGTTCTGCGTTCAGCTTCCTCCGAAGTGGTATTTGAGCCCGGCCTTGTAGACGATGCCCGCGCCCGCGCTGGCCCACAGCACGTCGTTCTGCGGAGACGTGAAGTCGGCGGCGCGCGGAATGGCATAAGGCCGGTAGTACTGGTTCAGAAGATTCTCGACCGAGAAGTTCAGCGCGAAATCCTTGGTCGGCTTCACTTGCAGGTAGAGGTTGACCAGATCGTAGGACGTGCCGGGCAGATACGTGACCGGGATGTCGGTATTGCTTTTCACCGACGTCCACATCGCCGACAGCACGACCTGATTGTCGAGGAAGCGCAGGCCCGCGGTCGTCGTCACCTTCTGCGGCTGGATGCTATACAGGCCGATGTTGGTCTGGGTGTTCTTGCCTTCCTGCAGCGTCACCGCCACGCCGACGAAGAAGTCGTTGGCATCGTACATCGTTTCAGCTTCGAAGCCCTGGATCCGGGCATGCGCGATGTTCTGATACTGGAGATACGTGGTCGGAAACACGCCCGGAATCGGCGGGAAGGAATTGAACGGAGGTCCGGTGAACTGGACGCTGTCGATATAGTCGTCGACGTCGTTGCGGAACACGTTGAACTTGCCGCGGAAGCTGTCGCCGGCTTTGAACAGACCGTTCTGCTTGATGTTGACGCCGACCTCCTTGGTCTTGCCGACTTCAGGACGCAGGTTGGGATTCGGCAGGAAGCAGAAGAAACCGCGCGTGCCATCGGGGCAGATCGAAAAGTCGCCTTGCCCGGCGCCGGTCGCGACGTGAGCGCCATTCACGAGCGTCTCGGTGATCGAAGGCGCGCGATATCCCTCGGCGTAGCTGATGTAAGGCGTCATCACGGCAGCGGGCATCAGCCCGATAGTAATTTTCGGCGAGAAGCGGTCGCCGCTGGCGGAGCCTGCAGACGAACTAAGCTGATAGTTGTCGTAGCGGACAGCGCCGACCATCTCCAGCAATGAGGTGTAGTTGGTCTTCCACTGGATAAACGCACCGGTGACCGTGCGCTCGCCGCCCGGTGTCGTCTTGTTGGAATTTCCGCTCCTGTCGGCGGTCGAAACGTCGTCGCGGAAACCGTCGCCGCCGTAGGTCACGGCATGACGCCAGTCGCCGGTCTCAAAGCGTGACGTGTTGTGAACGTCGAAACCGAAGGTGTCGATCAGATAACTGCGCTGGTCGCCGACGCAGCCGGTGATGCTGTTGCCCGGCTGGCCGCCGGTGCAATTGCCCGTGGCCAGTGCTGAATTGTGCAGCGTCTTGACCTGCTGGCTGTCGGTCCGATTCCAGTAGATCTTCGCGTCCCAATCGAAGATCTGATCGTCGGGCCGCGAGTACTTCCAGCCCAGCGTGGTCGTGTAGTTCTTCAAATTGGTCGCATAGACTGAGGTGCCGTTGCCCGCAGAGCCCGGCTGCGCGAAAGGCTGCCCCAGCGGACGGCGCGGCTGTCCGACATTGTAGATGTCTTCCTGGAAGATTCCGCCGAGCTTGATTTCGTGGCCATCCGCGGGACGGACAGTCAGCTTTGCAATGCCGCTTGAGAGCCGCTGTGCGGTGTTCTCCACGGGAATGCCGAGTCCGTCTTTGTAGTTGTCCTGCGTCGAATAGGTGCCGCCAGCGAACACATCAACGTTCGGATTGACGTGGACACCGCCGAAGATCGAGCCGAGTGCGCGGCCATGGTTGGTGCCGAAGATCGTATTGGTATCGACGCCCCAGCGCTCGCCGGGACGCACGACATCCTGGATGTCCTTGGTCCGGAACGACGCCACGCCGCCGATCGCGCCCGAGCCGTAGATGTTGGCTGTCGGGCCGCGCACGATATCGATGCCGCCGATCAGTTCGGGATTGAGGAAGAACGAACCGTTCGAGTTGTGGCCGGTGCGCTGATAGTTCTGGCGTGCGCCATCGACGACGACCGCAACGCGGCCGAAGTCCTGCAAGCCGCGAATGTTGATCGATGTCGATGGATCGTCGCCGCGATCCTGTATCCAGACACCTGGCATGGTGTAGACGAGATCGCCGATGCGCGTGGCTTGACGTCCCTGAATCTGCTCCAGCGTCATGACGCTGACCGGCGCCAGCGCATCGATCGCGCGCTCCTGGGTTTTGGACGCGGCAACCGTGATTTCATCCAGCGACTGATAGACGGGCTGCCCGATCTGCGCATTGGCGTTCATCGGGTCGCGCGGCACCGGCACTTCCGCCATCGGCGCGCCCGCGCGATTGCGCTTGATCGGCTTCGGTTTGACGGCTTGAACAGTCTGGCTGGATGTTTCAGCAGATTGCGCCTGCACCGGCGCAGCGGCGACCGCCGCTCCCAGCGAAACGACAGACACGGATAATAGCAGCGCGCACGCGCGCGCATTCAGCCCCGACATGACAGCCCCAAACCTTAACTTTGCTTTTGCGTGATGCGGCTGGCGGGCATCGCCCGAAGGCGGCTGGCTGGCTGTCATAGAATCCCGTTGGTCACTGCCAACGTGTTGCCACTTTTCGTAAAATGGTCGGGCTGGGTCAAGCCAATGAACGATCAGTTTAAACCTATTGTAAACTGGAGTGTTGGAATTCGCGCGCCGACAAACTTAAGAACAACGGGACTTTACAAACAGGACGCGCAAAACGGATGAATGCTGGCTCTCCTCACGACCCCGACGGCTCATCGGGCAAAGACGCCGGCGACAAATCTAGAACGGCTCTAATTGAGCGTTCGATCCCTTTGTCGGATAACCGCATCAACAGCCGCGACCTGTTCGTCTCCTCGCGTGAAATCATCATCACGCACGGCGATGACACCTATCGCCTGCGGCTGACTGCGCTGAACAAGCTGATCCTGACCAAATGAAAAGCAAAATCCCCGCTTCCCGAACGATCAGCGCGACGTTTGGCGTCACGCTCGCCCTCGCCGCGGGTCTTTACGTCAGTGCGGCCCCGCTCGCGGCAGCACGCGCCGAAGGTATCATTATCCACGACGCCCGCGGCCGCGACGTGACCATCGGCAACACGTCGCGCATCGTCTCGGTCGGCGGCGCGATCACCGAGATCCTCTATGCGCTCGGTCTTCAGGACAAGATCGTCGGCATCGACAGCACGAGTCTTTATCCGCCGAAGGCGCTCGGCGAAAAGCCGAACGTCGGATACATGCGACAACTCAGCGCAGAGGGCGTGCTCGGCCTCAACCCGCAACTGATCCTGGCGATCGAAGGCTCCGGCCCGAAGGAAACCCTCGACGTTATCGACGTCGCGAAAATTCCGTTCGTGTCTTTCCCGGAGACGCACACGGAGCAAGGCCTGCTCGACAAGATCAAGCTGGTTGCGCATGCGATGGATGCGGACGCACGCGGCGCATGCCTCACTGCAGCAGTCAGCAGCGATCTTGCTGAACTGAAGAAGCTCCGCGAAAGCGTCAAACATCCTGTGCGCGTGATGTTCGTGATGTCGTTCCTCAACGGCCGCGCCATGGTCGCCGGACAGAAGACGGCCGCGAACGAGATCATCAAGCTCGCCGGCGGCATCAATGCCGTCGAAGGCTTTGACGGCTACAAGCCGGTCAATGACGAGGCCATCGTCGCCGCCAAGCCGGACGTCATCCTTTCCATGCAGCGTGGCCGCGAGCAGCTCGACGCACAAACCGTGTTCGCCAATCCGTCGTTCGCGCTGACGCCCGCTGCCGCGAAGAAATCGTTTGTCGCGATGGACGGGCTGTATCTGCTGGGCTTCGGTCCGCGCACCGCCGCCGCCGCCCGCGATCTCGCACTGTCGCTTTATCCTGACCTCAATGAGAAGGCCGCGACGTGGAAGCCGGCGGCGCTTTCCGTCGACTGCCATAAATGACGGTGACAGAAGCGACGCCATTGGCTTCCGCCAAGGCTGGTGGATCGATGCGCCCCTCCGCAATCGCCGTATACGCCGCTTTGATTGCCGGAGTTGTGGCGGTCGCGCTGCTGGCGGTGACCGTCGGAGCGGCCGGCATTCCGCTGCCTCGTCTTGCTGCGGCACTGGGACTGAACATCGCCGGTGCCGATTCCGCGTTGCTCGCGCGTGACGAACTCGTGCTGTGGTCGATCCGGATTCCGCGCATCGCGATTGCCGGCATGATGGGAGGCCTGCTCGCACTGTCCGGCGCGATCATGCAGGGCCTGTTCCGCAATCCTCTTGCCGATCCGGCGCTGGTGGGCGTCTCGAGCGGCGGCGCGTTTGCCGCCGCATCTGCCATCGTGATCTCGGACAGTGCATGGGGCGCGAGCTTCCGCTTCATGCAACTGGAGCTGCTGCCGGTCGCGGCGTTCGCAGGCTCGCTGCTGACCACCACTATCCTCTACAAGATCGCCAGCCGCGAGGGCCGCACCTCGGTCGCGATCTTCCTGCTCGCGGGCCTTGCCATCGCGGCGATCGCCAATGCTGGCATCGGGCTTCTGGTGTTCGTCGCCGATGACCGTCAGTTGCGCGACATTACGTTCTGGCTGCTCGGCTCGCTCAGCGGCGCGACCTGGCCGAAGGCCGTAATGGTCGCACCCGTCGCCCTGCTTGCGGTGCTGGCGATCCCGCTGATCGCGCGCGGCCTCGATGTGCTGGTGCTAGGCGAAGCAGAAGCCTTTCACACCGGTATCGATGTCGAGCGGCTGAAAAAGATCTCGATCGTGATGATTTCGGCGATGACCGGCGTTGCCGTATCGATCTGCGGCGTGGTCGGCTTCGTCGGCATCGTGGTGCCGCACCTGTTGCGGATGGTGATCGGCCCCGGCCACCGGCTGCTGCTGCCCGCCTCGGTTTTCCTCGGAGCCATTCTTCTGATCTTGGCCGACACCATCGCGCGCGTGCTAGCGGCGCCCGCCGAAGTGCCGATCGGCATTCTCACCGCTGCGCTCGGCGCGCCGTTCTTCCTGTTCATCCTGCTGCGGCAACGAAAGCTGATCGCGTCGTGACATTCTCTCGCCCCGCGCTGATCGAAGCTGATGCGGTCTGCATGAAAGTCCGGCAGGCGACGCTGCTCGATCGCGTGAGCGCGCGGGTGCATGGCGGCGAAACCGTCGCCATCGTCGGGCCGAACGGCGCAGGAAAGTCGACATTGCTGCGGCTGTTGTCTGGCGATCTTCGCTGCACGGGCGGCGGTGTCCGTCTCAAGGGCCGCGACCTCGCGTCGTTCTCCTCACGCGATCTCGCCAACCATCGCGTCATGCTGTCCCAGCATGTCAACGTGTCCTTCCCGTTCTCTGTCGAAGAGATCGTCGCCATGGGCGCGCGTGATCGTCCGCGCGCTGTCGCCGCGCCGCTGGTGGACGCAGCCATTGCCGAACTGGACCTGTCACCGTTCCGCTACCGGGAACTGCCGACCCTGTCCGGCGGTGAACAGCAGCGCGCGCATTTCGCACGGGTTCTGGTTCAGTTGGCCTGCGGCGAAGCCGAGCATGGCCCCGGCGTTCTTCTGCTCGACGAGCCGACCTCGAGCCTCGACCTGCGCCACCAGATCAATCTGGTCGAAACCGCCAAGCGCAGGGCGCGCACCGGCACGGCCGTGGTCGCGGTGCTGCACGACCTCAATCTTGCGGTCCGCTTCGCAGACCGCATCATCGTTCTGCGCAAGGGAGCGGTCGCCGCCGACGGCAGCCCTGCCGAGACGATTACCAACAAGATGATCAGCGACGTCTTCGATGTGGAGACCAATATTGGCTCCGAGGACGGCCAGCCTTTCGTGCTGCTTCAGCGCATGCAGTAACAGCCACTGTGACGGCCAGGGCGGTTTAAGCCTTCGCGTTTTTCATATTCCGCACATCGAATTCAACGCGGCGGATACTGCGGCGCACGCGCAGCCGATTGCCGTTTCAGCCCGCTTCCGTTATGTCTGATCGAGGTTTACCTCCGGCCTCCTGCATTGCAGCAAGCTGCAACATCCGATGTTTAACATCGGATGATTGTCGCCGCGAGCGCCTGTGTGCTAGCTTTAGTGAATGAAGTCGCCAGCCAAATCCCGCCCGAAAGCCGCCAGCAAGCTCGTCAAACCCGGCCGCATTCAGGCCGTGTTGCGGACGCTCGGCAGCGAGATCGCGCAGGATCTGATTCCGGTCGGCTCGGCGCTGCCGCCGGAGCATGATCTCGAAAGCCGCTTCGGCGTCGGCCGCGGCGTGGTGCGCGAGGCAATCAAGACACTCGCGGCCAAGGGACTGGTCAGCGTCCGTCCGCGCCACGGCACGCATGTGCGTCCGCGCGGCGACTGGAGCCTGCTCGACCGCGACGTGCTGAGCTGGCTGATCAGCAAGGAAGAACCCAATCGCGATCTTCTGCTCGCGCTGCAGGAAGTGCGCCTGATCATCGAGCCAGCCGCCGCTGCCCTCGCCGCCGAGCGCGCGACGGCGAAGGATCGCAGGCGCATCATGACAGCGCTCGCAGCAATGGAAGCCTCGCACGACGTGCCGACCGCGATCATCGCGGACAAGGCGTTCCATCTCGCGATCATCGACGCCACGCACAATCCGGTGCTGCAAGGTTTTCGCGGCGCCATCGACACCATTCTGAGCGCCGTGTTCATGGTCGCCACCGGCAGCCCGGGCTGGTTCAACGAGAACCTGCCGAACCACGCCATCGCCGCGCGTGCCATTGATGAGGGCCATGCCGAGAAAGCCCGCGCCGCGATGCAGCAGGTGCTCGGCTACACGCAGTTCAAGCTGTCGACAAAGAGGAAATACGGACGCAACGCGAAAATCTCGCCGCGCAAATTGACGGTCAACGGCAAGCTCAGGAAGAAACGCGTCGCGTGACGCGGATTGCAATCTGTACCCGCGATCCGGTTCGCCATACGAACCGGCATATTGCGCTGCGTCCGCGAGGGATGCTTACCCTCACTGGCATCGATGCAAAACCTCTTGTGCAAATTCTGCAACGTCTGTTCGCACCAACGCCCATGCAAGCTTTCGTCGCACGCTTCAGGAACCGGGATCGTAGACGCGCGCCAAAAGCCCGCTTAAGCTGCCATCGAACCACTGACATCCGGCAAACGGATGCGGAAACAAGAACCGGCATGACCGGACAATTCGGGAGGAACAGCATGAAGCGCTTCACGCGAACATTTGGCTTATTGACGGCCTGCTCCGCCGCTGTACTGGCGTTTACCGGCCCGTCATCGGCACAGGAAAGCTTCAAGGTCGGCATTGTCACATTCCTGTCGGGTCCCGCAGCGGAAAGCTTCGGTGTCCCCGCCGGCAAGGCTGCGGAATTCGTCATCGGCGAACTGAACAAGGGCGCTGGACCGGCCCCCTATAATAAAGTCGGCTTCGGTGGCATGAAGATCGAGCCCATCGTCATCGACGAGAACGGCGGCGCGACCAAGCAGGTGCAGGAGCTGCGCAACCTCTATCAGCGCGACAATGTCGATGCCGTCATCGGCTATATCGGCTCCGGCGACTGCCTCGCCGTCGCACCTATCGCGGAAGAACTGAAGAAGCCGCTGTTCCTGTTCGACTGCGGAACGCCGCGCATCTTCGAGGAAGCCAAATACAACTACGTCTTCCGTACGGCGGCCCATGCCACCCAGGATAACGTCGGGCTGATCCGCTACATGAAGCTGAAGAACATCAAGATGGATACGTTCTCGGCCATCAACCAGGATTACGCCTGGGGCCAGGACAGCCGGGCCGACTTCGTCGCGGCTGCGGCCCAGCTTTATCCAAATGCGAAGCTCAATGCCGATCTGTTGCCGAAGTTCGGCGCGGGCCAGTACGGCACCGAGATCTCGGCGCTGGTGTCCGCCGGATCTGACGTCGTCTATTCCAGCCTTTGGGGCGGCGACTTGCAGGCCTTCATTCTGCAGTCGGTGCCACGCGGCCTCGCCAAGCGCAGCCAGCTCGTCCTCAGCGCCGCCGACCACGTCCTGCCGCCGCTCGGCGACAAGATGCCAGATGGCGTCATTATCGGCGCACGCGGTTCCTATGGTCTGATGTCGCCGAAGACCCCGCTCAACGAGTGGTTCTTCAACGGCTATGAAAAGGCTCACGGCACCTATCCCGTGCAGGCCGCCTATCGCGTCACGCAGTCGATCCTCGGCGTGAAGAGTGCGGTCGAGAAGGCGATGGCGAAGAACGGCGGCAAGAAGCCGAGCGCTGATGAATTGGTCGCTGCGATGACCGGCTCCGAGTGGCAGAGCCCGGGCGGCCTGATCCAGATGAAGAACGGCGACGGCCATCAGGCCATCCAGCCAATCTCGTTCAGCCGCACCAAGTACAACGCCGAAAAGAAGCGCGTCGATCTGGTGGATATCGTCAACTTCGAAGCCGAATGCGTCAACCCGCCTCCGGGCGTGAAGGCGATCGACTGGATCAAGGGCGGAATGAAGAACGACAAGTGCAAGTAATCCCCTGCGCTTGAGGCCACCGGGCGGCGCGACGATGTGAATCTCGCGCCGCCCCTCTCTTCGCTGCAACTCCGGCCTGATCACCTTCATGAATACGTTTCTCACGGTCATCCTCGACGGCCTGATCCAGGCATCGTGGCTCTTTGTTGTGGCGCTGGGCCTGACGCTCGTTTTCGGCGTGCTCAAGATCCTCAACATCGCGCACGGCGGCTTCTACGCGCTCGGCTGCTATCTCGCGGCGACCGCCGTCACAATGGCGGCGGCGCATAAAGTCCCCCCGGCGCTTGGGTTCGTACTGATGCTGGTATCGGTGGCCGCGATTGCCGCGGTCGTCGGCCTGCTGATGGAACGTGGACTGATCAAGCTGTTCTATGGCCGCGATGAAGTCGTGCTGCTGCTCGTGACCTATGCCGTATTCCTGATCTTCGAAGACGTGACCAAACTGATCTGGGGCGTCAACCCGATCTATGCGAACCAGCCCTACGAGCTGTTCGGCAATGCCGAGTTCGCCGGGTTGTTCTACGTCGGCTACGATCTCATGCTGATCCCGTTTTCGGCTGTGATCGGTTTCGCGGTGTGGTTCGCCCTTAACCGCACCACCACCGGAAAGATTGTCACCGCCGTGATCCACAACGCCGAAATGAGCGCCAGCATGGGCGTGAAGATCAACCGCGTCTACGCGCTCGCCTTTGCCTTCGGCGTGATGCTGGCCGCACTGGCCGGCGGACTTACCGCTCCGAAGATATCCGTGCAGCCCGGTTTGAGTTCGGAAATCATCATCCTGAGTTTCGCCATCGTGGTGATCGGCGGCCTCGGCAGCATCGAAGGCGCGGCCGTCGGCGCCATCCTCGTCGGTATGGCGCGCGCGGCATCGGTCCACCTGCTGCCGCAGGCTGAACTGTTCATGATCTATCTTATTATGGCAGCAGTCCTGATGTTCAGGCCCGAAGGCCTGTTCCGCCGTGAAGTCGCGAGGCGCATCTGATGAAGTACGCGACAAATCCCTTCGTTCTTCTCGGCCTCGTCGTACTGGCCGTTCTTTTCGGCCGCATCATTCCGGCATGGACGCTGTCGCTCGCCACCGTCGCCGCATCCAAGGCGCTCGTCGCGCTCGGTATTGTCGTGCTCGCGCGGACAGGCAACGTCTCTTTCGGACAGGGCCTTTTCTATGCCGGCGGCGGCTACGGCGTGGCGCTGATCGCGATCACGTTCGGCGTCACCGACGCCGTGGCACAGGTTATCATCGGCGCAGTGTTCGGCGGCCTCCTCGGCCTGATCATTGGCCCGCTGATTGCCCGCTACACCGGCATCTTCTTCGGCATGCTGACGCTGGCGCTGTCGATGGTGCTTTACGGTGCGCTGGTCAAGACGACCATCCTTGGCGGCTCGGACGGCTTCAATGTCGGCCGCCCCACCCTGTTCGGCGCAGTGTTCAACGATCCGCGCGAGGCGGACTTCATGCTCTATGCCGTATCCGTCGTCGCCACCGGCCTTGCGGGTATCTTCGCAACGATCCTGTTCCGCTCGCAGTTCGGACTGACGAGTCTTGCGGTGCGCGAGAACAACCTCCGCGTCGAGTATCTCGGCACCTCCGCGAACCGCATCGTCACCATCAACTTCGTGATCGCGGCGACATTCGCAGGCGCCAGCGGCGCGCTCGCGCTGATGGCGCAGCGGCACATCGATCCGGAATTCGCCTACTGGACGACCTCCGGTGAATTCGTTTTCATCGCGGTGCTCGCGGGCACGCAAAGCGTCGCTGCGGTGTTTATTTCCGCGCTTGTGCTTGAGCTGGTCCGCTCGTTCTCCAATCTCTATATGCCGAACACTTGGCAGCTCGTGCTCGGCGTGTTCCTGCTGGCGGTCATCCTGTTTCTGCCGCGGGGCATCGGTTCGCTCTGGAGCGGAAGAAAGCGCAGGACCTCGGAGGCAGTGCCGGAACCCGTCCCCGCTGGGAAAGGATCGGCATCATGAAGCCTGTCCTTTCCGTGCGCGGTCTCCAGAAGCGTTTCGGCGCGGTGGTCGCCGCCGACAATGTCAGCATCGACATTCCGGCGGGCCAAAAGCTCTGCCTGATCGGCGCGAATGGCGCCGGCAAGACCACGTTCGTCAACATGGTGACGGGCTACATGAAGCCCGACAGCGGTGCGATCGAACTCGACGGCTCGCCGATCGGCCGGCGCTCTCCGCGCGATGTCGCCAAGCTCGGAATCTCGCGCTCTTTCCAGATTCCGCAGCTGTTCATTGAACTCACCGCCGCCGAAAATCTGACCGTCGCCGTCTCCAGCGCGGAAGGCGGACGGCTGTCGCTGACGGTTCCGGCGGAAGCCGGAGAGCGGCATGACAAGGCGCTGGCATTGCTGGACCGCTTTGGTCTCAAGGGTCTTGCCGACCGGCCGGTGTCCGAGCTGGCCGGCGGCGTCCGCAAGCTGGTCGATATCGCCATGGC
Organism: Afipia sp. OHSU_II-C1; assembly: GCF_000497575.1. GTDB lineage: Bacteria > Pseudomonadota > Alphaproteobacteria > Rhizobiales > Xanthobacteraceae > Afipia. Next base: position 131,774 of record NZ_APJI01000001.1, read on the forward strand.
GCTGGCGCGGCGTCCCAAACTGTTGCTGCTGGACGAACCGACCTCCGGCGTCTCGGCGGAAGAGAAATTCGCCACCATGGACCGCGTCATTCATGCCGTCTCGGAAGAGGCCGCCACCATCGTCTTCGTCGAGCATGACATGGATATCGTCAGCAAATATGCCGACCGCGTCGTCGCCTTTTACAACGGCCGCATCCTGGCCGACGGCGAGCCGTCAACGGTGCTGAAAGACAATGAAGTCCGCCGTTATGTGACGGGAGGCGCAAAATGACCGCTTCCCGCTCCCTGCTCGAAATCGACAACCTCGCCGTCGAAATCCAGTCGATGCCGGCGCTGCGCGGCTTCACCATGCATCTCACCGAGGGCGGCATGGTCAGTCTGGTTGGCCGCAACGGCGCCGGCAAGACAACGTTGATGCGCTCGATCATGGGTCACCTCACGCCAAAGCGCGGCACGATCCGTTTCGGCGGCGAGGATCTGACGGCCCTGCCGCGTCACGCCCGCGCCGGTCTCGGTATCGGCTACATGCCGGAAGACCGCGGACTGGTGCCGCAACTGACGGTGGAAGAGAATATTCTGCTGCCGCTATGGGTCGCAAAGGACGTCGACCGCAAGGCGCGGCTGGACTTTGTCTACGAGGTGATCGGCGAACTCGTCGCCATGCGCGATCGCAAGGCACTATTACTTTCGGGCGGACAGCAGAAACTGGTCGCGCTGGGCCGCGCATTGGGCATTGGAACCCGGTGCCTGCTGCTCGACGAGCCATTCGAAGGGATCGCACCTGCCCTGTCCGAGAGAATCTCCGACGTGCTTGCCTCGCTCAAGGGCAAGGGGTTAACAGTGTTGATGTCGCAGTCCGATTTGAATCACTCGCATACTTTGTTTGATACAGAATTTGTGATCGAGCGCGGGGCCAATTTTTCAACCTGACGCAACGATCAGGATAGGTAGCTAGAATCCATGAACTGGTCGAAATACCCGATTCCTGCAATGCGGCTGGAAACCCGCTTCGGCGACCGTATCGTGCCCGCCTTCGAGACCCGCCCCGCGAACATCTGGGACATGGTCGCAGATGCCGCCGCACGCAACCCCGATGGCGAAGCGCTGGTCTGCGGCGATGAGCGGATGACATGGCGCGAGGTCGCGCAGAAATCCGCGCAGATCGCGGCCGGTTTCAAGGAAATCGGCCTGAAACCCGGCGACCGGATCGCGCTGCTGCTTGGCAACCGCATCGAGTTCGTGCTCGCGCTCTATGGCGCGGCGCATCTCGGTCTTGTCAGTGTGATGCTGAGCACGCGGCAGCAAAAGCCTGAGATCGCCTACGTTCTCGCCGACTGCGGCGCGGCGCTGATTATCCATGAAGACGGAATGGCGGACCGGCTGCCCGATCCCAACGAGATTCCGACCCTGCTTCATCGTGTCTCGATCGGCGTAACCGATGGCTCGCTGGCGTTTCAGGATCTGGTCGCGACCGAGACGTCGCAGGTGCCGGTCGCTGTCGATGAACAAGACACCGCCATGATCCTCTACACGTCGGGCACGACGGGTAAGCCGAAGGGCGCCATGCTCGCCCATTGCAACCTGACCCATTCGGCGATGATCTACGAGGTCTGCCTCGAACTGACAAAATCTGACCGCTCGATCGCCGCCGTTCCGCTCGCGCATGTCACCGGCATTGCCGCCAACATCATGGCGATGGCGCGCTGCGCCGGTGCGCTCATCATCGTCGCCGAGTTCAAGGCGGCGGAATACCTCAAGATCGCAGCAAGCGAGCGCGTCACGCAGACCGTGATGGTGCCTGCGATGTATAACCTCTGCCTGTTGCAGGCTGATTTCGATAATTTCGATCTTTCCGCCTGGCGGGTCGGCGGCTACGGCGGCGCGCCGATGCCGGTTGCGACCATCGAGAAGCTGGCGCAAAAACTTCCCGGGCTGAAACTGGTCAACGCCTACGGTTCGACCGAAACCTCGTCGCCATCGACCATCATGCCACCTGCGTTTACCGCCAGCCACAGTGACAGCGTCGGCCTGCCCTGTCCCGGTGCGGATATCATTGTTGTCGACTCATCCGGACGCGAACTGCCGCGCGGAGAGATCGGCGAAATCTGGATTCACGGCGGCTCGGTCATCAAGGGCTACTGGAATAACCCCCGCGCGACGGCGGAGAGTTTCACTGCCGGCTACTGGCATTCGGGCGATCTTGGATCGATCGACGCGGAGAATTTCGTTCGCGTGTTCGACCGGCAGAAAGACATGATCAACCGCGGCGGACTGAAAATCTATTCAGCGGAGGTCGAGTCGGTTCTGGCCAGTCATCCCGACGTCGTGGAAAGCGCCATCGTCGCACGGCCGTGTCCGGTGCTCGGTGAGCGCGTTCACGCCGTCGTGGTCGTGCGCTCGGACATCGACCAGCCGACCCTGCGCGCGTGGTGCGCCGAGCGTCTCTCCGACTATAAAGTCCCGGAGACCATCGCGATCGGCACCGACCCCTTGCCGCGCAACGCCAACGGCAAGGTCATGAAGAAGAACCTGCGCGACGCGCTTGTCGAGTCCTGAGCAAAACACGCAATACTTCTAGTGACTGATCATCCACGGCCGTGCAGTCGGAAATCCTTTGGCTCCGCTGCGGCTCTTGGTGACCAGCCGGGACGGTTTGGTCGAACAGCAGCCGCAGCCCGGCTGATGTGACGCCTTGTACTCGCCGAGCGTTTTCGGCGCGTTGGCGCTGCGCTCATTGATCGCATGCGACTTGCGTTTGTCCGCCGGCATGCATGAGAAGCGCGGCGCGGTCAGAATGACCCGCGGCGCGGCGATCGCGCAATGCGGGCAATCCTGCGGCGCATCGTATTCGGACATCGGCCGCATATCGGTGAATGGTCCGCAGTCGTTGCAAAGATACTCGTAAACCGGCACAGCCCGTCTCCCTCGGTTTGTCCTGTTATCGCGATCCCGGCGGATGCAGGGGCGGCAAGATACGCACCGCCCCTGCATCACCTCGCGGGTTACTTGTCCGGTGACAGCGGCATGTCGATGCCGCCCTTGATGTGCTTGATCGGCCCTGCCGACGACGGCATGACGTCGAAGTCGAAGATTTCCGTCGGCAGCCACAGCGTGGCGCAGGCGTTGGGTACGTCCACGACACCCGAGATGTGTCCCTGCACCGGGGCCGTTCCAAGAATGGAATAGGCCTGCGCGCCGGAATACCCGAACTTCTTCAGATACTCGATGGCATTCAAACACGCTTGACGATAGGCAACCGTCACATCCAGATAGTGCTGCTTGCCGGCTTCATCGACCGAGATACCTTCGAAGATCAGGAAGTCCTTGTAGTTCGGCGTCATCGGCGACGGCTTGAACACGGGATTCTTGATGCCGTATTTCGCCATGCCGTCCTTGATGACGTCGACCTTGATGTGCAGCCAGCCGGCCATCTCGATGGCACCGCAGAAGGTGATTTCGCCGTCGCCCTGGCTGAAGTGCAGATCGCCCATCGAAAGGCCTGCCCCCGGAACGTAAACTGGGAAATAGATCTTCGAACCGCGCGACAGATCCTTGATGTCGCAGTTGCCGCCATGCTCGCGCGGCGGAACGGTGCGCGCACCCTCTGCCGCGGCCTTCGCCTTGGCATCGCCCTTCAGGCGACCCATATGCGCGGTCGGACCGAACGGCGGATTGGCGAGACCCGGCACGCGCGTCGGGTTGGTTGCGATCAGCGCCGTCTCGCGCTCGTTCCACATCGACAGCATTTTCGGATCGGGCAGACAGCCGATGAGACCGGGATGAATGAGGCCCGCAAAATTGACGCCGGGAATGTGGCGCGACGACGTGTACATGCCCTTGAAGTCCCAGATCGACTTCTGCGCCAGCGGGAAATGGTCGGTCAGAAACCCGCCGCCATTCTGCTTGGAGAAGAAGCCATTGAACCCCCACAGGCTCTCCTTCATCGGGCCGACGTCGAGCAGATCGACCACCAGAAGATCGCCCGGCTCCGCGCCCTTGACGCCGATCGGCCCCGACAGAAAATGCACGATCGACAGGTCGATGTCGCGCACGTCGTCGGCCGAGTCGTTGTTCTTGATGAAACCGCCGGTCCAGTCGTAGGTCTCGATGATGAAATCGTCGCCCGGACTGACCCACTCCACCATCGGGATATCCGGATGCCAGCGATTGTGAACCTTGTCGTTGTCGTAGGCCGACTGATTGAGATCGACCTTGATCAGTGTATCTGGCATTTAGAATGCTCCCCTGGTTACAAACGGCTTCGTTAAACTGAAAGATATTTGGCGACCTGCGCGGCATCGATGCCGTCGCGCTTCTCGTCGCGGACGATCTCGCCATTCTCGATCACCAGAACGCGGTCGGCGACGTCGAGTGCGAAACTGAGAACCTGCTCGGAGACGATGATCGACAGGCCTTTCTCGTCTCGGATGCGCTTCAGCGTGCGCGCCATCTCGCGGATGATCGATGGCTGGATTCCCTCGGTCGGCTCATCGAGCAGCAGAACCTTCGGCTTGGTGGCAAGCGCGCGCGCAATCGCAAGCTGCTGCTGCTGGCCGCCGGAGAGATTGCCCCCGCGCCGGCTCTTCATCTCAAGCAGCACCGGGAACAGTTCATAGAGATCACCGGGCACTTCCTTCTCGCCCGACGCCACCAGTCCGGTCTCGATATTTTCCTTCACCGTCATGGTCGAAAAGATCATGCGGCCCTGGGGTACATAGGCGAGCCCCTTGGCGACGCGCTCGTAACTCTTGAGCTTGCTGAGTTCGCTGCCTTCCATCGTGACCGACCCGCTCTTGGTCGGAACGATTCCCATCAGCGACTTCATCAGCGTGGTCTTGCCCATGCCGTTGCGGCCCATGATCGCGACGATCTCGTTGGGCGCGACGGAAACGTTGAGACCGTGCAGGACTTCGCTCTGTCCGTATGCGACGTGAAGGTCCGAGATCGCGAGCATTGCGTGTTTCCTTAGTGGCCGAGATAGACTTCGATAACCTTCGGATCGTTCTGCACCGCTTCCATCGAACCTTCCGACAGGATTCTGCCCTGATGCAGCACGGTCACCTTGTGCGCGATATCCTCGACAAACTTCATGTCATGCTCGATCACCAGCACCGAGCGGTCCTTGATGATGCGGTTGAGCAATTCGGCGGTCTTGATCCGCTCGCTGACGCTCATGCCGGCCACCGGCTCGTCGAGCATCAGAAGGTCCGGGTCCTGGATCAGCAGCATGCCGATCTCGAGCCACTGTTTCTGGCCGTGGCTGAGCAGTTCGGCGCTCATGCCGAGGCGATCCTTCAGGAAGATCATCTCCGCGACTTCTTCGACCCGGTCGCGCACCGTCGCATCGCGCTGAAATGTCAGTGCGCCGAACACCGTCCGTCCGCGCGGATAGGAGATCTCGAGATTCTCGAACACCGTGAGGTCGTCATAGATCGACGGGGTCTGGAATTTTCGGCCGACGCCCGCCTGGACGATCTGGTTCTCCTTCATCTTGGTCAGTTCCTGATTACGGAACTGGATCGAACCGGATGTGGCCTTGGTCTTCCCGCAGATCAGATCGAGCACCGTGGTCTTGCCGGCACCGTTCGGGCCGATGATGACGCGGATCTCGTTTTCATCGACGTAGAACGACAGGTCGTTGACCGCCTTGAAGCCGTCGAACGACACCGTGAGCGCTTCGACCGCGAGCAGGAATTCCTTGGGCTGATGACCGACAAGCATGATGTGCTCCTATTCCGCGGGTGCGCCGTCGGCGACCGAGCCGCCGGTCCAGCCGTTCTTGCCGCCCGCCTTCGGCTTGCGGAGTGAGAGCAGGCGATCGATGTGGGACTGAATGTGATCGCGCCAGATCCCGGCAAGGCCATTCGGGAACGCCAGCACCACCGCGATGAACAGCCCGCCAAGGCCGAACAGCCACAACTCGGGGAAGGATTCCGACAGGCTGGTCTTGGCGAAGTTGACAAGGAGTGTGCCGTAGACCGCGCCCAGTATGGAGAGGCGCCCGCCGACAGCGGCATAGATCACCATTTCGATGGACGGCACGATGCCGACGAAGGACGGTGACATGAAGCCGATTTCGAGGGCGAACAGAGCGCCGCCGATGGAGGCGAACACCGCTGCCGCGCAGAACGCGAAGATCTTGAAGTTGGCGACGCTGTAGCCCGAGAACCGGACGCGATCTTCCTTTTCACGCATCGCGACCAGGATTCGCCCGAGCTTTGAGTGCCGGATGAAAAGGGCGACGCCGATGCAGCCGAACAGCAAGATCACTTCCACGAAGTAGAGAATGAACTTGGCGTTGTCTGTCCGGATATCCCAGCCCTTCAGCGTGCGCAGGTCGGTGATGCCGTTGACGCCGCCGGTGTAACCTTGCTGACCGATGATCAGGATGGTCAGGATCGCGGCGATCGCCTGGGTGATAATGGCGAAATACGTACCGCCGACCCGCCGCTTGAACATCGCGGCGCCGATAATGAAGGAGAAGATCGCCGGAACCGCGATGATTGCGAAGATCGTGAAAGTCAGGCTGTGGAACGGCTTCCAGAAGAAAGGGAGTTGCGTGAGCTGATTCCAGTCCATGAAGTCCGGGATGCCGGGCGTCGACTGGATCTTGGTGTTGGCGACGCTGGATGCTTCCAGCTTGAGAAACATCGCCATGCAGTAGCCGCCGAGGCCGAAGAATACGCCCTGCCCGAGGCTCAGAATGCCACCATATCCCCAACAGATGACGAGGCCGATCGCAACAAACGCGTAGGTCAGATATTTCGCGACCAGGTTGAGCCGGAAGATATCCAGGGTCAACGGCAGGACAACGACCAGCAGAACTGCAAGCGCCAGAATGCCGACAAGTTCGGAGCGGTTCGCGAAGCGCGGGTTGTCGTGGACGGCTTTGGCGACAACAGTTTGCTCGGAGCTTTTCTCTACGCTTTTCTTGGACATTTTCCTGGCCTTTTCACTTCCGGACCTTGAGGGCGAACAGGCCCTGCGGCCGCAGCATGAGGATGCCGACAATCGCGAGCAGCGTGAGAACCTTGGCCATCGAGCCCGACATGAAGAACTCCATGGTCGACTGGGCCTGCGAGATAGTGAATGCGGAGGCGATGGTGCCGAGCAGGCTGGCCGCGCCGCCGAAGACGACCACAAGGAACGTATCGACGATGTAGAGCTGGCCGGAGGTCGGGCCCGTTGAGCCGATCATCGTGAAGGCCGAGCCCGCGACGCCGGCGATGCCGCATCCGAGACCGAAGGTGTAACGGTCGACCTTCTCGGTGTTGATGCCGACCGCGCCGGCCATCACGCGATTCTGCACCACGGCACGGACCTGCCGGCCCCAGCGCGACCTGTACATGATGTAGGCGACGGCAATCGTGATCAGCACCGTCAGGCACATCACGAAGATGCCGTTGATGGGCACTTCGATGGTGTCGGTGACCTTGAGCGAGCCCAGCATCCACTGCGGCAGTTCAACGCCGACCTCACGGGCTCCGAATATCGAGCGATAGGCCTGCTGCAACATCAGGCTCAGGCCCCAGGTCGCGAGCAGCGTATCGAGCGGCCGCTTGTAGAGATGCCGTATCAGTGCCCATTCCACCAGCATGCCGAGCGCGCCGGACGCAATGAACGCAAGTATCATGGCGAGGAAGAAGTAGCCGCTGAACAGCGACGGCAGATAGGCCTGAAAGAAATTCGACGTCATCCAGGTGACATAGGCGCCGAGGATCATGAACTCGCCGTGCGCCATGTTGATGACGCCCATCTGGCCGAAGATGATCGCAAGTCCGAGCGCCATCAGAACGTAGACGGAGAACAGGATAAGGCCCGCAAATCCTTGCATCACAAAGATTGAACCGAGATCGCCAATCGAATAGTCGCCGAACATTTCAATTCTCCGCCGGGGAAGTCTCGCGCCGCAGACGAATCCGCGGCGCGAGGGCTGCGGGCGTGGACTGACGATCCACGCCAGGGAGCTGAGCTATCGGAGTGAGGCTTACTGGTAGCCCTTGGGGAACGGATCGGGCTCGACCAGATCGGCGGTCTCGTAAACAACCTTGAACTGTCCATCGAGGCCGGCGAGACCGACGCGGGTCTTTGACCAGAGATGGTGGTTCGGATGGATCTTCACGTAGCCTTCCGGCGCCTTGGTGAACTCGATGCCTGCGGATGCCGCCGCGATCTTGTCGACATCGAAGCTGCCCGCCTTCTCCACCGTCATCTTCCAGAGCCACGGGCCGAGATAGGCAGCCTGTGTGACGTCTCCGATCACGGTCTTTTCGCCCCACATCTTCTTGAACGCGGCAACGAATTCCTTGTTGTTCGCATTGTCGAGGGACTGGAAGTATTTCATGCAGGCGAACGCGCCCGCGATGTTCTCGCCGCCGATGCCGTCGATTTCGTCCTCGGTGACCGAGATGGTGAGCAGCGTTTGCTTCGACAGGTCGATGCCCGCCGCCTTGAGCTGCTTGTAGAACGCGACGTTCGAACCGCCGACAATGATGGCGTAGATCACGTCCGGCTTGGTCAGCTTGATCTTGTTGATGACGGAGTTGAACTGGGTATGGCCGAGCGGGAAGTATTCTTCGCCGACGACCTTCGCGCCGCCGAGATGACCCTCGATGTGCTTGCGCGCGATCTTGTTCGACGTACGCGGCCAAATGTAATCCGAACCGAGCAAGTAGAAAGTTTTCGCGCCCTTGGTCTTGTTCACCCAGTCGAGACCCGCGATAATCTGCTGGGTCGCTTCCTGGCCGGTGTAGATCACGTTCTTGGACTGCTCGAGGCCTTCATAGAAGGTCGGGTAGTAGAGCATGCCGTTGTACTGCTCGAACACCGGCAGCACCGCCTTGCGCGACGCCGACGTCCAGCAGCCCATCACCGATGCGCACTTGTCGTTGACCAGAAGCTTCTTCGCCTTCTCGGCGAAGGTCGGCCAGTCGGACGCGCCGTCCTCCTGGATGAACTTGATCTTGCGTCCGAGCACGCCGCCCGAGGCGTTGATCTGCTCGATCGCCAGCTTTTCGGCCTGAACCGATCCCGTCTCCGAAATCGCCATGGTGCCGGTCACGGAATGCAGGATTCCGACCGTCACTTCGGCGTCGGTGACCGCGAGACCCGTGGTGTTGACCGCCGACGTTGCCGGTCCGGCGCCGAACGATGGCTTCGAGACCAGTGACATGGCCGGCAGCGCCGCCATTCCCATCAGCATTTTTCGCCGGAACGCGGACTGTAAGCCCTGATTTTTGTCGTCTGACATGACCACCCCTTTTTGCTGGAAAACCGCCTTGATGGGGAAAAGATGGCCCGGATTGTGCAGCGCACAGATACGCGAAATCGCGCATACTGCACCGCAAAAGCGCGACGTAGATTTTTCAAAACCGGATCAGGACGCACAACGCGTGACGAGGGAGACCAAAGTGGCCGGGCGACAGCGGATAGACCGCGTCAGGCGCCAATATAATCAATGGGTTGCCAATCAGACCCTTGAAGACTACGCGCTTCGCTTCACGGCCAAGAGTGCCCGCCGGTGGTCGGCTGCGCGGGTGGCGAACACGGCGCTGGGTGCGATCTCGTTTCTGGCGCTGGAAGCCATCGGCGGCACCATCACGCTGAACTACGGGGTTACCAACGCCACCGCCGCCATTCTGGTGGTGAGCGCCATCATTTTCTGCTGCGGCCTGCCGATTGCCTATTACGCGGCCAGATACGGCGTCGATATCGATCTGCTCACCCGCGGCGCCGGATTCGGCTACATCGGCTCCACGATCACATCGCTGATCTACGCGTCCTTCACCTTCATCTTTTTCGCCATCGAGGCCGTCATTCTCGCGATGGCGCTGGAACTATGCTTCGGCATCCCCCGCCCGATCGGCTATCTCATCAGCGCGGTGGTCATCATCCCGCTGGTCACCCACGGCATCACACTGATCAGCCGCTTCCAGTTGTGGACACAGCCGTTCTGGATCCTGCTTCACATTCTTCCCTTCGCGGCCATCGCCATCAAAAGCCCCGGCTCGTTTGCGGAGTGGACAGCGTTTCCGGGCGAGCACGGCAATCCGTCGGGACATCTGGATCTGCTGCTGTTCGGAACCGCGGCTTCCGTGGTGTTCGCGCTGGTGGCGCAGATCGGCGAACAGGTCGACTTCCTGCGGTTTCTGCCGCGCGACCGGCGGACCTCGAAGCGCGCATGGTGGATGGCGATGGTCAGCGCCGGTCCCGGCTGGATCGTACCCGGCGCAATCAAGATGCTGGCCGGATCGTTCCTCGCGTTCTTCGCGATCAAGCACGGCGTGACGGCGGAATACGCCGCCGAACCCGCGCACATGTATCTCGAAGCATTTCGTTACGTGCTCGCGCAGCCCGATCTGGCGCTGGCGCTGACGGGCACGTTCGTGATCCTGTCGCAGCTCAAGATCAACGTGACCAACGCCTATGCAGGATCGATTGCATGGTCGAATTTCTTCTCGCGCCTGACCCACAGCCATCCGGGCCGCGTGGTGTGGCTGGTGTTCAACGTGCTGGTCGCGCTGCTGCTGATGGAGATCGGCGTCTACAAGGCGCTGGAACAGACGCTTGCACTTTACTCGAACGTCGCCATCGCATGGGTCGGGGCGCTGGTCGCCGATCTCATCGTCAACAAGCCGCTCGGCCTGCGACCGCAGCATATGGAATTCAAGCGCGCGCATCTCTACGACATCAACCCGGTCGGCGTCGGCGCGATGACGATCGCAACCATCGTTTCGATCAGCGCGTTCTACGGATTCTTCGGAACCACGGCGAAAGCGCTTGCGCCGTTCGTGGCATTGACCGTGGCGTTCCTGACCGCGCCGGTGATCGCATGGGGGACGGGCGGAAAATATTACATCGCGCGCAAGCCGAAGCGGAGCTGGCAGAATCTCGAATCGATCAAGTGCTGCATCTGTGAACATGCGTTCGAGCCGGAAGACATGGCTTCCTGCACCGCCTATGCGGGTCCGATCTGCTCGCTGTGCTGCTCGCTTGACGCCCGCTGCCATGATCTCTGCAAGCCGCATGCGCGGGTGCAGGCGCAGTTTTCCGAAACTCTCGGCAAGATGCTTCCGCAATTCATCTACGCGCGGATCAATTCGCAGCTCGGGCACTATCTCGGTGTGTTTGCGCTGTCGGCGGGACTGGTCGGGCTCACGCTCGCCCTGATTTACCTCCAGACCTCCACCGCGATCCGGTTCGATCAGATCCAGCTTTCCGACGTGCTGTGGAAAGTCTTCTTCGCGCTCTCGATCATTATCGGTGTGGTGGCCTGGCTGTTCGTGCTGGCGCGGCAAAGCCGCCAGGCGGCGGAAGCCGAGACCCGGCGCCAGACCACGCTTCTGATGCAGGAAATCGATGCCCACCGGCAGACCGACATGGAGCTTCAGCGCGCCAAGGAAGTCGCCGAATCCGCCAACCTCGCCAAGAGCCGCTATGTGGTCGGATTGAGTCACGAGCTGCGCTCGCCGCTCAACGCCATCAGCGGATACGCGCAACTGCTCGAACAGGATGCGACCATCCAGCCGAAACCCCGCGACCAGATTCGCGTCGTACGCCGCAGCGCCGATCATCTTTCGGGTCTGATCGATGGTCTGCTCGACATTTCCAAGATCGAGGCCGGACGGTTGCATCTGTCGCGCGACGAAGTGCGGCTTCATGCCTTCCTCGACCAGCTTGTCGGCATGTTCCGCCTGCAGGCCGCCGCGAAGAATGTGGAGTTCGTGTTTCAGCGGCCGGAGACCCTGCCCCCGGTCGTCTATGCGGATGAGAAGCGGCTGCGGCAGATTCTCATCAACCTGCTGTCGAATGCCATCAAGTTCACCCCGAGCGGCAGCGTGCATTTCATCGTGCATTATCGCAGCCCCGTCGCCGAATTTGAGGTGCGCGACACCGGCCCCGGCATTCACGCCGACGATCTGGAGCGCATCTTCGCCCCGTTCGAGCGCGGCGCGCTCGGCATTTCGCAGCCGCAGACCGGAACGGGTCTCGGCCTCACCATCAGCAAGCTGCTCGCGGGCGTGATGGGCGGCGACATCCGTGTCACCAGCACCGTTGGGCGCGGCAGCACATTCCAGGTCAAGATGCTGCTGTCGGAGGTCACCAACCCCACCCGCATCAAGGCGATCAACGCGCCTATCTACGGCTATCACGGCCCGCGCAAGACCATCCTTATCACCGACGACGATCCGACCCACCGCGATCTCCTGCGCGAAGTGCTCGCCCCGCTCGGCTTCATCATCCTGAGCGCACCGGACGGCGCGACATGTCTCAATCTCGCGCAACATTGTCAGCCGGATATGTTCCTGCTCGACATATCGATGGGCGAGACCGACGGCTGGTCGGTGGCGGAAAGCCTCCGCACCGCGGGCCATCACAATGCCCGCATCCTGATGATCTCGGCCAGTGCGCTCGAAGCCCACGGCGCTCCGCTAGCACAGCCGTTCCACGACGGCTACCTGATGAAGCCGATCGACGTGCCGCGCCTGCTGGAACTGATCGGCCAGTTGCTCAAGATCGAATGGTCTTACGAGCCCGGTCCGGTTCAGACGATTGAGACCGAAGCCTCTACATGGAGTGCGAACGACGATCCCGCTCCGCCGGTGCAGTATGTCGATGAGTTGATCGACCTCGGGCAAATCGGCTACGTCACAGCCATTCATCTCAAGCTCGACCAGATCGACAAGGACCATCCGGAGCACGCGGCTTTCGTGTCACAAATGCGCTCGCTGGTGGAACGGTTCGATCTCGGGCAATACATGGCAACCCTTCAGAATGTGCAGCGCCATGATCATTGAAGCCAAGTCACGCGACACCGTGCTGATCGTTGACGATTCGCCGGAAACCTTGCGCATGCTGACCGATGCGCTCGACGGCGCCGGCATGACCGTGATGGTCGCGCTCGACGGCGCGTCGGCCCTGCGCATCGGCGAGCAGATCGTGCCGGATATCATCCTGCTCGATGCCGTGATGCCGGGAATGGACGGGTTCGAGACCTGCCGCCGCCTCAAGCGCGAAACCAAGCTCGCCGGTGTCCCCGTCATCTTCATGACGGGCCTTGCCGAAAGCGAACATATCGTGCGCGGGCTGGAGGCCGGCGGCGTCGACTACGTGACCAAGCCGATTGTCATCGTCGAGATGCTGGCGCGGATCAAGGTTCACCTCGCCAATGCGCGGCTGACGCAAAGCGCCCGCGCTGCACTGGACGTCTCAGGACGTTACCTGTTCGCGGTGGATCATCGCGGACGCATCATCTGGGCAACCCCGCAGGCTGAGAAGCTGGCGCGCGCCAGAGGCGCCGACGAAAAATTTGAACTGCCGGAGCCGTGGCTCGACTGGCTCGACCAGATGCATCGGGGAATGGCTGAATCGAAATCGCCGCCCGCGATCTCCTTCCGCGACGAGAAGCTGCGCCTGCAATACATGGGCAGGCTCGGCGCGAACGAATTCCTGCTCCGGCTGGCGCGGGATAGCGGTTCGGATTCCCCGGCGGAATTCAGCAAGGAGCTGGGATTGACCAGTCGCGAGGGAGAAGTGCTGTCGTGGCTGAGCAAGGGCAAGACCAACCGCGACATCGCGCAGATCCTGGGTCTCAGCCCGCGCACCGTCGACAAGCATCTTGAGCAGATCTACGCCAAGCTCGGTGTCGAAAACCGGACGGCCGCGGCGGCGGTCGCGAGCAATGCGAGCCGCCAGCGCATGTAAGCGCATGATGAAAGTCGCCGCTGCGACGTCGTCATTCTACTTGCGCAACAAAAAAGCCGCCGGCATGGCCGGCGGCTTTATTTAAACGGATCGGTCTGTTCAGCGCTCAGCGAACGCCTTCTCGACCACGAAATCGGCCGGCTCGCCGTGGTTGCCTTCGACGAAGCCACGATCTTCCAGCAGCTTCTTGGTATCGACCAGCAGCGCCGGGCTGCCGCACATCATGACGCGATCCTTCGCGGCATCGAGCGGCGGCAATGCAATGTCCTCGAACAACTTGCCCGAGGTGATCAGGTCGGTGATGCGGCCACGGTTGCGGAACGGATCGCGCGTCACGGTCGGATAATAGATGAGCTGGTTGCTCACCATCTCGCCGATCATCTCGTCCTGCGGCAGCTTCTCGGTGATCAGTTCGCCGTAAGCCAGTTCGCGGACATGGCGGCAGCCGTGCAGCAGCACGACCTTCTCGAAACGCTCGTAGGTCTCAGGGTCCTTGATCACGCTGAGGAACGGCGCGAGGCCTGTGCCGGTGCCGATCAGATAGAGGTTGCGGCCGGCGGTCAGGTTGTCGATCACCAGCGTGCCGGTCGCCTTGCGGCTGACGATGATCTGGTCGCCTTCCTTCAGATGCTGAAGACGCGAGGTCAGCGGGCCGTCGGCGACCTTGATCGAGAAGAATTCGAGGTTCTCTTCGTAGTTCGCGCTCGCGACGCTGTAGGCGCGCAGCAGCGGCTTCTCGTTCACCTTCAATCCGATCATCGTGAACTCGCCGTTCCGGAACCGGAACGAGGAATCACGCGTGGTCGTGAAGCTGAAAAGGTTGTCGGTCCAGTGATGGACGCTGAGAACCGTTTCCTGATTGAAGTTGCTCATAACCGGACCCATGCTCTTGCAATCGGTGAGCGCACAATCGCCGGACTTGCGGGCGGTCACGCCTCACGCAGAACTTCTCGTCCATGAATTTTGCTGGATGGCCTGCCTTGCAGGCGAAGACGGCGGCAGCATTCACGACGCCGGTGAAATAGCCGAATTTCCGTTTTTGGTCAATTACATACCGCGCCTGCGTCATGCCCCGAAGGCAGACCGGCGTTGCATTCTAAGATCATGTTCCGCAGGAGAAATTTCCTCCCTCACGGAGCCCGCCGGGAGGAAATTTACACTCAATCTAAACCAACCCGGGAAGCATGGCCGGGCAACCGCCCGGCCATGGCGTCGGGGAAGCCGGCCTACTTCTTCACCATCGGACAGTTGCCCTCGGCGATCGGCCGGAACGCGTCCTTGGCCGGGATCGTCTCCACCAGCTTGTAGAAGTCCCATGGCGCCTTGGACTCGGCGGGAGTCTTCACCTGGAACAGATACATGTTGTGGATGTGACGGCCGTCCTCGCGGATCGTGCCTTCGCCGAACAATGGATCCTTCGACGGCATCTCCTTCATCTTGGCGACGACCTTTTGCCCATCGGTCGTGTTCGCCGCCGCTGCCGCGCGCAGATAATGCAGCGTACCGGCATAGACGCCAGCCTGAATCGCGGTCGGGCGCTTGCCGCCGCCCACCGCTGCCGTGAAGCGGTCGGAGAACTTGCGCGTGCCGTCGTTAGAGTCCCAATAGAAGCCCTCGGTCAGATAAAGGCCTTTCGCGCCCTGAAGGCCGATGGCGTTGACGTCAGTGACCTGCATCAGCAGCGCCGCCAGTTCCTGTCCGCCGGCCTGAATGCCGAACTCTGTTGCCTGCTTCACGGAATTGACGGTGTCATTCACGGCATTGGCGAGCGCGACGATCTTGGCCTTGCTGGCCTGCGCCTGCAGCAGGAACGACGAGAAGTCCGATGCGCCGGGCGGATGCCGCACGCTGCCGAGGATCTTGCCGTTTTCGGCCTTCACGACATCGGACGCGTCTTTCTCCAGCGAATGGCCGAAGGCGTAATCCGCCGTGACAAAGAACCATGTGTCCTTCTTGGCCTTCAACAGGGCCAATGCCGTGCCGTGCGCCAGCGCCCAGGTGTCGTAGGTCCAGTGCACGGTGTTCGGCGAACACTTCTCGCCGGTGAGCAGCGACGAGCCGGGACCGGATGCAATGAACGCGGTTTTCGATCCGCGCGTGGCTTCCTGCACGGCCAGCGCCACCGAGGAGAACGGCACGTCGAGAATCGCATCGATCTTGTCGATGTCCATCCAGCGCCGCGCAATCGCGCCGCCGATGTCCGGCTTGTTCTGGTGGTCCGCCTGAAGAAGTTCGACCTTGATATCCGGCTTCTCGGCCTTGAAATCCTCAATGGCGAGTTTCGCCGCAGCAACCGATCCTGCGCCCGTGGAGTCGGTGGCGATACCGGTGAGATCGGTCAGCACGCCAAGCTTGATCGTATTGTTGGCGATCTGTGCATGGGCCGGAGCCATCAGCGCCAGCAGCATCGCCGCTCCCGCCAGAAAAGCCGATTTCGATTTAATCATTCTTACCCTCCCGTTTGATTTTCTTATGTGGTTCTCCGGCTTCGCCGGAAATGCTTTAGCGTCGGATGATTTCCAATACCTCCTGCGCGACATCGATACGCACCGTCGCGCGTTCGACCAGCACCTTCGCAACAGCCTCGACCTCGTCGCCGACAGCACCGGCCATGATCGCGATGTTCTGTGCATGAAGCGCCATGTGACCGGACTGGATGCCTACGGTGGCGAGCGCCTTCAATGCCGAGAAATTCTGCGCCAGCCCGACGGCCGCGATGATGCGCGCCAGCCGCTCCGCTGTGGTCACGCCGAGAATTTTCAGGCACGCCTGCGCGGTCGGATGGATTTTGGTCGCACCACCGATCAGGCCAACCGCCAGTGGCAACTCGATCGAGCCTGACAGATCGCCGTCCTTGTTGATCTCGTAGCGCGTCAGGCTGGTGTAACGCCCGCTGCGCGCAGCAAAGGCGTGCGCACCGGCTTCGATGGCGCGCGTATCATTGCCGGTGGCAAGAATGACGGCGCTGATGCCGTTCATGATGCCTTTGTTATGCGTGGCCGCACGATAAGGATCGGCTTCCGCGAACTGATACGCGCTGATGATCCCGTCGCGCACACTTTCCCCGCCGATGTCGTCCAGTTTCCACACCGCATGCGCGCGCGCCAAGCGGCGATCTGCAAGATTGGACAGGATGCGCAGAAACACGCGCCCGCCACTCCAGGATGCGATATGAGGCGCGATCTTCTCGGCCATGGTGTTGACCGCGTTGGCGCCCATCGCGTCGCGGGTATCGACAATCAGATGGGTGATGACCATTGGCCCGCCGAGCGTATCGAGAATCCGCACCTCGACATCGCGGAAGCCACCGCCAAGTTTCACCAGCAGCGGATCGCAGGCGTCGCAGATCGCCTTGATCTCGTCGCGCTTCTCCAGAAGACGAAGCCGCGCCGCATAAGGATCGGGCACGTCAACGGCCTGCACCTGCGCGATCATCAGCGTGCCGGATACGGACGTGGTGAAGCCCGCATCATAGGTCTGGCGCGCGGCGTTGCAGACCGCGGCGACGACGGATGATTCTTCGGTCGCCATCGGAATCAGTACATCCTCGCCGTCGACCTTCACGTTGGTCGCGATGCCGATCGGCACATTCATGGTGGCGATGACGTTTTCAATCATCTTGTCCGCAAGCGGCGGCGGCAGGTTGCCCATGTCGGCGAGATGCGCCGTGGTCGCGGCATCGAGGCCGGCGAACGAAGCGACGAGATCGAGCCGCTCCTGCGGCGACTTGCGGTGAAACCCGGCGATCCGCGAACTGCGGTTTGCCCCGTGCCTTGCAACAGTCATTCTTCAGCGTCTCCCAGACCGATGGTCCTCTTGAGGGGATTTTCGGCTGCGGAAACTGTATGGTGATGGGGGTACACCACAAGGAACGCTTTGCACAATTTCAGGAAGGTCCGTACCATTCGCAGCATGGGTACAGTTCACCATATCGGCCGCAGAATCCCGCGATCGCGCATCGAGACCATTGCCGATGAGATCGTGGCGCGGATCGAACGCGGCGCGATCCGGCCCGGCGAACGCCTGCCATCGATCCGCAGCGCATCGGAATTGTTCGGGGCATCAAAGAATACCATCGTCGATGCCTATGAGCGGCTAGTGGCGTCGGGCCAGATCGAGAGCAAGCCGGGCTCCGGCTTTTATGTCTCGCTGCATCGCCCGAAGCGTGCAGAAACCGCTGAGCCGGCAAAGGTCGAAGCCGTCGACAGCGTCTGGCTGCTGCGCGAGCAACTGGAGAAGCGTTACGAGGTCCGTGTCGGCGACGGCCGCCCGCCCGCGGCCTGGATGGAAGGCTCGGAAGTCGGTCCTTATCTGCGGCCGGTCAGCCGGCCCGGCCAGCGCAATCTCCCGGAAAGCTACGGCAGTCCCTACGGCCTGTTGCCGCTGCGCCAGCGTATCGCCGGTCTTCTCGCCGAACGGTCGATCGGTGCGGAGCCGACTCAGGTTTTGCTGACGCAGGGCGCGAACGACGCGCTCGACATGATCGTCCGTCAGTTTGTCGAGCCCGGCGATCCGGTCCTTGTCGACAGTCCCGGCTATTATCCGCTGTTCGGCAAACTGCGGCTGGCCAAGGCGCGGCTCATCGGCGTGCGGCGAACCGTCGATGGGCCGGACCCGGACGATCTCGCCGCAAAGGCCGCTAGCACCGGCGCGCGGATGTTCTTCACGCAGTCGCTCGCGCACAATCCAACCGGCTGTTCGATCACGTTGCCGGTCGCCTATCGCCTGCTCCGCACGGCGACCGAGCACAATCTGCGGATTGTCGATTCCGATCCGTTCGCCGATGTGCTCTCGAACAACAGTCCCCGCCTCGCCGCGCTCGATCAGCTCGACCGCGTGATCTATGTCGGCACCTTCGCCAAGACGCTCTCTGCGAGCCTCCGGTCGGGATACATCGCCGCCAATGCCGATACCGTTGCGCGGCTCGCCGATCTCAAGATGATCACCCGCGCCAACAGCTCGGGTTACATCGAACAGATCATCTACGACCTGATCACCAGCGGACGCTATCGCGGACACCTCAAGCGGCTCAGCGGCCGCATCGAAGCCGCCACCCGTCAGGCGAACGATAGCCTGGCGCGGCTCGGCCTGCCGGTGTTCGGCCAGCCGCGCGGCGGATTTTACATGTGGTGCGCATTGCCGGAGCACATCGACGACACGCAGCTGTCGCGTGTCGCCGCCGAACGCAGCATCCTGCTGGCGCCTGGCTCGGCGTTCAATCCGGACGCAACGCCGACCGGCCCAGCGATGCGCGTCAATATCGCGCATGTCGGCGATCCGCGATTTGAAAGCTTCATGGCCGAGCATCGCGCGCCGTAGCTTTTGCATCGCCAGGGAGCCGCGGAAAAATCAAACAGATCGCGATGAATTCGTAGGCATCGCTAAATTTCGGCATCGCAACATTAACGCGCAGCAATAATGTTCCTGCTGCGCTGAAGCGAAATCCGTTTCAAACAGATCCACGCTGCAATCATCCGATCTTTGCTTGACTTGAACTTGTCCGGCCAGCAGTCTGTCGGCGCAAAGAAAAAGCATCGAACACGAATTCAGATGCATTTGGGAGAAACGCATGAAGTCATTTCTCAGCCTGCTCGCGACTGCGAGCATCGTCAGCGCCGGCGCCGTTCTCACTTCAGCTCCGGTCTCCGCCCAGCAAACCATCAAAATCGGCGTCCCGACCTCGGTCCAGCTTCAGGTCGGCCGCGATACGCAGAATGCCATCAAGATGGCAATTGAGGACATCAACAGCAAAGGCGGACTCGTCGGCCGCAAGCTGGAAATGGTGGTTGCGGACGAAACCGAAAATCCTGAACAGGGCATCGCCGCGATCAAGAAGCTCACAGCCGACGACAAGGTCGATGTGCTGATCGGCGGTTACACCAGCGGCGTCACACTCGCCCAGTTGCCGCACATTTCCAACGCGAAGACGATCTATCTCGGCGTCGGCGCGGCCTCTCCTGCCATCACCGCGAAGGTGAAGGCCGACTACGAAAACTACAAGTATATCTTCCGGGTCTCCCCGATCCATGCCGGCCATCAGGCGCGCGCGCTGGTGGACTTCATCAACGGCAAGCTCAAAGGCGAGATGGGCCTGAAGAAAATCGCCATCGTCGGCGAGAACGCCAAGTGGGTGCAGGACCTGGTGCCGATCCTGAAGAAGGGCGCGGTCGAGGGCGGCACCGAAGTGCCGATGGCCGAATTCTTCGACACCTCGACCTCCGACTTCTCTCCGCTGTTCGCGAAGGTGAAATCCAGCGGCGCGCAGTATCTGATCGTGATCCTGTCGCACGCCTCCTCGGACATCTTCGTCAAGCAGTGGCATGACGCGCAGGTGCCGATTCCGATCGGCGGCATCGACGTGAAGAGCCAGGACGCGGACTTCTTCACCCGCGTGAGCGGCAAGGCGCTCTCCGAGACCGTCGGCCTGTTCGCGACCCGTGCCGAACTGACGCCGAAGACGATCCCGTTCTGGGACGAATTCGTGAAGCGTTACGGCACCGCGCCTGTCTACACCGGTGTCGGCGCCTATGACGCGATCTACGTCTACGCGGATGCCGTGAAGCGCGCCAACTCGGTCGAGCCGAATGCGGTGATCAAGGAACTCGAGAAGACGGACTATGTCGGCATCGCCGGCAAGATCCAGTTCGACGAAGTCCATGACGTGAAGACCGGACCCGGCCTGCAGAACCTGCTGTTCGCGCAATGGCAGAAGGACGGCGCCCGCATCGTCGTGTGGCCGAAGGCCTCCGAAACGGGAAAGATGATCCCGCCGCCCTGGATGAACTAACTGCACTTGACGTCGTGAGAACGGCGGCCGGTAACGACCTTACCGGCCGCAGTCACCGGAGGCTCGCCTTCATCTTACGTTTACGTACAAGAACAGCAGGCGGTTATGCTCGAAATCCTGATTTACGGCGCTGTGTCCAGCGCAATCTATGCGTTGCTCGCAGTGGGGTTCACCCTCATCTTCGGTGTGGCCCGCATCCTCAATCTCGCCCACGGCTCGTTTTACGCACTCGGCGCTTACGCAGCCTACGTCTTCACCTCGCTGCTGAACTTCCCGCTGATCATCGCCGCGCCGCTGGCGGTCCTGCTGGTCGCAGGCTTCGGCGTGCTGATGGAGCGCTTTCTGGTCCGGCCGCTGCGCGCGTCGCAGCTCGCCGTGCTGATGATCACGCTGGCGGTCTCGCTCGCGGTGGAACAGGCGCTGTTCATCACCTTCGGCTCCGAATACCGCAATGTCCCCTCCTTCGTGGCCGACAAGATCTCGATCGGCGGCGTCGATATCGGCGGACAGCGGCTGCTCGCGCTGGTCATGAGCGTGCTGGTGCTGCTGCTGCTCTGGCTGTTCATTCAGCGCACGCGGCTTGGCGCAGCCATTCTCGCGGTGTCGCAGGACCCCGAGGCAGCGCAGTACATGGGCATCCCGACCAACCGCATTTTCTCCATCGTGATGGCGATTTCGGCGGGCACCGCCGCGTTCGCCGGCGTACTGGTCTCGCCGTTTCTCACGGTGCAGCCGACCATGGGCCTGCTGCCGATGGTGAAGGCGTTCGCCATCGTCATCGTCGGCGGCCTGGGCTCGATCCCCGGCAGCATCATCGCTTCGCTGATCCTCGGTTACTCGGAGACCATCGTGGCCTATCTGATCTCGACATCGTGGACCGAGCTGGTGTCGCTGGTCGCTGTCGTCATTACCCTCATGATCAGACCGTCCGGAATTCTCGGACGGCGGGCGGCGTTCTGACATGCGGCAAATTTCACCGATCGATATCGCCGGCGGGATTGCCGTCGTTGCCATTCTCGCCCTCGCGCCTGTGCTGATCTCCAGCAACTATCTCACCGGCGTCCTGACCGTCTGCGTCATCTACGGCATCTGGGCCTCGAGCTGGGACTTCATGTCGGGCCTCACGGGACGCGAAAACTTCGGCCACTCGCTGTTCATCGGCGCGGGCGCCTATACCGCGGGCTTCCTCGCAACTATCTGGTTTGCGAACCCATGGTACAGCCTGCCGGCGGCAGTCATTGTCGCGGTCGCCTTCAGCATCATCGTCGGCTTTCCGACACTGCGTCTGCGCGGTCCCTATTTTGCGCTGGCGATGCTGTCAGCCTCCGCGATCCTGCAGCGTCTGTGTCTGATCTTCTGGGAACAGACCGGCGGCGAGGAAGGTCTCTACGGCCTCGAACCGCTGATGCGCAATCCGCTGCACTACTACTGGCTGGTGCTGGCGATCCTTGTGGTCACCGTCATCGTGCTGGTGCTTCTGGCGCAATCGCACTGGGGCCTTCTGCTCCGCGCGATTCGCGGCGATGAGGCGACCTGTCAGGCCGCTGGCATCAACGTGACCTTCTACAAGATCGCATCGCTCGCCATCAGCGCGGCCTTCGCCGGGCTCGGCGGCGCGCTGTACGCGCATTACCAGCTACAGGTCTCCCCGCCGCTGTTCTCGGTCGTGGTGTCCATCACCGTCATCATCATGTGCTACGTCGGTGGAATCGGCTCGATCTACGGCGCGGCGATCGCCGCCATCCTGCTCACGCTGCTCACAGAGATGCTGCGCGGGTTCGGCGAGTATCGCCTGTGGATCTACACGCTCACGCTGATGCTGATCCTGTTCTTCCTTCCCAATGGCCTGGTCGCGCCGCTGTGGCGCCGGATGACGGAGCGCTTCCGATGACGGCGCTGCTCGAAGTCAATGACGTCACCAAGCGCTTTGGCGGCCTCACCGCCGTGAAGAACGCAACATTCAAACTGGAGAAGGGCGAGTTCACCGGAATCCTCGGTCCCAACGGTGCGGGCAAAACCACGCTGTTCAATATGCTCACCGGCTTTATGGCGCCCACATCCGGAGCTGTCACATTCAACGGTGAAGCGCTGCAAGGACTCGCGCCCTACAAGGTTGTCAACCGCGGCATGGCGCGGACCTTCCAGCTCTGCCGTCCTTTTGTGGGCATGAACCTGCTGGAGAATGTTCTCGTCGCCTGCATGTCGCCTCGTGCGCATCAGGATCACGACAAGGAAGAGCGGGCGCGCCATCTGCTCGAACAGGTCGGTCTCGGCGGACGCGGTTCCGAGCCGGTCGAAACGCTGCCCTACGGCGACTTGCGGCGACTCGAAATCGCGCGCGCGCTGGCGACCCGGCCCGGTCTCCTGTTGCTCGATGAACCCTTCGCGGGCCTCGGCAGCAGCGAGATCGAGCCGCTGGCACAACTGATCAAGCGGCTGCATCGGGAGGAAAACCTGACCATCCTTCTGATCGAACACAAGCTGCGCGAGTTCATGGCGCTGGTCTCGCGGGTGATCGTGATGAATTTCGGCGAGATCATCGCGGTCGGGCCACCCGAGGAGATCGTGAAGAATCCCAAAGTCATCGAGGCCTATATCGGCAAGACGGAGGATGCACATGCCTCTGCTTGAAGTCTCAGACCTGCGCGTCAGCTACGGCAAGGCGCTCGCCATCGAATCCGTGTCGATCAAGGTCGAAAAGGGCGAACTGGTCGGCGTGCTCGGCCCCAACGGCGCCGGCAAGACCACGCTGCTGAAGGCAATCTCGCGCTCCATCGGCTCGCAAGGCACGCTGAAATTCAAGGACCAGACGCTGGACGGCGTCGCGCCCTACGACGTGGTCGCGCGCGGCATCTGCCACTGCCCTGAAGGCCGCAAGCTGTTCTCGGAACTGTCGGTGCTAAAGAACCTCCAGCTCGGCGCTTATCTCCGCAGCAACAAGGCCGAGATCAACGCCGACCTCGAACGTGTGTTCACGCTGTTTCCAGTGCTGCGCGAACGGCAGTGGCAGCAGTCCAGCACACTGTCCGGCGGCGAACAGCAGATGGTGGCCATCGGCCGCGCGCTGATGGGGCGGCCGGAACTGCTGCTGCTCGACGAACCGTCGGTCGGCATCGCACCGCGGCTGAAAGGCCTGATCTTCGATTCGATCCAGCAGATCAGGAAAGACGGCACCGCTATCCTGATTGTCGAGCAGGACGCGACCTCGACGCTGAAGATCACCGACCGTGTGTATGTGCTTGAGCACGGCCGCACCGTCCGCGAGGGGACGGCCAAGGAGATCGCCGGCGACAAATATATCCAGCAGGTTTACCTGGGCGTGTGAGGATTAACCGCAGACCTCATCCAGTTCATTCAGCGAGCGCGATGCGCTCCCTCTCCCCGCTAGCGGGGAGAGGGTTGGGGTGAGGGGCAACCCATGTCGAACGCGAATTCTGCCCCTCACCCGACCGCTTCGCGGTCGACCTCTCCCCGTAAACGGGGAGAGGTGAAAAAGGTTACTTCTTCTCCAATGCGCCTTCGGCCTTGAGCACTTCATGCGCGGCCTTGAAGGCCTCGAGACCCGCGGGAATGCCGCTATACACGGTGGCGTGCAGCAGCACTTCCTTGATCTCATCCACGGTCACGCCATTGGTCAGCGCGCCTTTGACATGGAGCTTGATCTCGTTGGGCGCCTTCAGCGCCGTCAGCATGGCAAGGTTGAGCATGCTGCGGGTCTTTCGATCGAGACCCGGCCGGGTCCAGGCATAACCCCAGCACCACTCGGTGGTGATCTCCTGGAAGGCCATCATGAAGTCGTCGGCCTTGGCGATGCTGCCGTCGACGTAGTCCTTGCCCAGAACGTCGCGACGGACGGCCAGACCCTTTTTGAAATGTTCGCTTTCACCGCTCATGACGTCCTCCCGAGGTTGACCCTGCGATAGGCGAGATCCTACCAGCGCTCCTGTCATGACGGCATTCCACCGGCACGGCAACCGGGCACTGCAACAAGGCTCGCGCGCGCAATTGCATAGGCGTATTCGCAAACTGCCCCTGCTCCTGCGCCGCGAATTGCGGTTCATGGACTGATGACTCACGACACACTCTCCGGGCTCGCCCTGTGACGCCCGCCGCGCCGGATCAGAAACCGGGTATGAAGCCGGTGCATATCGCCCTCAATGTGCTGGCTCTGTGCTTCGCCCTGTCGGTGCTGGGACGCGGGCTCGGCGAAAGCTTCACCGTCTTCCTGCTGCCGATCTCCCAAAGCTTCGGCTGGGACCGGGCGGAAGTCATCTCGATCTATTCACTGGCGGCGCTGGCCGGCGGCCTTTCCGCCCCGGTGATCGGCCGCTTGTTCGACCGCTCCGGCCCCCGCGCGGTGTACTCGCTCGGGCTGGTGCTGCTGGGGGGCGCTTTCTTCACCGCCGCCTACGCGCAGCAGCTCTGGCAATTCCAGTTCAGCCTCGGGCTGTGTGTGGGCCTCGGCATCGCCTGCATCGGCAACGTGCCGAACTCGATCCTGCTCGGCCGCTGGTTCGGCCCGAAATTGCCGACCGCGATGGCGGTGGTCTATTCCGCCACCGGCGCCGGCGTTCTGATCCTGCTGCCGCTGTCGCAGGTCCTGATCGACCGGATGGGCTGGCGCGGCGCGTATCAGATCTTCGGCGCGACCGCGCTGATCCTCCTGCTGCCCCTGCTCCTTCTGCCATGGAAACTGTTTTCAGCGGGGTCCGCCACGCTCGCGAAGACCACGGCCGCCGCCGATCTGATCGATGAAGGCTGGACGCTGCTCAGCGCGGTGCGCCATCACGCATTCTGGGCGTTGTTCTCGACATTTTTCTTCACCGCAATCGGCATGTTTTCGCTGTCGGCGCAAATCGTCGCGTATCTGATCGATGCCGGCTTCCCGCCGTTGCAAGCCGCGACAGCATGGGGTTTCAGCGGCGTGGTGCTGCTGTTCGGCATGCTCGGCGTCACCTGGCTCGACGGAATCATCGGCCGGCGGCGCTCGGTGCTGTTCAGCTACGCGCTGTCGATCATCGGCATCGCCCTGCTCTGGCTGCTGAAATCCTATCCCAACATCTGGCTGCTCAGCGCCTTCGTCATCTGTTTCGGCAGCATGATTGGCTCCCGCGGCCCGCTGATCACCGCGACCGCAATGAAGATCTTCCGCGGCGAGCGCGTCGGCACGATCTACGGGACGATCTCCATCGGCAGCGGGCTGGGCGCGGCGTTCGGCTCATGGGCCGGCGGCCTGATCCATGACGTAACCGGCAGCTACGACGCATTGCTGCTGTTCGCCCTCATCAGCGTGATCCTCGGCATGATTCCGTTCCTCGTCGTGCCCGCACTGCGGCAGTAAATATGCTGGTTGCGCCGATGCCTCGCAGTTGCGATCATCACGACACGACGAAACCGGAGATGTTCTCATGAGCGCGCCTGTCGATACACCGGATTGGCGCAAGCTGACACAGGAGCAACTCGATCTCGGCTTCAACAACACGCTGCATGTGCCCGAGACCGCGACCATCGTCGCCGAATGGGATCGCCTCTCTGCGCAGATGCGCGCCCGGCATCCGCAATCCCTCGACCTTCGCTACGGGCCGCGCGAGCGCAACCGGATTGATTTTCTGAAAGCGAAGGACGGCGGACCCACGCTGGTCTTTATTCATGGCGGCTACTGGCAGACCCGTGCGAAGGAAAACTTCACCTTCTGTGCGGCGGGCCCCATGGCCCACGGCATCAACGTCGCCCTGATCGGCTATACGCTCGCGCCTGACGCCACTCTTGACCAGATCGTGGACGAAGTCCGCATCGGCATCGACTACCTTGTGACCGAGCTTCCAGCGCTCGGCGGCGACCCGGCGAAAATGATCGTGTCGGGCTGGTCGGCTGGCGGGCATCTGTCGTCGATGTCGCTCGGTCATCCGCACATCAAGGCCGGGCTTCTGATCAGCGGCATCTACGATCTCGAGCCGATCAGCCACAGCTATCTGAACGCCAAGCTCAACCTCCACGACGCAACGATCCAGCGCAATTCGCCAATGCGCAATCCCGGCGGCGTGAACAAGCCGCTCGTCATCGTCGCGGGCAGCGGCGAATTGCCATTGCTACGCAAGCAGTCCGCCGACTACGCCGCGCACCGCGCGGCGTATGGATTGCCGGTTATTTACGAAGAAATCCCGAAGGCGAACCATTTCACCATGATGGATGAACTGGCCTCGCCCTCAGGCCGCCTCACCACGCTGGTGCGGCAATTGTTCGAGCAACGCTGGATGCCTTAGAGATCGAGCACTACAGTCCCCGAAACGGCATCCGTGAGGCCGCGTCCGTCGCCCTGATCCTCGAGAAGAGACCTGAAGCTGTCGAGGGTCTTGATCATGGCGGGCCGCGCAGCAACCAGCGCTTCCTGACTGGACCACGCACCGATGAGGCAGAACGTTTGCTCGCCGGTCTGGATAATAAAGCCGCGCTCGAGGCCCGGCCATTTGGCCTTGCCGTTCCGGTGCGCATCAAGGAAGGCGGCCTGTTCGCCGGACTTCACCCTGAACTTGACGACATTGTAGACCTGCATGATGCGCTCCAATGTACTGGATGACGATCCCGGGGAGAATTTAGATTCGCTTTACGCCACCAACGGCATCCGCTGCTCGATGATACGCGAGAACAGGCTGGCGCCAACAGGCAGGATGCCGTCGTCCAGAACGAATCCCGGATTGTGCAGCGGCACCGACCCCTCGTGGCCGAGCCAGAAATAAGCGCCCGGCACCTTCTGCAGCATGTCGGCGAAATCCTCGCTGCCCATTTTCGGAGTCGGCGTGGTCAACACATTGTCTTTCCCGACAACGTCCCGCGCCACATCCGCCACGAAATGCGATTGCTCTTCGTGGTTGATCAGCACCGAGAAGATGTCGCGAATCTCGACCTTGATCTCGACCTGAAACGCCGCAGCCATGCCCGCCGCGATGGTGCGCATCCGGTCGCGGATCTGCAGCCTGATCTTTTCGGAGAAGGTGCGCACCGTCCCTGCCAGCGTCGCCTCGCCCGGAATGACGTTGTAGGCCGAGCCGGCGTGAATCTGCGTAATCGACAGCACCGCGGATTTCAGCGGATCGACATTGCGGCTGACGATGGTCTGCAGCGCCTGGCCGAGCGTCATCGCAATGACCACGGGATCGCGTGACATTTCCGGCATCGCGCCGTGGCTGCCGTAGCCGGTGATGGTGATGTCGAAGAAGTCCGCGCAGGCCATGCTCGGCCCCGGGAAGACCACGACCTGACCCGGATCAAGCTGTGGTGCATTGTGCAGCCCGTAGACTTCATCGAGCGGAAACTTCTCGAACAGACCATCCTTGATCATCGCGCGCGCGCCGCCCAGCCCCTCTTCCGCAGGCTGGAAGATGAAAGCCACCGTGCCATCGAAGTTGCGCGTCTCGGCAAGATAGCGCGCAGCGCCGAGCAGAATGGTGGTGTGGCCGTCGTGGCCGCAGCCATGGAAGCGATCGGGAATCGTAGAGCGCCAGCTCAGATTGGTCTTTTCCTCCATCGGCAGTGCGTCCATGTCCGCGCGCAGACCGATCCGCTTCTTGCCGTTGCCCTTGCCCTTCAGCAAACCGACAACGCCGGTGCCGCCGAGGCCGCGATGTACCTCGATGCCCCAGCCGGCGAGCTTTTCCGCGACAATGCCGGATGTACGATGTTCCTCGAAACCGATTTCGGGATGGGCATGAAGATCGCGGCGGATGGCAATGAGTTCGTCAGTATAACTTTCGATCAGTTCAATATTGGACATGCGGCGTCATCCCGTTTCGTAAGATCATTTATGACAAAGCCTGAACGCGCGGCCTCATCTTGGCAAATCATTGCAGGCTGGCCAAGAGACCGGCCATCAACCTTCCGCGCTCGACCAGGCTGTCGACTTCGATATGCTCGTTCAGCGTGTGGTAATCCGCGCCGCGAACCCCAAGGCCGTCGAGGGTCGGCAGGCCCATCGCCCCGGTAAAGTTTCCATCGGAACCGCCGCCAGAACTGCCCTGGATCAGATCAAGGCCGAGTTTCGCGCCCACCGCACGCGCCTGCTCATACAGCGCCATGGTGCCAGCGTTGGGTTCCCAGACCGGGCGTGTCACACCGCGCGTCACCTTGAATGTGACATCGTTCGCTGTGCCGTTCAGCGCGAGCATTCGCTCGACGCCTCGGTCGAGATCGGACTGTCGCTTCGCCATGCTCAGCGCCTCGCCGCGGCAGCTCGAGGCCACGCAGTTGACCCACTGCCCGCCATGCACGACGCCGACGCTGAAGGTGCAATCGTCGCCGGTCATGCCGTCGATGGCGATGATCTGCCGCGCCATCTCGCGGATGGCCGACCGTCCGGCGGCCAATGTTGCGCCCGCATGGCTCGGCTTCCCGGCGGCCTCCAGATTGAACCGGGCAATCGCGTAACGGCCGGTGATGACGCCGGCATTCCTGAACGCGGGCTCCGGCACCAGCACGTACTTGTTTCGCGCCGCCTCCGCCTCGATGATATCGCGCGTGCTCGGTGTGCCGACCTCCTCGTCGGGCGTGAACAAAACCGTCACCGGCAGCGGTATCGTGACCGACGCCTTGGCGAGTTGCCGGATCGCCTCGAGCGAGGCGTAGTTTCCGCCCTTCATGTCGAGAATGCCGGGGCCGTAACACTTGCTCCCCTCGCGCCGCCATGGAAGTTTTTCCAGCGTGCCGATCGGATGAACCGTATCCATGTGCCCGGCGATCAGGATGCCCGGCTGGCCCTGCTTCGGGTGCGGAAATCGCGCCCGGATGCAGCCGCCGAAGCCCTGCCGTCCGGCGATATACTCGATCGAGGCGCCACTGAGCGCCATATCGCGCGCGGCGAGTTCAAGCATGCGGTTGACCGCCGCGGCGTCCCAGGTCGGGCTCTCGCATTCAATCCACGGGCGCAGGCCCGCCAGCATGGTCTCGGTATCGAACGGCAATGAGGCGGGATCGATCAAGGCGTGTCCTCTCGTTTTGCTTGTTTTACGGCAGGAACTGGTGCCCCGCTCGCCCTGATCGTTGCAGGTTCAGCCACCGATTCACAATGCAAACTTGACGGGCCTGCTGCGAGTTTCGCGATGTTGCGGGCTCATAAGAGATTGCGTAAGCAGACCGTCCAACAAATCGGGGGCTTTAAGATGTCGATTTGCGGTGCAGCACGGAGGCGCGAGTGACGCAATCGGTCCTTGCGATGCAGCCTTCCAACACGAAGGCCGCCGGCTGGATGGCCGGCTGGCTCACCCTGATGCTGGTGCTGCTGGTCGCCGGGCGCGAAGCCACGCGCGAACTCGACGTGTTTCAGATCATGGAAATGCGGTCGGTCATCGGCCTGCTGATGCTGTATCCGCTGATCCACATGAGCGGCGGCCTTGCGGGCATGAAGACTGCGCGGCCGCTCACCCATATCGTCCGCAACATCGTCCACTACGCCGCCCAGTACGGCTGGTTTCTCGCGCTCACGCTGATTCCGCTCGCGCAGGTGGTCGCCATCGAATTCACCATGCCGATCTGGACCGCGCTGCTCGCCGTGAGTTTCATCGGCGAGCGCCTGAATGTCTGGAAAGTGCTGGCGATCGTGCTGGGGCTGATCGGCGTGATCGTCATTGTGCAGCCCGGCGTCGCGCAGATCAGTCCGGGCCAGTTGATCATGGTTCTGGCGGCGATGGGATTTGGCGCCGCCATTGTCATGGTGAAATCCCTCACCCGCACCGACTCCGTCACCGTGATCATCTTCTGGATGCTGGTGATCCAGTCGGCGATCGGACTGGTTCCGGCGGTGTATACCTGGCACTGGCCATCGGCTCACATCTGGCCGTGGATTCTGGTGATTGCGTTCTGCGGAACCTATTCGCACTACTGCTTCGCGCAGGCGATGCGCTATGCCGACGCCACTGTCGTCGTGCCAATGGATTTTCTGCGCGTGCCGCTCTCGGCGACGCTCGGCTGGCTGCTCTATTCCGAGCGGCTCGACGCCGCGACCGTGATCGGCGCAGCGCTGATCCTGACCGGCAACCTGCTCAACCTGAAGCGGTCGTAGACGAGACCTCTTGTCATTGCGAGGAGCGAAAGCGACGAAGCAATCCACTCTTCAATGGATTGCTTCGCTTCGCTCGCAATGACGTCGGAAATGTTTAAGCCGCGCTCTTCTTGTCCACCGACAGCACGCCGCGCCTGATCTGGTCTTCTTCAATGGACTCGAACAGCGCCTTGAAGTTGCCTTCGCCGAAACCGTCGTCGCCCTTGCGCTGTATGAACTCGAAGAAGATCGGGCCGATCGCGTTGGCCGAGAATATCTGCAGCAGCACCTTGGTATGCCCGCCATCGACCACGCCCTCGCCGTCGATCAGGATGCCGTTCTTCTGAAGCCGTGCGACGTCCTCGCCATGTTTCGGCAGCCGCGTATCGATCTTCTCGAAATAAGTATCCGGCGGCGGCGGCATGAACGGGAGGCCATCCGCGCGCAGCTTCTCGATGGTGTGATAGATGTCCTTCACACCGCAGGCGATGTGCTGGATGCCCTCGCCGCGATAGGTGGTGAGATATTCCTCGATCTGGCCGGAATCGCCCGCGTCCTCGTTGATCGGAATCCGGATCTTGCCATCCGGGCTGGTCAGCGCGCGCGAGAACAGGCCGGACGCCCGGCCTTCGATATCGAAGAAACGGATCTGCCGGAAATTGAACAGCTTTTCATAGAAGCCGGTCCAGACGTCCATGCGGCCGCGATGCACGTTGTGGGTCAGGTGGTCGATATAGAACAGCCCCGCGCCATCGGGGTGAATGTCCTTCAGCCCGAGCCAGTCGAACTCGGTGTCGTAAGCCGAGCCCTTCTTGCCATAGCGATCGACAAAATATAACAGGCTGCCGCCGATGCCCTTGATCGCGGGGACGTCCAGCGTCTTCTGTGTGGACGCCACATCCGCAGGCTCCGCGCCGAGCGCGAGCGCGCGCTCATAGGCGCGCCTGGCATCGACGACACGGAACGCCATCGACGGCGCGCAGGGGCCATGCGCGGCGACAAAATCATGACCATGGGTGCCGGGCTGCTCGTTGACGAGATAGTTCACATCGCCCTGACGATAGACCGTGATCGCCTTGGTCTTGTGGCGGGCGACCGCCGTGAAGCCCATCAGGCGGAACAGCGCATGAAGCTTTTCCGGCTCTGGATGCGCATACTCAACGAACTCGAAGCCGTCGGTGCCCATCGGGTTCTGTTCGGAAATGACGGCGGCCGGCGCGTCGTGCGGAAACGGACCCATGGCGATCTCCTCTTTGCCAGTGCGCTGGCGATTCCTGCTGATCTGAAAGAAGCATGAGCCGCTTTTCATGCAATGGGCGTGCAAAATCGGGCACATTTTGCTAATATCATGCACATATCGTGCATTTTTTAAGGATTATGCGCATGGTTTCGCTGGACGGTTTCGACCTCAAGATCCTTGCCGCGCTTCAGGACGACGGCCGCCTGACCAATCAGCAACTGGCTGATCTTGCGGGCCTGTCCGCCTCGCAGTGCTCGCGACGCCGTACGCGGCTGGAAGGCGAGAAGGTGATCGCCGGCTATCACGCCGACCTCGCCAGCGAAGCGCTCGGCTTCAACGTGCTGGCCTTCATCCAGATCACGCTGGCGACCCACTCGCCGAACAACGCCAAGCGCTTTCGCGACCTGATGCGCCGGGTTGACGAGATTCAGGAAGCCTATTCGCTGACCGGCGATGCCGACTATCTGCTGAAGGTGATACTGAGCGATCTCAAGAGCCTGTCCGACATCGTCAACAATGTGCTGATGCCGCACGAGAGCGTTGCGCATGTGCGCTCGTCCATCGTGCTCGACCGGCTGAAGACGACAAGGAAATTGCCGCTGAAGAAGCTGGGTTAAAGGGCAGGACGTTCCACATCCGCGATCGGTCCCCTCTCCCGTGGGGAGAGGGTTGGGGTGAGGGCGTAGAATCCATCGAGAGAGCGTACCCCCTCACCCGCCGCGCTTCGCGCGTCGACCTCTCCCCATGGGAGAGGTATAGACACGCTGCCGATAACGCCCTTGCAAACACCCCGGTATCAAACCGACGGCAAAATCGTCCCCTCGACCTCGCCAAAACCGATGCGATAGCCGTTGCCCTGACACCAGCCGCGCATCGTGAGCGAGTCGCCGTCCTCGAGGAACGAGCGCTGCACGCCGTTGCCGAGATCGAGCGGCTCGGCACCGCCCCAACTCAGCTCCAGCATGCTGCCGCGCTCGCTTTTCTCGGGGCCGCTGATGGTGCCGGACCCCAGAAGGTCTCCGACATTCATCGCGCAGCCGGATGACGCATGATGCACAAGCTGCTGCACCGAGGACCAGTACATGTATTTGAAGTTGGTGCGGCAGATACCCGCCGCCTCCTTCATCGTCTCGGTCTTGAGATCGACGGCAAGCTGAACGTCGTAATTCTGCGCGCCCTTCTGCTGCAGATACGGCAGCGGCGCCGGGTCCTGCGCCGGACCCTTGACACGGAACGGCTCCAGCGCCTCGCGCGCCACGACCCATGGGCTGATCGAGGTGCCGAACGCCTTTGCCTGAAACGGCCCGAGCGGCACATACTCCCACGCCTGAATGTCGCGCGCGCTCCAGTCATTCAGCAGCGTGAAGCCGAAAATCATCTCCTCGGCCTGCTGTTCGGTCAGCATCTCGCCCATCGCCGACGCCTGCCCGATCACGACACCCATCTCCAGCTCGAAATCCAGCCGCTTGCAGGGACCGAACACCGGATGCTCCGCCGTCGGCGGCTTGAGCTGCCCGCGCGGACGGCGGATCGGCGTGCCGCTGACAACAACAGTCGATGCGCGTCCGTTGTAACCGATCGGAATCGACAGCCAGTTCGGCATCAGGGCATTGTCCTTGCCGCGGAACATGATGCCCACGTTGGTGGCGTGTTCCTTCGACGAATAGAAATCGGTGAAGCCCTGCACGGCGATCGGCATATGCATGGCGGCGAAATTGCGCGGGACCAGCGCGCGCCGCCGCAGCTCCATGTTGTCGCGCAATTCCGGATGATCGTGACGCAACAGTTCGCTGATCCGCGCGCGTGTCTTGCGCCACACCTTCGGGCCAAGCGCCATGAAATCATTCAAGGAGGGCTTTGCGAAGACATTCGCCGCTCCATCGACACGCAACAGGCCCGCCGCTTCCAGGGC
Organism: Afipia sp. OHSU_II-C1; assembly: GCF_000497575.1. Classification (GTDB taxonomy): domain Bacteria; phylum Pseudomonadota; class Alphaproteobacteria; order Rhizobiales; family Xanthobacteraceae; genus Afipia. The sequence goes on from NZ_APJI01000001.1 coordinate 165,447, forward strand.
CGCAAGATCGAGCACGAAATCGCCGATGGCAACGCCGACCCGCAGGTCCGGCTGTTCCGGCGTGAAGAACACACCGTAAGGCAAATTCTGGATCGGGAAACCCGACGACGGATCGACCTCAATGAATGAGCGCAGCTTCGGATCGTTGGGGTGCATCGTATCCATCCATGTCTATTCCGCGTCGGGCTGACGGCCCGGTTCAGCCGCAGCAAAGGCTTCGAGCTTCGCGGCGGCGGCATCGAGCGCCACGATACGCTTGTAGGGTGCAAGATCCACACCGAAGCGGCGCGCGTTGAACACCTGCGGCACGAGACAGATGTCCGCCAGCGTTGGCTGGTCGCCGAGCGCGAACGGCCCCGACAGATGCGCCAGCCGCGCCTCCACTGCATCAAAGCCGGTCTCGATCCAGTGCTTCGACCATGACGCGCGCGTCGCCTCATCGACGCCCATGTCGATCAACCGGTTCAGCACCCGCAGGTTGCCGATGGGATGAATATCGGCAGCGACCACCAGCGCGATCTCGCGCGCAATCGCCCGCCCCTTCGCATCCGGCGGCAGCAGCGGCGGATGCGGATGGGTCTCGTCGAGATATTCGATGATCGCAATCGACTGCGCCAGTTCGAGATCGTCGTCGATCCAGTACGGCACAAGGCCCGCCGGATTGATCTTGCGGTAGTCCGGCTGCGTCTGCTCGCCCTTGCGCAGATGCACGAAACGGTGATCCGCGCTCAACCCTTTCAGATTGAGCGCGATGCGCACGCGATAGGCCGCGGTCGAGCGGAAGTAACCGTAGAGAACAGCGTCAGTCATATTGGTGTTCCGAATTCGATTTCAGCGGTCTGCCCACCTCTCCCGTGGGGAGAGGTCGGATCGCGCAAGCGATCCGGGTGAGGGCGTAGAATCTCTCGATGAATCTGGATCCCCTCACCCCAACCCTCTCCCCACAGGGGAGAGGGAGTGACATTGCTGCCGTTTCAATACCGCTCATCAATTCAACGACGTTAAGGCTTCGACGGGTCGAAGCGGCGCTCCAGCCCCTGCCAGCAATCGGCGTAGTCATCCTGCAGCGCGCTCGTGGTGGCTGCGAACTGCGTCACCCGCTGCGGAAACCGCGTCTCGAACATGAAGGCCATGGTGCCGGTCAGCTTCACAGGCTTCAGTTCGCCATTGCTGGCGTGATCGAACGCCTCGCGGTCCGGGCCATGCGGCAGCATCATGTTATGCAGGCTGATGCCGCCGGGCTCGAAGCCATGGGGCTTGGCATCATAGGCGCCATACAGCAGTCCCATGAATTCCGACATGATGTTCATGTGATACCACGGGGGACGGAAGGTGTTCTCCGCCACCATCCAGCGTTCCGGGAAGATCACAAAGTCGATATTCGCGGTGCCCGCCGTTTCCGACGGCGACGTCAGCACGGTGAAGATCGACGGATCGGGATGGTCGAAACCGATGGCGCCGATCGGTGAGAACGTCCGCAGATCGTATTTATAAGGCGCATAGTTGCCGTGCCATGCGACCACATCGATGGGCGAATACGGCAGTTTAGTCATGAACAGCGAGCCGCCCCACTTCACATAAAGCTCGGTCGGCGTTTCCTTGTCCTCATAGGCCGCCACCGGCGTCAGGAAGTCGCGCGAGTTGGCGAGGCAGTTGGCGCCGATCGGCCCGCGCTCCGGCAGCGTGAATGCGCCGCCATAGTTCTCGCAGAGATAGCCGCGCGCCGGACCATTGGGAATCTCGACGCGGAATTTGACACCGCGCGGGATCACCGCGATCTCGCCGGGCTCGATGTCGATAATGCCGAATTCAGTAACAAGGCGCAGATTGCCTTCCTGCGCGACGAACATCATCTCGCCGTCGGCATTGTAGAAATTCTGGTCCACCATCGACTTGGTGATGAGGTAGACATGCGCCGCCATGCCGGCCTGCGTGCCCGCGTCGCCCGCCGTGGTCATGGTGTAGACGCCCTGCAGGAAGGTCTGGCCCTCCTTCGGCAGCGGCAGCGGGTCCCAGCGCAGTTGCGCGATCGGCAGATCGTATTCGGTGCACGGCGCGGTGCGCCAGTATCCGGCATCGACCTTGGTGAAGCGGCCCGAATGCTTCACCGACGGACGAATGCGATACAGCCACGAGCGTTCGTTGGTGCCGCGCGGCGCGGTGAACGGCGAGCCCGATAACTGCTCGGCATAAAGCCCATAAGCGCAATTCTGCGGCGAGTTGCGCCCGATCGGCAGCGCGCCAGGCAACGCCTCGGTCTCGAAGCTGTTGCCGAAGCCGGACATGTAACCCGGCGTGACATTGACGGCGTTGCGATTCACAGCGCCAGGAGCGGTGTTGATGTTCATCGCACTATCCTCCTTGCAAAGCAGCCCACATTTCGCGGTCGCGCTTGTCGGTCCAGATCACCGGATCGTCGATCCCGGATGCTTCGTCGAAAGCGCGCGAGACATTGAACGGCAGACAGTGTTCGTAGATCGCGAAGGAGGAGAACTTCGGGTCCATCACCTCGCGGGTCGCGGCCATGGTCTCCTTGAGCGAACGTCCCTTCGCCACCGACAGTTCCGCAGCGCCGTACAACGTCGTGACGAAATCGCGCGTCATGGCGATGGCCTCGTTCACCGTCGCCTCGCCTTTCAGGGCGTCGCCGCGGCCCGGCGCAACGGCCTTCGGATTGAACTCGCGGATTTCATTCAGGGTCAGCGGCCATTCCCGCAGCAGCGCGTCGCCGCAATAGCAGGCCGAGTGATATTCGATCAGATCGCCGGAGCACATCACCTGCGCATCGGGCACCCAGGCCACGATGTCGCCGGAGGTATGGCCCGCGCCGAGATGCATCAGCTGCACCTCGCGCTTGCCGAGATAAAGCGTCATGCCGGTGTCGAAGGTGATCGTCGGCCATGTCAGGCCGGGAATGCTCTCGGCGTCGCGGAACAGGCGCGGAAACCGGCCATATTCGGAATCCCAGTCCTGCTGGCCGCGCTCCACGATCAGCCGCTGGGTCTCGGACGAGGCGACGATGCCTTGCGCCTTGTAGGCCGACGCGCCGAGCACGCGCACGGCGTGATAGTGCGACAGCACGACATATTTGATCGGCTTGTCGGTCACGGTCTTGACGCGTTCGATCACGCTGTTGGCCATCGCCGGCGTCGCCTGCGCATCGAACACGATGCAGCCATCATCGCCGACAATCACCGCCGTATTCGGATCACCCTCAGCGGTGAAGGCATAAATGTCCGGACCGATCTCGGAGAAGGTGATGGTCTTCTCCGCCATATCGCCGGTTGAGGCGAAACCCTTTGCGCTCATTTTGCGTCCTTTTCTGAATTGGTCTTGCCGCCGCCCTGCGCGAGCTGGCGCTTCGCCAGCGCAATCGCCTCACGCAGCACGTCAGCATCGCCGACATGATTGGCGAGGATCAGCACCAGCGCCGTATCCAGCGATGCGCTGTCTTCATCGCTGAGGCCGCGATGGGCCTCCACCACCAGCCGATAGGCGGTGTCGGGATCGCTGAAATTCGACGTGGTCGAGAGTGTCATCGCGCGGCTCTCCCGCTGGCGCGGGCCATGGCGGCTTCGACAGCCGCGGCCGTCGGCTTCCTGAAACGTGCCGCGACGTAACCATCCGGGCGGAGCAGATAGGCCGTACCTTCCGGCGCATCGTAGCGTTTGGCGAACAGCCCGGATGAATCGCGCAGCGGAGCTGTTTCGCCGATATGGATGGAATGACAGCCCGGTTGATCGCTGCCGTTGGCCCCCGCTTGCAGCAGGACGAAGCCGCCCCCGCCTCGTCGGAAGGCCTCGGTGAGATAAATCGGCTCGCCGTTCGCCGCCGCCAGTGGCGCGTCGATCATCTGCGCGCCCGGGCGCGGGCCCGCCGCCCAGAGATCGGTGTCCGGCGTCGACAGCGGCGTCTCATACACCGACGGCGTCGAGAGTCGCCCGCCGTTGACCATCCGCTTGGCGAATTCGGCTTCCTTCGCAAGCCGCAGTATCGCTTGCCGCATCCGCCGCTCCTGCGCCGAATGCGGCGCGATGAAATCAGTCGAGCGGGTCGACGCACGGATGTTCTCGTCGGCAGCCGCGCTGCGTTCGATTTCGTAGCTGTCGAGCAGCGCCATCGGTGCTTCGCCGCGCAGGATCAGCGAGAGTTTCCACGCAACGTTCTCCGCATCCTCAAGTCCGGAATTCGCACCCCGCGCGCCGAACGGCGAGACCTGATGTGCCGAGTCGCCGGCGAAGATCACGCGCTCATGCACAAAGCGCTGCATGCGGCGGCACTGGAACTTGTAGATCGAAATCCATTCGAAATCGAAATTGGCATGACCCAGCATGCGCTCGATCCGCGGCCGCACATTCTCCGGCAACCGCTCGACGGCGGGATCGGCATCCGGCCCGAGCTGCAGGTCGATACGCCAGACATCGTCGGGCTGACGATGCAGCAGCGCGGACTGGCCTGAATGGAACGGCGGATCGAACCAGAACCAGCGCTCGGTCGGAAACTCGGCGGTCATCTTGACGTCCGCGATCAGGAACTGATCCTCGAACACTTCGCCGGAAAATTCCGCACCGACAAAGCCGCGCAGCATTGAGCGCGCGCCGTCGCAGGCGACAACGTAATCCGCCTTGAGGTGATAGCGTCCGTCCGGCGTGTCGATCGCGAGCACAACATGATCGTTGCGCTGGTCGAGGCCGACGACCTTGTTGCGCCAGCGCAGATCGACCTGCGGCAGTTCGCTGGCGCGATCGACGAGAAAGGCCTCGGCGTAATATTGCTGGAGATTGATGAAGGCCGGCATCTTGTGGCCGTCTTCCGGCAGCAGGTCGAAGCGGTAGAGCATGTCATCGTTCAGGAAGATCTTGCCGACCTTCCACACGACGCCCTTCTCCACCATGCGTTCGCCGACCCCGAGACGGTCCCACAGTTCCAGCGAACGTTTGGAGAAACAGATCGCGCGCGAGCCGTCGCCGATCCGGTCGGCGTCATCCAGCAGGACGACACTGTGCCCGCGCTGCGCCAGATCGATCGCCAGCGTCAGGCCGACGGGGCCCGCGCCCACCACCACGACCGGGTGGCGCGCGGCATCCGCCGCCGTCCGGTCCTGATCGGAATGGCGGCGATAGCCGAACTGAATAATCCGTGATACCGGCACGTCTCGTCCCTGATTTGGCTGGTCCGTCCATTGCGGGCTTCTTGAACGAAGCTCTGGCGAAGAGCTTAGACCAAGGCTATTATCGTTGCAACTGCAACCAAATGGCCAGGCTCGCCGCCCGGCCAAACTGGACATTTTCTGTGACCAAGCTCGATCTCTTCAAATTCGTGCCGTTCCGCCTGAACCGGCTGGCTGCGGAAGTCAGCGCGGCGCTGTCCAGCGAGTACAGCGAGCGCTACGGCCTCGATATTCCGGAATGGCGGGTGCTGGCGACACTCGGTTTCCGTGATGACGCCTGCACGGCGCAATACATCGCCTATTGCACCCGCACACATAAATCGACCATCAGCCGGGCCGTCGCCCACCTGCTCGAGCAGCAACTGATCGAGCGCGTCGAGAATGTGGACGACCGCCGCGAACTGGCGCTGCAGATCACCCGCAAGGGCCGCGCTCTCTATGAGGAGCTTATTCCCCGCCTGCTCCGCAAGGAACAGGACATCCTGTCATGCCTGACGGCGGCGGAGCGGAAGGAGTTCGCAAACGCGCTCGGCAAGATCGAGCAGCAGCTCGGCCTCGTGCAGACCGCAAAAGACGCGCGCGCCAAGAAGGATGCGTATTAGGGCAACGCAGTCGTCATCACCGGGCTTGTTCCGGTGATCCACGTCTTTGTTGCGAGCTTTGAGGGAAGACGTGGATGGCCGGGACATAGGCAAGCGGAAGCGACGCCGTTCTTCGAACGGCTATGCCCGGCCATACGATTGATAACAGAGGATGACAACGCAGCGGCACAATCTGCTCCCTCTCCCGTGGGGAGAGGGTTGGGGTGAGAGCGTAGAATCTATTGTGAGAGCGTACCCCCTCACCCGATGCACTCCGTGCATCGACCTCTCCCCACGGGAGAGGTGAAGAGAAGGATCAGGCCGCGCGGATGTTCGCCATGAAGCGATCGAGCTCCTGACGCAGCCGGGTGCTTTCGACAGCCAGCGTCTGGGCCGAATTCAGCACCTCGCCCGACGCGGTTCCGGTCTCGCTCGCGCCGCGGTTGACCTCGGAGATTCCTTCCGCGATTTCCAGCGTGCCGCTGGCGGCGCTCTGGACGTTGCGGGCGATCTCGGTGGTCGCGTTGCTCTGCTGCTCGATGGCGGCTGCGATATTGCCGGCGATCTTCGAAATCTGGCCGATGGTCTGGCCGATTTCCTTAATGGCGGAAACCGATTCCTGCGTGGCGCTCTGCATTCCCGCGATATGGGACGAAATCTCGTCGGTCGCCTTCGCGGTCTGGCTCGCCAGCGATTTCACCTCCGATGCGACCACGGCAAAGCCGCGCCCCGCCTCGCCCGCCCGCGCCGCCTCGATGGTGGCGTTCAGCGCCAGCAGATTGGTCTGCTCGGCAATCGCCGTGATCAGCTTGACCACGTCGCCGATTTCCTGCGCCGCGCGCGACAACTTGGCGATACGCGCGTCGGTCGCTTCGGCCTGCGACACTGCCGCCGCAGCGATGCGGCTCGACTCCTGCACCTGCCGTCCGATCTCGTGAACGGATGCAGACAGCTCCTCCGTGGCCGCAGCCACGGACTGCACGTTGGCGGACGCCTCTTCCGACGCACCCGCAACCTTGCCGGACAGTTCCTGTGCCGTCTCGACCGTGCGCGTCAGGGTGGTAGCTGACGATTCAAGCTGGCTGGCCGACGCCGACACGCTCGACACGATCACGCCGACAGCGGTTTCGAAATTGTCGGCAAAGCGACGAAGCTCCGCGCTGCGTGCGGCGCTGGCGGACTTGCCCTGTTCCTCGCGCTCTGCCGCCTCGCTCTGCGCCTTGGCGACCGCCCTCATCTTGAATTCCTCGACAGCGCCAGCCATCTCGCCGATCTCGTCCTTGCGGCCAAGACCCGGCAGGACAACATCGAAATTGCCGCTCGCGAGTTCACGCATCGCCTTGCACATGCCGATCATCGGCCGCGAAATTCCGCGGCCCAGCATCCATGCGAGGAATGCGCCGAACGCGATGCCGCCGCCGCCGAGAATGGTCACGAACTTGCTGGTGCTGTGCGCAGCTTCGGCGGCTTCCTTCGCAAGCCGGGTCTGCTGTGCAAGCAAACCGTCCTTGATGGTCTTCGCTTCCTGCGTCACGCTCGAGGCCGCCTCGTTCATCTTGGTGGACAGCGCCGCGATCTTCGCGGTGTTCTCCACGAACTTCGTGAAGGCCACCTTGTAGGCATCGAGTTCCTGGGTGATTTCCGCAATCTTCGATGTCAGCTTCGCGTCGTCGGCGGTCAGCGTGCCGAAGCTGTTCTTCAGAAGCTGCATGCGCGCATTGACACTGTTGGCGACGGCGGCGTCGGGGCGCAGCACGTAGTTGCTGATGTTGGACGTGATGGACGCGGAGTGGGTCGCCAGTTCCTTCGCGTTCTGCTGGATCGACGTCAGACCGGCAAGGATCGCGGTATCCGCCAGATCGTCGAACTTGTAGCGGATGACGTTGCCCATCCGGAGCAACTGGTTCGACGCGATCGCGGCGTTGTCGGTCTTGAGCTTGATGACCTCGCCGAACAGCCCGGCGAACTCGCTGTAGCTGGCCGAAAGATTGAGAACGCTCTTCCGGTTGCCGGCAGTGGCAACCCTGGCCGCGCGCTCGATGGCCGCGCCAAGGGCAGTCTCCGCAGCGCGTGCAGCCTCTTCGTCGGCGGGAAGGCCGGTCGTCACATAATAACGCGCGAGAAGCTGATAGGCCGCGAGTTCGCGGTCGATGTCCCGCGCGCTGTCGGTCTCGGCGACAATGCCCTGATAGGACTGGACGCCCTCGACGATCCGCTCAAAGCCGAAATAGGCAACGCCCATATTGATGGCGGAGATGCCCAGCACCGTGACGAAGCCGAGCATGATCTTGGTTCGAAATCGCAGATTGGAAAGAAAGCTGACGCTCGTCTTCTGCTTTGCCGGAGTGCTTTTGAACCAGCCCATTTCCAACCCCCAAAAGTTCTTTTTGCATGTCAAACCGGCCGGTCTCCAACCGGCGCAAAGTGCCTCAAGGTAAACAAAATTGAATAACACCCCGTAAATTGCTACCTCATTCAGCAAAAAACGCCCGCATAGCGGGCGTTTCCTGCAAACATCATGCGCATTCGCCGCCATTGCACCGTATCTCGGCACCGCGCGGCGGCAAAGATTAACGATTTATTCCCAGCTCAGCGCGCCGCCGTTCTGGTATTCAATTACGCGAGTCTCGAAGAAGTTCTTCTCCTTCTTCAGGTCCATCGCCTCCGACATCCACGGAAACGGATTGTCGGTCTCGTCGAACACGCGGGTCAGCCCAAGCTGGGCGCAGCGGCGGTTGGCGATGAAGTGCATGTACTGTTCGCACAGCGCTGCGTTCAGGCCGAGGAACCCGCGCGGCATGGTATCGCGGCCATAGGCCGCTTCCAGTTCGGCCGCTTCGCGGATCATTCCGCGGACCTCCTCCTGGAATTCGGCGGTCCACAGATGCGGGTTCTCGATCTTGATCTGGTTGATCACGTCGATGCCGAAGTTCAGATGGATGCTCTCGTCGCGCAGGATGTACTGATACTGCTCGGCGATGCCGACCATCTTGTTGCGGCGGCCGAGCGACAGGATCTGCGCGAAGCCGGTATAGAACCACATGCCCTCGAAGCAGACATAGAAGGTGATCAGGTCGCGCAGCAGCGCCCGGTCGGCCTCCGGCGTGCCGGTCTTGAAGTCCGGGTCTTCCAGATTCTGGGTGTGCTTGAGCGCCCACGCCGCTTTGTCGGTGATCGAAGGCACCTCCCGGTACATGTTGAACAGCTCGCCCTCATCGAGGCCGAGGCTTTCCACGATGTACTGGAAGGTGTGGGTGTGGATCGCTTCCTCGAACGCCTGACGCAGCAGATACTGGCGACACTCCGGATTGGTCAGGTGGCGGTAGATCGCCAGTACAATGTTGTTGGCGACGAGGCTTTCGGAGGCCGCGAAGAATCCGAGGTTGCGCTTGATGGCGCGGCGCTCGTCGTCGGTGAGGCCGTCGCGCGATTTCCACAGCGCGATGTCAGCCTGCATCGACACTTCCGTCGGCATCCAGTGGTTGTTACAGCCGGCGAGATACTTCTCCCACGCCCATTTGTATTTCAGCGGCAGGAGCTGATTGACGTCGGCGCGGCAGTTGATCATCGCCTTGTCGTCGACAGAAACGCGGCCACCCTTGCGGTCGATGGTGCCGAGGCCGGTTGCATCGGCTTGCTCCGATACGACAGGCTTACCGGTCAGAATCGGCGGCAGGTTGGTAGCGGGTTTGGCAAGTGCGGGTTCGGACCAGTCGAGCATGAAGATCGTCTTTCTTGTCTAACGTCGGATGTTGCCAATTTCGTCATTGCGAGGAGGCGAATCCGACGAAGCAATCCCTGACTTTTCAAAGGTGGATCGCTTCGCTCGCAATGACGGCGGGGCTGCTTACTGGCAGGCTTCACAATCGGGATTGTCGATCGAACACGCCGCCACGTTCGACAGGTCGGGCGCGGTCTGCGGCACGATGATAGGCTTGTTCACCGGCATGGCCGCGAGCGGCGTTGACGACACGGCATTGAGCTTGCCGTCGGTACCCTTCAGCGTGGATTTCTCCACATGGGTGGCGCTGCGCGAGCGCAGGTAATAGGTGGTCTTCAGGCCGCGCGCCCACGCCAGCCGATACAACTGATCGAGCTTCTTGCCCGACGGATTGGCTATGTAGAGATTGAGCGACTGCGCCTGATCGATCCATTTCTGCCGCCGCGCCGCAGCCTCGATCAGCCACGCGCTGTCGATCTCGAACGCCGTGGCATAGAGCAGCTTCAGATCATCCGGTACGCGATCGATGGAGCCGACGCTGCCGTCGAAGTATTTCAGATCCGACACCATCACCTCGTCCCACAGGCCCCGCGCCTTCAGGTCGCGGACGAGGAACTCGTTCACCTCGGTGAAGTCGCCCGACATGTTCGATTTGACATAGAGGTTCTGGTAGGCGGGCTCGATCGACTGCGCCACACCGCAGATGTTGGAGATGGTCGCCGTCGGCGCAATCGCCATCACGTTGGAGTTGCGCATGCCGACCGACTGCACCCGCCCACGCAACGCTGTCCAGTCCAGCGTCGCGCTCCGATCCATGTCGAGGCCGTTGCGGGCGTCGGCGAGAATCTCAATGGAGTCGATCGGCAGAATGCCGCGGCTCCACAGCGAACCCTTGAACGACGGATACTGTCCGCGCTCTGCCGCGAGATCGACCGATGCCGTGATGGCATGGAACGAAATCGCTTCCATGCTGGTGTCGGCGAACGCGACGGCGGCGTCCGACGCCATCGGAATCCGCAGCGCATGCAGCGCATCCTGGAAGCCCATCAGGCCGAGGCCGACCGGGCGATGCTGCAGGTTCGAGCGGCGCGCTTCCGGGATGGTGTAGAAATTGATGTCGATGACATTGTCCAGCATCCGCATCGCGGTCGAGATCGTCCGCTTCAGCCGCGCATGATCGATGCCGCCCTCACCCACATGGTTGAGCAGATTGACCGACCCGAGATTGCAGACCGCAACCTCGTCGTCCGACGTATTCAGCGTGATCTCGGTGCAGAGATTGGATGAGTGAATCACGCCGACATGCTGCTGCGGCGAACGAAGATTGCACGGGTCCTTGAACGTGATCCACGGATGCCCGGTTTCGAACAGCATGGTCAGCATGCGGCGCCACAGATCCGTGGCGCGCAGCGTCTTGAACACGCGCATCTCGCCGCGCGCAGCCTTCGCTTCATAGAATGCGTAACGCTCGGCGAACGCCTTGCCGTAAAGGTCGTGCAGGTCCGGGGTCTCGTCGGGCGAGAACAGCGTCCATTCGCCATCCGCCTCGACGCGCTGCATGAACAGATCCGGCACCCAGTTCGCGGTGTTCATGTCGTGGGTGCGGCGGCGGTCGTCACCAGTGTTCTTGCGCAGGTCGAGGAATTCCTCGATGTCGACGTGCCAGGTCTCGAGATAGGCGCAGACCGCGCCCTTGCGCTTGCCGCCCTGATTGACCGCGATTGCCGTGTCGTTGGCAACTTTCAGGAACGGCACCACGCCCTGGCTTTCGCCGTTGGTGCCCTTGATGTGCGCGCCGAGGCCGCGCACGCGGGTCCAGTCGTTGCCGAGACCGCCGGAATATTTCGCCAGCAGCGCATTGTCCTTCACCGACTTGAAAATGCCGTCGAGATCATCGGCCACCGTGGTGAGGAAGCAGGAGGAGAGCTGCGGCCGCAGCGTGCCGGAGTTGAACAGCGTCGGCGTCGACGCCATGAAGTCGAACGACGACAGCAGGTTATAGAACTCGATGGCGCGCGCCTCGCGGTCGATCTCGCGGATCGCAAGCCCCATCGCGACGCGCATGAAGAACGCCTGCGGCAGCTCGATGCGGTTGCCGTCCTGATGCAGGAAATAGCGATCATACAGCGTCTGCAATCCGAGGAACTGGAACGACAGATCGCGCTCCGGCTTCAGCGCTGCCGCGATCCGTTTCAGGTCATAGCGCGCCAGTTCAGGATCGAGCAATTCGGCTTCGATGCCTTTTTTGACATAGACCGGGAAGTATTCCGCATAGCGCGCGGTCATATCAGCCTGCGACGCATTGATCTGCGCGGAATGAACGAACGACAGCACTTCGGTGCGCAGCTTGTCGAGCAGGAGGCGCGCGCTGACATAGGCGTAGTTCGGCTCCTGCTCCACCAGCGTGCGCGCGGCCATGATGCCGGCAAGCGCAAGTTCATCCTGGCTGATCCCGTCGTAGAGATTGCGCTTCGTTTCAGCCAGTACAGGTGCCGCGTCGACGCCGTCGAGATTGGCGCACGCTTCCTGAATAATCAGCATCAGGCGATCGGCGTCGAGCGGGACGCGCGCGCCGTTGCCCAGCGTGACATGCAGCTGCGGCTCGGACGGCGTTTTGACCGACCTGGCGGCGGCGGCTTCGGCGCGCTGGCGCTGACGTTCGTCGCGATAAAGCACGTAGGCACGGGCGACCTTGTGGTGCTCGCTGCGCATCAGCGCCAGTTCGACCTGATCCTGCACGTCCTCGATATGGAAGGTGCGCCCCTCGCCGATCCGGCGGGTCAGCGCGCCCACCACTTCGTTTGTGAGCTGCTCGATCACCTCGTGAATGCGGCGCGAGGCGGCTGCGGTGTGGCCTTCAACTGCAAGAAACGCCTTGGTCATCGCAATCGAGATCTTGCTGGCGTCGAACGGCGAAACCGTGCCGTTGCGGCGGATGATCTGGAGCGGCGGCTCTGCCGCAGGGATAGCCAGTGACTCGGAACGCAACTGAATGAGAGGAGCGGATTGGGCGGCTTCGCGTTCGATCAAGAGAGACATCGGCAGACCCCGTGCGTGTTGCAATTTTTGGGGGCTGAGGCCGAAAGGCGCGTCGTCGCGGTGCGCGAACGCACCGAAGCACGCGACCGCCGGACACCCCGCCCGTGGACGTTCTTTTGGTGTCGCGGCAGGTCTCCTGGCTCGCAGGTCGGCATTGAATCCGGTCTTCCCGATGCGAAAACGCACCAGTGACATCGGTCGGATTCAACTCACTGCTTACAGTTGCGGGGGCAGCGCCGGACTTGCTGCATCGGAGTGCAACTCACCGGCTTCCCATCTTCGCCACAAGGCCTTGCGGCTTTGTAGAACCGTGACGTCTACATCTGGTGACTTTCACGGTGCGATGTCAAGCGGCTCGCGGTGTGAATAACCGGGACAATCACGCAACAGCGCAGAATGCGCCGGAAAGCCGTCAAAGAAATTTTCCGCTGGCGTGAGGAAACGGCGCCTGGAGTTCAGGTCTGGCGATCACGCATCAAGAATCAGCTTGCATGATTCTCTTGCGCCGGCTGCCCACTCGCTCCCCGCGCGCGTCCGGCACAGCCGCGGTGGGAAGCTTTCCCTTTGACCGGGGGCAAGCCGCTTCACATAACTTGATCATCGCGGTTCTGCGGATCGGTGATCCGGAGCCAAGAGGGAATGCGGTGCGCGCGGCCCGAGAGGTTCGCGCAACTCCGAAGCTGCCCCCGCAACTGTAGACGGTGAGCCTCGTCCATCGGTGCCACTGAGGTGAAAGCCTCGGGAAGGCCGGACATCAGGCGTTGAGCCGTGAGCCAGGAGACCTGCCGCGATCACAGTACGTCCACGGGCGGGGTGCCCCGGTGTGTCGCTTGCGAAAGGACGCTCGCCGCCCTTCCCGTTCGCGCATGTCCGGCCCTGCCCCCACATCACGGGGTTTTGCAATGTCGGGTTCTTCTACTGCTTCCATTCCTGTCGCCACGCTGGGCGTACCGCGTATCGGTCCGCGCCGTGAACTGAAAATCGCGCTGGAGAAATTCTGGTCCGGCAAGATCAACGAAGGCGCGCTGCGCGAGGCTGCGGCGAAAATCCGCGCCGACAACTGGACGCGCCAGCGCGATCTCGGCGTCACCGTGATCCCCTCGAACGACTTCTCGCTCTACGATCAGGTGCTGGACACCAGCGCCATGGTCGGCGCGATTCCGACAATCTACGGCTGGACCGGCGGACCGGTGTCGCTGGAAACCTATTTCGCGATGGCGCGTGGCAGCCAGAAGGATGTGGGCCACGACGATGGCTGCGCCCATAACCATAGTCACGGCCACGGCGTGCCCGCGCAGGAAATGACCAAGTGGTTCGACACCAACTATCACTACATGGTGCCGGAATTCACGAGGGATCAAACCTTCACCCTCGCCTCAACCAAGGCAATCGACGAATACCGCGAAGCCAAGGCGCTCGGCATCCAGACCCGGCCGGTGCTGGTCGGCCCTGTGACATTCCTCAAGCTCGGCAAGGGCGAAAACCGGTTGGTGCTGCTGCCCAAACTGCTGCCGGTTTACATCGAAGTTCTCAACAGACTCGCCGCCGAAGGCGCGGACTGGGTGCAGATCGACGAGCCATGTCTCGTGCTCGACCTCGGTGCGGATGAAAAGGCCGTGCTGAAAGCCGCGTACAGCGAATTCGCGCTGAAGGTACCTGGCATCAGGATCATGCTGACGACCTATTTCGGCGAACTCGGCGACAACGCCGATCTCGTCACCAAACTACCCATCGCCGGCGTGCATCTCGATCTGGTGCGCGGCAAGGGCCAGATCGATACCGTCCTGAGCAAGCTGCCTGCGGATCGCGTGATTTCGCTCGGCGTGATCGACGGCCGCAACATCTGGCGCGCGGATCTTGCGAAGGTTCTCGACCTTGCCGCCAAGGCCATCGCGGCGCGCGGCGGCGCGGACCGCATCCAGATCGCGCCCTCGTGCTCGATGCTCCACGTGCCGATCGACCTCGATCAGGAGACCGATCTCGATGCGGACCTGAAAAGCTGGCTTGCGTTCTCGGTGCAGAAGATGGGCGAACTGGCGGCCCTCAGCCGCGGGTTATCGGCAGGACGAGAGGCCATCAAGAGTGAGCTTGCGGCTTCCGATCAGGCGGCAGCCACGCGCGTCTCGTCGGCGAAGATTCACAATCCCACTGTGAAATTGCGCGCCGCCGATACGTCGCCCAAGCTGTCGCAACGCAGGAGTCCGTTCGGCGCGCGGCAGAAACTCCAGAGCAAGGTGCTCCGCCTGCCCTCGTTTCCAACAACAACCATTGGATCATTTCCGCAGACCGAGCAGGTGCGCAAGGCGCGCGCCGAGCACGCCAAGGGCCAGCTCAGCGATGCCGATTACGAGGCGTTCCTGCGCACGGAAACCGAGAAGGCGGTACGCTGGCAGGAGGATATCGGCATCGATGTCCTCGTGCACGGCGAGTTCGAGCGCAACGACATGGTCCAGTATTTCGGCGAGCAACTGTCGGGCTATGCCTTCACCAAGCACGGCTGGGTGCAGAGCTACGGCTCCCGCTACGTCCGTCCGCCCATCATTTTCGGTGACGTCTCGCGGCCGAAGCCGATGACGGTCGGCTGGTCGTCCTATGCGCAGTCGCTCACCACGCTGCCGATGAAGGGCATGCTGACCGGCCCGGTCACCATGCTGCAATGGTCGTTCGTGCGCGACGATCTTCCGCGCGATCAGGTCTGCCGCCAGATCGCCTTCGCGCTGCGCGATGAGGTGACCGATCTCGAAACAGCCGGCATCGGCGTGATCCAGATCGACGAGCCGGCATTGCGCGAAGGCCTGCCGCTGCGCAAGGGCGACTGGAAGGCCTATCTCGACTGGGCGGTGGAATGCTTCAGGATTTCACAGGCCGGCGTGAAGGACGAAACCCAGATCCACACCCATATGTGCTACGCCGAATTCAACGACATCATCGACGCCATCGGGGCGATGGACGCCGACGTGATCTCGATCGAGACCTCGCGCTCGAAGATGGAGCTGCTCGACGCCTTCGTCACCTACAAGTACCCGAACGAGATCGGACCGGGCGTCTACGACATCCATTCGCCGCGCGTGCCGGAGGTTCCGGAGATGATGGAGCTGATCGGCAAGGCGCGGCGCAACCTGTCGCCGGAGCAGATCTGGATCAATCCGGATTGCGGCCTCAAGACGCGCGGCTGGCCCGAGGTCAGGTCTGCGCTGACCAACATGGTCGAAGCGGCCCGGCAGGCGCGTGGAGCGGTTTAGAGCCGTCATTCCGGACAGCCCCGTTTCGCGGGCTGATCCGGAATCCAGACATGATGATGACAACTGATGGTGATTCCGGGCTCGCGCAAAAGCGCGCCCCGGAATGACGAACTCTTACTTCTTCTTGCCGTCGGCGGCGAACTGCTTGAGGAACGCGGTGAGATCCTTGATCTCGTCTTCCTTCTTGATGCCGGCGAACGCCATCTTGGTGCCCGGAATCTTCGCCTTCGGGTCCTTGATGTATTCGGCAAACACCGCCTCATCCCAGGTGATGCCGGAATTCTTGTTGGCGTCGGAATAGTTGTAACCGGCAACGCTGCCGGACTTACGGCCGAACAATCCGTTCAGTTCGGGACCGACGGTGTTCTTGGCGGTCTCACCGACCTGATGACAGGCGCGGCACTTGTTGAAGGACTTCTCACCAGCGGCGACGTCCTGTGCATTGGCGGCACCGGCAAAGCTGACGGCGGAAAAAGCGAGTGCGGCGGCGAGCGAACGAGCAATCATCTGTTTGACCTTTGAAGCGGGCAGGAAGGCTGGCTGGTGGGGTGAGACGCAAGACTGGTGGGCGTAGCAGAAACCCGCCGCGCCGCGGCGGGTTCCGTCAACGATGTAACATGTCAGGCAAACATATCGGCTGTGATTCCGGCATACCAGCCCATGTTTTCCGCCTGCGTCTGCTTACGCAGTTCGGCATCCTCGCCGGTCTTCGAGACGAAGGTGGACGCCGCCGCGATCTTGCCGTCCTTCGGCTCATAGGCGCCGCCGATCTTCACCGTATCGTCGGTGTCGATCATGCTCCAGCAGGTATTGGTGTAGCGCGCCGGGAAGGTCCGCGCCGACACCAGTTCACCCCGGATCATCATGGCGGCGACCTTGGCCTGGCTGTTGGCGGAGAACGCGGACTTCGGCATGTCGCCCGCGATGCAGGCATCGCCGAGAATGTAGATATTGGAATCGGTAGCCGACTTCATGTTGGTCGGATCGATGGCGCAGTAGCCGGTTGCGTTGGCGAGGCCGGCATCGCGCGCGATGCTACCTGCCATTTGGGCGGGAATGACATTGACCAGCGCCGCGTTCTTGTAGGTCTCGAACCCCGTCACCACGGTGTTGGTCTTGGGATCGACCGATTTCAATCCGTCATGCACTTTGGGGCCGAGCCATTCGACCATGCCCTTGTAGTGCTTTTCCCAGCCCTCCTGAAAAAGTCCCTGCTTGGAGAAGGTATCCTTCGGATCGATGATGATGATCTTGCTGCGGTCCTTCTTCGCCTTTTTCAAAGCGTGCGCCATCATCGAGACGCGCTCATAGGGTCCCGGCGGGCAACGGTAGGGGTTGGGCGGCGCGATCATCACAATGACACCGCCATTGGGCACGGCATCAAGCCGCTTCTTCAAGAGCAGTGTCTGCGCGCCTGGCTTCCAGGCATGTGGCATCTTCTCTTCCGCGGCCTGCGACCAGCCCGGAACGGAATCGTATTTCAGATCGATGCCCGGCGAGACCACCAGGCGGTCGTAAGGCAGCTTCTTGCCGCTGGCGAGGATGACTTCCTTCTTGTCGCGGTCGATCTTCGTCGCGCGGTCGGCGACGATGGTGACGCCGTGCTTCTTCACCGCGCCGTAGCCGTGGGTAATGGAGGGATAATCCCGCACACCGCCGAGATAGAGATTGCTGTGGAAGCAGGTCTGATATTTCGCCAGCGGCTCCACCAGCGTGACGCTGATCGTGCCTGCACTGTCCTTGGCGATGTATTTTGCCGCAGTCACGCCGCCTGCGCCGCCGCCGATCACCACCACGCGCGGCTTGCCCTGCCCGAGCACCGCAGGCGCACCGAACATCATGACGCCCGCGAACGATGCCGATCCTGAAATCAACTGCCGACGACTGATGCTCATGTGTCCCTCCAATATGTCTTATTGAAAATCAGGCGGCTGCGGATCAGCCGACCTTGAGATACGCAAAGCCTTTCGATTGCAGCGCCGCGACAGTGGCAACCCCGGACGGCACGAAGCTGATAAACGGCGCATCCTTCACCTTGGCCTTGTCGAGCTTCAGCCGCTGGAAGGTGATTTCGCACAGATGCACCTTGAGGCCGTTCTTGGCGAGCGCGGTGACGCGCTCGAACAGCGCCGGATCGATGGTCTCATCCTTCCAGGGCGTGCCCTCAAGCGTAGAGAGGAAATACTTCACCGCGACGCTGTGGGCGATGATGACCAGTTGCAGACCGAACGGGTCCGCGCCGTAAGCCGAATAGTGATTGGAGATATTGTTCAGCGTCTGGGCGAAGCGCGCGTTGTCGCCGTAATCGCAGTGGTAGAGACAGGCGACATCGCCTTCCTTCTTCAGGTCCGCCATGGACAGGGCCTGAGGCGCAGCCTGCGCCGTTGCGGCCGCCAAGCCGCCGGCAGCGGCTCCGATGAGAAGACTGCGCCGTGTTGCCGAGCCATTCTGTTCTGTCATGACACCCTCCGAAATGTTGAACACTATTTCTGGGTTCTGAAATAAGCCGCCAGAGCGGCGATGTCACCTGCCTCCAGCCGTCCGGCTATGGTCTGCATCACCGGGTTGTCCCGCTGCTTGTTCTTGTAGGCGTTTATCACGGCGATGAACTGGTCTTCCGGCCATCCCGTGATTTTCGGAATACCCTGAGCCGCGCCCGAAGCACGGTGACAGGTTACACATTCCGCCGATAAATACTCTCCAAGTTCCCGGTCTCCCGCAGCAGCATTTTCCAGCGCAAGACCCGCCGCCAGAACGAAAAGCAACGCCCTCGCCGACGGCCGCTCCATCAATCGACCTTCGGGCCGGACTTGCTGTCGGGCGTCACATCCACCGAGATCGCCCGTCCGGTCACTTTCGGTGCGCTGCGGCAATCCTTCATGCACGGGTCTTTCTTCCAGAACTGCTTTTCGGACGTCTCGCGGTCGTCTTCGAAGAAGGCTGAGGCGTTCGGCATCTTGATCGAGGTGAAGTTCTTGTCGCTGAGTTCGAAGTTCTCGTCCTTCACGATGTCGTTCATCGACAGCAGATAGGCAACGATCGCGTAGACCTCATCGTCGGTCAGCGAACGTGCATTGCCGTATGGCATCGCGCGCTTGATGTAGTCGAACGCGGTGGACAGGTCTGGCCAGAACGAGCCGATGGTCTTGTCGGGCCGGTCCGCCTTGAGCGTCCCCGCGCCCCCGGCGAGCACCGGCCAGCGGCCCGCGCCTTCGCCGAATTCGCCATGACACGAAGCGCAGCGCTCCTGAAACAACGCATCCCCCTGCTTCACCGTGCCCTTGCCCGGCGGCAATCCCTTGCCATCCGGGCGGACATCGGTGTCCCACGCCTTGATTTCCTCGGGCAGCGCGGGACGTCCAAGTCCGAGCTTAGACGAGGTCTTCGCTGTCGCCTGTGTGGCAATTTGCTGCGCATGGCTTGAGCGCGGCGCAGCAAGAACGAGCGCCACGCCAGCAAGCACCACGAACGCCGTGGCCTTAACCGATTTCGACATTTTCAGTCTCCCCGGTTGAACGCACCAGCCAGGTCTGAATGCCGTTGTTGTGGTAGATCGAATTGACGCCGCGCACCTTGCGCAGTTCGTCCTTGGTCGGCTGCACATAACCGGTGGAATCCATCGCGCGGGACTGGATCATCAGCTCCTGCCCATTCCAGTCGAAATCGACATAGAAGCGCACCAGCGATTTCTCCAGCACTGGCCCGTCGATCCGCGCGGTCTGCCAGTTGCGGCCGCCGTCCATGGTGACGTCCACGCGCTTGATGGTGCCGCGGCCGGACCATGCGAGACCGCTCAGCACATTGCGGCCCTTGTGCTTCAGCGGCGCCTGCGGCGACGGATTGGTCACCACCGACTTGGCATCCATGATGAAGGTGTGCTTGCGCGAGCGGCCGTCGGCGAGGAGGTCGGTGTACTTCGATGTTTCCTCGCGGGTCTGCCACGGCTGATCGCCGGCTTCGATGCGGCGAATCCATTTCACCCAGAGATTGCCTTCCCAGCCGGGAATCACCGCACGCAGCGGGTAACCCTGTTCAGGCCGCAGCGCTTCGCCATTCATGCCGAAAGCGAGCAGGCAATCGTTCAGCGCCTTTTCGACCGGCAGCGAGCGGTTCATGGCGGCGGCGTCCGCGCCTTCCAGCATCAGCCATTTCGCGTTCGGCTTGAGGCCCGCTTCATCCAGCACTGTCTTCAGCGTCACGCCCGTGTACATCACGTTGTGAACCATGCCGTGAGTGAACTGGCAGCCGTTAAGCTGCGCGCCGCGCCACTCCATGCCGGAGTTCGCCGCGCATTCGAGGAAATGGATCTTGTTCACCCGCGGCATGCGCTTGATGTCGTCCATCGTGAACACCAAAGGCTTGTCCACGAGGCCGTTGATCATCAGGCGATGGTCGGCGGGATTGATCTCCGCGACACCCGAATGATGCCGCTCGAAGCAGAGGCCCGATGGCGTGATGATGCCATCGAGCTCATGCAGCGGCGTGAAGTTGACGGAGGACTCCGGCGATGCCGTCAGCCACGACACGTCGCGGCGGATCACGTTCTTCTCGAACTTCGAGGGCACGCCGTAAGGAGTCTTCTGCACGCCGTCGCCGAGGTAGCGATTCCAGTCCTGAACCTCGGTGATCAGCGGATCGGGCTTGGCGCCTTCCGCCATCGCAGGCTTGGCGCCGAGCGCAACACCCGCGCCCGCGAGGCTCGCTGCGCCGAGGAATTTGCGGCGGCTGAGAATATCCGCAGATGATGTGTCACTCATGCGGCATCCTTTCTATCTATCTCGATACGTGAATATGTTGAGCGCGACTTTGCATTGAAATGTCCCGCGTTACGCGCCTGAAACTTTGACAGCCGTGTTCGGCTCGACCTTCACAGTGCCACGCTTGCCGACATGCGCCGACACCACGTCCCAGATCGGCGGACCCTGCGTGCCTTCGTTGACGCTGGCCCAGCCCGCGACGCTGTAGCTCTTCGCCGCCTCGATCGGCTTGCCGGATCTCAGATGGGTGAGATCGGAAATGCGCGAGCCCATCGGCTTCGACACATCAATCGAATATCCCATGCCGCCGATGCGCACCATGTCGCCGCCGCCCTGGAAGTACGGATCGGGGTGGAAGATGTTGTCGGCGACGTCTTCGAGGATTTCCTTGAGCTGCGCGCCGGTCATCTGGTTACGATAGCAGTTCGGGTAGGTGATCGCGGTGGCGTTGGTGACATCTTCCCATGTGATCGGGCTGTCCGGCAGCAGCGTGCCGCCCCAGCGGAATCCCGGCGACAGCGCAATCTCGGCATCGCGCTCCGACAGCATCGCGTCGCAGATCAGATCGTCGAACGTGCCGTTGAAATTGCCGCGGCGATACAGCAGCGAATCCGTCTTGCCGATCACGCGCGCCAGATCCTTGGCGAACGGCGCCCTGACCTTCTCCACAAGCGCGGTCATGGCGCTGTCCGGTTTGATCGCATCGGTGAACACCGGCATGAGCTTGAAGCGGACGCCCGCAACCTTCTTGTCCTTCACGTCAATGTCCAGACGCGAGACAAACTTGCCATGTGAGCCGGTGGCGACCAGCACGGTATCGCCGACGCGCACCAAGCCCGGCATCGCATCATGCGTATGCGCGGTCAGGATCACGTCCAGACCCTTCACGCGGCCAGCGAGCTTGCGGTCGACGTCGAAGCCATCGTGCGACAGCAGCACGACGATCTGCGCACCCTCGGCGCGCGCTTCATCGACCTGCTTCTGCATGTCTTCTTCGCGGATGCCGAATTCCCATTTCGGGAACATCCAGCGCGGATTGGCGACGGCGGTGCGAGGCAATGCCTGTCCGATCACGGCGATCTTCGCGCCGCCCTTCTCGAACATCTTGCGCGCTTCGAACACCGGCTCCTGCCATTCGTTGTCGCGGATGTTCTGCGCAAGGAATGCGAACGGCGCCTTGTCGGCGATTTCCTTGACGCGGTCCGCGCCATAGGTGAACTCCCAGTGGCCGACCATGGCATCGACCTTGAGCGCCGACATGACATCGACCATGTCCTGCGCTTTGGTCTGCAACGAGGTCCAGCTTCCCTGCCAGGTGTCGCCGCCGTCGAGCAGCAGCACCTTGTCCTCGCCGCGTTCCGCACGCACCGCGTTGATCAGGGTCGCGACGCGGTCCATGCCGCCCATGCGGCCGTAGTTGCGCGCGAGCGATACGAAATCATCCGCCGTTAGCGCGTAGGCGTCGGCTGATCCTGCGGCGACGTTGAAATACTTCCGGAACGCGTCGTCGGTGAGATGCGGCGGCAGACCCTTGTCCGCGCCGACGCCGAGATTGACCGACGGCTCGCGGAAATACAGCGGCATCAACTGCGCATGATTGTCCGCCACATAGAGGATCGTCACCGTGCCGAGCGGATCAAACTTGAGAATGTCCGCCTGCGTCAGCTTCTGCTGCGCGGCCACGCGCCCGAGCGGCCCCAGTCCGCTGCCGATCGTCAGCGCAGACGCAGCCGCGCTCGCCTGCAGGAATTCCCGCCTCGATATCATCGCATCACCCTTGTCCCCTCAAGTCGAGGGAAACGATTTTCAGAAAGCCTGTGCTCGCGCGGGACTGAAAACCCGCGCGAAAGATCAGCCGACCGTCAGCTTGTTCTTGGCGGTGTATTCCGAACCGTCGTCATCCTTCCAGGTGAAGGTGAACTCGCCGGTCTCGGACGCCTTGTAGAAGAACGACTGGTACGGATTGGCCGAGATCGCCGGATTCCAGTCCGCCTCAAACACCGGCTTGCCGTTGAAGGTCGCGGTAAACTTGTTGATGATCTTGCGCGGCACGACCTTGCCGGACGAATCCTTGCGCTGGCCGGATTCCATTTCGTGCGAAATGAGGGTCTTGATCTCGATCAGTTCGCCCGCCTTCGCAGTGGCAGGAACGCGAACGCGCGGTGTGGGTGCATTGGCCATTGGAAAATTCCTCGCCTGAATCTTTTCTTGTTGAGCGATGTCCGATCAGCCGCCGCAGCCGCCGATGGTGACCTTCACGTTGGCTTTCGTCATGTAAAGGCTGCCGTTCGACATCTCTGCAACGCAAACGATGTTCTGCGTCTGCGCGAGGCGCATGCGGGTCGAGGCGGAAGCCTTGCCGCAAGCCGGAGTGAACTTGTAAGTGACGACACCCGGCAGCGGATTACCGTCGGCGAACACATGCACCGCCTTGACGTAATCCTGTTCGGTCATCGGGCTTTCGACCTCGACGTTGACCGGTACCACGAGGCCGTTCTCGGCGATCTCGGGCACGTCGAGCTTGATCTTGCCGCTGTCGAGCTTCTTGTCGCCGTACAGTTTCTTGATTTCGGCGGCGACGGCCGCTTCATCCGCGAACACCATTTTCGGCGCGAGCACGGCGGTCAAACCCGCAATCGCTGCAAGCGTCAGCGCGTCACGGCGCGTTGGTTCAGTGAACTTCATCTATGATTCCTCCTGCGGGAGTCTTTTGCTTCCCTTGACGATAGTATCGCTTGACGATGCCAAGCCTGATCTATCATGATCCGGGACACATCATTATATTCTTTTTCGTGAATGTAAAGATGTTCTAGTCTGGGTCTGTGAGTCCGCCTATTTCTACACGCCTTGTAAGGCGCTGCAAAATGAAGCGAACTTCGACACGAGGCTAAACCGGAAGCCGAAAGGGCCGCACAGACGGTCTGACGGAGGGGAGGACCAGGAATGAGACGGACCACGATTCGGTCGGCAATCGCTTTTGCCATTTTGATGTGCGCGTCGAGCGCCCCTGCTCTGGCGCAGGACGCCAGCGAAAAGGAAATCGAGCGTTACCGCGCGATGATTTCCGATCCGATGTCCAATCCCGGCTATCTCGCGGTCGACCGCGGCGAAGTGCTCTGGAAGCAGAAGCGCGGAACCAAGGACGTCTCGCTCGAAACCTGCGATCTCGGTCAGGGCCCGGGCAAGCTGGAAGGCGCATTCGCCAAGCTGCCGCGTTACTTTAAGGACTCCGACAAGGTGATGGACCTCGAGCAGCGCCTGCTCTGGTGCATGACCAACATTCAGGGCCTCGACACCAAGGATGTGATCGCGCGCCGCTTCTCCGGTCCCGGCAAGGCCTCCGACATGGAAGACCTTGTCGCCTACATCGCCAACAAGTCGAACGGCATGAAGATCGACATTCCTCTCAGCCATCCGAAAGAGCAGGAAATGGCGGCGGTCGGCGAAGCGCTGTTCTATCGTCGCGGCGGCGTGAACGATTTCTCCTGCTCGACCTGCCATGCCGAAGAAGGCAAGCGCATCCGCCTGCAGGGCCTGCCGGATCTGTCGAAGCCCGGCAAGCAGCCGCAGGAAACCATGGCCGGCTGGCCGACCTATCGCGTGTCGCAGGGTGCGCTCCGCACCATGCAGCACCGGTTGTGGGACTGTTATCGGCAGCAGCGCTGGCCGGTTCCTGAATACGCATCCGACGCGCTCACCGCGCTGACCGTGTTCCTGCAGAAGCAGGCGGCGGGCGCGGAAATCAACGTCCCGTCGATCAAGCGTTGAGAGAGGAGCGCATCATGACGAAGACAATGAATATCGCTGCGCTGGCTTTTGCCGCAGGCATCATCACGCTGCCCTTCTCCGCCGCCGCGCAGACCGCACCGAAGACCATCGACCCGGCTATTGTCGACGCCTACGTGAAGGCGACCTTCGGCAAGGCGCCGCCGGAATGGCAGGAGCGCATCGTTCCCGACGAGACGCTGAAGACCTGCAACGCCTTCCACAACAACGTGCCGTCGAAGGAAGCCGACGCGATTACCAAGCGCGAGCTGGCGAAGGTGGTCTATCCCGCCGACGGAAAATTCCTCGGTGACTGGAAGGAAGGCCGCAAGGTCGCCAACAACGGCCGCGGCGGACAGTTCTCCGATCCGCCGGACACCGTTGCGGGCGGCAACTGCTATGCCTGCCACCAGCTGGAGAAATCGGAGGTGTCCTTCGGCACACTCGGCCCGAGCCTCACCAACTACGGCAAGGACCGCAAATACGCGCCCGACGAGATCAAGAACGCCTTCACCAAGATCTACGATTCGCAGGCCGTGTTCGCATGCTCCAACATGCCGCGCTTCGGCGCGAACAAGGTGCTGAGCGAAAAACAGATCCAGGACCTCGTCGCGCTGCTGTTCGATCCGGAATCGCCGGTCAACAAGTAAGCGGCACGCGAAACGGAGAACGAGATGAAGATGCGATATCTGCTGGCGATGGCGGCTGTCTGCGCCCTCGCCTCGGCTCCGGTGCGCGCACAGGATGCGACTGTCGCCACCAAGTCGCTCACCCCCGAGATCGCGCTGGACGCAGCCAAGGCCGCGCTCGCCGAGTGCCGCAAACGTGGCTATCAGGTCGCGGTCGCGGTGGTCGACCGTTCAGGCACGCCGCAGGTGATGCTGCGTGATCGCTTCGCGGGTGCGCACACGCCACCCACGGCGACCGGCAAGGCGTGGACCGCGGTCAGCTTCAAGAGCAACACCACCGATCTTGTCGCCGCCACTCAGGCGCCTGCGATGCAGGGCCTGCGTCAGCTTCCCAATGTGGTGCTGATCGGCGGCGGTGTGGTGATCGAGGCCGGCGGCTCAATGCTGGGCGGCATCGGCGTGTCCGGCGCGCCGGGCGGCGATGCGGACGAGGCCTGCGCCAAGGCCGGCATCGCCGCGATCAGCGACAAGCTGGACTTCTAAAGCCGCGCGCCTCTTCTCCTGTCGATTCAGGCGGGCGCCTTGAGCTTCTTCAGCCGGAACGACAGCCCGATGAAAATCACCCCGGTGAGCACCGAGAACCAGGCGATCGTCCAGACCAGCGCCAGTGCGCCGGCACCGGGCCGGGCCAGAAGGAGAACGCCGAAGCCGATCGAAAGCAGGCCGCCGAGAATCAGCCACCATTCGCCTTCGATTTCCTTGCGCAATTGAATCGCGCCCCAGATCTCCAGCACGCCGATAACGATCGACCAGACTGCGATGAACGTCAGCAGTATCAGGGCAGTCGTGCCGGGCCAGAAGAACGCGAGCAAGCCCGCGATAATGCCGGCGATGCCGACGAGAGCGAGCCACCAGCGCGGTGCTATGGCGCCGCCTCTGCCTGATATTGCGCCCCACAAAGAAAACACTCCGTCGGCGAGCGCGAATGCGCCCCACATCAGCGTGAGAGTCAGCAGCGTCAGGCCCGGCCAGATAAACGCCAATATTCCGAAGAGAATGGCCGCGATGCCGCGCAACAGCACCAGCCACCAGTTTTGAGCGAGAGCTTCACGAAGCGCAAATGACCGGGGTAAGGTCGCCCGCGGTTGAACCGACGTGTCCGACATTGATCTCTCCGTTCTTTGACGTTGCACAATCGTCCCGTTGTTTTCCAACCGTCTCCGGGAGCGACCGATGGCACCGGCATGTTCGAACGCAGGAGCCGCCTTCAGCGCATCCTCGTGACGCCGGTCAGAATTCGCTTGTTGCAGGCCGGTGTCAACTTTTGAAACCTGCATGCGTGCGAAGTCCCTGTGCTCAGGTGCCATGACGCCTTGGTTAAAGAGATCTTCCGGAAGACGAAACAATACGCACGGACCGGCGAGCGCAGGATAAAGCAAGCATGCGCAGCCCGGATGCAGCGACTTCTAATCCCGGCATTCCGGGGCGCGCGTTTCCTGGCCCGTCATTCCGGGATGCGCCGCTTGGCGCAGGCCCGGAATCCATGATTGCGACTATCTTCTGAGTGGCTATGGATTCCGGGTTCGCGCGAAACCGCGCGCCCCGGAATGACGAGTGGGGAAATCCGACCTCGAAACATTTCGTGATGGGGATACGCGTCCCGTGCTCTGAAGCGCGCTTAAGTTCGCCATGTCCTGTTCGTGAGGGGCGCTTCTCGAGGGCGCTTTGAAGCGGAGCAGGATGCGGTGCCTGCGCACGTGTCTCGCACACACGCGCCCGGGAGGCTGGGGTCACCGTCCGGGCCAACTATGTGGCTCTGCCGTTCGCCGGCTGGACGCGGAGCGGACGAAGGCGGCGAAAGCCGTCCGGATCAGGGGTCGAGTACCTCCCCCGTCCGCACCCGGAAGTACGGTCCCCTCGCCCAAAATCGCCGCAATGGAGCGCCGCAAGGCGATGCGCTTTCGGAATCCCATCGCCTCGCAAGCGATGCCGGAAGCGAAACGAACACAAGGTGCGCCTCGCGGCGCTCCATGCCCCTCAAAGTTTGGGGCGCGAACGAGGCAGGCCTCGCGCGCGCTGTGAGGGGCAAAACTAAAAGCTCACCTCGCGCGATGCGCGAGAACGATGGCGCACGCCTTTCGTTGGCGCGAATGGGGCGAACCCCACACGCGCATGCTGTTTGAAAATTGAATCGGAATGCGATGTGACGTACGCAAGTGCAACACCCACGATTGTCATCACCGGGCTTGACCCGGTGATCCACGCCTTGCTTGCGAACCTCGAGATAGTCGTGGATGGCTGGGTCAAGCCCGGCCATGACGAATTGAGATGGTGCGGGATGTCCGCTGAACATCGAGTGCGATCGAAAAAAGTCACGCCTGCCGCTTGAGCCACTCCGGGAACGGCGCAGATTCGTAACCCTTCTCGCGCACATAGCGGAACATGGCGAGAAACTCCGCCGGCTCCAGCAGGCCCGGCATGCGCGCGACTTCCCGCGCCTGGCCGCTCCGTGCGGCAAGCTCGTCAGCCTTCTCGGGGAAGAACTGGATCGTGGGGGTGAAGCGGATGCCGTAGGCTTCGCCGAACGCCTTCTCGCTGCGCTTGCGCCCATCGAAGTCAGTCACTTCGCGCGCGCCGATATGATTGAGATGAAGGATTTCGAAATTGTCGCGGATGTAACCCTCGATCTTCGGGTCCATCATATGCACCTCATGCATCCGCTTGCAGGCCGGGCAGCCCTTGAGGCCCCACATGATCGCAAAGCGTTTGCCCTTCGCCGTCGCGCCGGTGAGATCTTCGGACACGTCGAGGAAGCTCTCAAGATACCAGTCCATATGATAGATGCCGTCGTCACCGAGCGTCGCTTTCGCCAACGATGGCGATGCGCGCAGGCTCAGAGCTCCCATGCCGAGCGCGGCGATGGCGTGCCGCCGGGTCAGATGGCTTTTGTTGTTGGGCAAGTGCGCCTCCCTCCGTCGCGTCAACCGAATGAACTGAATGCAGGAAATGTCTCCAGCAGCCAGCCCGCGATGCGCGGCATGCCGCCAGTCAAAAACAGCACACCGGTCAGCACAAGAGCGCCGCCGATCACCTTTTCGATAGTGCTCATGTGGCCGCGCAGCCGCGCCATCATCTGCACGAACGGACCGGAGAACAGCGAGGCCAGCATGAACGGAATGCCGATCCCGAGCGCATAGGCCCCAAGCAGCAGCGCGCCGCGCGCCGCCGATCCCTCGATCCCCGCAACCATCAAGATCGCAGCCAGCACCGGTCCGACACAGGGCGTCCAGCCGAATGCAAACGCAAGGCCGACGATATAGGCACCCAAAAATCCCGCGGGTTTCGAGACGTTCTGAAATCGCGCTTCGCGAAACAGGAGTCCGATCCGAAAGACCCCGAGAAAATGCAGACCGAGAATGATGATGATCACACCTGCAACAATGGCGAGGGTATCGAAATACGTGGTGACAGCCTTGCCGATCACCGACGCCGATGCGCCGAGCGCGACGAACACCGTGGCAAAGCCGAGCACGAAGGCGAACGACAGCGCAACCACGCGCCAGTCCGGCCGCCAGCCGCGCGCCTTGTGCTTGTGTGTCAGCTCATCAAGGCTGATCCCCGCCAGAAAACACAGATACGGCGGCACCAACGGCAAAACGCAGGGAGAGAGGAACGACAGCACCCCCGCCCCCAGCGCCCCAGCAAAAGAAATGGAAGAAACCACGGATTTCCCGGCTCTGGTAGATACATGCGAATTCGTGTATATGTATCACATGTTTGCAGGATTGCGCGCAAGAACCTCCGGTATGGCAGCTATCGCGTTCGCGGCGGGCGCACTCTGGCCCGCTTTGGCAGGCGCGGCCGAGCTTGTGATGTTCGAGCAGGCCGGCTGCGTCTACTGTCAGCGATGGGAGCGCGACGTTGGCGCGCTGTACGACCGGACCGACGAGGCCAAGGCGCTGCCGCTGCGGCGGGTCGATATCCAGAGCCAGAAAATGAGCGGCGTTACCCTCGCCTCGCCGGTTCGCTTCACGCCGACTTTCGTGGTGGTGGACAACGGCCGCGAGATCGGCCGCATCACCGGCTACAGCAACGACAATGCGTTCTGGGGATTGCTCGACGCGCTTGCGGCGAAGCTGCAGACCACGGCGCGCGAACCGAACCGAATCTGATCCACCGTTTGAAAGCCATGCCTATGACATCGATCCTTTCATCCGAACTGGAAACCGAACTTCGCGACGGCGCGGAATATTCGCCCGAGCTTGACCAGCTGATGCGCAAGGCGCGCAAGGCGAGCAACTTCCTCAAGGCGCTCTCGCACGAAAATCGCCTGCTGCTGCTGTGCCTGCTCGCCGAACGCGAACGCTCGGTCACCGAACTTGAGAACATTCTCTCGCTGCGCCAGTCCGCGGTGTCGCAACAGCTCGCGCGCCTGCGTTACGACGGCATGGTCGATACCCGCCGCGACGGCAAGACGATCTACTACAGCCTCGCCAACGAAGATGTCCGCCGGGTGATTTCGGTGGTCTACGATATTTTCTGCGCGCCGGTAGAGGCCGCGGACAAGAAATAAACCTGCCGCAACGGCAGGCGGATGCGACGCAGCCCGCAAGGCTTTACGCCGCACCGGTCCGGGAGAACGCCATGCAGAATATGTCTGCCTGGATGCAAGCAATCGTCGGTTTCGCCATCGGCGTGATCGCGGGCTTTGCCGTGCGCCATGCGCGGCTGTGCACCTTCGGCGCGATTGAAGACGCGCTGATGGGCGGCGACAGCCGGCGGCTGCGCGTGTTCGGGCTGGCGCTCGGCATTGCCATTCTCGGAACACAGGCGCTTGTTATCGGCGGCATTCTCGATCCCGCACTCGTGACATACACGCCCGCAGCCTTGCCGCTGGTGTCGATCCTGATCGGCGGCGTGATGTTCGGCGTCGGCATGGCGATGGTCGGCACCTGCGGCTTCGGCTCGCTGGTGCGGCTCGGCACCGGTGACCTGCGCAGCCTTGTGGTCGTTCTCGTATTGGGCGGCGCGGCTTACGCAACGCTGCGCGGAATATTCGCAACATTTCGGATCGAGTTTCTGGAATCACTGTCGCTACCCATGCCCGACGGCACGCGCGCCGACATCGCATCGCTGTCGTCGCAATTTCTCGGTATCGATACGCGAGCCATCCTCGCGGTATTGGCGGGAACGGCATTGTGCTGGCTCGCGCTGCGCGATCCCCGGCTTCGCCGCGCGCCGCGACTCCTGTCCGCAGGAGTCGTGCTCGGCATTCTGATTATCGCCGGCTGGATCGTGACCACGTGCGTGGTGGATGATTTCGCAGGCCCGGCGCGGCCGCAAAGCCTGACGTTCGTCTCAACCATCGGCAAGGCGCTCTATGCCGGCCTGCAAAACGTCACGAATTTCGCCGACTTCGGTGTCGGCAGTGTGTTCGGGGTCGTCGCCGGATCTTGGTTCGCCGCATGGCGTTCAGCCGAACTGCGCTGGGAGGCGTTCGACGACGATCACGAGATGCGGCGCCACCTCGGCGGCGGCTTGCTGATGGGCGCCGGCGGTATTCTTGCCGGCGGCTGCACCATTGGTCAGGGATTGACTGCGGGATCGATGCTGGCTCTGTCCGCGCCGCTCGCAATCGGCGGCATGGTCATCGGTGCGCGGCTTGGCATCGCCATTCTGGTCGATGGCTCCCCGCGCGACATGCTTCAGCGGCGCTGGGCGAATTTCCTCGGCAAAGGCGGTCCTGCTGAATAGCTTGCAGGAGGATTAGGGGCGAATAACGGTGTAGCCGCCTTCGCTCAGGGTCAGCAGGTGCCCGACGCCGACCTTCACTTCGATGGCATGCGGATTGATCTTCGGACGCTGGCCCGTTTCATGTTCGATGGTGTCGAGCGTATTGCCGCACACATCGAAGCGGACACCCTGGGTGACGAGGCTATCCACCAGTTGGCGGTTTTCGCTTTCGGCGCGAAGCAGATCAATGCCGGGACCGAACGCCACGACCTCGATGGCGATCTTGTCCTGTCCGTAAGCCTTCTGAAGATTGCTCGCCACACTCAATACCAGACGCTGCTTCTTCTGATCGGAATCGGAAATTTGCAGCGCGATGAAGTGTTCCGCGAAGGGCTTGTCCTCGGGAGGTTTCGCCTTCGTCTGCGCCAGCGCAGGATGCGAAATGGCCGACGTCAGCGCGAGGCTGGCAACGGCGAAAAAAAGTTCACGGCGATTCATGGTAGCCTGCCTCTTACAACAACGCGCCGGAGGATGCCGGAGCGCACTCAAGAGAACAAGCCACTTGCCGTGAACGTTCTGGTGAACGCTATCGTTAGCGCGTTGCGAGAGCGGGAACGAAAGCCGCGCCGCGGATGCCGAGCGCTGCACCGGACAGGATGCCCGCGACGGCAATGAACGACGGCATACCGAGCGTGGAGAGACCGGTCAGGCCCTGCCCGATCGAGCAGCCGTAAGCCATCGCACCGCCGATTCCCATCAGAGCTGCGCCGGAGATCGAGCGCACCATGTGGTTCGGCGAGGTGTAGCCTTCCAGCTTGAAACGTCCGGTCGCAATTGCCGTCACGAGGCTGCCGCTGAGAACACCGACAACAAGCGCGATACCGAAGCTCAGCGAAAGGCCTGTCGAGAGCATCGTGTACTGCAGGGTGTCCGCAATCGGAGAGACGAAGGTCAGTGACGTCACAGGAATCGGGTTGAAGTCATCGGCGCCGAGCCAGCCGGTTGCAAGCCAGCCGGCCGTGACCAGAAGGCCCATCGCAAGACCGGCTGCAATCTGGCCATAAGCATTACGAAACTGACGATCCGAAAACGCGAAAATCAGCAGCGAACCGCTCGCGATCAGCGTCAGCGCGATACGGGCGACAGACTCATCAAAGCCCATGGTGGCGAGCAGCGCGGGCGCGGAAACAGTGGTCGGCGTGATTTGCGTCGCCTGAAGGAATGCAAGGCGCGCAGGCGCGATCAGGCCCTTCAGCGTCATCTGCGCGGTGACACCGATAATGGCGATCACGACCAGCGAGCGGAGGTTGCCCTTGCCAAGCAGAACCAGCGCGCGCGAGGCGCAGCCGTTGGAGAGAACCATGCCGAAGCCGAACAGGAGCCCGCCGGCGAAAATGAGCGGCGCGGAGAACGAAGGCTGCAGGTAAAGCGACTTGGCGATATCGACGAGGCCAGCACCCGCGACAAACTGCGTACCGATGATCGCAACGGCCAGGGCGACGGCATAGCTGCGGACCTTGCGGCCGTCATTGGCGGTCCACCAGTCGCGCAGGCTACTCATCAGGCAGAAGCCGCTGAGGAGACCGACAACGCCAAAGGCGAGACCAATCGCGAAACCAGCGGAGACCGGGATACCGGGCATGACGGAGTGTCCTCAGCTACATTCAGTAAGATTTGGAGAACAATTATCTATTCGCCCGCCCGAAAACGGTCCATATCGCTGAAAAACTAACGATATTCTTGCCCTCACGGCTCAAAATGGAGAGAATCCTTCCCCTCCCAAGGGCGGCAGGCGGATATTCTTCTCCCGCCGTTCAGCAAAAAATCAGGCTGGCGATGGCTCTCTCTATATTGCTGCCCCATAGGCGATCTATTCTGGCTAAAAGAGACGAACGTTCCCTTCCCTCCGCCAATCCCCAGAGACGGCATGAACCCAGTTAAAGCTCTTACGACCCACGGCCAGGCCATCTGGCTCGATTTCCTCGCACGCGGATTCATCGCCAATGGCGAACTCAAGGCGCTGGTCGACAGCGACGGAGTGCGCGGCGTCACGTCCAATCCCTCGATCTTCGAGAAGGCGATCGGCGGCAGCAATGAATATGACGACGCCGTTTCTGCGCTGCTGAGCGAGCGCGACCGTTCGGCGAGTGATCTCTATGAAACGCTCGCGGTGGAAGACATCCAGCGCGCGGCGGATGCGCTGCATTCGGTCTATGACGATCTGAAAGGCGCGGACGGCTATGTCAGTCTCGAAGTCTCGCCCTATCTGGCGCGCGACACCGAAGGCACCATCGCCGAGGCGCAGCGGCTCTGGGCCAGCGTCGGGCGCAGTAACCTGATGGTGAAAGTCCCCGGCACCCCCGAGGGCGTTCCAGCGATTCGCGCCCTGATTTCGCAGGGCATCAGCATCAATGTCACGCTGCTGTTCTCGCAGAAGATGTATGCGGAAGTTCTCGAAGCCTATATCGCCGGGCTGGAGGACTTTGTCGCCGGTGGCGGCGATCCGAAGCGCATCGCCAGCGTGGCGAGTTTCTTCGTCAGCCGCATCGACACCTCGGTCGATACTCAACTCGACGGCAAGATCGCTGCCGCAAGTGGTGAGGAAAAGACGCAGCTCGAAGCACTCAAGGGCAAGGTGGCCATCGCCAATGCCAAGCTGGCCTATCAACACTATCTAAGAGTGATCGGAAGCGAGCGCTGGAAAAAGCTCGCGGCGAAGGGAGCACAGGTTCAGCGTCTGCTGTGGGCATCGACCGGTACCAAGAACAAGGCTTACAGCGACGTGCTCTATGTTGAGGAGTTGATCGGTCGCGACACGGTCAACACCGTTCCTCCTGCAACGCTCGATGCTTTCCGCGATCACGGCAAACCGCGCGACAGTCTTGAACAGAATATCCCGGACGCCGAGCGCGTTCTCGCGGATCTCGCAAAGGCGGGCATTTCACTCGATGCAATCACCGATGCGCTCGTCGACGATGGGGTCAAGCTGTTCGCCGAAGCTTTCGACAAGTTGCTTGGGGCAGTCGCGCAAAAGCGCGCCGCCATTCTCGGCTCACGCATCGACGCGCAAACAATCAAGCTGCCTGTGGAGATTGAGAAGGACGCCAAGACTCTCCTGGAGCAGTGGCGTGCCAGCGGCACCATTCGTGCGTTGTGGCAGCGCGATCCCAAGGTATGGACCGGCGGCGGCGAGGCCAAATGGCTTGGCTGGCTCGATGTCGTCGCGCGCGAGCAGAACGAGATCGAGCGCTACGTGGCTTTCTCGGGATGGGTGAAGAGCAAGAATTTCACCGACGTCATCGTGCTCGGAATGGGCGGTTCAAGTCTCGGACCGGAAGTGCTCGCCGAAACCTATGGCCAGATCGGCGGTTTCCCGAAACTGCGCATTCTGGACTCGACGGACCCGGCACAGGTTCGACGGACTGAAGCCACGATCAATCTCGACAAGACACTGTTTATCGTCTCGAGCAAATCCGGCGGCACCACAGAACCGAACGCGCTGATGGAGTATTTCTTCGTGCGCGCCGGGGCAAAGGCTGCCGAGCGCTTTGTCGCGGTCACCGATCCCGGCTCGTCGCTTGAAAAAGTAGCGACCGCGCGCGGTTTCGCGCAAATCTTTCACGGCGAGCCGACCATCGGCGGCCGCTACTCGGTGCTCTCACCGTTCGGACTTGTTCCGGCGGCTGCGGCAGGAATCGATATCGCGGAGTTTCTCGGCCTTGCTGCTGCAATGGTCCGTTCCTGCGGCCCCGACGTGCCGCCTGCGGAAAATCCTGGCGTTCAGTTCGGAGTGGCGCTCGCCGCTGCCGCCAGGCATGGCCGCGACAAGCTCACCCTGACCGGATCGACGCGCATCGCCAGCTTTGGCGCATGGGCCGAGCAGCTGATCGCCGAATCCACCGGCAAGAACGGCAAGGCGCTGATCCCGCTTGAAGGCGAACCGCTCGGCAAGCCGGAGATCTATGGCAACGACCGCGTGTTCATCGATCTTCGCCTGAAGGATGACAGCGACACTGCGCGCGAAGCGGCTCTTGCTGCGCTGGAGGCTGCGGGCCATCCCGTCATCCGCATTGTTGTGACGAGTCCGGCGCATATCGGGCAGGAGTTCTTCCGCTTCGAGATCGCAACGGCTGTTGCCGGTGCAGTGATAGGCGTCAATCCGTTCGATCAGCCGGATGTCGAAGCCGCGAAGATCAAGACGCGCGAATTGACGTCTGCATTTGAAAAATCCGGCGCATTGCCAGACGAAGTTGCCGTTGCCGCCGACGGGTCGATTGCCATCTATACCGATGCAGTAAATGCTGATGCCTTGCGAAAGTCCGGGGCCGATGGCGATCTGGCATCATGGCTCAAGGCTCACCTCGCGCGCATCAAGGCGGGTGATTATGTCGCCGCTCTCGCCTATCTCGACCGCAACGACGCCAACATCGCTGCGATACAGAATATCCGCATGACAATCCGCGACAGTAAACAGGCCGCGACATGTGTCGGTTTCGGGCCGCGCTTTCTGCATTCCACCGGACAGGCCTACAAAGGCGGGCCGAACAACGGCGTGTTCCTGCAGATCACTTCGGATAACTCGGACGATCTGGACGTACCCGGCCAGAAAACCAGCTTCGGCGTGATTGAGGCCGCGCAGGCGCGCGGCGATTTCGATGTGCTGGCGGAACGCGGACGGCGCGCGCTGCGGCTTCACATCACCGGAGACGTCACGAAGGGACTGGCGGCCATCGATGCGGCGGTTCAACGCGCCTTGAAATAAGCATCTGTGCGTCAGGGGTCCTGAATCGCTGACGCAATGAATCGATAGATGTCGGTGTGGTCGGCATTCTTGTCGAGCGCCGACTTGGCGTTCTCCCAAAATGCGGCGATGGTTTCCGCATTCGAGTTATCCAGCCCGACAAGCTTCGACAGATCGGCGGCAATGCGCAGGTCCTTGGCCATCAAGGCCAGGGAGAAGCCTGACGCGAAGGTCTCCGAGATCACGAACTGCTTCATCTTGACATCGGTGGAGTTGTTCCTGCCGGTCGAAGCATTCAGCACGTCGATGACCGTATCCGGTTCGAGACCGAAACGGCGGCCGACCAGCAATGCCTCACAGGCCGCGACAAGCCCGGCGGCTGAAACATAGTTGTTCAAAGCTTTCATCGCATGACCGGAGCCGAGAGGTCCCGTCGCGAAGACTGATTTAGCCATGGCCTGCAAGACTGGCTTCGCACGCTCGACAAGCGCTGCATCGCCTCCGGCCATAATGGACAGCGTACCGTCGACGGCACGCTTGACGCCGCCGGACACCGGCGCATCGATCAGCGCAATCCCGCGCGTCGCAAGGTCCTTGCCGAGCGACTGGGTATCGACCGGCACCGACGAACTCATGTCGATCACAAGCGCGTTTTTCGCCAGAACATCGGCGACGCCCTGCGCGCCAAGCACGGCGTCGCGCACAATCTTGCTGTCCGGCAGCATGGTGATCAGGAGCGACGCATCCTTTGCCGCTTCACGTCCGCTGGCGAAGGCTTCTCCACCCGCGGCGGCAAGCGCATCGCGCGCAGGCGTTGAAGGGTCGGCACCGCGAACCTTGAAGCCGGCTACGATGCAGCGCTTCGCCATGGGCAGACCCATCTGGCCGAGGCCGATAAACACAACAGTGCCGGATGTCGCCATGCTCATCGATCCATGCTGGCCTTGGAATAAACATGCCGGCGCGAGAGACCCGCGCCGGCACAGTCGTAAGGAACGATCTCAAGCCGCGTTGAAACCGGCGATCGCCTTCGCTTCGAGATATTCCTCGAGACCGAACTTGCCCCACTCGCGGCCGTTGCCCGACTGCTTGTAGCCGCCAAATGGCGCGGTGCGCTCATTCGGCACGCCGTTCAGATTGACGTTGCCCGCACGGAGCTGGCGGCCAACCTTGCGTGCGCGCTCAACGGTGCCAGCGGAGACATAGCCCGCAAGACCGTACGGCGTGTCGTTTCCGATCTTCACGGCTTCCGCCTCGTCCTTGGCGCCCATGATCACGAGAACCGGTCCGAAGATTTCTTCGTTGGCAATCGTCATGTCACTGGTGACATCCGAGAAGATTGTCGGACGGACATAGAAGCCCTTGTTGACGCCTTCCGGCAGACCAGGACCACCGGCGACCAGCGTGGCGCCTTCGTCGATGCCCTTCTGGATCAGGCCCTGAATCTTGTCCCACTGGATGCGGTTGACGACAGGACCGATCGTGGTGCCCTCGGCGCGCGGATCGCCCGCCTTGGTCTTGTCCGCCACAGCCTTGGCGATCGCCGCGATCTCCTTGATCTTCGCTTGCGGCACGATCATGCGCGAAGGCGCGTTGCAGGACTGGCCGGAGTTGTTGAACATGTGCGCTACGCCGCCGGTCACAGCCTTGGTGAAGTCCGCGTCGTCGAGAATGATGTTCGGCGACTTTCCGCCCAGTTCCTGGCTGACGCGCTTCACGGTGTTGGCGGCACGCTTCGCAACGTCGATTCCGGCACGGGTCGAACCGGTGAACGAAATCATGTCGATTCCCGGATGTTCACTCATGGCGACGCCGACATCGGGGCCGAGACCATTGACCAGGTTGAACACCCCCTTCGGCACGCCTGCTTCATGGAGGATTTCCGCGAAGATCAGCGCCGACGACGGCGTGTATTCCGACGGCTTCAGGATCATGGTGCAGCCAGCCGCGATCGCGGGCGCGACCTTGCAGGCGATCTGGTTGAGCGGCCAGTTCCATGGCGTGATCATGCCGACGACGCCGACCGGCTCTCGAACGACGACGGCGGAGCCGATCGGCTCTTCGAACTGGTAGTTCTTGAGAACCTCGAGCGTGGAGGCAAGATGACCGAGGCCAGCGCCGGCCTGCATCTTCTCGGCCATCGGCAGCGGCGCACCCATCTCGTCAGACACGGCAGCGCCGATATCCTTCATGCGGGTCTTGTAGACTGCGATGATCTTTTCGAGCAGCGCGACGCGCTCCTCGCGAGTGGTCTGCGAGAAGGTTTCGAATGCGCGGCGCGCTGCAGCAACCGCCTTGTCGACGTCGGCTTTCGATCCAACCGCAATCTCATACATCGCTTCTTCCGTCGCCGGATTGACGACAGGAATAGACTTTTTGACGACGGGATCGACCCAGCTTCCGTCGATATAGAACTGCATACGATTGGTCATGACGTTTCCCTTGACTGCCGCGTTCTTGCGTAAAGATGGATGGAATCGATCATACGATCGGTGAATTCATCTACCGGCCCTCGCCGGTATCCCTCAATCGTATCGTTGTTGTGGCGAGAGCGAAAGACCATCCTTGGCCGTTTACCGCCGCCCGCGAATGCAACGCATGCGAGGCATGCGTTCGCTCTCCCGGTTTGACAGCCTTGCGAGAGCCCTGCCCACCAAAGAGGGTTTGGTTTTTACGCCGTTTTTCATCCTTTTGACAATTGCTTGAGTTTATCCATTAATATCGGATTTTCTGATGCGAGAAAATGGCCATGGACACCGAACTGGCCCGGACTTTCCTCACCATCGTCGAAACCGGCAACTTCATCAGCGCCGCCGACCGGCTCCATGTCAGCCAGTCAACCGTCAGCACGCGCATCCATACGCTGGAAGAGCTTCTCGGCTGCGTTCTGTTTGTCCGCAACAAGGCCGGAACAACGCTGACGCCTGCCGGCCGTCAGTTTCAGCGGCACGCGACGGCACTGGTGCGAACGGTCGCCCAGGCACGTCATGATATCGGTATTCCTGACGGCTTCGGCGGAACACTCGTGATCGGCGGGCGGATCGGCTTGTGGGAAGAATTCCTGCTGGACTGGCTGCCGCTGATGCAAAAAGCAGCGCCTGCAATCTCCATCAGGGCCGAAAGCGGGCTCGAGCCGGAAATCATGCAAGGCCTCATCGAGGGCCGGATCGATATCGGCGTGATGTATACCCCGCAAAGCCGCCCCGGCCTGAAGGTCGAGCAACTGTTCGACGAGTGTCTTGTGATGGTATCGACGAGTGCGAAGAACGCGCCTGAACCACAAGCAGGATACATCTATGTCGACTGGGGTCCCGAATTCTACGCAAAGCACAGCGCATGCTTCCCGGGTTTCGGGGGGCCCGCGCTGACGGCCAACATCGGCTGGCTTGGATTGCAGCATCTCATGAAGAACGGTGGGTCCGGCTATTTTCCGATGCGGATCGTACGTCCGCATCTGGCATCGAAACGATTGCACATCGTGGCTGGCGCGCCCGAATTCTCCATGCCTGCCTATGCCGTTTATCCGATCGACAGCGGGCGCGACATCATCGCCGGCGCAATTGAGATCATGCACCGGCTGGCTGGCTCGGCGGCGAAAGGCAAGACTGCCACAAAGCCAGCCAAACGTGCCGCGCGTGCATCATCGCGCTGACCTTTGGTATTCAATGCAAGCCGATATATCTGTTTTTTCGATATGATCGGCCAGGATTTCTCGCTTGTCAGCAAGTGTGCCGCAACGAGGATAGCAGCTGTCTTACGACAAGCGATGGAGGAACGATGTATCAGACATCATCGGGCCAGGAGACTGAGCTCGCCGGCAAGATCCGGAAATGCATGGCCTCGCCATGCTGGTCACGTGATGCCGACACGGATCAGTCTTCGAGAGAAACTTTCAATAAGCCGGCACACGCGCCATCAGCACCAGACAAAACAATATGATTGCCGTTCCATCCGGTCTTGCCGACGCGTTACTGACATCCGCATCGGATGCCATCATCGCGACCGATCGTAACGGCACAGTCACGTTCTGGAATCCAGGCGCTGAGCGGATTTTCGGTTTCTCATCCGATGAAGCGATGGGACAGCCGCTCGATTTCATCATTCCCGAGAATCTCAGGGCGCGACACTGGGCTGGATACCGGCACACGATGGCGACGGGCGAGAGCCGCTATGGCGCAGGGGATCTGCTCTCGGTTCCAGCGCTTACCAAGAGCGGCCAACGCATCTCTGTCGAATTTACAATCGTCATGCTGCGCGATGCGCACGGCCTGCCCGACGGAACGGTCGCGGTTCTTCGCGATGTCACCCGGACCTTCACAGAGAAGCTCGCTTTGCGACGCGAGATTGCGGAGCTTCAGCGAGCGCCCCGGAGCGGGTGACCGGCCTCTGCTGCACTGTTTCTGAAAACCTGATCTGATTTGACACCGTTCGGAGCGAAAGGATACCGTTCCGGACGATGTCATTTCATCGCCAACAGCCGCTGGCTGGCATCCCAATCCGACGCTAGTTGCGTTGCAATAACAACGTCCCGGCCCAATGGCTGGGCAAATAAATGTGCAGGACGATGCTTGCTGACAATCAACGGCACCGGTTTTCAGAGCTGGTAAAAGGTATCTTAGCGTGACCGAAAACATTGTTGCGGAAACCGCCGAACGGATCTTTTCCGACCTCGCCGACGCCCAGAAAATCAACAACGCCATAAACGACAGCTGGAAAACACCGCTCTGGGTTGCACTCACCGACGCGGGACTGCCGCTGTCGTGGGTACCGGAAGACTGCGATGGTTCGGGTGCGAGCCTCGCCGATGGATTCAGTGTTGCGGGTTCGGCAGGCCGGTTTGCGGTTTCAATTCCGCTGGTCGAAACAATGCTCGCAGGTTGGCTGCTGGCTCAGGCCGGACTTCCCTCACCCGCCGGTAAAATGACCGTTGCCCCGGCGCGGCCGCAGGATCGCATCACAATCAACCCGGACGGCTCGCTCAGCGGACGGGTCCGCGCCGTGCCGTTCGCCTCCGAAGCGGCGCATATCGCGGTGACCGCGCAAGGCGCGAAGGGCTATTACATTGCAACGGTTGAAACCTCTGCCTGCCGGATCGAAGCTGGTGAGAGCCTCGGCAGCGACGCGTCGAACACCGTAACGTTCGATCACGTCAAACCGCTTTCGACAAGGCCCGCTCCGTCCGGTACGACGCCTGCGTCCTTGATGCTGATGGGCGCGACCGTGCGCAGCCTGCAAATCGCCGGTGCGCTGGAAACCATGCTCGACATCACGGTTCGCTATTCGAATGAGCGTATTGCATTCGAAAAGCAGATCTCGAAATTCCAGGCGGTGCAGCACAATCTCGCCCGACTTGCGGGCGAAGTCGCGGCCGCCGTCGCAGCGGCTGGATCGGCGGCCGACACCATTGCGAACAGTTCCTCCTTCGACGATGCCGTATTCCTCGAGGTCGCGTCTGCCAAGGTTCGCTGCGCGGAAGCCGCAGAGAAAGGCACAGCGATCGCGCATCAGGTGCACGGCGCTATCGGCTTCTCGATGGAGCATATCCTGCATCGCTACACGCTGCGTGCGCTGGGATGGCGCGACGATTTCGGCCACGAAAGTTACTGGGCAACTGAGCTCGGCAAGTTTGTCGCCGCGCGTGGCGCGGACGAATTGTGGCCGCTGGTCGCATCGCGCTGACAAGGGAAAACAAGGCACATGACCGCAGCGCTTCGTTTTGATCAAATTCGTCTGCCGGAAGAATGCGAAACACTCCGGCATGAGGTGCGCGCCTTTCTCGCCGAGGAAATCGCCGCTGGCACCTTCAATCCGCATGAGCCGCAACGCGAAGACACAGACGTACCAGAATTCAGTCGCCGGGTCGGTGAGCGCGGCTGGATCGGCATGACCTGGCCGAAAAAATATGGCGGCCACGAACGCACGTTCCTTGAGCGTTACGTCGTTACCGAAGAAATGCGTATTGCCAACGCGCCAACCCGCCGCTTCTTCGTAGCCGACCGCCAGAGCGGTCCGGTGTTGCTCAAATACGCCAACGAGCGAATCAAGATGGACATCGTGCCGCGCATCTGCCGCGGCGAAGTCTGTTTCGCCATCGGCATGAGCGAGCCCAACTCCGGCTCCGATCTGTTCGCGGCAAAGACGAAAGCCACCAAGACCGACGGCGGCTGGCTGATCAACGGGACGAAAATCTGGACCACTTCGGCGCACATGGCCGATTATATGCTGGCGATCTTTCGTACCTCGCCTCCCACGAAGGAGAACCGCCGCCACGGCCTGACGCAGTTCCTTGTCGATATGAAGACGCCCGGCATCACGGTCAATCCAATCGCACAGATCAGCGGGCTGAAGGAATTCAATGAGGTTGTATTTCAGGACGCCTTCATGCCGGACGATCACGTCCTCGGTGAAATCGATGGCGCATGGAAACAGGCAACCAGCGAGCTGGCGTATGAGCGCAGCGGGCCTGAACGGTTTCTTGAGACATATTATGTTCTGACCGAACTGGTGCGTGCGTTGGGGCCGAACCCCGACACGCGCGGTGCAGAAGGCATCGGCCGGCTTGTCGCGCAGCTTCACACCATGCGCCGCATGTCGGTCTCTGTTGCAGGTATGCTGCAGGCTGGGAAGGAACCGGTGGTCGAAGCGTCGATTGTCAAGGATATCGGCACGATCTGGGAGCAGCAGCTTCCGCATCGCGTGCGTGACCTGGCTGCCTTCATCGATACCGATGCGTCAAACCATCGGACCCTTGAAGATCAATTGGCCTTCGCCACCAAGATCGCTCCGAAATTGACCATCCAGGGCGGAACGACGGAAGTACTGCGCGGCATCATCGCGCGTGGACTTGGGTTGCGCTGAATCAGCAACGAATGAAAGAGGACTTTTCAATGAGCGGCTTTACCGACATCGGCGTGGAAAAACACGGACACGTTACGCTGATCGAGATTCGCCGGCCGCCGCTGAATTTCTTCGATTTGTCCCTGATACGCCAGATCGCCGATGCTATGGGGGAGATAGACAAGGATATGGACAGCCGCGCTGTTGTGCTTGCCTCGCAAGGCAAAGCTTTCTGCGCCGGCGCAAACTTCAACCGGCCAGCCGGATTTGACGGCGATGCCGCTTCAGGCGACGGGACGACCGGCGACCTTTATCTCGAGGCCGTTCGCATCTTCAGCAACAAGAAGCCGATCGTCGCCGCCGTCCAGGGCGCGGCTATCGGCGGCGGCTTGGGACTTGCCGTCTCGGCCGACTTCCGCGTCACCTGCCCCGAGGCACGTTTCGCTGCGAATTTCACCAAGCTTGGATTTCACCCCGGCTTCGGGCTGACTGTGACGCTGCCTGAGGTGATCGGGAAGAACAATGCGGCACTGATGTTCTATACCAGCCGCCGCGTGACCGGCGAAGAAGCGTTCAATATGGGACTCGCCAACGTACTGGTGCCGCAGGATCAGGTGCGTGCCGAAGCTTTCAAGCTCGCCAACGAGATCGCCGAGAACTCGCCGCTGGGATTGATGTCGACCCGCGCGACGATGCGCGCGGGGCTTGCGGACCGCGTCAAGGCACAGACCGACCACGAACTCGCCGAACAGACATGGCTGCGCGAAACCGAAGATTTCCAGGAAGGCATCAAGGCGACTGCCGAGCGGCGCGCGGGCAACTTCAAGGGGCGATAGCTAATAGTTGAAGGTGCTGCGCAGACCAAACACCGCGGCATCCTTGATGCGCTTTGTCTGTGTCGGGTCGTTGGGATCGACCACGCCTCCTCCTGGATGCAGGACGTACTGAAAAACCGGCTGGACCGTCCAGCCGGTTTGAATTTCCGCGACGTACGTCATCTCGAACACCGCTTCGAAATCACGAATCGGAAATGGCGCCCCGATGAATACCTGCACATCGCGATCAGCCGCACGCGCTGCATCGGAAATGCGGGCGTAAGTCATGCCGACGCCGAATTTGTCGTTGGGGCGCGCATCGCTAAAGCCAGTGAACTGGAATCCGCCATCGACGTAAAAATTGATCAGATTGCGGTCTGACGGGCTCATCGCCGTCCGGAGGAAAAAGCCGACTCCCTTGTCCGATCCCGGCGCTGCGCGCGAGAGCATTTGCTCGTAGACACCGAAAACTCCATGATTGCCGCGACGCTTCAGCGGAACACCCGAGCCCAGAGGGTCGGCTTGCAGAAAGCCGCCCATCGCGTATCGCATGTCGCCAAACTCGCCGAGGTGCTTCCAGGCACCGCCGGTCAGCGTGCCCGGCAGGCTATTTTCGCCAAGTTGAAACCCGTATTTGAGCTGTCCGATCATCCATGCCGGATCGGTGACGCGAAACAAAAGTCCGTGCGGATTTGCGATCTGTGGATCAACCAGCCTGTCGGGCGGCGCCGCATCGCCGTCGAAGATCGCCGCATAGGCCGTGATATTATCTGCCAGTTGGGCCTTGATGCGAACCCCCGGCACAGCCAGCGGGGGCGACGGCCCACCGCTTAGCAGATTGATGCCGGTGATCCCAGGCCACCCCAGCGCCGAGTTGGTGAAAATATCGTCGTACTTGCTGTCGATGAATTCGATATCGGATGCCTGCTGTCCGACACGAACCTGCACAGCACCGTTAAACAGTGACTGCTCGATCCATAACTCATACAGCCTC
The DNA here is from genome assembly GCF_000497575.1 of Afipia sp. OHSU_II-C1. Classification (GTDB taxonomy): domain Bacteria; phylum Pseudomonadota; class Alphaproteobacteria; order Rhizobiales; family Xanthobacteraceae; genus Afipia. The sequence continues at coordinate 209,471 of NZ_APJI01000001.1, forward strand.
GTTGCGCGGAGTGCCTCGACGCCGCTGACCAGCATCAAGTTTCCGATATAGTCGCGCGACAGACCCTGACCATGAATCTGAAAGATGTTGGCGTGGAACTTGGCGCCGGTCCAGCCGACAGCTTTTTCGAGATCGATATCCGTGCCGAAATCGAAACGACCTGTATAAATCGAACCGCGCCGCATACCGCCGGATGCATTGCCGAACACCTCCGATATATAGGTCGCATTGAACTGGATTCCCCAGTCAGCCAGAATCTGGCGCGGGCTTTTCGCGACAGGCTCGTCTGGCGCTGCTTTCGGATCGGCCGCAGCAGCGCCTTGCAGCAATAACCCAAATATAATGCTGGCGGTTGCAATCGTCCGCAGCAGTGCGCAGGGGTACCGCACGGCGTTTCCAGTTATCTCAGAATACCAAGGCGCTTCATGATGAAGTATGCGAGCGCGGACGAAGAAATAATCAGGACACTGGCGGTTAAAAAACCGGTCTCAACGTCGGTTAATGGCAGTCCCTTGGTGTTCATCCCGAAAATGCCGGTGACCAGCGTCGGCGGCAGCAGCAGCGCTGTCAACACGGACAACAGGTGAATGCTTTTATTGGTCTGTTCCTCGATCTTGAGATGCAGTTCTTCCTGAAGAAGCCTGCTCCGCTCGCGCATTTCCACGACCACGTGGTCGAGCGCATCCAGCCGCTGCGCCAGCTTGCCGGCGCGCAGCCGCAATGCCGGTTTGAGTGCATCCGGCCCTTGCAGATCGAGACGTCGGAATATCAGGAGCAAGCCCGACAATTGACGATGCAGACGGACACAGGTTCGGCGCAAGCGACCCAAATCCCTGCGAAGGTCGGCCGTATCGTCGGAGAGTATCTTCTCCTCAATGCTGTCGAGGCTCGCGGCAACTCGTTCTGCAACACGCTCCATTGTCTCGGCTACATGTTCGACAATGGTTTCAAGCAGAGCAGCCGCGCTACCAATACGTTGCTGACCGCTTTCGAGGACCCGCCGTGTCGCATCGACGGCGCACAGTGCATGGTGACGACCGCTCAGCAGCAGCCGTTCCGTCATGACAAAATGAAGGTATCCGGTTTCCTCGGTGACGCGGTCGATGGCACGCACGAGATCGGAAAAGACACCGTAGATGCTGTCGTCAGCAGCATGGATCTGCTGAAAATTATCCCGCGACAGTAGCAGCGCCTTGCCGGCTTCGGGAACATCGAGATCAGCCGACGCCAGCCAGTGATGAGCACGCACATCGCCGAGATTGAAATGCAACCAGAGCAGCCCGTCACCGCGCAGATCGATTGGTTCGTCGACGTTCAGCGCTTCGGAATTTCCATCGGCATGAATCCGGAACGCCCACACCAGGCCTGGAATCTGTGCCGCATGCGGCGAATGCCCGACCGCGACACTCTCAGTCATCAACGCTTCTGCTTGCACAATGCGCCCCAACGCCCAAAACTTACGACGCCCCAGATGGTTGAAATTGAACCACCCGAATACCGATCCGATATGACGACAGGTTTGTTACAGGCGCATGTCAGCGCCGGTCATTCCGCCGCCTCGGCCAGATCGTCCGCTTCCTTGTTGTAGTCGTGTACGACACGCCCATAGGGCAGCGTCAGATCGGCCAGAAAGTGGTGTGCCCCGATCACGCGTCTGACCGGAAAATCGGCGACCGGTGCGTTGACATGCGGAATGAGATGCAGCCGTCCGGGCCCGATCCAGGAGCCCTTGACGTGGATGTCAGTCAGGTTGATCGCAACGAGCTGGCAGACTTCGGCGCGGCCATCGACACCGGGGATCAGCTTCAGATTGATCTGGGTCTTGGACAGCGCGGCGCGCGTGATCTCGCCGTTCCCCGCCATCGCCTCATGCTTGTACCCCATGGTGCCCATCGCCACCTGCTGACCGGAATACTCCAACGTACCGGTCAGCGTATCCTTCACGACCTCGAGCTTCGGATGCGCATATTTCTTCGGGAATCCCCAGATCTCGCGCCCCGCTGCAATCGGCGGATCGTCATCGAGATACATCTGCGAGACGAAGTTGACCTCTTCGCCGTTCAGACGCGCGGGAATGACCAGGCCAGACTCGGTGTAGCTGCCGAAGCCGGACGAGTCCGGCATCTTGATCCACTCATAGTGCACGATCGGACTGTCGATCGGCTCTAACGGTTCGGGAAGTCCGGCCCGGATCAGACCAGGATCGGTCTCATAGGTGATGACCAGAAATTCGCGGTCGACAAAGCGATATGGGCCGGCCGGATAACTCGGACCGGCGGCAGGCATCGAAGGCAATCTGAGAATCTCCGCTCTGCGCATGGAAGCGTTCCTTTTCAGTGCGCGGTCCAGCCGCCGTCAACAGCTAACGTCGGTCCTTGACATGATCGTGAGGAAATTCCTTCAGTCTGGTGACACCCCGCGTCTGCACGCCCATCCGCGGACAGCGGATTCCGCGATCAAAAGGACCACCTGTCACGACAGCGTCACCGCTCGTCTGAAATCTCCGTACCGGACTTCGAGACACGCATGGACAGGGAAAATCATGGACGCGCGAACACCAAAATCCGAAATTTCGGGATCGAAGAACTGGCGGCCCGATCGCTGCGATCGTGTGGCGCTCGTTCTTCAGGGTGGCGGCGCGCTCGGCGCTTATCAGGCCGGCGTGTATCAGGCCCTGCACGAAAGTGGCATGGAGCCAGACTGGGTTTGCGGCGTGTCGATCGGCGCGATCAATTCCGCCATTATTGCAGGTAACCCACCGGAGCGACGTCTCGAACGGCTGCGGATGTTTTGGGATCGCATCACCAGCCGCAAGGTCTGGCACTACACGCCGGACGGAGACATCTATCGCAAGGCCCGCAACCTGACGAGCTCGTTCCTGACGACGACCATGGGCCAGCCGGGCTTCTTCAAGCCGCACGACGTCAATCCATGGTTCAGCCCGACCGGGGCCAGGACAGCAACCAGCTATTATGACACTGCGCCGCTGCGGGCATCGCTGCTCGAACTCGTCGATTTCGACTTGATCAATTCACGCAAGATGCATTTCGCAGTCGGTGCGGTGAACGTCCTGACCGGAAATTTCTTGTACTTCGACAACAAGAAGGAAGTCATCGAACCTGAACACGTGATGGCCAGCGGCGCGTTGCCGCCTGCCCTGCCCATGGTGAAGATCGGCACCGATCACTTCTGGGATGGCGGCATCGTTTCAAATACGCCGCTGCAGCATCTGCTCGATCAGGAAGACAAGATGAACTCCCTGGTGTTCCAGGTTGACCTGTTCAATGCCCGTGGAGCCCTGCCGCGCGATATTCAGGAGGTCATGGCTAGGCACAAGGACATCATGTACTCGTCCCGCACGCGCTATAATACCGACGTCTACAAGCGCATGAACAATCTGAAGACCGACTTCTACAAGGCGCTGCTGAAGGTCCCCGAAGACAAGCTGACCGATCACGAGCGCGCACTGCGCGACCGCTTCGCGGACCTGCCCGAAATCACCATCCTGCAGATGATCTATCAGCAGAAGGCCTATGAGGGCGATTCCAAAGACCACGAATTCTCGGCCACCTCGATGCGCGAGCACTGGCTGAGCGGTCTGGAGGATACGCGCCGCACACTGAAGCGGCGCGAATGGCTGGCGATGCCGGAGGCCGGCATGGGCCTTGTCGTTCATGACGTGCACCGCGAGAAGGATTACTGAGCCTCCGCGCTCGCATCGCCGGACGGAAAAAAAAGCCCGCGCTCTTGCGCGGGCTTTTTATGTTGCCGCCGTTGCGGCAAGCTAATCAGAACAGGTGCGAGAACAGCACATAGAGACCAGCCGACAGGCAGATCGCCGCCGGCAGCGTCAGCACCCAGGCCATAAGCAGGTTGCGGATAGTGGCCATCTGCAAGCCCGAGCCGTTGGCCGCCATTGTTCCGGCGACGCCAGACGACAGCACGTGTGTCGTCGAGACGGGAAGGCCGAAAATGTCCGCCGCGCCGATCGTCCCCGCAGCAACGAGTTCAGCAGATGCACCCTGCGCGTAGGTCAGGTGCGTCTTGCCGATCTTCTCGCCGACGGTGATGACGATACGCTTCCAGCCGATCATGGTGCCGAGACCCAGCGCGATCGCGACCGCGATTTTCACCCAGGTCGGGATGAACTTCGTGGCGCTGTCGAGCGAGCCTTTATAGGCATTGAGGGTTGCGACCTCTTCCTTGTTGAGATCGTTTTCCTTGTCCTTCATCAGGAAGCGGATCGCCTCCGAAGTCAGGTACATGTCGTTGCGGGTGTTACCCACCGCCTCGGCAGGAACCTTGTTCAGCGTGCCGTACTTCTGCACCTGATCGCCGACGTCCTTCACGAGAACCGCCAGCGACGGATAGGTGCCTTCGTTGATCTTGTGCAGCGAAACATACTGAGTCACTACCGGGCGGGGATCGCCGATGATGCTATGACCGGCGCCCTTCGCAGCGATCACCTTTGACGCGGCTTCTGACGTCTGCTGAAACTTGATGACCTGCGATTCCGGCAAGGCGCGGTTCAGCGCGTAAGCGGTCGGCACAGTGCCGATCAGGATCAGCATGATCAGTCCCATGCCCTTCTGACCGTCGTTTGAGCCGTGCGCGAAGCTGACGCCGGTGCAGGTCGCGATGAGGATACCGCGAATCCACAGCGGCGGTGGCTTGTTGCCTTCCGGAGCAGCGTAAAGCGCCGGATTGCGAATAACGAACTTCAACACCAGCAACAGAAGTGCCGCCATGCAGAAGCCGAACAACGGCGAGAGCAACAGCGCGTAACCGATTTCCGTGGCCTTGGTCCAGTCGACACCCGAGGTACCATCGCGTCCACGCATGACCGCATTGGCGATACCAACACCGATGATCGAGCCGATCAGGGTGTGGGAGCTGGAAGCCGGAAGACCGAAGTACCAGGTGCCGAGATTCCAGACGATGGCCGCGATCAAGAGCGCGAACACCATGGCGAAACCGGCGCTGCTTCCGACCTGAAGAATGAGCTCAACCGGCAGCAGCGAGACGATGCCGAAAGCAACCGCTCCGCTCGACAGCAAAACGCCGAGAAAGTTGAAGAAGCCCGACCACATCACGGCAAATTCCGCCGGCAGCGAATGGGTGTAGATCACCGTTGCGACGGCGTTGGCGGTGTCGTGGAAGCCGTTGACGAATTCGAAGCCGAGCGCAATCAGCAGCGCAACAAATAGCAGAATGTAGGGAAGATAGGTCGTGACCTTGGTGCCGGTGGCGTCGATATCGACGTAAATGCTGTAGGCAACGAATATTGCACCCGCCGCGAGGATGCCAAAAAACAGGATCATTGTGAGTGGATTGAAGCCCTTGTCGAGATTGGGCCTGGAGGCCGGCTCGATGGGTTGCCCGTCGGCGATCCCGGAACTTAATGTAATGTCGCTCATCTCATACCCCTTATGAAACTCAGGGGTTCTTTTTGACCGGTTAGCTTGAAGGTTGGATGACACCTTTCATATCGGCACAGCGACGAGCGCAGATTTTCCGCAAATCGGCACATCTCCCTTGAATTTGCCAATGGCGTGCGACGAGACTTAGAGATCTTCCAGAAATAGTGGCTACCGCAGCGTAGCCGGTTCATTTTGCTTGTCCGCCAGTTCAAGCACCCAGGCCAGGCTTACGCCCAAACCCAGACCGAGCAGTACGCTGACGAATAGAACCCCGATGGGAAATATACGGCCTGACTCCGGAGATGCTGTTGCACGGCTCAATATCCGGGGGCTGGTGTTGTCCGGTCGCACCTGCTGAGATCTGGCCAGGATAGCCTGATACGCCGCACGGTTTGCTTCGACATCGCGCTCCAGCTCCTTGAGGCGTGCGCTCGCGTCGTGCGTTTTGCTCAGGTTTTGTTTTGACGCTTCGAGACGGTTCTTGAGTTGCGTCACCGTCGCGCGGGCACGTTCCAGATCGGCTGTGACGGACTGAGCCACGTCCTGAATTTCGCCTTCCAATAACCGCCTGGCTTCGGCTGCCTGCAGCCTCGCGATCACGCGGTCGGGATGGCGTGGCCCGAGCGTTTCGGACAGATCAATTTCCAGTCGTCTTGCCGCGACATAACGGCTTCTGAACGTCCCGATTGCCCCTCCCCTGATCGCATCCGGTATTCCGCCGCCATCCAGGATTTTCCGGGCACGCTGGAGCTGATTCACCGTCGAACGCAGACCGTTAACCTTGGCCTCAGCGGCAGCCACCTGCTCTGCAATCTGGCTCACCTGTTTCTCGGCGCCGGATTGCCCCGCAGCCACCATCGCCTGGCTATCATTGCGATATCTCTCATACCGCTGCTCGGCGTCTCGCAAGCGCGTCTGAAGTGTCTCCAGCCGTGCGCCGAGAGGCGCGACGTTGCCCGGCGTCGTTTCCACACCAACACGCCCCTGTGCCACATAGCTGTCCATCACTGCGTTGGCGATGCGCACTGAGGTTTCGCGATCCGGCGTAACGACCATGACGGTCACTGCATTCGAGTCTGGATTGCGGGCGGTGCTAACCGCACGATTCAACTGTCGCAATGCCATGGAATGCGGCTCAGCGGCGGGAACAACTCCAACACCGGCAAGAAGCGCGAAGAGAATCCCCTTCGACCTGCCGCCAAAAAGCGGATCGGTATCGAGCTTCTCTTTTGCGACAACCCTGTCGAGGACGCTGCGCGACGTCAGTGCGCTGATCTGGCTGTCCATGCCAACCCTGACAATGTCTGGGCTGACCGGCTGGCCGGCTGCAGCTTGCGCAGGCAGGTCGAGCAGAAGTTGCCCGGACGCAACATATTTGGGAGCCGATAGCAGTATCCAGGCAAGGCTGATCGCGGCACAAATGGCGGCTACCGCGCCGATAAACGCCGCCCTCCGGCGCAGCATCGTTGCGAAGCCGTGCACATCCAGGGCGGGGACCTGAATCCGGGACAGGTACGCATCGCGCCTGTCGTTTTCAGAAATCGCCATACAATGTCCCTACGCTACGCGTCTTGGGACGGGATAATCCGATAAATCAGCAGTCTTGGCGAGACCAATGCCCGTCTAAACGGCGCAAAAATGCCCCTCGTCAGCGCTCGACGAATGCCTTTTCGACGACAAATTCGCCGGGTTCGCCGTGATTGCCTTCGGCGAATCCCTTGGCGAGCAGTAACGTCCGCGTGTCCTGAAGCAGCGCTGGGCTGCCGCAGATCATGACACGGTCGTGTGCGGCCTCCAGCGGAGCGAGCCCGGCATCGCTGAACAACTTGCCCGACGTCATCAGATCGGTGATCCGGCCGCGATTGCGAAACGGATCGCGCGTCACCGTGGGATAGTAGATCAATTGGTTGCGAACCAGCTCGCCAATCAGATCGTCCTTGGGCAGCCGTTCGGTGATCATCTCGCCATATGCAAGCTCGGCGACACGGCGGCAGCCGTGCAGCAGCACCACCTTTTCGAAGCGATCGTAGGTTTCCGGGTCCTTGATGACGCTAAGGAACGGCGCAAGCCCCGTCCCGGTGCCAACCAGATAGAGATTCCGGCCACTCTTGAGATTGTCGATCACCAGCGTACCGGTGGCCTTGCGCCCAACAATAATCTGATCGCCTTCCTTCAGATGCTGAAGCCGCGAGGTCAGCGGACCGTCCGGCACCTTGATAGAAAAAAACTCCAGCCGGTCCTCGTAATTGGCGCTCGCAACGCTATAGGCGCGCAGCAGCGGCTTCTCACCGACCTTCAGGCCGATCATTGTGAATTCGCCGTTGCGGAATCGGAATGATGGATCGCGCGTCGTCGTGAAACTGAACAGCGTGTCGGTCCAGTGATGAACGCTGAGGACGCTTTCCTGATTGAAATTGCTCATCTCGCTTGATCCGGTGTACGGGGCAACGACGGGGAAAAATCAGAAACGCGGAGACAGATTGCCTCGCCAATTCATTTGTGTACTAATGAATAATCCAGCTTGATACCGCCGTCAAGCCGCGCTCAAGTTGGAGCCGACCCGCTGAAAAAGCATTGCACGGAAGGAAAAATCCATGGCCAACGATGCGCCCCAGGACACCACCGGCCCGATCAAACTGGTGATCAGGAATATCGGTCTGATCCTGAGCGGAGCCATGGAGCAGCCGATCCTGGACGCCGACACCATCGTCGCGGAGAACGGCAAGATTACCGCGATCGGGCGGGCCAAGGACATCGACGCCGAGGGCGCGACCACTGTCATCGACGCCAACGGAACGACGGTCACCCCCGGCCTGATCGACAGCCACGTCCACCCTGTCGCCGGCGACTGGACCCCGCGGCAGAACCAGATCGGCTGGATCGACAGCTTTCTGAACGGCGGCGTCACCACCATGATCTCGGCCGGCGAGGTGCACATGCCCGGCCGTCCGCGCGACGTGGTTGGCGTCAAGGCGATGGCGATCTTCGCTCAGCGTGCGTTCGACAATCTGCGCCCCGGCGGCGTCAAGGTTCATGCCGGGGCACCGGTGATCGAACCCGGGATGACAGAAGAGGATTTCAAGGAATTGGCGGCAGCCGGCGTCAGGCTGCTCGGAGAAGTCGGTCTCGGCGGCGTCAAGGATGGCCCGACCGCGCGCAAGATGGTGGCATGGGCACGCAAATACGGGATCCAAAGCACGATCCACACCGGCGGCCCGTCGATTCCCGGATCCGGCCTGATTGACGCAGACGTGGTGCTTGAAGCCGACACCGACGTTGTCGGCCACATCAACGGCGGCCATACAGCCCTCCCCGACAGCCAGATCCGATGCATCTGCGAAGGCTGCAAGCGGGGCCTTGAACTGGTTCATAATGGCAACGAACGCTCAGCCCTTTACACCCTGCGCATAGCCCGCGAGATGAAGGAGCTGAACCGTGTCATTCTCGGCACGGACGCTCCCGCAGGTTCAGGCGTGCAGCCACTCGGCATTCTGCGCATGGTATCGCTGCTGTCGTCACTTGGCGATGTACCGGCGGAAATCGCATTCTGTTTTGCCACCGGCAACACCGCGCGGATGCGCGCGCTCGACTGCGGCATGATTGAAGTTGGGCGCGCCGCAGACTTCGTTATCATGGACAAGGCCCAGCATTCCGCCGGCAAGAACATTCTGGACAGCGTTCAGCTTGGCGATCTGCCCGGCATCGGCATGACGATCATCGATGGCATTGTCCGCACGCATCGCAGCCGCAACACACCGCCTGCAACAAAAGTGCCGGAGATCGTCGCGCACTAGTCAGCGGGACATCATCGCAGCTTGTTCAGAAGCGCAACGAAGATTTCACGCTCCTTCGCATCGAGCGGCGCAAGGGTTTCCTTTGAGATCGCCAGTGCATTTGGAGCGGCTTTGTCTGCCAACGCCTGTCCCGCCCGCGTCAGGCTGACGAGAAGCCGGCGGCCATCCTGCGGGTCCGAGCTGGTTTCTGTTAGCCCACGGGCAGTCAGTCGATCGATCACGCCCTTGATAGTGGCAACGTCCATCGCGGTGAGGCGTCCAAGCTGGTTCTGTGAACATGGGCCGGTTTCGGTCAGCTTCGCCAAAGCCGCCCATTGCGTCGGCGTAAGGTTGATGCCGATTTCCCTTGCGAAGATCGCCGCGTGACGCTGCCAGACCTGACGCAAGACGAAGCCGATCTGATCCTCAAGCACATAGGGCTGCTTCTTCGGACTTCTCCTCGGAGGAGCACCCTTGGTCGGCGCGGCAATCTTGTTCTGAGCGGCCTTGGCCATTCCGTTCCCCTCATCCTGTCTTCATCCGGCAGATACTGATCGCAAGAATCACACCGCCAGATGGGCGTCACGTATGTCTGGACGCGCCTCAAGTTCGCTCATGGTGCCGCTGAAGCAAATTCGCCCGCGCTCGATGATATAGGCGCGGTCGGAAATCAGGTTGGCGAAATGAAGATTCTGTTCGGACACAACGATGCTGACGCCCTCTTTCTTCATCGCAAGAATGGCGCCTACCATCTGCTCGACGATCTTCGGCGACAATCCTTCCGAGGGCTCGTCAAGCAGGACCAGGGATGGATTTCCCATCAAAGTCCGGGCAATGGTCAGCATCTGCTGTTCGCCGCCGCTCATGCGTCCACCCATCCGGCCGCGCATCTCGCCGAGATTCGGAAACAGCGTGAACAGCTTTTCGCGGGTCCACTGCGGAGCATTCTGGCGCGGCGGTTGACGGCCAACCTCCAGATTCTCTTCCACCGTGAGATCGGTGAATATACGGCGCTCCTCCGGCACATAACCGAGCCCCCCACGCACAATGGCATGGGTCGGTTGAGCCGAAACATCCTTTCCCTCGAACACGATCTGACCTTCACGCTGTTCGACTAAGCCGACGATCGACCGGAACGTAGTCGACTTCCCCGCTCCGTTGCGGCCCAGAAGCGCCACGACCTCTCCATCGCCGACCTCAAGGGCGACATCGAACAGGATGTGAGCCGGGCCGTAGTAGCTGTTGAGTCTCTGAACCGAGAGCTTCATGCGGGCGTTCCCTCCCGGTGACGCGCATCGTAAACCAGCCCCTCGCCGAGATAGATCGCTCGGACTTGGGGATTTCGCCGAACTTCCTCTGGCGTCCCCTCCGCGATCAGTGAGCCCCGATTGAGTACAAGGATGCGATCGGCGTGCTCGAACACCACATCCATGTCGTGCTCGGTGAACAGAACACCGATCGATTTCTCGCGGGCGATGCGCGCGGTCAACCGCATCAGTTCGACGCGCTCGCGTGGCGCCATGCCGGCCGTCGGTTCATCCATCAAAAGGAGTTTGGGCTGATTGGCGAGTGCGATCGCGAGTTCGAGGCGCTTGAGGTCGCCATAGGCAAGTTCGCCGCACGGGCGCTCTGCGTAGCCGCTCATGCCAACAAGGTCGAGCAGCCGGTTTGCTTCGGCGCACTCAAAGCCTGGCGTGGAACGCCACATGTTGAAGAGCTGCGCGTTGTAAGAGATCAGCGGAACCTGGACGTTCTCGCGCACCGTCATGGTGGGGAACGTAGCGGTGATCTGGAATGTGCGGCCGACGCCAAGCCGCCAGATCGCACGCGGCTTCTTTCCAGTCGTGTCATTACCCAACAGATTGATCCGGCCACTGTCCGGAACATTCTGGCCATTGAGCATGTCAAAGCATGTGCTTTTGCCGGCTCCGTTGGGTCCGATCAGCGCAAGAATTTCGCCGGCCGCAAGGGAAAACGACACGCCGCGCACCGCATGAACGCCGCCATACGATTTGGTCAAGCCTTCGACTGACAGAAGTTTAGGTGCAGCACTCATTCGGCGCTCTCGATTCTTGACGCCAGAATGGCAGGTTTCGATGCACGTGAGTGACGCCGCGCTCGAACTGTTTCCAGCATACCGACGATACCCTTCGGAAACGCGACCACGATCAGCACAATGACCGCGCCAAGCACGAGCTTGGACCAATCCGTCTGACTGACCAGCCAGATGTTCAGTGCCTTGAAGACAATCGCACCCACCACTGCACCGGAGACCGTCTCGACACCGCCCAGGAGCACCATCACCAATGCATCGACCGACAGCGAGATGCCAAGGCTGTCGGGAAATACGCTACCCTTGAGGTATGCAAACAATGCACCTCCGATACCGGCGACGGTGCCTGCAATCACAAACGCAGTCCATTGAATACGCTTGCCGTCGATGCCGATGGCTTCGCTGCGCAAAGCGGAATCGCGGGTCGCACGCAACGCATAACCGAACGGCGAAAACACGATGATGCGAAGCAGCACCACCGCAAATGTCGCGATGCCGAGCGACAGCCAGTAAAAATGAACCGGCCCCGCCGCCCATGCATCAGGCCAGACGCCCAGAATTCCGTTATCTCCGCCTGTCACCCCAACCCACTGGAACGCGATCGACCAGACGATCTGGGCGAAGGCCAGCGTCAGCATCGCGAAATAGACGCCTGAAAGCTGAACTGCGAAAAATCCGAAAATGGCGGCTCCGATCAGTCCAAACAGAGGCCCCAGCAGCAGACACACGATCATCGGCAGGCCCACAGCCTTGGCGAAGAAGGCAATACCATAGGCTCCGAGACCGAAATACGCCGCATGCCCGAACGATGCGAGTCCGCCGACCGACATCAGGAAGTGCAGGCTCGCCGCGAAGATCACGTAGATCGCTATCTCCGCACCGACCGTAAGGGCGTAGTTGCCGCCGAACACCGGAAGCGCCGCCGCAACAATCAGTACGGCCAGCACCGCGAGACGTTCGTTCATGGTCAGCGGCCGCCATGGCCGAACGGTGAGGCCCGGCGTCTTCCGCGCGACTGCTTCGGGTTTGCCAAATAGACCCCAGGGCCGAACGATCAGGACCGCCGCCATCACGAGGAATACGAGAATAATCGAGATCTTCGGGAATATCAGAATGCCGAACGCATTGAGCTCGGAAACCAGCACGGCCGCGACGAATGCACCGGTGATGCTGCCGAGGCCACCAATCACGACCACGACGAAAACATCCACGATGATCCGCAGATCCATCGCATGATGAACGGCGTCGCGCGGAATTTGCAGCGCGCCGCCAAGCGCGGCCAGGAACACACCAAGCGCAAAGACGCTGGTGAACAACCACTTCTGATTGACGCCCAGCGCGGCCACCATGTCGCGATCCTGCGTCGCCGCGCGGACCAGAACGCCCCAGCGCGTGCGGCGGAACAGCAGCCACAGTGCACCCAGAACGGCGGGGCCGAGCCCGATCAGGAACAGATCATAGGAAGGGATATTCTGCCCGAAGAAGTCGACAGCGCCCCGGAAGCCGGGAGCGCGGCGGCCCACAAGGTCATCCGGGCCCCAGATCAGAACCACGATATCCTGGACCATCAATGTCAGGCCAAAGGTGGCAAGAAGCTGAAAGAGTTCCGGCGACTTATAGATCCGCCGCAGCAACACCATTTCGACCAGCACGCCTAGGACCGCAACGACCAGCGCCGCAACGACAATGCCACCCCAGAATCCGAGCGCGCCGGACAGCCGCTCTGTCAGGGTAAACGCGACATACGCGCCCAACATGTAGAATGCGCCGTGCGCAAAATTAACTATCCGGGTGACGCCGAAAATAATCGACAGTCCCGAGGCAACCAGAAACAGCGACGCCGCGCTCGCAAGGCCGGTCAGGAATTGAACAAAGTAGAAGCTCATATGCGATCCACGGCTGGAAAATGCCGCGGGCGCATCGCGCGCCCGCGGTCGCTAAACTCAGTCTTTCGGACGTAACTTCTCGACTTCTGCATCGCTCGGCAGGAAATCCTCGCCCTTGCGATAAGCGCTATCCACCATCACGCCCTTGCCGTCCTTGAGCGCTGTCTTGCCGACATAGGCGCCGAGGGTGGATTGATGATCGATCTTGCGGAAGGTGATCTGACCGAACGGAGACGGCATCGACAATCCTTCCGCCGCAGCGATCATCTTCTCAGGATCGGTCGAATTCGCCTTGATAAGAATTGCCGCCGCAGCCTTGATCGTCTGATAACCGACGATGGAGCCAAGTCTCGGATAATCGTTGAACTTACCCTGATACGCCTTCAGGAAGGCATCGTGCTCCGGCGTCTTGATGCTGTACCAGGGATAGCCGGTGACAATCCAACCTGACGGTGTTTCTTCCTTCAGCGGGTCGAGATATTCCGGCTCACCGGTAAGGAAACTCACCACCGCCCGGTCCTTGAACAGACCGCGCGTGTTGCCCTCGCGGACGAATTTGACGAGATCCGCGCCGAAAGTCACATTGAGGATGGCTTCAGGATTGGAATTCGCAAGCGCCTGAACGATCGGACCTGCATCGATCTTGCCCTGCGGCGGCCACTGTTCATCTACCCACTGAATGTCGGGCCGTTTCTCGGACAGCAGCTTCTTGAAGACCGCAACCGCCGACTGACCATACTCGTAGTTGGGTGCGATGGTCGCCCAGCGCTTGGCGGGCAACTTTGCCGCTTCCTCCACCAGCATCGCAGCCTGCATGTAGTTCGATGGGCGCAGGCGGAATGTGTAACGATTTCCCTTCGACCAGGTGATCGCGTCGGTCAGAGGTTCCGCCGCAAGGAAGAACACCTTTTTCTGCTTGGCGAAATCGCTCACCGCGAGACCAATGTTGGACAGGAACGTGCCAGTCAGCATCACCACGTTCTCATTCGAAACCAGTTCGTTGGCGGCAGTCTGAGCATCGGCCGGTTTGCCGCTATCGTCCTTGGAGACGACAACGAGCTTCTTGCCGTTGATACCGCCCGCGGCGTTGATTTCCTCGACAGCGAGCTGCCAGCCCTTGCGATAGGGCTCGGTGAAAGCAGGTAGCAGCGAGTAACTGTTGATTTCGCCGATCTTGATTTCGCCGCTCTGCGCCATGGCAGCTGTCGCCAGTGCCGAGCCAGCCAAACCGAGACTCGCGGCAAGCCCGAACCCGGACAGACTGCCGAAAAGACGTTTTCTTCGTTGCATCCCAACCTCCATTGTTGCCAGGACCCGCGTCCCGTTCACTTCCCGTCCGCTCCTTATCCCGGTGGAGCGGTTCGGCCTTTCTTTCGCATCAAGCGCAAACAGACCGCTAGCGCAATCCGTCCTCGCCCTTGACCTCTCCAATGGTCAGACCGCCGACTCGTGGCAACGGCCGCCCACTGTCGGTCACGGCAACTGCCACCATGATTTCGTTCGCCCGGGGTGCATCATTGATCTGCACTTCCATCCCGTCGAAATGACTCCGCACGAACGCCGCATCCTTGTGGCCAAGGGGAATGTCGAGCACTGTTCCCAATCCGCCGCGCTTTTTGGAGGATGGAATCAGCGCAGCCCCCTTGCCTAATACCTTGCGCACCGGCGCTCCCATCTTCGGATGCAAAATCGCTGCCGCGTGCTCCAGTTCGCCATTCTCGCCGACGGCCGCCGCCTTGCCGTAGCTTTGCGCTTTGCCACCTTCGATACCGAGCGCTGCAACCGCCTTTAAGGCGAGCAGTTCGCCAAGTTCCTCGCCAATTGAGATCAATGGCGACAGGTCATCGACAAACCTGCCAGCAAACGGATTGTCGATGACTGCGACAGCGGCAGCGCGACGGGTCGGCGGCGAGACATCGCGCCCGCCCTCCATCAGCGTCTCCTCGACCACCGTGACGATCTTGCGAATGACGGCGCTCATCGTAGCCCATCCTCTCCCTTGATCTCATTTGCCTTGAGACCGCCGACCCTGGCGTGAATGCGCGAGCCCGTGGTCATGACAAGCGCGAGAAGTAATTCGCCCGCGCGGGGCGCGTCCGGAATGCCGACCTCCATGGCGTCGAAATGCGAGCGTACATAAGACGCGCTGATATGCGTCACCGGAACATCGAGCCGCGCACCCGGACCGCCAACCTTCTTGGCAGACGGTACAATGGCCTTGGCCTCGCCAAGAATCTCGCGCATCGCGTAGCCGCCGGGCACATGCCACAATGCGCCATGCTCGAGTTCACCCAACGCACCAACAACCGCACCTTTGCCATAGCCTTGTATCGCGTTCGGGTCTCCGCCAAGCGCCTTGAGCAAGGAACTCGCCATTGCAACACCGAGCGGCGTCAAATCATCCATGAATCCTGCGATATCCTCGACATAACGTCCGGCGAACGGATTGCGGATCACACACAGGATAGCCCCACGGCGTAACGGCTGCGCCGCCGGCTTCCCGCCTTCGTGGAAAATCTCCTCAATCACGGTGGCGCGCTTACGGATCACGACCTCAGACATACGGCAAACTTTCAGTTCCGGTTCGGGCGGCTACATACGGCGGAGGTCGCCGCGCAACACCATCAATATTCTTCAGTGCAACAACGCGTGTTTCGCCTTGCAGATGCAACGCCGCGCCATCGATCAATCCGGCTTCCAAGAGTAAAAAGGCGGTATCGGCCCCAAAATCCAACGCTGCCGCAATGTCGTTCAATGAAAGTTCATCGACCTCGCGAGTGACCAAACGAGCACCGAGATCGCTATCGGGCTGAATTTCGTTTGCCGGACACCGGACGATGGCGGGATGTTCCGGCAAATCAACCGCATTGGCTATAATGGTTGCCGCAGCATCGGCCTGCGCGGCTGTTTGCGCCAGAACCGTCACTGCGTCGGCTATCCCGAGCGAAAAGCTGCGGCCACGCCATCCACTGGTCGCGATGCCGCGCATCTTATCATCCGCTGCAATCCGAGTTTTCCCGATCAAATTTGGTTTGTCAGGGCGGTCAACGAGGCCAATCGTGAAATGCTGGCCATTGCCGAGATGCAGCGCAATGTCACCGCCGTTGTTGACATAAGCACGATCGAGATCAGCGGCCTTCAACATCGCCCCGAGAATTTCCTCAGCGACGGCGCCGGCGACGGCGGCCATCGGCGTAACAAAATGATCGGCCGCGAATGGAGCAACCGCATCATACATCCGGCGCGCGACATCTCCCCTCAGCAAACTGGCTGGAGGCTGTGCCTGCTTACGCAGTTCCGATAATTCGCCACAGAGTTCGTCAAGAAGACCGGTGAAACGGTCTAGGGCAGCCTGGTACGCGGCACTGACGTTCGCCGCAGTTCCACGCGCCTCCACAATCAGATCGATCGGGCCGTCATGCAGGTGAATCCGCCTACGGTCCGCGAGCCATCCGATTTGTGGGAGGCGTTTCATTTGCGCGATCTCGGCTCGGAAAGTTGTTTCGGCAACTGGCGGACTTCCGTATTGTTCTTCAATGACGCCAATGGCCGCACATGATCCATGTGACCACCGAGTGCTGCGTAGTCCGACAATCGCAGGGTGAACTCGATCGGCGCGACCAGCGCGGGTGTCGGCACATAGCCGAAGGCTCCTTCCGGCATCAGCGTCACATCAACCATGAATGTGATGCCCCCACCTGGCCAAACATAGACCGGCGCGCCGCCACAGGTCACCGACGTCAACGCGTCCTTGACCGACCGTGTCAGCCGGACCGGGTTGTCCGTCACACCCGCCCGGAGCGAGCCGCCAGCGCCGCCCATGAACAGCACGGTGCACAGCGCGGGCTCACAATTCTCCTGAATCCGCTCGACGGACAGCTTGAGATCGGCAGGCATTTCCTTCTCGACCGGCTTCAGCGCCTCATCGAGCTCGAAATACGCAGCATGCTCGCCGGTCGTACTCACCATCATTATCCGCAGACCGGGTCGTGCGGTCTTGGGATCAAACGGACCGAGTACCGACAAGGGATCGGAAATATTCGTACCGCCCCAGCCAATACCGGGTTCAGCGACCTGAAAATAGCGTCCGGGCGTCGAGCGCCGCCCCTTCAGTTTGATCCCGGTCTCGGGAATATCGAGCAACTTGCCAGCCTGATGTTCCGACAGCACGCCGGTGATGTGATCGTCCACCACGACAACTTCATCGACCTTGCCGTGCCACTGCTTCGCGAACATCCCGATGGTCGCCGAACCGCAGCCAACCCTCATCCGCTCTTCCGGAACGCCATTGACGATTGGCGGGTAGCCGGCTTGCACCACTACAGTTGCACCACCGTCGATCGTCATCTCGACAGGCTTGCCGTTGGACAAATCCATCAGCGCGTCACAGGTAACCCGGCCTTCCTTCTTGGAACCGCCCGTCAGGTGGTGAACACCGCCGAGCGACAGCATCTGCGAACCGTACTCGCCGGTCGTGACATGCCCCACCGCCTCGCCCTGTACACGCACTGTCGCGGTTTCAGGGCCGAGATAACGGTCGGTGTCGATCTTCACCTTGACGCCGCAATAGCTGAAGATTCCCTCGGTCACCACCGTGACCATATCGACGCCATCGACCTCGGAAGAAACAATAAACGGCGCGGGCTTGTAGTCCGGATAGGTTGTGCCAGCGCCGATCGCCGTCACAAAGACACCCGGCTCGTGAACGATCTTGCCATCCCAATCGCCACCGGCCTGAAACGGAACAAGCCGCCCGCCATGGGACACCGTGCGTTCCAGCACCACATGCGGATCGACACGAACAAGTTCGCCATTGTTGTTGGCATACCGATCACACGCCCCTGCAGCGCCCGGCTTGATGTAGCACATCACCGGACATGCATCGCAGCGGATCTTGTCCGAACTGCCGGTAGTGACGGGGTTTGTTTCAGTCAGCATGACCAAACTCGAGTCCGAGCCAAACTGAACTGACGAGCGGCGCTGACGCCGCGAGGATAAAATTCCGTCCGTCCACATCCGGCATTTTGTTCGTATACGAACGATGGTGCGCGCAGACCAGAAACCTGTCAAGCGCCGCCGCGTGCGAAATCCCGGACTGCCGAATAAAAACTCAATTGCCTACCGTTGGTGTTCACAAATCGTGCAATGCATCATACCCACGAGACAGCGGCATTTTCTGTTCCCTCACTTGGCTTGCACGTTTGTATACAAACGGTATCGTTGTGGCACGCGTTGCCGGAGTTTGCAGCGCAACAGACCGGACCGTGACGATGAGCATGATGCAAACAACGATCCGCCTGAACGTCAACGGGAGCGTTCGAGATATCGAGGCGGCGCCGGACACTGCCCTTCTCTACGTGCTGCGTAACGACCTCGAACTGAACGGACCGAAATTCGGCTGCGGGCTTGGGGAATGCGGCGCGTGTACGGTTATCATTGATGGGGTGGCGGCACGCTCTTGCGTCATTCCCGTCAGCGGATGTGCGCAGCGAGACATCCTCACACTCGAGGGTCTTGGTTCGCGAGATAATCCTGATCCGGTACAGAAGGCGTTTATCGAGGAACAGGCCGCGCAGTGCGGCTACTGTCTCAACGGCATGATTATGGCGACGAAGGCTCTGCTTATGCAGAATCCGCATCCCTCCGAATCCGAAGTGCTGAATACATTGCAATACAACCTGTGCCGATGTGGTGCACACATCGAAATCCTGCGCGCTGTGATGCGCGCAGCCGGTCGTGCTGTCGAGGAACAACAATAATGGCGGTGGAATCCCCGATGGACCGTCACCCCTCACTCTCGGGAACGCTGTCCGTCGTGCGCCCGGCTTCTTCGGGCAGCAATGAAGCAGCTTTCGAGACTTTCATTAAGGTAACCGCAGAAGGGACTGTTACCGCATTCAATGGCCACGTCGACCTTGGGACCGGCATCCGTACCGCCCTCGGTCAAATCGTCGCGGAAGAGCTCGACGTCTCGTTCGCGCGCGTGGTCGTTATATTGGGTGATACGTCAGTTGTGCCTAACCAGGGCGCGACTATCGCGAGCGAGACCATCCAGATCACGGCCGTGCCGTTGCGCAAGGCTGCTGCGCAGGCCCGCCACTTTCTGCTGGCGCGCGCCGCAGAGAAGCTCGATCTGCCGGTCCACGATTTGTCGGTGGAGGATGGTCTGATCCGCGGCCACGACAACCGCAGCATCAGTTACGGCGAACTTATCGCCGGCGAAAGCTTCCGACTCGAACTCGCCGACGACGTCCCGGTCAAATCAGTCGATGCCTACAAGATCGTCGGGCAGTCGACACCGCGCGTCGACCTTCCTGCCAAAGCGACAGGTGAGCTGGTTTATGTACATGACGTGCGGGTCCCGGGCATGCTGCATGGCCGAGTGGTCCGCCCGCCGTATGCCGGGGTCGATGCGGGAAATTTTGTCGGCACCAGCCTGATAGCCGTTGATGAATCGTCGGTTCGCGATATCCCGGGAATTGTATCGGTGGTGCAGATCGGCGACTTCATCGGGATCGTCGCCGAGCGTGAAGAAAATGCGATCAAGGCAGCTACCCAGCTAAAAGTCACCTGGAAGCCGACGCCCACGCTGCCAAATCTCCAAGATATTGAAACCACGCTCCGCGCCAATCCAAGCGCGCCGCGCACGTTAGTCGATAAGGGCGATGTCGATGCTGCCATCGCGTCCGCGGACAAGCCGCTCAAACGAACCTATGTTTGGCCGTATCAGATGCATGGTTCGATTGGACCATCCTGCTCGGTTGCCGACATACAGGACGGCGTCGTGCGGGTCTGGTCCGGCACGCAAAATCCGCACATTCTGCGCACCGACCTTGCACTGCTTCTTGCACTGCCGGAATCCCAAATTGATGTGATCCGCATGGAGGCTGCGGGTTGCTATGGCCGCAACTGCGCTGACGACGTGTCCGCCGATGCTGTACTGCTATCGCGTGCAGTGGGCCGCCCGGTTCGCGTGCAACTGACACGCGAGCAGGAACACGCGTGGGAGCCGAAAGGCACAGCGCAACTGATGGAGGTCAACGGCGGACTGCACGCCGACGGCAGTGTCGCCGCCTACGACTTCACAACGCGGTACCCTTCGAACGGCGCGCCGACCCTGGCGCTGCTACTGACCGGAACTGTTCCTCCGGTGCCGGCAGTGTTCGAGATGGGCGATCGGACCGCGATTCCGCCCTATGACTACGACGCAATCCGCGTGGTCGCGCATGATATGCCGCCGATCGTGCGAGCATCCTGGTTTCGTGGCGTATCGGCGCTGCCGAATACATTCGCACACGAGTCCTACATCGATGAACTCGCGACCGAGGCCGGCGTCGATCCCATTGAATATCGATTGCGCTATCTGAAGGACCCCCGCGCCGTCGATCTTGTCAACGCTGTAGCTGAGCGCGCCGGGTGGACTCCCCGCACGGTCTGGCAAGAACCGAAAGCCGAAGGCGATGTTGTCCGCGGACGCGGCTTCGCTTACGCGCTTTACGTCCACAGCAAATTCCCCGGCTATGGTGCGGCGTGGTCGGCCTGGATCGCGGACGTGGCGGTCAACAAGTCAACCGGTGACGTGAGTGTGACGCGCGTGGTTGCGGGGCAAGATTCCGGGCTGATGATCAACCCGGATGGCGTGCGCCACCAGATCCACGGCAACGTCATCCAGTCGACCAGCCGGGCGCTGATGGAGGAAGTTTCGTTTGATCGGACTGCGGTGGCCAGCCGGGAATGGGGCACCTACCCGATCATCAAGTTTCCAGATGTACCCAAGATCGATGTGCTGATGCTGCCACGCCAAGATCAGCCGCCGCTTGGCGTCGGTGAATCCGCTTCTGTCCCCAGCGCGGCAGCCATAGCCAACGCCATCTTCGACGCAACCGGGGTGCGGTTTCGCGAGCCGCCGTTTACCCCGGAGCGCATCCTCGCCGGGCTGCGCGCCCAAGAGCCGATACCAGCCGCGTTGCCAAGACCAACGTCTAAACCGCAGGAACAGCCAACCCAAACTCACAGCGATCCGTTCCGCAAACGGCGTAATGTGGCTGCAGGCATCCTCGCAACATGTGCCGCGGTTCTCAGCGTCGCTGCAGCGGCGCTGCCGTGGCGATCAATTGCGCCAATTGCACCGCCGGATAAATCGACCTATTCGGCGGCGACCATTGCCCGGGGCCAGCAACTCGCCGCGCTCGGCAATTGCGCGGTGTGCCACACGGAGGCCAATGGTGTCGTCAATGCCGGTGGACGCGCGCTCGAAACACCATTCGGCATCATCTATAGCACCAACATCACTCCCGACACCGAAACTGGAATCGGCGCATGGTCCTATCCAGCCTTCGAACGATCAATGCGCGAGGGCATTCACCGCGATGGCCGACAGCTCTATCCCGCGTTTCCCTATAATCACTTCGCCAGAGCAACCGATGCCGACTTGCAGGCGCTCTACGCCTACCTGATGGCACAGGCGCCGGTCCGGGCCGTCAATCGGGAAAGCACGCTGGCGTTTCCCTTCAATCTCCGCCCTCTGCTGGCAGGTTGGAATGCACTGTTTCATAAGCCGGACGTCTTCGCGCCCGACCCTACCCGCTCGCCTGTGTGGAATCGCGGAGCCTATCTGGTCGAAAGCCTGGGTCACTGCGGCGCTTGCCACACGCCGCGCAACGCCTTGGGCGCGGAGAGAAATGCCAAAGCCTACCTGGCCGGCGGGGTTGCGGAAGGCTGGGAAGCACCACCGCTAACCAACCTGTCTCATGCGCCGATTCCCTGGAGCGAAGACGAATTCTTCGCTTATCTGCGAACAGGGATATCCCGTTTCCATGGTGTCGCCGCCGGACCGATGGCGCCCATCGTAAGAGATCTTGCGTCCGTGCCGGACACCGACATCCGCGCCATGGCGGTCTATCTCGCCTCCTTCAACAACACGACAATTTCTCCGTCGGCTCAGGATGCCTTGGCAAATCGGCTGGAAACGGCAACAAGCGTGAAAGCGGCTTCGGCGTCCGCGACAGGCTCACGAATCTATGACGGCGCCTGCGCTGTGTGCCATCAAGTTGGCGGCCCGGTTCTGTTCGGCAGCAGACCATCGCTGGCCCTGAACACCAACCTGCACAGCGACGCGCCCGATAACCTCATTCAGATCATTCTCCATGGCATCGACCAGCCGGTATCCAGCGATCTCGGCTACATGCCGGCATTCAAAAACAGCCTCAATGACCAACAGGTGATGGAGCTGGTTTCATACCTCAGGCAACAGTTCGCCCCAGACAAGGCGCCCTGGACCGACGTGGCCACGGCGATTAGCCGGGTTCGCCGTGGAGGCAAACCATAAAATAGCACCCAGTGGCTGGCTGCCCGCGAGGGAGCCGGATATGATCCCGGCATGGCCATTACAGATATCGCTTCGCGAACCTACAATCACGGCTGGCGGCTCGACCCGATCGTCCGCAGTCTGCTCGATACCGACTTCTACAAGCTGCTGATGCTCCAGATGATCCGGGAATTCTACCCGGACGAGCATGTGACGTTTTCGGTCATCAATCGCACCCACCACGTCCGGCTCGGTGAAGTGATCGACGAGGGCGAACTTCGCGCTCAACTGGATCACGCCCGCACGGTGCGCTTTACCAAGAAAGAGCTGATCTGGCTTGCAGGTAATACCTTCTACGGCAAGACGCAGATGTTCTCGCCGGGTTTCATCAGTTGGCTGGCGACATTCCAGCTGCCTGAATATGAACTCCATACGGTCGACGGCCAGTACGAACTGCACTTCCATGGACCGTGGACGCACACCACGATGTGGGAGATTCCCGCGCTCGCCATCATCAATGAATTACGCTCGCGGCAAGCCATGAAGGGCCAGGGGCGCTTCGTTCTCGATGTGCTTTACGCGCGCGCCAAGGCGAAACTCTGGACCAAGGTCGAGCGTCTGCGCAAACTGGATGGCCTGCGGCTGTCGGACTTCGGAACGCGGCGGCGGCATGGTTTCCTCTGGCAGCGCTGGTGCGTCGAAGCCGTCAAGGAAGGACTGGGACCAGCGTTCACCGGAACATCCAACGTGCTGCTGGCGATGGACAATGACCTCGAAGCCATCGGTACAAATGCGCACGAACTGCCGATGGTCGCGGCGGCTCTAGCGAAAGATGACGACGAACTGCGCTGGGCGCCCTATCTGATCCTCGATCAATGGCGCCATACCTACGACGGAAACCTTCTCATCGCCCTGCCCGATGCCTTTGGCACGAAAGCCTTTCTACGCGACGCTCCGGACTGGGTGGCAGACTGGACCGGCTTTCGTCCCGACAGTGCCCCACCCATCGCAGCGGGCGAGGAGATCATCAAATGGTGGAAGGAAAAAGGGCGCGACCCGAAAGAGAAGCTTCTCATCTTCTCGGACGGGATGGATGTCGGATCGATTGAGGAAACACATCGATACTTTGCCGGACGCGTCAGGACCAGTTTCGGGTGGGGCACAAATCTCACCAACGACTTTGTCGGTTGTGCGCCGGACGGCACCGCCGATCTCGATCCGATCTCACTTGTCTGCAAGGTGACAGCTGTTAACGGAAAGCCAGCGGTGAAGCTTTCGGATAACCCGGAAAAGGCGACCGGAAATCCATCCGAGATTGCCCGTTACTTGAGAGTTTTCGGAAACGCCGGCCGCGTCCGCAGCGCAGTTCACGTGTAACGGCGCGGTCAATTTCCATTTCGATATCTTCGCGTGTAGATTACGCGCAAGGCCGCGATCCAAATGACGTGGTCACCTGCCGGGGGATAGATTGATGAAAATCACGGTCAATATCGACTGCACGCCGCAGGAAGCCCGCGAATTCCTTGGACTTCCGAATATTCAGCCGATGCAGGAAAAAGCCATGAAGGAGGTCGAGGAAAAGCTGCTTGCCAGCGTTGGCAGCATGTCGCCCGACGCGATCCTTCGCAACTGGATGTCGTTCAATCCCGAACAGATCGGAGACATGTTCAAGATGTTCGGCGGACTGACGGGGGGCGGGACCAAAAAGTAGACTGCCGCGACGCGCGGATTTCAAATTCTACAGCGATACCGCGTAAACTTCGTATTCCTCACGAACAGTCTCAATGTGATCGCGCATCGCGTTCGCGGCCCCCGCCTTGTCGCCGCGTATGATAGCGACAACGACCCGGTCGTGCTCGACATAGGATTTCGCAAGGCGGCCAAGATTACGGAACTGCGCCCGCCTGAACGGCTGAACCCGAACACGCGTCGCCAAGGTCATCTCGGCGACATACCCATTCTGGGAGCCAGCATAGATTGCATTGTGAAATGCCTCGTTCGCTTCATGGAACAACTGCGGATTCCCATCGTAACTCAAAAGCCGCAGCCGCTCATGCAGCGCTTCCAGTTCATTACGCTGCGTAATCGGCATCCGCTCGGCGGCAAGCCCGGCGCACAATGCTTCTAGTTCAGCCATCGCCTCGAACATGCTGTTGAGCTGTTCGATGGTCGGTCTCGCCACCACCGCACCGCGGTGAGCGCGTGAATTGACAAGACCGCTGGCCACCAACTGCCGCAGTGCCTCGCGAACAGGTGTCCGCGAAACATTGAAACGTCTCGCGATCTCGGATTCGTCGAGCGCGGATCCAGGCTCCAGCGCACCCCGCACGATATCGTCGGCCAGTTGCAACCGCAACTCCTCGGCAAGAGTGCGCTTTCCTGCGGTTGCCGCTCCGCGTGTAAAAGGCGAGTTCGGCTCGCCAACTCCCGGCGCGTCACCACTCGAACCTTGCGGCATTTCCGCCTCAAAGATCATGACTTCTCATCCGGCGCATCGATCACACTCACATGGGCGGCGACAATCCGCCAGCCTTCTGCGAAACGCACCCATGTCTGCATCTGCCTCCCGACCTTGCCCGGTGCAGACGTGCGATGGAATAGCGTTGAAGCGACCGCAGTGTCGCGGCCATAGGTTGTGATGACGGTTTTTGACAGCTCGCGCATCAGCCCCGCCGGGTTTCGCGCCGCGCGAAACGCCGCAATCGCCGCAGAACCATAAAGGTTCTCACCGATACCGTAACGAATGGTACTGGTGTCCTTCCGGAACAAAGAATCGAGCATTGCGACATCGTTGGAGGTCAGCGCTTTCTCGTAACGTGCGAAAGCTTCTGTCACTTCGGCGACGACATCTGGCAAATTGACCTCAGTCGCCATCCTCAAAATTCCCCGGGGCGTGACGTCTGCACGACACCAGCCTGCTCCAGAGCATAGGCCACGCGCAGGGCGACATCCTCTCGCCACGGGGCAGCAATGATCTGAACGCCGATCGGCATCGGCTCAAGCGGAAGCGGTACCGCTACCACCGGCAGACCGATAAACGAAATAGGTTGTGTGTGAATTCCGATATTCGGCCGAGCCAGCATCTCGACTCCATCCAGGACGAAGGTTGTCTGACCGATCTTGGGCGCGACGCAAGGTGTCGACGGCGCCAGAATCACATCGACAGTCTTGAATAGTTCCATGACTTTCGCCCGGTACCAACGGCGAAATTTCTGTGCCCGGTCCACGTATACCGACGGTATCATTGCCCCGGCGAGGAGCCGGTCTCTCACCGCAGGATCGAAATCCTGCGGGCGGCTCCTCAGCCGGTCAAGATGCAACGATGCGCCCTCACTCGTCGTAATGACGTAGGCTGCAGCGCGTGCTCGCGCGGCTTCCGGAATTTCAATTTCCCCTGTAACGGACAAGGCCTTTGCGACCCGCGCCATTGCCTCCCGTGCCTCGGGCGTAAGGGACGTTTTGAAATAACCTCCCGCAACGGCAACGCGAAAATCGCCGATCCCCTGCGATAGCAGCGGCGTCACAGGTTCTACCGGGCGTTCCACGCACGCCGCGTCGTCGGGATCCGGCCCCTGCATCACATCGTAAGCAAGCGCCAGATCCCGGGTTGTTCGCGCAAATGGCCCCAGATGATCGAAGCTTGCAACAAACGGAAACGACCGCGCACGCGACAGCCTGCCGTAGGTCGGTTTCAGGCCGAAGATACCGCAGAATGACGAGGGCACGCGAATTGATCCATTGGTATCGGAGCCAAGCGCCAGCGGCACAAGTCCGCCCCCAACGGCGCTACCAGAGCCACCTGACGAGCCCCCAGATATCCGCGCCAGATCATGCGGATTCCGTGAAGGACCATCGTGGACATTCTCTCCGGTGAAGTCGTAGGCGTACTCGCCCATATTTAGTGCGCCAACCAGAACCGCGCCTGCGGCCTCCAGGCGCTCGATCAATGCCGCATCGCGGCTCGAGGGGGCACGATCACGATTGATCTTCGATCCAGCGCGAGTCGGAAGACCTTCAATATCGAAAAGATTCTTCACCGCAAACGGTACGCCCGCAAGCGGTCCAACCTGGCCTCCATCTGCAATCGCTTGGTCGATCTTGCTCGCCGTGGCACGCGCGCGGGCGGCAACCACATCGGTGAACGAATTCAGCTTCGCGTCACGCGCCGCAATGCGTGACAGCGCCCCATTGATGACTTCTATCGCCGATATTCTACGGGAGGAAACGGCCTCGGCAATCTCCGATGCCGATGCCCAGTCCATGTCAGCGATCAAAGCAGCGTCAGGCTTCATAAATGCTCGCTGGCTCGATTTCATCGGGCAGCGGAAACTCCTGAACTATGTGCGCCATCTTCAGCGAGACATCCAGGTTCGCGCGGACAACAGGTTTCCATGCAGCGTCGATCGGCAAACCAAGGAGCGTTGCAGCGGCATCCATGTAGGCATCCAATAAATCACTCGGTGACATGCATGTTTCCGCGATTTTCAATGTACAGGAAGAGGCGGATGCGGGATTGCCGACAACAGCTCGCGTGTATAGACGTCCTGCGGTGCGTCGAGCACCGTATCGGTCGCGCCCTGCTCGACAATTCGTCCGCTTCGCATCACGATGACGCGATCACACAAGAGCCGGACCACGTTTAAATCGTGAGACACGAACAGATAACTCATGCCCATCGACTGCTTGAGATCCTGCAGCAGGTTCAACACCACCGCCTGCACCGATACATCGAGCGCCGCTGTGGGTTCATCCAGAATAATGAGGTCCGGCTTCAGTGCAATGGCCCGCGCAATTCCGACACGCGCCTTCTGGCCACCAGACATCTGGTGTGGAAACCGATCCAGAAGCGACAGCGGTAAGCCCACCTGGCGTGCCAATTCCTCGCAGCGCGCGCGTAAAGCGGCTGCGCCCTTGATGTCCCCCAGTTGCATGATTGGATCGGCAATGGCCCGCGCTGCCGTGAACCGCGGATTGAGGCTGTCGGTTGGGTCCTGAAACACCATCTGAATCCGCTTACGTAGCGGCAGTCGCGCAAAGGCGTTAGGGAGAATTCCACCGATGTCTTCACCATCGAACACAATTCGTCCTGATGTCTGCCCAAGCAACCGCATCACCATCATCGACGTGGTGGATTTCCCGCAACCGGATTCCCCAACAAGACCGACGCTTTCACCGCGACTGACCGAAAAGCTGATGCCATCCACGGCCCGGAACTGCTCCGGTTCGACCGGCGGTTTGCGGCCAAACAGTGAAGACAATGTCTTCGACACACCCTGACGCGGATACTCCTTGACGAGTTTCTCAACAACCAGCAGCGGCGTTGTGTCTGCCTCCCCCGCAGACGCAGCATCTGCCGTCGCCGGCAAAGCCGCCCTTTCTTCGTCGGAAAGCAAATCCCGCAAAGAAACACCCAGCCTTGGCGTCGCTCGCATCAGTTTACGTGTATAGGGATGCTCCGGATTGGCGAAAATGTCCTTCGACAACGCGGTCTCGACCACGTTGCCCCTTTCCATCACCACCACGCGGTCGCAATAGGCCGCCGCAAGCCCCAGATCGTGCGTGATCAGAATGGTGGACATGCCCCGGCTCTTCGTCAATTCCACGATCAGGTCCATCACCGCCTTCTGGGTGGTAACATCAAGGCCTGTGGTCGGCTCGTCAGCGATCAGAAGCTGAGGATTGCATGCCAATGCAAGTGCGATGACGACGCGCTGACACATGCCGCCAGACAGCTCAAATGGATAGGCATGATAGCGCTCTCGGGGGCGTGCGATTTTCACCTGCTCCAGTGCCTCAATCGCCTTCTCTCCGCGGTCATTGGACGTCGACTGCACATGCTGACGCAGCACGTCTTCGATCTGATCGCCGACCTTCCGGATCGGATTGAGTGCAGCACGCGGATTCTGGAAAATCATCGACATTTCGCGACCACGCAGATCGCGCATTTCCGTCTCGGATGCGTTCTTGACGTCGATTCCGGAAAACATGATGGAGCCGTCCGCAATCTTTCCCGCGCGATCAAGAATGCGCATCACGGCGTAGGACGTCACCGACTTTCCCGAGCCGGACTCACCGACGATACCCAACGTCTCGCCCTTGGCGACGGTGACATTGACCTGCTGGATGGCACGGACAATTCCGCGTCGGGTCGCGAACTCCACGGTGAGATTGTTGACGTCGAGCAACGGCATCGCGGTCATCCGTCATGTCCTCCGCTGCGGATCGACGATGTCGCGGAGCCCGTCGCCGAGCAGATTGAAGCAAAACACCGCGATCATCAACGCCAGCCCGGGGAAGAAGGCGATCCACCATTCTCCCGAGACCATGAAGGTCGCCCCTTCCGCGACCATAATTCCCCACTCCGCCGTCGGCGGACGGACACCAAGACCAATGAACGAAAGGCCCGCCGCATTAAGGATCGCGTAGCCCATGGTCAGCGACATCTGCACGATCATGATCGGCATGATGTTGGGCAGGATATGCCCCAACAGAATGCGGTACTCGCTGTTGCCCGACAATCTGGCGGCCTGCACGAAACCGGCATCGCGCCGAACATTAGCCTCAGCACGCGCCACACGAACATAGAGCGGGAAATTCACGATGGCGGTGGCAATAATGATATTTTGTACAGTGTTGCCGAGCGCGGCGACGATACCCATCGCCAGCACGAACAACGGAAACGCCATAATCGTGTCCGCGATGCGTCCGACAATGCGGTCGGTCCAGCCGCCGAAGTAACCCGCAGCAATGCCGGCAATGCCACCCATAAAGAACACCAGCACGACCGAGGCGGCTGCAATGAAGAAGTCGAGCCGGGTCGCAACAATTACCCGGCTCAGGATGTCGCGCCCAAGTTGGTCGGTGCCGAACCAGTGTGCCGCCGAGGGCGGTTTCAACGCCTGGGCCGTATTGCTGGCCAGCGGATCGTAAGGCACGATCGAGGGACCGAACACCGCCGCAAAGACAATCAGAACAAGAAGTCCGAAGGCGAACGCCGTGACGAGGTTCTCACCCAGAATGTATCGCGCGTGCTGGAGCGTTGCCTTAAAACCTGAGGCCTGCGCTGTTGATGCAATTTCGGCAACGGGTGCGACAGTGCTCATCCTTCCAACCTCACACGCGGATCGATGACGCCATAGAGAATGTCGATAACCAGATTGAGCAGGACGTACATCACCGCCATCGTCAGCACGAATCCCTGCACCGGCGCGAAATCGGACGAGATCAGCGCTTCGACGGCATAGGAGCCGATGCCAGGCCACGCGAACACTTTCTCAACCAGCACATTCGCGCCGAGCAGAAACGAGAAAACCATGCTCAGCGTTGTAATGACCGGCAACATCGCGTTGCGGAACGCATAGGTGACGATGACCTTGGACGGCGACAATCCGCTTGCACGTGCGGTACGGACAAAGTCAGAAGCCAGAACCGCCAGCATCGAGGCGCGGGTCATACGCGCAATCGGCGCCAGCGAGAAAATCGCAAGCGTTGCCGCCGGCAGGATCAACTGGCTCAGCGCCGAACGGAACGTCTCAATGTTTTGCGCGAGCAAGCTGTCGATCAGGTAAAATCCGGTGACGGCAGGCGGAGCGCTTGCGAACACGTCCAGACGCCCGAGCGGCGCCGGCGACCAGCCAAGCTTGAAATAGAAGACGTAGACCAACACCAGCCCGGTAAAGAACACCGGCAGCGATACACCGGCGGTTGTCAGAACACGACAAAGATGGTCGATCCAGGAGCCTGGCCGCGTCGCAGCCAGAATACCCAGCGGAATCGCGATCGAAACAGCAATCAAAAGCCCGGTCAGCGTCAATTCGGCGGATGCCGGCAATCGATTGCGGATTTCCGTCGCAACCGGCTGACCGGTCGTCAGCGAATTACCGAAGTCACCCTTCGACAAATCGACGGTGTAGCGCACGAACTGCTCGATCAGCGGCTTGTCGAGGCCCAGCTTTTTACGAATCTGCTCGATGGCTTCTTTGGTTGCAGCAGGTCCCGCGAAGTAAGCCGCCGGATCTCCCGGCAATGCGCGAGTCAGAAGAAACGTGACAATCACGACCCCGATGAGGCTCGGGATCGCAAATGCCAGCCTTTTTCCAATCATACCGAGCATGGAAGCCCCCACCCCTGACCGTTACGCTTTTACAAGTGCGCGATAATCGAGACGGCGGTGGAACCAATACTGATAACCAGAGATATTCTTCTGCATCGCGACATTGACGTAGGGCTGATACAGCGGAATGCGCGGAATGTCCGCGTAGGCGAGATCGACGAAGCCCCTTACGTCCTTGTCGTAGGTGGGCGTGTCGCCGATCGCGGCGGCATCGACTGCGCCATTGATGTACTTGTCCATCTCCGGCGACTTGTAACTCATCGTATTGAAGATCGAATTCTTCCCGCTGTAGCACCAGATGAAGAAGTACTCGGGATAATCGAGCCAGCCGGAAAACACATTGGTGTAGAGCGGTAGCACCTTCTTGTTCAGTTCGGTGCGCCAGTTGGCGCCCGGAATCTTGTTGATGGTGGTCTTGATGCCGATCTGGCCGAGACTTTCCTGAACCAGAATGCAAAGCGGCTCGTTAACACCGGCAAAACCAAGATCGAACGACAGCGTGGTCTCAAAGCCATTCGGGTAACCAGCCTCCGCGAGGAGAGCTTTAGCCTTTGCGATGTCGGTGTTGAACTTGTGCGGCTGCGGCCATGCCACCTCGGTGCCGCCGGAGCCACCGAACATCGGCTTGGCGAGACCAAACAGCACTGCATCCATGATTTTCTGGTAAGGCAGCGCATAAGCGACGGCCTGACGCACTTTCGGATTGTCGAATGGCGGCTGCGTGACGTTCATGCCGATGTACTGGACGCCATTGGAGTATGGCGTCGAAACAATGTTGAGCTTGCCGGAATCTTTCAGTTCAACAAAATCCTTGTTGGGCAGATCGTACGAGATATCGGCATCGCCGCGCTCCAGCAGTGCGCGTCTGTTGCCGGCCTGCGGAACCATGCGCCAGATAACGCGCTTGATCTTCGGCATCGGGCCGCCGACCCAGTTTTCATTGCGCTCCATCACCACTTCGGTGCCGGCGGTCCAGCTTTTTACCTGATAAGCGCCGGAGCCCGCGGTATTCTGCTTGGTGTATTCGAGACCCCAAGGATCTTTCTCCGTCGCGCTTTTCTTCACCAACTCCGAATTCACGATGCAGGGGACGATCACAGCGAGATCGGGGATTGTCAGGCGATCCTTCTTGGCGAAATCCACGCGTACCGTGTTGTCGTCGACGATGACGAATTGCTCAGGCTTGGTGAGCGAGCCCGCGCTCATCTGGAAAGTCGGGAAACCGCCAACGCTAACGGCACGGTCGAGCGACCATTTCACATCCTTCGCCGTCACCGGCGTGCCGTCGTGAAACGTCGCCTTTTTCTTCAGTTTGAATGTAACCGACATGTCGCCGACATTCATGTCCTCGGCCAGTTCAGGCTTGAACTTGTCCCGGTCATAGTACGGAACGCCGTTGGCGCCGGTTTTCATTTCGTGGCTGATGAGGCGGTCGTAGCAATTCCAGGACACTTCGTATCCAGGCACGTTCGTGCCGACACCGTGGATATCCAGATTGTTGGGCCCGCTTTCGGAAACGATCAGCAGCGTTTCAGATCGTGCGTCCGCCTTGGCAGCGGACCAGATCGCCGGCCCCGGTATCGCCGCACCTGCCGCCGCTCCAGTGACCGTCTTCAGAAAATCGCGACGCTTCATGATGTTCTCCAACGCGTTGAGACTTCGCTGGAGACGACTTCGCAAGCTTCATGCCAGATCTTAAGAAGGTCTTAAAACACCGCTAAACTATTGAATCCGCGCTGGATTATAGGAAGAGCGGAGGAAGCCGCGCCAATTGCGCTGCAAGGCAATTGCATACAAAGATGATGATATGCATATTTTTTATGCTCGCATTTGGCAGTGCACAGATTTTATCCAGCTACGAATGCACGATCCATCACCGTCCAAACTGGGCGATTCCATTCAGCGGCCCTGACTCGAAAAGGCACCTGCTTAGCTGCGCAGATAGGTCAGGCGCCACCGGACGAGATCGTCCGCGCCAGGACCCGGTTGCGGCTGCAAGTCGTTCAGTTGAACGGTTTCGCCTGTGTCCTGATCAACCATCGCAAGCTTCACGGCCCCGCCGGTCTTTCGATTGGTAAACTTGAGCGGCGGCCCGACCCTCCCGGAGACACCCCACTTGTCCCCCACCTGAACCAGCGCCTGCGTCAGCAGGATCGTGTCCCTGCCCTTTCGAGTCAGAATGTATTCGTAGCGCTCGGGGTTCACCTGATAGCGGCGGCGCTCAATCAACGCGTTTTCTTCGAGGTGCTTGAGCCGGTCGGACAGCGTTGCGTTGGTCACTCCGGTCGAGCGGCGCAAATCCTCATACTTGCTCAGACCGAATGAGAGGTCGCGCAAAATCAGCACGGCCCATCGATCGCCGATCGCCGCCAATACGCCGGCGATCGAGCACACCATTCCCTCAAAGCCCTTTGACTTCATAAAAGTACTTGCCTCCTAGTAACTCTTATCATTAGAGTAACTGACCGTCCAGTCTTCTCGGGATCGGACTGAGACGGCGCGAAAACAACGACATCACAAAAACAGCGGTTTAGGGACGGCAACCATGAGCAAGCTTCGCGACCTTGTGATCGATGCACACGGAGGTATCGATCGTTGGAATAAAGTGAAGGCCATCGACGGCGATATGTCCATCACTGGCTTGCTCTGGGCAAGAAAGGGCTGGCCGGATGTCCTCAAGGACGTCCATGTCACCATCGATACCAAGTCGCAATCGACCAGCTATCGCCCGTTCACAGACCCGAACAAACGCAGCATCTATCGGCCAGATCATACAGCCGTTGAGACCCTCGACGGGCAAGTGCTGGAGGAACGACACGATCCACGCTCGGCGTTCGAAGGCCACAAGCCGGAAACACCCTGGGACGCCCTCCATCTCGCGTACTTCAGCGGCTACGCAATGTGGAATTATCTCTGCACGCCTTTCATGTTCGCATTACCGGGGTTCAAAACCGAAGAAATCGATCCTTGGAATGAAAATGGCGAAGTTCGCCGCAGACTCAAAGTGACTTTCCCCCATACCGTTGCCACCCACTGCTCCGAACAGATCTTTCATATCAATGGCGACGGCCTGGTCTGCCGGCTGGACTACGGAGCAGAGGTCACAAGCAACATTCCCACGGCTCACTATGTCGAGGACTACAAGACGTTCGACGGCATCAAGATCGCGACCAAGCGGCGCGCGCTGCGCCGCAACCCGGATGGCACTGCGGTCCCTTCACCTGTCGGCGTCGCTATCGATATAGCGAACATCAGCTTCTCCTGAGGCAGCGGCGGTATCCGCCCAATCAAACAGCCGTCGAACGGCTACGCGTATTTCGGAGGAACAAGTGCTAGAAGCCAACGAAAAACAACACACGGTGACGTTAACCGTCAACGGCATACGCCAGACCGCCTCGGTGGAGGCGCGCAAGCTGCTGGTCCATCTGCTGCGGGACGATCTGAATCTAACCGGCACACATGTCGGCTGCGATACCTCGCAATGCGGCGCATGCACCGTCGATATCGATGGACAAGCGGTCAAATCCTGCACCGTTCTCGCTGTGATGGCCGATGGGTCGTCCATCACGACGATCGAGGGCCTAGCACCGGCCGGCGGCGCACTGCATCCCATTCAAGCAGCGTTTCACGAACATCACGCCCTGCAATGCGGTTTCTGCACGCCGGGAATGATCATGAGCGTCCGCCAGTTGCTCAAGCAACACCCGAATCCCACGGAAGACGAAATCCGCCACAACCTCACCGGTAACATTTGCCGCTGCACCGGCTACCACAACATCGTGCGGGCAGTTGAATCGCTTGCAGCGGGAGCACATCATCATGACTGAAGCAGCCGCCATCAAGTACATGGGTCAGCCGCTTCGGCGACGCGAAGACTTCAAGTTCATTACCGGTAAGGGGCGCTATACGGACGACATGAAGTCGCCGGGCATGCTCCACATGGCGATTCTCCGCTCACCGCATGCCCATGCCATCATCAAGCATGTTGATCTGTCTACGGCTCAGAGCGCGCCAGGTGTTCATCTTGTTTTGTGCGGTGCCGACCTCGTCGGAAAAATGGGCTCGATAGAACCCAACTGGGTCATTCCGGGGACCAAAGTGCCAGATCGTCCGGTTGTTGCGGTGGATCGTGTCCGTTTCGTCGGTGAATGCGTTGCGGTCGTCGTCGCCGAAACGCAGGCCCTGGCTCACGACGCTGTCGGATTGATCGAAGTTGAATACGAGACGCTCCCTGCCGTCATCGATGAAGAGGCCGCGATCCGCGAGGGTGCGCCGCAGCTTCATGACAACGTACCGAAGAACATTACGACGCTCTACAAGATTGGCGGTGGTGACTACAAGAAGGCCGCCAGCGAAGCGGACCACGTAATCAAGCTTCGTGTGATCAACAACCGCCTGATACCCACCTGCATGGAGACGCGCTCGATCCTTGCGGAGCCGAACGTCGATGGAACACTGACCGTTAACATCCAGAGTCAGGTCCCTCACATGCACAGGCGCTGGATCGCCGATACTGTCCGCATTCCTGAGCACCAGCTCCGGATCGTCGCGCCCGACATCGGCGGCGGGTTCGGCGCAAAGATGCATCTTTATCCCGAGGAACTGCTCTGCCCTTATCTTGCGCGCCAGCTCCGCGTGCCTGTGAAATGGTGGGAGTCCCGCTCGGAGAGCCATCAATCCACCAACCACGGGCGTGCACATACCGAGACCATCGAGGTTGCATTCCGCAACGATGGAAAGATTCTCGGACTGAGAGTTGAAACGCTGGGCAACGTCGGCGCCTACCTGTCGAACATGGCGTCCGGCGGCCCGACCGTGAATACGGTCAACTTCGGCACGGGCACGTACAAGATCGACAACTACGAGGCATTCTCCCGGGTCGTTGTCACCAATACCGTTCCGGTCGATGCCTACCGCGGCTATGGCCGCCCCGAAGGCGGATACATCGCGGAGCGCGCCATCGACGCAGTCGCACGTCATCTGAAGCTCGATCAGGTCGAAGTGCGCAAACGGAATTTCATTCAGCGCGCCGACTTCCCTCATCGGCCTTATAACGGACCGGCTGTGATCTACGACAGCGGCAACTACCAAGGCTTGCTGGCAAAAGCTCTGGAGGCATTCAAATACGACGAGCGGATCGCCGAACGCGATCAGTTGCGCAGTGAAGGCCGTTATCGCGGCATCGGCGTCGCCGCTTACACTCATATGTGCGGCATGGCCCCATCGCGCCGCCTGTCACTGATGGGATTCAATCGCGGAGGCTGGGAAAGCGCCCGTGTAAGCATCGACTCGAGCGGGCGCGCTACGATCTTCTCCGGCTCCATGAGCCAGGGCCATGGCCA
Organism: Afipia sp. OHSU_II-C1; assembly: GCF_000497575.1. Classification (GTDB taxonomy): domain Bacteria; phylum Pseudomonadota; class Alphaproteobacteria; order Rhizobiales; family Xanthobacteraceae; genus Afipia. The sequence continues at coordinate 245,365 of NZ_APJI01000001.1, forward strand.
CAACACGTCACTTGCCCAGATCGCGGCAGACGTTCTTCAGATTCCGATCGAAAGCATCGACATTGTGCAGGGCGATACGCGGCAGGTTCAGGCCGGCCACGGCACTTTCAATTCCCGCTCCATGGCAGTCGGCGGATCGAGCGTTCACGTCACATCACAACGGATCGTCGCCAAAGCCAAGAAGATCGCAGCAAGCATGCTAGAGGTGGATGAAAAGGACGTTTCGTACCGGGCCGGGGAATTCAGCGTGCCGGGTACAGATATCGCACCACTCAGCTTCGGCAAGATCGCCCGCATGGCCTATGTCGGCCACAAGTTGCCTGACGGCATGGAGCCGGGTCTTGACGAAACGACGTTTTACGATCCGGCTGGCATGGGGTCGCCTTCTGGAATCCATATGGCATATATCGAAGTCGATCCTGAAACCGGCATGGTCGATATCCTCGATTATGTCGCGGTGGACGATGTCGGTACGATCATCAATCCCCTGCTCGCAGCTGGACAAATTCACGGTGGCGTTGTGCAGGGCATCGCTCAGGCTCTGTACGAAGAGGTCAGTTACGATCCTGATACCGGGCAATTAATGACCGGTTCATTGCTCGATTATGCAGTTCCGCGCGCGGAACATGTTCCAAGTATCCGGACGTCCTTCCAGGAAACGCCGTCTCCCACCAATCCGATCGGTGTCAAAGGCGTCGGCGAAAGCGGATCCATTGCGGCACCACCATGCATGGTGCACGCAGTGCTCGACGCACTGTCGCCGTTCGAAATCCTACATCTGGATATGCCGATGACGCCGCCGCGTATCTGGTCCGCAGTTCAACGCGCACGCGCAGGAGTAAGCCAATGATCCCGGCCTCATTCGACTACGTTCGAGCGACTTCGCTTCGCGAAGCAGTTGACCTGCTGCAGCAAGACCCTGACAGCACCAAGCTCGTGGCTGGCGGCCATACACTGATCCCGACGCTGAAACTGCGCCTTGCATCACCTGCGTTGCTGGTCGATATCCGCAACCTCAAGGAATTGAAGGGGATAGAGATCGGAGACTGGGTCAGGATCGGAGCGCTGACCACACATGCTGAACTCCTCGCGTCCAATGAGCTGTACGACGTGCTGCCTATCTTCCGACAAGCCGCTGATATCATCGCCGATCCGCAAGTGCGCAATCGCGGAACCATCGGCGGATCGTTGGCGAATGCCGACCCGGCGGCCGACTGGCCGGCCGTTGTCACCGCTCTGAAGGCGGAATTGGAGATCATGGGTCCCAGCGGCTCCCGGCGCATCGGCGCGAGGGATTTCTTCCTCGACATCTTCACGACTGCTCTGGAAGTCGACGAAGTCCTGGTAGCGATCCATATCTCCCGTCCCGACGCCGGGACCCGGTTCAGGTATCGCAAAATCCGGCACCCTGCGAGCGGCTATGCCGTTGTCGGCGTAGCCGTCGGTGTATCTCTGGCGGATGGTGTCGTCTCGGAGGCTTCCATCGGTGTCACAGGTGCTGCCGGTCACGCTTTTGCGGCCGAAGCCGCGACTGGCTACCTGATCGGCAAGGCCCTCCTCCGCGAGACCATCGAAATGACGGCGCGGCTTGCAAGCGAGCAAGCACCATGTCTGTCCGATCATTATGCGTCAGCGGAATATCGCCAGCACCTCGTCAAAACAGAGGTTGCAAGAGCACTGACATCTCTGATCGCGGTGCCATGATCGCAGATCCAGGCGCTCAACCAGGTTGCAGTCTTATTTGCTCTTCCGTCTCGATGAGGATGCACGAGCCTTTGCACCTGCTTTGCCCCCGCCAATATCGGGGCGAATGGCGACCGCACCAAATCTCTTCCGGTTGAACGGCACGGCGCCGGAACCGGCAACAATCTCGATATCTTCAAGGCTGAGCGGTTTGCCCTGCGCAGTCAACAATTCGGGGTACTGGATTTCCTGCCCATTAGAACGGTCATGGAAAACGACCTGCGGCCCCGCAGGCTCAGCCAGCCAGTCATCCCCCCATTTTTTGAGCGCCAGATAGGTCGGAAAGAAATCCCGGCCCTTCTCCGTCAAGACATATTCATATCGGCCGGCGTGTTCAGGCAGAGGAACACGGGTCATGATCCCGGCATCCACGAGTTTCTTCAGGCGGGTACTGAGAATGTTTGGTGCTATGCCGACATAGTACTGGAATTCATCGAAACGCTTGACGCCATAATAGGCCTCGCGCAGCAGCAGGATCGACCACCTGTCTCCCAATGCTTCCATGGCGCGCGCCACCGAACATTCCCTGTTGGCAATTCGGCTTCGCTTCACATCAGCCATTTGCTGTCTTCCAATTCTCGAATCTTGCTCCTCACAATATGGAGCCCGCTATTCGCCTGTCCAGCGCCCTCCTGCCCGCTTTTAGTAGGGTTTGAACCCTGTGGTCCCAGCCATTGTCCGGTCAAGGGCCGGAAGCAGCATCTATAATCGTGCCGAACGGCTGCCAGCGCTCGCCCACCAGACGTCGAAGCTGCATGGATTTTATGGGGGCCAGATCATCCGGACTGGTGTTGACTCTGATCCCCGGCATCAGCATGTCGATCTCAAAATTCCGGATATTTGAAGCCTGACGCATAACATTGTCACGGGTGAGATCATCGCCCGCCTGTTTCAAGACCTGCACCATCGTCTGCGCCATGACATAACCTTGGGTGTTGCCTGTCGCGGTCACATCTGCCCCCGGATAGTATTTTTCCAGAAAGGCGAGATAGGCCTTGACGCCCGGATCTCCGGCCATCGCCGGATCCGTAGCGTCCTTGAGGAACCCGCCACTGACAATGCCTTGTGACACATCAAATCCCGCAGGTTTGATGACGCTGCCGATCGAAGCTGAAGGGATGTTGAGAATATGGACCGGCTTCCATCCCAGTTCCGCAATCTTCCGGATCGCTTGGGCTGCGAATTTCGGGCCGGTAAAGTTCATGAAGATATCGGCGCCACTGGCCTTTAGCGCGACGACCTGGGAATCGACCGTCGGGACCGAAACTTCATAGCTCGTCTCCGCCACGATCATCGAGGCTTTCGCGCCTAGACCCTGCTTCAGTCCGTTCAGGATGTCCTTGCCGTAATCGTCATTCTGGTAGAGGACCGCGATCTTTCCACCCGGGTGATTGGCCGCAACATATTGACCGTAAACCCTGCCCTCCGTCAGAAACGACGGCTGGAATCCGGTTGTCCATGGAAAGTTTTTTGGATCGTTCCATTTCGATCCGCCACCGCCGACAAAGAGATGGGGCACTTTCTTCGCATTGACATATTTATGGATGGCCGTGTTGGTCGGAACGCCGAACATGCTGAACAGCAGCAGAACCTCATCATTCTCGACCAGCCTGCGGGTTTGCTCCACCGTCTTGGGCGGGCTGTAAGCATCGTCATAACTAATAAATCTGATCTTGCGGCCGTTCACACCGCCCTCGGCATTCACCTTCTCGAAATATGCCGCCTCAGCCTTGCCCAGTAGACTCCAGGCAGAACCCTGCCCGCTGTAGGGCATGGTATTGCCAATCTTGATCTCGCTGTCAGTCGCGCCTGTATCATATTTCTTCTCGGCCGCGCTGGCGGTGCCCCAGGCCAATACTGCGGCCGCTGCAACATATGCCATGACTGTCATCATGCGCATTTCGACGTCCTCCAGACACAATTGTGCGCTTCAGCCGCGCGGACGCGCGGCCGACGATCGAGTTTCAAGACATTAATGATCAGGCCGCCTAGCCGGATTCCCCGGCTTTCACAGACGGCTCCGGCTGCGACGCCCGAGGGTGTGAAACAAGCACACCCGTCTCAGCCAGACGCTTCAACTCGGCTTCGGGAACTCCGAGCTCACTGAACACCGCGTAGTTATGCTCACCCTGAAAAGCAGGTGCTCCAATTGGCGTCAGCTCGTCGCCGGAGAAATGCCACGGCCGACCGGGTAAACGGTATTCGCCACCGCTGCGGTCCGGCACATGTTGAACAGCCCCCCAGTATTCACTCCACTCCGATTTGATGAGATCCTTGGTCGAGCGAATTTCTCCCATCGCGATTTTGGCTTCGTCAAACTGGGCATCAAGTGTCGCCATATCGGGAAAAGTCAGCATCCACGACTGAATGATCTGATGCAGCGCGCCGAAATTCAGGCGGCGAGCTGCCGCCGACGAGAAGCGAGGATCATCCATCAGATCAACACGGCGCATGGCACGCAGCCACGACGGAAACGTGCGGCTGCCGACAATGCTCGTTGCTACCGTGAAATGCTCACCGTTCGGACCCGTGAAGAACGAACAGTCAGTAGCACCCAGAATCGCCGGCTCCGCTCCGATGTCGTCATCCGACATATCAAGATGGGCTCGTTCATTAATCGCTAGCAGCGTCGCCGCCATAGCGACATCGATGTACTGACCTCGCCCGGTCTTCTGGCGGCTGTTGAGCGCGGCAAGAATCGCAATCACCGCCTGCAAACCAGTGTAAACGTCAGCATGCGACAGGCTGTCGGTCCGCGGTTCGGCGAGCGCTTCGCCGTAGTGGCGGACGCTGTTGTGGGTGAACCCTGCCTCGGCCTGCACTGTCGGTGCGTAAGCCATGCGGCTGCGCCACGGGCCGCTCTGGCCGTATCCCGTGATGGACGCGTAAATCAGCCGCGGATTACGTTTAGACAGCGTTTCATAATCGAGGCCGAAAAATCCGAGCGTCCCTGCGCGGAAATTCTCCACCACGATGTCCGCTGTGTCGCACAGTTTCAGTGCCAGTTCATAAGCGCCCGGCAAATTCAGATTGATACTGACGTTGCGCTTTCCGGCATTCTGCTGGGCGTAATACCCTGACATGCCGTCAGTCGACGGAAACGCAAAGCGCGACACGTCCGGGCTCGGCGGTTCGATCTTGATGACCTCGGCACCAAGGTCTTGCAATGTACGCGCGCACAGGGGGCCGGCCAGCACGCGGGAAAAGTCGACGATACGAATTCCGCTCAGAGGACCGCTCATGTCAGCGCCCCGCGAACTTGGCGAGACCCGGGCCGTTCTTACGGAACGAAGCGAGCCCGGTCTTGAGGTCTTCGGATGACCAGATCGGCGCCTGAATGCGCGCCATGGCCTCGTCAGCGGCATCAACACCTTCGTTGACCGCGATATGCACAAGCTGCTTGGTCGCCGCGTGAGCCAACGTCGGCCCCTGCGCGAATTCTTCCGCAACCGACATCGTCGCGCTCTCCAGCGACTCTTCCGGAACGGTGAGATTGATCAGTCCCCACTTTTCAAGGGTCGGGGCATCATACCGCCGCGCCAGCATTGACATTTCCTTGGCGCGCTGCGCGCCAATGCGCTGAACCTGGCGCTGGATACCACCCAGTAGCGGGTGAAGACCAAGCGTGGCTTCCACTGAACCGATCTTCGCCGACGATGCAGCAACGATGTAATCGCAGCTTAAGGCCAGCTCCAGTCCGCCGCCGAGGCAGACGCCATGTACGCTTGCGATCAGCGGGATGGGCAGCAATTCCATGAAGCGAAGGAATTCCACGCCAGTCAGGCGGCGGTTTTCGTTCGCCTGATCGCCGCTACCCTCCGCGACCCGCTTGTCGAAAATATCGAGATCGGCGCCGGCCGAGAAGTGCCGCAATCCGCTGCGGATCACAATCGCACGGCTTCCGTCTTTCTGCGCCTCCTCAACCTTCTCCACGATGGCATTGATGAGCTTGGGCCCCAAGAGATTATAAGGCCGGTAAACCATCGTCAGGATTGAGATATTGCCGCGCTGCTCGCGCGTAACCAGTGCATCCTCGGACAAAGTACGCCTCCCGTTCTGCAGGCGCATTCATTTCGCGCCAATATCGTTACGGGAGGAAGCCTAGCCTATGACTTGCAATTTGCAAGTCAAGATTCACGCAGATCAGCCATCTTGCCGCTCGACTCGGTTCTTGAGGACGCCGATCCTCTCGACTTCGAGCTCGATTTCGTCGCCATGCTCGAGAAACCAGCCAAGCTCCAGACCACACCCGTTGCCCACCGTACCGGAGCCGATGAATTCACCCGGCATCAGGGTTTCGTCCTGGGTAACGTGTTCGATGATTTCTTCAAAAGAGAATAGCATGCCGTCGCTTACACCGTTTGAACGCACCTCGCGATTGACGCGAACTTCCATGTTCAGCTTGTAGGGGTCACCGATTTCATCGGGGGTGACGATCCACGGCCCAAGCACATTGCCGCCGTCAAAGCTTTTACCTTTCGCTGGACCGAGCCGGCCTTCCATTTCGACGCGCTGAGCATCGCGCGCCGAGAAATCGTTGAAGATCGTATAGCCAAAAATGTGATCATGAGCTTTGGCAGCCGAGATATTGGCACCCTTGCCCTTGGTAATGATGCCGAATTCAAGCTCGTAATCCATGACCTTACTGTATCGCGGCCATTTGACAGTCGTATTGGTGCCCTTCACGCTGAAACGGTTGGTGATGTAATAGATTGGTTGCTTACGGTAGATTTCAGGAAGCTCAGGTAACGGCTCGGCCTCCAGGCGGGCTAGTTCGGCCTTATCGCCTTCTGCCCGCGCTTTCAGTTTCAGTTGGCCGCGAGGCGATTGACGGATATGCAGCGGAAACGACATACCATCCCGCATCTGACGCGGCTCGGGTAGAGGCGCGAGAATTTCTGCACCCGAAACAGCAGTCGACAAATCCATGTCGCTGCCATAGCGATCAAACAACGCTCTGGCCTGATCGAGCATAGCGTCACCACCATCGATCAACGCTATCATGGAGCTGAATGCAGGATTGGCATTCCCTGCGCGCGAGGAAGCTGTTGCAAGGTCAAATAGACTCGCGTCGCCATTATGGACGATCGCGACGCTCTCCTTGTCATTCAGACGGTATGTTGCGAGTTTCACCGACAGTTCCTCCGTTTGTCTCTTGATGCATCGGAGCCGGGATTTTCCGCTCCTTTCAGCTCAGGATAGATTATGACTTTCATTTTGCAAGTCATAAGGTTTGCAAACTGTGGCAGGCTGGAATCGTGCCCCTGCTTAACGACGGGGACTTTGAGGGATTTTACCGGCGAGAACCTTCATTTCCGTCCGTAAAGACACCATTCGCAAATCCTGCGCTGGGCTGCTATGCGCCTGCGATGAAGGCGGCTATCCCAAACTCTTGAGCCAATCGCCGACTTTGCGCAGCGCGTCATTTGCCTTGGGGAGCAGCTTGCCCATGGTGATGAAGCCATGGAATTGACCGGGATACATCCGGTGGACGACCGGCACGCCCGCCTCGCTGAGGCGTTTTGCGAACTGATCGCCTTCGTCGCGCAAGGGATCTGCGCCGGCCGTCAGGATAAAGGCAGGGGGCAAACCTGAGAGGTGCTTTACGCACGCCGGAGAAGCTCGCCAATCCTCACAGTCCGCCGCACTATTGAGATAGTGATCGCGAAACCAGCGGATGACGGAATGTGTGAGCAAGGCGTCCGTTTCGGGTTCGCTATGCGAGGGATGGCTCATTGAAAAATCGGTCGCAGGATAGATCAGCACCTGGCCTGCAATCCTTGGTCCCGCGTCCCTTGCATTGATCGATACGACTGCAGCGAGATTACCACCGGCGCTATCGCCTCCAACGATCAGCTGTGCATCATCTATCTTCAGATCGCGAGCGTTCTGTGAAATCCAGTCCGTCGCTGCGATGGCATCGTCCACGGCCGCCGGAAACTTATGCTCTGGCGCAAGCCGGTAATCGACCGAGATGACGATAAGCTGACCTTCATGGGCGAGCGTACGGCAAACGACGTCGTGAGAGTCGAGGTCGCCAATAACCCAGCCTCCGCCGTGGAAAAACACCAGACACGGCGATAAGCCGTCTGCCTGCCTCAGCGCCAAGGGCTTGTAGAGGCGTGCTGGGATCAATCCGGCCGGCCCCGGTATCATCATCGATTCCGCTGATGCTATTCGGGGCGGTTCGGGATTGGAAACAACACGACTGGCCAGATACATCTGGCGGGCTTCCTCCGGAGAAAGCGTTTCATACGGTGGACGGCGGGCTTCGCGAAAGGCAGCGAGAACAGCAGCGGCATCTGAATCAAGAACAACTGGCATACAACTCCCCATGGCCCAAGCAGACCTTTATTTGGGGAAATTGTTAACCGGCAGCGTGACCGCTGTCGACGCCATGCGCGCAATCAAGACCCGTACATAGACCTTGAAAGCGGATCGATCCGGGCCATCTATATCCCACCCATGCAAAGGTACTTGATTTCGAGATAGTCCTCGATGCCGTACTTCGAGCCCTCGCGGCCGTTGCCGCTTTCCTTGACGCCGCCGAACGGCGCGATCTCGGTCGAGATAATACCTTCATTGATGCCGACCATGCCGTATTCGAGCGCTTCCGCGACACGCCAAACCCGGCCAATGTCGCGGCCATAAAAATAGGCCGCAAGTCCGAATTCAGTATCATTGGCCAGACGGATGGCCTCTTCCTCGGTCTTGAAACGGAAGACCGGCGCGACGGGGCCGAACGTCTCCTCACGGAAGATCAGCATGTCCGGCGTGGTGCCTGTCAGTACTGTCGGCTCGTAAAACGTTCGGCCGAGAGCATGACGCTTGCCGCCGACCGCCACCTTGGCGCCTTTTCCGGTCGCATCAGCGATATGTTCTTCGACCTTCTCGACCGCAGCCATGTTGATCAGCGGCCCGATGGTGACGCCCTCGCCGAAGCCATCGCCGACTTTCAAGCCACGCACGGCCTGGGACAATTTCTCGACAAACGCGTCGTAGATTCCGTCCTGCGCGAATATGCGATTGACGCAGACACAGGTCTGTCCGGCATTGCGATACTTCGAAGCCATCGCCCCCTTTACGGCAGCGTCGATATCCGCATCATCGAATACAATGAATGGAGCGTTGCCACCAAGTTCCATCGACGTTCGCTTCACCGTTGAAGCGCTCTGCTCCATCAGTTTCTTGCCAATCTCGGTCGAGCCGGTGAAGGTGACCTTGCGCACGATCGGATTGGAAGTCATCTCGCCGCCGATCGCAGAAGCCGACCCCGTCACCACGGAGAACACGCCCTTCGGCACGCCGGCTCTCTCGGCCAGTACCGCCAGAGCCAGCGCGGAGAGCGGCGTCTGGCTGGCAGGTTTCACCACCATGGTACAGCCGGCGGCAAGCGCCGGTCCGGCCTTGCGGGTGATCATCGCGGCCGGGAAATTCCAGGGCGTAATCGCGGCGCATACCCCGATCGGCTGCTTCAGCACCACAATCCGGCGATCCGCCGTGAACGGCGGAATCGTGTCACCGTAAACGCGCTTTCCCTCCTCCGCGAACCATTCGATGAAACTCGCCGCGTAGGCGATCTCTCCACGGCTTTCGGCAAGGGGCTTGCCCTGCTCTGCGGTCATGATGGCCGCAAGGTCTTCCTGATGGGCGATCATCAGGTCGAACCATTTGCGCAAAATCGCGGAACGCTCCTTCGCCGTCTTCGCACGCCATGCCGGCAGCGCAGCGTTTGCAAATTTAATCGCCCGCCTCGTCTCTCCGGCACCCATATTGGGGACCGACCCGACCAGATCGCCGTTCGCCGGATTGTCGACCTTGATCGTCCCGCCGCTGTCAGCAGGAATCCACTCCCCGCCAACGAAGCAGGTGTCGCGCAAAAGAGAAGGGTCTTTCAGCGTCAGTTTCGAAGTCATGGTCAGGATGCCTTGTTAACCGGAGGAACGAGCGTTTCACGCAGCTTGAATCGGATAATCTTACCCGACCCTGTCCGCGGAATCTCATCTACGAAATGCACCGAAAGTGGAACCTTGTACGACGACAGATGTCCTCGGCAATGGTCGAGGATATCTTTTGTTCCTACATCCGTTCCGGAGCGGGCAACAACGAACAATGCCGGGACCTCGCCCAAATGCTCGTGAGGAATACCGACAACAGCGCTGTCGACCACATTTTCGATCGTATTGACCACTTCCTCGATTTCGGCAGGCGCAATGTTCTGGCCGCCACGAATGATCAACTCCTTCAGCCGCCCGGTGATGGTAAGAAACCCGTCGCGATCGCTTTTTGCAAGATCTCCGGTATGATACCAGCCTTTTCGCAACGCCGATGCGGTCTCCTGCGGCTTGTTGTGATAGCCAATCATGAGGTTGGGGCCGCGTACAATCAGCTCGCCTTCGTCGCCAATTGCGACATCCTCTCCGGTTGCCGGTGAAACAATTCGTACCGCGAGACCTGCGAGCGGCAAGCCGCAAGATCCCATCACCCGAGCTCCGGTCTGCCAGTTCATCGTTACCATGGTCGATGTTTCGGTAATTCCGTAACCATCCAGCAGCTTCACACCGAAACGGGATTCGAACTCCCGATTGAGCGTCGCAGGCATGATCGCCCCGGCCGACATGCTGAGCCGCAGGTTCGGAATCCTGAGATCCGGCTCCGCCTTGGTCGCCTCGAGGAAGTAATGAAACATCGTCGGCACGCCTGGAAACAGGGTAAATTCGCCTGTCTTCAACAGACGCACCGCTTCGGTGGTCGAGTACTTGTCCATGATGTACTCGGTTGCGCCGACCGCAAGAATGCTGAGAACCGACAGATTCAGCGCATACGAGTGGAACAACGGCAGCGGCGAAAGAACGACGTCTTTCTCGGAAAGGCCTGCGACCGGCGCCCAGCATGCCGCTGTCACCCACAGCATGCTGTGAACCGAAAGAACCACCCCCTTGGCTCTACCGGTCGTGCCGGACGTATAAATAATAAAGGCAGGTTGCTCGATTGTATCCGTATCTCGCGGTTTCGATTTTGGCGCTGAGCTCGCCAGTTCTTCGTAACGTAATCCATCACCACCCTTAGAATCACGATCAACAAGGATGCAAACTCTGAGAGCCGGGACCTGCTGCCGCAATCTCGCAATTAATCCAGCTTGCTGGTCCGTGGTGATGACTGCTGAGCAGTCCGAGTCCTGTAATCGATACAAGATCTCGGATTCGGTAGCGTCATAGCTGATCGGCACACTAATTGCGCCGGCGCGATTAATCGCGAAACAGCTCTCGATCCAGGCCACCGAGTTCGGCAGGAAAATCGCAACCTTGTCGCCAGCTCGAATCCCGTTGTCAGCAAAGTGCCCGGCAAGATTTCCGGTGCGCATTGCGAGTTCGGCATAAGTTACCTTCGACGAAGCATCACAATAGGCAATCTTTGACCCGCGCGCCGTCGCGTGGCGCTGAAGCAGCACCGCAACCGGTGCAATTAAATCGGTTTGCAGCATATCCGCTCTCCCGTATCGCTTCGTCAAACCATACTGAACCCGCCGCTGATGCTGACGGTCTGTCCGGTGATCCATCCGCCATGCTTCGACGACAACAGCGTCACCATCGGCGCGATGTCCGAGGGAAAGCCGAGACGGCGCAATGGATAAAGTTTGGTCAGCTTGTCACGATTGGCATTGACCCATTCGAGGTCATGAGGGGTTTCAATCAGGCCTAGGGAGATCGTGTTTGCAGTCGTCCCGAAGCGTCCGAATTCGCGAGCGAGCGACTTCATTAGCGCAATTACGCCCGCGCGAGCGGCGGCCACGATGGCGAGACCTGATTCTCCAACGCGGGACGAGTCGCCAACCAGAGCAATGATTCGGCCGTCGCCGGCCTTCTCAAGATGTGGCGCAGCAGCTTTTGAAACATGGATCGCTCCATACAGACAGATGTTGATCTGCTTTTGCCACTCCTCCGGAGTTGTTTCGACGAAACGATTTCGAAGCGCGACGCCAGCGTTGTTGACGACGATATTCAGCCCGCCGAAATCCGACGCGATCGAGGCGACCATGGCGCTGACCTCGTCGAAACTCGCGACATCGGCCTTGTATGCCTTGGCTCGTCCGCCGCGCCTCTCGATCTCGGCGACCACAGCTTCGGCGCCGCTGCGTGATCCATTATAATTTACTGCGACCGTAGCGCCTTCCGCAGCGAGACTGAGTGCGATCTCGCGCCCCACATCACGCGCGCCGCCGGTGACAAGCGCCACCTTCCCCTTCAACTGCATGTCCATTTTTCTTGCTCCTCAAGAGTTTGCTTTTGCATTTTCGATCAGGCGAAACAGCCTCTCCGGCGTCACCGGAAGTTCAAAGACATCGATACTGAGTGGAGCCAGCGCGTCCGAAACGGCATTGGCCACCGCCGCCGGCGCTCCAATCGTTCCGCCTTCGCCCATCCCGCGGAACCCGCCCAGCGTGGTTTTGGACTCAGCCTCGATATGAACGACAGTAATCGACGGAATTTCGCTGGCAGAGGGAACGACATAATCAACGAGACTGGCGGTTACATTCTGGCCTTCGTCGTTGTAGATCACTTCCTCATAAAGCGCCGCACCGATGCCCTGCGCGACGCCGCCATGCACCTGACCATCAACAATCATCGGGTTAATGAGTTTCCCGCAATCCTCAGCAACGAGGAATCGCTCCAGCTTCACCTGATAAGTCTCAGGATCGATTTCCAGCACAGCAATATGAGATGCCGTAGCGGCCGTCCCGAACACCGGGTCATAGGTTTTCGTGGACGACAATTCTTCGCGTTGATCGCTGGGAATACGTCCCATTTCTGAATAGACCGCGCGCGCCAACTCGCGAAATGTCATGGCCCGGTCGGTACCTGCAACGACAATCCTTCCGTCCTCGACCGTCAGGTCTGCTGCCGAGGTTTCCAGGAGATGCGATGCGGCGCGCAGCACCTTCTCCTTGACGTCCTGCGCTGCGAGCGTCGCGGCACCACCAGCAAGTACCGCACTACGGCTTGCATAAGAGCCTGTTGCATTCGGAACAGCGGCGCTGTCGCCTTGAACGACGCGAATATCCTGCAGCCGCGCTCCAAGGTGCTCAGCCACGACTTGGGCAAACGTCGTTTCATGCCCCTGCCCGTGAGCTGCCGTGCCAACAGCAACGGTCACAGCGCCGGTGGAATCGATCATTATCTTGGCTGTTTCAGTTCCCGTATTGATCGGCATGCCCGGCGCGACAGAAATACGCGAGCCAATGCCTGTCAATTCGGCGTAGCATGCCATACCGATGCCGAACCATCGGCCTTCGGCCCGCGCTTTAACCTGACGCGCACGCAACGCGGCGTAGCCGATCGTCTCGCAAGCTGCCTCAAGACACTCCGTAAAGCTGCATTGATCCCAGACAATACCAGAGCCGATCCTGTGCGGAAACTCGTCAGGCTGAATCATGTTCTTCAGCCGAAGGGATTTCGGATCAACGCCCAATTTGCGCGCGGCCATATCCATCAGGCGTTCGGTCACGAATGTCGATGCAGGACGGCCGACGCCGCGATATGGCCCCATCGGCGGCTTCGAGGTTGCCACTCCCCGCACACGGCCACGATAGTGCTGGATCTTGTATGGCCCAGGCAAGAAGCTCACCACCTGAACCGGCTCAAGCACAGCCGTCCATGGGTAAATCGAATACGCCCCGACATCGCCGATAACGTCAGCACGCAACGCAACCGCAAGGCCATCTTGGTCGAAGCCGAGCTCGGCCTCCATGATCTCATCGAAACCCTGACTTGTCGCAGCAAGATCTTCGAGACGATCGCTTGTCCATTTTACCGCGCAAGCTAGATGGCGCGCTGCGAAGGTGACGAAGAGCTCTTCAGGATAAAGCGATGCCTTACCGCCAAATCCGCCACCAACGTCCGGTGCAATAACGCGCAGCCGATTGCCTGGCATGTCGAGCGCTTCCGACAACGCATCCCGTATAATTCCTGGAATCTGCGTCGCCGAATAGAGAGTGATGGCGTCCTGCCCGGCCGAATACTCGGCGACGTACGAGCGATTTTCCATTGCGAGCGGTGTCTTTCGCCGCATCCGAAAGCGACCTGACACGCGAACAGCCGCTTTCTCCATCTCCGCATCGACATCGCCGCGCTTGAATTCACGAGAAAGCAAAACGTTCGTGCCGATACTTTCATGCAGCAGCGGCGCATCTGACTGAGCAGCAGATTCGGGGTCTATCACGATCGGAAGAGCCTCGAAATCGATCTCGACCAGCTCGATAGCATCCTCCGCGAGATACCTACTCTCGGCGACCACCGCGACGACAGGCTCCCCGACGTAGCGAACCTTTCCCTGAGCAAGCGCGACCAGCGGGGTGGCGTGATAATTCGCCATGCGGGATGTTGCGAGAAGCGGCTTGATCTTCCCCTCTAAGTCCGCACCGGTAAATACGGCAATCACGCCTGGCGACCGAAGCGCCGCCTCGCAGTCTATTGAGCGAATACGAGCGTGAGAATGATCGCTTCGCCGAAACGCGACGTGAAGCATTCCCGCCGACTGCCGGTCGTCGACGTAGCTACCATTCCCCGTCAGAAGACGCGGATCTTCCGTGCGCTTCACGCGTGCACCGACCATCTTCGGTCGCGCCGCAAGATCCTCGACGTCTCGCATGTCCTTTCTGGAGGTCCGAACCTTGTCAGTCATACGCGTCAGGTCCCTTGCGCAGTTGATTCCACTGCGCGCTATCGTGACTACATATGACGGTTGCGCCTCCGGATTCGATCTTGCGGACTTCGGCGAATGATCTCAAAAATAATTCGGGATTTTTGGTATTACGCGGGACGGCATCCGTATCGAGATTGGCGCGAATACTCACCGCATCCGAAGTCAACAGAAACTCGCCGCTCCGGTCGAGCTTGACCAATGCGCCGACCGTCCCTGGCGTATGTCCTGGCAGCGGAATCAAGGTGATCTTTCCGTCGCCAAAAATATCCGTTTGCTTGTCAATGACGTTCAGAGGGATCGGATGATCCCAGTCAATCGCAAGATAGCCGTTACTCACCGCATCCGGGGCCTTCGCCGCTTCAAGCTCAAGGGCGTGAACAAAGATCGTGGCTTTCTTGAAGAATTCATTGCAGCCGCAGTGGTCGGTATGAAAGTGCGAGCAAACCACAACATCGACATCGTCGGCCCCCAGCCCGACAGACTTAAGGCCACTGAGGACGTGTTCACCGGGCGGCATGACAGGTGTCATGAATTTCGCGAGCCCGCCCAGCCGCGCCACAGGGTTCTCAGCCACTTGCGGATGACATCCTGTATCAAATAGTACATTCCCCTGGACGTGCCGCATCAGCATGCAGGACACCGGCAGATCAATCATTTCGCTACGATCAGCATCCGGAAAATAGGTGCTCCTTTTCATTCGAAGACGACCACCAGACAAAACATGCATCTTCATGACGTCTTCTCCTTCAGCGCAACTGACGCCGAGCGCACAGCACGAACGATGTTCTCATAGCCGGTGCAACGGCAAAGATTTCCCGACAGGCCTTCGCGAATATCTTCCTCCGTCGCAAGAGGATGCTTGGCGATCAAATCCTTTGCCGTCATCAGCATACCCGGCGTACAAAAGCCGCACTGCAGGGCGTGATGCTCCTGAAATGCGTTTTGGATCGCACCCATGTTATGAATGGTCCCAAGGCCTTCGACGGTTTCGACCTCGCAACCATCCACCTGAACCGCCAGCAGGAGACATGATCGCACACTGTCGCCGTTCACAATGATTGTGCACGCACCGCAGACTCCATGTTCGCATCCGACATGGGTTCCGGTCAGTGCGAGCGTACTTCGCAAAAAATCCGCCAGCAGCAGGCGCGGCTCGACGCTCCTCTCGTGCACAACGCCGTTCACCGTCACCGTGATACTGCGAGAAATGGTCATGCAACCGCCCTCCCGGCGCGTTGCCATGCCGACAGAAGCGCGCGACGCGCCAGCACACCAACGAGATGACGCCGATAATCCGATGATGCGTGCAGGTCCGTGTTAGGTTCGACGGCCGCCCGGATCAAGGCCACGGCTTCGTCCAGCAATTCGTCGGACAATTTTTGGCCGGCAAGAAGACCCTCGGCATCGGACGCACGCATTGCTGTCTCACCAACCCCCATCATCCCGATCCGTACTTCTTCTACCGCATCATCGACCAGTGAAATCGTCGCTGCGACACAGGCGAGCGCGAAGTCGCCGGATCGCCGGGCCACTTCCTCGAATCCCCAGCCAGTTTTCCGCGGCAACTTCGGAAACTCGATGTCAGTCAAAAGATCATCGTCAGCCAAATTCGTAGTCAGCGCGCCGAGAAAGAAATCGACCGGATCGACGGTCCGTCGGCCGGTGCTCGATGTGATACCCAGCCTTGCATTGAGTAATAATGACATCATCGGCAACTCGGCGGCCGGATCTGCATGAGACAGGCTACCGCCAATCGTGCCACGATTGCGGATAGCGAGGTGAGCGACAAAGGTCATCGCCTCATGCAACACGGGAAAATGTTCGGCAACAATGGGCGATGTTTCGAGCGTGACGTGGCGTGTCAAGGCGCCGACTCTAATCGACCCCCCGCAATCCTCGACGCCTGCAAGACCGGGAATTCGATTGATATCGACCAGCACCGAAGGCCGAAGCAGACGGAAGTTGAGCATCGGCACAAGACTTTGACCGCCAGCGATAATCTTGCCGTCCCCGCCCGCAGCCGCAAGTGCAGACACTGCTACTTCCACACTATCGGCGACGACATAATCGAAGGCGGCGGGCTTCATCTGCTCAGCGCCCCTTGAATATCGCTGGACGTTTCTCAGCGAAGGCTCTGCGACCTTCCTCGTAGTCCTCGCTCGCGGAAACTCGATCGATAAAGCTTTGTGCAGCCTTCGTGTCCAGTGCGCCTTGCCCCATTGTCAGATCTGTCAGGATCAACTTCGCTCCGGCCACCGACAAAGGAGCCAACATGGCGATGCTGGCCGCAAAGACCTTGGCATCACGCATCGGGTTGTCCGATACGCGATCCGAGAAACCCATCTTCTCAGCTTCAGCCGCTCCAAACCGCTCGGCGCTGTAGAGAATGCGCTTCGCATTGGTGAGTCCGACCAGCGACAAGAGGCGCTGTGTACTGCGAATACCGTAAACGATCGACAGCTTTGCCGCCGGAATACCTATTGACGCATCAGAATGCGTAAATCGGAAGTCACACGCCATCGACAGGTGACATCCCCCGCCAAGACAATAACCTTCGATAACCGCGATCACCGGCTTTGGTACACCCGCGATAGCATCCGATGACGCATCGACGGCGACTTCATACGCGGCGCTGCTTTCGACGTTCGAACGAACTGCGGCGAACTCCGAGACGTCCGCGCCCACACTAAAGTTGCCGCCAGCCCCTGTAAGGACAATAGCTCGCACGGTTGGAGCGCGACCGAGTTCACTGAAAATTCGAGCCACGTCGCGCCACATCGCAAGCGTCATGGCATTGCGTTCAGCCGGCCTGTTCAGCCTGACCACGGCAACCGCGTCATCATTCGTGACCTCGATGTTTGCCAACGTCTCTCTCCTGCGGGCGATCTAGATTGCTGCCCGGCTTCCCTTGTTTGCTTCATTCCCGGACTCTTCCGGGGTGCTGCTAACCAGTTCCCCAAACCGATCGAAGAATTGTCCGGCAAGCTTCTTCGCTGTCGAATCAATCAGCCGCGCGCCAAGCTGCGCGATCTTGCCACCAACCTTTGCCTGGACTTCATAGTGAAGGACGGTATGGGTTGAATCCAGCGCTTCGAGTCTGACAGTGGCACCTCCCTCGGCAAAGCCGGCAATGCCACCCTGCCCCTGACCCTTGATGGTATAGCCTTCCAGCGGGATGATATCGGAGAGCGTGACGCGGCCGAGAAACTTGGCCTTGATTGGCCCCACCTTCAGGACAACCGATGCCGAGAAGTCCGTTTCCGACGTCATATCAAGCGCCTCGCAACCCGGGATGGCCTGCTTAAGAATACCGGGGTCGTTAAGCGCCGCCCAGACATCGGCCTGTGAAGCATTCAGAGTCGTTTGTCCCGACATTTCCATGCGATTACTCCTTCAACGCCCTCAGCTATTCGGCGGCCGCCGAATGCACGCCGGCAATGAGCAGCGGTGCAACCGCCAGCCTCACAGCCTCCGGCAAGGTGACAGGCCTGCTGCTCACACGATCGACATAGACATGCACGAAATGTCCTTGAGCAGATGCAACACTCTCGTCGTCCTTGAAGAGGCCGATTTCATAGCGAATACTACTGTTACCCTGATGCCCGACGCGCAGACCAGCATTGATCTTCGAAGGGAAAGCAATCGACTTGAAGAAACGGCAGGTGGTTTCAGCGACAAGGCCAATCACCGGACTCTTCTCGATATCGAGCGCTCCCCTTTCGATAAGATACTGGCAGACAAGCGTGTCGAAGAACGAATAGTACGTCGTGTTGTTCATGTGGCGATAGACATCGTTGTCCATCCAACGCGTCGTCATGACCTGAAAGTGAACATACCCGCTACGTAATTCAGGCCTGGCTCGCGCCGTCATAACGATGCCTCATAGATCGCGAGCGCATCAGCGTGGGTGACTTCGCGAGGGTTGTTGACCAGAAGGCGCGTCTGCTTCATCGCATCGTCGGCAAGCATTGCCACATCCGTCTGCGCGATTCCGACATCGCGCAGACGCGTGGGGAGCCCGAGTTCGACCGGAAGATTGGATAGCATTTTTACAAGCGCCCTTGTCCGATCGGGCGCGCCTCCGGTCGCCTGCGGCGTCAGAATAGCAGCGAGCTCGCCGTAGTAAGCCTCCGCGGAGCTCGCATTGAATTGGATAACCTGCGGCAACACCAAGGAGTTCGACAGCCCGTGCGGGACGTGGAATCGCGCACCAACCGGATAAGCCAACGCATGCACAGCCGCCACCGGCGCGTTCGCAAATGCCATTCCGGCGAGCATCGAGCCGAGGAGCATATTGTGGCGCGCATCGCGATTAGTCCCGTTATGGCAAACCTCATAGATATTTGCCCCAAGAAGCCTGAGGGCTTCGCGGGCCAATGCATCGGACAGCGGATTCTTCAGCCGCTTGCTGGTGTAGGCTTCGATAGCGTGAACCATCGCGTCAATGCCGGTAGCGGCTGTTACCGCTGGAGGCAATCCGAGCGTCAACTCCGCATCCAGGACCGCCCAATCGGGCAACAAGATGGGAGATACGACACCCTTCTTTTCCCCTTCACCGGTGGTCACGATTGAAATCGGCGTCACCTCCGAACCAGTGCCGGCCGTGGTGGGCGCGAGCACCAGAGGCAGACGCGGACCTTTCGCTATGCCGACACCGTAAATGTCCGCAAGTTTTTCCTGCCCTACCGCCAGCAATGCAACCAGCTTGGCGACGTCCATCGAACTACCGCCGCCGATTGAAACCACGCCGTCGACTTTCGCCTCCATCGCCAGCTTGACCGCAGCATTGATCACGTGAACCGGAGGATCCGCTTCCACATCGGTGAACAGCGTGACAGCAACGCCCTGCTGTTCCAGCCCATGCAATCCAGCCTGCAGCAATCCCGCCGATTTGACACCAGCATCAGTGACCAGAAGCACGGACTTGCATCCAAGGCCCTTGGCGAGTTCGCCGATACGCGACGAACTCCCCGGCTCGACCAGGATTGATTTTGTTGACTGAAAAACAAACCCTTGCACCGCAAGCTCCGTTTTACGTTCGCGAAGATCGCCGCTCTACCAGAGACCAGCTCGCAGAAATGACCGCTCCGAGTGGCGAGCCGTTATGGGGCTTCTTCATCTCAGGATAGTAACTTGCATAACTAGACTAATTTTCAGAGGTGATGTCAACTCGGTTGAATGCGTTTTCAGCATTCTCCTGCGGAACCCGGTTGATCTTCGCGGCTGCGAAAGCCGCATTGATTTCTCCAACGATCCCGCGCCGGAAAAGCATGACGCAGATCATGAAAATCAGTCCGATGACGATCGGGACTTTGCTCGAGAGGTCGACTGCAAGAGGTCCCACTTGAACCACACCGAGGCTGGCGAGCTTGCTTTCGAGGGTCACAACCAGGATCGCGCCGACGATAGGCCCAAGAGGCGTTCCCAATCCGCCGAGCAGACACATCAGGATGACGTTTCCAGACTGGGTCCAATGTGCATCAGGCAGCCCCGCAAACCCTAGGGTCAGGGCCTTCAGGCCGCCCGCAAGACCTGCGACCGCTGCGGACATCGTGAATGCCGATAGTTTATAACTCTGAACATCGTAGCCCAGTGAAATGGCCCGCGGCTCGTTATCGCGAATGGCAAGAAGCACCTGCCCGAAGGGTGCTTCCATGATCCGCTGAAATCCCCAGACTGCAAGAAGCATCACCACGAGTGAGAACGCATACATTGCGTGGTCATTTGAAAGATCGAACAGTCCGAACAGGGCGCGTCGCGGAATCCGCTGAAGACCATCTTCCGCACCGGTAAAAGGCGCCTGTACGCAAATGAAATAGATCATCTGCGCAAGCGCCAGCGTGATCATGGCAAAGTAGATCCCTTGCCTCCGGATGGCCATTCCGCCCATGACTGCACCGAGCACAACGCCAATGATAAGGCTAACTCCCAGCGCAAGCTCCGGCGTGAAGCCCCAGGATTTGGTTACGTAACCCGCCGCATACGCACCAAAGCCAAAGAAAGCGGCATGACCGATCGAGAGAAGCCCCACATTTCCCGTAAAGAAATTGAATGCCACCGCGAATAGCGCGAACGCCACGCACTTCATCAGAAACTGCGCATACAGGCCCGCAAATGGCGCAAGGATGCCGACAGCGGCCAGACCGAGGAACAGAATGGTCGACGATTTCATGTTCATGGTGCTCACGCTTCACGCCCAAACAGCCCGGCAGGCCTGACAAGCAGAACAAGCGCCATGACAATGAACACGATTGTCGATGACACTTCCGGATAGAATACCTTCGAGAGACCTTCGATCACGCCGAGCGCGAGGCCTGTCGCAATCGCACCGGCTGTCGATCCCAGCCCGCCAACGACCACCACCGCAAACGTGATGATCAGGATGTTCGACCCCATCAGCGGCTGGACTTGATAGATCGGCGCGGCCAGCACGCCGGCGAAAGCCGCCAACGCTGCGCCAAGCGCATAGACGAAAGTCACCATCAATGGGACGTTTATTCCGAGAGCCTGTACCAGCCGCGCATTCTCTGTGCCTGCGCGCAAATACGATCCAAGCCTCGTTTTCTCGATGAGGAACCAGATAACGAGGCAGACAAACAGAGAAACACCGACGATCCATATCCGATAGATCGGCATTCTCATAAAGCCGAGGTCGACCAGCCCGCGCAGCGCCTGAGGCGTTTGATAAGGAAGGCCCGCAGAGCCATAGATGTCGCGAAAAATCCCTTCAAGCACTAGCGCAAGTCCGAACGTAAACAACAGGCCGTAGAGATGATCGAGGCCAGCCAACCGACGCAGCAGAAGTCGCTCGATCAACACTCCAAATCCGCCAATTACAATTGGCACGAGAAACAATGACCACCAGTAGTTGATGCCAAACTTTTGCATAGCGAGATAGACGCCAAATGCGCCGAGCATATAGAGCGCGCCGTGAGCAAAGTTGATGATGTTGAGCAATCCAAAAATCAACGCGAGACCGAGGCTCAGAATCGCGTAGAAGCAGCCGTTCACGAGACCAATCGTGATCTGACCGAGCAGAACTTGTGCGGGAATGTCAAACATCGCGATTCTCAAACCCCCAGGCTTCGATCGACGAGCTCGGCCTTCGCTTCAAGCTCGGCCGCAGTTAACCGCATCGTGATGTCGCCGTGCTCCACGACCAGAAATCTGTCCGCGAGCGGCGCCGCGAAATACTTGTTCTGCTCAACGAGAAGGATCGTGTAACCGCGAGACTTCAGTTCGGTGATAAGATCGAAAAGGCGATCAACGATTACCGGGGCAAGCCCCTCGGATATCTCGTCGAGCAGCAATAGCCTGGCACCGGTGCGCAAGATTCGCGCGATCGCCAGCATCTGCTGCTCGCCCCCTGAAAGCCTTGTTCCAGGTATGCTCCGGCGTTCGGCAAGATTGGGAAGCAAAGAGTAGATTTCATCGAGGGCCATACCGCCCTCGGACTGCTTGGGCGGTAACAGCAAGTTTTCTTCACAAGACAGACTGGCGAAGATGCCGCGCTCTTCAGGACAGTAACCGACGCCCATGCGGGCAATCATGTGAGGCGCGAGACGAATGGTGTCCTTGCCGCCGATTCGGATTGATCCCTGCCGCTTGTCGATCAACCCGACGATTGCGCGTAGCGTTGTCGTGCGACCGCTCCCGTTGCGGCCGAGAAGTGCAACCACCTCGCCGCGCTGCAGGGAAAACGACATACCGTGAAGAACATGCGACTCGCCGTACCAGGCCTGTAGCTTGTCTATAGCAAGAATTTCGCCAGCAGCTGGTCCTTTCATGTCCCCACTCACGACGCTTTTCCCGCCGTACGCGAACGTGAGCCTAGGTAGGATTCGATCACCTGCGGATTGCTGGACACCTCGTGGTAAGGTCCTTCAGCAATGATTTCACCACGGCGCAGCACGCTGATCCGGTCGGCAATTCGTGCAACCATTTTCATGTTGTGCTCGACCATGACGACCGTGCGGCCAATCGCCGCTTGCTTGATGAGGTCCGTGACGCGCTCAACATCCTCATGTCCCAGTCCCTGAGTAGGCTCGTCGAGAAGCATGACCTTCGGTTCGGTCGCTAGCGTCGTCGCGAGTTCGAGCGCCCGCTTACGGCCGTAAGCCAGGTCTCCAGCGCGGGTTTGCGCGAACGCACTCAGATCAACTTGACCGAGCAGACCGCAAATGCGCTCGGACATGTCGTCGGGCCGGAGTCCGCCCCGCCAGAATTTCGAGGGCGATACAAACCTCTGCTGAAGTGCGATTGCGATGTTCTCGCTGACCGAAAGATGCGGAAAAACCGCTGATATCTGGAATGATCGTACAAGACCGAGGCGAGCAAGCGCAGCTGGCTGCTCCGTCGTCACATCGGCCCCTTCCAGCCGGATGCGGCCTGATGTTGGGACCAGAAACTTGGTCAGCAGATTAAAAACTGTCGTTTTACCTGCTCCGTTTGGACCAATCAGCGCGTGAATCGTGCCGCGACGAATGTCGAGGTCAACGCTGTTGACGGCAACATAACCGCGGAATTCCTTTCGCAGCCCGCGCGCTTCGAGAACCACATCGACATCCGCATGATGCGACGCTTCCTTCATCGGGACCATCTCCTCCGAAATTTTTGTGCGTCGCAATGACATTGAGCTTCGCGAGCCTGTTGACATCGTCATATCAAATTAGTCTAGTTATGCAAGCCTGTCGATCAGGTAAGTCTCGAACAAAAAGAGGGAGGAGCAACAATGAGCAAGGTGGCCATGACGCTTGCCGCAAGTATGAGTTTGGCAAGCCCGGCGTATGCACAGACTGCGAACGTCTCTGACGACGTCGTCAGAATCGGCGTGATGACCGACATGTCCGGCCAGTTTTCCCATGAGTCCGGGGAAGGATCGGTGACTGCCGTGAAGATGGCGGTCGAAGATTTTGGCGGAAAGGTTCTCGGCAAACCTATCGAGGTGGTCGTCGCCGATCACCAGAACCGCAATGAAGTGGCAATCGCGAAGGCTCGTGAATGGTACGACGTCGCCAAAGTCGACCTGATCGCAAACCTGATAAACTCATCGATTGCGCTTGCGGTGACTAACGTCGCACAAGAGAAAAATCGCATTGCGATCGTCAACGGGTCGGGTTCGTCACGGCTCACCAACGATTCCTGCACGCCGAACAGCATCCACTACGCGTATGACACCTACGCCCTGGCTCAGGGGACAGGAAAAGCACTTATCAAGGAAGGTCTGAATTCGTGGTACTTTCTGACGGCAGACTACGCGTTCGGCCATGCGCTTGAGGGCGACACATCGAATGTAGTGAAGGCAAACGGCGGCACGGTCGTTGGTTCGATCCGATATCCCATTGATACGGCCGACCACTCGTCATTTCTGCTTCAGGCGCAGGCTTCAAAGTCCAAGGTTGTTGCCGTTGCCGGCTCCGGAACAACGTTCATCAACGCGGTTAAATCGGCCAAGGATTTCGGTCTCACCGACGGCGGAAAGCAAACCATCGCGGGATTGCTAGTCTGGATTACCGATATCGATTCGATGGGCCTGACGACGGCACAGGGTCTCGTCCTGACCAATGCTTTCTATTGGGATCGCGATGAAGAAACCCGGGCATTCTCCAAACGCTTTTTCGCGAAGATGAAGCGCATGCCGCATATGGGTGACGCCGGCGACTACTCGTCGACGATGCATTACCTGAATGCAATCAAAGCTTCCGGTACCGACGACGCCAAGACAGTGATGGCCAAGATGCGCGAGATGCCGGTGAACGACTTTTTTGCGAAGAATGGTCGCGTTCGCGAGGATGGCCGCTTCCTGCACGACATGTACGTCTATGAAGTCAAGAAACCCTCTGAATCAAAATACGCATGGGACTACTACAAGCTCCGCGCCGTCGTTCCGGGGGAGGAAGCTTTTCGACCCCTCTCGGAAAGCAAGTGTCCGCTGATCAAGAAGTAAAACAAACCATCGCTCAGACGCGGCCGGGCACCGCCCGGCCGCTCTTCGTGCCGCCGAACTTGTCCGGATCGTAACGCATGCGATATTTCATCGATGTCGCATGAATTGGTTCTCCGCATCGATTGCAGATGACAGTCGGCGTAAAATCCTTGCCGCATTCCAGATGCTTGAGAATAAGCGGTGGCTTGCCATCGGCGCGCCACCGGTCGCCCCAAGCCATCATCATGATTAATGGGCCGTAAAGATCCATTCCCATCGGAGTCAGCAGATACTCAAATCTTTCCGGTAACGACTGGTACTTCCGTTTCTTGAAAACCCCGCGTTCAACGAGCCGCGCAAGACGGTCCGTGAGGATATTTGAGGCAATGTTCAGCTCTGTTTGGAGCTTGTCGAAGCGCCTGGCGCCGAAGAAAGCTTCACGAATAACAAGAAAACTCCAGCGATCGCCGATCACCTCAAGTGACCGGGACACCGAGCTCGGTCGCCCGCGCATAAAGTCGTCGGCCGCCCGGCGCGACCGTCGAGAAGGTTCGACCCGTGTCTTCCCCGCTCCCGGCCCGTCGCGATAGCTGACGCCCCGCGCGACAACACGTTGATGACAGCAAGAGCACGATACGAATGGCTTGCTGACGCAATTGCAACCTTCGTGAATAAGCTGAAGCGGCGCTCCTTTTGGATCGGCCAGCCATCGATCACCAAACTGCATGAGAGCCATGAAGGTGGGATAAAGGTCGATACCGGATTTCGTCAGCTTGTATTCGACGCGACTCGATGTCTCGGAATAGCTGATTTCCCGGAAAATCCCCTCACGTGTCAAACGCCGAAGACGGTCTGTCAGGGTTGCCCGGGAAATTTCGAGAGCTGAGCGAAATTCCTCGAACCGCCGGGCTCCGAAAAATGCCTCCCGGATTACAAGAAACGCCCAGGCATCCGAAAGAATACCGACCGTCCGGGCGACCGAACAGTTCCGTTCGGTCAATACCGGCTGCTTCTGAATGACCCGGGCGGGCGGTACGGCTTTAGCGACCTTGGGCCGCCTTCCCTGCTTTGTCGCAGTCGCCAGCCGCATAATTCCGTCCCGAACCTAAAACTTGATCGCTGGATACCGGCATAACCCATGCAAATGAGCCGCCACTCGCAAAGAGTTTGACGGTATCCGAGCGCGTTCGTCAAGGTCCGTAGTCCATCAACACAGGCTCACACTTCTATGATGCGCTCCACGTGCACACGTCGGCAGTCCATTTCATATTCGAGATCCTGCACCGGCGGCCGATTGAGATGCCATGTCAGGCCTTGTCTGAAAATTCCGCGCTTTCCGATCTCAGTTTCAATGAACGGAAAGATGTCGTGGACGGTGTAAAGCTGCGTCGCGGTTACCTGGCTCCAGTCTCCGCCAAACGCGCTCATGCGCCGCTCCATCTCACCCAGAACCCACTTCGCTTTCTCCAGCATCGCCGCTGGAGAAATATCGCCGAGCCGGACGGCATGATCGCGGTAATTTCCTTTACCCTCCGGCGCTTCTCCACTTCCAGCGACCACAAAAGATGTTGGCGCATTCACAGCAGGGACCGCATAGGTGAAGGCGTAAAAGCCCGGCTCCGACGGCGGGTCGATTTTCGGGCAGACATTGCTGCGCGCCACAGGATTTGCGGCACCATCCTGCATCACCCCCCAAGTCTTCAAGGTGCCTGTGTATTCTTCGTTGAACTTGACGAAACCGCTCTCCGTAAACGGCGCGGGCGAACGGAGCTCACAAGCAGCGAATGCACTCAAGGGGCGACCGGCATCTTTCAAAATCTGCGCGATGCGCTCAAATCCCTGACGCAGCGGCACCGGCTTGGTGAACCGTACGCGCTCGAGCGCAAAGCCGGGAAGCGCCGCAACACCAGCAGAATATTGGCTGACGCCCGGCATAAAACGATAGCCACCATTGGGCGCTTCGACAGTCTTGATCATGTTGCCTCTTCTTGCTTTTCCAAATGGAATTTGTCGGTTGACTGGAGCTATTCTTCAAGAACGCCGAGATAGGCGTCGCGAATGATCGGATCTGCCAGCAACTCCGCACCCGAACCCGATCTGACGATCCGGCCCATGTCCATGACGAAGGCCGCGTCGCACAAATCCAGTGCCGTCGTCACATCCTGCTCCACCAGCAGGATGGACATTCCCTCGGCGTTGAGGGTACGTAGCGCAGCAACAAGCTGCTCCACCAGCAATGGCGAGAGCCCTAACGACAGTTCGTCAATCATCAGCAGCTTCGGCGCGCTCATGAGACCGCGTCCAATTGCGCACATCTGCTGCTCGCCACCGGAGAGCGTCGCTGCCGCCTGATTGCGGCGCTCAGACAATTTCGGAAACGTTGTATAAACCCTGTCCATGTCGCGACTGATTTCAGCGCGCGAGGCTGTGCGCGAATATGCCCCCATCAGGAGATTGTCCTCGATGCTCATCGCACCAAATAATCGTCGCCCTTCCGGCACATGAACAATGCCGTGCGAGAGGATCGCCGCCGCCGTCGCGCCCGCCAGATTTTCGCCCTCCGATCGATATGAGCCCGACTGCACCGGAATAAGGCCTGACAGCGCTCGCATAAGGGTCGTCTTGCCCGCGCCATTTGAGCCGATCAGCGCCGTGATCTCCCCCCTGCGCACCGAAAGATCGATTCCCCAGAGCACCTGAACTTCGCCATAACCGGCACGAAGACCCTGCAATTCGAGAATGAGAGCCTGCTTAACCATGGGAAGCAGCCCTCTGGGCATACTGCTGGCCGAGATAGGCTTCGACCACCGCAGGGTTCTTGATCACATCGCGCGGTAGCCCGTCCGCAATGAGCTTCCCATTGTGCAGCACGACGATCCGCGTACAGACATTAAGCACAACCTTCATCAGGTGCTCGATCATCACAATCGTAATGCCGCTGGCTGCAAGTTCGTGGATCAGACGCGTTGCGCGTTCGACTTCCGCGCTGTTCAATCCGGCATTGACCTCATCCAGAAACAGCAGCTTTGGCTTCATCGCCAGCGCCTTTGCCAGTTCGAGGCGCTTGCGCATTGCCAGAGTCAAGGTCGCAGCCGGCTGACTGGATTGCGCTTCCAGGCCAACAAATGCCAGGCGCTCGCGGGCAGACTCGCGCGCAGACTTCAGGCTTTCGTTAGGTTGCGAAAACAGTGCCGCAGCAGCCACATTGTCAAGCGCGGAGAGCTCCGCGAAGGGTTGCACGATCTGAAAAGTGCGCGACAGTCCGAGACGTGCGGACTGATAGGTCTTTACACGCGTAATGTCCTGTCCTGCGAAAGTCACTGTCCCGGAGCTGGCCGGTGTTACACCAGTCACCACATTAACGAGTGTCGTCTTGCCGGCACCGTTCGGCCCGATCAGTCCGAGCACCTCGCCCTTTGCAATACCGAGCGACACATCGCTCAGCGCCTTGAGGCCGCTGAAATGACGCGAGACGGACTGCAATCTGAGTATTTCAGACACGCTTCGGCCTCCATGATAGCAACCGATCGCGCAGCGACATCAGTCCGTGCGGAAGGAACAGCAGCAGCGCCACGATCAGAACGCCAAGCACGCCGCTATGAATCTGGATGTAGTTACGCCAAACCACCTCCTCCAATCCGAGGTAGACCAGCGCACCAATAACGACCCCAAGCGGCGATCCGAGTCCTCCGATCAACGCCATCACAATCGGTTTTACCGAGTAAAGAATGTCGAACACATCGGAGGGATCGATGTAATGAACCCACGCAGCGTAGATGCCGCCGGCAGCGCTGACGAAACATGCTGACAGACCGAATGCGATACTCTTGTAGAGCGTGGCATTGAGTCCGATCATGTTGGCGGCGGTCTCATTCTGCCGGATGCAGACCAGCCCAAAACCGAGCTTTGATCCTGCAACGGCGATGACCATCAAGGCTGTCCCCAGCAACAATGCCCACATCGCATAGAAGAAGAACGTCGCATCCGACAGCACTCCAGCCGCAGACGTCAAAGGAATATTCAGGCCCATACCCCCGCCGGTGAGATCCGTGGCATTGTTGACAAGCTCGCGAAACACCTCGATCAGCGAGAGGCTGGCAATTGCAAAGTAGTGTCCACGCAAGCGCAGCAGCGCGGCTCCAAGCAGGCTCGCAACAACGAACGATGCGACCCATGCAGCGGCCACTGCAACACCAAGGGATACGCCGCGCGACATCAGGACACCCGTTGTGTAGGCGCCCAAACCGAAAAAAGCTGCAGTCGCAAACGATGGATAGCCTGCGAAACCACCGACGATGTTCCATGACAATGCAAGGATCGCGTACATGCAGGCGATCGTGCCAAGCCGCAGCGCATAAGCACCGCCGAAAATCGGCAGCGCAGCGATGCAGGCCACCAGCACAAGCAGAATCAGATTTGACCGGGTCATTCGAAGCCCTTCCGACCAAGCAGGCCCTGAGGGCGGACGATCAGGAAGATGATCAGCAAGACGAACGACAAGGTGGTTGCATGCGCCGGACCGATTGACCGGCCCCCACTGAGTGGTCCG
>NZ_APJI01000002.1 GCF_000497575.1 Afipia sp. OHSU_II-C1
AAACGAGGGCAATCAGGGGTGCAGGTCATCGTCTAAAATAAACATTCGGCCGCGATACGGGCTGAAGATGACGGTGACTGCGAAGTACCTTCGCATGCAATTGATGCGTAAAGTTATCCAAGCTCACAATGTTAATCGGCAGGATGGGGGATGCCGCTGGACACGGCGCTGCCAAGAGAGCATCCGAAAACGGGATAAAGAACAAGGCTTATGCTCACGAACTTCTCTCTGTTTGTAAA
This sequence comes from Afipia sp. OHSU_II-C1, assembly GCF_000497575.1. GTDB lineage: Bacteria > Pseudomonadota > Alphaproteobacteria > Rhizobiales > Xanthobacteraceae > Afipia. The sequence continues at coordinate 240 of NZ_APJI01000002.1, forward strand.
GAAGACGCCCCAAGAACTGAAATGGAAAAAATGACCGACCCGACGGGGGCCTTACGTGGCCGATGAACTTTTTCCGAATATCTTCGCAATTTCATTCCTCAGCTCGGCGACTCAATTGTCCAACCGCGGAGGTGTTGCTGCTGTTGCGCGCGGCGTCTCCTCTCATCACTTCATGAAAGAGATTTCCTCGCGTCCCGCATTTGAAACGAAACCGCGCCGTAAGTACAAACGGCATACGGAACGAGATAAGTGAGAACAACCTTGATCCAATTGATCGGCCCCACACCGAACAGAGCGTCGCCTTGATTGATAAGATTCAAAATTGTTCCAACAATAAGGGCGACAAAAAGGGAGCGGCAGGGCACCCCGTTAGAAAGCGCGCATTGGCATGCCTGCTTCAGTAACAACATCAAGGCCCCCTATTTTTCGCTAAGGCGTTTCAAGTCGGACCGACGATCTTGGAAAATTTCCGTAAGCGGCGTAATTTCACGATCAAGGTTCCCGATAACCTATCTCTCCACAGTTCGTTACCCTCACCGAATAAAATTTCGCTTGTGATAATCGGAAGTTGAGCAGCTTCTCTAGGTCGGTCATGGGAGCCGTCTTCGATTGCAGTTTCCTGGGTAGGGGAATATTTCTGCGCAGATCCGGGCGACACTATTGTTGTCGGAACACAACGATGGCTTAAAATCGACTCAAGTAAGCAGAATCGCCGCTCATCTTGCAGTGCACGTGATCACTTTGCGAACTTGCCGCGGAGACTTGTAATCCCCCTCTATGAAGGGAGACTCGCAAAGAAACAGCGCTGACGCCGGCAATTGCGGAGGCCTCCGCAGGAGACAAATCTCGTAGTCCGACCAATTCAACTGCCTCGCGTTGTCGGCGGGGAAGAGAGCTAATCGCTTCTATCAGTTTCCTTGAATGCTGACAGCAAAAGACACTTCCGTGCGTTACATCAATAAAAATGTCCGGAAAAACGTCCGGTGGGAAATGCTCTGTTTGAATTTCGTGGGCGGCGCGGCGGATATATTGCCGTATCCTATCGGACAATCGATTTCGGAAAATCACCCAGATCCATGGCATCAAGGCTCGCGTCGGATCAAATGTTGCGCGCGCCGAGTGAATGGATAACAGGACATCTTGAACAAGATCTTCAATTTCAGAGGAATCAATAGATTGCCCATATCGCTTTGCGAGGTTTCGTATCCAGGGGGCCACCTCTCGAAGAAACTTCTCGTACGCAATGGCATCGCCATTCTGCGTGGCGCGCATTAATCTGGAAAGCCGCTCTTCATTTTGCAGCGCTCTGCCATTGGGGCGTGGGATCGAAGATGCGGCCATGCAACGGTCGCTTCAAGATCAGTGGCCAAGAAATTTCTGGCGTCGAGTCCGTTCAGTCATCCCAGCGTCCCCCGAATGGGATACTGCTTTTCCTGGATGAACTTGAGGCCTTTGAGGATTGCAGCAAGATCGGGGCGAGCAAAAGGAGCGTTAGATACATCCACAATTTGCAGCTTTCGCTCGGGATTGATCGCAAATAGACCTGGCTCTGGGAATGGTCGGTCTGTTTCCTGCGCAGATCGCGGCTCGGAAATGTAAAGTCCGAGCATGCGCATTTGCTCCAGCGAGAGATCGTATCCGATTGCGAAGCGCCATCCTTCCTCCTGAGCCTGCGATTCTGCCTTTTGCCTAGTGTCAGCGGAAACCGCGCCGACATTCACACCGGCTTCCTTGTATCGATCCAGAAGTTCATCGAGTGTCTTCAGATATGTTCGGCAGATCGGACAGTGCTTGCCGCGATATACGACAACCATTTCCCACCCTGTTGCACTGCCAATAAGGAGCTCACCGCCTCCGACCTTCGGTATCGATAGACTCGGCATCGCCGAGCCTGCGCTCAACTTGAATTGCGACATTACTGGCTCACCTCGCGTACTGCGCCAACAAAGCTATTGGCCTTTGATGCCGCAGCCTCACTCGGCACACGGGTGTGGCACCGGTGGTCACGGCAAACTCGCGCTCGCATAACGAGCGAGCGCGAGTTGTCGAAATCGGAGTTCGCTCGAGCTTGCTGGAAGGTTACGCTGCTCGCAGAGAATATTTGCGCGGCGACGATCGATATGTCCTCACCGTTGCGACGCGGTCAGAACACGTCAACGTGGTTCTAGCGCGAGAAAATCGCGCGGCGCACGTCTCCGTTGAGCGATTTCCAGCTCAACAAAAGCTGACCGGCCCACCCGCAGAGAATTGTAAGCAGAACGACCGTGCCCATCTGCCAAACCAGCACCATGAGACTGGCATCCTGCGCGTGAAAAAGGCGCAGCCCGAAATTCCCCAGTCCCGCAGCAGCCAGGCCACCCAGGGCGACGGTAATGTGAGGCCGCAGCGGCGCACCACGACGGAGCATAAAAGCCATCGCAATCGCTGGAACGGTACCGACCAAAATGATCGCCGGAATACAGAACCAGTCAGAGGCAAAAGCCAGTGCAATCGAACCCGATCGTATCCACCCTTCAATGCATCCCTGGCCCAGGCTTCCAAGCCAAACGCCAAGCGGAGCCAAGGGGAGCAATACGATCTTTCGATCGTATCCAGGAACGGTGGTCGCGAAAGCAGCAATTGCAGCCGAAATTGCCGTCAAAAGTGCAGCGGTCTGCTCGATCGAAAAATTGACGTCGCGCAGCTTCTCAAGCAGATCGGGCCGAGGTGCCATCACCAACACCACCAACGCCACATAGGGCATCCCAACCGCGAGCCAGCCGACGGCCCGCACCCAGGGGCGCGCAAGCCTTCGAACCGGCGTGGAGCTGTCCACCAGACGCTCGATAACCTTGTCGGTATCCATCAACGTCACTCTTTCTTCAGCGCTCGTCGCAGTGTCGCCACTGCCCGGTGAACCGACACCTTCAATGCACCTACGGTCATCCCACTGGCCACGGAAGCTTCCTTCAGGGACATTTCTCGCAGCTTCAGCATCTCGATGGCCTCCCTTTGCCCCGGTGGCAGGCTGCGAATGGCGTGCTTCAGCACCTCGGGATCGCGATACTCTTCAGACTCTATATTCGCTCCACCCTCGGAAAAAGTTACAGGAAATTCCTCGACATGAACCTCATGCGCCTCGTGCCGAGAATAGCGGCGAGCCGCGTCGGCAAGCCTGTTACGTGCGATTGTCATCAGCCAGGGCATAAACGGCCGGCCAGGGTCGTAGGTCGCCAAGACCGCATGCAACGAAATTAGAATTTCCTGGACAATGTCTTCGACGTCTTCCGCGTTTAGAAAGCGCCTCTGGCCTCGAACCATCCGACGCAAACGTGGCGTTATCTCGCCTAGCAGAAGTGCATATGCTTTTGAATTGCCAGCTTGCGCGGCCCGCATCAGCTCCGCAAGAGGATCATCTTCTGCCGGCGACGTCATTCTTGTCTGCATCCATCAGCGCTCGCCTGTGCCGAACACAGCGATGTGAACGCTCTTCTTGTAACTTCGTTTATTCGAGCGGCGAATTCAATAGCAGGTGAGGCGATATCGCCCATCGGCCATTAAGGAGACTATCATGTTTTACAAGTCGCTCGTTGTTTTGTCAGCTACGCTTGTGCTGGCTGGCTCTTCCGCTGCATTTGCCATGAGCAGCAAATCGAACCAGCGCACCGGCGCGCGCGCGGAACTCATCACCGTTCAGCAACCGCGCCAGGTCGTCACCTCATCGGACGACTATAGCAAAACGCGTCTTTATCCTGGCGATAACGACATGGATCGCTACAAGACCAATCAGTATTGATCGCGTCGCTCGGTTGAGAATGACGGAAACAGGCCCGGTGATCCCGGGTCTGTTTCGTTTCGTCTAACTAGTACCCGTCGGCAAATTGCCGTTGATGCGGAAGGGCCCGGCGTTGAGCCGGGTCTTTATCTCGTGATCGGCAACGTTTCGGTGACTACATTTCTCTTTGTTCTCTCATCGTCGCGTCCTCTTTACTCGAAACGCTACCCAACCACGGACACGGCAAGCGAAATTCAAACGACATGGTGACGTCAAATATTCTTGTTCCGGCACGTAACCTTTTTCCGGCTGGCGACGAATTCCTGACATTCGAGCAAAGCGAGGCTCGTTCCTCCTATGTCGCGGGTCACCAATCATGTTGTCGACTTTCCGAACGGCTCTCTTCATCTCGATATTGCTGCTGACACCGTCAGTTGCCGCCCAAGCCGGTCAGCCGTTCGATCTAAAGGCCTTTCAGCAAGCTCAGTCGACCGGCAAGACGATTCTGATCGATGTAGCGGCGCCGTGGTGCCCGACCTGCCGACAGCAAAAGCCAATCGTTCAGGAGATCGAGCACGAGAGGCCAAGTCTGGTTGTCTATGAGGTCGATTTCGACACTTCGAAAGACGTCCTGAAGCGATTTCGTGTCCAGTATCAAAGCACGCTTGTGGTCTTCAAGGGCGCCACGGAAGTCGGGCGATCTACCGGTGAAACCGATCCTGCCAGGCTTCGCGCGCTGATCGCCAAGGGCTTTTAGACATGCCTGACGTTGGCAGTCTCGCCCTTAGCTATGCCGCAGGCGCCCTGTCGACGTTGTCTCCATGCGTCCTGCCGCTCCTTCCCATAGTCCTGCTCGGGGCGATCGAGAAACATGCATGGGGACCTCTGGCGCTGGCCGGCGGCCTCTCGACGTCGTTTGCCGTCGTTGGTGTCGGCATCGCGACAGTTGGCTTTAACGTGGGACTTGATCCTTCAACGCTGCGACTTGTGATCGCGGCACTGATGTTGGGTATGGGTATCGTTTTGCTTGTGCCGCTTCTGCAAAGCAAACTGGCGATCGTCGCGACCCCGGTAGCCACCGGAGGACAGACGCTGCTTAGCCGTCTTCAGCCATCAGGCATCTCGGGGCAATTCGCGGTTGGTTTGCTGCTTGGTGCGATCTGGTCTCCATGCACCGGTCCGACCCTTGGAGCCGCCGTAGGACTCGCTGCGCAGGGCGAAAACATGGCACAGGCTGCAACCATCATGGCGATTTTCGGCGTCGGCGCCGCAACTCCAATTCTGGCGCTCGCCTACGGCTCCCGGCAAACCATCATCAAGCGACGGGATTGGTTGGCGCGAGTGTCACGGGTCGGCAAACCACTCATGGGTACCGCCCTCGCCGGCATCGGAGCTTTCGTCCTATCCGGCCTCGACAAGATCATCGAGGCTTCCCTGACGCGCGCCATGCCGGACTGGCTGGTGTCCGTGACGACGCGGTTGTGAGTTCGCGTCAATTTTCCACAGCACAAGGAGGAACTAAATATGTCTACACTCAAGAGGTCTCTGCAGACTTTGGGATCGATTGCCGCTCTTGGCGGCCTAGTTGCCGCAATGCCGCTTCCGGCGGCGGCGCAGATGTCAAATCCCTGCGCGCCGAAGGCACGCAAGGCCGCAAACCCCTGCGCACCGAAAGCGGCGAAAGCCAAGAATCCGTGCGCACCCAAAGCCAAGGCCGCGAACCCGTGCGCGGCGGCCAATCCCTGCGCGCCGAAGAAGAAGTAGTTTGAAGTCAATGGTCGTGTCGAAGCGGCCAAATCGCGACCCGACCCAAATTTCGAAGGCGGCCAACAAACGATCTGGCCGTCTTCGATACCCCGTTTGAACGTAAAATTTAAAGACAACCTGGTTTCGCGTTGATCGCGTTCAGCACTGTCCGGTCATTGAATGTCCGTTTGAATGCCGAAGCCAAGCAATACGGAGTGAAACGATGAACCATACCGCAGTCAAAGTTGCAGCGATCGCCGGATTGGCCGTTATGACGGCTTCAACAGCACTGGCTGAGCCAGTTAAATTCGACGCGCTAGTCGTACAGAAGGAAGCGCTTCGACTGGATTTCGCCGACAAGAGCAAACACTTCTTCTTGCTCGTGCGTCGAGAGGGCAAGTCAGAAGGACAGGGGCCGCTCGCCGGCGCCGCAGTCCAGGAATATGGCGCTCATGACATCACCCCCGGTGTCGGCGGCGAGCCTCGCGGCTATCTCGAATTCACCAGAGCGGACGGAGACAAGGCCTACATAAAATGGACGATCCAGGCGACTTTTGTGCAAGGACCGGACGGCAAGCCAAAGCTTCTGGACAATGGTGTATGGCAAGTCGTAAGCGGCACCGGGAAGCTGGAAGCCCTCAAAGGCGCGGGAACCCTTCATCTGATCGCCACAGGACCCACCGAACGTCGTTTTGTGTTGGACGGTGAACTCGTTCAGTAGGACAGCGATGGCTGCTATGTCGCATCCGGTCATGAAGCCGGCGCATCAAGCAGGGAATGACTCGCCATTCCCTCCCCTCTCACATGAGGCCCTGCTGCGCATGGCGGATGCAGGCGCCAAAGTCGTCGACTGCATTCGCGACCTCAATACAGCCGGAAGCAATCTCGTTGTCGAGGCCTTACGCGGAAGCGGTGATTTCACCGAGTGGGAACACTACCCGCCCAACGACGTCTACGATCTGAAATCGCATGCTCAGTACTATTTTCATGCTCACCCGCCCGACGATCGGGATGCCGCGGACTATGGGCATTTTCACACGTTCCTGCGGCCCAAGGGAATGCCCCTCGGTATCCAGCCCGCCAAGGTGATGGGGCACGCCCCCGTAGCTGGCGCAAACGGGGACCCCTCACACCTGATCGCCATTTCGATGACGCCAACCGGGATGCCTGAGGCGCTCTTTACCACCAATCGCTGGGTCACCGGAGAGACCTGGTACGGAGCCGATAATGTCATCGCCATGCTCGATCGCTTCGAGATCGATCTCGATCGACCTTCTCTGCCGCTCAATCAATGGCTCACGGCCATGTTTATTTTATTCAGGCCTCAAATTGAGCAGCTCATCATTGAGCGCGATCGAACGATGCTTCGATGGCAGGCTGAGCATGTGGATGTAAATGTCTTTGAGGATCGGCGCCTGGAGATTACCTCCTCGAAGAGGGTGTCTCTTTATGGACAAATCGAGTGGCTTGATCAGCAGCTGGAAGCAAGATCGCCGGGCTGAGCCGGTTCAATATTCCTTCGCCGCGCAGCAGCGCGTCGTTGGATCAAGGCCATGGGCGGCCGCCTGGATGGACGGGCAAGGATTCGTGCCATACGAGCAGAATACGCAGCAGTGGCCTTCCAGCGGCCTCAGCAACACGCCGCACCCTTTGCATTCGTAGAAGAACTGGCAGGCATCGGTTGGCATGGTCTCGACAGCCCGATGACCGCAATGCGGGCAGGTGATGGTCGATTGAATTTGCACGGCATCACCGCAACAATTTGACGAGGCTGAGTTCGACATACGGATCCCAGACGAGCGCCAGCCCAACTATGAATGAACCGATGCAGAGCAATGTCACGGCGCGGGCTGACGTCGCTGGCACCAAACAAGTCCCGATCACGCTACAGGCGGGAGAGCGACGTCGCCAGAACACGAACGCCCAGCCCAGCGCCAACATGACTGCCGCCCCGCCGAGCAGGAGGGGCCGGATGTCAGCGAGGAATACAAGGCCGCTGAATGCAGCCCCCGTCACCCCGAGGCCGGCGAGCACGATCGGCAATGCGCAGCATGAGGAAGCGATCAGCGCACCAAACCCGACGACGGCGCCGGTTCCCGCCAGGATGCCTGTCGATGACTCGGGGCTGGGCCCGGAAAAGCTCTGCTTGCCGAGTTCAGTACTCGTCATGGATGGCACTCCCGCTGAATTCGTGACATTCTCCAACCCGTAGCGACTACGGGATCAAGCGAAAAATGCTCACAAAAAAGAGAGGCCTCTCCATCGGACAGCTTGCCAGAGCGGCAGGGGTCAACCTCGAGACGGTGCGCTACTATGAGAATGTCAAGCTCATGACGCCACCACCGCGCACGCAAGGCGGCCATCGTAGCTATGATGAACTCCACATCAGGCGGCTTGCTTTCATTCGGCGCGCGCGCAAGCTGGGGTTCAGTATCGAGGACGTACGCGCGCTCCTGGCCCTGAGCAATTCCGAACACACGTCTTGCGCGGGGGTGAAGGATATCGCGGTCACGCACCTCATGCAGGTACGCAACAAGCTCGCCGACCTGACGAGGCTGGAGGCAATCCTCGCCGCGACGGTTGGACAATGTACCAGCGAGCTTAGCGCCCATTGCCCTGTGCTCGACATGCTCGACCCCTGAGACATTCGCAAATCAATTTTTGCTCCGCGACCATCCGCATCCCGATGGATCGGCGCTACATGTAACCTTCCCAGCTCCGGCGACGAATGTATCGACGTGTGACGGGCACGAAAACGCGCGCCTGACAGATCGCAATCGGCTGGCGACGACCCTGGTCCGTCAGAAGGCGAGTACAAACTCGTGAACAAGATATCCGAAACGATTGGACAGGCGATTGCCGGTTACCTTGGAAAACCGGCCGCAGGTTATGAACCGTTCGTGCCAGGCGACCTGGCCGCTCTCCAGGCGACGCTCATGCCGGCCGACGTGCTCCTGGTCGAGGGAAACACACATATTTCGGGCGTGATCAAGTACCTGACGCAATCAACCTGGTCGCACGCTGCGCTCTACACGGGACCTTTGGGCATGACTGCGCACGCCAGCGTGCAGGCCCATACTCTTGTGGAGGCCGATATCAATCTCGGCGTCATATCAGCACCACTTTCAAAATACTCGAAATTTCACACCAGAATCTGTCGCCCCATTCGCCTCTCCGATCGACACTGCCGCCAGGTTTGCGACTTCGCCATCTCGCGTATCGGCCTTAGTTATGACCTCAAGAACATTTTCGATCTTGTGCGCTATCTCGTGCCGCTGCCCGTGCCGCAGCGTTGGCGGCGCAGAATGATCGCGCTGGGATCGGGCGACCCGACAAAACTCATATGCTCCGGAATGATCGCGGAAGCATTTCAGTCCGTTCGTTATCCGATATTGCCGGAAATCGCGCGCGCCGGGTCTCAATATTCCGAACAGGAAATCATGAAAATCCGACACTCGTCCCTGTTCGTTCCGCGAGACTTCGACATCTCACCTTACTTTGCGGTGGTAAAACCAACCATTGAACGCGGCTTCGATTACCGACAGTTTCGATGGGCGGATCGGAGCCCGGCTTTGGGGTCATAAGTCACTGAATCGTTGGGCTCAAAGAACCAGGCCAGCAAAATCGGCATGTTTACGAGCCAAATTGGCAAACACTCCAGCCTGCACCTGCGAATTTATGGGCGGCAACGGCGTAACCTTTCCGGTCTCCAGAGCGAATGTCTGTACAGGCGGCCTGTCCGGTCGCCGACGGTCGCTTTTGCGGCTTCCGTTCAGTCATCACACCAAGCGGAGGAACTCATGAATCGACGCATCGTTATCGCATCGGCGCTCGCAGCGGCCGTGGCGGCACCGACCCTGGCGTCTGCGCAAACCCCGGCGCCGACACCAAGCTTCAAGGCCGAGAAGTGCTACGGCATCGCGAAGGCGGGCAAGAACGACTGCGCCTCCACGGGCAACAATTCCTGCGGAGGTACTTCGAAGGTCAACGCTGATCCCAGAGCCTGGGTCTATGTACCCGCGGGATATTGCGACCGCATCGTCGGCGCCAGCGCGACGCCCAAAGCGTAACTGGCCAAGGACGCGCTGCGCCATGACCTCAGCTCATAAAGTCCCTCTAAGCGCGGGGGTTGGCCTTCGCCTCCCGCATCTGAGCGAGGTTGTGGCCAGCCGTCCGCCTGTCGCGTGGTTCGAAATTCATCCCGAGAACTTCCTGGCCAATCCGCACGCATGCGAGCTTCTTGACAACGTCGCGCGCGATTATCCGATCTCGGTACACACCGTCGGCGTATCGATCGGTAGTGCTACCGGGATTGACATGGACCATTTGAAGAGAGTGCGCCGCCTCATCGACAGGATCGGTCCCATCCTTGTATCCGGGCACATGGCGTGGTCGACGCACGCCGGAGAGTACCTCAACGATCTTCTTCCCTTGCCTTACGACGATGAGACGCTGGGCATCCTTGTCAGCCATATCGACACGGTCCAAAACGGCCTTGGGCGACCCTATCTCATAGAAAATCCGTCAAGCTATGTCGGGTTCGGTCATTCGACCATGACCGAGGTCGAATTCCTCAGCGAGCTTGTTGCGCGAACCGGCTGCCGCCTGCTCTGCGATGTCAGCAACGTGCATCTCAGCGCGCACAACATGGGATTTGACGCCTTCAGGTATATCGACGGACTTCCCGCCGACGCCATCGGCGAACTTCATCTTGGCGGCTTCACGGCGGAAGAGGACGACGGAAGACCGGGTGCCACGGTGCTGGTCGACACTCACGGCGCCGCTATCGCCGACTCCGCATGGAATCTCTATGCGTATGCGCTTCGCCGCTTCGGACCAAAGCCAACCCTGATCGAATGGGATAACGATATTCCTTCGCTTGCCGTGCTTCTGGCGGAGGCAAACCATGCCAACGAAATTGCCGCAAATGTGCTGACGCCGGAGACGCGGCGTGCTGGCTGAGATTCAAACGCGACTTAGAGATGCGCTCGTCTCTGGAAGCAATTCCGATGTCCTGTCATCTTTTGCAGGAGGCTTCGCCGCGGCGCCAAGATGGCGAATTCATCAACGGCACTATGAAGCGAGCCTTGTTGCCGCCCTTCTCGCCAAATTTCCGGCCACACAATGGCTTGTCGGCACGGCATTCATCGCCGAAGCCGCAACGCGGTTTGTCAAGCAACACCCGCCGTCCGCCCCATGCATTGCGGAGTACGGCCATGAGTTTCCGGACTTTCTTGCGGCGAACCCGTTAGCCCGGCAAACGCCTTACTTGCGATCTTTCAGCGAACTGGAACTACACATCGGGCAGACATCGATCGCCATCGATCTTGAGCCCGTTCCAATCACATCGCTCGCTGCGATAGATCCAAACTCCATACCGGCCCTGAGATTTGGACTTCAGCCGGGCACCCGCTATTTCCGTGCGGGCTGGCCGCTTGATGAACTGCTGAAACACTATCTGACCGGCGATGCGCCGGATCGACTTGTCCTGACACCGGGCGATCTTTTCCTCGAGATTCGCGGTGCGCGCGGCGAGTTTCAATTTTCCCGTCTAGGGCCCGACGAGTTCACCTTTCGGCAAATACTTTGCCGTGGCGAGACCGTCGGGCTCGCAGCCGAGTGCGCACTCGACGTGAACTCCCAATTCGACATTGGCGCAAGCTTCGGCAGGCTTTTCGCGATGAGCGCTGTCACCTCTATTATCCCGCCGCAGGAGTCAACGACATGACAATCGTGCAAAGTCCCGACTCCGTAGCTTCCACTGGATTGCGGCGCCGGTTTGTCTCGCTGCGCGAGCATCTCGAACGACTTCCGCTGGGCATTATTCAGCTCGCGATGCGAGTCGCGGTCGGCGCTGTCTTTTTCAATTCCGGATTGCTCAAAATCAACTCCTGGGAATTTGCGGTCAAACTGTTCGAGGACGAGTACAAAGTTCCTTTTATAGACCCTGCTCTCGCCGCGAAGCTCGCAACCTTCAACGAGCTGACATTTCCCGTTCTGCTCTTCCTGGGCCTTGCTACGAGATTCGCTACGCTGCCGTTGCTTGGCATGATTACGGTCATTCAGATATTCATCTACCCGCAAGCGTGGACGGAGCACCTGCTGTGGGCATCGATACTCATCTTTATTCTGACGCGCGGCCCAGGAACGCTGTCGGTGGACCATTTCATCGAGCGGCACTTTGATCGGATCAGAGGCGCCGGTCGAACTTGATACGCTTCCCGCGCGACCCCTGACGTGAGGGAGCTGGCGCATTCGACGCTTCACACCTCGGCATAAAATGCGGCGTCTCGCCTTCCGGCGAATCGTATCTTGAAAAATTTGGATGACTCTCAATGGCTACTCATGGTGCCAAGCGCAGCGGGGACTGGCAACGCCCACGATCGTTTGACTACAATCTTGTCGTAATCGGCGCCGGGGCTGCCGGTCTTGTTTCGGCTTATATCGCGGCAGCTACAAAGGCCCGCGTTGCCATCATAGAACGCGACCTGATGGGCGGAGAGTGCCTCAACACCGGTTGCGTCCCGTCCAAAGCTCTCATCCGTTCCGCCAAGCTGGCGAAGGAGGCCACGCAGGCCGCTCGCTTCGGCCTGCATGGCGAATTGACGCCGGACTTTCCGGAAATCATGGCGCGCATCAGACGGGTTATTGGGCGGATCGCGGTCCATGATTCCGCAGAGCGGTATCGCTCGCTCGGGGTCGAGGTGATCAAGGGCGAAGCACGGGTTGCCGATCCGTGGACTATCGACGTCGATGGCCGAAAACTGACGACCCGCAACATCATCATTGCGACCGGGGCAGGACCGGCAATTCCGCCCATCGTAGGTCTGGATCGAGCTGACCCGCTAACGTCGGAGACCATCTGGTCGTTGACCGAACAGCCGGAAACGCTGGCCATCGTCGGCGGCGGAGCCGTCGGTTGCGAACTCGCCCAAAGCTTCGCCCGACTTGGCAGTAGGGTAGTGCTGATCGAGGCCGCGTCGCGCCTGCTGGCTCGCGAAGAGCCGGAGGCCAGCGAATTTGTAAGCAAGACGCTGGCGGAGGAAGGCGTTGAACTGCATGTCGGCGTCAACATCGAGCGTTTTGAGAGGGATGACAGCGGCCGCCACGCCGTTCGGCTTGGCAACGGCCGATCGATCGCGTTCGACAGAGTGCTCGTTGCGGCCGGGCGCAAGCCGCGAACGTCAGGATTTGGTCTTGAGGAACTGGGCTTGCTGGACAAGGGCAGGCTCGTCGTGGATCGGCGTATGCGAACCCGCGTGCCAAGCATACTCGCCGCCGGCGACGTCATCGGAGAGCTGCAGTTGACGCATGCGGCAAGCCAGTATGCCTGGTTTGCCGCCATCAATGCGCTGTTTGGCGCGCTGTGGCGATGGTCGGTGGATGTTCGCGTTTTTCCCGCCGCGGTCTACACCGATCCTGAGGTTGCCCGCGTGGGGCTGACCGAAGCGGAAGCCGTGCAAAAGGGCATCTCCTGCGAGACCCTCACCTTTGACCTCGCCGATCTCGACCGCGCTATTGCCGATGAAGCCGATGCCGGATTCATCAAAATCCTCACGGTTCCGGGAAAAGACAAAATTCTCGGCGTGACAATAGTCGGTGCGCGCGCCGGCGACATGATCGCTGAATTTACGCTGGCGATGAAACATGACCTCGGTCTGAAGGCCATCCTGCGAACGATCCATGCTTATCCAGGCTGGATGGAAGCAAACAAGGCAGCCGCCGGCCAATGGCAGAGAGCGCATGTCCCGGCATGGATTCTGCGATTGTCCGAAGGATGGCATCGATGGCAACGCTCGTGAGACGCCGGCGAGCAGCAACATCGATCGTGATATCTTTCCGACGTTGGCTGTGCGCCGGACTCGTGCTGGCAGCTTTCGTTTTGCCGCCTGGCAACGCTGTTGCCGACGATACCGTTGTTGTTGGCGCTTTTTCGCAAGCCAATGTTTCAGGATGGGAGACGCGCTCTTTCAAGGGAGAGACCGTCTACGCTCTGGTACGAGACCCGGCAAGAAATGCAATTGTATTGCAGGCAACCTCCAACGCGGCAGCTTCCGGCCGATTCAGGAAGATCACGATCGATCTGACCAGGACGCCTTTCATGAATTGGTCCTGGAAGGTCACACACCCGCTCTCGGGCCTCGATGAGAACGCCAAGACCGGGGATGACTTCGCGGCGCGAATTTATGTCGTCTCGGAAAAGGGGATTATGGGAATGAACTCGCTGTCCATCAACTACGTGTGGGCCAGCAAGCATTCAGCTGGCAGCCATTGGACAAGCCCGTTCACAAAGCAGGTGCGCCTTGTCGCGGTTAACTCCGGATCGAATGGCCTGAATACATGGGTCTCTCACAAGCGGAACGTCAGATCCGACCTGCGTGAGCTATTTGGCCAGGACATAACGTCGATCGACGCCGTTGCGCTGATGACCGACACCGATAATTCCGGCCAGCGGGCAACAGCCTATTACGGCGATATCTGGTTCGGCGCGGAATAGAGGTCACAGGGAGTGAATTTTCAAAACGCGCCACGCACCAGCCCTTCAGCACACATTGTGCTGATCGGCGCCGGTCACGCCCATGTCGAGGTGCTCAGACGGTTTCGAGCGCAGCCAAGGCCCGACATTCACGTCACGATCGTCTCCAAATTTCCATATGCGGCCTATTCGGGAATGGTTCCTGGTTATGTCGCTGGCTATTACGAAGCCAGCGAGCCTTTCATATCCATCTCGCGCCTGGCCGATTTCGAACGCTGCGACATGGTGATTGGAGAGGCCGTCGACTTCGATGCGGACGCCAGACGGGTCACATTGTCAAATGGCCAGCAGATTGCGGGCGACATCGTTTCCATCGACGTGGGCGCCGTCACGGATGCTTCCGGCGCACCGCGCATCCGGGGGCTGACTATTCCGGTCAAACCAATCGACCTTTTCATGCAACGCTGGCCCGAGGTCTTGAAGCGATTGCAGGAGCATCCGCGCTCGAGCGTAGCGGTCGTCGGCGCGGGCGCAGCCGGCGTTGAGCTCGTGCTGGCGCTTGAGCATCGGCTGGCGGGTTTGCGTCAAGTCGGACTTGTCGATTCCAAGAGCAAGATATTCCTGATCGAAAGAAGCGACGAGATTCTGCTCGGCTATCCCATGTCGGTGCGCACTCGCCTTCTTCGGATTCTCTCATCCCGCAACATCGCCGTTCTGACGGGCTTCGCCGGATTCGACGACAAGAGCCTGCATTGTGAGTTCGACATCCTGCTTTGGGCAGCGGGTGTACGCCCGGCAGAATGGCTCGCACGGTCGCGGCTTGCAGTTGATAGGGCCGGCTTTATTGCCGTCGATCGATACCTGCAATCCACCTCACACCAGGGCGTCTTTGCAGCCGGAGATGCGGCAGGCATGATCGAGAGCCCGCGCGCGAAATCTGGCGTCATGGCGGTGCGCCAGGGCCCCCTCCTTGCCGAAAATCTGTCGCGCGCCGCAACGGGCTCGCCGCTTTTGCCGTTTTCGCCGCAGGCCACATGGCTCAGCCTCATTTCTGCCGGCGGTCGCTATGCGGTCGCGTCGCGCGGCAACTGGTCGGCCGAGGGTCGCTGGGTCTGGTACTGGAAAAAATGGCTCGATACGAGTTTCGTTCGTCGTTACATGGTCTGGTGAAATTGCTGCGAACCGTTCGTGGCAAGTGCAGGACGCAACGCTAGTCGAGTTGAAGAAGCCCCGCGGCGCGGGCACGTTCATAGTCCGCCGGCGTATCGACATCCCAAAGCGTTGCGGTTTCAAAATGCCGCAGTTGCAGGCTTCGCAGACGCCTTCGCGTCTGCTCCATGACGCTTTCGGTTCCCCATGAGATTTTGTCGAAAAGTTGCGGAACGGCCTTCCGCAATCCGATCAATGCATACCCGCCATCCTCCGCGGGGACGAAAGCGGCATCCGCTCCGTCTCTCAGTGCCTGTGCGCAGCGAATCAGATGAGCCGGCGTCAAGGCCGGGCAATCCGTTCCGATCAGGAGCAGCGGTCGATCGCGCGTCAGGACTTCGAAGGCCAGCAGCATTCGCGAGCCAAGATCCTCGCCTGCCTGATCATGCAGGTCGAGACCGTACCTTTCCTTCATACGATGAAACAGGTTGTGGGAACGATCAGGCGCGCACCAAAGCGAGATCGGCCGCAACGGCGAGGCATGCACCAGCCTGAGGGTTAGACCGATCAAAAGGCTCTGCAGATCGGCGGCGCCCTGCGGGCCAAGAAGGGGGATGAGGCGCGTCTTGGCAAAGCCTGCGACTGGAGCCTTTGCGAAGACAGCGACGCCGGCCCGATCAGTTGCGCCGAGGTTCATAGCCATACCTGACAGCAAGATCGAACGGGTCGGCTCCCAAAAAATAGGCAAGCCGCAGACGCCACATCAGGACGATGGTCCTCAGGACTCCATGTTTTTCCCACCGCCGTCCTGATGTTGTCACTTTCAGAGACAAACAGGCGGGGCGCCCAAGCCGTCTCAAGACCTTCGAAATGGCAAGGTCTTCCATCAGGGGGATATCGGGAAACCCGCCAATACGCTCAAACACGTCCCTGCGAACAAAGATCGCCTGATCGCCCGTCGCAATGCCCGTCAGCCGTGACCGCGAATTCATCAGACGAGCGACAATTCCGAGCGCGGCCAGATCGGACCTGATCTTGACATCGAATCGCCCCCACAGTCCGCCACTGTCGCCCAGCGCAGTGGCAATTTCTTCGCAGGCACGGTCCGGAAGCGTCGTATCCGAGTGAAGAAAAAGCAGATAGCGGCCCCTGGCAAGGGCCGCCCCGGCGTTCATCTGCGATGCTCGACCGCGAGGTGCAGCAATCGCGAGATCGCAGAACTCCGATGCCACGGCAAGCGTCATGTCTGCGCTGCCTCCGTCAACAACGATGACTTCGACACCCGATCCGCGCAGTGACTGCAACGCGCCAAGCGCCGCGTCGATTTCTTGCGCCTCGTTCAGGACCGGGATGATGATCGTCAACATGAATGGACCATTTTCAGATGACGAAGCGGGACATGATACTAGGCCACTTCAACGCCGGCCTGTCGAAGCATCGCCCGCGCCTTTCGCGTGATGATCGCGATTGCCGCGAAAGTTGCAACGAGCCCGAGAACGAGAAGCAATATCCTCGATATCCTTGCGTCGTCGCTTGCAGCGGCCGCCCGTCCCAGCGTGCCGACATAGACATAGAGGGAGGTTCCGGGGATGATCCCGAAGAAAGTTGCGACCGCGTACTGCACGAACGCGACGTTTGTTGCGCCGAAGAAGTAGTTCTGCAGGTTAAAGGGCACGAGCGGACTGAGCCGAAGAAGGCCGACGATTTTCCATCCGTCCGTCTTTACCGCGGCGTCAAGCGCCTTGAGCACCGGCCGATTCTGAATCATGACCTTGACGCGTTCGCGAAATGCATAGCGAGCGATTAAAAAGGCGAGAACCGCGCCGACCGAGGCCGAGGTAACAACCAGCGGAATCGCCAAAAGCCCGAATGCGAGGCCGGCAGAAACCGTCAGCACCCACGTCGGCAAAAGCAAAACGACTGCAGTCACATATCCCGCGGCAAAGATCGCAATTCCGACGGCGCCCAGCCCATTCACCCAGTCCGTGAATAATCGCAGCCAGTCCTGCAACGGCAGGAAAAAACCTGCCGCAGCGGCGGCGAGCACCGCAACAATCAAGCCAATCGACCAAATCGTGCGTGAAGAGGCTCCCTGCTCCGTCATTGCGGCATCTCATGTTGCACCGAGTCGACACCCGGTGAATATGCCGCCGTCGCGCTATTCATTTCAGGACGCGCCCCGCGACAACATCGAGCTTGGCGACGAGCGCCGGATCCCGCGCCTGTGACGACGTGATGATCGCATGCTCAAGCGCCCGGTCGGACCCGATCGGGCATGGTTCGTGTTCTGACGGGAAGTCTTGAGCCAGGCGCATGATCAAGTGCTTGGCCTGTTCCGCGTTGCTTAGTAGTGTCTCGATGACCTTGGATACATCGACCGTGCCGTGGTCGAGATGCCAACTGTCATAGTCCGTCACCATCGCAACCGTCGCGTAGCAAAGCTCTGCCTCGCGCGCGAGCTTTGCCTCCGGCATATTCGTCATGCCGATGACGTCGCATCCCCACGATCTGTAGATGCGACTTTCGGCCAGTGTCGAGAATTGCGGACCTTCCATGGCAAGATACGTGCCGCCACGATGGAACGGTATCCCCTCGACCTCTGCAGCTGAAGCGACATGGCCGACCAGCAGGGGGCTCACCGGCTCGGCAAACGCGACGTGAGCGACGCACCCGTTTCCAAAGAACGATTTCTCGCGGGCAAATGTCCTGTCCAGGAACTGATCGACAAGAACGAACATGCCTGGCGAAAGCTCCTCACGCAGCGATCCGCATGCAGACAAAGATATCAGGTCGGTCACGCCAACGCGTTTCATTGCATCGATGTTGGCGCGATAATTGATCCCGCTCGGCGACAATTTATGGCCGCGCCCGTGCCGCGGCAGAAATGCTACGGGCATGCCGCTCAACTCTCCGATGAGCAGATCGTCTGATGGCTTTCCCCATGGCGTATCGACGGGCGTCCACTTGGCTTCGCCGAAGCCAGGGAGATCATAGAGCCCCGAGCCGCCAATGATGCCGAGAAATGATTTCATGCTATCGCCGACCCGTCATTTGCCAGAACACGATGAGCCCCCGAGGACACAGAACTGTGCGCAGTACGGGTGGTTAAGAGGCACAGCGCGGTCGGCCTCCTTCAGGGTGGCGCCAAGCTCAAACGCTTCGTCATAAGGCAGCAGCGTACACGCGAGTACGGCGGGTCGCTCCGCGCCCTTGCGCTTGACAACCATTCGCGACGACGAGCACATCACGTCATCGGGCGACTTATTCAAGATGTCCCAGCAATCCGTCGTGATTTCCGGAACATCCCGCGCTGCTTCCATTTCAGGGAACAGGATCAGCGGCTGCGATTGTCCGCCGGTGACAGAGATACCGGCCTCGGATAGAACACGCTCGTAACCGGCTCGCTGAGCCGCGGTGTCCTCGCCCCACATGGTCCGGCCTGCGACTGAGACATTGAAGCCATTCTTCCCGAGCCACAAAAGGCCTGCAAACGCAGCCGCGAAGGTGCCGGGCCCACGCTCTTCCTCATGGCGTTCGGTGCTATAGTGATCCAGCGACACTCTGACGCTGAGGCACGCACCGAAGCGATCCTTGAGATCGACCAGCGCCTTTTTGTGCCTTTGCATCGGGCGCATGGCGTTTGTCAAAATGAGAACCTTAAATCCGCGCGTCAGGCAGTCTTCCAGAATTCCGATGATGTCGGGATTCATGAAAGGCTCGCCGCCGGTCAGCCCGATCTCCTCCGTTGGAAGATTGTCTGTGGCGATCTCGTCGAGGAACCCTGCAACCTCGAGCCTGCTGATGTAGACGAGGCGGTCATTCCTGGGGCTGGATTCGATGTAGCAATTCTTGCAGGTGATGTTGCAGAGCGTGCCGGTGTTGATCCACAGCGTCGTCAGCTTTTTCAGACTGACTGAGGCGCGGCGCTCGCCTTTAGCCGTCAAAACCGGGTCTTTGAATTTTGCATTGTCCAAACGCGGTGTGTTGTCGCGGTCCAGCCGAGGCCATGCGTGGTCGAGCGCTGCCGGCTTCCTTCGGGACGGTGTGCGGAGCGGATCACGGAGCGGACGCCATACCGCTGTCCCCTCATTGATCGCCGCGCCGCGTTCGCGAATTTCGCGCAACGGCAGCACATCGCAGCTAGGCCAAATGCCCGTCTCAAGTGCCGCCGCGTAGCCTTCCGGCAAACCCGCATCCCTGATCTTCCGGGCGGCCGTCCCGAAATCATAGTCGAGCGCGCGGTGCTGGATGGAGATCATCTCGCCATCAGCCTCGATAATGCTGAACCAGACCCGCGGCGTGCCGTCGTTCGCTGGCATGCCGATGGCGCCGGCGTTATGCCAGAGCCTGCCGTCGATGACCTGCGTGAACGGCAGGCCACTATGTCCGCCGATGATCCCGTCAACGCCGGCATGATCGAGTTCGCTGGCCTTTTCCGCTGCCGGCGTGGACGAGAAGATAAACCGGTTAATGATTCGGGAACTACCGTGAACTACGGCGAACCGCGCGCCGCCGACTTCGACGTCGATCCTGCGAGGTAAACCCGCCATCCAAGATCTCAGCTCGGCGCTGATCTCGTGGTCCGCATGGCTGAACCATGCGCTCGAAAGCCGTTGACACGCGCTGTCATCGGGGAAACCGCAGCCACAATCCAGAGCGTTGTCCGCCAGACTCTCCTCGCAGTTGCCCATGACAACATGGCAACCGGCCTCTCGCACCAGCGCCGCCGTTGCAGCGGCATCCGCCCCATAGGCCACAACATCGCCAGTACAGATAACTCGCGCCGAAGGTATCGATAGCCGCGCGGCTTCGTCCAGCAGAGCTCGGGTCGCCTCCAGATTGCTGTACGCACCCCCAAAAACTACCACCGGCCCATCGCAGCACAAGATCGGAACATTTGCGTTCATGCATCAATTCTTTTCAGCGGGTCCACATCAAGGAACGCGCGAGCGAGCACAACAAGCCTTTCAGGAGGCATCCTGCACGGCATTTTTACCCTTTAAGAGTCATTCGCAGAGCGGCTCCAAAAGGTTACGCGGAATCCAAAAAATAAACTTGCGGTGTCAGGGGATGCGCCTTGGTAGAAACGGGCACAGCATGCGCCCGCTTTCGGCCCTGCATCACGCGTCAGCGCGCCCAACGGTAGAAAATGATGGACTCTGCGGCTCCCTGGATCGTTCTTGCGTCATATTGCCTTGTCACCTGGTGGGTCACGCCGAAGCGTGTGAACACCGATCAGTTTTTTGACGGCCGCAGCGATTCGGGAGCACCTCCGGGTATTTGGCTGGTGGCAATGAGCGCGGCGGTAACCTGGATTTTCGCAAAGTCAATTGCAAACGCAGCGGACTTGTCGGCGGCGTTCGGATGGATCGGCGGAGCCGGCTACACCATCTATTACTTCAGCTTCATCGTCGCCGGCGTTGCCATCTATTTTCTGCGCACCCGTGGCGGCTACAAATCTCTTCCGCACATGCTCATCAGCAAGTATGGCGGCCTCTGCACCAAGCTGTTTCTGATTACCATCGGATTCAGGCTGTTGAATGAAGTCTGGTCCAACACCAAGGTCATGTCGCTCTATTTCGGCGCAGAAGGCTCGCTGCCTTATTGGCTCGCAGTGGTCGCCATTACCTTGTTCACGCTGTCGTACGCGTGGTCCGGGGGAATGCGCGCAAGTCTGTTGACCGATCGCCTGCAGACGATCCTCCTCTTTGTGCTTCTGGGGATAGTTTTGGCCGTACTTCTACCGGACCTCGAAAGCAAGGGCGTCCCAGCAGTCGACGATCGGACCTGGAATGCCGGATTGACCTTCTGTGCTCTCGCGGCGATCCAGATTTTCTCTTATCCGTTTCATGACCCGGTTATGACCGATCGCGGCTTCCTGTCTAGACCAAGGGACATGCTGAAAAGCTTCATTCTCGCTGGCGTCCTGAGCGGCGCGGCCATTTTTCTGTTCAGCCTTATTGGACTGTACGGGAGAGCCTATGGCCTGCCCGTCAACCCGACCGTCAGTGTTCCGGCCTCGTTCGGCCTGATCATGATGCTGATCTTCAACGGCGTCATGTTGCTTTCGGGCGGATCGACGATCGACTCAACCTTTACCAGCGTGGCAAAACTCACTGCTTTGGACTGGCGCGGCGGCTGGGCACAGGTTGCGGGGCGACACCTGACAACCGGGCGCGTGGCTATCCTCGCGGCCGCGGTGATAGGAAACTTGCCGCTGCTGACGATTTACGCTGGTGACCGGGTCGGCCCGGCCATCATCGCCGCCACGACTATCAGCGGGACGATGGTGATGGGTCTGGCGCCAATCTTCCTGCTGTCATGGCTTCGTTCAGCGAGCGCGCTGAGTTTCCACCTCGCATTCTGGCCGGGTCTCGTCATTGGCGTGCTGCGTGCCATTGAGACCTTTATGCGCATCAGCATTTTTCCGTCAAGCCTCTCGCTCGGCGATGGAAAATATGCACTCGATCTCGGTCTGAACGCTTATGGGCTTTTGATCTGTACGAGTGGCTTTCTTGTCGGAGCGATCCTCAGCTTTCTTTTTCAACGCTCCAAAAACAGCACGCAGAGCGCCGCAGGTAGAGCTGCGACCTGACCTCAACTTGGCAAAATTCCCGCTCACCGCGATCTCGCACGCCACGTACGTCTTCGGCCA
This sequence comes from Afipia sp. OHSU_II-C1, assembly GCF_000497575.1. GTDB lineage: Bacteria > Pseudomonadota > Alphaproteobacteria > Rhizobiales > Xanthobacteraceae > Afipia. Next base: position 22,020 of record NZ_APJI01000002.1, read on the forward strand.
ATGATACAGACACCGGTAATAAAGGCGGTTTTTGTCCTCGCTATTGCGGGAGAACCGGTCGCGGCGCAGATTCATGCTACGGCACAAATGACACCAACCTTAATTCCGGGCGTTGTCGTAGAAGCCTCGGTCACGCCCGTTCGTTGGCTCGGACTAGTCCCAACACGGGCGGTTCGGTTTGAATTAACGATCTCGGTTGACCGCCGCGTGAGTCCGTTCTCGGCTATCAAGTACGAGTGCCACTTTCTCAGTCCCAGCGGGTACGAGATCGGGTTGGCTTCGCGCGGTGTGGCGGGGCGTGAGGCATTCGCAGCAGAAAATGGACAATTGATATCGCGAGCGCATGAGGAGCTTCCTGACAACGGGAAAGCCGATATCCACTGTCGAGCGACGGAGATCCATAGATGACGTTCTGAAGGCCAGAATAGCGGCTGGTGCAGTCGGAGCGCCTGGATCTCTGAAAGCTCCGGTTGGTGGCTTTGAATCCGTAAAGGTAGATCAAGGTGGGCACGGAACGGAGGACATCGGCTCGCGTTTGTCCCCCTATGGCGAGGCCACACCGAACGGAACCGGTTCCGACTTGGCTGACGGGTACCTTGATTGTGGGTGCCTTCGCAGCGCTGGTTTGGGCCGAATACCGCCGGCCTCTTCGAACCCAGAGAGAATCAAAAAGCACGAAACGCGCGCGACCTGGCCGTCGCTAGGCTTAACGCGGCAATTTGAGTCTTCTGGAAAAGCCGGTCGTCGACCCGATATCGCGTCTTGTTGCACAGCGTCGCATGGGGCTGTTGCCTCGACTCGGGCTTCCGAAGTGGCTTAAGGTGCTACTTGCCGTGCTGATGATGATTACACTCTTTACTTGTGGCGCGTGCTTATCATCATAATCCTGTCCTCTGGCGGTTTCATGCCGTTCACGATGCCGATCTCGACATGGACGCCTCGACCGCACTTCGCTTCCATTTTGGCGAAATGGCGCTGTCGGCGCCCTATCGCGCCGCTCAGATCGCCGTGATCGGCGCCTCACACGCACGCGCCAGCTCACGCTAACGGTTAGTCGCGGTAAGCAACGTTCCAGCCGCGTCCTACCGCTGGTAAACTTTTGCGCGCGGTTCACCGAACTGATGCTATTCGGCCGGCTGCGAGTGTGCCCTGAGCCCGGTCTGTGAGTGGCCTCCCCTTAATGAGCCCGTAAATCGCGGGGATTACAACCAATGTAAGGATGGTCGACGAGATCATCCCGCCTATCATTGGCACCGCGATCCGTTGCATGATCTCTGAACCCGTTCCGGTGCTCCACATGATCGGCAGCAAGCCTGCCATGATCGCAACGACCGTCATCATCTTCGGCCGCACGCGCTCCACCGCGCCTTCCATGATCGCGTCGTAAAGATCATGACGTGTCAAAGGCCGGCCCTCGGCATGGCGTTGTGCCTTGATCTCCTCGAACGCTTGATTGAGATAGATCAGCATCACGACACCGGTCTCAGCCGCGACGCCGGCCAGTGCGATGAAGCCGACGACGACCGCCACCGACAGGTTATATCCAAGCCACCACATCAGCCACAGGCCGCCCACCAGGGCGAATGGCAGCGATAGCATGACAATCATCGTCTCGGTCAAGGACCGAAAGTTGAGATAGAGCAGGAGGAAAATGATCAGCAGCGTTACCGGCACCACAATCTTCAGCCGTGCTGTCGCGCGCTCCAGATATTCGTACTGCCCGCTCCAGAGGACGTAGGCCCCCGGCGGAAACCGAATGCTGGCCTTCACCGCATTCTGGGCGTCGGCCACATAGCCGCCGAGATCGCGGTCGCGGATATCCACATAGATGTAAACCGCCAGTTGTCCGTTCTCGGTGCGGATTGAGGTCGGGCCGCGCGACGGGGTGACCTTAGCGACCTCGGCGAGCGGCACGGCACCGCCATTCGGCATCGGCACGAGGACATCGCGGGCAATCGCCTGCGGATCGCTGCGCAGCTCTCGCGGATAGCGCATATTAACGCTGAATCGCTGGCGGCCCTCAACGGTCGTCGTCACCGTCTGGCCGCCAAGTGCCGTCGCAATGACGTCCTGCACGTCCTGGATCATGATTCCGTAGCGTGCCAACGCGGCTCGATTAGGCATGATGTCGAGATAGTAGCCGCCAATCCCGCGCTCGGCGTAGGCTGACGAGGTACCGGGGACAGCTTTCAGAACCTGCTCGATCTGCTTGGCCAATTTGTCGATCTCGACAAGGTCCGTGCCGATGACCTTCACGCCAATTGGCGTGCGGATGCCGGTCGAAAGCATGTCGATGCGCGCCTTGATCGGCATGGTCCATGCATTCGAGACGCCGGGAAACTGCAAAGCGCGGTCCATCTCGGCGGTCAGACTTTCGAGCGTGACGCCCGGCCGCCACTCCTCCTTCGGCTTCAGGTTGATCACCGTCTCGAACATCTCGGTCGGCGCCGGGTCCGTTGCCGTCGACGCCCGACCCGCTTTGCCGTAGACCGAAGCGACTTCCGGAAATGTTCGGATGATCCTGTCCTGCATCTGCATCAGCTCGCCGGCCTTCGTCACTGAAATACCGGGCAGCGTGGTCGGCATGTAAAGCAGCGTGCCCTCATTCAGATTCGGCATGAACTCGGTGCCAAGCTGCCGGGCAGGCCAGATGGTCACTGCAAGAACCGCGAGCGAGACGACGATCACTAGTGTTTTGGCGCGCATTACCCCTTTTATGATGGGCCGGTAAATCCAGATCAGGAACCGATTAATCGGGTTCCGGTACTCGGCAATGATTCTGCCGCGGACGCAGATCACCATGAGAGCCGGCACCAGCGTAATCGACAAGAGAGCCGCCGCCGCCATCGCAAATGTCTTGGTGAAAGCCAACGGGCTGAACAACCGCCCCTCCTGCGATTCCAGCGTGAAGATCGGCATGAATGACACCGTGATGATCAGCAGGCTGAAAAACAGCGCCGGCCCGACCTGGGAAGCGGAGGCGATCAGGATATCGAGTCGCGAGCGACCGGGTTCGGCTCGTTCCAGATGCTTGTGCGCGTTCTCGATCATGACGATCGCCGCATCGACCATGGCGCCGATCGCAATCGCGATGCCGCCCAGGCTCATGATGTTCGAGCCAATCCCGAGCAGCTTCATCGCGCCAAACGCCATCAAAACGCCGACGGGCAGCATCAGGATCGCGACCAGCGCACTGCGAAAATGGAGCAGGAAGACGATGCAGACCAACGCGACGACGGCGCTTTCCTCGAACAGCGTGCGTTTGAGGGTCTCAATGGCTGCATTGATCAGATTCGAGCGATCATAGACTGGAACGATCTCAACGGATTTTGGCAGGCTGCTTGCAATATCGGCAAAGCGCTTCTTGACGTTCTGGATCACGTCGAGAGCATTGACGCCGAAACGCTGTAGAATGATGCCACTCGCTACCTCGCCCTCGCCGTTGAGCTCGGTGATGCCGCGGCGTTCGTCCGGACCAAGCTCAACGCGCGCCACATCGCGCAGCAACACAGGCGTTCCATTGTTGATCTTGAGGACGATATCTCCAAGATCGTTGATGTTCTTGAGATAGCCTCTGCCGCGGACGACATATTCGAACTCCGAGAGTTCGACGGTACGGCCGCCGACATCGGCATTGCTGGCACGGATCGCTTCGCGCATCTTCTGCATCGTGATGCCGAGATCGCGCATCCGTTGAGGATCGAGGATCACGTTGTATTGGCGGACAAAGCCGCCGACGCTGGCGACTTCGGCCACACCTTCTGCCTTGGCTAGCGCAAATCGCAGGTTCCAGTCCTGAAGAGCACGCGTCTCCGATAGATTGAGCTCCTTCGACATCACCGCATATTGGTAGACCCACCCCACGCCAGTGGCATCAGGCCCGATCGTCGGCGTGACCCCGGACGGCAGTCGCGACGTTGCAGCATTGAGGAACTCCAGCACCCGCGAACGCGCCCAATAGATATCGGTGCCGTCTTCGAAAATGACGTAGACGAAAGAAACGCCAAAGAACGAGAATCCGCGCACCACTTTCGAGCGCGGCACGGTGAGCATCGCAGTGCTCAATGGATAGGTGACCTGATCCTCGATCACCTGAGGCGCTTGCCCGGGATATTCCGTATAGATGATCACCTGCGTGTCGGAGAGGTCCGGGATGGCGTCGAGCGGCAGATGGACGAGCGCGTAGAGACCCGCCGCCGCTGCGAATCCGGCGCCGAACAACACAAGCAGGAGATTGCGGGCCGACCACTCGATGAGGCGGGCGATCATGGCTGCGTTCCTCCATCGGCGAAGCCTTTGAGCGCTGCCTTGAGGTTGCTTTCCGCGTCGATCAGGAACGTGGCGGCGACGACGACCGCCTCTCCTTCGGTGACGCCTTCGCGCACCTCGACGTAGCCGTCCCCGCGATGACCGAGCTTCACGTCGCGCGGCTCGAACCGGCCCTGTCCCTTGTCGACGAACACCGCCTGCCTTGTGCCTGTATCAAGAACGGCGCTCTCGGGAACCGCAAGCACGGGGTCGGGTTGGCCCGTGTTGATCTCGGCGTCCACGTACATATCGGGAAGCAGTGCGCCATCCGGATTGGACAGCTCGATCCGCACCCGCGCCGTGCGGGTCTCGCGGTTCACCTGCGGATAGATCACGCCGATCTTGCCGGTAAACTGCCGGCCGGGAAAGCTGCGTGCTCTCACGGCCACCGGTTGTCCTACAACAACGGTACCGAGATCGCGCTCCGCAATATCGACCAGCGCCCAAAGCATCGAGGTGTCGGCAACACGGAACAGGACATCTCCAGGCTGCGCGCGCATGCCTTCGATCGCATTCCGCTCCAGCACGATACCGTCGCGCGGCGCCGACCATTCCACTGCAACCGGGACGGCACGGCTTCTCTCCATGGCCGCGATCACGGTATCCGGAACGTCGAGGTTTTCCAGCCGACGCCGCGAACCGCGCCCGGACACTTCATCGCCACTAGTGATCTTCGATTTCATCACCGCAACGTAGTCGGCCGCGGCACTTGAAATCGCAGGACTGTAGATTTCTAGCAGCGGCTGGCCTCTGCTAACCCGCGTGCCGGTCGTGACGTTGGCGACCTTTTGCACCCAGCTTTCCGACCTCATCGAGACGACCGAGATACGCCGCTCATCGAGCTGGATCGTGCCCGGTGCGCGAATTACCGTGCGGATGACGCGCAAAGCTGCCGGTTCCGATTTCACGCCAGTGCGCTGGATTTTTCCCCGCGACAGCTTGATCGAGCCATCGTCGCTGTCATCGCCTTCATAGACAGGGATGTAATCCATTCCCATCGAATCCTTCTTCGGAACGGGCGACATATCAGGGAGCCCCATCGGGTTGCGGTAATATTTGATCCTTCGATCCATTGGCGCCGCGACTGCTTCCGGAGCAGATGCCTCATCGAAGCTGATGTCCGCGCTGGCCGGTACGCCGCGATAGTCGCGCCCGTCCGGTGTCTTCCTCGGCGTCAGTGAATAGAACGGCTTGCCATCCGGGTCCCGATAGTAGATCGGCTCGCCATTCGTCTGAGCCGCCGCGGGCATAATCGTCGCGGTGCGCGACACCTCGATGGACCGCAGGTCGGTGCGGCCAGCAACGAAGCCGCCAGCCGCCGCCGCGATCAACGCGGCAGCGGCGATGCTTGCCAAAATGACGCGGCTCATCTTTCCGCCGTGACGACGAGCTTGCTTTCAACCGTGCCGGTTTCGCCTTGCACTTTCGCGCCCAGTGAAAGCTGCCAGCGGCCCGCCATGCTGACTATCGCCTTGAAGCGATAGGTGCCCGGCTCCGTGCCCGGTACGGGCGCGACCTTGGTGGCCATTTCCTGCATCCCGTCCGGCGCCATGTCGAGACGGGTTGCGAAGATGACTGCGTCAGGCACGACCTTGCCCGTGGTCTTGTTGACAAGCCGAACAGTGATAATCCGGTCAGGGCCAGCTTTGATCGTCTGATCGACGAGCTGAAATTCATAATCCTTGATGTCGGCGCGCGCGACAGTGACCGCACCGGTCGTGGCAACACAGATGAACGCCGCCGCTAAGGCGCGCGAATAGTTCAGCGTTTTCATTTTTAGAGTCCTCAATGTCCCAGGTCTGCCGCAAGGCGGCATGCGTCTATCCGCACGGCGTGAGCCGTGCGGCAGCGAACGGCGTGGCAACGCCGATCAGACCAACATTCGAGGAGGATGTTCGGGAGGAGCGCTACCCAAGCTCTCGGCGATTGTGTCGACGACAGCAAAAAACAGTTCGCGCGTTGGGAGCTGCACTACGATTGCGCTTGCGGACGGTTGCGCCTGGGCGTTCTTTAGCATGCATATCGCAACAAGCGGACAGTCCGAACAATCATTCTTGTTCTGCTCATCTGGACAGCAGGGCATTTCGGCGGACATATCGGTCATCGAGACGGCGGACAGCCTTTTGGCTGCTGCTGGCGTCGCCAGCGGCGCAACTACCAGCCCTACGATACGAAAATCGCGAGCAACCGACCGAAAAATAGACGACAATTCATAGGCTAAACCTTATCCGGACTTGCGACCTCTGAAAAGACCCACGACCTCACAATCTCGCCAGCCGATGTCTTTCTTGTGTTCGGTCTAGAAACCATTAATTAGTCGCGAGCGCGTGGGGGCAGCCCGCCGCCCGACAGTGGGACACTGGGCACGAACCTTGACTGAGCAACCAGCTGGTTTTTCGAGGGGACAGATGTGCGAACCGCTGGTTGGTGGAAGGCTCTGCGGACAAATCCTGCGGATGTCCTTGCAAGAATCGGCGTGAAACCAAGCATGGGAATTTATTGATCTTTGCTCTGGCGATTGATAGTTCACGCAACAAATCGCGAAAGTCGCCCGCCGTGTCGTCGCATTGATATTGACTCAGCGCTGCTGCAAGTCGCCCGTCTCCGGTTGGCAGAAGGAGGTTTGACGAACTGTGATTTTATCGCGGGCGATGCATATGAGCTGGCGACGCTTGTCCATTCACCGAACGACACGGTTTTCTTCGCCAACGCCAGGCTCTGGCTTAGCGCCTGTCAGGGTGACGAGGACCAGACGGTCCGACATCACCGACTTGTGACTGATTTTTGCTAGTCAAATTATAGTGCCCGCGACGACTATCCTGTCACAAGCGTTTGGTCGGTAACGCGAAGAAGGAGTGCATACATGCGCCTTGTGATCGCAATGGTGATGGCTCTCGCCCTATTGCTGCCAGCAAGGGCGGACGAATTGGCCATCAGGCCGAGCAAACACCCGGTCAAAGAGACGCTCGACCGGCTGACCGCCGCGCTTAAGGACAAGGGTATTGCGCCTATCGCCCGGGTCGACCACGCCGCGGCAGCGAAGGCCGCCGGGCTTGAACTCAAGCCCGCCGAGGTCCTGCTGTTTGGCAATCCCAGGCTCGGCACGCCGCTGATGCAGGCCAACCGCCACATTGCAATCGACTTGCCGATGAAGGTGCTCGCGTGGGAGGACGACGCCGGCAAGGTGTGGATCGCCTACACGACGCCGGAGACACTCAAGGCGCGTTACAGGATCGATGACAAGGATGACGTCCTGAAGACCATGGCGGACGCGCTTGAGGCATTCACGAGCGCGGCCGCGAACTGAGCGCCGCACGCGATTACTGAAGAAGCGGACGATGCTGCTTGGGTAGGTCGCAGATTATCCGGATGGCTGGAAAGGTTCAGATCGGCACAAGCAGTGGTCCTTGCGTTTCATGGCACCGCCTTGGCCGTACGACCGCGTGAGGCTTCGCGGATCTTAAGTAGAACTCTCGTGACTATGCACCTGCAGTGTGGCGCGGCGAAGTCGCCGCTACCACAGCCGACGGGCGAGCAATCGGAAAGCAACGGCTGTCTTTCAAATGCGTGCGCGGATAGCGGCTGAAATCGATTCAGCCAATGTATTCCCGTATGGGCTTTGGCCGGAGATGGGTGCGCTTGGTCTTCATGGCATTTGCGGCGGCCGCTCGTAAGACAGGCGTAAGACACGTCGCTGCTGCAAGTCCGAAAGCCCAGATTGTTCGGAAATTGTAAGCCGTTCGCTAAAAAAACGCGGTTTGGCGCGCAGACCACATTACATATCGTCGCTTACACAAAAAGGCGGCCAAAATGCTGCTTAAAAAATCAAACTCGGAAGAAAATTGTACTTCGTAACGAGTATGCCGGCAGCCTCACGCGGACCGGCGTCAGACGTGGAGCAGATCAACCGCGGGCGAGATGTTCTACAGTCGTGCTGAATACCATTCCCGGCGAGATCATAACTAGCTCGAGGTAGATGTGTGACGATTCTCGCCGATCTCCCGGCTGAATTTAGGCCCTTTGGAAAGGCGCCGACCGAGCGCCTCCAGGAAGCTGTCGTACCGCTCGGCGGCCTTGGCGCGCGTAGCTGCCTGCGATGCGTCCGGCAGTTGCGGCGTGGAGGCGAGCCAAAAGCGGATGAACAGAGCTATGGTTTCAATCGCTATGCTTGTATCGCGTTCGAGCCGTTGCATGCCGCGATCAATGCCGTCGAGGCGCTTGGCTATGGTGGCTTCACGACGCTCATCGGCGTCTGGAGACAGGAAAGACGCAACCGCGGCCTCTGCAATCAGGGAACGGGACTGGTCACGCCGCGCGGCATAGTCGGAAAGGGAATTCATGAGGTCCGGCTCAAGGTAGACGGAGAGACGAACTTTCTTCTCCACCTTACAGCTCCATGCCGTCGCCCGGGTCGAGGGCAACCTGCCGCGCGACATTCCGGGCGTTGCGGGCGAGCGCCAGGATGGCATCGTCGTCACGCTCGTTTATGTCAGGATCGAACTCATTAATGGTTGGCTTCATGGATTCCGGCGCAATGTCCTTGTGCCGTTCGAGGCCGGGCTCGCGACGCAGGCCGGCATTGGCTGGATCGTTTTCCGCCTTGCTATCCTCGTGAGTGATGTTGGCGAGCACTGCGGTCCCAATACCCTGACCGTCATCCGCGACGGGCGCTGGCGGCTGGACGGGCGCGAGTGCGGACCAATCGTCGAGCTTGGGATTGCTTCCTCCTTCCGGGTGTTTCGGCGCCGGCAGGATGCGTTCCGCGAGCCGCCGGTCCTCGAAGTAGCGAGCTTTTTTGGCGCGGATCGGCGGAACTCCGGCGACCATGACGATCTCGTCGTCGGGAGGAAGTTGCATGACCTCGCCGGGCGTCATCAGCGGCCGCGCCGTCTCCGAGCGCGACACCATCAGATGGCCCAGCCAAGGAGAGAGCCGGTGGCCGGCGTAGTTCTTCATCGCCCGCATCTCAGTCGCCGTTCCGAGCGCGTCGGACACACGCTTGGCGGTGCGCTCGTCATTGGTCGCGAAGCTGACGCGCACATGGCAATTGTCCAGGATCGAGTTGTTGGCGCCATAGGCTTTCTCGATCTGATTCAGAGACTGCGCGATGAGGAAGGATTTCAGGCCGTAGCCTGCCATGAAGGCCAAAGCTGATTCAAAGAAGTCGAGGCGACCCAGCGCCGGGAATTCGTCTAGCATCAAGAGCACGCGGTGACGGCGGTGCGTCGCGTTCAGGTCCTCGGTGAGACGCCGGCCGATCTGGTTGAGGATGAGGCGGATCAGCGGCTTGGTACGGCTGATGTCGGACGGCGGCACGACAAGATAGAGTGTCGTCGGCTTCTCTTCTCCGGCAATGTCGGCGATGCGCCAGTCACAGCGCCGCGTCACCTGCGTCACGACGGGATCGCGGTATAATCCCAAGAACGACATGGCAGTGGAGAGCACACCGGAGCGCTCGTTCTCTGATTTGTTGAGCAACTCTCGGGCGGCCGAGGCGACAACGGGATGCGGCCCCTTCTTGCCGAGATGCGGCGTCGTCATCATCGCGACCAGCGTCGTCTCGATCGGACGCCGGGGATCGGAGAGGAACGACGCGACGCCGCCGAGTGTCTTATCTGGTTCGGCATAGAGAACATGCAGGATCGTGCCGACCAGCAGCGAATGGCTGGTCTTCTCCCAGTGATTGCGCCGCTCCAGAGAGCCTTCCGGGTCGACCAGCACGTCGGCGACATTCTGCACGTCGCGGACCTCCCATTCGCCGCGGCGAACCTCGAGTAGCGGGTTATAGGCAGCGCTCTCGGCGTTGGTCGGATCGAACAGCAGGACGCGGCCGAAGCGCGCCCGCAGGCCCGCAGTCAGGCCCCAGTTCTCGCCCTTGATGTCGTGGACGATGCAACTGCCCGGCCAGGTCAGGAGCGACGGCACCACGAGGCCGACGCCCTTACCGCTGCGGGTCGGGGCGAAACACAGCACATGCTCCGGTCCGTCGTGACGCAGGTATGCGTCGCCGAGCCTGCCGAGCACGACTCCATCCGGCCCGAGCAGACCGGCCGCCTTGACCTCGCCGGCGTTCGCCCAGCGCGCCGAGCCATAGGTCTCGGCATGCGCGGCTTCGCGGGCGCGCCAGACCGACATGCCGATGGCCACAGCGATGGAGACGAAACCGCCAGAGACGGCGATCAGCGCGCCCTCCAAAAAGATGTGGGGTGCGTACGCGTCATAGAAGTACCACCACCAGAAGAAGGCAGGCGGCGGATAGACCATCAGCCCCGCGAGATCTAACCACGGCGTTCCAAGCTGCGGCTGAAACCCGAGCCGCCACGCCGTCCACTGCGTCGCACCCCAGGTGGTGGCGAGAACGATGGCGAAGACGGTGAGAATCTGGCCCCAGAGAATCTTGGTCGCGGTCACGGCTCATTCCCTATTGCGAACTTAGAGCGTCAGAAAAGCGCGCGCGCGCCCGCGTTCAATGGCAATCGAAGGGCGGTCGCAAGCGAACGTAGCCAAACGAAAAAATACTGATCCTTCCGACGCAATCGTCCGATGCTTACAGGCCGAGTCCGCGCTTCCGGCCGAAGCTCCAGTCGACGCCGCCGTCCGCTCGGGCGATGCCGGCGACGTGCTTGCCGAGATTGCGTTCCAGCGACGGCGACCAGGGCACGAGCTGGAAGCCGAGCCCGTCATCGATCATGGCGAAGCGGCCGGAAGAGAGCATGAGGCGCTGACGGTAGATGCCGGCGACGTATTCCCCGCTCGCCGCCTTCCGGAACGGCGTCCCCGCTTCGGCGGCGAGCTTTTCGCCAATCGCATCGAGTTCACGCCGGCGGAGCGTGTCGAGCAGATTGCGCGCGTAGATGACTTGTTGTCCCTGCCGCCGTGCCAGACCCTGCTCGATCAGGTGATCGGTGCGCGCCGTCATCGCAGATTGCACCTCGGCGCCGAACCCGCCTCCACCGAGCGCTGCGGGCTCGGGGGCGATGAGTTGGCGATCGATCCAGGTGGCGCCAGACGCCTTCACCTGCGCGTCGACATCGAGATCGGATCGCACCGCCAGTGCGACTCGGCGTCGGCCTTGCGCGTCGTCGAACTGGCGCAACTCGACGATCGATCCGGTCGTACTGTCGCCGGCCGCGTCGAGATCGGGCAGCTTGATGTGATGGGTGCGTCCATCGATGCCGTCGACCACCGCATAGGCGGTGCCCGTCAACTCGTCGTCGAGGCCGCGATCAAGGAGCCGGCCGACAACGCGATCGCCGATGCCCTCGCCGGCAAGCACATAACTCGACGCAGCCCGGTCGATGCCGCGCTCGGTGAGCGCCCGGTGCATGCGCTTGATGATGTCGCCGCGTTCGCCGAGCGCACGCAACGTCGGTTCTGCCTCGTCCGCGATGACCCATTGGCCTGGGCCGGGCTGATGGGCGAGGCCGAGAGATTCGAGCTTGCGCAGCCGGCCGACTTTCTGCGTCAGGTATGGGTCGGGCTGTCGATCGGGTCGAGGTGCAAGGTCGACGACGCGGTGCTGACCGGCATCGCGGACAAGCTGGCGGTCGAGCCGCGTCCAGCGCTCGGCGTCGATCTGATTGTCGAGGTTGCGGCTGATATCAATGTCCGAGCGAACCCCGAGTTCCTGGGTGACGAGGTCCTGCGCCCGCGCCCGCATGCCCTGACTGATATAGTCCCGCGCGATGACGAGGTCCTTCCCGTCCTCGGCGCGGCCGCGCAGGATGACGTGGACGTGTGGGTTGTCGGTGTTCCAATGATCGACGCCGACCCAGTCGAGTTTGGTTCCGAGGTCCTTTTCGACCTGGCGCATGAGGTCGCGCGCGTACCCCTTCAGGTCGGACATGTCGGCAGCGTCCTCGGGCGAGACGATGAAGCGGAAATGATGCCGGTCATCCTCGCAGCGCTCGGTAAAGCCCTTGACGTCGGCATCATTGGTCTCCGGCCCGAACATGTGCGCCTTCTCGCCGTCGCGCGTAACGCCTTCGCGGCGTAGATAACTGAGATGTGCCTTGAGCGTCGCGCGGCGAGCATTGTGCCGAACGATCCGCGTCTTGACGGTGGCGAGACGCGAGCGACTCGTCAGCAGCCGATTGGCCTGCACACTGGCGACACGGCCGCGGCCGAAGCGCGAGGCGCGCGGCGCCCCGATCCTGCCGTTGTGCGAGACCTGACCACCGGCCTTTTGCGCCGCGGCGAGCGCCTGGGCGACAAAGGGTTTTGCCCGCTGGACCCCGCGCGAGCGGATGCGGCCTGGCCGGATGCGGAAGTCGTCCTCGCGGCTCATGGCCCAATGTCTCGCGAGGTGCGAATTTCGTTGAACAAATTGCGGAATTGTCGCGTGCGCAGGCTGCGGAATGCCGGTGCACATCGCGGCGCAGGCACCAAAACACTTGCGAGATCAATGCCCCGACCGTCCCCCGACCGGGCCGCACCTCGCGGCCTTTTATCTTGCCCTCGAACGGTCGTGTTGCAGCTCCCCTCCCGGCTCGCACTTCTTGGTGCGCTGCGCTTCGTAATCTCACGATGATTCACGACGCGGTTCATCATGGAATGCCCATGCCTGAGCGACGAACAAACAGCTCGCGATCTTGCGCATTGCTGTCTGATGGAAGGTTCGGGCGCGCACGGGACGATGGCGGTTCGGCTGCAGACGGAAGTGAAGTCGAACTGCTCTCGGGCTCGCTCGTTGCGGGTTTGGACTTGGGGGGAAAGAGTGCGCTCGACCAACCGCGGGCGCGCTCCGCGAATGCCGCTGTTATGTCGACGATGGGCGTTTCGGCGTCAGGCTGCGCATCGCCAGCCGTGTCGAAAATCTCCGTACTCGTGCCCCGTGGCATGTCGAAATTTGGAGCGTCACCTTTGGCAACGGATGTTGCGACGTCGGTCGCGAACTTGACGTCCGGCTGCTCCCAGGAACCGCGATAAACGGCAACGGCGCAGAAGGTCGGATCGACTTTCAGACGCGGATGCGTTTTGCATCGGCTGGCGTGCTTGGCGATCTGGGCTGCTGCCATCGCGACGTTGCGGCATGGCAGAAGAACGGATGCTGCGACTTTCGATGGCGGCATCGAAAGCCCGGCGAGACCCACACGCAAGACAGCGCGCGACTCTGTGCGCGCCTCCCGGATTGCCAAATCCATGCTTGAATAAATCCTCGGGTTTGGTTCGCCCTGCACCGAGATCGCCCACGGTTCGCCACCCGACTGGTGCCAAACCAGCGCGTGCATAAGCTTAGGATCCACCGCGAGCGCGCAGGCGGTCACCAATGTCACGAGATCCATGGCGCGCGCTCCTGGATTGCTCCGTCCGTCGCGCGTCTGCGCGATGCCATCGTGCTCGCGGCCGTCAAGGGCAAGGCGCAAGCGCCGGCCTGCGGCCGCCCTTGACCGCCGCTGCGCGCGACGGCTGACTGATGGACGAGCGGGACGGAGGAATGAGCCGGCTTTTCCGCGAACAGAGGAATGACGTGATCATTGCTCATCCCGCGCGAACGCATGACATTTGTTTTGCGCAGCGGCGGCACGGATCAGCTCCGATTCTCGCGCTTGGACGGGCGAGTCCAGAGCAGGTGGAATGCGGAGCGGTCGTTGCCGGACTGGAACAGGTTGGCGCGGATCGGTTGGGTGAAGGCGGGATCGTCGATCTGCAGCGAGACATATTCGCCGGCCTTCTCTCCAGTGCGACTCCAGCCCGCGCCGACCTCCGGTCCATCCTCGTCGCCAGCGTGAACCCGATAGTCTGGCGCGTTCTCGGTATCGGTGTGCTCGGCCGGAACAAGTGTGAGCTCGATGTCGAGGGAGAGCGTGCGCAGGTGCCCGGTGAAGCCATGCTTGGTGCGGGTGAAGGTGCCGATCTGTGCCATGTCGTCGTCCTTTCGGTTGGTGGTGGTGAGGTGGTTGGTAAGCCGGCTAACGGGTGCTGGCCCACCATTCGAAGTGGCCGTCGCCTGCCTCGTCGGTCCAGACGGGGAGCACGCGGCCGATGACCGAACGGCGCGAGAACGGGCCGAAATAGCGGCCATCCACGCTGTCCGGGGCATCGTTCATGAGAAAGAGTTCGTCGTCGGCGATGCGGCGGCAGCCTTGCCAGACCGGGAGCTTGCGACCGGCCTTGTCGCGCTCGCGCGCGCGCCCGTAGGTGGCGCCATAGGCAAGAATGTCGAGGCCGTTGCGACAGATGGTCTGACCGGGGAGCGCAAGGATGCGTTTCAGCAGCGGCATGCCGTTCGGCAGATAGCCGCGGTCAGCGAGGAATTCGGCGATCAGCGGTGGCGGCATGACCGCGACAAGATCGGTGACAGCAAGATCGTTGGCCGCTTGCACGGCGTAGAGGCCGACCGGCGCGCTGGCGCTGGCGTTCCAGATCAGCGTCTTCGGCGGGTCAACGAAAGCCGACGAACCGAGCATGATGCTGGTGACGACCGTGGTCAGCATGGTTGCGACACGGGTCATGGGCTGACCTCGCGCCGTTTGAGCCATGCCTGGTGGCGTGTGCGGGTGTAGGCGCGCGGCGTCTCATTGACGGACAGCCGGTTGTGGACATGCTGCCAGTAATCCGGCGCCGCGTCGGCCGGATCGATTCCCAGCGCTTCCACCGCGTCGATCAATTGCAACACGCGTTCGACCTTGGGCCAACCGTCCATGCGCAGCAGGATCTCTCCGCCTGGCCGGACGAAAGGCAGCGTCTGATAGCGCTCGCCGGCGGCGACAGCGCGGACGATATCGATGCGCGAGATGATGGTGCCGTAGTCGTTGGCCGCCCAGCGGACGAAGGCGAAGATGCTGCCCGGCGCGACGCTGACGACACGGCGTTGGCGATCGAGGACTTGCTGTCCGACCTGCCGGCCGAAGCGTAACCGGTTCTCGATACGCTGCTTGTGCCAAGTCAGCTCGACAAAGGTGAGTGCTGCGTCGGCGTTCTGCGCACGCGACACGCCGATCATCGTGACGCCCTTCATGGCGTGCCTCCATCGGTGTTGGGAAAGCTCTTGAGAAGGAGGTCGCGCAGCATGTCGGCGACCGTCACACCGCGCTGGAAGGCCGCGACCTTGATGCGGCCGCGCAGATCGGGCGTGACATCGACGGTGAGACGTGCCGCGAAGGGACCGCGCTTGCGCCGAGGGCGGGGCTGCGTTTCGCGCGACTTGACCCAGCGCTCGGCATCGCCTGGCCGGGAGGCGAACTTACTCCTGCGCCCAATACTGGGGCCGCGATTGGTCGGAGGGGTTGTCATCGGACGATCCTTCCGACTTCGGCGGCAAAGCCTCTGACCTCGCGGACGGCGGAATATGCTGCGCCGATCTCGCGGACGAGGCGGCCGGTCTTGGCGGCATCGGCGAAGGCGACGCGCTGGCCGATGCGCTGGCGCAGCATCGGCGGATCGTGATCGGCGAGCGCTTTGACGGTCTCGCGCACGATCGCGGTGTGCGCACAGCAGCGGTTCACGAGGAAGCGCGCCAGGAGTCGAAGGCGGCGGTATCTGCGCGCCTCGTCGATGAGCGTCAGCATGTCGGCGGAGGCCCAGCCGTCGAAGGCCGACGGCTGTACCGGAAGCAGAACGAGGTCCGCGGCAAGCAAGGCTGAGCGCATGACGGCGGCGACGCGAGGTCCGTCGATCACCACATGATCGACGCCGCGAGCGATGGCGGGTGCTTCACGGTGAAGCTTATCGCGTGCCAGACCGACGACGCCGAACAAGCGCGGCAGTCCCTCACGCATCCGTTGCTCGGACCAGTCGAGAGCCGAGCCCTGCGGGTCGGCGTCGATCAGCGTGACGCGGCGGCCCTGGCGCGCCCATTCACCTGCGAGATGCAAAGCGAGAGTGGTTTTGCCGACACCGCCTTTGTGATTGAGGAGCGCGACGATCATGGCGCCACCTCGACCGTAGCGGCGTGCCCATGGTTGCCGGATTGTGCCCGTTCCAGAGGCGAGAGCGTCAATACGACAGCAGCGAGACGTGACGCTGGTCGATCACAATCGCTCTCGGGAGAAGGCACAGCCGACGCATGGTCGTTGCTCGGTGCTCCGCAATCGGCCGGTCGCGTTAGCAAGAATCCGAAGGATTCAATGTTAGCAAAGTTAGGCGCGCGATTTTGGCAAGCCGCGCCGGAGCTTAGGTCCGGTTTCGGTTCCTGATAGTACGGGCCTGCGGTTCCTGATCGTACGGGTGTCCGGGTTCCTGATAGTACGGGTTGATTCACAGCTTATGCACCGGTTGGCGCCGCGCCGCGCGGACGCGCGGTGTCGACGTGGATTGCAGGGCGGTAGGTTGAAACGTCAGGCGCGGCTGGCCGACAGCGCCCGAGACAAAGCCGAGCTGGTAGCCGGGGAGCGGCTGGCGCCGGACGATGTCGCGCAGCTCGAATGCGAACCGCTTGTAGGGTGAGAGGCTGCCGGACTTCAGGTGAAGGTGCCGGAAGTCGAAGCTCCAGCCGTATTGCTGGCGGCCGCCATGCTTGCGCACCAGCCGGTAGAGCCAGCGTTCCAGTCCACCGGTCAGGTCGAAATAGGTCCGGTCAATGGTGAGCACGAGCGCGTCCACCATGACGCCGGCGTAGAACCAATCCGGCAGGATCAGCTCTATGCCTTGCGGCCGGCCGGCGCCGTCGGCACGCTCCTTCCACTCGTTGATCCAGGAGAAGCGGTGCCGCCGGCGCTCACTTGGCTGACGGATCGACGTGGCAATGGTGGTGGATTGCAGGCGATCCAGTCCGGCCTTCAGGCGCTCGTAGTTCAGTGCCGAATCGCCACGGCCGATGAAGGTCAGGATTTCATAAGGGGTTGCCGCCATCAGGCGTGAGGTGCGCAGGCCCCGGTCACGCGCATCGACGATCTGCGAGGCGGCCCAGATCAGCACGTCGGCGTCCCAGATGGTCGCCATGCCGTGCTCCGGCGTCGCCTCGACGCGGATCGTCACCTCGCCCATCTTGAAATCGATCGGCCGAACGCGCGGGGTTTTGGCGAGGGAGAAGAACGGCCAGGACATCAGGTCTTGCGCGTCGCGCAACGCCATGTCGCCGGGTCGTGCCCGGAACATTTCGAGTTGCTGGTCGTCGGCGATGCGGCGCATCTGATCGGCCCGGCTCAACGAGGACGCACCGGCGCTGAACGCGACGGCACCGTGCCGCTCGACGCAGTCGCGCGTCCGGGATCGGAGGTTGAGTTGCGCGCGCGCTCGGCGGCCCAGGCTTCGAGGTCGTCGATCGCATAGACGACGCGGCCGCCGAGCTTGCGGAACACCGGGCCGGTGCCGGTGCAGCGGTGTTTTTCCAGTGTGCGGCCGGAGAGACCGAGGAATGCAGCGGCGTCGTGTGTGCGGACGAAACGCGGCGTAACGCGGGAAGGTGATGAGTCCAAGATGTGCCTCCGGGCCGTTCGGGGGCCGCTGCCGGGAAAGGCAACGGAGCGGAGGCAAGCGTGACGGAAGATCGGCGTCGTGGGGGAGACCCGCCGTAGGAAGCTCTCTGCGGCGTCCCTCGACCTCATGGCGGAAGCCGAGCCGTGCGAAGCCGCGTGCGTTCACCGTTCTGGGCAGACTGAGAAGCCAGGCGAAGTGGCTGTGCCCTTCCAACACAGTCAACGGCGCCGAAAGCGTTCGGCGCGTGCGGGATCGCCGCGAAGGAGGGTGAGGTAGCCACCATTCATCAGCGCGACGGCGCTGGCGACAACGCGGTTGATCTTCTTGCGCAGGGCCGCGTTCTTCCATTCGATGGCGGGGATGTTGCGCGCCCCAGCGTCAAGCAAGACGGCTGCAATTTCTCGCCGGGTCACGCCTTCCAGTTCGCCATCAAGCGCTCGGACTTGGAGGATCAGGCGAGCACGCTGTAGCGACGTGAGCTGCAGGCTACGCAACGGCGGCCCGGCGCGTTTTCCGGATAGACGGCGATGGAGACGCTGAAGGCTGTGCAGCCGAGCGCTGAAGTCATCATCGAACGGAATCAGGAAAGTGCTGCCGTGGGTGTGAACGTCGTTGACGAACCATAGGCGATGACGGCCCTCTGCATCGTCGATCACGACACGACGGCCGTCCTCAGTGACGACGTTCCACGCCACTGGCAGGAGCCCGTCAAGATCGATCGGATGTGCTTTCGCGAAACCGTCAGGCGCCGGAGCAACGACGACAACGGCAGGTGAGTGTTCCGGCCGCCACAAGGCGGGAGTCTCCCACGCGGGGACGTCGGGCTCATGCGGGAAAGCTCAACCCCCATCGGTGTGCGAGTAGAGCCATTCCGGCCTCGCGCGACAATGAGCCGGACGCAATACCTTCTTGTGTATTGCGGTAGTCCTCGCGATAGGCGGGATTGCGTCGGAGAAACTCGACGGCAAATTGATCTCGGTCCAGTCGCATAAGTCTGTCGGCGGTGCTCGCGGACCGCCAGTCGGACGCCGGCATCATTGTCCTCCCTTCGCCCGACCCTTCGTCGGATCCGTTTGGTTGAGTATCGGGAGGATTGCTCGGTTCGCTAGACTCCAAATTGGAATAGCGTGATAAGTGGCTGGCTTCGCTCGCTTGCCTTCTCCGGTTCGAGGGAGGCGCAGCAATATTCTACTGCATGCGTCTCTCAAGAAGGTGACGATAGCCTTTCTCGGTCATCCAGTGTGCGCGGGCGAGATGGCTGTCATGCACGATCTTCGCACGCTCGGGCTCCTTCTCTGGATCGAGTCCAAAGATGATGGCCACGGCTTCGCGCCAGTCGGCGCCCTCGGCCTCGGCATCGAGCAGCCGGACGTAACTTGTCAAAAGTCTTTCGTCGTAAGGGCTGACGCGATCCAGCTGCGGTGGGCGATCTTCAAAGGGGAGTGTGCTCACGGTGCCCCTCGTGTTTTCTCTGACCGGGAACAGCAGCGACCCTCAGCGGTTCGCAATTTTCCGATCTCGTCATGATGGCCGAAACAGTATCGCGTAGGCGACGATCTGCTATCGCTCACGCAAGTTTCGGCCATGGTGAGCAGAGGCCCATGCATCCATGGTTCCCCGTTCATGAAAACGTTCGCGTGAATTTATCGCAAAATTGCGGGAAACAGCCGACGCATTCAAGGGTCGCGTCGAAAAAATTCGACCGGATCGGCCTCAAGAACGACGGCGAGTTTCTCCAGCATGTCGATCGTCGCCGCATGCTGCTCGCGTTCCAGCATGCCGACGTAGTTCCGATTGATGCCCGCACGGTCCGCAAGCTCCTCTTGCGACAGGTTTTTGACCTGGCGCAACCGGCGTAAGTTCGTGGCAACAGTCTCCCGCAAGCTCATGCAGAAGACGTCGCCGGATCACTAATATACTGCCACCTAATATACTAGGTATTCGCTACTGACGCCAGTTCTATGAGGGCATTTTGGGGGCGTGCGGAGCGGGGATGCCGGTCCAAGGAGGTGCACCATGGCCAGAATTTGTGTCGCCGATTGGTCATTGCCATAGCGCCAAAACGTGCGGTCGGAGCCATCGCCGCGCGGCTCCGAGCGTTCTCGGCCTTTGGGATCCGGCTCGAAGAGGCAGCCCCGCCCGATGTACTGGGCGGGGCGCTGGGAAGCCGGCTCAATCGGCGTTGGCCTTGCGACCGCGGGACCAGATGAGCGTGAAGCTCTCGCCATCCTCGTCGTTGAAGAGGTTCGCGTAGATCGGAGCGTTGAAGCTCGGATCGTCCAGCTTGACCGAGAGGTAGTCGCGGCCTTCGCCGGAGCGCTTGGACCAGGCGGCGCCGATCTCAGCCCGGCCGACAAAGGCGCGGTGGCTCGGGGCGTTCTCGTTGCTGCTGTTCGTTTCAGGGACGAAGCGGACGTTCTTGGCCTGGAAGGTGAGCGTGACGATTTCGCCGACGAAGCCTTGCTCGGTCTTGGTGAAGGTGCCGATGTTCGCCATGATAGTTCTCCTTGCTCTCTGTTTCCGAGCCGCGACCATCGCGGTCTCGATGGCGACCGAAAGGCCGGAGACGATCGACGCCGCATCCGCTTGCGGACCGAAGCGCAGCGGAGGATGCCAGGCGGGCAACTTTCTTGCCTCGCGAGGAATGGGCGAAGCCCAGGGGAAGAAAGTTGAACGCCGGCATTGCGGCTAGGCGATCGAGGCGCAGCCGGTGTTCGGCCAGGTCAGGCCATCGTAGAGACCCGAATGGTGCGTGCTCTCGGAACAGAGAATCCCAAGGAGAACAAGCGAACATCACCGACACAGCACCGCAGGATAAGGCAGCCTGCAAATCGTCCTGTCATCCCCCACGGCTACGTCCCGTTCCCCGAAACAGTCGGAACCGAACGCCGCGCCACCGCATCTTGATCGCCCGGAGCCGGAGGACTGGTTCCAAAGCGTTTCGGCTTACCGCGCGCATCGTGTGCAGGTCATGTCTGCGAGCTTGGGCTTTGATCCTACTCCGATCAGAACCCGCAGACGTGGGGGCGCGGCACAATTCTCACCAGGTCGCGGCGCGGGACCTCGACAGTGCCGGCCGTCCGGTCCCAGCCGGCATAGCGGGCGGGGCTGCCGCAAGCCGCGTCCAGGCCGTCGCCCCGATCAAGACCGCGCCGATGACGGCAAAGGCCTGTCGCCAGAGATCCGACGTCATGGTGAGGCCGGAGAGGCCGAAGGTCGCGTAGTAGCCGCCGAGCGCGGCCGGGATCGCGAATATTAGCGCGACCGCGATGCGCAGAATGGGCGTACGGACGAACGAAAAGATGGCCTGCCCGATGACGAGCACGAACACTGCGGTGACGACGCCAACGCCGATCGCGCCGAGCGGCCCGATTCCAGCGTGATACGCATAGAGGCCGGCACTCATGCCGATGAAGAACGGCAGTGCGTAGATCGCGAGCGTGAATAGCGCCCAGCAGAAGAAGCCGAGGCCGATAATGTTGAGGAGGATGCCGATGACAAGCATGGTGATGGCTCCCATGACAAAAGAGGCAAGGGTTGCGCCTTCCACCACCACCACGGCGCAACTATCTTAATAGCGAAAATGGTCCCGCAGCGACAGTGAAAGATCGAGACAGAAGCCTACCGCAGGCGTGCCCAGGAGCTGTTCGAACATCAACAAAACCGCTTGTCGGAGATGAGTTGATTGCCCGTTCGAACAGGATCATCAGTTCCTCTCGTATATGAAAACTTGTGATCACGGGAGTAGAGCTGCTGAATGGCACTCGCGACCATCGCGCTATTCAGCATTGCCACGCGTGCATCATCAGCATCATCATTGGCGTTGCGAAGATTGAAGGCGCCCACAACCGCGAGCGTCGGCGAGACCGGAAGGTAAACATCAGTACCGTTCATGGCGAGGCCCGGCGCGAGATCACCTTTCCGCCTCGCCGGGTCAGACCACGTGAGATAGAACGGACTGTCGCTTGTGATGAAGCCGCCGGAGCCTTCCGGGGCTCTCACCAACACCCACCCGCGCCTGAAAAGCAGCGGAAGGATGTGGTCGAGTAGCATGAGTTCCAGGCTGATCTGGTAGTTCTGATCAAGCGCCAGTTTGTACTTGCCGCTTTCGAACGCTGCTTTCATCTCATCGTAGGACACGTCGTAGTCTTCGGGCAGCGCTCCTTGTTCTTTCGCTTTGGCAACGTCTGCCTCGTAGATTTCCTTTGTCGCTATTCGTCCAGCGATATTCAGCCTGCCGATATCTTCGTGCAATTTGCGGATCATCTCTCGCATTGCAGGAGAACGCAGGGCCGTCAGACCGATGAGCGTGAGCAAATGCGCCTTATCATCTTCATTATCGAGCGTTCTCGCTTCATTGATGCGGACAAGAGCCTCGGCAAGCCTCGTCTCAAATTCGGAGAGCGCTTTCTCAAGCGCCTCATGATCCATGCCGTCTACATTGATGCGATTGAAGTAGTTCTGACAGGCAACGTCCTTTACGTTGGACTTGTAACTTTTCTTCCGCTTACGGTCGAAGACGGAGAGTTGGTGGCTCTTGCGGTATTGTTGAGCCCACTGCCGAAGATAGCACTGCGGAATATAGTGCTGTCTTACTGACCGTTTTCGACCTTTTCCCATGTGCATCTCCCCACCCCTAGCGCACCGCATAATATGCACCGGCTTGTCGCCGGAGTCCTGCGGCCGATCCGACAAGGCCACTCGATCAGTCGCCAAGAGAAGCCGTGCGACTGATCCCGGTGGCGGCGCTTACGCGCCGCCGGTACCGACCTTCCAGACCGGGATGCCGAGCCGGCGCGCCTTGTCGGCGAGGTTCGCCTGGATGCCGGAGCCCGGCGTAACCAGGATGCCGATCGGCAGCGTCTCGAGCATCGCGTCGTTTCGCTTGAACGGTGCGGCCTTGGCGTGCTTCGTCCAATCGGGCCGGAAGGCGATCTGTGGCACCTTGCGGTGATCGGCCCAGCGGGCGGCGATGCGTTCGGCGCCCTTCGGCGACCCGCCATGCAGCAGCACCATGTCCGGGTGCTTGGTGCGAACCTGATCGAGCCTGTCCCAAATCAGGTGGTGATCGTTGAAGTCGAGACCGCCGGTGAAGGCGACCTTCGGTCCGGCCGGCAGCATGACTTCGGTCTCGGCCCGGCGCTTGGCTGCAAGGAAG
The DNA here is from genome assembly GCF_000497575.1 of Afipia sp. OHSU_II-C1. Taxonomy (GTDB): domain Bacteria; phylum Pseudomonadota; class Alphaproteobacteria; order Rhizobiales; family Xanthobacteraceae; genus Afipia. The sequence goes on from NZ_APJI01000002.1 coordinate 44,845, forward strand.
TCGCGGCTGTCGATCACCGCTGCGGTCAGGGCGCGATGGTTCACCATCGAGCCGTTACGGGGATGCCAGGGCGATCCGGTATGGCGCGCGAAGTGCTCGGCCGCCTGATCGCGGAAGAATTCCATCGTGTTGCGTCGCTCGATCAGCGTCATGCCCTCGGCTGTGAGGCGTTCGAGTTCGACCGAGCGGATCTCGGAGCCATCCTGTTCGCGTTGGCTGCGCCGTTGCGCCTGCTCGTTGTCATCGAGCTGTCGCTCGATCCGCTCGTTGGCACGGTGGAAGAGATTGACGGTCGACCACAGCAGGTCGTCGAGGTCGGGTTCGAGGCGGGTTTCGCTCAGAGTTACGATCAAGGCGTCGAAGATATCGGCGACGGCGCCAGCGACGGTGCGGGCTTCTGGCAGCGGTCGCGGATCGGGCTCGTCCTGGAAGGGACGATAGCCGTGGAGTTGAAGTTCGGCGAGGATGTGGTCGGTCGGGGATGTCGCGTGCGGCGGCTCGTAGCTGGTCTCGTCGTGATCGGTCGTCATGGGAAATTTCCTTTTGTCGGATCGGCTGCGCTCATCGCGGCCTTCGTGGCGACGAAAAGCGGCGGGCGGACCGGACCTGCACCGCCGAGCGCAGCGACAGCGGCCGAAGCGCAGCGGAGGATGGCGGGAGCCGGCTATTTTGTTTCGCGATGTAAAGCGCCCACCCCGGGGCCCCGTCGCGCTTTTGCGCGATGGGGTGGACTTGGGGCGCGACGGAAAATAGTCGGCGGACGCCATTGCAGGGGCCGGGCCGTTTGCCGCCTCGATCGCCCTCTCAGAAGGCCGTGAGCGCGGCCCTCTCCGACACCGAAGGAAGGCGTCCCGACGGAGACCGCCGAAAAAGTCCGGAGCGGCGCACGCCTGGCTTCCCGTTCCGGCCCTCGCCTCAGAGCGACATGAACCGTGCGACATCTTCCGGTGCGAGTTGCACTCGCAAGGCTGCTCGCAGCGCATCGACACTGAGGCGGCGCAGGTCTTCATTAAAGTCGTCGCCGTGGGGCGATAGCGCGACCGCGTCGATCCGGGCCATGCGTGCGCGGTCGAACAGTCCAGCCATCGCGCCATCACCGGCCGGATCGTTATCGCGAACGACATAGAGCCTGCGCAGCGTCACCGGAAACAGGATGGCGGTGAGGTGCGCGGCCGACAGCGCAGCCATCATCGGCATGGACGGCATGACGCAACGAAGCGACAGCATGGTCTCGATGCCTTCGCCGGCGGCTGCGACGTCGTGTGCAGCGCCGAAGCGGACCGCGTTGCCGAGGAGATGGCCCATCGCGCGCCGCGGCGTATCGATCGGCGCCTTGCCGTCGCCCGTCGGGGCGAGCCAAGACGGTGCAAGATAAGTGCGATGCGCTCCGGTGATGCGGCCGTCGCAATCGGTGACGGCTGCGATCATCGCCGGCCAGGTCTCAGTTGCCGCATAGCGGTCCGGGCGATAGTAGCAACGCGGATGGAAACGTAAGGCTCCGGTTCCGTGCAAAGCCGTAATGCCGCGTGTGCGCAGATACGTCTCTACGACAGTGCCCGCAATCGGTTGCGACATCGCGAACAGGCGACGTGCCGATTCCGGCGAGCCGGCCGATGCGGATGCTGGACGAGGCTTAGGCTCGGGATCCGGTTTTGGCCGTGGCAGACTGAGGAACCGTCGGGCTTCGTCGACGATGTCGTGGAAGTCGACAAGGCCAAGCGACTGCCGGATGACGTCGAGCAAGTCGCCATGTTCGCCTGTGGCCGCGTCGGTCCATTTGCCCGCGGCGCCTTTGCCGGATTCAGGACCGCTCAAACGGACGAACATTGAGCGGCCGGGTGTGTTCTTGATGTCGCCGACCAGCCAATAGCGGCCTTCGCGGCGACCGTTCGAGAGATAACAGCGGCACACCGCCTCGGCCTCGCGCGCGAGGCGGTGCGCCAGTTCACCGGCATATCCCGCCATGGTCATGCCGCCCGCTCTGCGACGCGCGTGACGGGATAGCGTTCCAGCACCTTGGCCAGGACGGCGACACCACCCGCATCGATCGGGACGAACAGGCGGAGCTTCCATGAGATGATCTCATGGAACAGGCCGTAGGCACGCAGCCGGTCTCGCATAGCGTCGGTGAAGCCGGTCAACTCGATGCGGTTCGCGCCCATCACGCGCACGCGGCGAAGCTGAAGGTCCTCGGCAAGACCGAGCACGGTCTTGCCGTCGAGCAATGCCGCAAGTGCGGCATCGGGCGTGAGCGTCACGGCGCTGGTCTCGATCGCAGTCGCGACCCATGCGGGCGAGACTCTGCGGCCGATGATGCGCTCGCCGGAATCGGTTTGGAGCCGATAGACGCGCGTCGATTCATTCGGCAGGCGCTTCCAGATCGGCAACAACAGACCGGCAACGATATGGATCTCGCTATCGGTGAACTCAGGCACGTCCACGACTTCTGCCGACCAGGTCTGCGCGAAGGTCTCACGGTCGGCCTCCTGCCAATGGGTCTGCGGCATCACGGCCAGCGGCGTGACCGAATGCTCCATCGGGCGAATCAGGCGAACACGGCGTTCGACCTGCCCATCGTCCAGCATGACGCTGCGGGCCGGCACCTGCACGGCGGCGCGGCCGGACTGGCTGTTGACCAAGAGCACGGCGCGGGGATCCGACAGGCGATCCAAAGCATCATCGAGCGTAACCGGCCGGTTGCGCTCGCGCTGGGTGATCGTGAGCAACCGCGTCTCGGCCGACGTGCCGGGATGGGTGTAGATCGTCTGCCGGTCCGTAACGGTGAAGCTCTCGGCTGTCAGCGTCTCCAGACCGACATCATATGTGCCCGACGCGATCGCGCCCTCGATGCGCGCAGTCAATAACTGCTCGAAAGAGGTGAACAGAATGTTCTGGAGATCGATGGTCAACGCCAGCAGACGGTTGAAGAACGTAGTGATCGGCGGCAGGTCGTCCTTGATGCCATTGGAATCCGTCAGCTTGAGCCCGGTCGCGTCCTCGAACGTCTGGAGCGAACACCCCTCGACCTTGCCCATCACCAGCAGGAGGTAGAGCTGACGCAAGGCGTCGCGTGCGTAGTGACTCTCCAGATTGTCTTCAGGTCTGAACAGACCCTGACCGCCGGTCTGGCGCTGCCCTTTGGTGATAGCGCCGAGCGTGTCGAGGCGCCGCGCGATGGTCGACAGGAACCGCTTCTCGGCCTTCACGTTCGTGGCGATCGGCCGAAACAGCGGCGGTTGCGCCTGGTTGGTGCGATTGGTGCGGCCGAGCCCTTGGATCGCGGCATCGGCCTTCCAACCGGCCTCCAAGAGATAATGTATCCGCAGCCGCCGGTTCTTCGCCGATAGCTCCGCGTGATAGCTACGCCCGGTGCCGCCGGCATCCGAGAACACCAGGATTCGCTTGACGTCATCCATGAACGCCTGCGTCTCGCCGAGATTGGCAGAGCCAGCGCGGTTCTCAACAACCAGACGATCGACTTTGTCCGATCCTGTCTTGCGGATGATCCTGCGGGAGCGGCCAGTCACCTCCGCCACCGTGTCGGTACCGAAGCGCTGGACGATCTGGTCGAGCGCGCCGTGGACCGGTGGCAATGACGCCAGCTTCTCAATGAGGCCGTTGCGGCGGGCAACAGCCTCACGGCTCTGGACCGGTTGACCATCGCGGTACACCGGCCGCGACGACAGATTGCCCTCGCTATCGGTGAACGGCTCGAAGAGCTGGGTGGGGAAGCTGTGTGCCAGATAGTCCAGCACATATTCGCGCGGCGTGATGTCGACCTGCACGTCCGCCCAATCCTCGGTCGGAATTTCAGCGAGGCGGCGTTCCATCAGCGCCTCGCCGGTCGAAACGATCTGGATCACCGCGGCGTGGCCGTCTTTCAGATCGCGCTCGACGGACGCGATCAGCGACGGCGTCTTCATCGCGGTGATGAGGTGATTGAAGAAGCGCTGCTTGGCGCTCTCGAAGGCGGAGCGCGCGGCCGATTTGGCCTGCGCGTTCAGCGTACCGGTCGAGCCGGTGATATTCGCCGCCCGCATTGCGGCGTCGAGGTTGTTGTGAATGATCGAGAACGCCCCGGCATATTCGTCGTAAATGCCGATCTGCTCGTGGGTGAGTCGGTGTTCGACCAGTTCGTACTCGACGCCCTCATAAGACAGCGAACGCGCCGCGTAGAGCCCGAGCGCCTTCATGTCGCGCGCCAGGACTTCCATGGCCGCGACGCCGCCAGCTTCGATTGCTTCCACGAATTCGCCACGCGTGGCGAAGGGAAAGTCCTCATCGCCCCAGAGTCCGAGCCGCTGGGCATAGGCCAAATTGTGAACCGTGGTGGCGCCGGTCGCCGACACATAGAGAATGCGTGCGTTCGGCAACGCATGTTGCAGGCGCAGTCCGGCGCGGCCCTGCTGCGAGGCGGCCTGATCGCCGCGCTCGCCCTTGCCGCCGGCCGCGTTCTGCATCGCGTGCGATTCGTCGAACACGATCACGCCGTCGAAATCAGTGCCGAGCCAATCGATGATCTGCCGGACACGGGACACCTTCTCGTCACGCGCGTCGGAACGCAGTGTCGCGTATGTCGTGAACAGAATGCCTTCGCCGAGGCGGATCGACGTGCCCTGACGGAAGCGCGACAGCGGCGTCACCAGCAGGCGCTCAAGCCCGAGCGCCGACCAGTCGCGCTGGGCGTCCTCGATCAGCTTGTCGGACTTGCTGATCCAGACCGCGCGGCGGCGGCCCTTAAGCCAGTTGTCGAGCAAAATGCCGGCGACCTGACGGCCCTTGCCGGCGCCGGTGCCGTCGCCGAGAAACCAGCCGCGCCGGAATCGCACGGCATTCTTTGCATCGTCCCGCGCGGCGGTGACGAGATCAAAGGTCTCGTCGACGGTCCACAATCCGGCGAGAAATTCCGCATGGGCCTCGCCGGCATAAATGACGGATTCGATCTGGGCGTCGGACAACAGCCCGTCCGTGATGACATTCGCCGGCAAGTGCGGTCGATAGGCCGGGACCGGCGGCGCGACCGACGCCATCGCAGCCGACTGCACCAGCTTGGTGGGATGCGCCTGAGAGCCGGGAATACGGATCGATTGCAATCCGTATTCTTCATAAAGCGTATCCGTGAGCCTGACGCTTTCGGCGGGCAACCATGCAACCGTCTCAAAGGCGAGCTCGATCCCTTCAGGCTCCGGAGCTGGGGCGGAGGATGGGCGCATCGCGTAAGCGCGCACCGTTCGCGGCATCGCCGGACGCGAGATCGGCAGAGACACGGCGCTCGCGACCGGTAGGCGCGGTGGCACGTGCTGCATCACCCAGCCAAGCAGCGCGGCCGCGTCCGATGCGACCCCTGGTGATGCTGGGAACGTCGCCGCATCTTGGGCCGGCGCCTTGTCGATCACGGTCAGGCGCGTGTCGACGGTCGTGCCATGCTTGGCGTAAACCGCTCCATCGATGGCAGCGGAGAAGACAATGCGTGCTTGGACCTGCAGGTCAACGAACGCCTCCCGCCAAGCTGGGTTCTCGGGCGAGAAGCTTGCCCCCGTGATCGCGACCAGGCGTCCGCCCTCAGGAAGGCGTGCCAAAGCGGACGAGATGTGCCGCAGGGCCGCGTCTGTCATGCGGCGATCGACATGCGCGACCGCGGAGAATGGCGGATTCATCAGCACGACGCTCGGTATGATGCCGGCGTCGAGATGATCGTCGATGTGGGCGGCGTCGTAGCGAGTGACGGCGGTACCGGGGAAGAGATGCGAGAGAAGATATGCGCGGGTATCGGCGAACTCATTGAGAACAAGCGACGCGCTCGACAACTCAGCGAGAACAGCAAGCAAGCCGGTGCCGGCCGAAGGCTCCAGCACGCGATCGGCGGGTGAGATCGCGGCGGCGACGCTCGCGGCGAACCCCAATGCGATCGGCGTCGAGAACTGCTGAAGCGCCTCGCTCTCTTCGGAGCGGCGCGTGTGGGTGGGAAGTAGGCTCGTGATCTTGGCCAGCATCGGCAGCATGGCGGCGGGCGACGCGGCACGCGCGCGCATGGCGGGACCGAATCTGCGGATGAACAGGACGGTCGCAGCCTCACAAGCGTCGTAAGCCGCCTTCCAATCCCAAGCGCCATCGGCGTCGGATGCGCTGAAGGCGTTTTCCATGGCCGTGCGCAGCATCGGCGCATCGATGCGCTGACCGCGCTCGAGGTGAGGAAGCAAACACTGCGCGACCCTGGCGATGGCGTCGACCTTCGTTACAGAACCGGGCGCAGTGGAATGGGATGTGGCCGCGAGAGCGGCCACGGATACGAATGTCGGTGTCATGGGAGAACCTCGGAGAGCGGAATCGGGATGAACCGTCGGACGCTCTCTCGACCACGCCGGCTCAAACCCCTCCCGGCCCGACTCTCCCTTTCATGGCAGCGCAGACACTGGTTCGCTGGACGAACTCACCGGCGGCCGATAGGCGTCATATGGATTGCCATCGGCGAGGTGGCCGAAGGGCGTGAAGACGTAGTCGGTTCCGTCACGCCCGACGGCGCAGATGACGTATCGCGTTTCACCTGTCACGGCGTCGGTGCATTCCATCAGCGCGAGATTGCCGTCGGATGCCGCGCGGAGCAGCGTGTTGAAGTTGTCGCGGGCGTGATCAGGGATGCTCATGGTCTGCCTCCAAAACGAAAAAGCCCGGCACAAGGCCGGGCGGGAGTGAATCGGGAAGAGATAAAGGGTGCGGAGCGACCAAAGCCGCTCCGCACCGCTCAGCCTTATTCCGCCGCGATGACGTGCGGCTGATCTTCGTCGCCGTCACCCAACACTTCATCGTCGTCTTCGCCGAGGAACGCGGGCAGTGGCTCGCCTTCGGCCTGTTGGGCCGCATCGGTCTCGGCAAGACGGAGCGGCTCGGGCAGCCAGCCGGTGTCCCCGAGCAGGCGCTCGGCCTCCCGCGCCATGTCGGCCTTCTTCAGGTGGTCGATGAGTTGCGCGGACGGCTCACCTTTCGCTTCGCGCACCGCTTCGAGGATGCGGGGCTTGGTGATGCGGCCAAGATAGTTGTCAACCGTCGGCTTCCACCCAACCGCCACCATGTCGAGCCCGACCGCACGCGCCAGGACGTCGGCTTGGTCGAGCCGACGACGCACGCCGTGGGCGGAGACACGGCCTTCATTGTAGCGGTTGGCCGGCTCGTAGAGCGCGTTGACGGCGGATGATGCGCAGTATGCGAACAGCGATGCCTGCGCGCTCCCGTCGAGTGCAGTGAGAGCGTCCCACAAGTCACTCTCATCCTTGGGCAAACGAGCCTTCCATCCATCATGACGCGCATCGATGGTCCGCGCCGACGTGCTCTCCTTCAGGCCGGGAGCCTGAGCGGGGAATGTCGGCGTCCGAATCGCAATCTCCAGACAGCCGCTCGACGACGCAAAGCGGTAGAACGTCGCCAGCACGAAATTGTGCAGCACGGCCTGGAAGGCGATCGCCGGTTCGTTCGCCAGCGCGTCACGCAGCGCGAGCGTCCGATGAGCGGTCAACTCCGTGATTAGCCGATCCGGCAGCGGCTTGACGGTGTCGTCATCGTCTTCCTCGACGGGTTCGATCGGCGCGCCGCCAACGGTGATGACCGCACGCTGGACCGAGCCAGCGACGGTTTGTCCGTTGCCCGTCTGTCCTTCGGCTGCAGCGTCAGCCTCGGAATCCGGATCGCCGACCACTGACGCTTCATCCTCCGGCCGGACGTAACCGCGGTCGATCGACAGAACGCCCTCGGCGTCGATGCTGACGAACACGCCGGCGCGGGCGACGTTGGCCGGATCGTAGCGGAGCGATCGGGCATCGAAAGCGGAACGTGCTGCTTCGATTTCGCCGAGACGCTGATCGATCTCATCGGGCAGTTCGTCGGCATCCTGGTAGTCCTGCTCGATCTTGGCGTACTCGGCATTGAGCGCCTCGAGCGTCGCCTGTTCGTCGGTCGTCAGGTCGACTGGTTCGCCGTCAAGCTCACGCAGGCCGTCGGTGTGGCCATAAGGGAAGTCGACGGCCACCGCGATCCACTTCCAACCCTCGGCAGCGATGGTCTCGGCTTCGGCCTTGAGTTTCTCGGTGACCAGGCGGTCGAGCAGCGGCACGTCCTGAAGCCAGCCGCCATCGTCATGCTCGAAGAGATCGCGCATCACGGCGCCGCCGGCCTGCTCGTAGGCAGCGAGCCCAATGAATTGGGCACGCCGATCGGATGCCCGCACGGTATTCTCCGTGAGCATCCGGCGGATCTGGTAGGGCTCATCGAGCTGGGAACTGCTCACACTGTCCCAGACCTGCTCCTGGCGCGCATGGTCGGCGACGACGGAGAAGGCCATGAGTTGTTCGAGCGTCATGTCGTCGGCGGCGTAGACGTCATGCAGTTTAGGTGACACGGAGGCGAGACGAAGCCGCTGCTTCACGATCGCAGGCGTCACGAAGTGCCGCGCAGCGATGTCCTCTTCGCTCATGCCGCCGTCGCGCAGGAGCTTGAACGTTCGGAACTGATCGAGCGGATGCAGGCCGACCCGCTCGTCATTCTCAGCAAGTGAATCATCTTCCGCGATGCCGCCATCCCGCACCACACAAGGGACAGGCTGCGTTTTCGCCATTCGCTTCTGCTTTACCAGCAGTTCGAGCGCGCGGTAGCGTCGCCCGCCGGCGGGCACTTCGAACATCCCGGTCTCCACGCCGTCAGCGTCGACGACCGCCCGAACATTTAGGCTTTGCAGTAAGGTTCGCTGAGCGATGCTCTCGGCGAGTTGGTCAACCGAGATGCCGGCCTTCACGCGCCGGACGTTGGACTGGCTGAGCACCAGCTTGTTGAAGGGAATATCGCGGGAGGGACTGAGCTTGATCTTCTGTACGGCGCTTGCCATGTCGGATTCTCCACGACGGGCGGCCGGAGACTCTCTCTCGACCTCCAACCCGTCACGAAAACTCCGGCCCGCCTCTTACTCTCGGGCGGCTCGCTTCGGACTCAGGTGGATGGGCTCTGAAACGCGAGATTTGCGGGATGCGCCGCGCCGCGAGCGTGCGTAATCTGCGAAACGAGCATTTCGACACGGCGTCGAGTGTTCGGATGCCCGCAGGCGCTAACCCGTTTCGAAAACATGCCGTAATTCATGCGGTGGGGCCGCATGCGCTCACTATGCAGCTTCCCGACCACCGTCACCTTCCGATCCGGCGGTCGCCTCATCGGTGTCGGGCCGAAAACCGAGGATGAAGTCGGCTGCCTTCGACGCGGCGCTGGCGGCACGTACGATGGCGCGGTTGTCCTCTCGCAAGACCTCGAGCCACGATCCAATGTAGTCGGCATGGCGGACGGTCGGCACGATGCCGAGGGAGGCACACGAGAACGCGGCACACAGTTCGGCGATTAGCTCTTCTAAGGCGTATTTCTTCGAGCCGAACGAGCCGGAAAGATCGCGGTTGAGGCGGGAGCGATGACCGCTTGCGTGTCCCAACTCATGCAGCGCCGTGCGGTGCCAGTTGATCGGCTCGAAGTAAGCGGCGGGCGGCGGCACCTGTACATAATCTTCCGACGGAAGATAGAAGGCGCGGTTGCCGCCGATCCGGAAGTCGATGCCGGTGGCCTTGATCAACGCTTCAACCTGCGGCTCAACCACGCCGGGCGGAGGCGCGGCGGTTGCGATCTGCGTGGGCAAGTCGTCACATTGATCGGTGTTGAAGACCGTGAAGCGCTTCAGGAACGGAATCGCATGGACCTCTTCGCCGGCGTCGATGGCGCGCCTCTTCTCGCCATCGGGAACGAAGCGGTCGGCATAGACGACGGTGGTGCCGCGCTCGCCCTTGCGGACATGGCCGCCGAGCGATAGCGCCTGGCGGAAGGTGAGCCAGCTCTGGCCGGAGAAACCGCGCTCGATCACGGCGCCCCACAGAATCAGGACATTGATGCCACTGTACCGTCGGCTAGTGGAGGCATTCTGCGGCATGGCGAGCGAAGCCTTCGCCGCGGCCGTTCCCCACGGCTGAACCCAGGGCACACGCCCTGCTTCCAGTTCGGCGATGATCTCGTTGGTGATGTCCTCGTAGAATCCGGTCCGGCCAGCGCCGGTCCGGGCGTTGCGGTCATGTCTCGGCATCGCGGTTCTCCGCGACGGGCGCCGCGAGCCTCTCCCGCGGCCTTCAACCCGTCACGGCCAAACCGGCCGGCACTCTCACTTTCCTGTTGCGACAGCCGCTTGCGCCGCCTGATTCGAGAGCGGCAGAGGAACCGCAGTCGCCGCGTCAGGGATGGAAGCCCGAAGGGTGAAGACCCGGCACGCCGGGGCTTCAGCAAAGCCGACAGCCCGGTCCCGGAGGGAGACGCACTTCAAAAGTCGTTAAAGGCTTGCAGCTATTCGTACAGCCCCCAATTCCGGTCGGGGTCATTGCGCCGATTGTCTGCCTCGGGAGGAATTGTCTCGGAATGGCGTGGCTGACCGTCCGATCCAATCCAATCGAATCGCACACGCCAGCCGGTGTTCTTGCCGCTGTTACTTTTGTAACCGATGACCTGCTTGTGCACGGTGATGCCTGCCAGCACCATCGTTCCTGAACCCGGCCCGATGCTTGCGATGAAGACACTGTCGATTAAACGATGATTGGTCAGATCATTCTCCAGGATCAGCGAGGAATCCTTGACTGCTTGTTCGCGTCGTGTCCGTTCAGCGATCTGTCTCCTCAGTTCATCGCCTTGCGCGAGATACGCCTGCGCTTCTGGCGCTGCAATTGGTACCGCGCCTTTCTTCATTGGCAGGAGACCTTCTTTATACGCCGCTAGAATCGCAGCGGCAGCGTCGGGTCCGACCTCGAGGACAGCGTCGAGCCAGCTGTTGTCGCGCCAGCGAATATCGGCGCGCTCATCTTTCGATAGCAGATCCCCTTCAAGAATAAGCGTTCTTGCCTTTCGTGGGCGAACGCCCGGAAGATCATTGAGGAAATTCGAAAGCGAGCGCATTAATACATCACCGTCGGGTTGGCACGCGGTTGGCGGCACGGAGAGGTTGCCGCCATTCCGCGCAACCGGTAAGCGAAGAGAAGTCGGCTTCTGAAAAACAAACGATTCGCCGGATGTTTTCGGCCGGCAAGGGCTTTCTTATGCGATCTTCGTGGTCGACTGGCTCGCGCGTTCGAAAGCCGCGACGCTTCAAGAATCGGCGGACGATCTTGAACGATAGACCGCCATGTTTGCCGAGCGAGGCAATCGGAATATCGGCTTCAATCACACACGGTTTCCCGATGACGCTGATGGCTGGCGATGTGATCGGATCGCGCTCATGCGAATTGTAGAGAGCCTCGCCACCCCAATGACGGAAGAATCGCTCAATCCCGCTCTCGCCCGCGAGCCGTGGATGGAAGAAGCAAAACCAGACCATCCCGGCGCGGTTCGCGTCGCCGCTCTGGTTCGTTGCCTTTAGCCTCACCGCGATTTCAGGCACCAACTCGCCGGACGCCACGAGCGCATCGATACGACGGTCGAGTAAGGCGGTGTTGGGAAGTTGCATCCCGTCGCGCGCAATCTGATCGATTTCGGCATCCGTGAGGCGCGTGCAATGCCAGCCGGTAATCGCATAAGGCTGCAAGACGTCGATCAGACCGTAGATCGCTTCGTCATAGGCGGGCGCGGCGACATTACCTCTTTCCCAGCCCAGGAACAGATCATGGCGCGCATCAAGATAGGACCGCAGATCGGTTGGCCACGATGCTGGTCTGTGCAGGTCGATCAGCGTCATCGGCACCATGGCCTCTCCGCTAGCCGATCTTCTTCACGAGCTGCTCGATCACGTCCGTGACCCGGCGTTGCCGCAACTGCCTCGCCTCACGCTGCTCGGCGTCCTCGCTCTCACTCAATTCGAAGCGTGCGACAGCAATCGGACCGTCCTTGCGATAGCCCTCAGCCTTGTCGTCCGTTGCAAACCGCCTGGTCAGGATCGCAAGGGCTTCCTTGACGACAGCCGCATGCTTGCCGCCGAGCGCCTCGCGAAACGCGGCCGCGACGGCATCCATCCCTTCCGGCGCATTCTCAATGCAGTAGATCAGATCGTGAGCGTCCTTGCGTTCGAATCTCTGATCGAACGCGAATGCCTTAAGACAGGTGAAGCTTACGATGTCGGCGTGCTTGACTTCCTCGGTCACGATCCCATTGCCACCCAAAAGCTCGGCCTGGATCTCCACCGTCTTGTAGAGGTCAAACACCATCGACGAATGGGGAATATTGAGTGCCGAGATCGTGCCGTCCGTCGGCAGCGGCTGAACCTTCCCGCCGGCGATCTCCGGCGCGTCGGCAAGCAGTTCCAGCACCATGAGGGCACCACTGTCGGTACGGGCCTGCCAACGCCAGGACAGCATTTGTCCTTTATCGTTCTTGGCACGTTCGAATCCCATCTTCTTCAGGTTGTCTTCGAGCGTATGGTACGCATCGGTGTCCGTCAAAATCTGCAGATCGATGACGATATCGACGTCGAGCGTGCCCGCATGTGGGGGCACAGCGGGCGGCTTTGCTGACACCAAGTAGCGTGGCGTCAGGCCGCCCACCAGGAAGACGGACTTCTTCCACGGTCCCAATCCTCGAAGCAGGGTTATGAGGACCCGCTCGCAGTCGTCAGTGTACTTGTCGGCATAGCCGTCGAGGGTGGCGGGCTTGGCCATCAGAATCCGACCTTCTCTCGTCTGACCTGTTCCGCCAGTTCCTTTGCGCGACCTTCGCTATGAATGAGATCGAGATAAACCTGAACGGGACTCGCCAGCCAAGCCCCGTCTACCCGTTCACGAAACAGCAACTCGCCCGATGTCTTGGCGTCGATGACGAAGAGATTGGCGCCTTCGTTGACGACGCGCGCGTCAAGATCACCGATGGCCTGTTCCGCGGCGGGGCCTGCCAGCAATCGGGCGCGCACCTGTGCGATGTTCGATAGAAATGGAGCGTAGCGTTGGCCAGCCGCCTCATGCGTTATCGCGTACTCAGCGCCGCGCGCTGCGCAAACTTGGTCGAGCCTTTGCACCAACTCGTCGGTACGAACCGACGGGACATAATAACGGCGCATGAACGGGGCACGCATCGTCGAGAGCTGTTTTGTCCATGCCTCCAGAAGCGCGGTCGGCTCGCGAAGATGGCGTTCCTTGTTGGGGCCTTGACCACGGGATTCCAGCCATTCGGAACGATCCAGATCCGTCAGCACTTGGGATGCAGTGGCCGACGACACCTCAGCAAGCTTTGCAAGCTCTTTGACACCGAACCATTCCGTGCGTCGCATCAGAAGCGCATGCAGAACCTGCGAACGGCGTCCCGAAAACAGCGACCGCATGGACTTCATCAGGGACTTGGGTGGCGGCTTTTCGATGTAGAGGTAGGCGCCTTCAGCCGGCACGTAGAGGCTTCCGCCGCTATCGAAGTATCCCACCCGCTCTTCTTTCAGAAGCTCTTTGGCGCCCGGGGAAATCGATACGGCAAGCAACAGAGGGACAATTTCCTTCGCGTTCGATCCGTGTGCCCAACGGTTCCTGAATTCCTTGAGACGCCATAGAAGCTGGCGCGCGTCCCTCGGATAGAGAGACTTTTTCGCTTCCACGAGCAGGGTGAGGCTTTTGCCGGCAACCCAAAGATCGACCTTGGCGTCGTAACGGTGGTCCGGACCCGAAGTGACCCAAGACCCAGGCTCCACATCGGCGCGCACCTCCGGCAAGGCCCGAAGGGCCTCCACAAACTGGTCGACGAGCTGTCGCTCAGTCGCTTCGGCCTCGATCATCATCATTTGGCGATCTTTCCTGAACAGCAAATATCATATAATCATGGAATATTCCATTGAAATAGGATATTTACTGCGCAGTGAATTTATGAAGCTTTGTCCTATTTTGAAAAAAATCTATTACTAACAATGGCTTGACCTGCTCCGCGTTCGCCGGCTGCGGTCGCAGTTTGAGTCGCGGAGGGGTTGTACCTGCCACCGGATCAGGGGGCAGAAAAAAAGTGCGACACCCCTTTCCGGTTTTTCCACGCGGTCGCGACTGAGGAAATAGGTGCCCTAGAGAATCGGAGGCGTAGCGTCGATGGCAGAACAGCAGGACGTGGAGGAGATCGAGGACGACGATCTCGAGGGCCCTGACGGCGGCGACGAACCTCCTTCGGGACCGAAGTCGAAAGCCGCCGCCGCGAAATCGAAGGCGCACCTGGCGAAGGTGGCTGGCGAGACGGCCGAGCTGAATGGCTTGGATCCGGCGGCGCTGAACAAAGTCCTCCGCGAGGTGATCGCCGGTTCGCGCCAGATCTCGACGGAAGCCTTGGTCCGCATCTGCGCCGGAGCCTCCCGCGCCGGAAATCGCCTGCTGGTGAACCTCTCCTTTGAGGCGGTCACCAAGACAGCGACGCCGCTGTTGCTGTCGCAGGCCTTCGGTCAGGCCGAAGACGAGCGCAGGGAGCAGGTCCAGGAGATTCTGCTGCAGCTCTTCGCGGCGATCCGCGCAGGCAAGTCGCAGCTTCCGGAAAGGTTCTTTGCCAAATTTGCGAAGCGCCGCTCAATCGACTTGTTCCGCAGGCGCGACGCCAGGTTCGAGGCGAAGTCCGAAAGAAGCGAGCCGGTCGCGGAAGCCGATCCCGTCGACGAATTGCCGGACCTGACCCCGAGCCTTGAAGACCGCGTGCTGCTGTCGGTCGCTGTCGACAAGCTGCCGCCCAAATTGAGAACGGCCTTCATCCAGAAGCATCAATTCGGGATGACGAAGGAAGAGATCGCAGAACAGAACGGTGTCGATGTCCGCACGGTGTACAGCTGGCTCGCAGAGGCCGCCACCTTGCTCGGACTGAAAGGAGAGGAAGAATGACCGCAAATGCGAACCGAAAGCCTCAGCTCGATGAGGTGCTCGACGAATTCTCCGGACTGTCCAGCCCGCCCGACGCCGCGACGCTGCGCGCGTGGACGAAGGAGTATCCCGAATTCGCGCGCGAACTCGTCGCATTCGCCACGGACTGGGTCGCCATGAACGCAGCGCGCGTCGAGCGGGCAGTGACGGCGGAGGATGTCGACGTCGTCGTCAATCGCACGATGAGCCGCGTGCAGGCCGTTCTCGACGCTGCCGAGCGCCCTGAAACGCTGACCGATCTTGCCGCCGACATCGTTGCGGCAGGGCACGATTTCGACTCGTTTCAACGGACCGTCGGTATCGACAGGTCGATGCTGGACAGCCTTGTCATGCGCTTGGCCAAACCTGCAACCTTGCCGGCGCTGCTGGTGCGTTTGGTGGCCGGCGCACTGAACCGGCCTCTCGACGCGCTGCGCGGATACTTTCGGCTCCCTGCGCAACTTGCCGCCGCCCACAGGTCTCGTACCCGTCCCGCTCCGACCCAGGTCGATTTCGCGATGCTTGTCCAGCACTCGCAACTATCTGAGCCGGAGAAGGACCGATGGCTCAAAGAGCCACCCGATCCCGGCCTGCAGGACTGATCGGATGGACAATTTCGGAGCGGTCCGAAAGCTGGCCCGGGAGAAACACGACGCGATGAAAGCTCTTGCGTCGGGCAAGAGCATCGCGTCGGCGCTACTCGCGCAGGCGCGCATCGCCACGAATGCCGCCGTTCAGGCAGTGCCACCGGACCATCCGCTGCTGGCCGGCGGCGATGGCGCGCTCCACCGCTCCGGGGCCACTCCATCGATTTACGTCTCGAACGCCCTGGCTCCGGACGTGGCCGCCTACGTGGAGGCGCACGAATTCGGGCATCTGTGGATCGAGACACCGATCGATCCGGCGGTGGTCCCGCGCAACTCCGATCCCGGCGGCCCGGAAGAAAACTCGCCGACCGGCGTCCGCAGGGTCGAGGCCTACAGCCCGCAGGAGCTCCGCGAGCGGTATGCCAACGTGTTCGCACGTGAATACCTCTTGCCGGGTCCAGAGGCGCGGCGTCTCTTCACGCTCGGCAAGTCGGCAAAGCAGATCGCGGCCGAGATCGGCGTACCACTCGGCTTAGTCAACCAGCAGCTCGCTGTCGCACTGCTGCTTCCGGAGCCGCCCGAAAAGAAGAAGAACACGGCCGATGCTCCCGACCTCGACGCGTCGCAAAAGGAGGCGGCTGAGCACGAAGGTGCGCCGTTGCTTGTCGAGGCCGGACCCGGGACGGGAAAAACACGCACACTAATCGCGCGGATCGAACACCTGCTGGCGAAAGGAGTTCCTCCCGCAGGCATCTTGGCTCTAACGTTCTCGAACAAGGCCGCGCGCGAGATCAGGGAGCGCGTCGCCGCGAGCTCGGCAGATGCTGCGGCCGAAATCTGGGCGGGTACCTTCCACGCATTCGGCCTTGAGTTCGTAAGAAAATTTGGCCACCTCGAAGGCATTCGCGAGCCGGTTCAGTTGCTCGACCAGGCCGATCAGCTAAAGTTTCTCGAAGGCGAGCTCAAGCACCTCAAGCTCGACCACTATCTTTGGCTTTCCGAGCCCGCATTCGCTCTGCGTCACATCCTTGGGGCGATCTCGCGCGCAAAAGATGAAGTATTTTCACCGGAAAAATACGCCGAGGCGGCGGAGCACATGCGCCGTGCAGCAGGCAACGATGAGAAGCTGATCTTGCGGGCGCAGAAGGCGGCCGAGGTCGCCCACGTGTATCGTCACTACGAAGACCGCCTTCGTGGGGAGGGTATCGTCGACTTCGCCGATCTGATCAACCGGCCAATCGAAATCCTCCGGAAGAACCCGAAAATTCGCGACGAAGTCCGCGGGCAATACGTGCACATCCTCGTAGACGAGTACCAGGATGTGAACCGTGCCAGCGCTCTAATGCTGAAGGAGCTCGCGGGCGACGGAAAGACACTTTGGGTCGTCGGCGATGCACGGCAGTCGATCTACCGGTTCCGCGGAGCCGCGCCCACGAACACCACCAACTTCGAAAAAGATTACCCGAACGCGAAACGCAAGGCGCTCGCCGTTAACTACCGATCTCGAAAAGAGATCGTGGAAACGTTCGTGACGTATGCCGACCAAATGGAAGTCGGGCGCCATCGGGACAACAAGCTCGAAGCGAAGCGCGGGCTCGGAAAGACTGTGGTCAACCTCAACGTGGCCAAGGATCGCGATTCCGAAATTGCCGGGCTCGCTGCCGCTGTTAAACATTACCAGTCGCAGGGGCGCGACTACAAGGATCAGGCGATCCTCTGCCGCGGGCACTCCTACATACAGAAGATCGCGGCCGGACTGGAAGCGGCTGGCATTCCAGTCCTCAATCTCGGAGATATTTTCGAGCGGGAGGAAGTAAGGGACCTCCTGTCTCTCCTTTCATTCGTGTCGGAACCGCATCGTGCCGGCCTGATGAGACTAGCGACCTTGCCGCGGTACCGCATGCCGCTTGCGGATGTGCAAACGTTTCACGCGGCGGCCGACGAGATGGAGAAGACGCCACTGGCCGAGCTGAAGGCAGCGGACGCTATTCCCGGCATTTCTTCTGGCGGCAAGAAGGCGCTTTCCCAACTTCGCTCCGACCTCCAAGCGATCGGCTTCAAGACCGGGCCCGGTCAAATGCTGTTCGACGTGCTCTTCGAACGAGGGCTTGTGCGCGACTATCTCGCCGGAGAGACGGCGGCGGACCAGCAGCGTCGGCTGGCGATCCACCAGTTGCTGCAGTTCGCCGCCGAGAACGACGCCCCAGGAGAGAAGGATCCCAAGCGCCAGTTCCTGGATTGGATCAGGCGGCTTGCGATCTTCGGAGACGACCGGTCCCTGCGTGAGCTGCCGACCGCCGTCGATGGGATCGATGCGGTCCGTTTGATGACTGTCCACATGAGCAAGGGGTTGGAGTTCGACGTCGTTCACTTGCCTGGCCTCGGAAACGGGATGTTTCCGTTCACCGGCGGCGGTTCGGTATGTCCTGCGCCCGACGGGATGCTGGAGACTCCGGTGAAAGAGTCCAAGGTCGAAGAGGAAGAATGTCTGTTCTTCGTCGCCCTATCACGTGCGAGAGATCACCTGTCCCTGTCACGCGCCAACCAGTACTCGGGGCGTAGCAGCCCCAATCCTTCACCAGCGCTGGAGGTGATCGCATCCCATTTGCCTCGCGCCCCGAATTCCACGCCTACCTGGACGATCGCTCTTCCGGCGCCGGCACAAGATCGGATGCGGCCGGATCTAAAGGTCGACGGTCGTGAACACGATGGGCATGACATTGAGACCTACGACGACTGCCCCCGTCGCTATGTTTA
The DNA here is from genome assembly GCF_000497575.1 of Afipia sp. OHSU_II-C1. Lineage (GTDB taxonomy): Bacteria > Pseudomonadota > Alphaproteobacteria > Rhizobiales > Xanthobacteraceae > Afipia. The sequence continues at coordinate 63,023 of NZ_APJI01000002.1, forward strand.
TGAAGTCGTGCTCGGGCTGAGCCGATCACGGCAGGACAACGGCTTTATCCACTTTCACCGGACCGTATACCGGGTATTGCGCTGGCTCGCGCAACAGACCGGCCCGGTTGATGCGGCGCAGATCAAAGCCGAGTTCGACGCCCGGTGGGTCGAGACCGGTCCCGTTGGGAATGACTTGGAGGAGATCTATCGGACCTCGGGCGAACAGATGCTGGATCGCGAAAGGCACAGGTCGCGCGTCGGCATGCGGATCGCCGAGGCGGTCTCCATTAAGGTGGACGGGCATTTGGTGCGATTGGAGATCGACGAAATTGAGCAGACTGGCCGCAATCTGATCGTTCGGCGCCTGCGGACGGGAAGGCCACCTTCGACGCCTGACCAACGGCTGCTGCACGCGCTTATGTTGGAAGCGGCAGAGCAGACCCTCGGCGGAAAGGGCGCTTTTCGGATTCGCTATCTATCGACCGACGATGAAAGGCCGGTGAAGCTGGACGGTGTCATGGCAGACCGTATGGCGCGCACCTCGGCCGCGCTCGCAGGCCTGGCGCAGGGAATCTATCCCGCGAAACCCTCCGATGATTGCCCGCGCTGCCCTCACTACTTCATCTGCAGCGCTGTCCCGGACTGATCTCCGTTTCTGACTTCCGGTTTTTCCAATACGCCGCGACTAACCCTTCAGAGCAGCCGTTCCGACAGCTGGGCGGCGCGAAACGAAGGGTGATGTAATGAAATCAATCGACGTCTTCATTCAGGGTGGAGATTTTGCCGACATCCTGGTCGGCCACGCAGCGCCGATCCACTCGATCGCCGAGGTTCTTGCGAACCTTGAAACCTCCATCGGCGATCGCGACGGGCTTCTGATCTTCGTCGAGGACGCGCACGCGCCGCTCGATCCGGAAACGATCGTGGAGGAGCTGCTGCCACTCTGCGCCGACGAGGAAGCGATTCTCGTTCCGCTGAAGCTGCATGTGACGCGCTGCCGTCACGTCGAAATCTCGGTCAGGTTCAACGGCGAGACGGCGAAGCGCCGCTTCCCTCCGAGCGCTACGGTCGGGCGGGTCCATCACTGGGCAGCGCGGCGGAAGTTCGAGCTTTCCCCGCGCGATGCTGCAGAACACGTGCTGGAGATCCATGGCACGAACAAGCGTCCCGACCGCGACGTGCATATCGGGTCATTGACCGCCGGCAAAGTGTGCTCGGTCGAGTTCGACCTTGTGCCGCGCAAGCGCGTGGAGGGGTGAGCGATGGGCGCCGTTGCACCGGACGAAGCGGTTTTCCGCGCACACCTGACGGGCGGCAGCTTCCTCCTCGGCGCCTCGTCCGACCGATGGCGGCTGGTTGCCGTTTCCTGGCCGCACGCCGTCTTCGGCGTGCGCGCCGCGGACGGCATCGAATACGGGCTGCGGTTCGAATGCCGCGACTATCCGCGCACACCGCCGACAGCGCGACCGTGGGACCTGGTTTCCGATGCCCCGCTGGCTCACGATCGCTGGCCCAAAGGAGTGAGCCGGATTCCAATGGCCTTCAATCCGGGATGGAAGAATGGATCGTGTCTCTATCTGCCTTGCGATCGACAATCCATTGAGGGCCACGCGAATTGGCATGGAGAACATCCGAGCCTGATCTGGGATCCGGCTGTGGGCATCGTTCACTATCTCCGCATTGTCCACGACCTGCTCAATTCCGGCGACTATCTGCGGCGCGCAGCCTGACATGACCCTGCACATCGCACGCCCACTGTGGAACGAGCTGACATCGGAGCTTCATCGCCGGACAGAGAACCGCCACGAGTCCGGAGCGTTCCTCCTTGGCCAACGTAAGGAAAGCGATCGTCGAGCTCTGAGGTTGATCTACTACGACGAGCTCGATCCCGCCGCCTACGACTCGGGCATCTGCATCTTGCATGCCGACGCCTTCTCGAGGCTCTGGGACAGATGTTCTGAGCTGGAAATGACGGTAGTTGCCGACGCGCATGTCCATCCGTTCGGCGCCGGCCAAAGCTGGTCCGACCGCGAAAACCCGATGATCGCGCGCGCCGGCCACATCGCGATCATCCTGCCGCGGATGGCAAGGCCCCCCGTCCGGCGCTGGGCGGTCGGCGTCTACGAATATCTGGGTGATCACCAATGGCAAGCGCGCGGCGGCTGCCGCAGCTCGACCCTCAAGATCGGAGAATGAAAAGATGAGCAACATGACCGAGCTCGAAGCGATGTCCGAAGGGCTCAACCGCCTCGTCAAGATTGCGCTCGACACCGGAGAGGCCTCGACGATCGAAGAGGCTCAGCGAATCTTCGCCGGGTATCGTATGCAGATCGCCGTCGGCGGGGACGTCGCGGACAGCGCCGTACTGCAAGCGATCCTGCTGACCGCCGCGAACTGCGGCGCGCGTGCGTTCCTTGGCGGCGTCAGCGTCGTCGGCGCCTGCGGCGAGCTTGCAGTGTCGATCCCGGGCTTCTCTCGCATCGAAGACGCGGTGACGGCCCTTGGCGCGCAGATAGACGACAGGATCCGCCCCGATCTGCCGACTTTGGTGATCGGCGACGTCGGCGGCGCCGACGTGGAACCGCTCGCGCTGCGCGCGACTTTTGCAGACTGGTGCGGCGGCGTCATTCCGGCGGCAAGCGGAGTGCGTCTTGCCGAGACAGGCTCGTTCACGCCGGCCGGGGTGCTGGCCGGTGCTATCGGCGTCGCCGAGATCTTCCAGCGCGTTCGCGGCGGAATGCCGATGGCCTGCCGCCGAGTGATCGGTCTCGATCTTTGGGATCTCCATCGCGACTGGCTCCGCGGCGGGAGCGCACCGTTGCTGGAGCATCTTCCGTCTGAAATCTGGATCGTCGGCATGGGTAACCTCGGTCAGGCATATCTTTGGACGCTCGGACTTCTGCCCTACGGACGAAACGCTGCGCGTTTGGTCCTGCAGGACACGGACGTTGTCGCCATCTCGAATCTCAGCACGTCCATGCTCACCACGCGCACCATGGTGGGCAGAAAGAAGACGCGGGCGATGGCGGAATGGGCGGAGGCGCGGGGCTTCGAGACGTCGATTGTCGAACGGGACTTTACGCCGAACTTCACGATTGCTCGGCGTGAGCCCAGCGTGGCGCTGATCGGCGTCGATAACGCGCTTGCACGGCAAGCGGTCGAGGACGTCGGGTTCGGGCGCGTGATCGAAGCGGGTCTGGGACGCGGCCCGCAAGACTTCCTCGGAATCGACCTGCACACATTTCCCGCATCCAGGCCGGCCCGAGAGGTGTGGCCGCAGACGGGAGCAAGCGACGCCGATATCACGCTGCCGGCTTACCGCGCGATGTTGGAGCGATCCGGCGATCGATGCGGAACCGTAAGACTCGCGGGCCGTTCGATCGGAGCTCCGTTTGTCGGTTCGGCGGCGGCGGCGCTCGCCGTCAGCGAACTCGTGAGACTTTGTACCGGAGGCAAGTCCTACGAACTCGTCTCCTGCCATCTTCGCGACCTGCAGGATATCACCGCAGTTGTCGGGCCGGCGTTGCCGGCCTTCAATCCCGGTAGTGTCGCGGCGGCCGCATGATGCCCTCGAAGGGCTGCCAGGTCTTTTCTACAGTTGCACTGGCCGCCTTATCTTCGGTCTCCGCTGGCCCGCTGCCATCGCGAGATTTCGTGCCCGCGAAACGATGCGCAAAATCGCAGCGGCTTGGTGGAATTGCCGAAATGCTTCGGCTGCGGAGACATCGAGAAAGCTGGTTGTTGTCTGAGCATCTGCCGGTGGCGTGAGGAGCCCGACGGGCACGCCATGCTGCCACCCGCGCGCGGCCCGGAAACTCACAACCAATTGCCCGAACGTCGGATAGGCATGGTCCAAATGGGCTTCGGCGAACGAGATCAGTTCGTCCGACAGATCGCAGGGTACGCGGCCAGCAGCATCGCCGTGAGTTTCGAAATGGCGCCTCTTTGCGGCGAGAAGATCGGCGGCGACCGCGCTTCGGCAGGCATCATAGAATTCTTGCGCATTCGATTTCGGCTCGCCCTTCACGGCACTGATATAGCTGAAATCGGTCTCGGTCCCGTCGGTCCTGTGAACCCAAAAACCAGGCGTCGAGTATCCCTCTCCGACATTTCGGCGTCGGAAAAAGTGCTCGACACCGGATCCAATCTTCGGCGGACTGTCGGTGATGACCGCGTCATAGCGCTCCAAGAGTGAAATCAGATCGTCGTGATCTGAGCGGTCTTCCACGACCTGATTGTCAGAATAGCGGCCAAGCATCTCTCTGAAATGAGCTAAAGCTGCAGTTTGTGTTTTCCAGGATCGACCGTTCGGCAAATCTATCGACTTGGCCATGTTTCCCCCTTTGGCTTCCTTCATAGCGGTCACGGCCGCAGAGCAGTCGCCGATCGGCGTGCGGTGCAACCTCAGTTGTGGCGAGTCGTGCGAGTTCTCCGACCGACTCGGCCAGCCAGGATTGTTCAGCGCATAAATAACCCGTCAGCGACCGCTGACGTCAAAAAAACAGGAGATCGGCAAATGACAAATCACGCCCCAAAACCCCTCACCGAGCGCGAAAAGCTCGACCGGGATATCGCCGGACTGAAGGAGTCGATCCGTCTCAACTGGGTAGACTTAGACCGACTGAACCTCAGCCGGGAGGAAAGGCAGGGCATCCGGGAGAACACCAACCTGCTGATCGAGGAGCTCAAGGAGCTCCTCGGACGCCTTGACCGCCTGGACGGCAAGAACAGCTAGAAAAAGCCCGAATCGGCTGGAAGTCTGCTTCAATTGCATTGAGGAGGATTTCCATGACAGAAGAATTGAAACTGGCGATCGGACTCCTACTGATTGCGGCGATCGGATACTTGTTGTGGCGCACTGGTGTGCTCCAAGCCCTGGCTGGCCGGCCGACCGCACGGTGCCGCGACGGTTCGATTTCGTTCAGCAAGCACCACTGCGGGACTTGCTCGCACCACGGAGGTGTGGCGGAATTCTTGCCAGCTTAAGTTCAATTTGGTGGCCTACCGGACGGTTTGCGCAGCCGACTGATCTCCGTGAACGTTTTGGAAAGTCAACCCCGGCACGGGATCCGGTTCGCACATGCGCGTCTACTACTTCACCGAAGCTGGGTATGGGCTGGAGGCAATCCAACGCAGAAGGCTCAAGCTCGCGCGCATATCCGCGCTCAACGATCCGTTCGAATTCCTGCAGGTCGCGTCGAGAAATCCGAAGACGCGGGCTCGCTATCAATATGTGAAGCGCGCGCTGTCGGAATATATGGGGTTGCTGTGCTTCAGCGAGAATTGGCGCAATCCGGTGCAATGGGGTCATTACGCCGATAGCCATCGCGGCATCTGTCTCGGCTTCGACGTGGCGCCCGCGGCGGGGCTAAGGAAGGTACGTTACGTCAAAAGCAGGATCCGTCCGAACTTGCGGGCAATGAAAGCCATGAGCAAGGCCGCGGTCGAACATATGCTCGATCTGCTGACGCTCAAGTTTGAGCATTGGCAGTACGAACAGGAGCATCGGCTGTTCGTGCAGCTGAACGACAAAGACGACCAGTCCGGTTTGTACTTCTTCGATTTCGGTGACAGCGAGGAGGTGCGGCTTCGGGAAGTGATTGTAGGCGCGCAATCGGAGATATCTCCCGAGCAGGTGGCGGAAGTTTTGGGCGACATCTCGCCTGAGGTCGTATCGCGGAAGGCCAGGTTGGCGTTTCGGACTTTCGACGTCGTCAAGCAACGTCGCCAAGACCTGTGGCGACCATCGCGTCGGCGGGCAGGGTTGCGAGAACCGTCGTTTGAAGCATTGGTCGATCAGGCGTTGCGCCTGGAGGATTTTTCGACAGCGCGTGGCCTCCTCGAGCCCGACGCCGAAAAGAAGTCCGTTCAATCAGAGACGGATGAATTGATTGCAAGATACGCTGTCGCGGGCCGTGTGCCTTCTGCCGACAATCGCTCCAAGAAGGTCACCAAGCGCAACGAGGCCAAGCGTGTCCGCAAAAAGAGGTAGTGCCTGGACTTTGTGCGTCACTTGCGTTGATACCACCGGGACTATCGGCGCCAGTTCTGTCCGAGCTCATCGTCAAACCACGCTTCAGCATCGTAATCGGCACCGGCCACCGACCGGAAATCGAGGTAGTTGGAATAGTGCTTTTCGCCCAGCCATGTCTTGAAAGCCGACCAGCTTGGATGCTCTCGCGCGGCATCGGGTAGCGCCTCGAACCATTCGCGAGCGAGTGAGCGAATGGCTTGCTCGCATTCGGACTTTTTATTCATACGCCGGGTTCCTTTCTTGGCCGCCATAAGCGCCGCGTAGCGTTCCACACTGCCACCATCATCAATCGTGAGCCTTGGACCGCGAGGCGCAAGTATTTTTACTACGCTCCGACACGCCATATTGCGGCCATCGACGCGGTACGACGCGCGAATTCGTCGACGCTTGACGCCGGATACCGAGGCCAATCGAGAATATCGTTTTCTTCCGTCATTCTGGCAGTCAACATCGCGGGCATCTGGTTCGTGACATGCTGTGCGGCTGAGTGACGGAGAATGCGAATGTCGGATGCCAAATTTCTTACCCCTGAAGAAGTGTCTGCGCGCTACCGTGGCGAGGTCACTGTCGGTACGCTGCGGAATTGGCGTGCGATGCGAATCGGACCGGCGTACGTCAAGATCGGCAAGGCCGTGTTGTATCCGGTCGACGAACTTGATGCGTGGGACAAAAAAAATCTTGTGACTTGTCGTGCGTCGAAAGGACTGAATGTGAGCTAGCGTTGGGGACGGTTACGATCACGAAAAGGCACGCTCTACCGTCCCCAATCCGCGTCCCCACCATCTTCGAGCAGCGAAATTTCGATCTACATCACAATTACTTAGGGCGACTGGTCCGGTTCTGCACAACCATCCCTCCGGCGATCCGACGCCATCGACCGCCGACATCCAGATGACGAAATCGATCATGTCGATCTCGAGCCCGCTCGGGATCTCCGTGCATGATCACATCATCGTCGGCAAGAACGGCCACGCCAGCCTGAAGGGGATGCGGCTGATTTAAATCTACTGCCGCGTCAGCAGCAGCGGATCGGCGCTGTCTGGAATGCGCCGCCACTGCGCATTGTCGTCGGCCTCGAAGCGCCAGATTTCGCCCTTTGCCGACTGCAGCAGCAATTCGCCACGCTCGATACGCCATATGATCGGCGCGAAAGCCGTCACCAGCGGATCGCAACGCGGCTTCAGATACACCGCGAAATTCTCCGGTGTCGTCGCTTCGGTATTGGTCAGGGTCAATCCGCAGATCGCCTTGCCGCTGCCGCGCACCATCGCCCAGTCGCCAATGAGTTGGTCAGCGGATTTCGACAGGGCGCGCGCAGCCGCGAGATTCTGCAAGAGATACACGCCCTCGCCCTGCCGCAGGCCTTCGAAGATGCCGCTTTCGACCTCGGTCACATCGATGACCGATTGCCCCGCCGCATCCTGCAGCCGCACGATGTCGAGTCCTTTTACGCTCCACGCCACGATGCTCTTGGTGAAGGGCAGCGCCGCGCTGCATCCCTTATCAAGCTCTAACTTCAGGCCCTGCGGGGTGGAATCGCTCTTCAACGTCACAATGCAGGTCTTGTCGCGGCCCGCCGTCGAAAGCTCCCATTCTCCGACCATCTCCTTGGTGAGAGAACGCGCGTCCTGCGCCACTGCGTCCGGTACGATCATGAGAACTCCCGCCAATGCGAGCAGGCAAACCCGCCCAATTAGCAGACGTTTCGTGAGTCCGGACAGCGCAGCGCGAAGCATGCTCAGCGGCCTTTCACCGGCGTTTCCGCGATGGGGGTCAACGGCGCCTTGCCGGAAAACCACAGCTTGAGATTGTCGACCACGAGCTGATCCATGGCATTGCGCGTGGTGATCGAGGCCGATGCAATATGCGGCAGCAGCACCACGTTCTGCATCGCCTTCAATGCATCCGGCACTTCCGGCTCGTTCGCGAACACATCGAGACCGGCGGCCATGATGGTGCCGTCCTTGAGCGCCGCGATCAACGCGTCTTCGTCCGCCACCGATCCGCGCGCGACATTGATGAATACGCCGCGCGGCCCGAGCGCCTTGAGCACCTCGGCATTGATCATTTTCGCGGTGGATGGACCTCCGGGCGTGATGGCGATCAGCGTATCGACGTCCTTGGCCATCTCGATCAGGTTCGGGTAATGCTTGTAGCTCACGCCCTTCGCGGGATTGCGTGAGTGATAAACCACCGGCACCAGCGATGCATCGAGGCGGCGCGCAATGGCCTGGCCGATGCGCCCCATGCCGACCATGCCGACCTTGCGGTCACGCAGCGAACCGGGGCTGAGCGGAAACCCCTTCGTGGTCCAATGCCCTGCCCGCAGATACCGGTCCGCCTTGATGAACTCGCGCAATGTCGCGATCAGCAGACCGAGCGCGGTGTCCGCGACTTCTTCGGTCAGCACGTCCGGCGTGTTGGTGACGATAATGTTGTGCCCGGCAGCGTATTTCGAATCGATATGGTCGTAACCGACCCCGAAGCTGGACACGATTTCGATCTTCGGAAACCGTGCCAGCATCTCCGCATCGGCCTGCACCAGGCCGGTCACCGCGACGCCGCGAATGCGGTCCGCAACTTCAGGGGTCATCCGGCCAAGGTCGCGCTGGTTCTCGAATTTGTGGAGAACGAAGTTCGCGGGAAAACCGTTATCGATGACCGGCTTTGAAGGGCCGTACACCAGCACATCGATCTTTTCCTGAGACCCGTTCGCAGCCATTAGTTTTCCTTTCCAAGCGCGCTTTCGTGCCAGCGTCGTAGCACAAGATACGAGGCCAGCGAGAGACCCAAATAGATGACAATTCCGGCAATCGAGAGCAGCAGCAGCGCCGCGAACATCCGCGGGATGTTGAGCCGGTAGCCGGCCTCGGCGATCCGGTAGGCCAGTCCGGAACCGGCCCCGGCCGAGCCCGCAGCGATTTCGGCGACCACAGCGCCGATCAGCGACAATCCGCCGGCGATCCGCAGACCTCCGAGAATATGTGGCAGCGCCGAAGGCAGCTTCAGGCGCCGCAGGGTCTGCGTACGCGTGGCCCCGTACAGTTCGAACAGACCGAGCAGATTGCGATCGACCGAATTCAGCCCCAGCGTGGTGTTCGACAGCACCGGAAAGAAGGCCACGATCCAGGCGCAGATCACGACAGCCAGATGCTGCGGCAGATAGATCAGCAGCAGCGGCGCGATCGCGATGACCGGCGTGACCTGAAGGATCACCGCATAGGGCAGCAGCGCATATTCCAGCCATTTCGAACGGCTGAACAACACCGCAAGCGCGATGCCGCCGACCGCCGCCGCAATGAATCCCTGAACCGTGGTCGACAGCGTCGTCAGCAGCGATCCGAACAGAAGCGGCCAGTCCTGCACGAGAGTGGTGAAAACGACGCTCGGTGCGGGTAGCACATAGACCGGAAGATTGTTGATGCGAACCACAGCCTCCCAGACCGCAACGCCTGCAGCCAGGGCGATCAGCGGCAGGAGGATTTTCAGCAATCGGGCTGGCGATGACACCCGCGCCGTCATGGGGCGACTCCCGCGCCACTTGCCTTGGCGAGCGCCGCGGACACATCGCGGCAGTGCGCTGCATACTCCGCGGATGTGCGGAATTCCTCGCCGCGCGGCTCGGCTGCATCGATGCGAAATTCGCGCGCGATGCGCCCGGGGCGCGATGTCATGATCAGCACGCGCTGCGACAGGTACACCGACTCGAACACCGAATGCGTCACGAACATGACGGTCTTGCCCAGCTTGCGCCAGAGCGCGAGCAGGTCATTGTTCAGCTTGAAGCGCGTGATTTCGTCGAGCGCCGCGAACGGTTCATCCATCAGAAGAATATCCGGATCGGTCACCAGCGCCCGCGCCAGCGAGACCCGCATCTTCATGCCGCCGGACAGTTCGCGCGGATAGACCTCCGCGAACTCCGCGAGCCCGACTTGAGCCAGCGCCTGATTGACGCGCGTTGTTGCGTCAGCGCGGGATGCATCGGTCAGATCGAGCGGAAGCTGGACATTGCCGCGCACGCTCGCCCACGGCATCAGGGTCGGCTCCTGAAACACGAAGCCGACAGTGTGGCGCGAACGATCCCGCGCATCGCGCCCGGCGACCTGCACGGCGCCGGATGTCGGCTCGCTCAGACCGGCGATGATGCGCAGCGCCGTAGACTTGCCGCAGCCGGACGGCCCGAGCAGCGAAACGAACTCTCCCGCGCGCACAGTCAGGTCGAGCGGGTCCAAGGCGGCAACGCCGTTGTCGTAGACCTTGGTGACGCCGCGCAGCGACACTGCCGCGCCACCCCGCGGCCTGCCCTGCGTATCGTCAGCTTCAAGGATGGACATTCCGGAAAATCCGCCGCCGTCAGTTCTTCGGCCGCAGGTTAAGACCCACAGCCTTGTTGACGAAGCGCAAGGTGTAGGCCTTGCGATAATCGATGTCGCGCCGCGTTACTCCCGCGCGAACCATCTTGCCGAAAAATTCCGCCATGTGCGCATCGCTCATCGCACCAATGCCGTCCTTCAAGGTGTCGCCGGAATCGACGATGCCGTACTGCTTCATCTTCTCGACAGAGTAAGCGAGCAGATCGTCGGTCATCTCGGGATTGGCTTTCTTGATGAGCGCATTGCCGGCGCGGTTATCGCCATAGAGATAGGTGTACCAGCCGGTCACCGACGCATCGACAAAGCGCTGCACCAGATCGGCCTTCTTCTCGGCGTAGGCGGTTCTGGTTTCGATCAGCGTCGAATAGGCGTTGAAGCCATAGTCGGCGAGCAGGATCACCGTCGGCTTGAATTTCGCCTGCTTCTCGACCGCGAACGGTTCGGACGTCACATAGCCCTGCATCGCGCTGTTCTTGTCGGCGAGGAACGGCTGCGCGTTGAAAGTGTAGGGCTTCACGTTCTCCTCGCTGAAGCCGTATTCGGATTTCAGCCACTGGAAGTAGGTCGGCATCCCTTCTTTGGAGACAAACAGCGTCAGCGGCTTGAGGTCTTCCAGTTTGGTGACCTTGGATTGAGGATGCGCCAGGAAAACCTGCGGATCCTTTTGAAAAATCGCGGCAACGGCGACCACGGGGACGTTGTTCGCGACCGCATCGAACGATTGCAGTGTATTCGCGCTCATGAAGAACTCGATCTTGCCGGCGATCAACTGGATGCGGTTGTTGACGTTGGGTCCGCCGGGAACGATCGTCACGTCGAGCCCGTAACGCGCATAAGTGCCATCCGCCACAGCCTGATAGAATCCGCCATGCTCGGCCTGCGCCACCCAGTTGGTGCCGAACGACACCTTGTCCAGCCCCCCCGGCGCCTGCGCATATGCGGGCGCGGCGGCGAGCGCCATCCCGACGAGAAACGCGCGCAGCAAGTGGCTGGGGGGCATCATTGGACTCCGTTGGGCGTTTTGCCCATGATGGGCATCGCAAGGCTACTCTGCTAATTGATTCAATGAAACGCCTGTTCGAAGAAACCCGCGCACGATGATCTCCAAGCCTCCGCATGACTGGACCGGAATTGACCTGTCCGGCATCGACAAGACCGATGCTGCACACTGGATCGCCGTCTTACCGCTCGCGGCGACCGAGCAGCATGGGCCGCATCTGCCGCTCGAGACCGATACCCTGATCGCGCAGGCCTATCTCGGCCGCGTGCGCGCGATCGTGCCCGACAGAATGCCGGTCACGTTTCTGCCGATCGAACAGGTGGGCATTTCGACCGAGCATACGGACTATCCCGGTACGCAGACACTGACGACCGATGTCGCGCTCGGCAAATGGATGGCGCTCTGCGACACGGTCGCGCAAACGGGCATCCGCAAGCTCGTCATTGTCACCAGCCATGGCGGCAACAGCGCCGCGATGGCGCTCATCGCGCAGGATCTGCGCGCGAAGCATCAGATGCTCGCGGTGACCACAAGCTGGAGCCGGTTCGGCGCGCCGGACGGATTATTCCCGGCCGATGAGTTGCGTTTCGGGATTCATGGCGGCGCGGTTGAAACCTCGATCATGCTTGCGGCATTCCCCGATCAGGTCAGAAAAGACCGCCTGGCAAATTTCGAGTCTGCAGAAAAACAGATGACGAAGGACTTCCGCTGGCTTTCGGCAGGGCGCCCCGCGCCGTTCGCCTGGGCAATGCAGGATCTCAATCCGCTTGGCGCGGTCGGCGATGCCACGACAGCCACCGCGGAGAAAGGCGCAGCGCTGATCGAACATGGCGCGCGCGCCTTCGCTGAATTGCTCGACGACGTCCGCAGGTTCGATCTTGCGCGGCTCTCAAACCGGCCCCAAATGCCGTGATGCAACGCTAATATATTGAATTAATTGTATTTTTTGAGATTTCGATTTTTCAAAAGAAACTTCGAACCGAATTCCGTCAGCTCACCACCAATTGGCATGCGGTCCAGACGGACTGCCCCAAACAAGGATGGAGAGTTTCATGTCGATCAAGACCAGGATTGCCGCCCTCGCTGTTGCTGCTGTCGCTTTGACCGGTGGCATCGCCGCCAGCACCCAGGAAGCCCACGCCGGCAAGTTTCATCATCACCATGGCGTCGGCATTGGTGTCGGCCTCGCCGCCGGCGCGCTGTTCGCCGCCGCTGCCAGCAACGCTTACGCGGGCGACTACTACGGCTATCGCCGCTGCGGCTGGGTTCGCCAGTTCGACGCCTACGGCAATTACATCGGCCGCGTTCGCAGCTGCTACTGATCCGCTTCAAAGTTGAGTTCGGCGCGACGCCTCATCCACGCCGCGTCGACCCAAGGACCCGCCCGGTTGTCCCCCCGGGCGGGTCATTTCATTTTTGCTTGCGCGATTCGCCGAGCGTCTCTAAGCCACAGCTGCATGTCGTCTGATTGTCACATAACAATGCCATGGGTCCCGGGCGAATTCCGGCCGGCCCACAGATCGGCTGCTCACAAGCAAAACAATCACTTGAGAACAATTCGCAAATACCGCCAAATGCCAGCAAGCCCGGTTCTTTCTGGTCCCTCCACCCGCAGATGCGATCCCGTGCGCTGGCCGTTTCATGATCTCGATCAAACGCCACATAGTCCTGATGAAAGGCGCAGTCGCGGGACTTGCGCTGGGAGCGACGTCGCTTGATGTCGTGCGGGCGGCCGACGCCGCCCTGCCCCTTAAAGCGCCGCGCGCTGCGCCGGTTTTTGACTGGAGCGGTCACTATGTCGGCGGGCACGTCGGCTACGGCGGCGGCAGCTTTGGTCCAGGCACCAATCCGTTGCCACAGCAAGGCATCTTCTTTCCGCACACCATCACCGGTCTGATCGGCGGCTATCAGGCGGGCTACAACCTGCAGCTTCCGAACAAATGGTTGGTCGGCGTCGAAGCCGATATTTCCTTTACGAGTCCGCTCGATCGTCCGAAGCTGGTGCCTGCGCCATTCCACACGACGTTCGATTACTTCAGCACGGCGCGCGGCCGCATCGGCTACGCCTTCGGAACGTGGCTGCCTTACGTGACCGGCGGCGCCGCGTGGGGACGCACCCGCGTCGATCTCAATGACGCGGCAGGCGACGTGATCGGCAACAAGTCGCGCATGCATCTGGGCTGGGTCGCAGGCGCCGGTATCGAGTTCGCAGTGGGCGGCAACTGGTCCGGCAAGGTCGAGTACAACTACATCGATCTTGGCGCGCGCACCTATGGGCTCGGCGACGTGCCGCTTCCTGATGCGCGGGTTGATCCTCAGGTTCATGCCGTCAAGGTCGGACTGAACTACCGGCTGTGGGATGCACCTCCATGGGTGACAGGCGCCGCGATCAAGCCGCCTTCGCTTCCGGAATCCACCGACTGGAATGTCCACGGCCAGACCACGCTGATCACGCAAGGCTATCCGTCCTTCCGCGCGCCCTATCAGGGGCCGAACAGCCTGCCCGGCGCCGGACGCACCCGCGAGACCTGGACCGTCGGCGCGTTTCTCGGCTGGCGGCTGTGGGAGGGCGGAGAATTTTACTTCAACCCTGAACTCGCGCAGGGATTCGGCATCGGCAGCACGCTCGGTCTTGCTGGCTTCTCGAATGGCGAAGCGCAAAAGGGCGGCGCGGAGTATCCGAAATTCCGTGCGCAGCGTTATTTCTTACGTCAGACCTTCGGTCTCGGCGGCGAACAGGAAGACGTCGCCGACGCCGCCAACCAACTGCCGGGCAAGCGCGACATCGACCGCCTCACGGTCACGGTCGGACGATTCGCCGTCGGCGATTACTTCGACGGCAATTCCTACGCAAAGGATCCGCGCGCCGATTTCCTGAACTGGGCGATGTGGGCCTCCGCCGCCTATGACTTCCCGGCCGATCTGCCGGGCTTCACGCGCGGCGCCGTGGTCGAACTCAACCGCAAGGACTGGGCGATCAGGGCCGGCCTGTTCCAGGTGCCGTCGCAGCCCAACAGCGACGTGCTCACCTTCAAAACCGGCGGCGCGGTGGTCGAATTCGAGGAGCGCCATACGATCTTCAACCAGCCCGGCAAGCTGCGCGTCGGCGTATTCGCCAACAAAGGCAACACCGCCAGCTATCGCGATGTGCTTGGAATCAGCACGGCAAATCCGGGTCTGGACATCAACGACATCGTCCTCGGCGAGCGGCGCGAGCGATCCAAGTACGGATTCTATGTCAACGCCGAACAGCAGGTCGCAACCGACATTGGGATTTTCGCACGCGCGAGCTGGAACGACGGTCAGAACGAGATTCTTTCATTCACGGATATCGACCGCAGCGTGTCGGGCGGCGTTTCGATCAAGGGCAGCTATTGGGGCCGGCCCACCGACACCATCGGCCTCGGCGGAGCCATCAACGGACTGTCGGGCGCGCACCGCGATTTCCTGGCCGCCGGCGGCAAGGGTCTGCTGATCGGTGACGGCCGGCTGAACTACAGCAACGAACGCATCCTGGAGACCTACTACGCGCTGGCGCTCAGCAAGGCATTCACCTTCACCGCCGATTATCAGCTGATCGTAAACCCCGCCTACAACGCGGACCGCGGACCCGTCTCGATCTTCTCAGGCCGCCTGCACGGCGAGTTCTAGGCCCCAACTCCGCGCACGGCGACCGGCGTCGCCGGCATGGACGCAGGTGGCACCGGGAGCGGCGCAAACGATTCCGCCTGCGCGAATGCCCAGGCATGGAAGCGCGGACTATCGACCTTGCCTTCGAGCAGTTCGCCCGGACGAAGCTGCGGATAAAGCCGCGCGAACGACAGCACATCGGTTCCGGATATCCGGTGCGAGAAGTGAATCGGGCGAATTTCCTGCGGGTGGCTGAGACCAGATGCTGCGATCAGTTCCGCCAGCGCATGCAGCGTGGCGCGATGATAGTTGTAAACGCGCGTGGTCTTGTCCGGCACCACCAGAGCGCGGCTGCGCGTCGGGTCCTGGGTCGTCACGCCTGTCGGGCAGCGATCGGTATGACAGCTCAGCGACTGGATGCAGCCGAGCGCGAACATGAAGCCGCGCGCGGAATTGCACCAGTCCGCACCGAGCGCCATGGCGCGCGCGAGATCGAAGCCTGTCGCGATCTTGCCGGCCGCGCCGATCCGAATGCGGTCCCGCGCATTGATGCCGATCAGCGCATTGTGAACGAAGCTGACGCCCTCGCGCATCGGCATGCCAAGATGGTCCATGAACTCGGCCGGCGCCGCACCGGTGCCGCCCTCGTTGCCATCGACCACGATGAAGTCGGGATAGATTCCCGTTTTCACCATCGCCTTGCAGATCGCCAGAAATTCCCAGCGGTGACCGATGCAGAGCTTGAAGCCGACAGGCTTGCCGCCCGACAGCCGCCGCATCTCACCGATGAACTGCATCATCTCGATCGGAGTTGAGAAGGCGCGGTGATAGGCCGGCGAAATGCAGTCCTCACCCATCGGGACGCCGCGAATGCGCGAGATTTCCTCGGACACTTTCGCCGCCGGAAGCACGCCGCCGTGACCCGGTTTGGCGCCCTGGCTGACCTTCAGTTCGATCATCTTGATCTGGTCGTCATTCGCAACATTTGCGAACAGCTCAGGATTGAACGTTCCGTCGGGATTGCGGCAGCCGAAATATCCCGAGCCGATTTCCCAGATCAGGTCGCCGCCGTTCTCACGATGATACGGGCTTACTCCGCCCTCACCGGTATCGTGCGCGAAGTTGCCCCTCTTGGCACCGGCATTGAGCGCGCGAACCGCATTGGGGCTGAGCGCACCGAAGCTCATCGCGGAGATATTGAACACCGACGCCGAGTACGGCTTCGTACAGTCCGGACCGCCGATGGTGATACGGAAATGCTCATCGGCCGGTGGCTTCGGCGAGACCGAATGGTTCATCCATTCATAGCCTTCGGCGTAGACATCTTCCTGCGTGCCGAACGGGCGCTTGTCGAGCACCATCTTGGCGCGCTGATAAACCACCGCACGCGTGTCACGGCTGAACGGCTTGCCGTCTTTTTCACTCTCGAAGAAATACTGCCGCATCTCGGGGCGGATTTCCTCCAGGAGAAACCGGATATGCGCAGAGATCGGATAGTTGCGCAAAACCGCGTGGCTCTTCTGCAGCATGTCGTGGATGCCGAGCACCGACAGCGACCCGAAAATCGTGATCGGAATGGCAAACAGAAAAATATGCTTGAAGTCGTAGTAGATCGCGCAGCCAACCAGAAGCGCGGTGATGCAAATGCAAAGAGTCAGAATAATAAAGCGGGGCGAAAGCAGCAGCGAGAGCGTTTCCATAAAAACCTCGGCAGCAATTCATAAGCCGTAGCGGCAGTCCGCATGTTGGCGCGTTTCACGACGCAGGTCGATAGCGCAGCGAGAACAGCATCGATAGACGGGAACTATACACCAAAGCGTGAGGCACCGGCATCGGAAGTGCCGCGGGATATGCCGGCGCTTTGACGTCATGCTGTCATATCGCGAACGTAGAACGTCAGCCTGCGGCATATTGCAGAGCAATATATCAATCGCGCTTCGCGCCGAACGCACTCAGTGCCGGTGCGGACGCATTTCGCCCGGGATGCCCGCCTTCCCGAGCCCGCCACCGGCGATCCATTCCTCGGTACTCTTGACGGCCCGCGTGATGTGGTCGTCTGTGCGGGTGAAGTCATAAGGCGAGCCGACCAGCGGGCACAGCGGCGGCACCACGCAATAGTCAATGGTCGACTCCAGATACTCCAGCTCGGCGGTCATCTGCCGCGAGATCAGCAGTGTCAGCGCGTGCAGTGCGGTTGCAACCGCGCCGACCGGCGGGTCCTGCCCCGCACAGGCAAACCCGGTCGGCATGATGATGAGCCGCTTTGCGCCCTTCTGGATGGCAACCCGGATTGGCGTGTTGCTCGATATCGCTCCGTCGGCCAAAAAACGGTCGTTGTGTCTGACCGGTGCGAACGCGCCCGGAATGGCCGTACTGGCAACGATCGCTTCGGCGGCAGAGCCTTCCGACAGCACAATAGTTTCGCCGGTCACGATGTCGGTGGTGACGATATGAATCGGAATGATCGAGTCTTCCAGCTTCTGGTACGGAAGATGATCCTCGATCAGCTTGCGGACGCCGTCATGCGAGATCAGAAAATCCCGCCGCCACAGAAAGCTGACGAACGAACGCGCCGAGACCGGAAACACATCCTGCCGTGTCAGCCCCCGCCAGATCTCCGCGAGTTTCTTGACGCCGTCCGGTGTCGGCGCGCCGGCATAGTAAGCGCCGTTCATCGCCCCCACGCTTGACCCGACCACGAGATCGGCCGTGACCCCATGCGCTGCCAGCGCCTGCATCATCCCGACCTGAATCGCGCCAAAGCTTCCGCCGCCCGCGAACACGAAAGCTGTCTTTGCTGAGGTGTGATCGTCTCTGCCGTGCATCGAGTTTCACTTGTGACTCGCCGATCCGCCGGCGATGTCCATGCGGGGCTCGCTCATTTTATATCAACGCCTTCGCACGGCGGGCAATCAAGATCGCTTGTTCACTCCCCCGTCATGAGGACGATGGCAGCGCTAGGCGGTGAAGGATCGTTTCGGATTCTTGTGCAGCGCGACAGCATCGGCCTTGTCGCTGGCCTGCGGGTAAAGCTCGCGCACCATGGGATCATGACCGGGAATGACACGGTCGGGATGACCGGCAAGGCGCTCGACGATCTTCCAGCCCTCCATCATGTCGCCGACGTTGTAGACGATCGGAAATGGATTGCGGCGATGCATGTTGCCGTAATAGTGCGCGGCGTCGGAGGCGAGCACCACGGGGCCGCGTTCGGTTTCGACGCGCACCACCTGAAGGCCGTCCGAGTGTCCGCCGACATGATGCAGCGTCACACCCGGGGCGATCTCGTCATCCCCGTCATGAAACACGACACGGTCGCTGAACACATGGCGCACCATCAGCGTGACGTCTTCCGCGGAAAACGGATGCCGCAGCAGGCCGTGGCACATACAGCGGCCGGTGGCGAAACTCATCTCGCGATCCTGCAAGTGAAACCGCGCGTTGGGAAAGCGATCGAGATTCCCCGCATGATCGTAATGCAGATGTGTGATCACGACCTCGCGAATGCTGCCGGGCGCAACGCCGAACCGTTCCAGCGCATCGGACGGATTGATGGTCAGGTTACGCGAGCGCTCGCGCGCCGCGACATCGTTGAAGCCGGTATCGACCAGGATGTCGCCGCCCTTGCCCCGGATCAGCCAGATGAAATAGTCGAGGTCGGTGCCCTCGTTGTGGACATCCGGCGTCAGATAATTCTGATGCGGCTGGCGCCCCGTCATCGTCGCATAGCGGATGGCATAGATTTCGTGACGATGGGGCAAGGCGTTCCTCGTCGGCTGTTCTTTTGCCGGCACATTGCACACCGGCAGCTATGGCGACAAGCCGCGCGACAGGATGGACGTCCCTACGCCAGCGCAGTGGAGTAGATCGTCATCGCGCCGATCCCGATGGTGACAATCCCGACAGCGGCCTGAAGTCCGCGATTGGCCCATGTCAGCCATCGCGCGGAAACAGCCAGCGGCACCGCAATCACTGTCGACAGCGCGCCCATCCCCAGCATCGAGCCAATTCCGAACAGCAGAACGTAAAATAGGCCGTAGACCGGATTGGCGAGTTGCGTGACCACAAGAACCAGCAGCGCAGCCGAGCCCGCCATGCCGTGCATCAGCCCGACCAGCAGCGACCGCCATCGGAAACCATGCCGATGATCGTGGCTGCTGCGCGTGTGAGGAAGGGAATCCGCAGCGTGACTGTGAAGATGCAGATGCGCGGTGCCGTCGCCGTGCCGGTGCTGATGGAAATGCACCCGGTCGCGCCACAATCGCCACAGCACATGCGCGCCGAGGCCAACCAGCATGACGCCGACCGCGGTTTCCAGCGGGCTCGCCAGGTGTTCGGGGATCGCATGGCCGAGCAGAATTGCCGCGCCGGCGAACATGAACAGGGTGATGGTGTGACCGAGCCCCCAGGTCAGCCCATGCTTGACGATGTCACCGACGCTCGATCGCCGGGCCGCGATGCTGGACACCGCCGCGATGTGATCGGCCTCTAACGCATGCTGCATGCCAAGAAGAAAGCCGAAGCCCAGAATTCCGAACATTTGGTGTGACGTCTCATCTCTGAACCGGCAGCGCACGCTCGCATGCGCTGTATGATATTGTCAATAAATCCTCATACATCAGGCCAATCTGGGCGGAGTCGCGCGCCTCGGAGCGCACGGGCAGCGGCGAAACGTCCCGTTGTCCGGCGAGACGCATTGCAGGAACATGAGCGGTATTTTGCTGCGTAACGACACCCAAGCGTCGCCAAGAGACGACGCAATCCAACAATCCCGGGAGGATCTGACGTGAACCTGAAATTCGGCTGGTACGCTTTATCTGCACTCCTGGCGGGCTCTGTCGCGGTGGCCGATCAGGCCCGGGCCCAGACATGGCCGGAGAAGCCAATCGTCTTTGTCGTGCCGTTCGCGGCCGGCGGCGGCACCGATGCCTTCGCCCGCCCGCTTGCTGCCCAGCTCGACACGCAACTGGGCACGCGCGTGCTGATCGAAAACCGCGCCGGCGCCGGTGGCACCGTGGGCGCATCGCAGGCATCGAAGGCCGCGCCGGACGGCTACACCTTCTTCGTCGGCGCGGCGCATCACGCCATCGCTCCGGCGATCTATCCCAATCTCGACTACAATCTCGAGAAGGATTTCGTACCGGTGGCGCTGATCGCGCGGCCGCCGCAGGTGATCGTGGTCAATCCTGACAAGGTTGCCGCCAAGACGCTGCCGGAATTCGTCGCCTATCTTCGCGCCAATCCGGACAAGCTGAACTACGGTTCCGCCGGCGCCGGCACCACGCATCATCTCGCCGGCGAGTTGTTCAAGATTGTGACCAAGACGCGCATTCTGCATGTGCCCTATCGCGGAGCGGGCCCGGCGATGCAGGATCTTGTCGCCGGTCACGTGCCGCTGGTGTTCGACGGGCTCGGCTCGTCGGCGCCGCAAATCCGCAGCGGGCAGTTGCGCGCGCTCGCAGTCGCGGCGCCAAAACGGGTGCCGGCGTTCCCGGATGTGCCCACAGCCGCGGAAGCAGGCGTGCCCGGTTACGAAGTCTCGACCTGGTACGGGGTCTTCGCACCGAAGAAAACGCCGCCGGCCGTCGTCGAACGCATGACCAAGGAGTTGCAGAAGGCGATGCAGACGGCTGCGATCAAGGAAGCGTGGGAGCGCAACGGCTCCGACGTTCCCGATGTTACAGGGGCGGCGTTCGGCACCATGGTGGCCGCGGAAACCGTGCGCTGGCAGAAGGTCGTGACCGAGGCCGGCGTCAAACTGGATTAACCCGCACAAGACGGGCGCACACACAACGTCTCGCCAGTCCGGCATGCGATGCCGGGCCGGCGACACATCGCGGACAAACGCATACCGCCTTGAGGCTGCCGACCGGGCATGTCTCATAAGGTTCACAACTGCTATAGTGGCGTTCAGTTGAACAACACAGAGCCGGCCGCTGAAGACCCGGCATCGAGCGCGGCCTGAAATCTAAAGTCAATCGGCCAGCGCTATTGCGCTGCTCTGTACCATCGGCATTTGGATACGGCGCGATTTACGCGCGACCGGCAAGACTTGGCGATCCCGGGAAGACTCGAACTTCCGACCTACGGTTTAGGAAACCGTCGCTCTATCCGGCTGAGCTACGGGACCGGTCTCAATCTCTTACCGAAGATGAACGGCAAGAGCGCTTAAAACTTTCGCAATTCCATACCAGAGGGCGTGCACGACCGCTACCCTGCCTTGTAACCGTCATGGCGGGACACTAGTCTTTCCGCTGGGCGGGCGTTCGACAGGAGATAACGATGGGTTTGCTCGACATTCTCAACGGCATGCAAAACGGACCTCGCGGGCCAAGTGAACCAAGCTCACCGGGTCAGAGCAGCGGCGGGATGTCGCCAATGACCATGGCGATCCTTGCCCTTCTTGCCTACAAGGCGGTCAAACATCTTGGCGGAAGCCAGCAGGGCACAAGCCCCAACGCGCCTGCGCCATCTGCACCAACCCCGTTGCCGGGCACCACGACCGCCAGCACCGGCGGACTTGGTGGTAGTCTTGGCGGCAGTCTTGGCGGCGGACTCGGCGACCTGATGAAGGGTCCGCTCGGAGGGGCTCTCGGCGGATTGCTGGCAGGCGGCGCAGCAGGAAGCGTCCTGAGCGGCGGACTGAACGATCTGCTCAAGCAGTTTCAGGAAAAAGGCCATACCGAGACCGCCAACTCATGGGTCAGCGCCGGTCCCAACAAGCAGATCTCCCCCGGTGATCTCGCCTCCGCGCTCGGTGCGGATCAGATCAGCACGCTGACATCACAGACCGGCCTGTCACGCGACGAGCTGCTGGCGGGTCTTGCCAGGCAGTTGCCTGATGTCATCAATCAGCTGACGCCGGATGGACGGCTTCCGACCGAAAAAGAAGCCTCGCGCTGGATCTGACCGGCATCACGACCGCGTGGAGCGATTGTTCGCTCCACGCCGACCGACAAGCGGCTCTTTGAATTTCAGCACGAAGGACACCAGCAATGCTTTATGTTCTCATCGTCGGACTGGTCGCGGGTTTTCTTGCACGGCTTTTATCACCGGGGCCAAATAATCCGACAGGCTTCATCCTGACGATGGTCCTCGGCATCGCCGGCGCATTTCTGGCGACCTTCATCGGTCAGGCGATCGGCCACTACGGTCCGAACCAGGGCGCCGGATTCATCACCGCCACCATTGGAGCCCTGGTGGTGCTGTTCATCTGGAACCGGCTGGTGGCGCGCGGCGTCGTCTCCGATCCCGGCAACAAGGTCTGAGCGGCTGGCGTTCTGCGCTCAGATCCGCTTGGGCAGGAGCGCAGGGCCCAGATGCACGCCGGCATCGATACGCACGATCTCTCCGGTCATGCTGCGTGACGCCGGGCTCGCGAGAAAACACACGAGTTCGGCAACATCCTCTGCCGTGGTCGCGATGTGGAGCGGCGCCTGTTCCATCACCGTCTGGCGAACCTTCGCTGCCTGGTCGGCGCCGCGGCCCTTGGTGAACCACGGCGTATCGATATATCCGGGACAGACCGCGTTGACACGGATCACAGGCGCGAGCGCACGCGACAGCGACAGCGTGATGGTGTTCAGGGCGCCCTTGCTCGCCGCATAGGCCACCGACGAACCGATACCGGCGATACCCGCGATCGACGAAATATTCACCACCGACGAGCTGCGGTCGGCGTGCTTGGCGCCCGCCTCCAGCAACGCGCGCGCCGCGCGGATCATCTGGTACGGACCGATGCTGTTCACCGCATAGATGCGCTGGAAATCCTCGGCGGACAGGCCATCGAGATTGCCGTGATCGACATGCTTGGTCATGCCGGCATTGTTGATCAGGGCGTCGAGCCGGCCCCACGGCGCGGCCGCGGCAACGATCTTCTTGCAATCCTCGTCGCGCGACACATCGCCCTGCACGACCACAACCTCTGCACCGGCGCGGCGGCACACATCGGCTGTCTGCTCGGCTTCCTTCTGGCTCGACGAATAATTGATGACCAGCCTCGCACCCTGCTTTGCCAGCAAAGCGGCAGATGCCGCGCCAAGACCCGAGGCCGAGCCCGTTACAATTGCCGTCAATCCATCCTTGGCCATCTGTTGTCCTTCTTGCGAGGCTGTCGTTGTGGGCCGCAACCTAGCGGCCAAATTCCGGCCGGAACAGCGATTTTTGATCCGATCCGGCGCAGGAATGGCAGATGCGCGATGATGCTTGCGCGCGCCATCAGCCCGCTGACGCCGCTTTTCCTGCAATCAGCGCATCGACGATCGTGACACCCTTCCCTTCCTCATGCACGCGCGCCGGATTGATCTCGATCTCCGAGACAGAGTCCTTCAACTCAGCCGCAAGCAGCGAGATCCGCGCAATCAGTTTGATCAGTGCATCCTTGTCCGCCTTCGCAGCGCCCCGGAATCCGTCGAGCAGCGCAGCCGACTTGAGTTCGGCGACCATCGCGGCGGCTTCCGCTTCGCTCACCGGCGCGGGCCGATAGACCACGTCCCTGAACAATTCGGTCGCGATCCCGCCGAGCCCGGTCATGATGATGGGGCCGAATGTGGGATCGTTGATGGTGCCGATAATCATCTCGACGCCCTGCCCGGCCATCGGACCCACCAGCACGCCCTGAATACCGGCCACGGAATTGAACCGCCGCGCGTTTCCGATCAGTGCGTCATAGGCTACCGCAGCCTCATCGGCATCGCGGATGTTCACCTGCACACCGCCGGCTTCGCTCTTGTGCGGAATGTCACGCGACTGGATTTTCATCGCCACCGGAAAACCCGTCGTCGAGAGCGCCGCAGCGAGCGCGGCCTTGTCCCGCACCAGAATTTCCTGCGGCACATCGATGCCGGCGTTACGCAGCAGCGCCTTGCTTTCATGCTCGGACAGACGCCCGGGCACAGGCGTCTCCAATCGCGACGGATGGGCCTCCACCTGTGGTGCGAGTGCGTACCGGCTCCGCTTCACAAGCTGGCTCACGGCCCGCCCCAGCGACGTGATGCCGGAGAAGGCCACAATCCCGGAAGCAGCCAGTTCCGTCCGCGCGAACTGCGACGGCAAGGTGTAAGTGAAAAACAGGATCGGCTTGCGCTGTGCATCGATCAGCGGCTTGATTTCATCCGCCTTGACAGGAATGCGCGTCTCGCTGGCGAGCGACACCACGACGACGATGGCATCGATATCGCTCGATTGCTCCAGCAGTTCGATCACCTTCTGCAATCCGCCGCTATGAACCGCCTGCGCGGTGATATCGACCGGGTTGCGCGCCGAACCATAGGACGGGATCAGTGCGCGCACTTTTTCCTGCATCGATGCGGCGAGCTCCGGAATCTGCAATCCCTCGCCCGCAAGCGCATCCGCGACCCAGGCTCCCGCGCCGCCCGAGACAGTGACAACGGCCAGGCGGTCGCCGCGCGGCAGCGGCGCCGCCGCGAATGCTGCCGCGATCGCCACCGCCTCATCAAGATCGTTGCAAACGACAAAGCCGTATTTGGCGAACACCGCATCGTAAGCGGCCGTCCATCCGGCTAGGCTCGCGGTATGAGAGGCCGCGGCCCGCTCACCCGCACCCGAGCGGCCGACCTTGATCACGATCACCGGCTTGCCGGTCTCCGCCGCACGCCGCGCCGCGGCCGCGAACATCTGCGGATCGCGAATGCCTTCGATGAACATCAGGATGACGTCGGTCGCGTCATCCTGAACCAGATAGTCGAGGAATTCACCGGCGGCGAGATCGGACTCGTTACCGGTGCTGATGACCTTGCTGACAGCGACGCCCATCGCCTTGGCGCGATTGTAGATCGCAAATCCGATGCCGCCGCTTTGGGCAACGATGCCGACACGGCGCTGGCTTGCCAGCAGCCGCGGCGCGTCCGGCCTGACATCGACCGTCGGGCTGAACGTCGCCGCGATACGCTGCGGCTCGTTGTAGAAACCCTCGGCGTTCGGCCCGGAGATGCGCATGCCGGTGCGTTTTGCGAGTTCGGCAATCTCGGCCTGCATGCCGGCGCTCTCACCACCCTCTTCCGCGAACCCTGACGAGATCACAATCGCATTCTTCACACCTGCCGCCGCGCATTCCAGCAACGCGCCGAGCACCGCCCGCGCCGGAATGATGACAATGGCGAGATCGACCGGCTTTCCGATCGCGGCGACCGATGCAAAACATCCGAGATCGCAGATGCTGTCATAGGCCGGATTGATCGGGAATATTTCGCCAGCGAATCCGTTTCGGCGCAGGAACGTCAGCAGCAGACCGGGAATTTTCTTGTCGTCCCGCGACGCGCCGATGATTGCGATGCTGCCTGGTGAAAAGAATGTATCCAGCGGATGCTTTGTCACGTCTTGTCTCAGGCGGTGATACGAAAATCGACGCCGCCGATACGAAACGAATTTACGGCGATGGCGTATCCCCTCGCCTGCGCGGCATGAAGCACAACGGCGGGATCGCGGACACGAAACGTCAGCGCGCTCATGATCTCGTTGCCACCTTGGGTAAAACGAATCCTGCAATTGGGCAGCGTGATGTCCGCTCCCACCGCAGAGATTCCGATGATCCGGCCCCAGTGATCGGCGAGCCCGCGCGGATCGGGACTCGTCAGCACGACCTCGGTCAGCGCAGTCGTCACATCGCCGCGGATCGCCTTGTTCCAGTCGGGCCCGGCCGGTGGATAGGCGCCGCGAATGTTGTCGCTGCCACTGGTGTGATTGAACTCGATGAACGCCGCGCGGCAATCGCGCGGGTGAAGCTGAACGCCGAGATACGGCGGCCGATCGATGACATGAGAGGTTCGCACGCCGACCTCTCCGGCATTCTTCTGCCGCTCGCGCGGATCGGCACAGGAGAAGATCGCCATGTAACCGCCATGCCCGCCGGTCTTTTCGATAAAGCGGCCCGCAGCCGTGCCGCCCTGAAACGGGGCCACCACTTCAAGCAGAATTGTATCGACCGGAAGCAGCGCGTTTTCCAGACCGTAGCGGGCGACATTTGGATCGCGATAACAGACCGTCAGCCCCATGATGGCGGCGATGTCGCCAACCACCGGCTCAAGCTGCGGCGCGACGAGACATATCTGCCGCAGCCTCGTCGCGTCCGTCATTCGCGCTCACTCCCGCTTCGATTTTTTATGGCTAGTGCCCCTTGAACACCGCGGCGCGCTTTTCCATGAAGGCCTTCGCGGCTTCCTGGTGATCTGCCGTTTCGCCACAGCGGGTATGATGCGCAGCCTCGGCATCGAAGCAGGCTTCGAGCGAGAGATGTTCGGCATTGTTGATGTTGCGCTTGATGTAGCCGAGCGTCACGGTCGGCCCCTGCGCCAGCGACATTGCAAGCTCCGTCGCGGCATCGGCAACCTCCGCGTCCGGCACGACCTTGGTGACCATGCCGAGAGCCAGCGCCTCCTGCGCCGTAAGCACCGGTGACATGAGATACAACTCGCGCGCCTTGGCGCTGCCGAGCATCTGGGTCAGGAAATACGTTCCGCCGTAGTCGCCGGAAAAGCCGACCTTGGCGAAGGCCGTCGTGATTTTCGCAGACGCCCCCGCAACGCGCAGATCGCAGGACAGCGCGATGGAGAGACCCGCTCCCGCCGCCGCGCCGTCGATCTGCGCGACGACCGGCTTCGGCAATTCATGCAACAGCCGCGAGATCTCCATACCCCGGCGCAGATTGGCGCGCTTCACCTCGTATGACAGCGTCGTCTTGTTCTCGGCCATCGATTTGACGTCGCCGCCGACGCAGAACGTGCCGTTGGCGCCGCGCAGCAGCACCGCACGAACCTCGGTATCGTCCGCCGCCCGCCGCGCCGCCTCGATCAGGTCTGCCGACATCTCCGCATTGATCGCGTTGCGGCGATCGGGCCGGTTCATGGTGATGGTCAGAAGACCACGGTCGAGGCTTTGCAGAACGGTTCCGCTCATGGGGATTTTCCTGTGCTGAACAGAGGACAAGCGCCGGCCTCAGCCGGCGCTTGCAACAACGTTACTTCTTGATGAACGAACAGCGCGACGCGTCCAGCGACTGGAACGCCTGATCGCCCGGAATGGTGGCGAGCAGCTTGTAGTCGTCCCAGCGCGCCTTCGATTCCGACGGCTTCTTCACCTCGAACAGATACATGTCGTGAATCATGCGGCCGTCCTCGCGGATCTTGCCGCCCTTGGCGAACATGTCGTTGATCGGGGTCGACTTCATGACCTTCATCACAGCAGCCGAGTCCGTGGTGCCTGCTTCCTTCACCGCCTTGAGATAGTGAAGCACCGAGGAATAGACGCCGGCCTGCGCGGAGGTCGGCACGCGTTTGACGCGTTCCTGGAAACGCTTGGTGAAAGCGCGGGTGTCGTCGTTCAAATCCCAGTACCAGGCTTCTGCCAGCACGAGGCCCTGCGCGGTCTCAAGCCCGATGCTGTCGATGTCAGTGATGAAAGCCAACAGCGGCGACATCTTCTGTCCGCCCTTCATCAGGCCGAATTCCGCACCCTGCTTGATGGCATTGATGGTATCGCCGCCTGCATTGGCGAGGCCGATCACCTTCGCCTTTGAGCTCTGCGCCTGCAGCAGGAACGACGAGAAGTCCGAGGTGTTCAGCGGATGCTTGACGGTGCCAAGCACCTTGCCGCCCATCTTGGTCACGACGGCGGATGTGTCCTTTTCCAGATCCTGCCCGAACGCGTAGTCAGCCTGCAGGAAAAACCATGTGTCGAGTCCCGCCTTCACGGCAGCGAGGCCTGTCGAGTTGGCCTGCCCAAATGTGTCGAACACGTAGTGGACCGTGTAGGGGCCGCAGGCCTCGTTCGTCAGGCGGATGGAGCCCGGACCGTTGAACATGATGATCTTGTTGCGTGCCTTGGCGATTTCATTGGCGGCGAGCGCAGTAGCGGACGCTGCAACGTCGACAATCGCCTCAACGCCCTGATTGTCGAACATGTCGCGCGCAATGCTCGACGACAGATCGGCTTTGTTGAGATGATCCGCCGCGATGATCTCGATCTTGCGGCCCAGCACTTCACCGCCGAAATCCTCCGCCGCCATTTTCGCGGCGGTCTCGCTGCCGAGGCCCGTGATGTCGGCATAGAGGCCGGACATGTCGAGGATCGCGCCGAGTTTCAGCGGCGGCTTGCCTTGCGCCATTGCGCCGCCCGAGGTGAGCACAAATGCGGACGAGAAAAGGGCTGCGAGAATTTTCTTCAATGTTGTCTCCCGTGATCGATGACGCGCCTTCGCGGGCGACATCTTTGATTGCTTTCATCATGGCGCAACCCTGACAGGGCAGCAAGCAACCGGCCATGCAAATGCCGCCGGGCAACATGCGCGCACACTTGACTCACATCGGCAAGCCGCAACACATTCCGCAGGTCGAAACTGGTTTGGTGCCGAGTCCGCTTCGGCGTGCCCGCAAGGCCTGACAGCGTGGAGATGAACCGCCGCATTCCGATCACCTTTTGCTGCGCGCTGCTGCTGATCGCGAGCAGCGGCTCGCTTCACGCCGCATGCGAGTTCGCTCGCCAAGGTGACGGCCGCGTCAGCGACGTGTTCGACATCCGCACATTCCGTCTCGATGACGGGCGTGAGGTGCGTCTCGCCGGAATCGAGCCGGCAGGAGAAACAGCCGCTCGCGGCAAGGAAGTGCTGGCTTCGCTGATCAACGGCCGCGATGTCACATTGCACGGCTCCGATGACAGGCCGGATCGCTACGGCCGTCAGGCCGCCTTCGTCTTTCTGCAAGGTTCGGAGACTCCCCTTCAATCCGAACTTCTGGCACGCGGCGAAGCGCTGGCGTCTCCCTCTGCGGCGGACAAGGCGTGTTCCGCTGTGCTGCTTGCCGCCGAGGCCTCCGCCCGCGCTGCAAGGCGCGGCATTTGGGCCAATCTGGCTGCCTTAAAAAACGCGGAAAGCACCGACGATATTTTGGCTGGAATTGGACGGTTTGCCGTGGTGGAGGGGACGGTTTCGTCGGCCCGTCTCGCCGGGACGGTATTTTATGTCAATTTCGGCCGGCGATGGACACGGGACTTTGCCGTGACTATTTCAAGGCGCATGATGCCGTCGCTGGAAGGCGCCGGGATCGACCTTAAGTCTCTGAAAAACAAGAGAATTCAGGTTCGAGGCTGGATCGAGAAGCGTGGCGGCCCAAGGATTGAGGTCACTCACGTGGGGCAGATCGAGTTGATTTCTGAGGCTAATGTGGCCGCGAAGGACGCGATACCGAGGGACGAGGGCAAATAGCGGCGTGGCAACACCTGCGAACCAACGCGAGGCGAGGAACCTCAACCGTGTTTTCGCGGCGGCTACGCTGTGCGCGTCATTGGCGTTGGGCGCTTGCGGCGACCTCGGCCGGTTCCAGACCGCATCCAGTCCGGGGTTCGCTCCGGTCAAGCCGAACAAGCCCGCGGCCCAGACGCCGGCCACCGAGCGCGAACACAGCCGCATTCTCTCGTCCTACGGCGGATCGTATGACGATCCGCGGCTGGAAGCCCTGATCACCAAGACCGTCGATCGCCTTGTCGCGGCCTCCGAGCGGCCTGATCTCACCTACAAGGTGACCATCCTGAATTCCGGCGCGGTCAACGCCTTCGCGCTTCCGACCGGGCAGCTCTATGTCACGCGCGGCCTGATCGCGCTCGCCAGCGATACATCGGAATTGTCATCGGTGCTCGCCCACGAAATGGCGCATGTACTCGCCAAGCATGCGGCGATCCGCGAAGACCAGGCCAAGCAGGCCGCCGTCGTCACCCGCGTCGTCGCCGACATGGGCAATGACCCCGATATGAACGCGCTGGCGCTGGCCAAGACCAAGCTGACGATGGCGAGCTTTTCGCGCGCACAGGAATTCGAAGCCGACGGGATCGGCGTCGGCATCTCGGCGCGCGCCAAGTTCGATCCGTTCGGCGCTTCCCGCTTCCTCACCGCGATGGAGCGTAACGCTGCGCTGAAAGCCAATCGTGCGCCCGCCGATCCGCGCTCGCTGGACTTCCTGTCGTCGCATCCGGCGACCCCCGAGCGGGTGCAGAATGCGCAGGCCAATGCGCGGCAGTACTCGTCGCCGGAAGCCGGCGAACGCGACCGCGATGCCTATCTCTCCGCCATCGACAATCTTGTCTATGGCGAAGATCCCAGCGAAGGGTTTGTGCGCGGACGCCGCTTCCTGCATCCCAAGCTCGGCTTCACGTTCCAGGTGCCGGACGGCTTCGTGCTGGAGAACACCGCGCAGGCCGTCGTCGGGGTTCGCGAAGGCGGCACCCAGGCGATGCGCTTCGACGTGGTGCGCGTCCCCGCGGAGCAGTCGCTTGGCGACTATCTCAATTCCGGCTGGATGGAGAATGTCGACAAGGCCTCGACCGAGGATGTGACTATCAACGGCTTTCCGTCCGCGACCGCGACGGCCAGCGGCGATCAGTGGCAGTTCAGGATTTACGCCCTGCGTTTCGGCAGCGATGTCTATCGCTTCATTTTCGCAGCGAAGAAGAAAACACCGGAAAGCGACCGCAGCTTCCGCGAAACGGTGAATTCCTTCCGGCGTCTGACGCTGGCCGAGATTCAGGCGGCACGGCCGCTGCGGATCAAGATCGTGACCGTACAGCCCGGTGACACGATTGAATCGCTGGCGTCCCGGATGCAGGGTGTCGACCGCCCGGTCGACCGGTTTCGCGTTCTCAACGGATTCGACAGCCGCTCAACGGTGAAGCCGCGCGAACGTGTGAAGATCGTCGTGGATTAGGCATGATCCGGAAAAGTGGGAACCGGTTTTCGGACAAGATCATGTCCTGACAAAAATGACTCTCGATAAAAAAAAGCCCGGCTCTGCAGCCGGGCTTTTGATTCAATCGCTCGCGATGCGATCAGGCGGCCTCGTCTTCCGACACGGAGTCGTCGCCATCACTATCGTCGGCGTCGTCAGCAGTTGCATCGGCTCCCGCATCGGCATCAGCCTTGGCAGCGCCACGGCGCGGGCTCTTGGCGAGATTCGATTCGATTTCCTTGACCGCTTCGGTTTCCGTCACATGCTGAACCACGGCGATCTCGCGCGACAGGCGATCGAGCGCCGCTTCGTAAAGCTGGCGTTCGCTGTAGGACTGCTCAGGCTGGGATTCCGAGCGGAACAGGTCGCGCACCACTTCGGCAATCGCGACGATGTCGCCCGAATTGATCTTCGCTTCGTATTCCTGCGCGCGGCGCGACCACATGGTGCGCTTGATACGTGCACGGCCCTTGAGGGTTTCCAGCGCGCGCTTCACCAGCGACGGATCCGACAGCTTGCGCATGCCCACATTGGCGACCTTCGCCGTCGGCACCCGCAGCGTCATCTTGTCCTTGATGAAGTTGATGACGAAAAGCTCGAGCCGCGCGCCCGCGATCTCCTGCTCTTCGATCGCCAGAATCTGGCCGACGCCATGCGCCGGGTACACGACGAACTCGTTGGTCTTGAATCCCTGACGCTGGGTCAGCGGCTTCTTCGGCTCCTCCACGCGCGGCGCGGCGGCAGCCGGCTTCGCGGCAGGCTTGCCCGCAACGGTCTTCACAGGGGCCTTGGCGACAGGAGCCTTCGACACCGTCTTCGCAGGCTTCGCAGCGGACTTTGCTGGGGCCTTCGCAGACGGCTTTGCAGTTTTTTTGTTGGGCATTGTGCTTCTTTTGTTTTTTGAGGTTGGGGCGGATGCGCGAGCATCCTTTTTCGGCGCGCTGCGAATCGCAGACGCCTTCTTGGTGCCCTTATCCTTGGAACCCTTGTCTTTTATTTTGGAGTTCTTTTTATGACGCAATTTGTCTGACACAGCGCCTATGCGTGGAACCGCCACGCCCCTGTTCAAATGGTTTCTCGGGGAACCCGTCCGAGTCCTAAGCCGGGGACAAAAGGGGGTTCGGCTCTATAATGTGCCCAAAATAGCACATTTCCCGCAAAAATCAATGATTTATGCCCTGCAGCCCCCCTCGGACGGCGTCCGGGAGGCCCTCATCGCAGGGTAGGGTTAAAAGTTACCCGTGCCTCGGGCCGCGCAGACAGACCAGATCAGTCGCCGGAGCCCGGATTGGCAGAAAAATATTTGTCGAACTTGCCCTCGACGCCGTCGAATTCCTTGGCGTCGTCTGGCGCGTCCTTCTTCTGGGTGATGTTCGGCCAGGACTTGGCGTATTCCGCGTTCACCTCCAGCCATTTCTCGAGGCTGGGTTCGGTATCCGGCTTGATCGCATCAGCCGGGCACTCAGGTTCGCACACACCGCAGTCGATGCACTCGTCCGGATGGATCACCAGCATGTTTTCGCCCTCGTAGAAGCAATCCACGGGGCAAACTTCCACGCAGTCCATGTACTTGCACTTGATGCAGTTTTCAGTGACGACGTACGTCATCCAAGGCTCCGGAAGGTCTAAAATTCAGGTTTGGCGTAGCGCAGGATGTGCATCGCCGCAAGGGAAGTTCTGCCCGTCATTCGAGGCAATTGGTTACTCGGGGGGCGTTTGCAAATCGGCGTAAATCGTGCGCCCGGCGGCCGCATCCCCGCGCCGGTCCGCGAATCCGGTCACCTTCAGCACACGAACCCGGCTGTCGAGCGCGATGGTGAGAACGTCCTCTGCCTTCACCGCATGTCCCGGCGACGTCTGGCGCATACCATTGATGCGAACGCGACCCTTTGCGACCAGCGCTGCCGCATCGACGCGGGTTTTCACGATCCGCGCGTGCCACAACCACTTGTCGAGGCGCTGACGATCCAAATTATTCCTTGCGGTTGCCCGCAAGCTGCTCCTTCAGCGCCGCGAGCTTTGCGAACGGCGAGTTCGGATCGGCGGGACGGTCACGTTCACGGGGCACGGCGCTGGTCGCGAAAGTGCGATGCGAGCCGCCACCGCGGTCGCGATCATCCTTGCGCCCGTCACGGCCACGCTTGTCGAACTTGCCCTTGCCGCGCTCCTGATTGCGGTCCTTGCCCTTGAAGTGCTCGCGCGGCGGACGTGCCTGCGCAGCATCCGCGCCTTCCGCAGCAACCGCCGGAGCGTCACCGCGTGGCCGGCGATGTTCGTTGTTGCGGTCGCGGCGATGGCGGCCATGACGTTCGCGCTTCTCGTCACCACCGGCAGCGCCTTCACCTTCGGCTGCGGGAGCGGCGGATTTATCCGGCCCCTTGTAACGGCTGCGGTCATGGCGCGGACGGCGCTCGTCGGAGCGGCCACCGGGCCGCCAGACTTCCACCAGCACAGGCTCAGCAGGAGCCGTCGCTTCGGCGGCCTGATCAGGCGCAGCCTCGCCGGCTGGCGCTTCAACAGCCGCCGTCTCGGTGGCTTCGGCCACAGCAGCCGGTTCGGATGTCTCGGTCACAGCCGCTTCCGCAACAGATTCGGAGGTTTCCGACGGCGGGGCGAAATTCACTTCGGGCAGACGCGAGGCATATGCATCCGCCGCTGGCGGCGCATCGGTCGTTGCTGCGTCGTTCGTCACGTCAGCAATCGACTCCGTTGCCGCGACAACGTCGGGCTCCGTCACGACAACTTCGGATGCCGACACAGTGTCGGTTGCTTCAGCGGCCGCATCCACCACGGTGTCCGCAGCGACTGGCGGCGCGACAACCTCCGGCAGCGGCGGACGCTTCTCCATGCGATAGCCGAGAGCCTTCAGGATCGAAGCAAAATCTTCGCCCGCGGAGCCCGTGAGCGATGTCATGGCCTGTGTCGCCGTGAACGAGCGGCCATCGAATGCGCCTGCCGGCTTGTCACCGGGCGAGCCGGGACGCCACGACAGCGCGGGACGAATGAGATCCGCGAGGCGTTCGAGAATATCGACGCGCACCGCGCGATCGCCGCACAGCTTGTAGCCGAGCGTGCGGTAGGCCTCCTGATCGAGCGCCTTGTCCGCCGGGAACGAGGTGCGCCCGCTCGCCGCCAGATGCTGCGCACCGGTCAATGCCGACCAGTCGACATTGTCGCGCTTCAGACCCCACAACAGCGATGCAAGACCGCGCGCGGCGGGCTTCAGCAGTGCGGGAAGGAAAATATGATAGGCGCCGAAACGCACGCCGTACTTGCGCAGGCTTGCGCGCGACGGCTGATCGAGATCCTTCATCTCGGCGGCGATCTTCGGCCGCTCCAGCACGCCGAGCGCCTCGATCAGCTGGAAGGCAATGCCGCGCGCGATCCCGGTGACATCCTCGGCCTTCGACAGCTCGAACATCGGCCCGAGAATCTTTTCGATATGCGTCTTCAGCCACAGATCGAGCCGCGTCTGCACGGCCTCGCGTGACGGACCGGTCAGCCGTTCGTCCGCAATGATGCGGATACGCGGATGCAACGCATCGTCGGCCGCAACAAGCTTGGCGACGGCGTCGCCGGTCCAGCGCAGCGTTCCGTCGGACGCCAGCACGAACTGTTCGTCCGGTGCCTTTGAAAGCTTTTCAGCGCGCGCATCGATTTCGCCGGCCAGCGCCTTGAGCGCCGCGGCCTGCAAGGCCTTCGCATCGGAGCCCGCCTCGGCGGACTCTGGCGCGAACATGAATCCGTCGAGACGGCCAATCATATGGCCCTCTACGATCACTTCGCCCGTCTTCCCAATCTCAGTATTCAGCATCGTGTTTTCCCGCAAGCGCCGCATCAATACACTGGTCCGGCGATCAACGAAACGCTCAGTTAGCCTTTCATGCAGGGCATCCGACAATTTATCCTCGACGGCGCGGGCAATTCCCTGCCAGCGCTCGGGGCCCACCAGCCAATCGGGACGATTTGCCGCGAAAGTCCAGGTCCGTATCTGCGCAATCCGGGCCGATAATGTGTCGATATCGCCGTCTGTGCGGTCGGTTTGCGCGATCTGGGCCTCGAACCAGTTGTCCGGGATCCGGCCCTTCCGCATCAGGAACCCATACAGCGTGGTGACAAGTTCGGCGTGGGCGGCTGGCGAGAGCTTGCGATAATCGGGAATCTGGCAGGCCTCCCAGAGCCGTTCCACGGCGTCGGCGCCCCTGGCCATGTCGCGAACGTCCTCATCGCGCGCGGCGTGATCGAGCACGCGGATGTCCTCCGCGATCGGCGCGCGGGTCAGAGCCTCGTGGTTCGGCGTCAGCGCCAGCGAGACCTGGAGCGCGCCCAGCGAGGAGAAATCCAGCCGCGTGTTCCGCCACTGCAACATTTTCACGCTGTCGAAGGTGTGATTCTGCAGTGCATTGACCAGTTCCGGCTCGAACGGCGCGCAGCGGCCCGTGGTGCCGAACGTGCCGTCGCGTGTCGCACGGCCGGCGCGGCCCGCGATCTGTGCAAACTCGGACGGCGTCAGGCGGCGAAACTGATAGCCGTCGTACTTGCGGTCGGAGGCGAAAGCCACGTGATCGACGTCGAGATTGAGGCCCATGCCGACAGCATCGGTGGCGACGAGATAATCGACGTCGCCGGACTGGAACATGTCCACCTGCGCATTGCGGGTGCGCGGCGACAACGAGCCCAGCACAACGGCAGCGCCGCCATGCTGACGCCGGATCAGTTCGGCGATGGCGTAGACTTCATCCGCCGAGAACGCGACGATCGCAGTTCGCCGCGGCTGCCGGGTGATCTTGCGGTCGCCTGCAAACTCAAGCTGCGACAGCCTCGGCCGGGTGACGATGTTCACACCGGGCAGCAGCCGCTCGATGATCGGCCGCATCGTCGCCGCGCCGAGCAAGAGGGTTTCGTCTCGCCCGCGCCGGTTCAGAATCTTGTCGGTGAAGACGTGGCCGCGCTCAAGGTCAGACGCGATCTGGATTTCATCCACCGCCAGAAACGACACATCGAGATCGCGCGGCATCGCCTCGACGGTGGAGACCCAGTAGCGCGCGTGAGGCGGCTTGATCTTTTCTTCGCCGGTGATGAGCGCGACCGCGCCTGCGCCGGCTCGTACTGCGATCTTGTTGTAGACCTCGCGCGCCAACAGGCGCAGCGGCAGGCCGATGATGCCCGACGAATGGGCCAGCATCCGCTCGATGGCGAGATGGGTCTTGCCGGTGTTGGTCGGGCCGAGCACCGCCGTAACACCGGCTCCGGGGGCGCGCTCATTGGAAAACAGCGGAACGGAAGACGACAGAGGCATTTCGAGAGGTCCGCATGACGCACACGACGCGGACGCCGCAGCAAGTTTGAAAGAAGTGTCTCACAATGCGACGCTTTTCGTGCCGCAACTTAAGCTTTGGAACGGGTAAGGAACGAAAGAAGCCCGAATCGCTGACTCTCGGCGTAGCAGGCGATATGGCCTCAACATGTCGCACAATCTGGTGACCGGCGA
This sequence comes from Afipia sp. OHSU_II-C1, assembly GCF_000497575.1. Lineage (GTDB taxonomy): Bacteria > Pseudomonadota > Alphaproteobacteria > Rhizobiales > Xanthobacteraceae > Afipia. The sequence continues at coordinate 99,261 of NZ_APJI01000002.1, forward strand.
TACTATATGGGGTTTGAAGTTACTCCTCGCATGCCGCGATCGGGATAAAATCGTTAAATCCGGAGTCGAATCGGATTGGCCGGAGAGTCAACACGATTCACGGTGAGATTCGTTCCTGAATCGCGGCGCTGCCGGATCGGGCGCTCGTCTTGATCAGTTCGTCTTGGCGGTCTTTTGCGCCGAAATGAATTCCGTCGCCTCGATCATGCCGGTGCCGAGCGGTGTCGGAATCGTAATTCTGAAGGGCGCCAGCACCCGCGTTCCGGCGATGGGCGCGAACCAGATTTCCATGTTGCGCTGGGCGGCGACGTACTTGATCGAGGCGCGATCGGGAACGTAGCCGGCGATCGGGGTGAAGTAGACCGCGCAGACCACGACGGGGCCGTGATAGCCCTTCTCGGCCTTGACCGTTTCCATCCGCTTGTAATCGAGACGCAGATCGTAGCGCATCCTGCCGTCGAACACCGACAGCGTCTTGCGGCAGGCCTCCGGGCCGACCGGATCGCCGGTGCCCGCAACTTTCAGCAGCGCGCCTGTCATCGGATCGAGGACATTGCGGCGATGCACGTCAGTGACCGGAATCCGGTCCGGATTTTCATCCGGCACCGGCTCGATGGACGAATCTTTGACATTGCCGCCGCCGAGCGTAATGCGGATGACCTCAGCCTTCTTTCCGTAGTTGACCGTCGAAATGTAGCTCAGTGGAGCAAACTGGCCGGCCGTGATCCGCCCCTGCGAGGTGCCGGTGCCATTGCCGCCGCCGATGGATTTCATCAGCCCCGTGGTGGCGCCGCTGACGGCTGCCGAATACTGATCCTCGGCGACGTCGACGACCCAGGCGCCCTTGCCGATCGGAAGGCCCGCGAGCGTTGCTTCATACTTGGCGTCCAGACGGCCCTGAGCGCTGGCCGGGCTGGCAGACATCGCCAATGGAGCCACGACGGCCACAACACCCAGACAAAGCTGGTTTTGGGCGGTCCGGGAGAGCATCCAAGAAAGCTTTGGGAACCGGGGCATTGCCGACGAAATCCTGCTGACCAGCGATTGACCGGAGCCACCGGGCGCAGCGTCTGCGGGACTTGTTCCCGAATAGGCCGCGAAAGTCGTATCGATAGCCTCAGATATCTGTCTGGTCACGGATTACGTCGATTATATGTTAGGAAATCACTGGTTTGACGGGGAAAATCGTCATTTCCTGCCGCCGCGACCTGCCCCCTGGCGCGCAGAAAAGCCGCTGAAATCGCCTCTCAACCTTGACGCTGGGCCGCCAGCCCCTTATAGCTCCGCCGTTCCTGAAATGGACGGTTTAAACCCCCACGTGACCCCTTTGGGCGGTCCGGGGCGACACTAGGTTTCGCCAAAGGATTACACGATGTCTCGGCGCTGCGAATTGACGGCCAAGGGCCCTCAGGTTGGCCACAAGGTCAGCCACTCGAACCACAAGACCAAGCGCCGGTTCCTGCCGAACCTGTGCAACGTCACCCTGATTTCGGAAACGCTGGGCCGCAACGTGCGCCTGCGCGTCTCGACCAACGCGCTGAAGTCGGTCGACCACAACGGCGGTCTCGACGCGTTCCTGCTCAAGGCCAACAGCGGCGACCTGTCGCCGAAGGCAGTCGAGCTGAAGCGCCAGATCGAAAAGAAGAAGCTCGCCGCTGCGAGCTGATCCTTCGATCCGCAATTTTAGATTTCAAAAAGGCCGGGTTTCGACCCGGCCTTTTTTGTTTTCGTGCGAGGCCAGACACCGTCATTGCGAAGAGCGTAGCGACGAAGCAATCCATTTCTTTCTTTTTCAAAGAGTGGATTGCTTAGCTTCGCCCGCAATGACGAAGAAGACGCGAGCGCGGTGGACGATAACAATCACTCCTCGACCAGCGTGAACTGCAACAGCAGCGTGCGCTGGATCATCGAGAAATTATCGTCGGACACCATCGTCAGCACCGTCGCGCCATCGTCGGCGACATGCACATCGATACCTTCCATGTTGTCGATCTCGTATCCGAGATCGACCTCGAAAATCGTCGGCCCATCGATCACCGCATCCGGAACGATGGATTTGGCGGGAATGCGCCGGATGCGGATGCCAACGCCTTCCAGCAGCGAGAACTTCCGCTCCAGCAGCAACAGATCGCCGGACGGCAGCAGAACCGCATCGCTGATGTCGAAATTGCCGGTGCGCTTTGCCGTGAACTGTCCGGGTGAAGGCCCGCCGATCAGAAAGCATAAAATGTTTCCCGATGGATCGAGCCCGCGTTCGGAAATCGCGATTAGCGTTCCCGCAAGCGGCTGACCCTTGGGCACGAACACAAGCGCCTCGAGCCCCTTGTTGAACGGCAGCTTGCCAATTTCGGGCGGCACCGGCACGACCTCGCCGCGCGAGCGCACGCCACCTCTGCTGAAATCGAACCGCAGAATCTGATTGACGCGCTCAAGACCCACATAGAGCGTCGATCCATCAAGCGCGAGCGACTCGGTGTCGAACCAGCCTCGCGCCGTGATTTTCCTGCCGTCGCTGTCCAGCATCGGCGCGGACTTCACGTCGGAAAGGCCCGTCATGACCTTGCCGCGATAAGTGATCCGGCCGGTGAACCAGCTCCCCTTGTCGCTCAGGGCAATGAACTGTTCGCCCTTCTTGTCGAGCCGCAGTCCGGACAGGCCGCCGAAGCCGCGGAACGGCGAGGTCAGCACCAGCCCGCTGCGGAATTCCAGCGCACCATAGCGGATGTGGGACGCATCGCGCGGATCGAACGATTCGATCCTGCGGGCATTGACCACAAGCGAAGACGTCTGCGCGTGGGCGAACTCCGCGCCGCCGCCAATCATCCCGGCCGGAAGCGCCGCCATGGCGTTCCTCAGAAACCGCCGGCGGCTGAGGTCGTTGGTCATCGGCTCAGGAATGCAGTCTGCGGCGGCGCGGCGTCGGAGCCTCAGTATGAGTCTCGGTGAAAAGCTCAGCCAGCTTCTCGGTGATGGCGCCGCCGAGTTCTTCCGCATCCACGATGGTGACGGCGCGGCGATAGTAGCGCGTCACGTCGTGGCCGATACCGATCGCGATCAGTTCGACCGGCGAGCGGGTCTCGATCTCTTCGATGATGTGGCGCAGATGCCGCTCGAGATAGTTGCCCGGATTGACCGATAGCGTCGAGTCGTCGACCGGCGCGCCGTCCGAAATCATCATCAGGATCTTGCGCTGCTCCGAGCGCCCGAGCAGGCGCTTGTGCGCCCAGTCGAGCGCTTCGCCGTCGATGTTTTCCTTGAGCAGGCCCTCGCGCATCATCAGGCCAAGGTTCTTGCGCGCACGCCGCCAGGGCGCGTCCGCCGACTTGTAGATGATGTGCCGCAGATCGTTGAGGCGGCCCGGATTGGCGGGTTTGCCCGCCGCCAGCCACGCCTCGCGCGACTGACCGCCCTTCCACGCCCGCGTGGTGAAGCCGAGAATCTCGACCTTGACGCCGCAGCGCTCCAGCGTCCGCGCCAGAATATCGGCGCAGGTCGCAGCTACCGTGATGGGCCGGCCGCGCATCGAGCCGGAATTGTCGAGCAGCAGCGTCACCACCGTGTCGCGGAAGGTCGCTTCCTTCTCGTGCATGAACGACAGCGGATGGAACGGATCGGTGACCACACGCGACAGCCGCGCCGGATCGAGAATGCCTTCCTCGAGATCGAAGTCCCAGGCGCGGTTCTGCTGCGCCATGAGCTTTCTCTGCAGGCGATTGGCGAGCCGCGCGACGATGTGCTGCAGATGCGCGAGCTGCTTGTCGAGATAGCTGCGCAGCCGCTCCAGTTCGTCATGCTCGCAGAGATCTTCCGCCGAGACCACCTCGTCGAATTTCGGCGCGAAGGCATGATATTCCGGCCCGCGCGGCTCGTTGGCGCCGCGGCCCGGCGGCCGATGCGCTTCACCCGGCGTCTCGTCCTCGCCCATTTCGTTGTCGTCGAACGCATCGCTGGCGGACGCCTGCGCGCTCTCCATCGCGTTCTCGGACATCTCCTCGGTGGAGGATTGCGACTGGTCGGCGCTCATCTCCTCGGCGGCTTCGCTGTCGGGCGAGCCGTCCGCACCGGACTGGTCCTTCTCGCCGTCGCGATTCTCGTCCTGACTGTCGTCCTCGTCCTGATCGGCGTTACTTTCGTCGCCGAGCTCAAGTGCGTCCAGCAGATCGTGAACCACATCGCCGAAGCGTGTTTGATCTTCGGTGAACTCCTTCAATCGGTCGAGACGCGCACCGATCTTGTCTTCGAGGATCGGCCGCCAGAGATCGACCATCTTGCGCGCGGCCACCGGCGGCGCCTGGCCGGTCAGCCGTTCACGCACCATCATCGCCAGCGCATCGGCCAGCGGCGCATCGGCGCGGTCGGTGATCTCGTCGTATTTGCCGCGATGGAAATGATCGTCGAGCATCGCGGTGAGGTTCTTGGCGACGCCGCTCATCCGCTTGGCGCCGATGGCCTCGACGCGGGCCTGCTCGACGGCATCGAACACGCCGCGCGCCTGCGGATTGCCCGGCACCAGCTTGCGGTGAACCTTCGGATCGTGACAGGCGATCCGCAGTGCAATTGAATCCGCATGGCCGCGCACGATGGCGGCGTCCTTGCGTGTCAGTTTTCGCGCCGGTTCAGGGAGCCGCGCCTTGCCGGGCGAGAGGCCCGGACGTTCGGCGGCAAACGTCACTTCAAGTTCAGGCTGCTTGGCGATGGCCCGCAAAGCGGACGTCACCGCGCGCTTGAAAGGCTCCGTCGGCGATTCCTTCGACCCGGTCCTGAACTTGATATTAGACGTGCTCATGCAACCTTTCCTCCCCGTCAAGGGGAGAGGCAATCCTAGCTCAACGCCACATTGACCGCGGATTCCGGCAGTTCCGCATTGAAGCAGCGCTGATAGAACTCCGCCACCAGCGGACGCTCAAGCTCGTCGCACTTGTTCAGGAAGGTGACGCGGAAGGCGAAACCAATATCGCCGAAGATCTCGGCATTCTCGGCCCAGGTGATGACCGTGCGCGGCGACATCACCGTCGACAGATCGCCGTTGGCGAACGCGTTGCGCGTCAGGTCCGCGAGGCGGACCATCTTGTTGACGGTGTCGCGGCCAGCGTCGGTGCGATAGTGCTTCGCCTTGGCGAGCACGATTTCAACTTCCTCGTCATGCGGCAGATAGTTCAGCGTGGTCACGATCGACCAGCGGTCCATCTGGCCCTGGTTGATCTGCTGGGTGCCGTGATAGAGGCCCGAGGTGTCGCCGAGACCGATGGTGTTGGCGGTCGAGAACAGACGGAACGCCGGATGCGGCTTGATGACCTTGTTCTGGTCGAGCAGCGTGAGGCGGCCGGACACTTCGAGCACGCGCTGGATCACGAACATCACATCCGGGCGGCCAGCGTCATATTCGTCGAACACCAGCGCGACATTGTGCTGGAGCGCCCACGGCAGGATGCCGTCGCGGAATTCGGTGACCTGCTTGCCGTCGCGGACCACGATGGAGTCCTTGCCGACCAGATCGATACGGCTGATGTGGCTGTCGAGGTTGACGCGCACGCAAGGCCAGTTCAGCCGCGAAGCAACCTGCTCGATATGGGTCGACTTGCCGGTGCCGTGAAAGCCGGTGACCATGACACGGCGGTTCTTGGCGAAGCCGGCGAGGATGGCGAGCGTGGTCGCGCGATCGAACCGATAGTCCGGATCAACATCGGGCACATGGGGATCGCTGTTGGAATAGGCAGGAACCTCGAGGTCGCTGTCGATGCCAAAGACCTGACGGACCGACACTTTCATGTCGGGAAGGTTCGTGGGTTCCTGCGATAGAGTCGTGGCGGCGCTCATCAGTCCTCCGTGGTCCCGGATGCTCCCGAAACCAGACGTGCTTGCTGCGGGTGGGGTGCGTGATTCAACCTAGCAGACAGATGCAACCGGAAGAAGCCCACCACGCGATGAAAGTTCCAGTGTATTTTCATTGAGATAAGCCATTTTTGCGCGTTTGGTAGGTCTGCCCTGCGATTGCGGCGATACACGGCGGATTTTCACCGCGCCGATTTGACCGTTTTGCCGGGTCCCCTGCGGCGCCACCTCCGGTTTCCCGTGTATGTTACGGTGCAGGAATCGCGCCAGCAGCGGGCATCCGGTGAGTGATCTCAATCAACTGATCAGCTTCGTCTCGCTTCACGCCGCATTTGCCTATGCCGCAATTTTCCTGGCCGCGTTCCTCGAAGCCATTCCCATTCTCGGTTCGCTAATACCGGGATCGACCGTCATTCTGGCGCTCAGCGCGCTGATCCCGGCCGGCAATCTCCAACTGACGCCGGTGCTGGCCTGCGCCATCGCCGGGGCGGTCATCGGAGAGGCTCTCGCCTACTCGATCGGCTATGTCAGCCAGCGCGAGATCCTGACATCCTGGCCGATGTCGAAATACCCGGCGGTCATGGCACAAAGCGAGGAATTCTTTCACCGTTACGGGACATTTGCGGTGTTCTTCGCGCGTTTTGTGCCGCCTGTCCGCGCGCTCGTTCCGGTCGTCGCGGGGGCACTCGGCATGCCGCCATGGCGCTTCTATCCCGCCAGCATAGCAGCCTGCCTGTTATGGGCGCCGGCGCATGTGTTGCCGGGTATTTTGGCCGGCACAGCTGCCGAGCGCTGGGGCATGAAGATCGAGCATTACGGCGTGCCGCTGGTGGGCAGCATCATCGCCCTCGGGACGATCGCGGTGGCCATTCATTACTGGCGCAGCAGCCGCAATGCGGCCGTTAGCAGAGGCATACAATGACGCGCACGACCGGACAGGGCGGGACTTTCAGGGACAGCGATGTCGCGAAGGTTTTCGCGGCCTATCCCGAAGATGCCCGCGCGAAATTACTGACGCTGCGCGCGATCATTTTCGAGACTGCAAAAGCCATCGACGGTGTCGGACCGCTGGAAGAAACGCTGAAATGGGGTCAGCCCAGCTATCTCACGACTGAATCCGGCAGCGGCAGCACGATCCGGATCGACCGCGAGAAGTCGGATGGCCGCATCGCGATGTACTTCCACTGCCAGACCGATCTCGTCGCAACCTTCCGGGAGCTTTATCCGACGGAGATGGAGTACGGCGGTAACCGGAGCATCCTGTTCAAGGTTGCAACGCGGTTTCCCGAAAAGGCGCTGCGCCACTGCATCGGGCTGGCGCTGACCTATCACGTACGCAAAACACCTCCCAGGAAGGTGGCGTCAGCAAGGAAGGCAGCTTCAAAGAAAAAGCGCGCACCCGGCAAACCAAAGAAAGCCGCGCTCAGGACGCGCGCACGACCGTCTTGAGATAGTTGTAGGCCTTGATGATCTCGATCAGGCGATCTTCGGTCGACCGATCGCCGCCGTTGGCGTCGGGATGATGCTGCTTCACCAGCAGCTTGTATTTCGCCTTCACGGTCTCAAGCGTCGCATCGGGGCCGAGGCCCATCACCAGCAGCGCCTTTTTCTCTGCGTTGAAGATCTTCCGCGTCTCCGCCTTCGGCTCCTCTGCCTTCGCGTTCGAGCGCCAGCGGCCGCGGCCATTCATCTCGCTGAAGACGCTGAACGGATCGACGGCGTCTTCCAGGTTGACCGCGCCGGACTTGCCTTTGCCCTTCGCTCCGTTCTGACCCATCTTCCAGGTCGGGCGGTGACCGGTCTGCGCATCCTTCTGGTAGGTCGCGACCGCCTCGTCACTCATGCCCTGGAAGAAATTGTAGCCCTGATTATATTCGCGGACGTGGTTCAGGCAGAAATGCCAGTAATCCTTCTCCTGACCGCGGCCCTTGGGTGCGCGATGCGCACCCCTGTTCTTGCAGCCGGGCGCCTCGCACATCGCCACTTCCTCGCGCGCAACCTTTTGCTTCGCCGCGGTTTTAGTGGGCTTGATGCGAATGCTGTCGAAGAATTTGGATGAGTCGATGGCCATGGCTGCTGTGGTAACGCCTTGCTGGAAGCTTCAGGTTTTGACGCGATTTTTTACGGTCGCGGAGTATACATCACCGCGACGGTGAACCGCAATTGAAACGGTCATTGACCTTGGCGAATAACGCACGATATTGCGCAGATCATGACCGCAAAAGATCACATCACAAAGAAGTTGAGCGAAGCTTTCGCGCCCGAAAGCCTCGATGTCGCCGACGAATCCCATCTGCATGAGGGCCACGCGGGCCACAGGCCGGGCGGCGAGACGCATTTCAGGATATATATCGTGTCGAAGGCGTTCGAAGGGAAGAGCCGGATCGAGCGCCATCGCATGATAAATTCGCTTCTGGCGCCGGAACTCGCAGGCTCCGTCCACGCGCTGGCGATGCACACCTATGCCCCTGGCGAAGATGCCCGGCGTCCCGCCTCTGCAAAGGCGTGCAAACACTGATGCACTGATTGTTGTCGATCAGCCGCCGCAAATTTAACTGCCGCGCGCCAAAGATCTGCAAACCCTCTCTCCGACCCCGCAAGGACGAGGGAGCAGGGAGCGCTCCTCTCTATCTCATCGCCTATCGACGTCAGTGGCGCTAGAACGAAGTTCCCGCTTTCGGCTTCTTCTCGGGCGTGTCGCTCTCGCGCGGCAGCGGCACGATCCGCAGCGCCGTGATGCGGTTGCGCTCACGCCGCAGCACCCTGAAACGGAATCCGTGGAAGGTGAAGCTCTGGCCCCGGTCGGGGATCGAGCGCGCCTCGTGGATGACGAGACCGGCAATGGTCGTCGCTTCTTCGTCCGGCAGATGCCAGTCCATCGCGCGATTGAGATCGCGGATCGGCACCGAACCGTCGACCACGACCGAACCGTCCGGTTGAGCCCGGACACCGGCGACCGCAACATCGTGCTCGTCGGAAATATCGCCGACGATTTCTTCCAGGATATCTTCCAGCGTCACGAGGCCTTCGACCTCGCCATACTCGTCGACCACAAGCGCGAAGTGAGTCTTGCGGCGGCGGAAGGCTTTGAGCTGCTCGGACAGCGGCCGCATCTCGGGCACGAACCACGGCGGCAAGGCGAGCGCACCGACGTCGATCTTGGACAGATCGCCGTCGTTGGCGCGGATGGCGCGCAGCAGATCCTTGGCGTGCAAAACGCCGATGATGTTCTCGGGTTTCTCGCGCCAGAGCGGGATACGGGTATATTCGGACTCAAGAATTCCCTTGATGACCGCGTCAGGCGGGCCGTCCGCGTTGACGCTGACCATCTTGGTGCGGTGGACCATCACGTCGGACACAGCAAGATCGCCGAACCGGAACACGTTCTGAATGTATTCGGCTTCGCCGCTCTCGATCTTTCCGTGCTCGGCCGACTCTTCCACAAGCCCTTCGATTTCGGAATCGGTGAGGATTTCGTTCGTTGAGGATTCCTTGACGCCAAGCATCCGCAGGATCGCGCGCGACGCGCCGTTGAGCAGCCAGTTCAGCGGGTAAAGAACGAGATAGGAGACATAGAGCGGATACGCGATCCATTGCGAGACCGGCACGGGCTGGCGGATCGCCAGCGTTTTCGGCACCTGCTCGCCGATCACGATATGCAGCGAGGAGAACACCAGAAAGCCTGTGATGAAGGCCGTGAAATGCAGCGCGGACTCCGGCATTCCCAGCGGCTCGAGCACCGGCTTGAGCAGCGCCGCAACGGTCGGCTCGCCGACCCAGCCGAGACCGAGCGAGGCCATGGTGATGCCGAGTTGGCAGCACGCGAGATAGGCTTCGATATTGCCCATCATTTTCATCAGCAGCCGTGCGCCGAAGCGGTTCTGCTCGGCCATCGCCTTGACGCGAAACCCGCGGCTTTTCACCAGCGCGAATTCCGCCGCCACATAGAATGCGTTGGCGGCGAGCAGAAGGATGGCGATGAGCAGATTGACGGCCGCTGAATTCATGTTTGTCCCGCGACTGCCTCGTCCTTATGCGGTGCGCCGACGATAAGTCTTGGCATTCCGCGTTGAGACAGCTTCACCCTCACCCTGACAATTTTTCCTGAAGAAACGCACGAACCGCCGACGGATCGACGTCGTTGACGATCACTGCCTTGCCGACCTGTTCCAGCAGGATGAACGTCAATCGCCCGCGCTTCACTTTCTTGTCCTGCGCCATCAGCGTCATCAGCGTGTCCGCATCCGCAAGACCTTCCTGCTGGAAGCCGGCGATATCCTGCAAGCGCGTCGGCAGACCGACCGACGCGAGGTGACGCTGCACGCGCGCGGCATCGGACGGAGAGATCATGTTCAGACGCGCCGAGAATTCAGCGGCCAGCACCATGCCGACAGCAACCCCTTCGCCATGGAACAGGCGATCGGAGAAACCGGTCGCGGCCTCCAGCGCATGGCCGAACGTGTGCCCGAGATTGAGCAACGCGCGGTCGCCGGTTTCGCGCTCATCACGCGCCACGATCTCGGCCTTGGCGCGGCAACTGGCCGCGATGGCCTGTTCGCGCGCGGCGCCGCCGGAGAATATCTCGCCGTGATGGGCCTCCAGCCAGTCGAACAATTCCGCATCGCCGAGCACGCCGTACTTGGCGACTTCCGCATAGCCTGCACGGAACTGACGTGGCGACAACGTGTCGAGCACCGCCGTATCCGCGATCACGAGCACCGGCTGGTGAAACGCGCCGACGAGATTCTTGCCATGCGGCGAGTTGATCCCGGTCTTGCCGCCCACCGACGAATCGACCTGCGCGAGCAGCGATGTCGGCACCTGCACGAAATCGACACCGCGCCGGACAATCGAGGCCGCGAAGCCCGCAAGATCGCCGATCACACCGCCGCCCAGCGCAATCACCAGATCGTTGCGCTCGATCTTCGCCGCGATCAGCCCTTCGGAGACCTCCTGCAGCACCGCATAGCTTTTCGATGCCTCGCCCTCGCCCACCACGATGCGCGACGATGCGATGCCGGCGTCCGCCAGCGCGGCTTCGGTCTTGCCGAGCCAGTGTCTGGCGACGGTGCGATCGGTCACGATAGCAACGCGTGCACCGGGGCGCAGCGCGGCGATGCGATGACCGAGCGAGGGCAGCACGTCGCGGCCGATGACAATGTCATAGGCGCGATCGCCGAGGGCGACACCGACAGTCACCGGATTGTTGTTCTTGATAGCAACCGTCATTGTGTTTCGCTTGAGGAAGAGGACGCCGCACCGCCGGACAGCAGATGGGCGGACAACGCATCGATGCATTCATCGACGATCTTTTCGTGCGGCACATCGCGCGAGGCAATCGCAAGATCGGCGAGCTGATAGAAGGGACTGCGCTCGCTGATCAGACGCGCAATGGTCGCAGCGGGATCGGCGGTTTGCAGCAACGGCCGATCGGCGCGGCGCTTGACCCGCCTGAGAATGATGTCGCCGTCCGCCTGAAGCCAGATCGAGACGGCCTTGTCGTGAATCCGCTTGCGCGTCTCCTCGCGCATGAACGCACCGCCCCCGGTGGCGATCACGCTCGGGCCGGCCTCCAGGAGGCGCGCGATCACACGGGCTTCACCATCGCGGAAATATGGTTCGCCATGCTGCGCGAAGATTTCGCTGACCGTCATGCCCGCATGCGCGATTTCGATTTCATGATCAGCATCGAGAAACGGCACATGCAGCCGCGCACCCAGCCGGCGCCCGATGGTTGATTTGCCCGACCCCATCATGCCGACAAGCACAATCGAGCGGCCGCCCAGAGCCGCGACGATGTCGGCCTCATGGGTCATGCCGTCCTGATGGCTGGCTGCGGTTTCGGTCATCTCTGGCCCGGTTGGCCGCAAATGCGGCTAAGCTAATGTGTCACCTATACTACTCCTGCCGATCCCGTTGCCAGAGACTCTTGCCGAAACGGCGCGAACATGTTGGTAGTTTAGTCGGTCCGAACCGCAGTGTTCCGGCGGTTAACACGCCTTTGGCGCCGCATCTCAAAGGTTAATTTCGAGGCTATTCGCGATGCCCAGCCTGTTTCGCTTCCTGACTGTCGTGGCGGTGCTCGGCGGGCTGATCTACGGCGGCATCTTTGCGCTCGCCAATTTCGTCAATCCCAAGCCGCGCGAAATGACGGTCAGCGTTCCGCCCGACAGATTCCTCAAGAAGTAGGCGGCTGGAGGAACGTCATGCCGTCCGACAAATCCTCCGACGCACGGCTCACCGGCCTGTTCCTCGATATGCTCGCGGCTGAGCAGGGCGCCGGCGCCAACACGCTCGACGCCTATCGCGGCGATCTCGAAGACCTCTCCGAATTTCTCGCGCGGCGCAAGTCCACCTTCAAGGATGCAGACACCCAGACACTGCGCGACTATCTGGCCGACCTCGACACTCGCGGATTCAAATCGTCGAGCGTGGCGCGCAAGCTCTCGTCGACGCGTCACCTGTTTCGCTTTCTTCTCAGCGAACGTGTGCGCGGCGATGACCCGGCTGCAATCCTGTCAGGCCCGAAACGCGGGCGCGCATTGCCGAAGGTGCTGTCCATCGCCGATGTCGATCGTCTGCTGACGCAGGCCAAGGCGCTGTCGGTTGCGCCCGAACAATCGCCGCTGCAACGCCTGCGCGCGCTCCGGCTCTCCTGTCTGCTCGAGATTCTTTACGCGACGGGGCTTCGCGTCTCGGAACTGGTGGCGCTGCCGCTCTCCGCCGCGCGGCGCGACGCGCGCATGATCGTGGTGCGCGGCAAGGGCAACAAGGAACGTCTGGTCCCGCTCAACGAGACATCGAAGCAGGCGATGGCCGACTATCTCGCCGCACTCGAAGAAGCGCGGCGCGCGCAGAAGAAATCTTCCGCCGCGTCGAAATGGCTGTTCCCGTCATCGGGTGAGAGCGGCCATCTGACACGGCAGCATTTTGCCCGCGACCTCAAAGAACTGGCGGTCGCCGCCGGTATTGCACCCCGCCTGATCAGCCCCCATGTCTTGCGTCACGCCTTCGCCTCTCATCTTCTGCACAACGGGGCCGATCTGCGAATCGTCCAGACGCTGCTTGGTCACACCGATATTTCCACGACCCAGATTTACACCCACATCGTCGAGGAGAGGCTGAAGAGCCTGGTGCGTGATCTGCATCCACTGGCCGACAAATGACCCACCAAAAACCCAGCAATATCGGCACTTTCTATCGCGGCGCTTGACTTGGGGACGCTTCTTGACTTGAAAGGCCCCACGAATGACTTCGACCCTCGATTGAGAACGGCCAAAAGATCGATTCGTGCGCCTTTCGCCCAAGCGCGCCTGCCCCTTATATTTGTCACATGCCGGACCTGATGCGCAGCTATCTGGATTTTGAAAAACCCGTCGCCGAACTCGACGCCAAGGTCGACGAGTTGCGTGCGCTTGCCGCCAGCGGCAGCGACATCGGCGAAGAAGTGTCGCGCATCGAAGAGAAGGCAGCGCAGGCGCTCACCGAGCTTTATTCGGATCTGACGCCCTGGCAGAAGACTCAAGTCGCGCGCCATCCGCTGCGTCCGCATTGCGTGGATTACATCAAGCAGCTCATCACCGAGTTCACGCCGCTCGCGGGCGACCGCAAGTTCGGCGATGACGAAGCGCTAATCGGCGGCTTCGGCCGTTTCAGAGGCGAGAGCATTTGCGTGATCGGCCAGGAGAAGGGCTCGACCACCGAAACCCGGCTCAAGCATAATTTCGGCATGGCCAAGCCCGAAGGCTATCGCAAGGCCGTCCGGTTGATGGAACTTGCGGATCGCTTCGGTATTCCCGTCCTGTCGCTGGTGGACACCGCAGGCGCCTATCCCGGCATCGGCGCTGAGGAGCGCGGACAGGCGGAAGCGATCGCGCGATCGACCGACGCCTGTCTCAATCTCGGCGTACCCAATGTCGCCGTCATCATCGGCGAGGGCGGCTCAGGCGGCGCGATCGCGATTGCCACCGCGAACCGCGTGCTGATGCTCGAACACGCGGTGTACAGCGTGATCTCGCCGGAAGGCGCGGCCTCGATTCTGTGGCGCGATTCGACGAAAGCGCAGGAAGCCGCGATCAATATGAAGATCACCGCGCAGGATCTCGCCCGCTTCGGTGTGATCGACACCATCCTGAAGGAACCACCGGGCGGAGCGCACCGCGATCCGGCCGCCATGATCGCCCGGGCCGGCGATGCTGTCGCCCAGGCCTTCAACGATTTGCGGAGCCTCGATTCCAAGGCGGTGCGCAACCAGCGCCGGCAGAAATTCCTCGATATCGGACGCAAGCTCGGCTAGGGCATCGCCCAAGCCAAATGTGCGCAATCCATGCGGCGAAGTCACATCGTGGCTTTTTCGAGACAGGCCCGCTTCTGGCCGGGCCGTTTTTCCCCTGCATTTTGATTTACTTAGCGTTGACCATAAAACGCTTCCCGTCCCTGCGGGGCAGGGCGCTCGGCTTGCGACAGAGGGGTATTTAAGGATAATAATTGCTCAATTGCTGACGCACGTTTTTAGCCAAAAAGCGAACGCTGCTTTTACGACGAAAACACGTGCGGCCTGTTTTAACAGACAGTGTTTTCCGGCCGCCTCCTGCGCGCCACTTTGCCGGAAGACGATCTGTCACCGGGGTCGAGTCCTGGGTCTAGCCGGAGTATGGGGATTGCCGGTCTGCCGCGGAGCCTTGCATGATTGACCGCACGCACATTCGCGCGCTTGTCACGTCGGCTGCGCTTGCGGCCGGCGTTTTGCTTGCTGGATGCAACGGCGAACAGCTCTCGCCGAGTTCAAAGGCCAACCGCCCGATCCCCGACAAGCTGCTTGCCGACATCGAATCGAAGAACATGGACAAGGCGTCGCCGATCCTTGTCCGCCTGTTCAAGCAGGAAGCCGAACTCGAGGTCTGGAAGCAGGACCGCAACGGCAAGTTCGCGCTGCTGAAGACCTATCCGATCTGCCGCTGGTCGGGAGACCTTGGACCGAAGGTCAAGGAAGGCGACCGTCAGGCGCCGGAAGGCTTCTACTCGATCACGCCCGCGCAGATGAATCCGACGTCGGCGTATTTCCTGTCGTTCAACATGGGCTATCCGAATGCCTACGATAAGGCATGGGGCCGCACCGGATCGCAGTTGATGGTCCACGGCGATTGCTCATCGCGCGGCTGCTACGCAATGACCGACGAACAGATCTCGGAAATCTATGCGCTCGGCCGTGAATCCTTCTTCGGCGGCCAGAACGCATTTCAGGTGCAGGCCTATCCGTTCCGCATGACGCCGCAGAACATGGCCCGCCACCGCAACAATCCGAACATGCCGTTCTGGAAGATGATCAAGGAAGGCAACGATCACTTCGAGGTCACCAAGCAGGAGCCGAAGGTCGATTTCTGCGAGAAGAAGTATGTCTTCGACGCGGAGAAGCCCGCAGGTTCGACCCGCCCGCTGACCTTCAACGCCTCGGCGCAATGCCCCGCCTATCAGGTTTCGCCCGAGATCGCCGAAGCGGTCCAGGACAAGCAGCGTCAGGATGAACTGAAGACCGCGCAACTGATCTCGCGTGGCACGGCGACGGCGCGTTCGCGCGCCGGGATCGACGGCGGCATGCATCCGGTGTTCGCCTCCAAGCTGCCGGAAGGCGAAGCCGCGATCGACCGTGACGTCACCGACTATGCCGTCGCGTCCAACGGTCCCGCTCCCGGCACTGTTCCGGCGCACGCAACGATTCCAAAGGCGCCCGAGCCGGCGGTACCGTCGTTCAGCTTTACCTCGTCCAACAGCGAGCCGATGGTGGCCGTGACCAGCACCACGCCTGCGGCGTCCGCGAATGCCAGCGCAAGCTCCTCGGAAGGCTTCTTCAGCAAGCTGTCCCGCTCCGTGGGCCTGCGTGGATCGGATCCACAACCGCCCGCCGCAGCGCCGGCAAAGCCGACCGCGGTCACTGCGGCCCCGAAGGCGAAATCACCTGGGCCGACCAGGGAAGCCGCCAAGAGCGCTCCGCCGCGCGTCATTCCACTCGAACGCTCGCAGCAGGCTCAGGCGCCCGCCAAGCCTGCCGCTCCAGCGCCTGCGACAACAGCCGCGGCAGCCGCGCCCGCCGCTCCGGCATCTCAGCCGTCGCTGGCCGGTGCTCAGCCCGCAGTGCAGGCGAACTCCTTCGACAGCCGCTGGTCGACAGTCCGGTAAACCGGCATCGTCATCGCCCACAAAAAACGCCGGTCTCTCGACCGGCGTTTTGCATTTGAAGACTTGAAGCTGCTCAGGCGAACTTGCCGTGGCAATGCTTGAACTTCTTGCCGGAGCCGCACGGACAATCCTCGTTGCGGCCGACTTTGCCCCAGGTCGCAGGATTTTGCGGATCGCGCTGTGAAGCCGGGACCGGCGCAAGAGCGGCCTGCGCAAAGGCCATCTCGTCCTCGCCGGTATTCGGATTGAGCTTGTGCGCTTCCATCTGAGGCAGCTCCGGTTGCTCGTCCGGCGGCACGATCTCGACCCGCACCAGTTGCGCAGTCACTGCCTCGCGCAGATGCGAGATCAGGCCCTCGAACAGATTGAACGCCTCGGACTTGTACTCCTGCAACGGATCGCGCTGGCCGTAGCCGCGCAGGCCGATCACCTGCCGCAGGTGGTCCAGCATCACCAGATGCTCACGCCACAGATGATCCAAGGTCTGTAGCAGGATCGACTTTTCGACATAGCGCATGACATCGGGACCGAACTGAGCCGACTTCGCCGCCATGTGCTCGTCAACGCGCTGCTCGATGCGCGACAGCATCTCCTCGTTGGCGATACCCTCTTCCTTGGCCCACTCATCGACCGGCAGGTCGAGATCGAGCACGCGCTTCAGTTCGTCCTTGAGCCCGGCCACATCCCACTGCTCCGCATAGGCATGCTCAGGCACGTGTTTGGCGACCAGATCGTCAACCAGCGCATGGCGCATGTCGGCGACGGTCTCGGCCACATTCTGGTCGCGCATCAGATCGATGCGCTGATCGAAGATCGCCTTGCGCTGGTCGTTCTGCACGTCGTCGAACTTAAGCAGGTTCTTGCGGATGTCGAAGTTGCGGGCCTCGACCTTCTGCTGCGCCTTCTCCAGTGCCTTGTTGATCCACGGATGGATGATCGCCTCGCCCTCCTTGAGGCCGAGACGGGTCAGCATGCTGTCGAGCCGGTCCGATCCGAAGATGCGCATCAGATCGTCTTCGAGCGACAGATAGAACTTGGTGCGGCCGGGATCGCCCTGACGGCCGGCGCGGCCACGAAGCTGGTTGTCGATGCGGCGGGATTCGTGACGCTCCGAACCGATAATGTAGAGGCCGCCGGGCTTGGTGATGGTCTTGGCCGGCTTGCTGCCCTTCGCCGGTTCGATCTCGATGACTTCTTCCGACTTCAACACCATCTCGCGGAAGCGTTCGATGTCGGCCTTGATCTGTTCGATCTTGGCCTTTTTCTCGGCCTCATCCGTGATGTCGGCGGTCTCGATCTGGCTGCGCATTTCCAGCGAACCGCCGAGTTTGATGTCGGTACCGCGGCCGGCCATGTTGGTCGCGATGGTGATCGCGCCCGGCACGCCGGCTTCAGCCACGATGTAGGCTTCCTGTTCGTGGAAGCGCGCGTTCAGAACCGCGAACAGCTTGGCCGGCTTGCCCGCGCGCGCGGCCGCGTAGAGCTTTTCCAGCGCCTTCGGATTGCCGAAGTCGATCTGCTTGTAGCCGTTCTTGGCGAGATACTCGCCCAGCACTTCCGACTTCTCGATCGACGCCGTACCCACCAGCACCGGCTGCATGCGCTTGTTGGCCTGCTCGATCTCCGCGAGGATCGCACGATGCTTTTCCTCGGCGGTGCGATAGACCTCGTCGTCCTCGTCGAGACGCGCGATCGGCACGTTGGTCGGAACCTCGATGACCTCGAGCTTGTAGATGTCGAACAGTTCGTCCGCTTCCGTCGCCGCCGTCCCGGTCATGCCGGCGAGCTTGTCGTACATGCGGAAGTAGTTCTGGAACGTGATCGAGGCCAGCGTCTGGTTTTCCGGCTGGACCGGCTGATGTTCCTTGGCTTCTAGCGCCTGATGCAGGCCTTCCGAATAGCGGCGGCCCGGCATCATGCGGCCCGTGAACTCGTCGATGATGACCACTTCGCCGTCGCGGACGATGTAGTCCTTGTCGCGCTGGAACAGCGAATGCGCGCGCAGCGCCTGATTGATGTGGTGGACGACGGAGACGTTCTCGACGTCGTAGAGCGAGTCGCCCTTGAGCTGGCCGGCGGCCTGCAACAGGTTCTCGATCTTCTCCATGCCGGCTTCGGTCAGCGTGACGGTGCGCTGCTTCTCGTCGACCTCGAAGTCCGTCACCTTCTCGAGCTTCGGAATATAGGTGTCGATGGTGTTGTAGAATTCCGAGCGGTCGTCGAGCGGGCCGGAAATGATGAGCGGCGTGCGGGCTTCGTCGATCAGGATCGAGTCGACTTCGTCGACGATGGCGAAGAAATGACCGCGCTGGACCATGTCCTCCAGCCGGTACTTCATGTTGTCGCGCAGATAGTCGAAGCCGTATTCGTTGTTGGTGCCGTAGGTGATGTCGCAGGCATAGGCCGCCTGACGTTCCGCATCGTCCAGACCATGAACGATCACGCCCGTGGTCATGCCGAGGAACGAATAGATCTGTCCCATCCACCCGGCGTCGCGCTTGGCGAGGTAGTCGTTGACGGTGACGACGTGGACACCGTTGCCGGCCAGCGCGTTGAGATAGACCGCCAGCGTCGCCACCAGCGTCTTGCCTTCGCCGGTTTTCATCTCGGCGATGTCGCCCTCGTGCAGCACCATGCCGCCGATCAGCTGCACATCGAAATGGCGCTGACCGAGGGTCCGCTTGGCGGCCTCGCGAACGGTGGCGAATGCTGGCACCAAAAGATCGTCGAGAGACTTACCTTCGGAGAGCTGCTTGCGGAACTCCGCGGTCCGCGCCTTCAGCGCCTCGTCGGACAGGGCCGCGATCTCGGGTTCCAGCGCGTTAATCGCATCGACGCGGGCTTGGTATCCCTTGATCCGCCGGTCGTTGGCGGAGCCGAAAAACTTGCGGGCGAGCGCGCCGAGCATGAATAATTCCTGTCTTGCAGTTGGCGTTGCGGCTGAAGTCACCGCAGCCCTGAAACCGGTATGAAACGTCCGCAGAATTGCTGATGGAGCAAACCCTTGCGCGAATCCTCGAGGATGAGTGCGGGAGCGAATTCTAAAGGTTCACCCGCTTGAGCGCGGCAAAGCCCCGCAGCAGCCAGGAGAGCCTGCCGGGAGAGATATGGGCCGTCCAAAGCCTTGTCAACGCGCGAACCTGTCAAGGATTTCATGATTTTGGCGGGTTTTTCACGTTGCGTCCGGGCAGAGGTTGGGCGAGTGTCCGGCCTCCCGAACCGCCCGGTCCTCCGGTCTTCAGAGATTCGCATCATCACGAAGCGAACGCCGGCTCGGTAACCAGCCTTTGACCCATAAGGATTTTCCATGACCGTTTCTCCGAACCGCACAGCCTCCCACACCGGACTGGGCGCGCGACTAGGACTGCTCACGTCGGCCGCTGCAATTTGTCTCACGGTCGTTCTGAGCACCGGCCAGCCGCTCCGCGCGCAGGATGCCAACGCCGTAATCGCAAAGGTTAACGGGGCTGAGATCCGCCAGAGCGATCTGACCGTCGCCGAGGAAGAGCTGGGACCGAGCCTCCAGCAGATGGACCCCGCAACCCGCCGCGACAATCTGATCGCCTTCCTGATCGATATGAAAATCGTCGCCAAGGCCGCCGAAGCCAAGAAGGTCGGCGACTCGGCAGAGTTCAAGCAGAAAGTCGCCTTCGCGCGCGACCGCCTTTTGATGGACAGCCTGCTCGCGACCGAAGGCAAGGCGGCCGTCACTGACGAGGCCATGAAGAAGGTCTATGAGGACGCCACCAAGCAGGTCTCGGGCGAGAAGGAAGTCCGCGCCCGGCACATTCTGGTCCCCACCGAGGAAGAAGCGAAGGCGATCAAGGCCGAACTCGAGAAGGGTGCCGACTTCGCCAAGCTCGCCAAGGAAAAGTCCAAGGACCCGGGCGCAGCCGACGGCGGCGATCTTGGCTTCTTCACCAAGGAGCAGATGGTGCCGGAATTTTCCGCCGTTGCCTTCGCGCTCGAGCCCGGCAAGATTTCCGATCCCGTGAAGTCGCAGTTCGGCTGGCACATCATCAAGGTCGAGGAAGCCCGCGACCGCAAGCCGCCGGACTTCGAGCAGGTGAAGGGCCAGATCCAGAACTTCGTGATCCGCAAGGCACAGGCCGACTACGTCACCAAGCTGCGCACCGAAGCCAAGGTCGAGCGCCTCGACAAGCCGGCGGACGCTGCGGCTCCGGCGGCGAAGCCTGATGCGAAGGCTGCTCCGGCCGCACCTGCGAAGAAGTAAATCGACTTCACGCCAAACCTTCAGTAACCTGACGTCATGCCCGGGGCTTGCCCCGGGCATCTACGTCTTGGGGCCTTCACAATTGTAGGCGTAAGACGTGGAGGGCTGGAATCATCCGGCCACACGCTGACATTCCTCGATCCAGGGCCACCGATCTCATGTCCACCGCCGTCTCCCCGCTCGCCCCCACCGATGTCCCCGACATGCCGCAGATTGACGGCGTGCGCCTTGCGACGGCGGCCGCCGGCATCCGCTACAAGAACCGCACCGACGTGCTGCTGGCGCTGTTCGACAAGGGCACCACGGTGGCGGGCGTGTTCACGAAATCGAAGTGCCCGAGCGCCGCGGTGGACTGGTGCCGCGCCAGGCTCAAGGGCGGCGAGGCGCGCGCGCTGGTGGTCAACTCCGGCAATGCCAACGCCTTCACCGGCAAAACGGGAAAGCAGGCAACCACGCTGACCGCATCGATCGCCGCGAAAGCAACCGGCTCGACGCCGGCCAAAATCTTTCTCGCATCTACCGGCGTGATCGGCGAACCGCTCGACGCCACGAAGTTCAACGGCGTGCTCGACGATCTCGCAAGGGCCGCCGAACCCGATGGATGGATGAACGCGGCCACCGCGATCATGACCACCGACACGTTTCCGAAAGTTGCCACCGCCACAGTGAAACTCGGCAAGACCAAGGTCACCATCAACGGCATGGCCAAGGGCGCGGGCATGATTGCGCCGGACATGGCGACGATGCTTTCGTTTATCTTCACCGACGCGCCGATTTCGGCACCCGCGCTGCAATCGCTGCTCAAGACCGGCGTTGAGGATACGTTCAACGCGGTGACCATCGATGGCGACACCTCGACATCGGACACTCTGCTGGCCTTCGCCACCGGCGCCGCAGCAGCACATGGCGCACCGAAGATCACGCGCGCATCCGATCCGCGCTTGAAAGCGTTCACCAAGGCGCTCAACGGCATTCTGGCGGACCTCGCCGAGCAGGTCGCACGCGACGGCGAAGGCGCGCGCAAGCTGGTCGAGGTCGTGGTCGAGGGTGCCACGTCAAAGACGTCCGCGCGGAAAATCGCGATGTCGATCGCCAACTCGCCGCTGGTGAAAACCGCCATTGCCGGCGAGGACGCCAACTGGGGCCGCGTGGTCATGGCCGTCGGCAAGGCTGGCGAACCGGCTAACCGCGACAAGCTGTCGATTGCGTTCAACGGCATCCGCGTCGCCAGCAAGGGCGCGCGCGATCCGTCCTACGACGAGAAGGAAGTCTCTGCGCTGATGAAGCAGGACAAGATTCAGATCAAGATCGGGCTCGGGCTTGGAAAGGGCCGCGACCGCGTGCTGACCTGCGATCTCACCAAGGAATACGTTGCCATCAACGGCGACTACCGATCGTGATCAAACTGGTCCTCGTTGTCGCCTGCGCGCTGATCGATACGGACAACCGCGTCCTGATCGCGCAGCGGCCCGAGGGCAAGACGCTCGCGGGGCTATGGGAATTCCCCGGCGGCAAACTGGAGCCCGGCGAGCGGCCGGAGCCGGCGCTGATCCGCGAACTCGCGGAGGAACTCGGCATCAAGGTAGAGGAGCCGTGCCTCGCGCCGCTCACCTTCGCCAGCCACAGCTATGAGACCTTCCATCTGCTGATGCCGCTTTACATTTGCCGGAAGTGGGAAGGCACCGTGACGCCGCACGAAGGTCAGCAGCTCGCATGGGTGCGCGCCAACAAGCTGCGCGATTATCCAATGCCGCCGGCGGATATTCCGCTGATCGCGCATCTGACGGATTTGCTGCTGTAGGCGCGGCGTCATCACCACCGAACAACTTTTCGGCCCGTCATTCCGGGATGCGCCGCTTGGCGCAGGCCCGGAATCCATGATTGCGAAAATCTCCGGAGAGTCCGTGGATTCCGGGTTCGCGCGAAACCGCGCGCCCCGGAATGACGGCGGAGAGTATTGCCGGCGTGCGGCTCGAAACATTTCGTGATGGGGATACGCGTCCCCGTGCTCTGAAGCGCGCTTAAGTTCGCCATGTCCTGGTCGTGAGGGGCGCTTCTCGAGGGCGCTTTGAAGCGGAGCAGGATGCGGCGCCTGCGCACGTGTCTCGCACACACGCGTCCGGGAGGCTGGGGTCACCGTCCGGGCCAACTACGTGGCTCTGCCGTTCGCGGCTGGACGCGGAGCGGACGAAGGCGGCGAAAGCCGTCCGGATCAGGGGTCGAGTACCTCCCCCGTCCGCACCCGGAAGTACGGTCCCCTCGCCCAAAATCGCCGCA
>NZ_APJI01000003.1 GCF_000497575.1 Afipia sp. OHSU_II-C1
TAAACGAGGGCAATCAGGGGTGCAGGTCAGCCGCAAGCTATGACAATCCTTCTCAGCAAAATAAACGATCCTATTGTTATAGTCGTTATTGATACTGACAGTATTTGTCGTTCTATCATTTTGTACACGGACCTGTTGACCTTGAAACGATATATATCCCTACAATCCTATTTGTGAGGGGCGCTTCTCGAGGGCGCTTTGAAGCGGAGCAGGATGCGGCGCCTGCGCGCGTGTCTCGCACACGCGTCGTCCGGGAGGCTGGGGTCACCGTCCGAGCGAACTACGTGGCTCTGCCGTTCGCGGCTGCACGGGATGCGGATGAAGGCGGTGAAAGCTGCTGGAGGTTCGCCCGTCCCATCCGGAAGCACGGTCCCTTCGCCCAAAATCGCCGCGAATGGAGCGCCGTGAGGCGATGCGCCGGATCAATGGCGGGTGGCTGTTTGAAAATTGAATCTGGAAAATCGAAGTGACGCACGCGGTCGCTCCGTCGTCCCCGCGAAGGCGGGGACGACCTGAGAGAATTGCGCCGGCCCAGCACAAAGAAGAAGCGCTTAGGCCTTCTTCTTCACATCCTTGACGGCCGAGAACACGATGCCTTCGGCGCGCTCGCGGGTGTAGCCGAGATAGAATTCGTTCTTGGCCAGGAACACCGGATCGCCATCGACGTCGTCGGCGACGCCGGAGTTGTTCGCCGTCAGGAACGCTTCGAGCTTCTTGCGATCGTCGGATGAAATCCAGCGCGCGAGCTGGAATTCGCTGATCTCGAAATCCACCGGCAGCGAGTACTCGGCGTCGAGGCGCGCTTTCAGCACGTCGAGCTGCAACATGCCGACCACGCCGACCAGCGCAGGCGCGCCGTCGCGCGGACGGAACACCTGCACGACGCCCTCCTCCGACATCTGCTGGAGGGCCTCCTTCAGCTTCTTGGCTTTCATCGCGTCGGTGAGGCGCACGCGGCGCAGGATTTCCGGCGCGAATGACGGCACGCCGACAAAGGTAATGTCCTCGCCCTCGGTCAGCGTATCGCCGATCCGCAGCGTGCCGTGATTGGGGATTCCGACCACGTCGCCCGCGAATGCCTCGTCCGCGATGGCGCGATCCTGGGCGAAGAAGAACTGCGGCGACGACAGGCTCATGTTCTTCCCGGTCCGCACCAGCTTGGCCTTCATGCCGCGCGTCAGCTTGCCCGAGCACAGACGCGCAAACGCGATGCGGTCGCGGTGGTTGGGGTCCATGTTCGCCTGAATCTTGAACACGAACGCGCTCATCTTCGGATCGTCCGCCTCGACCTTGCGCTTGTCGGCGTCCTGCGCACGCGGCGACGGCGCGAAGCGGCCGAGACCTTCCAGCAGATCGCCGACGCCGAAATTGCGCAGTGCCGAGCCGAAATAGACCGGTGTCATATGGCCTTCGCGGAACGCCTGCAGATCGAACGGCTTCGAGGCTTCCTTCACCAGTTCGAGTTCGTCGGCGATCTCGCCGGTATCGAGATTGGCGTTGCGGCCCGCCAGATCGGAAATCTCGATTTTCTCCAGCGCGCCGGTCTTGGCGCCGCCGCCCTCCAGCAGGCGGATGCCACCGGTTTCGATGTCATAGGTGCCCATGAAATCGCGGCCGCGGCCGACCGGCCAGTTGATCGGCGAGGTGTCGAGCGCCAGCGTCTTCTCGATCTCGTCGAGCAGATCGAACACGTCGCGGCTTTCGCGATCCATCTTGTTGATGAAGGTCACGATCGGAATGTCGCGCAGGCGGCAGACCTCGATCAGCTTCAGCGTGCGCGCCTCGATGCCCTTGGCGGCGTCGATCACCATGACAGCCGAGTCGACTGCGGTCAGCGTGCGATAGGTGTCTTCCGAGAAGTCCTCGTGGCCCGGCGTGTCGAGCAGGTTGAACACCAGGTTCTGGAATTCGAACGTCATCACCGAGGTGACGACGGAGATGCCGCGCTCGCGCTCGATCTTCATCCAGTCGGATCGCGTGTTGCGCCGTTCGCCCTTGGCCTTGACCTGACCCGCGAGATTGATCGCGCCGCCGAACAGCAGCAGCTTTTCGGTCAGCGTGGTCTTGCCGGCGTCAGGATGGGAAATGATCGCGAATGTGCGCCGGCGCGCCACTTCTTCGGCAAGCGGCGTCAGCGAGGCGGACTCGGCGGCAATAGCGGTGTCGGACATGATGCGAGCGTGTGGCAAAGAAACGCGGCAGGATCAAGGGTATTTGAACTCCATGCACTTGCATCTTCTTTGCCGGTGAGGCATGTTCAGGCAACGAGGACGGCCTCGTTTCACTCACATATCCGCAGGGACGGCCCTGTTGTGGAGGTATTCGCCATGGCATGGACCATGCTGTTTGTTGCGGGTTTGCTGGAGATCGGCTGGGCCATCGGCCTGAAATATACCGACGGATTCACAAAATTGGCGCCGTCGGTCCTCACCATCATGAGCATGATCGCCAGCGTCCTTCTGCTCGGCCTGTCGCTGAAGACGCTGCCGGTCGGGACTGCCTACGCGGTCTGGACCGGCATCGGTTCGGTCGGAACCGCTATCCTCGGCATCTGGCTGCTGGGCGATCCCGCAACCACCCTCCGCATCGTCTGCATCGGGCTGATCGTCGCCGGAATCGTCGGCCTCAAGGTCGTGGCGTAAGAAAGATCAGCGCCAGCCCGCCAGTGTCACGGCATAATAGGTGGCTGCTGCGACCAGCGCAGCGGCGGGGATCGTGAAGATCCAGGCCCAGACGATCGAACTCGCCACATTCCAGCGCACCGCCGACACGCGGCGCGCTGCGCCAACACCGACGATCGCGCCGGTGATGGTGTGCGTGGTCGAGACCGGGACACCGAGGAATGTCGCGGCGAACAAGGTCGCCGCCCCGCCCGTCTCGGCGCAGAATCCCTGCATCGGCGTCAGCTTGGTGATGCGCAGGCCCATGGTCCGCACAATGCGCCAGCCGCCCATCAGCGTGCCGAGCGCCATCGCCGCCTGACACGCAATCACCACCCAGAACGGTACGCTGAACTCGCCTCCGAGATAGCCCTGTGAGTACAGCAGCACCGCAATGATGCCCATGGTCTTCTGCGCATCGTTGCCGCCATGGCCGAGCGAATACAGCGAGGCCGACGCGAACTGCAAGATACGGAACGCGCGATCGACCGCGAACGGCGTCGAACGCACCGCGGCCCATGACACAATCGCCGTCAGCAACAGGGCGAGCAAAAATCCGACCAGCGGCGAGAGCACAATCGCAAGCAGCGTTTTTGACAAACCGCTCCAGACCATGACCGAAGTCCCGGCCTTGGCCATGCCGGCACCGAGCAGTCCGCCGATCAGCGCATGCGAACTGCTGGACGGCATGCCGAGGCCCCACGTCACCAGATTCCACACGATGGCGCCGATCAGCGCAGCAAAGATCACATGCGCGTCGATCACCTCGGGATGGATGATCCCGGTGCCGATGGTCTGCGCCACATGCAGGCCGAACACGGCGAAGGCGATGAAGTTGAAGAACGCCGCCCATGCCACCGCGTATTGCGGCCGCAGCACGCGGGTCGAAACAATCGTGGCGATGGAGTTGGCGGCGTCATGCAGACCGTTGAGGAAATCAAACAGCAGTGCGACGGCGATCAATCCGACCAGGATGGGGAAAGCGAGCGAGGCGTCCACTGTGCGGTCCTGACCTTAAACCTGCTCGATCACGATGCTGTTGATCTCGTTGGCCACGTCGTCGAATCGGTCGGCGACCTTTTCCAGATGCTTGTAGATTTCCGCACCGACCACGAAGTCCATCGTGTTGCCGTCGCGGTGCTTGAGGAAAAGCTCCTTCAAGCCGATGTCGTTGAGATCGTCGACGCGACCTTCAAGCCGCGTGATTTCCTCGGTCAAAGCGGTCAGCGTGGTGACGTTCGCGCCCATCGCCTGCATCAGCGGCACGGCCTTGCCGACGAGATTCGCGCACTGCACGAGGATGGCGCCGATCTCGCGCATCGGCGGCTCGAAGATCCGCACTTCGAAAAGCATCACCGCCTTGGCGGTCTGCTGCATCTGGTCGATGGCGTCGTCCATCGCCGTGATCAGATTCTTGATGTCGCCGCGGTCGAACGGCGTAATGAAGGTCCGGCGGACGGCGGTCAGCACTTCGCGCGTGATCTGGTCGGCGTCGTTTTCGAACTGGTTGACGCGCTGGCAGTAAACCGGGGTCTCCTCCCCGCCGCGCATCATTCCTTCCAGCGCTTCCGCCCCCTGCACCACTGCCTGAGAATGCCGGGCAAACAGGTCAAAGAACCGCTCCTCCCGCGGCAGCAACCTACGAAACCAACCAAGCATCGATCTTTCTCCGGCACGACAGAACGCGTCACATATCTGTCATAAACCGTTTCGCAGACCAACAGGCGAAAGCCCGACGCCCAAACGCCGGTCATCCACTGATTTATCGAGGCAAAACGCTCGTAAAATCGGGCGCTTACAGCGATCGCTTGAAATAGTGGGCGATTTCACCGATCACGCCGCGACGGAAGGTGAGCACGCAGATCACGAAGATCGCGCCCTGAATCACCGTCACCCACTGGCCGAAGCCGGCCAGATACTGCTGCATGGCGATGATCACGAAGGCGCCGACCACCGGGCCGAACACCGTTCCGAGGCCGCCGACCAGCGTCATCAGCACGACTTCGCCGGACATGGTCCAGTGCACGTCGGTCAGCGAGGCGTTCTGCGCCACGAACACCTTCACCGCCCCTGCCAGACCCGCCAGCGTGCCGGACAGGATGAACGCCAGCAGCTTGTACTGGTCGGTCTTGTAGCCGAGCGAGATCGCGCGCTGTTCGTTCTCGCGGATCGACTTGAGCACCTCGCCGAACGGCGAGTTGATGGCCCGGTAGATCACGAGGAAGCCGAGCAGGAAAATCGCCAACACCACGTAATAGAGCGTGGTCGGCTTCGACAGGTCGAACACGCCGAACATCATGCCTTGCGGAATGCCCTGGATGCCGTCTTCGCCGTGGGTGAACGGGGTCTGCAGGTAGATGAAGAACAGCAACTGCGACAGCGCCAGCGTGATCATCGCAAAGTAGATACCCTGGCGGCGAATGGCGATCAGGCCGGTCACGACGCTGAGCGCGGCGGATGCCGCAACACCCAGAATGATCCCGATCTCGGGCGAGACGCCCCAGACCTTCAGGGCGTGGGCGGTCACATAGCCCGCGGTGCCGAGGAACATCGCATGGCCGAACGACAGCAGGCCGCCGTAGCCGATCAGCAGGTTGAACGCGCAGGCGAACAGCGCAAAGCACAGCGCCTGCATCACGAAGTAAGGATAGAGCCCGGTCAGCGGCACGACGGCCAGCAGGACCGTCATGATGACGAACGCGATCATTTCGTCGCTGGTGCGGCCCTTCACGGGAGCGGCGTTGTCGGTAATCGTGGTCATGTCAGTTCGCCCGCCCCGTCAGTCCAGTCGGCTTTACGAGGAGCACCAGCACCATCAGCACGAAGACCACGGTGTTGGACGCCTCGGGATAAAAATACTTGGTCAGGCCTTCGATCACGCCAAGCGCAAAGCCCGTGATGATCGAGCCCATGATCGATCCCATGCCGCCGATCACAACCACGGCGAACACGACGATGATGAGATCCGCGCCCATCAGCGGACGCACCTGATTGATCGGCGCCGAGAGCACGCCGGCGAGTGCGGCCAGCCCCACGCCAAGACCGTAGGTCAGCGTGATCATGCGCGGCACGTTGATGCCGAACGCGCGCACCAGCGTCGGGTTCTCCGTGGCGGCGCGCAGATAGGCGCCGAGCCGGGTGCGCTCGATCAGGTACCAAGTCGCAAGACAGACCACGAGCGAGAATACAACGACCCAGCCGCGATAGATCGGCAGGTACATGAAGCCGAGATTGACGCCGCCCTTCAGAATATCGGGAATTGCGTAAGGCAGTCCGGACGAGCCGAAATAGTTCTGGAACACACCCTGGATGATCAGCGCAAGGCCGAAGGTCAGCAGCAGGCCGTAGAGATGATCGAGCCCGGTCAACCATTGCAGCATCGTACGCTCGAGCAGGATGCCGAAGCCGCCGACGATCACCGGCGCGAGGATCAGCGCCCACCAGTAGTTGACGCCGAAAAGGTTCAACAGGAAATACGCCACGAACGCGCCCATCATGTAGAGCGCGCCGTGCGCGAAATTGATGATGTTGAGCATTCCGAAAATAACGGCCAGCCCGAGACTCAGCAGCGCGTAAAACGAGCCGTTGATCAGTCCAACCAGAAGCTGGGCGTAGAGAGCTTGCATCGTATCGATTCTTTCGCGCGCAGTTGGAGGCGATATTGAGAAATGCCCGGCGGCTTTGCGCCGCCGGGCGAATTTGCGATTACTTCTTCACCAGCGGGCAGACGCTTTCCGACAGCGGCCGGAAGGCCTGCTCGGCCGGAGTGGTGCCGACCAGCTTGTAGTAATCCCATGGCCCCTTCGATTCCGAAGGCTTCTTCACTTCGAAGAGATATGCCGGCTGGATCTTGCGGCCGTTCGGCTGGATCAGGCCCTTGCCGAACAGCGGATCGTCGGTCGGCATGGACTTCATCTTCTCCACGACGGCCTTGCCGTCGTGCGGGTTGCCGCCGAGTGCTTCGAGCGCCTTGAAGTAGTGCATGAGACCGGCATAGACGCCCGCCTGCACCATGGTCGGCATGGCCTTGTTCTTCATGCGCTCAGAATAGCGCTTGGAGAACTGGCGCGTGCTGTCGTTCAGGTCCCAGTAAAACGTCTCGGTGAAGTTCAGGCCCTGCGCAACATTCAGGCCGAGCGAATTGACGTCGCTGATGAACATCAGCATGCCGGCCAGCTTCTGTCCGCCTTTGACGATGCCGAATTCGGCCGCCTGCTTGATCGAGTTCGTGGTGTCGCCGCCCGCGTTCGCCAGACCGACGATCTTCGCCTTCGAGGCCTGCGCCTGCAGCAGGAACGACGAGAAGTCCGACGAGTTCAGCGGATGCTTGACGCTGCCGAGAACCTTGCCGCCTGCCTTAGTCACGGCCGCAGTGGTGTCGCGCTCGAGCGCGGCGCCGAATGCGTAGTCAGCGGTGAGGAAGAACCAGGTGTCACCACCGGCCTTCACCAGCGCTGTGCCGGTGCTGTTGGCCAGCATGTAGGTGTCGTAGGTCCAGTGCACGACGTTCGGCGAGCACTGCGCGTTGGTCAGATCCGACGACGCCGCGCCGGAGTTGATCATGATGGAGTTCTTCTCGGTGACGACGTTCTTCACCGCGAGCGCAACGCCGGAATTCAGAACGTCGACGATCACGTCAACCTTCTCGACGTCGATCCACTGACGGGCCGTCGTGGTCCCGACATCAGGCTTGTTCTGGTGATCTGCCGAAATGACATCGATCTTCCAGCCCTTCTTGGCAAGGCCGGAGTCCTCGACAGCCATCTGCGCGGCAAGAGTCGAGCCCGCTCCGCCCACGTCGGCGTAAAGCCCGGACATATCGGTCAGGTTGCCGATCTTGACGACCTTGTCCTGCGCGAACGCGCTGGTTCCTGCGCCGACCATCAGCGCGGTACCCAGCATGAGTGCCGAAATCGTGTTTTTCATTATCTTTTCCTCCTGGATGCCGCTTGTTGCGGCGTTGTCGTTACTCGTGGACTTTCTGTTCTAAAAAGTTACCGTTACACACCCAGATAGGTGTGCAGTTTCTCCATGTTGGCCTGGAGTTCGGAGTTTGCGAACGCATCGATGATCTTGCCGTGCTCGACGATGTAGTAGCGGTCGGCGACCGTGGAGGCGAAACGGAAGTTCTGCTCGACCAGAAGGATGGTGAAGCCTTCCGCCTTCAGGCGTTTGATCATGTGCCCGATCTGCTGGATGATGACCGGTGCGAGACCTTCGGTCGGCTCGTCCAGCATCAGGAAGCGCGCGCCGGTGCGCAGGATGCGGGCGATAGCCAGCATCTGCTGCTCGCCGCCGGACAATTTGGTGCCCTGGCTGCCGAGACGCTCCTTGAGATTGGGGAACAGTTCGAAAATCTGGTCGAGGGTCATGCCGCCGCCGCGGATGGTTGGCGGCAGCATCAGGTTTTCCTTGACGTCGAGGCTCGCGAAAATGCCGCGCTCCTCCGGACAGAACGCAACGCCAAGGCGCGCGATCTTGTCGGACGGCAGGCGGATCATCTCCTTGTTCTCGAACTCGACGGAGCCCGTGCGCTTGCCGATGATTCCCATCACCGATTTCAGCGTCGTGGTCTTGCCCGCGCCGTTGCGGCCGAGCAGCGTCACCACCTCGCCCGGGCGCACATCGAAGTTCATGCCGTGAAGGATGTGGGACTCGCCGTACCACGCTTCGAGATTCTTGACGGTCAGCACCGGAGCGCCCGTATTACTCATGGCCAGCTCCCAGATAGGCTTCCTTGACCTGCGGGTGCTTGGTCAGCGTGGCGTAATCGCCCTCGGCCAGGACTTTGCCGCGCGTCAGCACGGTGATCGTATCGGACAGGTTGGCGACGACGTTGAGGTTATGTTCGACCATCAGGATCGTGTACTTCTGCGAGATGCGCTTGATCAGCGCGGCGACCTTGTCGATGTCCTCGTGGCCCATGCCGGCCATCGGCTCGTCGAGCAGCATCATTTCCGGATCGAGCGCCAGTGTGGTGGCGATCTCCAGCGCGCGCTTGCGGCCGTAGGGCATTTCCACCGCAGGCGTATTGGCGAATTCGCTGAGACCGACATCCTCGAGCAGTTCCTGCGCGCGGCCATTGAAGCGGTCGAGCACCGACTTCGAGCGCCAGAAATCGAACGACGAGCCGTGCTGGCGCTGCAACGCGACCCGCACGTTCTCCAGCGCCGTCAGATGCGGGAACACCGCCGAGATCTGGAACGAGCGGACAAGACCCAGGCGCGCCACATCGGCCGGCGCCATCGCGGTAATGTCCTGCCCCTTATAGCGAATTTCGCCGCGCGTTGGTTTCAGGAACTTGGTCAGCAGGTTGAAGCATGTCGTCTTGCCGGCCCCGTTCGGGCCGATCAGTGCATGAATACTGCCGCGACGAACCTTCAGATTGACGTCGCTCACGGCCACAAAACCCGCGAACTCCTTGGTCAACCCAGAGGTTTCTAGAATGAACTCATCAGACAAGTAATTTCCCCCTGTCAGCCTTCACGCAGGTTTTCCGCGCGTGGCCGTTTTGGTTGCCGAGTCCCCCGGCTGTCAGAAAGCCGCCCTCGACCCGTAACTCGGCCGGGAATATGCAGCGAATTGTTAGCGATGCGCAAGCTGCAATGCTGCCCAGCGCATGATGCGTAATGTGCAAAAAGTATAATGTCCACCGCCACCTAGGGCTATCCCGGCTCTCTTTCAGGTGCCCGGAAACGCATCGTTAAGCCTAATATTCGCCCAAGTCCCCTCTTCATCAAATATTTCGACCGCAAACCGATGATTGCTGGCAAGGACTTTCCCTCAGTTGTATCGGGGATTGCGGCCATGGATTTCGAAAGCGCAGGTCCGCCTGTCGTAAAGTCGATCAAGCAGCGCGAGCTTCTGAATTTCTGGCTGCGGCTCTATGCGAGGCACGAGCGCCTGCCGGCATTTGACGATTATCGTCCCGATCGCCTCGCCGATGAGCGCGACGACCTCGTCTACATCTTGGCCGACTGCTCCGGCGGCGCACCCCGGTTTTTCATCGAGAGCGACGGCGACCGGATGTCGATCGCATTCGGGACTGCCGGCAAGGGACGCGACCTTGAAGAATATATGGGCGCCAAACTCGCGCCGGTTGTCATGCCGATCTACCGGGAATGTGTCCGGAGGCAACTCCCGATGTTCACCATCTCGCAGGTCAGCGACCTTTACGGCCGCAAGGTCGATTACGAGCGGCTCCTGATGCCTTTCTCAGACGGTGACGGTGTCAACCGGATCATCGCCTCGCTGAAGACGATTTCCGACGACGGCGGCTTCGAGATCAGAAACCTGATGCGGGCGAACGATATGCCGCCGAACTACAAGTTGCGCGCCGTCATCGACCGGGACCTGTTCCACAAGGCTCCCGGCCGGATCGCGCCCGGCGACACTATCGAGTTCGTCTAACAATTACGACGGCTATGCACGGACGTTTTCCATCGCCTCGCCGAGTTCGATGGGATGCGCCATCGCTTCGTGCAGCTTGTCCTTGTCGAGTTCGCCTTCCCAGCGGCTGATCACCACGGTCGCGACGCCGTTACCGATCAGGTTGGTCAGCGCGCGGCACTCGCTCATGAACTTGTCGATGCCGACCAGGATCGCCAGCGACGCGATCGGAATATCCGGCACGATCGCAAGTGTCGCCGCCAGCGTGATGAAACCTGCGCCGGTGACGCCCGATGCGCCTTTCGAGGTGATGATCGCAACGCCAAGAATGCCAAGCTCCTGCCAGATCGTCAGATGCGTGTTGGTCGCCTGCGCAAGGAATAGCGTCGCCAGCGTCATGTAGATGTTGGTGCCGTCGAGATTGAAGCTGTAGCCGGTGGGGATCACGAGACCGACCACACCGCGCGATGCACCGAGCCGCTCCATCTTCTTGATCATGTTGGGCAGCACGGTTTCGGATGAGCTGGTGCCGAGCACAATCAGAAGCTCATCCTTGATGTAGGCGATGAAGCGCAGGATGGAGAATCCCGCGAACCGCGCGATCCCGCCGAGCACCAGCAAGACGAACAACATGCTGGTCAGGTAGAAAGTACCGATCAGCGCGACCAGATTCCACAACGCGCCGAGCCCGTAAGCGCCAACCGTAAAGGCCATCGCACCGAATGCGCCGATCGGCGCCGCACGGACGATGATGCGGATCACGCCGAAGAAGACTTTCGCGGCCATGTCGATGGCATTTGCGATCGGTTCGCCCGCGGGTCCCATGAAGGCAATCGCGAAACCCGACAGGATGGAGACCAGCAGCACCTGCAACAGATCGCCATTCGCCAGAGCGCCGATGAAACTGTTCGGGATGATCGCCATCAAGTGCGAGACGATTCCCTCTTCACTCGCCTTGTGGACGTAAGTCGCAACAGCCTTCGGATCGAGCGTCGCGGGATCGATGTTGAAACCGCTGCCGGGCTGAACGATTTCACCGACGAGCAGGCCCACCGCCAGCGCGATCGTCGAGACGACTTCGAAATACAGCAGAGCCTTAAGGCCCACGCGCCCGACGCGCTTGAGATCGCCCATCGAGGAAATGCCGTGCACCACCGTGCAGAAGATGACGGGCGCGATCATCATCTTGATCAGCGAGATGAAGCCGTCCCCGAGCGGCTTCAGCGCCTTGCCGGTGCCCGGATAGAAATGTCCGACCAGAACACCGAGTGCGATGGCAATCAGCACCTGAACATAAAGGATGGAATACCAGGGCGATTTTGTTGAGGCCGGTATTGATGGCGCGGCGGTGACTGTCATCGGAGATATCCTGAGGGAAGAGCGCGGACGGTAAAATGGCACGTCCCGCGACGGTGCGCCAGAACGTCGCACCCCTCAAGGAAAATCAGCGGATCAATAACGTTTTATCGGCAGCATCCTGACGAAGGTTCCGTGCCGCAGCTTCGTGCGGCCTACCCGACCACCGCCGCGTAGTTCTCCGGCTTGAAGCCGACCAGCAGCTTGCCGCGAACTTCAAGAACGGGACGCTTGATCATGGACGGCTGAGCAAGCATCAGTGCCATCGCCTTCTTCTCTGTGAGGTTGGCCTTGTCGGCATCCGGCAACTTCCGGAATGTGGTGCCGGCCCGGTTCAGCAAGGTTTCCCAGCCGACGGTCTTGCTCCAGCGCGCAAGGCGGTCCTTGTCGATGCCGGCGGTCTTGTAGTCGTGAAAACTGTAGTCGACACCATGCTTGTCCAGCCACGCGCGCGCCTTCTTCATCGTGTCGCAGTTCTTGATGCCGTAGATGGTGATGGGCAAGCTCAATCCCTCGCATTTCTGAAACAGGATTTAGCGCTGTAGCGGCCAGCGCGCGAGATGATTGTGCACTCCCTGGCCGACAAGGCTGTGCACGAAAACGAAATCGGTCACGGTCCAGCCGAGCGATTCAATCGGGTGCTCGTCCACCAGCCGCCTGTCGTAAAGCAACGTCATATGCGGTGTGAAATGCCGCGTCACCCACCGGCCACGGCCAGCTCTTGTGATGGCCTCGCCCACGGCGCGGTGAAGCCCCAGCAGCGGGATAACGTCCCCGCCTGCCCGCAGTACAAAGGGCCTTGCCTTTTTCCTGCTGGTGAAGCTCAGGGCACGATCAAAGCTGATCTCGAACGGCGGCATTGAAACTGCCGGTGCCGCCGCGCAAACCGTCTCCATAAGTTTCCGGGGCAAACCGTTGTATGAGCCGAGATAGTGCAGCGTGACATGGAGCCGCCTCGGCGAAAGCGGCTCGCCTCTTAATCCATGACGGGCACGAAGCTCCGGAATCAGGTTGCTGATGCGATCAGCCATACTCGCCGGCGGCACCACGGCCAGGAACAATCCGTCCGTAGGCTCATGCAAGAGCTGATGCTCAAACCCTTGAAAAACAAGCTGTTCGGGCATGATCTGAACCTGCTTGCGCAACAGAACAAACAGCGAACATTATTGCTGCGGAAGTCCGAGATGCAAGGGGATTTTCGGGCTTGACGATGAGATCTGCTCATCGTATTTAAGCATCTACTTAAATACAGGTTGAACCATGCCAGCAGACTCTCTCGACATGACCTTCAAGGCTCTCGCCGATCCCACGCGGCGCGCGATCCTCGCCCGCCTCGCGCTTGGCGAGACCTC
This sequence comes from Afipia sp. OHSU_II-C1, assembly GCF_000497575.1. GTDB lineage: Bacteria > Pseudomonadota > Alphaproteobacteria > Rhizobiales > Xanthobacteraceae > Afipia. The sequence goes on from NZ_APJI01000003.1 coordinate 12,758, forward strand.
CGTGCAGGAACTGGCGAAGCCGTTCGACATGAGCCTCCCCGCCGTCTCCCAGCACCTGAAAGTTCTGGAGACCGCCGGCCTCGTCACGCGCGGGCGCACGGCCCAGTGGCGGCCCTGCCGCCTCGAACCCAAGGCGCTGAAGGAAGCGACCGAATGGCTCGATCAATATCGGCGGTTCTGGGAGGAGAGCTTCGGCAAGCTCGATCTGTATTTGAAAGACATCCAGTCAAAGGAAACAGACTCATGACAGCGGCGACTCTCAAGGTCAGGGCAAGCTCACCGGCCGATCAGCCCACCATCACCATGGAACGCGAATTCGATGCACCGCCGGATGTGCTGTTCCGCGCCTTCACCGAGGCCGAGGCGTTGAAGGCCTGGTACGGCCCCAACGGCTTCACCATCACGGTTCTCGCGATGGACTTTCGCGTCGGCGGCCTGTTCCGCTTCACCATGCATGGTCCGGACGGCACCGATTATCCGAACCGCATCGAGTATCGCGACATCACGCCGGCAGAACGCCTCGACTATCGCCACGGTTCGGACATCGACAACGATCCGAACGCATTCGAGGTCACGACCACCTTCAAGGCACTTGGCTCAAAGCGTACGCTGCTGACCAGGACGTCAGTCTTCCCGTCCGTCGAGGCGCGCAATGCCGTCATGAAGTTCGGTGCGGTCGAACTCGGCATGCAGACGCTGGAGAAGCTGGCTGCCTATGTAAAGGGGTAACGCGGCCCCGAACAACGCCGCCGGTGACGCGCAAGCATCATCGGCGGCGTTACGCTGTTTGAAATGCAAGACCGCCAATTGCCGAATCTGGCGTAGAGTAAGTCCATATCCGCTGGGGAAGCGAAGATGGAATTTACCGCGCTATTTCTGGCCGCTGCGATCGTGATGTGTGTCGCGTGGCGCGGCTCGCGAGCGCTTGCAATGTCCCTATTCGCCGTGCTGCTGATCGCGTGCGTCGCGACTTACCTTCATCACGCAACTGACACGCTCAAGCTGTCGTTCTGAGGCGCATCGCATGTCCCCGGAACGCGCCGTCACCTTCGACGCCCTCGGCCTCTACGGTGTTGCTGCGGTGCTCGCCGCGGCGTTTGCCGCGCAGTTCATGCTGAACGAACTGCCCTGCCCGCTGTGCCTGCTTCAGCGCATCATGTTCGCGGCACTCGCCATCGGGCCAATGCTGAACATCCGCTTCGGGCCACGGCCCAGCCACTACGCGCTATCGCTGCTGGCGGCTCTGATCGGAGCGATGGTTTCGACGCGTCAGGTTCTGTTGCACATCATGCCCGGTGACGCCGGCTACCGCTCGGCGCTGCTCGGCTATCATTACTATACGTGGGCGCTGCTGGGATTCATTGTGGCCATCGCAATGATCGCAATCGTCCTGCTGTTCGACAGGCAGTTCGAGAAGCAGGAATCCGTGCCGCCTGCGATGACCACCTTCGCGCACACGGCGGTGTGGCTGGTCATCGGGCTGACGGCGCTGAATGTGATCTCGACACTGCTGGAATGCGGGTTCGGTGCGTGCGCCGACAACCCGGTCGTCTATGAGTTGCTGAAACGCTGACGCGGGCTCTCGCCCGCATCAGCGTTAGCTATTACTTCTCGACCTGAGACACATCGCGAACGGCGCCGCGCGACGCGTTTGTTGTCAGCGCCGCGTAAGCGCGCAACGCAGGTGACACCACGCGCTGCCGGTCGACGGGCTTCCAGGCCGCACTGCCCCTGGCTTCCATCGCCGCGCGACGAGCAGCAAGCACGGCATCGTCAAGCTCGACGCTGATGATGCGGTTCGGGATATCGATCAGGATCGGATCGCCGGTCTCCACGAGACCAATCAATCCGCCTTCAGCCGCTTCCGGTGACACGTGACCGATCGAAAGGCCCGAGCTTCCACCCGAGAACCGGCCGTCGGTCACCAGCGCGCACACCTTGCCGAGGCCTTTCGACTTCAGATAGCTGGTCGGATACAGCATCTCCTGCATACCGGGACCACCCTTCGGGCCTTCGTAACGCACGACGACCACCTCGCCGGGCTTCACGCGGTTGCCGAGAATGCCGGACACCGCGTCATCCTGGCTTTCGAAGACATGCGCCGTGCCGCGGAACGTCAGGATCGATTCATCCACGCCGGCGGTCTTAACGATGCAACCTTCCGGCGCGATGTTGCCGAACAGCACGGCAAGTCCGCCGTCCTTCGAGAACGGATGCTCAGCCGAGCGGATGACGCCCTTCTGGCGATCGGTGTCCAGTTCGTCCCACCGCGCGGACTGGCTGAAAGCGACCTGCGTCGGCACGCCGCCGGGTGCGGCGCGGAAAAAATTACGCACCGACTCGCTGTTGGTGCGTCCGATGTCCCAGCGGTTGAGCGCATCGGCCATGGTCGGCGCGTGCACGGTCGGTAGACTGGTATCGATCAATCCGGCGCGTTCGAGTTCGCCGAGAATGGCCATGACACCACCGGCGCGGTGAACGTCTTCCATGTGAACGTCGTTCTTGGCCGGTGCAACCTTGCAGAGGCACGGCACACGGCGCGACAGCCGGTCGATGTCGGCGATGGAGAAATCGACCTCGCCTTCCTGCGCGGCCGCCAGAAGATGCAGCACGGTGTTGGTCGATCCGCCCATGGCGATATCGAGGCTCATCGCGTTCTCGAAGGCCGCGACGTTCGCGATGTTGCGCGGCAGCGCGCTCGCATCATCCTGCTCGTACCAGCGGCGCGCGAGATCGACGATCACATGGCCTGCTTCGCGGAACAGCCGCTCGCGATCGGCATGGGTCGCCAGCACCGAACCATTGCCCGGCAGCGACAGGCCCAGCGCTTCGGTCAGACAGTTCATCGAGTTCGCGGTGAACATGCCCGAGCACGATCCGCAGGTCGGACACGCCGAGCGCTCGACCGCCGCGACTTCCTGATCGGTGTAGCTGTCGTCGGCGGCAACGATCATCGCATCGATCAGATCGACCGAACGCTTGGCGCCTTTCACGACGACTTTGCCGGCTTCCATCGGTCCACCGGAGACGAACACGGTCGGGATGTTCAGCCGCATCGCCGCCATCAGCATGCCGGGCGTGATCTTGTCGCAGTTGGAAATGCACACCAGCGCGTCGGCGCAATGCGCGTTGACCATGTACTCGACCGCGTCGGCGATCAGTTCGCGGCTCGGCAATGAGTAGAGCATGCCGCTGTGGCCCATCGCGATGCCGTCATCGACGGCGATGGTGTTGAATTCCTTGGCGACGCCGCCTGCCGCTTCGATCTCGCCAGCCACGAGTTGCCCGAGATCCTTCAGATGCACATGGCCCGGCACGAACTGGGTGAAGCTGTTGGCGATGGCGATGATCGGCTTGCCGAAATCTGCATCCTTCATGCCCGTCGCACGCCAGAGGCCGCGGGCGCCGGCCATGTTGCGGCCGTGGGTGGAGGTTCTGGAGCGGTATGCCGGCATGGTTGTTCCCTCTTTTATTGGAACGGTTCCAATAATGGGGTTCTTTGATCCTGTAAAATATATTATTCAGAGAAAAATAGGTCACTCAGAGTATTAATAGTGGATACCCGGCAACTCAGGCATTTCGTTACCGTCGCGGACACCCTGCATTTCGGACGGGCCGCCGAGCGGCTCGGCATGACCCAGCCCCCGCTCAGCCAATCCATCATGGCCATGGAGCGCGAACTCGGCGCGCCGCTGTTCGTGCGGACCAAACGCAGTGTGGCGCTGACACCGTTCGGCGCGGAGTGGCTGCCCCATGTGCGCGCCGCGCTCGATGGCGTAAACACCCTGCCCGAGATCGCGCATCAATTGCGCGACGGCACCGCCGGTCGTCTGGCGCTCTCCTTCGTCAGCACCGCCGACTACAGCATCCTGCCGCTGCTGGTGCGCCGCTATGCTTCGCTCTATCCGAATGTCGAGATCTCGCTGACGGAAGCCACCAGCAATGTGCAGATCGCAAACCTGCTCGAGGGCGACGGCCATGTCGGTCTGGTGATCCCGCCGCCGAACGCGGCGTTACCCAAACCGCTCTCCTATCTGCCACTCGTCACCGAGCCGCTGGTCGCAGCCGTGCCGGAGAGCTGGATTGCCGATGGTACGCTGTCGCTGTCGGCGGATCGGCTCGCGCCGGAATCTGTCGTGAGCGCCCCGCTCATCATCTTTCCACGGCAGAGCGCGCCGGCCTTCCACGATCTTGTCACCGAGTATTACACGGCACATGGTGGACAGGCGCGGATCGCGCAGGAGGCGATCCAGATGCAGACCATCATCAGTCTTGTCTCCGCCGGAATGGGGATCGCGCTCGTGCCCGCCTCGCTGCGCAACCTCGCGCGAACCGGCGTCCGCTATGTCGATCTGGCGGGTGACGCGCCCATCCTGGAAACCGGAATCACATGGCGCACTGGAGACACCACGCCGACCATCGAGCGCTTTGTCAGCATCGCGCGGGAGATGGCGGGCGCGGTTTGATCAGATCGCCTGCGCTCCGCGATAGCGCGCGAACACGCGTTGCTCGTCGGCCGAAAAGAGAACCACATCATATGTCTCGGGCGGACTTCCCTCGACCTCCATGCCCGGAGATCCGGTCGGCATGCCGCCAACGGCCAGGCCTTTCGCCTGCGGTTTTTCGGCAAGCAGCCGTTTGATCGCATCGGCCGGCACATGCCCTTCGATGGCATAGCCGCCGATTTCGGCCGTGTGACAGGAGGAAAGCTCCAGAGGCACGCCAAGTTTTGTCTTGAGCGGTGCGACGTCGGCAGACTGGATTTCATCGACTGCAAAACCTGCCGCCTTCACATGTGCGATCCAGCCGCCGCAGCAGCCGCATGCAGGATCCCGGGTCACGGTCATCCGGGGAAGCCCTTCGGCTGCATGCGAATAACGCGTCAGCACCAGCCATGCCGCCACCGGCAATGCTCCCGCCAACACCGCGCGCCGCGTCGAAATCGTCATCAATCCATTCCTCGTCTGCCGTGGCGCGCGCCGCGCGCGATCATGCCAGCAAGAATACCGGGAACAGTCGGCATCATCCAATCAAGGATCGGTTAGGTTACCGGCCGAAGATCAGCTTCAACCACGGCGCAAGATGGAACGCACTCATCAGCCCGTACATCGCGGCCATGCCGCCGAACGATGTGCCGTGCGCGCACATAAACGCCGGAGCGCTTTCATCGGCAACACCCGTCAGCAGCGCCATGACCGCGCAGGTCGGCGCGGCCGCAAGGCTCAGCCACTCGCCTGCCCGAAACGCGCCTGCGTTCCGGGGCGCATCCGAACACGTCGCGCTCATGTCGCCGCACCGTTGTCTCTATTGCGGAACGCTTCCTCGCCGACATCGGATACGGCAATCCATTTCGGATCGGGCGCGGCGCCCGGAACATAACTGTCGTTCCAGTTCCACCACTTGTAGGGCCGTTCCTGCGGATAACCTCGTGGCGAATCTTCCCACGCTTCCTGACGCCCGAGCGCGGTCATATCGAGATAGCTCCACACCGTGCCCATCGCCTCATCGCCGCGCGTGTTGATGAAGTAGGTGCGGAAGATGCGGTCGCCATCGCGAATGAAAGCATTGTGACCGTGCCACAGATCGACACCGAAATCGGCATCGAAACTGTCGGTGATGGTCACCCACGGGATATGCTCCCAGCCCATCCGCGCTTTCAGGCGCGTGATATCGGCCTGCGGGGCACGCGAGGCATAGACGAGCGTGGTGTCGCGCGCGTTGAGATGGACCGGATTGGAAACCTGATCGGCTCCGAGCGAACAGCCGATGCAGGCATGCTCCGGCCAACCATGCACGCCGGGCTCGAAGAACGCGCGATAGACGATCAACTGGCGGCGGCCCTGAAACAGGTCGAGCAGGCTCATTTTGCCGTTCGGCCCGTCGAACGCGTATGTCTTCTCCACGGCCATCCATGGCATCCGCCGACGCTCTGCGGCCAGCGCGTCACGGGCGCGCGTCTGGGCCTTCTCCTTGACCAGAAGCCGCTCGCGCGCAGCCTCCCATTCTTCTGCCGAAACAACAGGTGGCGTGTTCATGGCGTTCTGTCCTTCTTTCCGGGGCGTCTCAGGTGAGGTAATCGTGGTCATCGGAACCTCCGAATGGCTCGTGTCTTCGAGCTGGAACGCAACGCCGCTCACCGCCGATCGTTCGTGCTCGGGGACAGACTTAAGGTCGGATGTGGGAACGGTGGGAGTGACAAGTTTGGCGGGATTCCGATGGACTCGCTGATCACGGCTGCAGCCCGCGCGCTCGCATCGGGAGATCCTCTCGGAGCACTGAACCGAGTCGCGCTGCGCAACGATCCGCCGGCCCTTGCGCTCCGGGGCCTCGCAATGGCTCAGCTCGGCGACCTTGCCAAGGCACGAACGCTTCTGCAAAGGGCCGCGCGTGCGTTTGGCCCGAAGGAGGCCTTGGCCCGCGCCAGATGCGTCGTTGCCGAGGCCGAGATCGCGCTGGTCTCGCGCGATGTGGTTTCCGGTCATCTCGGCTGGCCCGTGAAGGCGCTCGACAGCGCCCGTACGGTTCTTGAACAGCACGGCGACTGGGTCAATGCAGCCCACGCGCGGCACCTCGAGATCAGACGTCTTCTTCTGATTGGGCGACTCGACCAGGCCGAGCACGCGATCGCCGAACTCGACCCCGCTCCCCTCCCGCCCGCATGGCGCGCGGCGCATGAACTGACCGTTGCGGGAATCGCGATGCGGAGAATTCGCACAAAAGAAGCTCGCGCAGCGCTGGTGAGAGCCGAACGCGCGGCACGCGAGGCCCACATTCCCGCGCTGCTGGCGGAAGTCGACAGCGCGTCCCGCGTGTTGAAGACGCCGGCGGCACGTATGATCGCGCATGGCGAAGAGCGTTTTCTCCTGCTCGAAGACGTCGAAAGGCTGCTCACCTCGAAAACGCTCATCGTGGATGCCGCGCGTTATGCCGTACGCAGCGCGGGCACGAGCGTCTCGCTCGCGGGGCGTCCGGTGCTGTTCGCGCTTGCCCGCGCGCTCGCTGAAGCGTGGCCGCAAGACGCCCCTCGAAGCGTGCTGCTCGCGCGCGCCTTCAGGGCGAAGCACGCCGATGACTCCCATCGTGCGAGGCTGCGCGTTGAGATCGGGCGGCTTCGCAAGGCGCTGCGGCCGCTGGCGGACATCACCGCGACCAAGGACGGGTTCGCGCTGGCGCCACTCAGCGCGCGCGATGTGGCCGTGCTGGCGACGCCGGTCGAAGAGGATCACGGATCGGTGCTGGCTTTTCTCGCCGACGGCGAGTCGTGGTCGAGTTCGGCGCTCGCCCTTGCGCTCGGCGCCAGCCAGCGCACGGTGCAGCGCGCGCTCGATGAACTCGCGGATGCCGGCAAGGTGCAATCATTCGGCCGTGCCCGCGCGCGCCGCTGGATGACCCCGCCGGTGGCCGGATTCACGACGACATTGTTACTCCCTGCAGCCCTGCCGAATGATTAGGTTGCGATCGTCAAAGCAACGGAGATGCAGAAAATGAAACGCGCGGCAGCAGAAATCCTTCGCGAATACGGCCCCTTTCCCGGCGCGGAGGACGTGCACGGCGTGACCTTCGACGGCCGGAATGTCTGGTTCGCGTCCGGCGACCGGCTGAACGCTTTTGACCCGCAGAGCGGCAAGCCTGTGCGGACCATCGACGTCCCCGCGCATGCGGGCACGGCCTTCGACGGACGCCATCTGTTCCAGATCTTCGAAAGGAACATTCGCAAGATCGACCCGGCATCCGGGCGCGTGCTTGCGACCATCCCCGCGCCCGGCGACGGCGGCGATTCAGGAATGGCGTGGGCCGAAGGCTCACTCTGGGTCGGACAGTATCGCGAGAAGAAGATTCATCAGATCGACCCCGAGACGGGCGCCATCATCCGCACCATTGAATCGAACCGCTTCGTCACCGGCGTCACCTGGGTCGACGGCGAACTCTGGCACGGCGTGTGGGAAGGCGACGACAGCGCGCTGCGGCGGATCGATCCGCAGACCGGCGAGGTTTTCGAAGAACTCACGCTGCCGGCGGGAACGGGAGTTTCAGGCCTTGAATCCGACGGCAAGGATCAACTGTTCTGCGGCGGCGGAAAGAGCGGAAAGCTGCGCGCCGTGCGCCGGCCGAAGCGAAACGCAGGCAAGTAAACGAGCGAAAGTTGAGCGCCGGAAATTCCGGCGCCTGCGCCTATCGCCTGATACAACTCACTCGGGCATAGCGAAACGAATTTGACGCGTTCCGATCGGAGCGCCGGTTGCACGGTCGATCGTAACGGGATCAATCTCCGTTCCGATCTCAGCATCGAAGAACCGGGTTACACCGTCCTTGTTACGGTGCTTTCGTCCCCACGCGCTGATCGCAAACAACACAGGCAGGAAGTCCCTGCCCGCCTGTGTCAGGACGTATTCATCGCGCGGCGGCCGCTCCGAATAGCGCCGCTTCTCCAGCAGTCCGTCATCCGTAAGCGCCGAAAGCCGGCGGGTCAGGATCGTGGGAGCGATCCCAAGGCTTTTGCGGAACTCATCGAAGCGCGTCAGCCCCCCATGGGCATCCCGCAGGATCAGCATGCTCCATGCGTCCCCCACCAGCGCGAGGCTGCGGGCGATCAGGCAGGGCTGGTCGGAAAGATTCTGCATATCGATATCTTTTTGATAGTGACTTACTTTCGAAATGATAGTAACTCGTTTCGCATCGATATTCCACAACAAACTGAACGCAGAGTGGAGAGCCAGCGATGACGAAGCCTGTCGGCAACCTCGGGCCGGGCGTGCGCTACGCCGACGCCCCCAACCTCTCCATCAATGTTGGGGGAACTGCTTTTGCCTATCGTGATCTCGGTCCGCGCGGCGGTATCCCTGTGGTTTTGCTCAACCATTGGGGCGCGGTTCTGGACAATTTCGACCCGAGGATCGTCGACGGACTCGCCAGCAGATATCGCGTGATTGCGACCGACTACCGGGGCATCGGCGGATCAGGCGGAACAGCGCCGGTGACTGTGGATGAAATGGCGCGGGACACGATTGCCCTGATCGATGCGCTTGGCTTCAGGCAGGTCGATCTGCTGGGCTTTTCACTGGGTGGGTTCGTGGCGCAGGATGTAGCGCTGAACGCTCCCGGCCTTGTCCGAAAGCTTATCCTGACCGGCACTGGTCCGGCGGGAGGCGAAGGTATCGACAAGGTCGGATCGGTATCCTGGCCACTGATCATCAAGGGCATGCTGACGTTCCAGGATCCGAAGTTCTACCTGTTCTTCACCTCGACAGCGAATGGCCGTCGCGCCGCGAAAGCCTTTCTGGCCCGGCTGAAGGAGCGCAAGACGGAACGCGACAAGGAGCCGACTCCCCGCGCTTTCCTGCGGCAACTCAAGGCGATCAAAGGCTGGGGCCGGCAGCCGCCTCAGAATCTTGCCGCCATCAAAATCCCGGTCCTGATCGCCAACGGCGACAACGACATCATGGTTCCGACCGTGAACAGCATCGACATGGCGCGGCGCATCTCCGGGGCCGAGCTGGTGATCTACGAAGACGCCGGACATGGCGGCATCTTCCAGCATCACGAGGCCTTCGTGAAAAAGGCTCTTTCCTTCCTTGGCGCCTGACGCCGCTGCTAACTCTTAAGGAGATAACCATGAAGGCGTTCGTCGTTGAGAAGTACAAAAAGAAGGGTCCTCTGCGCCTGACCGATCGGCCGGAACCAGACGTGCGGGAGAATGATGTGCTGGTCGAGGTTCACGCCACGGCCGTGAATCTTCTGGATTCCAAAATCCGGGATGGAGAGTTCAAGCTCATCCTTCCCTATCGTCCACCTTTCATCCTCGGACACGATGTCGCCGGAACGGTTGTCAGGGCCGGATCGAAGGTCAAGCGTTTCAAGGTTGGCGACAACGTCTACGCGCGGCCACGCGATCATCGGATCGGTACGTTTGCCGAACTCATCGCCATCGACGAAGCCGACGTGGCACTGAAGCCGGCGAACATCAGCATGGAAGAAGCCGCGTCTCTTCCGTTGGTCGGGTTGACCGCGTGGCAGGCGCTGGTTGAGGTCGGCAAGGTAAAACCGGGACAGAGAGTGTTCATCCAGGCCGGCTCCGGCGGTGTCGGAACTTTTGCCATCCAACTCGCCAAGCATCTCGGCGCGACAGTGGCGACCACGACGAGCGCGAAAAATATGGAGATGGTCAAGAGTCTGGGGGCAGACGTGGTCATCAACTACAAGACGCAGGACTTCGAGAAAATCCTGTCGGGCTACGATCTCGTCCTGAACAGTCAGGATCCAGACACGCTCGAAAAATCCCTTCGCGTGGTGAAGCCGGGTGGCCTGCTCATTTCAATTTCCGGTCCACCGGACCCTGCGTTCGCCAAGGCGCTGGGATTGAATCCGTTCCTGAAGCTGGTGCTGCGCCTGTTAAGCCGCGGCGTGAGAAGTAAAGCCAGGAAGCTCGGGATAAATTATTCCTTCCTGTTCATGCGCGCAGATGGGCAGCAGCTAGGTGAGATTACGCGTCTGATCGAATCCGGCGCGGTTCGCCCTGTCGTTGACAAGGTGTTCCCGTTTGAGAAGACCGGCGACGCGCTGGTCTACGTCGAGACCGGACGCGCAAAAGGCAAGGTGGCGATCACGGTGAAATAAACGCACCACAAACGATCGGCAAGGTGCACGTCCACCGAAACGACGCGCGAAGACCGCTAAACCGCTTCGGCCTTGATCGGCATATCTCGCTTCATTTCTTGCGTTGCGGATAAATCGTTTCGCCGCGCTTGAGCATCGCGACGAACGCCTCGATCTTTTTCTTCCGCCCGGCTTCGGTCTTCATGTTGTGAGTGCGGAACGCCAGCGCGAAGCGATTCTGCGCACTGAGTTTCGCCAGCATCGCCTTGGCTTTCGGCTCGGCGTCGATGGCTTCCTGAAGATCGGCGGGGATTTTCATGTCCTTGCCGCTCTTGTAGGCGCGATCCCAGCGCCCATCCGCTTTCGCGGCTTCGACCTGCTTCAGGCCGTGCTCGGTCATCATTCCTTCTTTGATGAGCCGTGCGACATTGTCGACATTGATCTGGCTCCAGGTGCCCTTCTTGCTGCGCGGCGAGTAGCGCTGCAGAAAGCTCAGGTCATCGAAACCTTTACGCTGGCCGTCGATCCAGCCCCAGCAGAGAACGGCATCGATGGCTTCCTTGGGCGTGATCGACTTGAGCCCCGAATCCACCTTGTGGATCTTGATCCAGACCTCGTCCGCTTTGTCGTGATGCTTGGCGAGCCACTTGTAAAAACTCGCCGCATCCTTGAACGCGTGATTTTTTTCAGGATCGACTAAGACCGGCGCCATCGGCTTGTCCGTCCCAAGGCCCTCGCCTCACTCCCACTCGATCGTGCCCGGCGGCTTGCTCGTCACGTCGTAGACCACGCGGTTGACGCCCTTCACCTCGTTGATGATGCGCGTCGCGGTCTCGCCGAGGAACTTCATGTCGAACGGATAGAAGTCGGCGGTCATGCCGTCGGTGGACGTCACCGCGCGCAGGCCGACGACGTACTCATAGGTCCGGCCATCGCCCATCACGCCGACGGTCTTCACCGGCAGCAGCACGGCGAACGCCTGCCAGATGGTGTCGTACAATCCCGCCTTGCGGATCTGGTCGATATAGACCGCATCGGCCTCGCGCAGGATGTCGAGCTTCTCGCGGGTGATCTCGCCCGGACAGCGGATCGCAAGCCCCGGTCCCGGAAACGGATGCCGGCCAACGAACACGTCCGGCAGGCCGAGTTCGCGACCGAGCGCGCGCACCTCGTCCTTGAAGAGTTCGCGCAAGGGTTCGACCAGCTTCATGTTCATGCGCGCGGGCAAGCCGCCGACATTGTGATGCGACTTGATCGTGACCGACGGTCCGCCGGTAAACGACACGCTTTCGATCACGTCGGGATAGAGCGTACCTTGCGCCAGAAAATCCGCGCCACCGATCTTCTTGGCTTCGTCATCGAACACATCGATGAACAGGCGGCCGATGGTCTTGCGCTTCACTTCCGGATCGGTGACGCCGTCAAGCTCGCCGAGGAACGTCTTCGACGCGTCAACATGGACCAGCGGAATGTTGTAGTGATGCCGGAACAGATCGACGACGGTCTTGGCCTCGTCCTTGCGCAGCATACCGTGATCGACGAACACGCAGGTGAGCTGATCGCCGATGGCTTCGTGGATCAGGATCGCCGCGACGGATGAGTCCACGCCACCGGAAAGGCCGCAGATCACCCTGCCCTTGCCGACCTGCGCGCGGATCTTCTCGACCGCTTCCTCGCGGAAGGCGCGCATGGTCCAGTCGCCGGTGAGGCCAGCGACCTTACGCACGAAATTCTTGATCAGTTTCGCACCGTCCGGCGTATGTACCACCTCGGGATGAAACTGCATCGCGTAGAACTTGCGCTTGTCGTCGGCGATGACCGAGATCGGCGACCCCGGCGCTTTCGCCACGCCGCGAAAACCGTCCGGCAATTTGGTGACGCGATCACCATGGCTCATCCAGACGTAATGCTTTTCGCCGACCTTCCAGACATCCTCGAACAGCGCGCAGTTATCAGTGACTTCGATCAGCGCGCGGCCGAACTCGCGGTGATGACCGGCCTCGACAGTGCCGCCGAGCTGCTGCGCCATGGTCTGCTCGCCGTAGCAGATGCCGAGCACCGGAACGCCCGCTGTCAGGATCGACATCGGTGCCGACGGCGCATCCTGATCGAGCACCGAAGCCGGCCCGCCGGAGAGGATCACAGCTTTTGGCTTCATCTCCCTGAAGGCCGCTTCGGCCTTCTGAAACGGCACGATCTCGGAATAGACACCCTCCTCACGGACGCGCCGCGCGATGAGCTGCGTCACCTGGGAGCCGAAATCGACGATGAGAATCTTCTCGTGAGCGGCCGCCACGTCGGGCGTCGCTGGGGCGGTCTGGCTGTGTGCTGTCATGGAGAGGAAATACGCGACGGGGGGCGGAGTCGCAACCCGGCAAAGCATGCACGCCGATGCAATCCACCCATCAAAAAGCCTCCAGTTGACTTGCCGAAATATAGGTCAATAATACTGACCTAATTACAAGCGGGGAGAGAAACGTGCAAGCCTTGGAGAAGACGCTCGAACAAAGGACCGCCTTCGCGGACACCTGGATCGCCGCCTGGAACACCCGGGACCTCGACAATGTTCTCGCGCTTTACGCTGATGACAGCGAGATGGTTTCCGACAAGATCATCAAGCTCGGTCTCGACCAGAACGGCCGGTTACGCGGCAAGGAGAATCTGCGCACCTATTGGGGACGCGCCCTGCCCCTGCGTCCGAAGCTTCATTTCACGCTGATCAACGCGTTCGTCAGCCCGGACAGCCTTGTCGTGTTCTATCGCGACGAGCTTGGACACCAGATCTGCGAGTACCTGCGCGTGAATGCCGACGGCAAGATCGTTCAGGGATCAGCCAACCACATTCACGGCTGACAGGAGTCAGGTCCGGCGCGTCAGGACCGACACAAAGAACCCGTCCGTCCCGGTGCGGCGCGGGGTCATCAGCAGGCCCTCGTCCGACTGGATCGTCGCGGCGGCAAAGTCATCCGCCTTGTCCCAGAGCACGGACATCACCTGCGAAGGCGGCACCACCTCGTAATCGGGATGGCGCGTGGTGAAAGCTTTCACCTGCTCGTTGTTTTCCTGTGGCAAAACAGAACAGGTGATATAGGCGATCCGCCCGCCGGGCTTCACCAATCCCGCTGCACGATCAAGCACCTCACGTTGGTCCTTGATCCGTACCTCGAGCGCGCCGGGACGCATGCGCCATTTCGCATCGGGGTTGCGCCGCCACGTGCCGGTACCGGTGCACGGCGCGTCGATCACCACAAGATCGGCGGATGCCTTGATGTCGGACAGCGTATCGTCCGTGCCCCTCGGCGTGCGCACATCCACATTGTGAATGCCCGCCCGCGACAGCCGCTCGTGGATCGGCGCAAGCTGCCGCTTGTCGTGATCCGTAGCAATGAGCCGGCCCTTGCCCTGCATCATCGCCGCGAGGGCCAGCGTCTTGCCGCCCGCACCGGCGCACATGTCGATCACCTGCTCGCCCGGCTTCGCGCCGGTCAGGAAGGCTGCGAGTTGTGAGCCTTCGTCCTGCACTTCGACGCCGCCCTTGATGAAAGCCTCTTCGGAATGGATGCCGGGATTGCGCGCATCGGCGCCAAGATCGATCCGCACGCCCCATGGCGACCAAGGCGTGGCTCTCGCGCCAAGATGCTTCATCGAGGCCAGCACCTTCTCGTGCTTTGCCTTCAGCGTGTTGACCCGCAGATCGAGCGGCGCGCGGCTGGCCATCGCGGTGGTTTCCTCCACGCGCGCATCACCAAACACAGCGGCGAACTGCGGATCGAGCCATTCGGGGTAATCGCCCGCGACATGCGCCGGCGCATCCTTCAGCGTCCGCGATGTAAGCGCGGCGCGCTCATGATCCGTCAGCGGCTCCGGCGCGAAACGGCCGCCATCGCACAGTGCCGCGACGGCATCGGCGTTGAGTCCGCGCTCCAGCTTGAGCATGCCGAGCAGCCGCGCGCGCGGCGTGTCGGCATCCATCAGCCATGCCGACGACGCCCTGCGGCGGAGCACATCGAACACCAGCCCCGCGATGGCGGCACGGTCTCCAGATCCCGCGAAGCGATGCGCGGTGCCCCAGTCCTTCAGCGCGTTCGGCGCGGGGATGCGCTGCGCATCGATCGCTGCGAGAATCTCAATGGCTGCGGACAGCCGCGCGGCAGGCGTCATCGTGGTCTTTCAGGCATGCAAGATCGGAGAACAGACGCCTGACCTAGCCGCGTCTCAGATGAGAAACAAGACGCGAATGGCGAAATACAGCCACATGGCCAGCAGGACCAGCGCCCCTGAGATGAAAAACAGCGATCCGCGCGCATTCGCGGTGGTGACCAGAAATCCGGCCTGAAACACCTGCAGCACCACGAACACCCAGGCCAACAAGACCATGATCAGGTCGGCATGCCGGGTCTCGATCGCCAGCACGACCACCACATAAAACAGCGTGTGGAGATGATAACCGAACCAGTCGCCATCCTCGGCAGGCCTTGACCCCTCGCGCCCGCGCCAGAACAGGACGAGCAAAGTCAGGCCGACCAGAACGAATGTCGGCAGCAGAATCATCTGAATCATCATTTGAAATACCCCAAATCCGGCGCAGCCCGCGCCTTGCGCAGCCTCTGCCCGCCCGGAAAGTCATTCCCGGCGGACTGTGAACCTGTCCACAGACAACGACG
This sequence comes from Afipia sp. OHSU_II-C1, assembly GCF_000497575.1. Lineage (GTDB taxonomy): Bacteria > Pseudomonadota > Alphaproteobacteria > Rhizobiales > Xanthobacteraceae > Afipia. The sequence goes on from NZ_APJI01000003.1 coordinate 28,015, forward strand.
ACCAATGCTCAGAAGTTCCATTTTCAGGGTCAGACCGGGTGCTGAGATGACCGACACAACAAAGGGCATGACAACTCTCCGCAGCGTCGCCGTGCGCAGCCTCGGCGTCGTTCTCATGATCGGAGCACTGGCTGCCGGTGCCTTCAGCCTGCGCACTGCTGCGCTGACGCATCTCGGCGTCATGGCCAGGGCGCCGGCCGTGGAATTTGAAATCCGGCTGCCGCCAGCCATGGCCAGAACCGACCTGAAGCGCGTTGCGCAGGTCGAACTCCTGACCGATCTCAACCAGACGCTCGCTCAGCTCGACGGCGACCTGCGTGCGACCGAAGACGGACGCGCCGTGCTCCGCGGCCACGTCCCGCTGAAGTTCCGTACCTCGGAGCGCATGGTCGTCCTCAGCCTGCCCGGCGAGGCGCAGCGCGCCTTCAAGCTGCGGCTGCCGCCGAACCCCAGCCCGTCCGACGAGTTCGGCCCGTGGCACATGGTCGATCGCGTCATTTCCGGCGCGCGCTCTGAGACCGCACGAGGAATGCCGGACGACACCTTCGCTATCCGTTACCGCGTGCTGTGAGGCACCGGCGCCAGAATTTCATGACCGAAGCATTTGCACGACGATATTTTCAACTCGGACTCACTTCAATCACCTAAAAATTTTCCAATTTTCTCCGCGCGTTTTAAACGTACTGCATAAATTCATCAGCCATCTCACTGACATGCGCAGCGTGTAGTTTGCTCCACAAAGGAGTCACGCCATGTCCAGCGCCAAGCCCAGCTTCCGCCTGACCCAGATCACCGATACGCATCTCGGCGCAAGGTTTCCCGAGTTCGTCGAAAACTTTCATCGCGTAAGTCAACACATCGACGACAACCGGCCCGATCTCGTCATCAACAGCGGTGACGTCGCCTTCGACGGGCCGGATCATCCGGACGATCTCGATTTCGCAAAAGCCCTTCACGACGCACTGCCCGTCGATTGCCGGTATCTTCCGGGCAATCACGACATCGGCGACAATCCGACGATGGTCGGCGAACAGCCGGCACAGCGCGCGTCCGAGGCTAACCGGCAGAATTTCATCGCGGCGTTCGGCGAGGATCACTGGCAGTTCGACGCCGCAGGCTGGTGCTTCATCGGATTGAACTCGCTGGTGATGAACACCGGGCTTCCCTGCGAGGACGAGCAGCGCGAATGGCTCGCGGAGCAATTGTCCGCAGCGCGCGGCAAGCCGGTGGCGCTTTTCATTCACAAGCCGCTGTACAAGGACTCTCCCGGCGATGAAGAGATCTCGGCGACATCGTTCCGCTATGTGCCGATGCCCGCGCGCAGCGATCTGGTGACGATGTTCGGCGGCGCAGACCTGCGGCTGGTCGCCTGCGGCCATGTCCATCAGCGCCGGGACTTCACCTTCGGCAACGTGCGGCACATCTGGGCGCCGTCGACGTCATTCGTGATCCGGTCCAACGCGAAGCAGGAACTGATCGGCATCAAGGAAACCGGGCTGGTCGAATATGTCTTCCAGCCGGACGGTTTTGAAGTCCGCCACGTTCGCGCGGCGGGACAGATCAATCTCGATCTGTTTTCGGTGCTGGAGCCCTCGACGGTGGTGTGACCTTGAATGTCTGAACTGAAATACCGCATTCGATGCACATGCGATGCAACTCCCTCTCCCGTGGGGAGAGGGTTGGGGTGAGGGCGTAGAGTCTATCGAGAGAGCGTACCCCCTCACCCGGATCGCAAGAGCGATCCGACCTCTCCCCACGGGAGAGGTGAAGCCGCATTAAACCTTGTCAGGCGCGACGCGCACAAGCTGCTTGCCGAAGTTCGCACCCTTGAGCAGGCCGATGAACGCTTCCGGCGCGCTCTCGATACCCTCGGTGACGAACTCCTTGTGCTTGAGCTTGCCTTCCTTGAGCCACTGCGGCATGTCGCGGATGAAATCCGGGAACATCGCCGCGAAGTCGCTGACGATGAAACCGCGGAATGTCAGGCGCTTCACCAGAATGGCGCGCATGATCGAATTCGCCCAGGGCGGCGTCGGCGTGTCCTTGCCGAAGATGGTGTTGTAGTCGGCGATCAGTCCGCACACCGGAATCCGCGCGAACGGATTCAATAGCGGAAACACCGTATCGAACACCTTGCCGCCGACGTTCTCGAAGTAAACGTCGATGCCCTTCGGACAGGCCTCCTTCAGCTTGGCCTTCAGGTCCGGATCGCGATGGTCGAGGCAGTCGTCGAAGCCGAGTTCGTTCTTGACGTAATCGCACTTGTCCTTGCCACCCGCGATGCCGACAGCGCGCGCGCCCTTGATCTTCGCAATCTGACCAACCGCCGAACCCACCGCACCCGACGCAGCAGCGACCACCACCGTTTCGCCCGCCTTCGGCTTGCCGATTTCGAGCAGGCCGGTGTAGGCGGTCATGCCGGGCATGCCGAGCACACCCACAGCGGTCGAGATCGGCGCGATCTTCGGATCGATCTTGCGCAGCCCCTTGCCATCCGACACCGCGTACTGCTGCCAGCCCGAATGCGCGAGCACGATGTCGCCCTTGGCAAAGCCGGGATTGTTCGACGCAACCACCTCGGCCACCGTGCCGCCTTCCATCACGCCGTCGATCGGCACTGGCGCGGAGTACGACGGCCCGTCGCTCATGCGGCCGCGCATGTAAGGATCGAGAGACAGCCAGATCGTGCGCAGCAGGAGCTGCCCCTCGCCCGGTGCCGGCACCGGATAATCCTCAAGGCGAAAATCGCTCGGCTTGGGTTCGCCCACGGGACGGGACGCGAGCACGATACGCTTGGCTGACTGGGACATGTTGTTTCCTCGGTTTATGAACGTGGACGTTATTTAGCCGAGAGGACCGCGCATTGCCATGTGCACAAACGCGAGAGGAGCGGCATGGCATCCATACCGCTCCTCCCGTTTAAAACAGAATCTATATGGCGAGGCCGATGCCGTCAGGCCGTGAGCTTGGCCAGCGCCTTGTCGAACGCCGCTGCCGCGCTCGTCAGGTCCTTGAATGCGAGGCCGCTATCCGCCGCCTGCTTTTGCTTGTCCGTGGCGGTCGGGCGGATTTCGGCCACCGGCCTGCCGCCATCGAGAAATGCCTGCGGCGCGATCACATGAAATTCGTGATCTTCCGCCGGTGCATCCTTGAGGAGAAACACCCCGAGATACGCCGTGCTGTCGCCGCGGCGATAGGAAATGTAGCGCTCGATGGCGACCGATCCGTCGCGCTGCATGCCGCCGAGCTTGGCGTAGCCTTTCGAGTCCAGCAGCCGGTGCGCCTTGAAGCCTTTCACGCCTTCCGACCTCGCTTTCGCGGTCTCCTCGGACAGATCGTATTTGGCCGCCATCTCCTTGCCGACTTCGGCAAGCTGTTCCGACACCGAGTGCTCGAACTCCTTTAGCTCCGAGCGCGGCTTCGATGCCTTGCGCGGCTTTGCGGCGTTGCGCTTCTCAAGCTCTGCCTTGCACTTATCGGCGACATCCGCGACCGACCTGCGCTCAGCGTTGACCAGCAGGTTCTTCAGATCCTGATCGGAGAGCGCGGTAATCCTGTCGTCTGTCCAGTCAACCATGATGTTCTTCTTTTCTGAAATGTTGGGCACATTGCGGCCGGTCCGGCCGGTTCAATGGACGTGAGGCGTTGAAACACGCGCGGCCAGTATGCGCGAAGCAGCAGGACTGCCGCACGAGTGTAGCGCGTTTTGACAGGCCGATGGGGCCGAAATCAGGCGGGCTTATTTAGCTACCGCCAGGATAGTTCGGGCTTTCGCGCGTAATGGTAACGTCGTGGACATGGCTTTCACGCAGACCCGCGCCCGTGATGCGGACGAACTCCGCCTTGTCGTGGAAGTCCTGGATGTCCTTCGCGCCCACATAACCCATCGCGGCGCGCAGGCCGCCGGCGAGCTGATGCAGCACGTTGGCGACCGGCCCCTTGTAAGGCACCTGCCCTTCAATGCCTTCCGGCACGAGCTTGAGCGTATCCTTGATGTCCTGCTGGAAGTAGCGATCGGCGGAGCCGCGCGCCATTGCACCCACCGAGCCCATGCCGCGATAGGCCTTGTAGGAACGGCCCTGCCACAGGAACACTTCGCCCGGCGTCTCGTCGGTGCCGGCCAAGAGCGAGCCGACCATCGCGACGTCCGCACCGGCGGCGAGCGCCTTGGCAAGATCGCCGGAATACTTGATACCGCCGTCTGCGATCACCGGAATGTTCGCCTTCTTCGCAGCCTCCACCGAGTCCATGATCGCGGTGAGCTGCGGAACGCCGACGCCTGCAACGATGCGCGTGGTGCAGATAGAGCCCGGCCCGATGCCGACCTTGATGGCGTCCGCACCGGCATCGATCAACGCCTGCGTGGCTTCCGTGGTGGCGACGTTGCCGGCAATGACCTGTACGGCATTCGACAGCCGCTTGATGCGATTGACCGCTTCCAGCACACGCGACGAATGACCGTGCGCGGTATCGACGACAATGACATCGGCTCCGGCCTCGATCAGCCGTTCGGTGCGCGCAAACCCGGCATCGCCGACCGTGGTGGCGGCAGCGACGCGCAAACGTCCCTGTGCATCTTTTGATGCGAGCGGATAGGCCACCGCCTTTTCCATATCCTTGACCGTGATAAGGCCGACGCAGCGATACTGGTCATCAACCACCAGCAGCTTTTCGATGCGGTTCTGATGCAGCATCTTCTTGGCTTCGGTCTGGCTGACGCCCTCCCTCACCGTGATGAGGTTTTGATGCGTCATCAGTTCCGAAACCTTCTGCTCCGGATCGGTCGCGAAGCGGACGTCGCGATTGGTCAGAATGCCGACCAGCTTTCCCGGCTGGCCGTTGCCGCCACCGGTGACGACAGGAACGCCGGAGATGCCGTGATCCTTCATCAGGGTCAGTGCATCGACCAGCTTGGCGTCGGGGCCGATGGTGAGCGGGTTCACCACCATCCCGGATTCGTATTTCTTGACCTGACGGACCTGCGCAGCCTGGCCGTCGCCTTCGAAATTCCGATGGATCACGCCGATGCCGCCGGACTGCGCCATCGCAATCGCCATGGAAGCTTCGGTGACGGTGTCCATTGCCGAGGCGATGATCGGAATGTTGAGCGGAATGGCGCGGGTCAGATGGGTTCGCACATCGGCGTCGGACGGCAGGATGTCGGACAGACCGGGTTTCAGCAGCACATCGTCGAATGTGAATGCTTCGCGGATACCCTGACCCAACTGCTTTGCCATTGCCAACTCCGTTCGGCAGCCTGTGGCTGCGGTAAAAACCTCAGGATGTGCAAAATCGAGCGGTCCGCTAACGCGTCGCTCGAATCGAAGCCCATCAATGGGGTTGGCGGTGGTCGATAGCACGCCCCCATGACGTTTCAAAGCATTTCGCTCGAAAATCAGAGGTTTTTACGCATGGGACATCTGCAATAGCCCCTCTAACAATAGCCTTTCCCGGAACGGGTCCGCGCACCGCGAGTTTATCGCCCGCCAGACTGGCAAAACGGGCCTATCTGGGACAAACATTCCCCTTCGTGCCCGTCGCCTCCTAAATCCTTCCAAAAAGCCGAAGAAATGCAGAAGGAACGCCTGATACCGCTGATCGTGGCCTGCGCGCTGTTCATGGAAAACATGGACTCGACGGTGATCGCGACATCGCTCCCGGCCATCGCCGCCGATATCGGCACCAGTCCACTGACGCTGAAACTCGCGATCACATCTTATCTGCTCTCGCTCGCCGTTTTCATTCCGGCAAGCGGCTGGACTGCCGACCGCTTCGGCGCGCGCGCCGTGTTCAGCGTCGCCATCGGCGTGTTCATGGTCGGCTCGATCGGCTGCGCCCTGTCGACGTCCGTCACCGATTTCGTCATCGCGCGCATCATCCAGGGCATCGGCGGAGCGATGATGACGCCGGTCGGGCGCCTGGTGCTGCTGCGCTCCATCGACAAGAGCGCGCTGGTCAACGCGATGGCATGGGTCACCGTGCCCGCGTTGATCGGTCCTGTGATCGGGCCGCCGCTCGGCGGCTTCATCACCACCTACTTCTCGTGGCACTGGATCTTCCTGATCAACATTCCGATCGGATTGCTCGGCATCTGGATGGCGCTGAAGTACATCGACCCGATCAAGAGCGAGAATCCCGAACGCTTTGACGTGGTCGGGCTGGTCCTTGCAGGATTGGGGGTTGCCGGTCTCGCCTTCGGGCTGTCGGTCGCCGGTCTCGGCCTGCTGCCATGGCAAATCGTCGTCGGATTGATCATGGGCGGCGCGATAAGCATGGGGCTCTATCTGTATCATGCCAAGCGGACCACATCTCCGGTGCTGGATTTCACACTGATCAGGCATCCGACGTTGCGCGCCAGCCTGACTGGCGGCTTCATGTACCGCCTTGGCATCGGCGCGCTGCCGTTCCTGCTGCCGCTCTTGATGCAGGTCGGCTTCGGTCTGTCGCCGTTCAAGTCGGGTCTGGTGACATTTGCCTCCGCGGTCGGCGCGCTCGGTATGAAGACACTTGCCGCGCGGATCATCCGCACCTTCGGCTTCCGCAACATCATGGTCATCAACGCGGTGGTGAGCTCGTTCTTCCTCGCCGCCTGCGCCCTGTTCACGCCATCGACGCCATTGCTGCTGATCATGATCATTCTGGTGGTCGGCGGCTTCTTCCGCTCGCTGCAATTCACCGCGATCAACACCATGGCCTACGCCGAAGTTACGTCCGGTGAGATGAGCCGCGCGACCACGCTGGTCAGCGTCAACCAGCAGCTTGCGATTTCAGCGGGCGTCGCGGTCGGCGCGTTTGCGGTGGAAACGACCATGGCAGCAAACCATTCCGTCGAACTCAGCGCGACCGACTTCTGGCCCGCGTTCCTGATCGTCGCCGTGCTGTCGGCTCTGTCGGCTTACTCATTCTGGAAATTGCCCGAGGATGCCGGTCACGAAATCTCGGGCCATCGGGTGCAGGTGGAGGAAACCCCGCAAGCCGCGGAAGCCGCCGCTGCGGAGCAAACCCACGACGCGCGCGACCAGAAGCTGGGGTAAGTTTCAGAACACGTCATTCCGGGGCGATTGCAAAGCAATATCTCCCTCGTTCAGGAACTCTCTGGATTCCGGATCGGCCCGCTGCGCAGGGCCGTCCGGAATGACGCTTAAGCGGAAGCCGTGTTCGTCCCCCGAAATCCCAGCGCCAGCACATAGCGCTCGGATGAATCCTGCCGGCTGGCGGCGGGCTTCACATGCTTCACCGTGGCGAAGTCGCGTTTGAGCTGCGCCAGCAGATCGGCCTCGGCGCCGCTCTGAAAGACCTTGGCGAGAAAAGTCCCGCCCGGATTGAGGATTTCGCAGGCGAAGGCCGCCGCATTCTCCACCAGGCCGATGATGCGCAACTGATCCGTCTTGCGGTGACCTGTGGTGTTGGCGGCCATATCCGACATCACGACATCCGCGCCCCCTCCGATCATGGCGCGCAGCTTGTCGGGCGCGTGCTCATCGAGAAAATCCATCTGCGCGAAAGTCACGCCGGGAAGCTCCGGCATCTCGAGAAGATCGATGGCGACAACCTTGCCCCTCCCGTTATCCTTGCCCTCCGCCGAGCCGACGCGTTTCGCCGCGATCTGGCTCCAGCCGCCGGGCGCAGCGCCGAGATCGACCACCACCTGCCCTCGCTTGAGAAAGCGGTGCTTGTCGTCGATCTCCTGCAGCTTGTACGCGGCGCGCGAGCGAAAGCCGTCGCGCTTGGCCTGCGTGACGTAGGGATCGTTCAACTGACGTTCCAGCCAGAGTTTCGACGACAGCTTGCGCTTGCCGCCGCTCTTGACCGTCACATGCAGCCGTCCGGTGGTGTCTTTCGCCATGGGAGTTGGATCGATCCGAATAAGAGCAAATGCGCTCACGCACCCCTTACGACGTTTCCGCCGCGCCGTCACGAAATCTGAACGGATTTAGCAGGCCAGGATCGCGCCGTCGGCCCGCATCATTTCCACCAGCATGCCTTCACGCAGGCCTCGGTCCGCGACGCGCAGGCGCGGCAGCGGGAACGCCTTGCGGATCGCGTCAAGGATGGCGCAACCGGCAAGCACGAGATCGGCCCGCTCGGCGCCGATGCACGCATTGCGCGCGCGGTCCTGATAGGTCATGTCGAGCAGCCGCGTGATGGCGCGATCCATCTCGTCATCCTCCATCCACAAGCCGTCGACCTTGCGCCGATCGTAATGCGACAGGCCGAGATGAATACCCGCCACCGTTGTCACCGTGCCGGAGGTGCCGAGCAGATGCATGCCGGACAGATCGTGGCCGTGGCTGGCTGCGAACGGTGCAAGATGCTGCGCGACTTCATCGACCATCGCGCCGTAGGATTCGCGGCTGACATGGGTGCCGCCGAAACGCTCCGCGAGCGTGACCACCCCGAGCGGCAGTGAAATCCACGGTCCCTTCAAGGGCGGCGCATGCGGCTCGCCGGCCGGACGCTCGATCCGCACCACTTCCGTCGAACCGCCGCCGATGTCGAACAGGATCGCGCCCTTCGCATTGGCATCGAGCAGCGGCGAACAGCCGATCACCGCCAGCGTCGACTCGGTCTCGCGATCGATCACTTCAAGCTTGATGCCGGTCTCGCGCTCGATCAGGTCGAGAAACGCATCGGCGTTGTCGGCGGCGCGGCAGGCCTCAGTGGCGATGGTGCGCAGCCGCTTTGCGCCCTTGGCGCGAATCTTGTCGCCGCAAACGCTCAAAGCGCCGACCGCGCGGGAGATGGCGGCGTCGCTAATGCGGCCCGTGGTCGAGATGCCCTCTCCCAGCCGGATGATCCGGGAGAACGAGTCGATCACGCGGAACCCGTCATTCGAGACGCGCGCGATCAGCAGGCGGCAATTGTTGGTGCCGAGATCGAGGGCGGCATAGGCCGCAGGTCCGCCCTGAACGCGGATCTGCCCACGGCCATGCGCCTCCTCGGAAACCGGTACTGGCGGGCTGACAGACGGTTCGCGACCGTCGTGCAACCGCACGTCCTCATTCATGAAAGTCCATCTCTGCGGCGCGAATGTCACGCCACGGCAATCCTGTTCAAATAAAGTTTAACAGCGTGCGTGCCCGGCGCAACCGCAGCATACCCGATCACGCATTGTGGCTGCGATTCAGGCGTCTTAAGTTTAACATGCAGCCCACACCCTACGGCCGGAGTGCGATTTTCCGTCGCCAGACCGTGTTTTCAGCGGATTTCTCATGCTCGATCACCCCTCCCGTGTCTCCTCCGAGAACGATATCGCACTGCAAAAATTTGGGATCGGGCAACCGGTCCGGCGCAAGGAAGACGATACGCTGGTGCGGGGCAAGGGAACCTACACCGACGACATCAGCCTGCCGGGCCAGGCCTATGCCTGGATCGTGCGAAGCACCCACGCCCACGGCGTCATCAAGGGCATCGACACAGAGGCGGCACGCGCCATGCCCGGCGTGCTTGGGGTGTGGACCGGCAAGGACCTCGCGAGCGCCGGATACAACCCTTTCACTGTCGGCCTGCCGATGAAAAGCCGCGACGGCTCGCCATTGATGCAAACCAACCGCCTGCCGCTGATGACCGACAAGGTGCGCTTTGTCGGCGATCCGGTTGCCTTCGTCGTGGCCGAAACGCTGGCGCAGGCGCGCGACGCCGGTGAATCCGTCGTGGTCGACATCGAGCCGCTGCCGTCGGTCACCAGCGCCGAGGACGCCGCAAAACCCGGCGCACCGCTGCTCTACGATCACATTCCCGGCAACGTCGTGCTCGATTATCATGCCGGCGACGACGCCGCGCTCGATGCCGCGTTCGCAAGAGCAACTCACGTCACCCGTCTCGACATCGTCAACACCCGCCTCGCCGTGGTCGCGATGGAGCCGCGCGCGGCGCTCGCCAGCTACGACAAAAAAACCGAGCGCTTCACCATCGAAATCCCGACGCAGGGCGTCGCCGGCAACCGCACGTCGCTGGCAAAAACCCTGAACGTGCCGAACGACAAGGTTCATCTGCGGACGCACCATGTTGGCGGATCGTTCGGCATGAAGAACGCGAACTATCCCGAATATATCTGCATCCTGCATGCCGCGCGGGAACTCGGCCGCGCGGTGAAGTGGACCGACGAGCGCTCGACCAGCTTTCTCTCCGACAGTCACGGCCGCGCGCAGGACGTGCATTGCGAACTCGCGCTTGCCGCCGATGGCGCATTCCTCGGCGTGCGCGTGCGCGGCTACGGCAATCTCGGCGCGTACATCACAGGCGTCGCACCATTGCCGCTGTCACTCAACATCGCCAAGAACATCAACAGCGTCTATCGCATGCCGCTGATCGGCGTCGACATCAAGTGTGTGCTGACCAACACGACGCTCATGGGCGCCTATCGCGGCGCGGGCCGCCCGGAAGCCAACTACTTCATGGAGCGGCTGATCGACCGCGCCGCCGATGAGATGGGCATCGATCGCCTTGCGATCCGCAAGCGCAATTTTATCAAGCCCGCACAGATTCCCTACGCGGCTGCGAACGGCCTGACCTACGACAGCGGAGATTTCCCCGGCGTTTTCGGGAAGGCGGTCGAACAGGCCGATGTTGCGGGCTTCGCCAAACGCAAGAAGGAAAGCCGCAAGCGCGGCAAGCTGCGCGGCATCGCCGTCGGCTCTTATCTGGAGATCACCGCCCCGCCCAGCGCCGAACTCGGCAAGATCGTGTTCGAGCCGGATGGAACGGTCAGGCTCATCACCGGCACGCTCGACTACGGCCAGGGCCATGCGACGCCGTTCGCGCAGGTGCTCGCGGCGCAGCTTGGCGTGCCGTTCGACGCCATCAAGCTGACGCAGGGCGACAGCGACATCGTTCATTCCGGCAACGGCACCGGCGGCTCGCGTTCGATCACGGCCAGCGGTGCTGCGATCGTCGAATCCTCGAAGCTGGTCATCGAGAAAGGCAAGCAGGCCGCCGCGCATGTCCTCGAGGCCTCCGAAGGCGATATGGAATTCGCGAACGGCCGCTTTACGATTGCCGGCACCGACCGCGGCATCGGCATCATGGAACTCGCTTCGAAGCTGCGGGACTCGAAAATGCCTGAAGGGGTGCCTGCTTCGCTCGATGTCGACCACACCATAAAGGGCGTGCCCTCGACGTTTCCCAACGGTTGTCACGTCGCAGAGGTCGAGGTCGATCCCGACACCGGTAATGTGCGAATCGTCGGCTACAGCGGCGTCAACGATTTCGGCACCGTGATCAATCCGATGATCGTCGCCGGACAGATTCACGGCGGCGTCGCGCAAGGCATCGGTCAGGCGCTGATGGAATGCGTGACTTATGATGACAACGGTCAGCCGGTGACAGGCTCTTTCATGGACTACGCGTTGCCGCGCGCGGGCGATATTCCGTCGATGACGCTAGGCAGCCATCCCTCGCCCGCCACATCGAATCCGCTCGGTACCAAGGGCTGCGGCGAAGCCGGCTGCGCCGGGAGCCTCGCGACCATCGTCAACGCCGTGCTCGATGCACTGTCGGATGAAGGCGTGACCAGCATCGACATGCCGCTGACGTCGGAAAAAGTCTGGCGCGCGATCCAGGATGGCCGCAAGGCGAAGTCGGCGTGAGACGGCGTTCCACTACCGTACTCAAATATTTCAGTCGTCATTCCGGGATGCGCCGCTTGGCGCAGGCCCGGAATCCATGATGATGCGGGAATCCGGTGAGTGAACATGGATTCCGGGTTCGCGCGAAACCGCGCGCCCCGGAATGACGGCGGAGAATGTCGAGCGCTTCAACACATTCGATGTCGTCCCCGCGAAGGCGGGGACCCATAGCCACCGAGCGTGGTGGTGATCGCAAGTGGATCGCTCCAGCATCTTCCTCAAATCGAAAACTCAGGGAGTATGGGTCCCCGCCTTCGCGGGGACGACGTAGAGAGCTTTGGTATAGCCCGAAACATTTCGTGATGGGGATACGTATCCCCGCGCTCCGTACCGCGCTTATGTTCGGCGCGTCCTGTTCGTGAGGGGCGCTTCTCGAGGGCGCTTTGAAGCGGAGCAGGATGCGGCGCCTGCGCGTGTGTCTCGCAAACACAACGCCCGGGAGGCTGGGGTCACCGTCCGGGCCAACTATGTGGCTCTGCCGTTTGCCGGCTGGACGCGGAGCGGACGAAGGCGGCGAAAGCCGTCCGGATCAGGGGTCGAGTAACCTCCCCCGTCCGCACCCGGAAGTACGGTCCCCTCGCCCAAAATCGCCGCAGTGGAGCGCCGCAAGGC
>NZ_APJI01000004.1 GCF_000497575.1 Afipia sp. OHSU_II-C1
TTTGGGCGAGGGGACCGTACTTCCGGGTGCGGACGGGGGAGGTACTCGACCCCTGATCCGGACGGCTTTCGCCGCCTTCGTCCGCTCCGCGTCCAGCCGCGAACGGCAGAGCCACGTAGTTGGCCCGGACGGTGACCCCAGCCTCCCGGACGTTGTGTTTGCGAGACACACGCGCAGGCACCGCATCCTGCTCCGCTTCAAAGCGCCCTCGAGAAGCGCCCCTCACAAACAGGACATGGCGAACTTAAGCGCGCTTCAGAGCACGGGGATACGTATCCCCATCACGAAATGTTTCGAGCCGGACGCCGGCAATGCTTTCCGCCGTCATTCCGGGGCGCGCGGCTTCGCGCGAACCCGGAATCCATGGCCCCAAGACAGATTTCCGCAGGATGGATTCCGGGCCTGCGCCAAGCGGCGCATCCCGGAATGACGAGCAACAATCGAGTTATGCAGTCTGGTTGCTTCGCTCGCAGTGACGGACGATTTCGGATGTTGATGTCTCGCGCAATCCGCGCCGCGCTTACTGCCAGCTTTCCTTGCCGGTTCTTTTCCCATCTGTCCTGGTGGCATCAGCCTTGGAACGGTCGCCTCTGACGCGATCGGTTTTGCCGTTGTCGGCCCTGACCCGATCGCCCGCAGTGGCCTCGGCCGTCTCAAGCCTGGAGTCGGGGCGGTTGCGTCTACCAGCCGCGCGCACCATGGCTTCGATCCGGCCGAGATCGCGGATGTGGAGATCGCGCTGGGCGAAAGGCATTTCAATGCCTTCCTTGCGAAACCGCCTGAGGATTTCGAGCCGTATCTCGTCAGCGACACCTCCGTCAGCGCCGATATTGGCGACATGAAAGAACACCGTAAATTCCAGCGCATCGGCGCCGAAGTTGCCGAGGTTCGCAAATGGTGCGGGCGATTTCATTGTTCGTGGATGGTTGCCGGCGATATCGAGCAGGACCGCGATGACGTGATCCGGATCGGCATTGTAGGATGTTCCGACTTTCACCGACAGGCGCGCCGTATGACTGCCGTGCATCCAGTTGACGACCTGACCGCTGATCAAGTCGGCGTTGGGAACGATGACAGAGACATTGTCATAGGTCGCGATCTCGGTCGCACGCACATTGATGCGCTTGACGACGCCCATGCGGGCGCCGACCTCGATGCGATCGCCAACCTTGATCGGCCGCTCCACCAGCAGGATCAGGCCCGATACAAAGTTATTGATAATCGATTGCAGACCGAAGCCGATACCGACCGACAGTGCGCCGGCCACAATGGCGATGTTCTGTAGATTGAGGCCGACATACGACAGCGCGATGAAGACCGCCAGAATGATGCCGATGTAGCCGACCCCGGTCCGGATGGAGCTGCGAACGCCGAAGTCGAGATTGGTCTCGGGCAGAAAACGGGATTCGAGCCAGCCCTGGATCGCCCGGGTTGCCGCCACGCCGATGATCAGCACCAGGATCGCACCGAGAATTGCGGAGGGTGAGATCGTGAACTTGCCGATCGAGAATCCGAAGAACGCCGCCGACAGCGATCCGAACACATCGTCGAGATTGATCCCCCACGTGGCGAGGACCACGAACACGGCGAATGCAATCAAGGCCAACTGGACGAAGCCATTCAGCAACGCGGCAATCTGGCGGACCGCAGGGCCACTTAGTCCCGCCGTCTGCCGCAGAAACCGGCCCACGGCTCCATAATAGGAAAACGTCGCAGCGATCAACGCATCGGCAAACCGGCTGAGCAGAACAGCCGCCATCAGGACGACGACGACAAGTGTCATCTCTGCTGCGACGAACCCGCCAAACGAGACGAAGCCAACCAGCGGCCCAAGCACGGCGGTGGCCGCGAGCAACCAGCCGAGCGGAATCAGGAGACGCCATGCCGAGCCTGTGACGGTCGTTGCTGCGTACTCTTCTTCGTTGTCGCCATCGTCTCCAGTGTTGGCAGCGATGCGCAAGGCCGCCATGAACAGGAAAGCTTTCGTCAGGGCGACCACGCCGTCGCTGGCTGCCGATAGCTCGGCGGGGGCGCCGATCGCGCGATTCAGGCCCTGAAGCAGGACGCCAAAGCAGGCCGCGACGCCAAGCAGAGTCGCCACCGGGACCAGCTTGCCGGCGACCTCGTCGTCGAGATCGATCAACCGCCAGGCAGGTCGATCCGGCGCCAGCGTCGCTGTTGCAAGGCTGTAGAAAAAGAACGCAAGGGTGATCACGGCAAACAGCGGCCGTGCGATGGCGCTGACTTCGTCCGGCAGAACACCCAGCGCAATCAGCGCCTGATAGAGCACGAGCAGGCAGGTGCCGGGGATGAGGGTATTGGCGAGAACGATAACCGCCGCCGAGCTTGTCTTGCGCAGGGCTGAAGGCTCCGTGATCACGGCATCGCGGGTTGTCCAGCGCGCCTGCCAGCGTCGCCACGGCGACAGGAAAAAGCCGAGCAGGACAACGACGGCAATTGCGAAGCCGGAAGCGGCGCGAAGCGGTTGCTCCGCCATGACGCCGATCCACCGCGACCCAACTTCAATCAAACGGCTTGTCGCGGGAGGAATGGCCCCAGCCACACTGACCCAGAACGATGGATTGATCAGACTGGGGGAGCGCTTGAAAACCGTATCCGTGAACTTGGCACGGCGGCGCTCCGAGATGAGATCGAGCGATTGCTGCGCCCGTACGTTGATCAGGTTGGCCTGCTGAACGATGCTCTGGCGCGCGGAAATCTCGGCCAGCAGCTTGGCACGTTCCAGTTTGACGTCGTCGGACTGCGGCGTTGTATCCTTTTCGCCCGGCGCCAGTTCGGCGGCTCGTTCGGTTGCCTCATTGAGCCGCAGCGTCGTGGAGGCGATGAGGTCGCGTGCTGCCTTTTGCGCCTCGGTAATCCCGTCGCGGATCTGGGTCAGTCTGGCATCATCCGTCATGCCCAGCTGCAATTGCCATTCGGCCGCGTCGAGCAACTGCTTCCAACCGTTGAGACTGGCGATGGCGCTCGGGTAGGTCGGGGTCGGCACGCTGGGAAGCGTTTCCTTCGCCGGTGCCAGTGCTGCAGCGGGGCTTTCGGCTTCCTTCGCCGCGGGGGGAGCGGGCGCTGGCGTAGCGGCCTGGAGGGCTGACCATGGCGTCAAGGCGAGGGCGAGGAAAACGGCAATCGTACGGATATTCATTATCGTCCTTGTTTCATCGAATTAATCGACGCTCATGCCGCATAAACACGGCGATGTTCTGTTCGCTGCCGACCGGAGATGACCACCGGGTTCCACGGTTGAGGCGATGGCGTCTTGGGCGACTCCGGTTCCGCTTGACGCACTCATAACTCGTTGGCTATAGATCAATACATAGCCATCGGGTTATTGATCTCAGACATGCAGAACGCTCAGGACATCCTCTTCAAAACACTGGCCGATCCGACCCGCCGGGCGATCTTCGAGCGGCTGTGCCGCGGCGGGGAGCAGACCGTCGGGGTGCTGACCGCGCAGGCCGGAGTCTCGCAACCGGCCGTCTCGAAGCATCTCGGCGTTCTGAAGCAGGCCGGGCTGGTGAGCGACCGGCATGAGGGACGCCAGACCCATTACAGCGCAAGGCCAAGCGCGTTGGCACCGCTGCTCGATTGGACCAGCCGGATGGCCGGTTTCTGGGAGAGCCGCTTCGACGATCTCGAAAATTTGCTGAAAAGGATGGACCAATGAGCAACACCGTGACCGAGACGCGCTCCGTCGTTGTCGAACGGGAATTTGCGTTTCCGCCGGAAAAACTCTGGCGCGCGCTGACACAACCGCACCTGATCGAGGAGTGGCTGATGAAGAACGACTTCAAGCCTGTCGTTGGCCACAGCTTCAATCTCAAAGGCGAGTGGGGCGGCGTGCTGGACTGCGAGGTGCTCGCCGTCGAGCCGAACAGGACACTGTCCTACACCTGGAATTTTGCGCACGACGACGCGGCGTTCAATCTGACCAGCGTAGTGACGTTCACGCTCACGCCGACGGCGTCGGGGACTCATCTGCGCATGGAGCAGGCGGGCTTCCGGCCGGATCAGAAGCAGGCGTTCGGCGGCGCGCGCCACGGCTGGGAGCAATTTTTCGGAAATCTGGAGCAGGTGCTGGCGCGGGCCGCGTGAGGCACGCAGGCGCACCGAAACATCGGCATGGAGATTTCAATGAGCAAGACTATCCGGCAAGTTCATCGCTGGCTGTCGATCATTTTCACCCTGACGGTCGTCGCCAATTTCGTTGCGATGGCGCTGGGCGAGCCGCCCGCCTGGATCGTCTATTCGCCGTTGCTGCCGCTGTTCCTGTTGATGTTCACCGGCCTGTATATGTTCGCGCTGCCTTACCTCGCCGGTGCGCGAGGCGCGGGCAAGCAGGTTTGATGATCCCATGACTCCATCGGAAAAGATCGATCAGTTGATCGCTGCCACCGCGGACTGGCGCGGCAGGACGCTCGCCGCCGTGCGCAAGGCCATCCTCAGTGCGAACAAGGAAATCGCCGAGGAATGGAAATGGATGGGAAGCCCGGTGTGGGAATGCGACGGCATCATTGCAATCGGCAACGCGCACAAGGACAAGGTGAAACTGACGTTTTCGCACGGTGCGTCCCTCGCCGATCCCGACAGGCTTTTCAACGCAGGCTTAGAGGGCAAGGTGTGGCGGGCGATCGATTTTGTCGAGGGCGACAAGGTCGATGCGGCCGCGCTGAAGAAACTGGTGCAGGCGGCGATTGAGTTCAATCGGGCGAAGCGGGCGAAGAAAAAGGCATCTGCGAAGAAAATTCCTGCAAAGAAAGCAGCGGCGTCGGCGCGAACGAAAGCCGGTAAAAGCAGGAAGGCATGAACGGCCTTCTTCCTGTCGTCCCCCGCGTAAGCGGGGACCCATACTCCCTGAATTATCGATTTGAGGGAAATGCTGAAGCGATCATCGCGTCGTCACCATAACTTTCGGTGGTTATGGGTCCCCGCTTTCGCGGGGACGACATGGGATATGTGATTGCGTCGAACCATATCTGGTCACAAACAAAAAAAGGCGCTCCTTTCGGAGCGCCTTTCCATTTGCGTAAGCTGAAGAAGCTTACTGCGAATAGTACATGTCGAATTCGACCGGATGCGGGGTCATTTCGAAACGGGCGACTTCGGTCATCTTCAGCTCGATGAAGCTGTCGATGAAGTCGTCGTCGAACACGCCGCCGGCCTTGAGGAACGCGCGGTCCTTGTCGAGGCTTTCCAGCGCCTCGCGCAAGCTGCCGCACACCGTCGGAATGGTCTTCAGTTCTTCCTTCGGCAGATCGTACAGGTCCTTGTCCATCGCCGGACCCGGGTCGATCTTGTTCTTGATGCCGTCGAGGCCGGCCATCAGCATCGCCGCGAAGGCGAGATACGGATTCGCCATCGGATCGGGGAAACGCACCTCGACGCGCTTCGCCTTCGGCGAGGTCGTGTAGGGGATGCGGCAGGAGGCCGAACGGTTGCGCGCCGAGTAGGCGAGCAGCACCGGCGCTTCATAGCCCGGGACCAGACGCTTGTAGGAGTTGGTCGACGGGTTGGTGAAGGCGTTGATGGCCTTGGCGTGCTTGATGATGCCGCCGATGTAATGGAGGCAGGTTTCCGACAGGTCGGCATACTTGTTGCCGGCGAAGGTCGGCTTGCCGTCCTTCCAGATCGACTGGTGCACATGCATGCCCGAGCCGTTGTCGCCGTAAACCGGCTTCGGCATGAAGGTGGCGGTCTTGCCGTAGATGTGCGCGACCTGATGGATGCAGTACTTGTAGACCTGCATCTGGTCGGCCATGTGGGTCAGCGTGTCGAACTTCATGCCGAGTTCGTGCTGGGCCGACGCCACCTCGTGGTGATGCTTCTCGACCTTGACGCCCATCTTGGCCATCGAGCCGAGCATTTCCGAGCGCATGTCCTGCACCGAGTCCTGCGGCGGGACGGGGAAGTACCCGCCCTTGGTGCGGATGCGGTGGCCGAGGTTGCCGCCTTCATACTCGGTGTCCGAGTTGGTCGGCAGTTCGGACGAGTCCAGCTTGAAACCGGTGTTGTACGGATTCGCGGAGAAGCGCACGTCGTCGAACACGAAGAACTCGGCTTCGGGGCCGACGAACACGGTGTCGCCAACGCCCATCGCCTTGACCTGGGCTTCGGCCTTCTTGGCAATGCCGCGCGGGTCGCGGTTGTAAGGCTCGCCGGTGGACGGCTCGAGAATGTCGCAGACGATGACCATGGTGGTCTCGGCGAAGAACGGATCGATGGTTGCCGTCGCGGGGTCGGGCATCAGCGTCATGTCGGACTCGTTGATGGCCTTCCAGCCGGCGATCGACGAGCCGTCGAACATCGTGCCTTCGGCAAAGATGTCCTCGTCGATCATCGAGACGTCGAAGGTCACGTGCTGCCACTTGCCGCGCGGATCGGTGAAACGCAGGTCGACGTATTTTACGTCGTTGTCCTTGATCGACTTGAGGACGTCTTTGGCGGTCTTCATGGATACCCCTTATGTCTGCTTTGGCGTTCGTCGTGGAAATAGTCTGAATGCGGTGAGGGCCCCGGCCGGCAGAGACTGCCAGCGAGGCGAGGGCGGGCTTCGGATTTCAGGACACTCGCCTGAAATCAGCTTCAAATGGCGTCGAGGCCGGACTCTCCCGTTCTGATGCGGATGGCTTCCTCGACGTTGGATACGAATATCTTACCGTCGCCGATACGGCCAGTCTGCGCGGCGCGCCTGATCGCGTCTATGGCTTTCTCGACAAGATCGGCGCCGATCACAATCTCAATCTTCACCTTGGGCAAGAAGTCCACGATGTATTCGGCGCCGCGGTACAGTTCGGCGTGGCCCTTTTGCCGCCCGAAGCCCTTGGCCTCGGTGACCGTGATGCCCTGAATTCCGACTTCCTGAAGGGCCTCTTTCACCTCGTCGAGCTTGAAGGGCTTGATGATGGCCTCGATCTTTTTCACTGAACGTCTCCCCGGCACTTCTACTGGCCTGTCTGTACTTCCATATCGCGCGATGGACGCGCTCGTCACGTCGGTTCGTCGTCACACCGTGGCCGCGAGCAGGTGAACGCCCGGGAAACGAGAGCTGGCCCGCCGGGCGTGTGCCGGTGAGCAAGACAATCCGAAAGTCTCCCCCCTAAAAGCAGGGTCTGTGCCAATTTATTAAGACGTTGAATTGAGCAACAAGATCATTCCGTTAGGGGGCGCTTTGCCTGTTTGTGCGGCTAATGCTGCGAGAGTGAAAGTCTATGAATTAGGCAATTGCACAAATATTAGACTGCCGTTTTTCACTTTCCTCCTATCAGAGTGCCTCTGGATGAGGCGAACCGAACAGGCGAATGGCACATGGAAATCCTGACAGTCGCCGAGATGGGAAGGGCCGATGAAGCCGCGATCATGGGTGGCACCAGCGGCTTCTCCCTGATGCGCAGCGCAGGCCAGGCGGTCGCGATGGCGGCGGAGGCGATGGCGGAGCAGGGCCGGATCGTGGTCGTCGCGGGCCGTGGCAACAATGGAGGCGATGGCTTCATCGCCGCGGCGGAACTGGCGGCGCGCGGGCGAGATGTTTCCGTCATTCTGCTGTGCGACCGCGCCACGCTGAAGGGCGATGCCGCGTTCGCCGCCGAGGAATGGACGGGCGCTGTCCTGCCGTGCGACCCGCAGGCGATCGGCAAACCCAATCTCATTATCGACGCGCTGTTCGGAGCGGGTCTCAATCGGCCGGTGAAGGGCGACCCTCGTGCGATGATCGAGGCGATGAACGCCAGCGGCGCTCCGATCCTGAGCGTCGATCTGCCGAGCGGCATCAACGGCGATACCGGTGAAGTGATGGGCATCGCTGTCGATGCGTCCGCCACTGTCACGTTCTTTCGCCGCAAGCCCGGACATCTGCTGCTGCCGGGACGCATTCACTGCGGCGAAGTCGATGTCGCCGACATCGGTATCGATGCGGACGTGCTCGACAGGATTGCGCCCAAGACGTTCGAGAACGTTCCGGACCTGTGGGCCGAAGTGTTTCCATTTCCGCAGGTCGAGAGCCACAAGTACGCGCGCGGGCACGCCGTGGTTGTCTCGGGCGACCTGATTTCGACGGGAGCCGCGCGCCTTGCTGCGCGAGCCACCCTGCGGGCCGGCGCGGGGCTTGTCACGGTGGCGTCGCCGCGCGACGCGCTGGCGGTCAATGCAGCCGCGCTGACGGCGGTGATGGTGCGCGAGACCGAGACGCCGAAGCAGTTCGCCGAATTGCTGTCCGACAAGCGGCTCAGGGCCTGCGTGATCGGGCCGGGGGCAGGGATCGGTGAGCGCACGCGCGAGATCGTGCAGGCGGCGCTGTCGGCCCAGCGTGCCCTGGTGCTCGATGCCGACGCGCTGACGAGTTTCGCCAAGGCTCCCGAGCGGCTGTTTACCGAGATCAAAAAGCAAAATGATCCACAGGTTGTCCTCACCCCCCATGATGGCGAATTCGGACGGTTGTTCAGTGCGTTGCAGTCCGATGATCCACTTGCGTCGAAGCTTGAACGGGCGCGGCTAGCTGCCATCCAGTCGGGCGCCATAGTGCTTCTGAAGGGAGCTGACACCGTTGTCGCGGCGCCGGATGGGCGCGCCGCCATTACGGCCAATGCGCCGCCGTGGCTGGCAACGGCGGGATCGGGCGACGTGCTGGCCGGGATCATCGGCGGGATGCTCGCGCAGGGTGTTCCGGCATTTGAAGCGGCCTGCATCGGTGCGTGGATGCACGGTGAAGCGGGGCATGAGTTCGGACCGGGCCTGATCGCCGAGGATCTTCCGGAGATGCTGCCCATGGTGTTGCGCAACCTCTACGACGAGATCGGCATCGCGTACTGAGCCGGATCGTTTCACAAACGCTGTCGATAGTTCTCGCGAAGACACGGCGGCTTTCGCTATCCGATCCAAAGCATCAAACAGGTGAGAGAGAATGACGGTTTACGTGATTGCTCAGTTGAAGTTCACGAACGAGGACAGGTACCGGAAGTATCAGGCGAAGTTCTTCGACGTGTTCAAGGACTCCGGCGGCAGGCTGTTGGCAGCGGACGAGAAGCCCGTGGTTCTCGATGGGGAATGGACCGGCAGCAAGGTTGTGGTGATGTCGTTCGCCGACGAGCCGCAGGCGAGAGCCTTTCTCGATTCTCCCGGCTATCAGGAGATTTCAAAGGATCGCATCGCCGGTGCGGACACCGTCGGCCTGCTGGTGCACGGATTGCCTGCGCCGGTTTAAAAAGCTGATGTCGTCATTGCGAGGAGCGTAGCGACGAAGCAATCCACTCTTTGGGTATGAGAAAGAATGGATTGCTTCGCTTCGCTCGCAATGACGACTGAGTTCACTCCACCGCATAACTCCGCACGAGTTTCGGCGCGGTCCAGTTGATCGCGGTGGCTTCCATCAGCCAGCGTCCCGGATACTCGGCGAGGAATGCAATGCGCTGGGTCTGTCCTTTGTCCAGCATCAGGGTGTCGAGCCAGAACGGCTTCCAGCCGTCGTCGAGCCGGTCGAGCAGGCGGAAGTGATGCCCGTGCAGGCGGAAAGCGACCGGCGCGGAGGTTGGATTTGCGATCGCCAGTACGACGGTGCGGCCGCGCTTGACGCTGTAGGCGGGCTTTGCCGCGGCATCGAACTCTGATGGAGCGATCCATTGTGCGTTCGGATCGAGCGAGAGATCGCTGCGCAACGCGCCCTGAAGGTTCAGCCGTTCGGGCATCCCATTGGACGGAAAGGCGGGTGCTGAGGGTAATGGCGCCGGGCGAACGGGCGCGTCGCTCAAGGTCGTCAGCCGCGCAATCGTCTTCGGCGCGGTGCCGTCATGCAGGATGATCTGCGAGACCGTCCCTGGCGCGCGTGTCGCGTCGATGAAGGCATCGATCCGCGATCCGGGTGCGAGCACAAGCTGGCCGTCACGCGCGAGGAAGGGTTCGGCAGGAAGGCCGTCGATGGCCATGACGCGCACGTCATGATTCTCGATCCGCAGGCCGAGGGGAGCGCGGGCGCATCCATTGACGATACGCAGGCGCAACCGCTCGTTGAGTTTTGCGGTGATGTCGAGGCTTGCCTGTCCATTGACGGTGTAGGCTGCGGTAGTGCCGTCAGGATTGTTTCCCGGCAGGATCGCGCTGCCGTCCGGCTTCACGCGCCATTCCTCGATCAGCAGAACCTCATCGCGGTCGGCCGCGATCTTTGGATTGTCTTCAACGATCAGCGCGCGGGCGGCGGTGGGTTGCCCGGTGGCTTCACCGGCGAGCAGGGCATTGACCAGATATGTTCCGGACTGGCGCAGCGGCACCGTGAATGCCGCCCGTCCGCCCGGTGGGACCGGGGCCTGTCCGGTCAGTGGGGATGCCGCCTGCGCGCCATCGATTCCGAGCCAGTTCAGGACGATAGGAGCGGGGAGTTCATTTAAAAGCGTAACGGCGAGGTCGCCCTTGGAGAATCGCATCGGTCCGGATGTGCCTGTATCGAGTGCCCAGATCTGGCTCTTGGGCAGTCCCGCGCCCGGCGTCGCGGGCCGTGCCCGCAGGGACAGGGGGGTGCCGCTCTGTGCCGTGGCAGGGAGCCGCAGCCCGGAAGCAAGGGCGGTTCCGCCCAGTCCGGCCAGCAAAACCCGTCTGGAGGGCGAAAAAACCTGATTTGTCATGGTCGTTTTCATGGTCCATGCGGACCATTTTCCGCACCCCATGTCCAGCGGGCGCTTGGCCGCGGCGGCGGACCTGCCTGCGCGCCCTAAGGCCGCGTTGCGAAAGCCATTTTTTTGGCTCGCGAAGCGGGTACACCATGTTATAAGCCCGCCGCTCGCGGCTGTGCCGGGACAGACAACCACTGCGCGCTCGTGGCGGAATTGGTAGACGCGCTGGGTTTAGGTTCCAGTGTCGAAAGATGTGGGGGTTCGAGTCCCTCCGAGCGCACCAGGCGCGATTTTTCGTTTGCGCGAAATTCTGGAGGAGGCGTCCCTCGCGGGAACGTGTCCGCCGCACCACCGATGCATTCCGAACGGCTCCACTGCCGGATGGTTTGTATCCAATCGATTGACAACGACCCGGCGGCGCCGGGTCAAGCCGGAAGAAGATTGACGCCATGCAGGTCACCGAGACCCTCGCCGAGGGATTGAAGCACGAGTTCAAGGTCAGCGTTCCCGCATCGGATATCGATGCCAAGGTGGATGCCCGTCTTGTCGACATGAAAGACAAGGTCCGGCTGAACGGTTTCCGTCCCGGCAAGGTGCCTGTCGCTCACCTCAAGAAGGTCTACGGCCGCTCCGTCGCCGCCGAGACCGTCGAGCAGCTGATCCGCGACACCAACGCCGGAATTTTCACCGAGCGCGGTTTCCGTCTCGCGACCGAACCCAAGGTCACGATGCCGACCGAGGAAAAGGAAATCGAAAACATTCTCGCGGGCAAGTCCGACCTGAACTATTCGGTCGCGATCGAAGTCGTGCCGGCGATCGAACTGGCTGACTTCAAGACCTTCAATGTCGAGAAGCCGGTGGCGGAAGTGACCGATGCCGACATCGACGAAGCGCTGAAGCGCATCGCCGACCAGAGCCGCCCCTATGAGGCGAAGGCGGAAGGCGCGAAGGCCGAGAAGGGCGATCGCGTCACCGTGGCCTTCAAGGGCACCATCGACGGCGTGGCGTTCGACGGCGGCACCGGCGAGAACATCCAGGTCGTGATCGGCTCGGGCACCTTCATTCCGGGCTTCGAAGACCAGCTCATCGGCATTGGGTCGGGCGAAACCCGCACCGTGAAGGCGTCGTTCCCGAAGAACTATGCCGCGCCGAATCTCGCCGGCAAGGACGCGGAATTCGAGACCACCGCGAGCCTGATCGAAGCTCCGCAGGAGTCGAAGGTCGATGACGAGTTCGCCAAGAACCTCGGCATGGAATCGCTCGACAAGCTGAAGGAAGCCATGCGCGAGCGTCTCGTGCAGGAATTCTCCGGCGCCTCGCGTCAGCGCGTGAAGCGCATGCTGCTCGACAAGCTCGACGAGACGCACAAGTTCGGTCCGCCGCCGTCGCTGGTCGAGGAAGAGTTCAACCTGATGTGGAACTCGATCAAGGCCGAGATGGAATCGACCGGCAAGACTTTTGCCGACGAGAACACCACCGAGGAGGCGGCGAAGGAAGAGTATCACAAGATCGCGGACCGCCGCGTTCGCCTCGGCCTCGTGCTCTCCGAGATCGGTGAGAAGAACAAGATCACCGTCACCGACGATGAAGTCAGCCGTGCGCTGATCGACCGTGCGCGCCAGTCGCCGGGCCGCGAGAAGGAAGTCTGGGATTTCTATCGCAGCAACCCGAACGCGCTGGCCCAGCTTCGCGCACCGATCTACGAGGACAAGGTCGTCGATTTCATCCTCGAGCTTGCCAACGTGACCGAAAAGAAGGTCTCGCGCGACGACCTGCTCAAGGAAGAAGAAGACAAGACGGCCGCCTGATAGCGGCCGCTGCGACCGAACCGGTCATCGTCAGCTACGGCTGGGGTGATCGGGCCGCAAATGGATTACGGCATCCAGGACGACCGACAGAACCGTATCGGTTCCGTCGGTCAGCTGGCTGCGGATCGTGATGACGGCATTCTTTCGTTCGGGCCGAAGCGCTATCTCGGCGATCTCTGCGTGCCCCGTGAGCGTCATGCCGGGGCGGACCGGTCTCTGAAATCTGGATTCGATGCGGGTGCCCGCAACGCCGGCGACCTGCCACCACATCGCCTCGACAATCAGCCGCTGATAGATCGCCGTGGTGTGCAATCCGCTGGCGATGATGCCGCCGAAGGGCCCGTTCCTGGCGGCGACCGGATCGACATGGATAAAGAGCGGGTCGAAACGCTCCGCAAACTCGATGATTTCGGCTTGCCCGATCGGATAGGCGCGAAACGGAAAACGTTGCCCGACCGTGAGATCTTCGGCGTAAAGCATGAGCGGATGGTCCTGACCGTGAGAAGCGGCCGACGATAGCAGGTCGGGTCCGTGCGGCCATTACCTCGCGGATCAAGCCCACGGCGGCCGAAAAACCATTAACGATACGGGCCGAATAAGCCCTTCCGATCCGGCCGCGTCGCTTTTCGCCCCCGGCCGAATCGGCTTCAACTGGCCGGGCTTAGGCCTTATTGGGCTTTTTCCCGCTCTTGTGGCCGGGCTACCTTGCTATATCTGTAGGGTCCGACCCTTCTGCATCACGAGGCACATCGTCCGCCGGAACCCTTCAAGTCCCCAAGACGTCCGGCTGCGCCTCAACTAACCTTCAGGTGATAAATGCGCGATCCCGTTGAAACCTACATGAACCTCGTGCCGATGGTGGTCGAGCAGACCAACCGCGGCGAGAGGGCGTACGACATTTTTTCGCGCCTCCTGAAAGAGCGCATCATTTTCGTGACCGGTCCGGTCGAGGACGGCATGTCGGTGCTGATCGTCGCGCAGCTCCTGTTCCTGGAAGCGGAGAATCCGAAGAAGGAAATCTCGATGTACATCAACTCGCCCGGCGGCGTGGTGACATCGGGTCTGGCGATCTATGACACCATGCAGTTCATCCGCCCGCCGGTCTCCACGCTCTGCACGGGGCAGGCGGCATCGATGGGTTCGCTGCTTCTCGCCGCCGGCGAGAAGGACATGCGCTTCTCGCTGCCGAACTCGCGGATCATGGTCCACCAGCCGTCGGGCGGGTTCCAGGGCCAGGCCACCGACATCATGCTGCACGCGCAGGAAATCCTGAACCTGAAGAAGCGGCTGAACGAGATCTACGTCAAGCACACCGGCCAGCCCTACAAGGCGATCGAGGACGCGCTGGAGCGCGACAAGTTCCTCACCGCTGAAATGGCGAAGGACTTCGGTCTGGTTGACAAGGTGATCGACAAGCGCGCCGAGGAAACAGCGCCGAAAGCGCCGTAACTCAGGTTCCCGGCCTGGTTGTGACAGTCAATGCGGACGCCTTCGGGCGTCCGTTTTCGTTTGGATGGCACTACCCAATTGGATAGGTGGTTTTTGCGGTTTCATCCGCGGCCGTACTTGACCGCAATCTGTTATTGGCCGCTAATTATCTCAATTGATCCGGGACTTTTGGCCCGTCTTATTTCGATCTGTATTTTTTGGACGGTCTCCAATTGCGCTCCGGACACGCCGCATTTCGGTGGGAACGACAATGTCCGGGAGCAGACCCATGATGACAGCAGCAAAGAGCGGCTCGGCCGCGTTCATCGTTTCGCTCCTCGCATTCATCACCACTGTTCCAGCCTCCGCGCTTGAACTCGAGCAGGCGCGCGAAAGCTGCCGCAACTCGATCGGCCGACCCACCTACATGGCGTGCAAGCAGAGCGGCGGACCGCATGAAGCCTGCATGGCGCGCGCGAAAGCCGCTGCCACGCCGTGTGTCCGCAATGCGATGATGGCCGCACGGCCGAAGGCGGCGCTGTTCGACGCCGCGAAGGTGTCCGCGCCGAAGAAGGAGGACATCGCCGCAGGCGCCGCGGCGCTTGCGAAAAACGCGACGACGCTCGTGGCGCCGCCGCGCACGGTGTCGGACATCACGGCGATTCTCGACCAGCAGAAGCCGGATCCTGCCAAGATCGCCGAATTGACCGCGACGGCCGATGCGCCGGTGCCGGCCGGTTTGAAGGGGAACGAGCTTGCGGCGTTTTACTACAAGCGCGGGCAGGCGCGAACGCTTGTCGGACGTAGCGCTGAAGCGCTTCGGGATGCCGAACAGACCGTGGCTCTGGGCAAGGGCGAGGACGTCAAGATATTTGCCCGCTACGAACAGTTCCTGATGCGACGCCTTCGTGAAGCCGGCGAGAACAAGCGCGCTGACGCTATCGCTGCGAGACAGATCGCCGCCGCAAACAGCCTGCCCAAAGGAAAGGGTCGGCTTTTCAGTCTGTACCTGGGGCAGTCGATCGGGTTGATCCGGTCGGGCGACATCAACGCCGCCGAATCCTATGCCGCCCGCAATCGTTCGTTGCTGGCCGAGGCGCAGCGCTGGCCGGTCTTCCCGATCTATGGAATGAGCTGGCAGGCGACCGTTGAAGACGGCAATGCGCGTGTCGCCGAAGCGCGGGGCCGCTTTGCCGATGCCGAGGCCGCATATCGCAAGTCCGCCGTGTTTTACACCAACGCGCTCGCCACCATGTCGCAGTGGGAAAGCAAACCTGCCGAAGGCGAGATGGAGCGGTTCGCCGATTGGGCCACGGCGTTTGAAGGCCGTACCAAGGTCAAGCAGGGGCGCGTCGGCGAAGGCGAGGCGGATGTGCGGCGCGCGTTGCTCAGCCGCCTCAGCAAGTCCGGTAAATTCCATGCCGACACCGCGGGCATTCTGTCGGTGTTCGTCTATGTGGTTCAAGAGCAGGGCCGTTACGCAGAGGCCGAACGGCTTCAGCGCGAAGTCATCGATATCTACAAGGGGCTCGGCTACGCCGACGACTCCGGTCAGATGGTCAATGCGAATGTCTTCCTTGCGCAGATTTTGAATCTTGAGCGCAAGTATGAAGAGGCCACGAAGCTCTACGATCAGGTCGACGTCTGGACAGCGAAATGGGAGCCCTCGCGCCGTGAAGCGGTGAGCGGTGGCCTTGCCCGTGTCTCCATCCTGCTCACGCAAGGCAACTACGACAACGCGCTTGAAATTGCTCAGCGATCGTATGAACGGGAAAGGGCACGCTCGGGCGACAAGAGCCTCAATACCGCTGTTGCGCGCGGCTATTATGCGATAGCGCTGGCGCGCAAGGGCAGGACCAACGAGGCGCTGCAGGCGTACAAGGATTCCATCCCGGTCCTGCAGACCGCATCCAGCGGCAGCGACGACGACAGCGGATCGACGGCCGCGGCGCGCGAAGGCCGCATCCGGTTCGTGGTCGAAGGTTATCTCCGCACGCTGGCGCTCAATCCGGCGGCTGCGCCACCCAATGTTGCAGAGGAAACCTTTGCCTATGCGGATCTGCTGCGCGGGCAATCTGTGCAACGCGCATTGCAGGCGTCGTCCGCCCGTGCGTCCACCAGCAATCCTGAACTCGCCAAGCTGATGCGCACGTCGCAGGACAATGAAAAGCGGATCGGTGCGGCGGTCGCCACGCTGAACAACCTGCTGACCCTTCCGCCCGCCGAACGCGAGGAGAAAGCCGTCAAGGCAACGCAGGCGGAAATCGCGGCATTGCAGGCTGCACGGACGCAGACGCTAGGCGAGATTGCGAAGAAGTTTCCCGACTACGGAAATCTTGTGAACCCGCCGCCGCCGAACGCGAGCGACCTGCAAAAACAGCTCACGGGAGAGGAGGCGCTGCTGTCGTTCTACTTCGGCCGCTTCGACAGCTTCATCTGGGTGGTGCGGAAGGACGCCCCGGTGCAGTTCGCCCGGATCAAGATGTCGCTCGGCGATCTGAACGCGACCGTGACCAAGCTGCGCGAGGCGCTGGAGCCGAAGGCGGCGATGATCTCGGACATTCCGGCATTCGATGTGAAACTGGCGTCGGAGCTGTACGATCAGTTGCTGAAGCCGCTGGAGAGCGCCTGGAAGCCCGCGAAAAGCCTGATCGTCGTGACCAACGGCGGGCTCGGCCTGCTGCCGCTCTCGCTGCTGCCGACCGCCGCCGCCGAAATCAAAACGAATGACGACCCTCTGTTCGTGAGCTATCGCAACGTACCCTGGCTGGCGCGGACTCATGCGGTAACGCTGGTGCCGTCGGCGTCTGCCTTGCAGACGTTGCGCAAGCTGCCGGCGGGCAAGGCCACGCGGCAGGACCTGATCGCGTTCGGTGATCCTTACTTCAGCAAGGAGCAGGCGGATGAGGCGGCGAAGACCGACAAACTGATACAGGTCGCCGATGCTTCGGTCGCCACGCGCGGCCTGCCGCTCAAGCGGCGCAACAGCCCGCAGCTCGAGGGCGTCGACAGTGCGCAGCTTGGACAGTTGCCGCGCTTGCCCGATACCTCGGAAGAACTGACCTCGATCGCGCTCGCGCTCCAGGCCGATCCCACCAAGGTTCTCAACCTCGGCAAGGACGCGAACGAGAAGAAGGTGAAGTCGATGGACCTCTCGGGGTTCAAGATTGTCGCCTTCGCCACGCACGGTCTGGTGCCGGGCGAACTGGATGGCTTGACACAACCGGCGCTGGCGCTGTCGGCGCCCGCGATCTCCGACGGCGATGGCGACGGGCTGCTGACGATGGAGGAAATCCTGTCGCTCAAGCTCGATGCCGACTGGGTCGTGCTGTCCGCCTGTAATACGGCAGCGGGAGCAGGCGCGGGTGCCGAGGCCGCATCCGGTCTTGGCCGGGCGTTCTTCTACGCCGGGACACGTGCGCTTCTGGTGACCAACTGGTCGGTGCATTCTCAGTCGGCCCGCGAGCTGGTGACGGATCTGTTCAAGCGGCAGGCCGATGATCCGAAGCTGACACGCGGCGAGGCGCTGCGGCAGGCGATGATGGCGCTGGCTGACGGGCCGGGTTACCTCGGCGCGAACGGCAAGACAGAGTTCGCCTACGCGCATCCACTGTTCTGGGCGCCGTATTCGATTATCGGTGACGGCGGCGGGCGTTAAGGAAGGGCAGCCGAAGTGTCTTTCGGAGGAAGATGTCGTGCTGTAGACTTGCGGCATTGCGGTTGAGGAGATTTGAGATGCGCCGGTCGTTGTTGCAGGTTGCGGTGCTCGCAACCGGTTTCGTCCTGATGGCTGCGCCCCCGGTCAGCGCCGGCACGGTTCTGATTTCCGCCGACGAGGCCAAGCTTCCTCCGCCCGCAGGCGCGGTCGCGGTTGCCACCCGCGGCATCACGCGCGGACCCAAGGTCGCCCTTGTCGGGACTGCCGATCCAGCGAAGTCGCCGATGCGTCTTCAATTGAAGTTCGAGTCATTTGGCGGGGCCAGGATCGATACGGATTCGCTGAAGGTAACTTACATCAAGAGCCCGTCGGTCGATCTGACGCCGCGAATGAAGCCGTTCGTCAAGCCGGACGGGATCGACATGCCCGATGCGGAATTGCCGGCCGGCGATCATGTCATTCGCGTGGATGTGAAGGATTCGGAGGGACGCACTGCGACCACCAGCTTCACCCTTAAAGTCGCGCCCTGAGCCGCATGCCGGCACATTGTCCCTTTTGCGCACAGCCCACAGTCGCCGAGGCGCTAGTGTGCAGTTCGTGCTCGCGCGACATCACGATTCCCGAAACGCTGATCGCCGAGCGGGATGATCTTCTGCGCAAGCGCGCTCTCGCCCGCGAAGAACTGATGCAGGCGAAGGCGGAGCTTGAGGCGCTCCGGATCCGCCAACGCCTCTCACTGCGGCGGAGTTGATATGTCCGGGGCCTTTGCTTTCATGCTCTTTGCTTTCACGTCTTACGCGCCGGCATTCTGATGGAATGCCCTTTCTGCGCCGAGAAGGTGAAAGACGAAGCACTGGTCTGCAAGCACTGCTCTCGCGATCTGCGGGTGGTTCGCCCGGTGCTTCGCGAAATCGAGAGCATCGTCTCTGACATCGAAAAGATAAGGCGCGAGTTGGACAACGTCAGCGCGCGGCTTTACCGGCGGCGCCATCCTGTCAGATCGTTCGCGGTTCACAGTATCGGTTACATCCTGATTCCGGCGATCCTGCTGGTCGCGGCGCATATCATCGTCACCATCGTACTGAACGTGTCGCCGCTCTACCTGCGGATCGCCTCGGTGATCATTCCGTTGCCGTTCGGCTTCGCCATCTACGCGGTTCAGAAAATCGGCTATCGCGGCGCCGCCGTTGTCGGCATCCTGACGGCGCTGCTCAGCGTGTTCTGTATGCTGACCGTGACGGGCCTGAACGACCATGTTCCGATCCTTCCGGGATCGTGGGTGGAATGGCGCGAGGTGCTGGAGTATTCGGCGAGCATCGCGCTGGCGTTCCTGACCGGCAACATTCTCGGCATTCTGATCTTGCAACTGCTGGCCAGTTCCCTGTCTCAGGTGGATCGGCCGAATGCCGCCGCCTACCAAGCAGCTCGTTTTCTCGGGCCGTATGTCGGGGAGGAGCAGCTCCGGCGCCGGGCGAGAATCATTCAGGAATTGATGCGCACGGCTGGCCCGCTGCTTGGCATCTTGTCCACAGCGGCCGGGTCGATATATGCGGGCCTCAAGGGCATCCTGGGCACATAGCTGCCAACCGGTGTCCGCTCAGCGGAGTTCCATCGGGCAGAGGCCCGTGTCATTCCCGCAACGCTGCAATGAATTCGACAGGCCAAGCTCCTGAAATCGCGCAAAATTGCGCCAAGATCACGGAGTTGAATGGTTGGGCGGTTAGCGAATTCTTGATAGTCGGGTGTCACCATGGTTGGCTAGGGACCGTGGATCAGGATTCGATTGAGCCGTGATTCGCACGGTAACTGAGGTGACGGGTCTTTTTTGGTACGGTTTTTGCTCCTATCTACACATCATCTCGGTGTGTGCCGGGATGGGGCAAGCCCCTAGAACAAGATCGAGCGGCGGACGGAGATAGGAATGAGCAAGGTCGGTACGAGCGATTCAAAGAACACTCTCTATTGCTCGTTCTGCGGGAAGAGCCAGCACGAAGTCCGCAAACTCATTGCGGGCCCGACCGTATTCATCTGCGATGAATGCGTCGAACTGTGCATGGACATCATCCGCGAGGAGAACAAGTCGTCGCTGGTGAAGTCGCGCGACGGCATTCCGACGCCGAAGGAGATTTGCAAGGTTCTGGACGATTACGTGATCGGTCAGCAGCACGCCAAGAAGGTGCTCTCGGTCGCGGTCCACAACCACTACAAGCGCCTCAACCATCAGACCAAGCACAACGATGTTGAGCTGGCGAAGTCGAACATCCTGCTGATCGGTCCAACCGGTTCGGGCAAGACACTGCTCGCGCAGACGCTCGCCCGCATCCTCGACGTGCCGTTCACGATGGCTGACGCGACCACGCTCACCGAAGCCGGTTACGTTGGTGAGGACGTCGAGAACATCATCCTGAAGCTGTTGCAGGCGGCCGACTACAACGTCGAGCGCGCCCAGCGCGGCATCGTCTACATCGACGAAATCGACAAGATTTCACGCAAGTCCGACAATCCGTCGATCACCCGCGACGTGTCGGGCGAGGGCGTGCAGCAGGCGCTGCTGAAGATCATGGAAGGAACGGTCGCTTCCGTGCCGCCGCAGGGCGGACGCAAGCATCCACAGCAGGAGTTCCTGCAGGTGGACACGACCAACATCCTGTTCATCTGCGGCGGTGCGTTCTCGGGCCTGGAGAAGATCATCTCCTCGCGCGGCCGGACCACGTCGATCGGCTTCGCTGCACAGGTTCTGGCGCCGGAAGACCGCCGCACGGGCGAAATCTTCCGCGAGGTCGAGCCGGAAGATCTGCTCAAGTACGGTCTGATCCCGGAATTCGTCGGACGTCTGCCGGTTGTGGCGACGCTCGAGGATCTCGATGAGGCTTCGCTGAAGAAGATCCTGGTCGAGCCGAAGAACGCGCTGGTGAAACAGTACCAGCGGCTGTTCGAGATGGAGAATATCGAGCTGACCTTCGCCGACGAAGCGCTTGGCGCGGTGGCCCGCAAGGCCATCGAGCGCAAGACCGGCGCGCGCGGGTTGCGGTCGATCCTCGAAAGCATTCTGCTCGAGACCATGTTCGACCTTCCGGGCCTTGAAGGCGTCGAGGAAGTCGTCATTTCGCGCGAAGTGGTCGAGGCGACGGCGCGTCCGCTGTACATCTATGCCGACCGGTCTGACCGCGCGGCTGAGACCAGCGCGAGCGCCTGAGCAGGCCACATAAACCACCGAGGTTTTCAACAGGAACCGGCTGCCGAGACCCCTCGGCAGCCGGTTCCGTGTTTTACGCGACTTTAGAATAACCCAAGTCTGACAGGGGTTTTTCGCTCTCTTGACACCCCCATGCACCATAGCCACCTAATGGTGTGCTGCGGCAAGGTAAGTCTATCGAGTCGGAGCACACCTACCCGGACAGGGAGAGGCCGCACCGCGGCTGCTGGCTCAAAAGAGCTCCTTCTTTGTCCGGCACACAAGGCACCTTGTGGCAGTCGCGTCAGGAAAGGCGGATTGCGTGCAAGGGGGCGCAACAAAAGGATTATGGGCATGACAACTGCCTCAAAGCCTCGTCCAGTCATCGTTTACGGCGAAAGCCACTCCTATCCGGTGCTGCCGCTTCGCGACATCGTCGTCTTCCCGCACATGATCGTGCCGCTGTTCGTCGGCCGCGAGAAGTCGATCAAGGCGCTCGAAGAGGTCATGAAGAACGATGCGCTGATTTTCCTCGCGACGCAGAAGAACGCGTCCGATGACGATCCGGCTCCGGATGCAATTTACGAGATCGGTACGCTCGCCAGCGTGCTGCAGCTCCTGAAGCTTCCCGACGGCACCGTGAAGGTGCTGGTCGAAGGCCTGGAGCGCGCGAAGGCCGGCAAGTATTCCGATCGCTCCGATTTCTATGAGGCCGAAGCCGTGGCCCTTGCCGACGTCGATGCCAAGAGCGTCGAGGCGGAGGCTTTGTCGCGTTCGGTCGTGTCCGACTTCGAGAGCTATGTGAAGCTGAACAAGAAGATTTCCGCCGAAGTGGTGGGGGTCGTTCAGCAGATCACGGATTTCGCGAAGCTCGCGGATACCGTGGCGTCGCATCTCGCCGTCAAGATCTCCGATCGCCAGACTATCCTGGAAACGTTGTCCGTCTCCCAGCGCCTTGAGAAGGTGATGGGCCTGATGGAGAGCGAGATCTCGGTGCTGCAGGTCGAGAAGAAGATCCGCTCGCGCGTCAAGCGCCAGATGGAGAAGACCCAGCGCGAGTACTACCTCAACGAGCAGATGAAGGCGATCCAGAAGGAGCTCGGCGACGACGAAGGCCGCGACGAACTTGCTGATCTCGAAGAGAAGATCAACAAGACCAAGCTCTCGAAGGAAGCTCGCGAGAAGGCGGCGCATGAACTGAAGAAGCTGCGGCAGATGTCTCCGATGTCCGCTGAGGCGACGGTCGTGCGCAACTATCTCGACTGGCTGCTGTCGATTCCATGGGGCAAGAAGTCCAAGGTCAAGAAGGACCTCGTTGCCGCGCAGGAAGTGCTCGACTCGGATCACTACGGGCTTGAGAAGGTCAAGGACCGCATCGTCGAGTATCTCGCCGTGCAGTCCCGCGCCAACAAGCTGACCGGACCGATCCTGTGCCTCGTCGGCCCTCCGGGCGTCGGCAAGACCTCGCTTGGCAAGTCGATCGCGAAGGCGACCGGACGTGAGTTCGTGCGCGTATCGCTCGGCGGCGTGCGGGATGAAGCGGAAATCCGCGGACACCGCCGCACCTACATCGGCTCGATGCCCGGCAAGATCATCCAGTCGATGCGCAAGGCGAAGACCTCGAACCCGCTGTTCCTGCTGGACGAGATCGACAAGATGGGCGCCGACTTCCGCGGCGATCCGTCGTCGGCTTTGCTTGAGGTCCTCGACCCCGAGCAGAACGGCACGTTCAACGATCACTACCTCGAGGTGGATTACGACCTCTCCAACGTGATGTTCATCACGACCGCGAATACGCTCAATATTCCCGGACCGCTGATGGACCGCATGGAGATCATCCGCATCGCCGGCTACACCGAGAACGAGAAGGTTGAGATCGCCCGCAAGCATCTCATCCCGAACGCGATCGCCAAGCACGGCCTGAACTCGAAGGAATGGTCGATCGACGACGAAGCGCTGTTGTTCCTGATCCGCCGCTACACCCGCGAAGCGGGCGTGCGTAACCTCGAGCGTGAGATTTCGACACTGGCCCGCAAGGGTGTGAAGGAACTCATGATCTCGAAGAAGAAGTCGGTGAAGGTGACCGCGGCCGTGGTCGAGGAGTTCCTCGGTGTGCCGAAGTATCGCTACGGCGAGATCGACAGCGAGGACCAGGTCGGTGTTGTGACCGGTCTGGCGTGGACCGAGGTGGGCGGCGAGCTGCTGACCATTGAAAGCGTCATGATGCCCGGCAAGGGCCGCATGACGGTGACGGGCAACCTGCGCGACGTGATGAAGGAGTCGATTTCGGCTGCTGCGTCCTACGTCCGCTCGCGAGCGATCAACTACGGCATCGAGCCGCCGCTGTTCGACCGCCGCGACATCCACGTGCACGTGCCGGAAGGTGCGACGCCGAAGGATGGTCCGTCTGCCGGTGTCGCGATGACGACGTCCATCGTCTCGGTGCTGACCGGCATTCCGATCCGGCACGATGTCGCCATGACTGGCGAGATCACGCTGCGGGGCCGGGTGCTGCCGATCGGCGGTCTGAAGGAGAAGCTGCTTGCGGCCGCACGTGGCGGCATCAAGACGGTCTTCATTCCTGAGGACAACGCCAAGGACCTCACGGAGATTTCCGACGCCATCAAGGGCGGCATGGAAATCATCCCGGTCGCGCGGATGGACGAAGTGCTGGCCAAGGCGCTGGTGCGGGTTCCGACCCCGATCGTCTGGGAAGAGGACGTCAAGGCGCTGGCAACCCCTGAGGCCGATGAGGCCACAGGCGGCCTGACCACCGCGCACTGAGCGATACGCTGAATTGATGATAAAACGGCGCCTTCGGGCGCCGTTTTTATGTCCGATGTCCTCAAATGACGGCGATGCCGGGTTGCGCCGAAGGTGTCCGCCCGGCTAAAACACGCGGACATCGTCGCTCGTTCGGCGAACGTTGAGGGCGGTTAGCTCAGCTGGTTAGAGCATCTCGTTTACACCGAGAGGGTCGGCGGTTCGAATCCGTCACCGCCTACCACCCATGCGCTTGCCATCCTGTCATGGCGCCGCCATGTTGCGTGCCCTAGCATCGCGAAGTCCTTACCCCTCTCACTGCTGTCAGCGCGGAGTGATCGATGAAGTACTTCCTTTGCCGCTTTATTCCTCCGGGGCCGGACTTCCTCAAAACCATGACCCCCGAGCAAAAGGTGCTGATGAAATCGCACGGCGAGTTCTTGCAGGCCTTGCTGGAGCAGGGCGGCGTTGTCGCGCACGGGCCGGTGGCCGATCCGGCGGGCGGCTGGGGCATGTCGCTGTTCGAGATGGCCGACGACGAGAGCGCCGACGATGTCCGCGTCATCGTTGCGGAGGACCCGATGGTCAAGGCCAACATCGGCGCGCGTTATGAGGTGCTGCCGATGCTTCAGCTGCGGATGAGGGGCTAGGGCACTTCGAGAGGTCGACGCGCGAAGCGCGGAGGGCGTAGAATTTCTCGATAGACCTAGAGCCCCTCACCCCAACCCTCTCCCCACTGGGGAGAGGGAGCACATCTGATGTCGAACTATGCTTGCGCTAGCGCCTCGTCAGCACGAACTGCGATTGCGTCAGGCGGCAGGGCTTGCCGCCGGCACAATCGGCAAGGGCAAGCAGTTTCGCGCCGCGAACGAGACGCTCCTTGGTGTCCTCGGAGCGGTGCGGCGTCAGCACGCTCATCGCGGTGCGCAGGGAATCCGCGATGTCCTCATTCGCCTTAGCGTCGGTTCTGTCGGTAAGGACGGCTACGTCGATGATGTCGTGATTGCGCGCGTCGATATCGACGAACACCAGCCCGATCGGGAGCGGCGCAAGCGCGACATTGTCGAATTTGCAGGTCAGCGCGTTTTGGCACATCGAGAGAAGGCGACGCCCTTGCGGCCGCCACAGGCATTCGGGTTTTGCATTGGCGCGCACAAGGCACACGGCGATGTCGGGCGCCGCATTGAGGTTGAGCTTTGAATTGCCGAGCCGGGGCACGCCGTCCCACGGGCTGCCGTTGGTCTTGGTGGCATCCGCGGTCACGGTGATGTCAAACCGTTGGTCCTGCGCCTGTGCGTTGAGCGGCACAAGGAGAGCGACCGAGAGCACCGCGGCGAGGCGGTTCACAATCCGGATCATGCCTTTTCCTCCCAGATCGCGGCGAGATGGACGATGGTGCGCACCGCCGCTTCCATGTCCTGAACGCTGACCCATTCGAGGCGTGAGTGGAAGGCGTGCTCGCCGGCGAAGATGTTCGGGCAGGGCAGCCCCATGAATGACAGGCGCGAGCCGTCGGTGCCGCCACGGATGCTGCTCAGGACGGGCTGGAGTCCGGCGCGGCCGATCGCTTCCAGCGCATGCTCGACCACTTCCGGATGACGGTCGAGCACCTCCTTCATGTTGCGGTACTGTTCCTTGACCTCGAATTTATAGGTCGAATGCGGGAAGTCCTTGATGACGCCGCGCACGATGTCTTCCAGCAGCGCCTCTTTCTCCTTCAGGCCCTGCACGGTGAAATCGCGAACGATCAGCGACAGCGTCGCGCTGTCGAGGCCGCCCTGAAGCCCGACCGGATGCAGGAAGCCTTCACGGCCCTCGGTGGTTTCCGGGGCAAGGTCCCTCGGCAGCCGGTCGACGATGCGCGATGCGATCTTGAGCGCGTGCTCCAT
The DNA here is from genome assembly GCF_000497575.1 of Afipia sp. OHSU_II-C1. Lineage (GTDB taxonomy): Bacteria > Pseudomonadota > Alphaproteobacteria > Rhizobiales > Xanthobacteraceae > Afipia. Next base: position 25,332 of record NZ_APJI01000004.1, read on the forward strand.
CTTCCCCTTGGCAAAACCCGGATGGATGCTGACGCCCTGAATGGTGATGGTCACGCCGTCCGCCGAAAAGGTCTCGTCTTCGAGATGGCCGGCGCTTTCGCCGTCGATGGTGTAGCCGAACGCGGCGCCGAGCTTCTTGAGATCGACCTTGTCCGCTCCGCGGCCGATTTCCTCGTCCGGTGTGAAAAGAACTTTGATCGCGCCGTGTTTTATCTGTGGATTGGCGATCAGGACCTGCATGGCATCCATGATCTCGGCGACGCCGGCCTTGTTGTCGGCGCCCAGAAGGGTGGTGCCGTCGGTGGTGACGATGTCGCTGCCGATTTGGTCTTTGAGCGCCGGATTGTCCGCCGCGCGAATAACCTGCGACGGATCGGCGGGCAAGACGATGTCGCCGCCCTGATAGTTGCGAACGATCTGCGGCTTGACGTCCTTGCCGGTGCAGTCCGGCGAAGTGTCCATGTGCGAGCAGAAGCAGATGACCGGCACGGTTTTCGCGGTATTGGCGGGCAGCGTCGCATAGACATAGCCGAGTTCGTCCATATGGGCGTCGGCGAGTCCCAGATCGCGCAACTCCTGCGCGAGCAGGCGGCCGAGGTCCTTCTGCTTCTCGGTGGACGGGCAGGTGGGTGACGATGCGTCGGACTGGGTGTCGATGCGGACGTAACGCAGGAAACGGTCAAGAACGGTATGAGAGAAGATGACGGGCAAGATGGTGGCTCCGGTTTCGATCGTCATACGCGGGCATAGCCGTTTGAAGAACGGCATCGCTTCCGCTCGCCTATGACCCGCGTATCCATGACGTGAAATGCATTTCGTGAAAGATGGAATGCCGGGTCAAGCCCGGCAATGACGAGCAGTCGGTGACGGCGAAATGCTGCCTGCCCTGGCTCAATGAAAAACGCCATCCCGGCGGTACCGGAATGGCGTCGGGCCTTAAAGTCTGGATGCCGGACTTAGACGGCTTCCTTCAATTCCTTGGCAGCGCGGAAGGCAACCTTCTTGCTCGCCTTGATGTGGATCGCTTCGCCGGTGGCCGGGTTGCGGCCCATACGGGCGGCGCGCTTGCGAACCTGGAGGATGCCGAGGCCGACGATGCGGATACGCTCGCCCTTCTTCAGGTGCTTGGTGATCTTGGTGACGAGGTCGCCGAGGATGGTTTCAGCGGTCTTCTTCGACAACTCGTGCTCTTCGGCGAGAGCAGCGGCAAGGTGCTTCAGGGTAATGGTCGCTGGGGTAGCTGCTTTCTTTGCCATATTTGGCCCTCCTCGTGGATACTAGGCTTCACAAAACCAACGGTACATCAGGGCTTATTTGATTCGGGAGCGTCCTGACTACGAGTTTTGCCTGTAAATAGCGCCTTATTTAAATCGGCGGTGGAAAAGAGCCTGACACACAAGGGGAAATGCAACAACACCCTCGCAAATGTGGCCTCGGAACGGGCGCGGCGCGTCGGCCCGATCCCGGACGGACGGTGTAGTCCGGCGCGAACGTGCGAAGTAGGAACTGATTGTTTTTATGAGATAATTTGGCGCGAGAGACGGGGCTCGAACCCGCGACCTCCGGCGTGACAGGCCGGCGCTCTAACCAACTGAGCTACTCCCGCAAGGCCGCATCAGCGGACCGCAGGGTCCCGGACTTAAAGGTGCCGCCCTGCCAAGTCAAGCACTGCAGACTTTTTACACGATCAGCCTGTGACCGCGCTGAGTACGGAGCGAAATTGCTCCGCAAACCTCGCGCCGTGCTTCTGTTCGAAGCTGTCGTGGGCGTTCCGCCAGAGCGGATAAGCTTTGTCGAGGAGGGAGCGGCCTTTTCGCGTGAGCAGGATGTCGCGGCTGCGACGGTCTTCTTTTGAAACCCTGACGTCGACGAGGCCATCGCGTTCGAGGGGGCGGAGATTCTTCCCCATCGTGGTGCGATTCATCACCATCAGTTCGGCCAGCCGGTTCACCGACAGGCCGCCTTCCTTGTTCAGCGCCATCAGGAGCATGAACTGCGTCACCCGCACGCCTGAGGGCGCAAGCGCGGCGTCGTAGATCTGGGTCATGCGGCGCGCCGCCTTGCGCACGGCGAAGCAGTTGCACGTGTCCAGTCCCGGTTGCGCCATCACCTGTCCGCTTCCTGTTTCAAGAGTTCCGGCCGTCGCAGCCGGGATCAAAAATTAGGTGAACATTCTCCTGTTTTTGTCAAGCCCTTGCCAAAGACCGGTTTGGATAATAGGAGCATATGCTCCTAATATTGGGAGGAGATGAAAATGAGCGATTTAATGCTGGTGACGGGTGCGACGGGTTCGACAGGGAAGGCCGCCGTTCGCGAATTGAGACAAGCGGGCGCCCAGGTACGGGCGTTCGTTCACAGGGATGACGCGCGGGCCGATGCGTTGCGGGACCTCGGTGCGGAGGTGATGGTCGGCGATCTGCTGGACCTCGCTGCCGTGCGGGCCGCAACCAGGGGTGTGACGGCAGCTTATTTTGTCTATCCGATCCGGAGTGGATTGGTCGATGCGACAGCGTATTTCGCGCAGGCGGCGTCAGAAGCGGGTGTGAAGTTCATCGTGAACATGTCGCAGATTTCGGCGCGTTCGGATGCCAAGAGCAACGCGGCTCGCCAGCACTGGGTCTGTGAACGGATGCTGGATCGGTCCGGCATTCCGGTCGTGCATCTGCGCCCGACCTTCTTCGCCCAGTGGCTTCTGTATTTCGGCCGCGGCAGCGGGATCGCTTCGACGGGCCAGATCGTGCTGCCATTCGGGGAGGGGCGTCACGCGCCGATCGCGGGAGAAGATCAGGGGCGGTTGATCGCTGCGATTTTGAGGGACCCGGCACCTCATGCCGGAAAGACCTATCCTCTCTACGGTTCCACCGAAATGAACCACCATGAGATCGCTGCACAGGTCAGCACGGTGCTTGGCAAGCAGATCAGCTACATCGCGCAGTCCATTCCGGACTTCAAGGCGCAGCTTGAAAGCCTGCATGCGCCGCAGCACCTGGTTCAACACCTGTGCGAAGTGGCGCAGGACTATCAGGACGGCATCTTCGCCGGCACCAACGATATCATCGAGCGTGTCACAGGGCGTCCGCCTCTGACGGTTCCTGAGTTCGTCGAACTCCACCGGGCGGAATTTTCCGCCTGACTTCGGCCGGCCCCGGACGGCGCGTGCCGCACGGGGCCGGATCGACCGCTCCTACGGCCGCGCCACGGGCATCCCCACCCAGCACGATTGTCATTTCAGCCGGGACGCTATCTCCTGTATTGGTGCCCGGCGACGCAGGATCGACCGCGCTCAAAATCATGTGGGGAAACGTTTAATGCCGACCACCAGCACCGGAACCAACAGGAAATACAGGCTGGCCGTGATTCCCGGCGACGGCATCGGCAAGGAAGTGGTGCCCGAGGGGCTGCGGGTGCTGGAAGCGGCGGCAAAGAAGTTCAATTTTGAACTGACCCTCGACAGTTTCGACTTCGCCTCCTGTGACTACTACCAGAAGCACGGCAAGATGATGCCGGACGACTGGAAGACCCAGATCGGCAGCCACGATGCGATCTTCTTCGGGGCGGTGGGCATGCCGTCGATCCTGCCGGACCACATTTCGCTATGGGGCTCGCTGATCCAGTTTCGCCGGGAGTTCGACCAGTATGTGAACCTTCGGCCTGTTCGCCTGATGCCCGGCGTGAAGTCGCCGCTGGCCGGCAGAAAGCCCGGCGATATCGACTTTTTCGTCGTGCGCGAGAACACCGAGGGCGAGTATTCGTCCATCGGTGGGCGGATGTTTCCGGGCACCGACCGCGAGGTGGTGATTCAGGAAAGCGTCATGTCACGTACCGGCGTCGACCGGATCCTGAAGTTCGCCTTTGAGCTTGCGCAAACCCGCCCCAAGAAGCACCTGACCTCTGCCACCAAGTCGAACGGTATTTCGATCACGATGCCGTACTGGGACGAGCGGGTGGAGGAGATGGCCAAGGCCTATCCGGGCGTGAAGTGGGACAAGTATCATATTGATATTCTGGCCGCGAACTTCGTCCTGCACCCTGACTGGTTCGACGTTGTGGTCGGCTCGAACCTGTTCGGAGACATCCTGTCGGATCTCGGCCCGGCCTGCACCGGCACCATCGGCATTGCTCCGTCCGGCAGTCTCAATCCGGAACGCAAGTTTCCCTCGCTGTTCGAGCCGGTTCACGGCTCCGCGCCGGACATCGCCGGGAAGGGAATCGCCAACCCCGTCGGCCAGATCTGGTCGGTCGCGATGATGCTGGACCATCTCGGCGAGCCTGAAGCGGGCAAGGCGATTGTGTCGGCGATCGAGACCGTTCTGGCCGACGAGAGGCTGCGGACGCGCGATCTCGGCGGACAGGCCGACACGGTTGCATGCGGCAAGGAAATCGCGCGTCTGCTGTCATAAAAGGCAGATGCTCGCGGTCTACGCCGAAGGTCGTAGACTGCGTTGTTCCCGGCGTCGTTCCCCCGTCTCGCGTCGCTGCTAATAAGCGCCGCAGATGGGTCCATCGGTGGAGCTTTGGGTGCCGGGAGGCCCGGTGCCACCGGGTTTCCGATCGGCGATCAGAGCGGATCAGGCCTCAAAACAGCTTGTCTTGCCCTCCCTGTTGCGCTGCGCTATCCCTTTCGAACCATTCCAATGTTTCGCGAATCCGCGGGACAAATTCGGGCAGCATGAGGATCGCCGATGGGCGGAATTCTGCAGAATTACCTGCCACTTGTGGTGTTTATCGGAGTCGCGACCGTGATCGGTCTCGCGCTTCTGATCGCACCGTTCATCGTCGCCTATCAGCAGCCCGATCCGGAAAAGCTTTCCGCCTATGAATGCGGCTTCAACGCATTCGACGACGCGCGCATGAAATTCGATGTGCGGTTCTATCTGGTCGCCATCCTTTTCATCATCTTCGATCTCGAAGTCGCCTTCCTGTTTCCGTGGGCAGTGGCATTCGGCAAGCTCGGCCTCGCCGGGTTCTGGTCGATGATGGTGTTCCTCGCCGTGCTGACCGTCGGCTTCGCCTATGAATGGAAGAAGGGAGCGCTCGAATGGGATTGAGCCCCAACACGGCGCCTTCGATCATGCAGCCCGCGGTCTCGCAGGCGGCAACCGGGATTCTCGATCCGCGTACCGGCCAGCCGGTCGGCGCGGACGACAAGTACTTTCTCGAGATCAACAGCGAACTGTCCGACAAGGGCTTCTTCGTTGCCGCGACCGACGACCTGATCACCTGGGCGCGCACCGGCTCGCTGATGTGGATGACCTTCGGCCTCGCATGCTGCGCAGTCGAGATGATGCAGGTATCGATGCCGCGCTACGACGTCGAGCGCTTCGGCTTCGCGCCGCGCGCTTCGCCGCGCCAGTCCGACGTGATGATCGTCGCCGGCACGCTGACCAACAAGATGGCGCCTGCGCTCCGCAAGGTCTACGACCAGATGCCGGAGCCGCGTTACGTCATCTCGATGGGGTCGTGCGCCAACGGCGGCGGCTACTATCACTACTCGTATTCGGTGGTGCGCGGCTGCGATCGCATCGTGCCTGTCGACATTTATGTTCCGGGTTGTCCGCCGACCGCGGAGGCGCTGCTTTACGGCGTGCTGCTGTTGCAGAAGAAGATCCGGCGCACCGGAACGATTGAACGGTAATCGCACATGGATGATGCGAAACTAGACGCTCTTGGCCAGACGATCGTGGCCGCGCTTCCCGGCGCGGCGCTCGGGCATTCGGTTGCATTCAATCAGCTCGCGATCTCGGTCGATCTTGCAAAGATCGTGGACGTCGTCCGCGTGCTGAAGACCGATCCGCGCTTCCGCTTCGTGAACGTCACCGACGTGACGGCGGTGGACTATCCGGGCCGCGAGAACCGCTTCGATGTGATCTATCACTTCATGTCGCCGGTGCTGAACACGCGGCTGCGTCTGCGCGGCGAGGCGAACGAGACCACGCAGGTGCCGTCGATCATCTCGGTGTTTCCGGGCGCGGACTGGTTCGAACGCGAGACCTACGATCTGTACGGTGTGATCTTCATCGGCCATCCCGACATGCGACGCCTGCTGACCGACTACGGTTTCGACGGTCATCCGTTGCGCAAGGACTTCCCGCTGACCGGCTTCGTCGAGGTCCGCTACGACGACGCCGAGAAGCGCGTTGTCTACGAGCCGGTCCGACTTAATCAGGAATTCCGCAAGTTCGACTTCCTCTCGCCATGGGAAGGCGCGGACTACGCGCTGCCGGGCGATGAGAAGGCCGCTGCGCCCGCGTCGGCGCCAGCACCAAAGGCAGGTGGCTGATGACCGACGTTCTGAACGCCGAAGCTACCGGCGAGCGCAATTTCACCATCAACTTCGGGCCGCAGCATCCGGCCGCGCACGGCGTGCTGCGTCTGGTGCTTGAGCTTGACGGCGAAGTCGTCGAGCGCGTCGATCCGCATATCGGTCTGCTTCATCGCGGCACCGAAAAGCTGATCGAGCAGAAGACCTATCTTCAGGCGATTCCGTATTTCGACCGGCTCGACTACGTCGCGCCGATGAATCAGGAGCATGCATTCTGCCTCGCGGCGGAAAAGCTGCTCGGCATCACCGTGCCGCGCCGCGGCCAGCTGATCCGCGTGCTGTATTCCGAGATCGGCCGCATCCTGTCGCATCTGCTGAACGTGACCACGCAGGCGATGGACGTCGGCGCGCTGACACCGCCGCTCTGGGGTTTCGAAGAGCGCGAAAAGCTGATGGTGTTCTATGAGCGCGCCTCCGGCTCGCGCATGCACGCGGCGTTCTTCCGCGTCGGCGGTGTGCATCAGGACCTGCCGCCTGCGCTGATCAACGACATCGACGCGTGGTGCGATCCGTTCCTCAAGGTCGTCGACGATCTCGAAACGCTGCTCACCGACAACCGCATCTTCAAGCAGCGCAACGTCGATATCGGCGTGGTGACACTCGATCAGGCGTGGGAGTGGGGCTTCTCCGGCGTGATGGTGCGCGGCTCGGGCGCGGCATGGGATCTGCGCAAGTCGCAGCCTTACGAATGTTACGCCGAGATGGATTTCGATATTCCGATCGGCAAGAACGGCGACTGCTACGATCGCTACTGCATCCGCATGGAAGAAATGCGCCAGTCGGTGCGCATCATGAAGCAGTGCATCGAGAAGCTGCGCGCGCCCGAGGGGCAGGGGCCGGTTGTCGTCGAGGACAACAAGATCGCGCCGCCGCGCCGCAGCGAGATGAAGCGCTCGATGGAAGCGCTCATCCACCACTTCAAGCTCTATACCGAAGGCGTTCACGTCCCCGCCGGCGAAGTCTACGCCGCGGTCGAAGCGCCGAAGGGCGAGTTCGGCGTGTTTCTGGTCGCCGACGGCACCAACAAGCCGTACAAGTGCAAGATCCGTGCGCCGGGCTTCGCACACCTTCAGGCAATGGACTTCATCTGCAAGGGCCATCTGCTGGCGGACGTCTCGGCCATTCTCGGTTCGCTCGACATCGTGTTCGGCGAGGTGGACCGCTGATGGCGCAGCAGCCGATCATCTTCGATCGTACCACCGGTGAAATGACCGGTGCGACGCCGTGGGAGCGCAGCATCGGCTTTGCGCTGCTCGCAGGATCGAAGGTCGGCGCGTACATTTCCCATCGCGGTTACAACAGCGCGGCCAATCTGCTGAAGACGCTGTTTCTTCCCGAGCGCGACATCAATGTCATGCTCAATCCGGACGCTGCGTTCTCATTCCCATACGGCGACGGCTACTGGAGCAAGCTGCTCAACCGCACCTTCAAGTACGAGGACGAGCTTGAACTGTTCCTGCTCGACTCCAAGGACGTCAACTATACGCTGATCGATTGCGGCGCGAACTACGGTTACTGGTCGGTTATGGTGTCCAGCCAGCGTTTCGGCTCGCGCCCGTCGATCGCGATGGAGCCGTCGTCGCGGAATTATCCACGGCTGGCGCACAATGCGAAGATCAACAACGGCCGGTTCGAGGCGATCAACGCCGCCATCGGCTCCGCACGCGGCACGGCGCGCCTGTCGGGCGACCGTCACGAGGCGTTCAGCATCGCAGGCGGTCCCGATGCGGGCGGCGAAGAGGTGCAGGTGCTTGCACTCGATAACCTGATCGAGGATGGCAAGATCCCGGCGCAGGGCAAATACATCATCAAGCTCGACGTCGAAGGCGTCGAGATCGATGCCATGAAGGGCGGCAAGCGGATTCTGGAGACGGATTCGGTCGTGGTCTGCGAGGAACACGGCAACGATCCGACCCACAGCGTGTCGCGCTACATTCTCGAGCAGACGCCGATGAAGGCAATCATCCACGATCCGGCAACGGATCGCTTCGAAGCGCTGACCCAGTTGTCCACGCTCGACCGCATCAAGGTCGCCTCGCACGTTGGCTATAACGTGTTCGCGACCTCGAGCGCGTTCTGGGAGCAGCGTATCTACAGCATGAATTCAGGCAACGCGCGCCGCGCCATGACGCAATGAGATTTGACGCAACAAGACTTGGCGCAATGAAAGATCGAAAGACTTAAACGATGGCCGTCCGCCGTTTGGCTCCGAAAGAGGTGCAGCCCGCAAGCTTCGCGTTCAGCGCGGAGAATCTGGCGTGGGCGAAAGCCCAGATCGAGAAATACCCGCCGGGCCGTCAGCAGTCCGCGGTGATCCCGATCCTGTGGCGTGTGCAGGAACAGCATGACGGCTGGGTGTCCGAGGTTGCGATCCGTGCGGTCGCCGACCTGCTGGACATGCCCTACATCCGCGTGCTGGAAATCGCCACGTTCTACACGATGTTCCAGCTCGAGCCGGTCGGCAAGAAGGCGCATGTGCAGGTTTGCGGCACGACGCCGTGCATGCTGCGCGGCGCGAAAGACCTGATCGAGGTCTGCAAGAACCGTATCCATCACGATCCGTTCCACGTATCGGCCGACGGCAACTTCTCGTGGGAAGAGGTCGAGTGCCTCGGCGCCTGCGTGAATGCGCCGATGGTGATGATCTGGAAGGACACCTATGAGGATCTGACGCCGGATAGTCTGAACAGAGTGCTCGACGGCTTCGAGACCGGCAATCCGCCCAAGCCCGGCCCGCAGATCGATCGCCAGTTCGCGGCACCGGTCGCCGGTCTGACCTCGCTAAACGGCGAAGCGGCGAGTTCTCCGAAGGGAGACAAGTCATGACCGGCGCCACAATTCGTTACATCGCGCTTCACGCGGCCTGCGCTGCCGTCTTCATCTTCTTTCTGAATTTCTACATTCTGAAAACCGAACTCCAGTCCGCCGTGTTCTGGGCGATCGGCTTTGGTGCGATGGCGGGCGGGCTCGCCTATCAGCAATCGAAGCGCTCGGGGTCTTAAGGTAGCGATCATGCTCGACGACAAGGACCGCATCTTCCGCAATCTCTACGGGCTCGACGACTGGGGCCTGGAGGGCGCGCGCCGCCGTGGCGCATGGGACGGCACCAAGGCGATCATCGACCGGGGCCGCGACTGGATCGTCGCCGAAATGAAGGCGTCAGGCCTGCGCGGGCGCGGCGGGGCGGGCTTCCCGACCGGCATGAAATGGTCGTTCATGCCGAAGGACAACGCCGACGGACGTCCGAGCTATCTCGTCGTCAACGCCGACGAGTCCGAGCCGGGCACCTGCAAGGATCGCGAGATCATGCGGCACGATCCGCATCTGCTGGTGGAAGGCTGCCTGATTGCCAGCGCCGCGATGGGCGCGCATGTCGCTTACATCTATGTGCGCGGCGAGTTCATCCGAGAGCGCGAGCATCTGCAGGCGGCGGTCGATCAGGCCTATGAGGCGAAGCTGATCGGCAAGGACAACGTTCACGGTTATCCGTTCGATCTTTACGTTCACCACGGCGCCGGCGCGTACATCTGCGGCGAGGAAACCGCGCTGCTCGAAAGCCTCGAAGGCAAGAAGGGTCAACCGCGCCTGAAGCCGCCGTTCCCGGCCAACGTCGGTCTTTATGGTTGCCCGACCACCGTGAACAACGTCGAGTCGATCGCGGTCGCGCCGGACATCCTGCGCCGGGGCGCGGCGTGGTTCGCCGCCATCGGCCGTCCGAACAATGTCGGCACCAAGCTTTACGGCATCTCCGGTCACGTCAATACGCCGTGCGTCGTCGAAGACGCCATGAGCATTCCGTTCAGGGAACTTATCGAGAAGCACGGCGGCGGCATTCGCGGCGGCTGGGACAATCTGCTGGCGATCATTCCCGGCGGCGCATCGTGCCCGCTGATCCCGGCGGCGGATTGCCAGGATCTGATCATGGATTTCGACGGCACCCGCGCAGTGAAGTCGAGCTTCGGCACCGCCGGCGTCATCGTGATGGACAAGTCGACGGACGTGGTCGCGGCCATCGCGCGCATTTCCTACTTCTTCAAGCATGAGAGCTGCGGCCAGTGCACGCCGTGCCGTGAAGGCACTGGCTGGATGTGGCGCGTGCTGTCGCGCATGGTCGAAGGCCGCGCCCACAAGCGCGAGATCGACATGTTGCTGGAAGTCACCAAGCAGGTCGAAGGCCACACCATCTGCGCGCTCGGCGACGCGGCGGCTTGGCCGATCCAGGGTCTGATCCGCGCCTTCCGTCCGGAGATCGAACGGCGCATTGACGATTTCACGCGCAAGTCGACCATCGATGACGTCGGCGTTCTCGATCCGATCAACATGGTCGCGGCGGAGTAATGGCGATGACCAAAATTCTCGTCGACGGAAAAGAAATTGACGTTCCTGCCGAGTACACGCTGCTGCAGGCGTGCGAGGCGGCGGGCGCCGAGATTCCGCGCTTCTGCTACCACGAGCGGCTGTCGATCGCCGGCAACTGCCGCATGTGTCTCGTTGAGGTCGCCGGTTCGCCGAAGCCGGTCGCAAGCTGCGCCTGGGCCGTGCGCGACTGTCGCCCGGGTCCGAACGGCGAACTGCCGGCGGTCAAGACCAAATCGCCGATGGTGAAGAAGGCACGCGAAGGCGTGATGGAATTCCTGCTGATCAACCATCCGCTCGATTGCCCGATCTGCGATCAGGGCGGCGAGTGCGATCTCCAGGATCAGGCGATGGGTTACGGCGTCGACACCAGCCGTTTCATGGAGAACAAGCGCGCGGTCGAGGACAAGTACATCGGCGCGCTGGTGAAGACCTCGATGAACCGCTGCATCCAGTGCACGCGCTGCGTCCGCTTCACCACTGAAGTTTGCGGCGTGCCGGAACTGGGCCTGACCGGCCGCGGCGAGGACGTCGAGATCACGACGTATCTCCAGAGTGCGCTGACGTCCGAACTGCAGGGCAACCTCGTCGACATCTGCCCGGTCGGTGCGCTGACCTCGAAGCCATACGCATTTGCCGCGCGTCCGTGGGAACTGGGCAAGACCCAGTCCATCGACGTGATGGATGCGATTGGCTCCGCGATCCGCGTCGATACACGCGGCCGCGAAGTGATGCGCATTCTGCCGCGCGTCAATGAAAACGTGAACGAGGAGTGGATCTCCGACAAGACGCGCCACATCGTCGACGGTCTGCGCACGCAGCGCCTGGATCGGCCGTACATTCGCGAGAACGGCAAACTGCGCGCAGCGAGCTGGACCGAGGCTTTCGCGACCATCGCCAAGGCGGTTGCGCGCTCCGACGGCCGTCGCACCGGCGCAATCGCCGGTGACCTCGCCGCGGTCGAGGAGATGTTCGCGCTCAAGGAACTGCTCACCTCATTCGGGTCGGCGAATTTCGCCACCCAGGACGGCGGTGGGTTCGATCCGAAGGCGGGCCGCGCGTCGTACATCTTCAATCCGACTATCGCAGGAATCGAACAGGCGGACGCGCTGCTGATCGTCGGTTCCAACCCGCGCAAGGAAGCGGCTGTTCTCAACGCACGCATCCGCAAGCGCTGGCGCACGGGCGCGCTCAAGATCGGCGTGATCGGCGACAGCGCCGACCTGACCTATGATTACGAGCATCTCGGCGCGGGCACCGATACGCTGAGCGACCTCGCTGCCGGCAAGCATTCCTTCGCCGATGTCCTGAAGGGCGCGAAGCATCCGATCGTGCTGGTGGGCGCGGGCGTTGCCGCCCGTCACGATGGCGCAGCGGTGCTGTCGCAGGCGGCCAAGCTCGCCGTCGATCTCGGCGCGCTGAAGGACGGCTGGAACGGATTTGCGGTGCTTCATAATGCTGCCTCGCGGGTCGGTGCGCTCGACATCGGCTTCACGCCGGGGGCGGGCGGCCTGAGCGTCGCGCAGATGACCGCGTTCGGCACGCTCGATGTGCTGTTCTCGCTCGGCGCAGACGATGTCAGCCCGGCGGATGGCACCTTCGTGGTTTACATCGGCACGCACGGCGACAAGGGCGCACACCGCGCCGACGTGATCCTGCCGGGTGCCGCCTATACCGAGAAGGCCGGTCTTTACGTCAACACCGAAGGCCGGGTGCAGATGGCCAACCGCGCCGCGTTCCCGCCGGGCGACGCGCGCGAGGACTGGGCGATCATCCGCGCGCTGTCCGATGTTCTCGGCAAGAAGCTGCCGTTCGACTCGCTCGGGCAACTGCGTCAGGCGATCTTCAAGGCCGCACCGCACCTGATGCGGATCGACCAGATCGAGGCGGGCGATGCGGCAGGCGTGAAAGCGCTTGCGGCGCGCGGCGGCTCGGTCGAGAAGGGCGCCTTCAAGAGCCCGGTCGAGGACTTCTACCTGACCAATCCCATTGCGCGGGCATCCGCAGTGATGGCCGAATGTTCCAAGCTCGCCTCCGGGCAGATTCTAACGGCGGCGGAGTGAGCGTGACCCGATGACCGAATTCTTCGCAAGCGAGTTATGGACAGGCTATCTGTGGCCGATCATCATCATGGTCGCGCAGAGCCTGCTGCTGCTCGTGCTATTGCTGGTTGCCATCGCTTACATTCTGCTGGCCGACCGCAAGATCTGGGCGGCGGTGCAGATCCGCCGCGGCCCCAACGTGGTGGGTCCATGGGGTCTGCTGCAATCCTTCGCGGACCTTCTGAAGTTCGTGCTGAAGGAGCCGACCATTCCGGACGGCGCGAACAAGGCCGTGTTCCTTCTTGCGCCGCTGGTGACCTGCGTGCTGGCGCTGGCTGCGTGGGCGGTGATCCCCGTCAATCTCAACTGGGTGATCGCCGACATCAATGTCGGCATTCTCTACATCTTCGCGATCTCGTCGCTGTCGATCTACGGCATCATCATGGCCGGCTGGGCGTCGAACTCGAAGTATCCGTTTCTTGCCGCGCTTCGCTCCGCAGCCCAGATGGTGTCCTACGAAGTCTCCATCGGCTTCGTCATCATCACCGTGCTGCTGTGCGTCGGTTCGCTGAACCTGACGGCGGTGGTCGCGGCGCAGGACACCAAGCTCGGCATTCTCGGCTGGTACTGGCTGCCGCTGTTCCCGATGTTCGTGATTTTCTACGTCTCGGCGCTGGCGGAAACCAATCGTCCGCCGTTCGATCTGGTGGAAGCGGAATCCGAACTGGTCGCGGGCTTCATGACCGAATACGGCTCGACGCCTTATCTGCTGTTCATGCTCGGCGAATACGTCGCGATCTGCACCATGTGTGCGCTGGCGACGATCCTGTTCCTCGGCGGCTGGCTGTCGCCGATCCCGTTCGCGCCGTTCACCTGGGTGCCGGGCGTGATCTGGTTCGTGCTGAAGCTGTTCTTCATGTTCTTCCTGATCGCGATGGCGAAGGCGATCGTGCCGCGCTACCGCTACGACCAGCTGATGCGGCTGGGCTGGAAGGTCTTCCTGCCGTTGTCGCTGGCGATGGTCGTCATCGTCGCCGGTGTCCTGCAATTCGCGAACCTGGCGCCGAAGTGAGGGCATCATGGGCATAGCATCCACAGCCAATTCGCTCCTGCTGAAAGAGTTCGTCTCGGCGTTCGTTCTCGCCATGCGCTACTTCTTCAAACCGAAGCCGACGCTGAACTACCCCTTCGAGAAGGGGCCGATCTCGCCGCGCTTCCGTGGTGAGCATGCGCTGCGCCGTTATCCGAACGGCGAGGAACGCTGCATCGCCTGCAAGCTGTGCGAAGCGATCTGTCCGGCGCAGGCCATTACCATCGAAGCCGGTCCGCGCCGCAATGACGGCACGCGCCGCACGGTGCGCTATGACATTGACATGGTGAAGTGCATCTATTGCGGGCTTTGCCAGGAGGCATGTCCGGTCGATGCCATCGTCGAGGGCCCGAATTTCGAATTCGCGACGGAAACGCGCGAGGAGCTTTATTATGACAAGGCGAGACTGCTCGCCAACGGCGACCGGTGGGAGCGCGAGATTGCGAAGAACATCGAACTCGACGCGCCGTACCGGTGAGGTGAGGGTATGATCGGTCCCGCGCTCTTTTTCTATCTCTTTGCTGGCGTCTGCGTGGCGTCGGCGATCATGGTTGTGACTTCGCGCAACCCTGTGCACTCCGTGCTGTTCCTGATCCTTGCGTTCGTGAACGCGGCGGGACTGTTCATGCTGCTCGGCGCGGAATTCCTCGCGATGATCCTGATCGTGGTCTACGTCGGCGCGGTCGCGGTGCTGTTCCTGTTCGTCATTATGATGCTGGACGTGGACTTCGCCGAACTCCGGCAGGGCTTCATCGAGTATCTGCCGGTCGGCCTGCTGATCGGCGCGGTGTTCCTCGCCGAACTGCTTCTTGTGGCGCTTGGCTGGGCGATCAACCCAACGATCTCGAAGGCGATCACGTCTCCGATCCCCGGCGGGGTCACCAACACAGAGGCGCTCGGCCTCGTGCTGTACACGAAGTATCTGCCTTACTTCCAACTGGCGGGTCTGGTGCTGCTGGTCGCCATGATCGGCGCCATCGTGCTCACGCTGCGGCACAAGCCGAGCGTGAAGCGGCAGGACATCAACGCACAGAACGCGCGCACCAAGGCTGCTGCGATGGATGTGCGCAAGGTCGCGCCGGGGCAGGGACTTCAGGACGCGGACTCCGGGGAGTGGGTGCGATGACAATCGGTCTCGGTCACTATCTCGCGGTCGCCGCTATCCTGTTCACGATCGGCATTCTCGGCATCTTCCTGAACCGGAAGAACGTCATTGTCATCCTGATGTCGATCGAACTCATTCTGCTTGCCGTGAACATCAACCTGGTGGCGTTCTCGTCGTTCCTCGGCGACATCGTGGGGCAGGTGTTCGCGCTTCTGGTGCTGACGGTTGCCGCGGCTGAAGCGGCGATCGGGCTTGCCGTACTGGTGGTGTTCTTCCGGAATCGCGGTTCGATCGCGGTCGAAGACATCAATCTGATGAAGGGTTAACGCATGATCCCGAAAAGCATGCCCTCGGGCAACGACCCGGCGGGTGGACACCGGTTTTCGGACCAGATCATGCGTCTTGAGAGAATCGCGCCATGATTCAGGCTATTGTTTTCCTGCCGCTGATCGGCGCGCTCATTGCGGGCGCGGTGGCGCTGTTGGGCGCCCATGCACGCAATCCGAGCGGCGACGAGATGGATCACGCCCATGGTCATGACGGGCACGGCGCAACTCACGCTCACGCGGCCCATGACGATCACGGACACGGCGACCACGGGCATGACGATCATGGTCCGGTCGAACCGCCGGCGGCCGGCTCACGCACCGCCGAGATCGTCACGACCGCGCTGCTGCTGATTTCCGCCGCGCTGTCATGGATGACGCTGGTCGATGTCGGGTTCCTGCATCACGACGCGCGCGCTCAGCTTTTCACCTGGATCGGCTCGGGTGATCTCGTCGTCAACTGGGCGCTGCGCGTCGATACGCTGACCGCAGTGATGCTGGTGGTGGTCACCTCGGTGTCGTCGCTCGTGCACCTGTATTCGATCGGCTACATGAACGAGGACCCGAACCGTCCGCGGTTCATGGCCTATCTGTCGCTGTTTACCTTCATGATGCTCATGTTGGTAACCGCCGACAACCTCGTGCAGATGTTCTTCGGCTGGGAAGGCGTGGGCCTGGCAAGCTACCTGCTGATCGGTTTCTGGTTCCAGAAGCCGTCGGCCAATGCCGCCGCCATCAAGGCGTTCGTGGTCAACCGCGTCGGCGACTTCGGCTTCCTGCTCGGTATCTTCGCGATCTTCATGATGGTCGGCTCGGTCGATTTCGACACGATCTTCGCCGCGGCCCCCGGCCTGACAGGCAAGACCATTCACTTCTTCGCCTGGAACGTCGATGCGCTCACGCTGATCTGCCTGTTCCTGTTCATGGGCGCGATGGGCAAGTCCGCGCAGTTCCTGCTGCACACCTGGTTGCCGGACGCCATGGAAGGCCCGACGCCGGTGTCGGCGCTGATCCACGCCGCGACCATGGTCACCGCCGGCGTGTTCATGGTGGCGCGCCTGTCGCCGCTGTTCGAACTCGCTCCGAACGCGCAGGCCGCCGTGATGCTGGTCGGCGCGACCACTGCGCTGTTCGCCGCCACCATCGGCCTCGTGCAGAACGACATCAAACGCATCGTTGCTTATTCGACCTGTTCGCAGCTCGGCTACATGTTCGTGGCCATGGGAGCAGGGGCCTATTCGGTCGGCATGTTCCACCTGTTCACCCACGCCTTCTTCAAGGCGTTGCTGTTCCTGGGATCGGGCTCGGTGATCGTCGCGATGCATCACGAGCAGGACATCCGCAACATGGGTGGCCTGAAGGACAAGATCCCGTTCACCTACATCACCATGGTGATCGGCACGCTGGCGCTGACGGGCTTCCCGCTGACGGCCGGTTATTTCTCCAAGGACGCGATCATCGAGTCCGCCTTCGTGGCGCACAATCCGTTCGCTCTTTACGGCTTTCTCTGCACCGTGATCGCCGCGGGCCTCACCTCCTTCTATTCATGGCGCCTGATCTTCAAGACGTTCCATGGCGAGCCGCACGACCAGAAGCACTACGAGGCCGCGCACGAGAGCCCGTACACCATGCTGATCCCGCTCGCGGTGCTGGCGGTGGGCTCGATCCTCGCGGGCTTCCCGTTCAAGGAACTGTTCGCGGGCCACGGCATTCATGAATTCTTCCGCGAGTCGCTGAAGATGAATCCGAAGATCATCGAGGAGATGCATCATATTCCGGCGACGATTGCGTTCCTGCCGACGGTGATGATGGTGGTCGGCTTCTTCGTGTCGTGGCTGTTCTATATCCGCAAGCCCTATCTGCCGGTCGAACTCGCGAACCAGCATCCGGGCCTGTACCGTTTCCTGCTCAACAAGTGGTACTTCGACGAGCTGTATGACTTCTTATTCGTGCGGCCGGCCAAGTGGCTGGGGCGCTTCCTGTGGAAGAAGGGCGACGGCTTCATCATCGACGGGTTCGGTCCTGACGGCGTATCCGCGCGCGTGCTCGATGTCACGCGCAACGTCGTCCGGCTCCAGACCGGCTATCTCTATCACTATGCATTCGCGATGCTGATCGGCGTGGCCGGTCTCATCACGTGGTTTATCTTCGGTCTCGGGGGCCAATGATGACAACCTGGCCCATTCTTTCCGTCGTCACGTTCCTGCCGATCGTCGGCGCGATCCTGATTTACCTCAGCCGCGGTGACGACGAAGCCGCGCGCGGCAATGCGCGCTGGATCGCGCTGTGGACCACGATCATCACTTTCGCGGTGTCGCTCATTCTGGTGATGCGGTTCGATCCGTCGAATCCCGGCTTCCAGTTCGTCGAGAAGGCGCCGTGGCTCGCCAACACCATCACCTATCACATGGGCGTCGACGGCATTTCGCTGCCGTTCGTGATCCTGACCACGGCGCTGATGCCGTTCTGCATCCTGGCAAGCTGGAAGTCGGTCACGCTGCGCGTGCGCGAATACATGATGGCGTTTCTGTTCCTCGAAACGCTGATGGTCGGTACGTTCTCCGCGCTCGATCTCGTGCTGTTCTATCTGTTCTTCGAAGGCGGCCTTATCCCGATGTTCCTCATCATCGGCGTCTGGGGCGGCCCGCGCCGGGTCTATGCCAGCTTCAAGTTCTTCCTCTACACGCTGCTCGGCTCGGTGCTGATGCTGCTCGCCATCATGGCGCTGTATCTGAACGCCGGGACCACCGACATCCCGACGCTGATGAACACCGCCGTGCCGCGCAGCCTCCAGACATGGGCGTGGCTGGCGTTCTTCGCCTCGTTCGCAGTGAAGATGCCGATGTGGCCGGTGCACACCTGGCTGCCGGACGCACACGTCGAAGCACCGACCGCGGGCTCCGTCGTGCTGGCGGCGATTCTCCTGAAGATGGGCGGCTACGGCTTCCTGCGTTTCTCGTTGCCGATGTTCCCGCTGGCGTCACATGACTTTGCGCCGCTGGTCTTCACGCTGTCTGCGATTGCGATCGTCTACACATCGCTGGTCGCGCTGATGCAGGAAGACATCAAGAAGCTGATTGCTTACTCGTCCGTCGCTCACATGGGCTTCGTCACCATGGGCATTTTCGCGGGCACCATGCAGGGCGTCGCCGGCGGCGTGTTCCAGATGGTGTCGCACGGCATCGTCTCGGGCGCGCTGTTCCTCTGTGTCGGCGTGGTCTACGACCGGCTGCACACCCGCGAGATTGCCGCCTATGGTGGCCTCGTGAACCGGATGCCGCTCTATGCCTTCGTGTTCATGGTCTTCACCATGGCGAACGTCGGTCTGCCGGGCACATCGGGATTCGTCGGCGAGTTCATGACCCTGATCGGCACGTTCAAGGTCAGCATTCCGACTGCGACGGTGGCCGCGCTGGGCGTGATCCTGTCGGCGGCCTATGCGCTGTGGCTTTATCGCAAGGTGGTGTTCGGCCTGCTCGACAAGCCGTCGCTCGCCAGCATCAAGGATCTGACGCTGCGGGAAGGGATTATTCTCGCGCCGCTGGTCATTCTCACCATTCTCTTTGGCGTGTACCCGAAGCCGGTCCTCGATATGTCGGCGGCCTCGGTGCAGCAGCTCGTCACGAACTACAACACCGCCATCACCGCCGTGAAAGCGGCGGCGCTGGTTCAGTAACGGGACACCCGGTCGATGACTTTCGCAGGATATTCGCTGCTTCCCGTACTGCCGGAACTGGTGCTGGCCGCTGGCGCCATGGCGCTCCTGATGCTCGGCGCGTTTCGCGGACCGCAGACGACGTCGCTGGTAACCGGCATCGCTGTGGTTTTGCTCGTTGTGACGGGCGGTCTCGAACTGTGGCTGCCGGCTGGCAAGCTGACCACCTTCGGCGGCAGTTTCATCGTCGACGACTATGCGCGGTTCCTGAAAATCCTGGCGTTGATCGGCTCCGGCGTCACGCTGATCCTGTCGCGTGCGTACCTCGCCGAGCAGGCGAAGATTTTCGAGTATGCGATCCTGGTGATGCTCTCCACCACCGGCATGATGGTGCTGATCTCCGCCGGCGACCTGATCATGCTCTATCTCGGCCTCGAGCTGATGAGCCTTGCGCTTTACGTCGTGGCCGCAAGCCATCGCGACGACACCAAATCGACGGAAGCGGGCCTG
Organism: Afipia sp. OHSU_II-C1; assembly: GCF_000497575.1. Lineage (GTDB taxonomy): Bacteria > Pseudomonadota > Alphaproteobacteria > Rhizobiales > Xanthobacteraceae > Afipia. The sequence goes on from NZ_APJI01000004.1 coordinate 44,738, forward strand.
AAGTATTTCGTGCTCGGCGCGCTGTCGTCCGGCATGCTGCTGTACGGCGCGTCGCTGATTTACGGTTTCACGGGCACCGTGAGCTTCGCAGGCATCGCCGCGGAAGCGAAGAGCGGCAACATCGGCCTGGTGTTCGGACTGGTGTTCCTGCTGGCAGGTCTCTGCTTCAAGGTCTCCGCGGTGCCGTTCCACATGTGGACGCCGGACGTCTATGAAGGCGCACCGACGCCTGTCACCGCGTTCTTTGCGTCCGCGCCGAAGGTCGCCGCGCTCGCCGTGTTCACCCGCGTGGCGCTGACGGCGTTCCCCGGAATCGTGCCGCAGTGGCAGCAGATCGTGGTGTTCGTCTCCATCGCATCGATGGCGCTGGGCTCGTTCGCGGCCATCGGCCAGAAGAACATCAAGCGCCTGATGGCCTATTCGTCCATCGGCCACATGGGCTTTGCGCTGGTCGGTCTCGCTGCCGGAACGCAGCAGGGCGCGCAGGGGGTGCTGGTCTATATCGCGATCTATGTCGCCATGACGCTCGGCACCTTCGCCATCATCCTGGCCATGAAGCGCAATGGCCGGGCGGTCGAAACCATCAGCGATTTCGCGGGCCTGTCACGGACCAACCCGATGCTGGCGTTCTTCTTTGCGATGTTACTGTTCTCGCTGGCTGGCATTCCGCCGCTCGCCGGCTTCTTCGCGAAGTTCTATGTGTTCCTGGCTGCGATCAAGGCGGGGCTGTTTACGCTCGCGGTGATCGGCGTGGTGACCAGCGTGGTGGGCGCGTTCTACTATCTCACCATCGTCAAGGTGATGTACTTCGACGAGCCGAAGGAAGGGATGGAGCCGATGCGTATCGAGCTTCGGGTGGTGCTGGCTGTCGCCGGCATCTTCAACCTGCTGTTCTTCGTCTATCCCGCGCCGCTGGTGAATGCTGCCACGGTGGCCGCGAAGTCGCTGTTTTAATGGCGTTCGCGCTCGGTCCACGGGCCAGAGCCCAGAACTATCGCGTTGAGGCGTTCGACAGCATTGGTTCGACCAATGCCGAGGCGCTCGAGCGGGCTAGGGCAGGCGAGCGCGGGCCTCTCTGGCTGGTGACAGATCTGCAAACCGCCGGACGTGGCCGCCGCCAGCGCGAATGGGTTTCTCCGCGGGGAAACCTTGCCGCGACCATTCTTGAATCGGTTGATGTTCAGCCACCTGTCGCCGCGACGCTGGGATTTGCTGCCGGGCTCGCGCTCGAAGCTGCCTTGCAGACGATGAGCATGGAATACCGGATGCGATCAGGGGCGTCCGTCCAGTTTCTGCTGAAATGGCCGAACGATGTTCTGGCAAACGGCAAAAAGCTGTCCGGCATCCTGCTCGAAGCCGAAACCTTTGGGCGCGATCTGTGCGTCGCCGTCGGCATGGGAACCAACGTAATCTCCGCGCCGGAAGGGACGCCGTATCCGGCAACCTCGCTGGCGGCGCTCGGCATCACTGCGGGGGCCGGGGACCTGTTCATGGCGCTGTCCGATGCATGGGCCGAGTTTCGCGGCATCTGGGACAACGGCCGGGGCTTCGGTGAAATCCGCAGCCGTTGGCTGGATCGCGCGGCCGGGCTCGGCGAGGCGGTCTCGATCCAGTCGAGCGGAACAAGCGTCGAGGGTATCTTCGAAACCATCGACGAGACCGGATGCCTGATCATCGCCGGCCATGACGGCAAGCGCACGCCCATCGCCGCCGGCGATGTCCATTTCGGATCCGCCAAATCGTCTGGAGCAGCCTGATATGTCGCGACCTGACGAACTCACATTCGCGCCGCTCGGCGGTATCGGCGAGATCGGCATGAACCTGTCGATCTACGGCCTCGGCAAGGGACAGCAGCGAAGCTGGCTCGCCATCGACCTCGGCGTGTCGTTCGGCAACGAGGAACACCTGCCGGGCATCGATGTGGTGATGCCGGACATTCGCTTCCTGGTGAAGGAGCGGAAGAATCTGGTCGGGCTGGTTCTGACCCACGCCCATGAGGATCATTTCGGCGCGATTATCGATCTGTGGCCGCAACTGAAATGCCCGATCTATGCGACCCAGTTCAGCGCGGCGCTGTTCGAGGCCAAATGCGCCAGCGAGCGCAATCCGCCGAAGATTCCTGTCACCGTGATTCCGTCGGGCGGCACCGTCCAGATCGGTCCGTTCAGCGTGGAATTCATTCCGGTGGCGCATTCGATTCCGGAGTCACACGCGCTGGCGATCCGCACGTCCGCCGGAACCGTGCTGCACACCGGCGACTGGAAGATCGATCCGACGCCGATCATCGGCAAACCGACCGACGAGAAGCGGCTGCGCGAGCTTGGTGATGAGGGCGTCATGGCGCTGATCGGCGACTCGACCAACGCGGTGCGCGAAGGCCGCTCGCCGTCGGAGCGGGAAGTCGCGAAGAACATCACCGAACTGGTGAAGGCAGCGAAGGGGCGCGTCGCGGTGACGACGTTCGCGTCCAACGTGGCACGGCTGCGCGCCGTTGCGGACGCTGCGAAGGCAGCCGACCGCGAGGTCGTCGTGGTCGGGCGCGCGATGGAGCGGGTGGTGCAGGTCGCACGCGAAACCGGCTATCTCGACGGCGTGCAGGCGTTTCGCAGCGCCGACTACTATGGAAACTTTCCGCCGGACAAGGTGCTGGCGCTGTGCACCGGCAGCCAAGGCGAGCCGCGCGCCGCGCTGGCCCGCATTGCCAACGACGATCATCCGCAGGTAACGCTGAACAAGGGCGATACCGTGATCTTTTCGTCGCGGACCATTCCCGGCAACGAGAAGGCCGTGGGTGCGATCATCAATGGTCTGATCATGCAGGGCGTCGAGGTCATCACCGACCGGACTCACATGGTGCATGTCTCCGGCCATCCGAGGCGCGACGAACTGCGCGACATGATCTCGTGGGTGCGCCCGCAGCTGCTGATCCCGGCGCATGGCGAGGCGCTGCATTTATCCGAGCATGCCAAGCTCGCCCGCGAGTGCGGCGTGCCGAAGGTGCTGATTTGCAAGAACGGCGATCTGGTGCGCTTGGGTCCGGGCGATCCGGCGATCATCGAGGAGCTGCCGAGCGGGCGGATCTACAAGGACGGTAACATTCTTGAAGCGGAAAAGGCCCGCGCCGTGATCGAGCGGCGGCGGCTGGCATTTGCCGGCTGCGCCTTCGTCGCCATCGCGGTCACCGACAAGGGCGATCTGGCCGACGATCCCGAGGTTGATCTCGTCGGCATTCCGGAAAAGAATAAGGCAGGCGAGGTCATCGCGGACGAGGTGTTCGACCTCGTTGTTTCCACAGTGGAGAACCTCCCGCGCGCGCGGCGCCGCGATCCCGATGCGATTTCCGAATCCGTGCGGCGCGCGGTCCGCTCCGAAATCAACGACCAGTGGGGCAAGAAGCCGCTTTGCGTCGTGCACGTGCTGATGGTTTGATTTCCGTTCGATAGTCAGGAGCAAGACATGCTGGGCCGTCTCAATCACGTGGCGATTGCGGTGAAGGATGCCGAGAAAGCAGCCAAGATCTATGGCACGGCCTTCGGCGCGGAAATTTCCGGCGCGGTGCCGCTGCCCGAGCATGGCGTCATCACCGTGTTCGCGACGCTGCCCAACACCAAGATCGAATTCATCCAGCCGCTCGGCGAGGATTCGCCGATCGCGAAGTTTGTCGAGCGTAATCCCGATGGCGGCATCCACCATATCTGCTACGAGGTGCCGGAGATCATCGCCGCGCGCGACACGCTGATCGCGGAGGGGGCTCGCGTGCTGGGCGACGGCAATCCGAAGATCGGCGCGCACGGCAAGCCGGTGCTGTTCCTGCATCCGAAGGACTTCTCCGGCGCGCTCGTCGAAATCGAACAGTCTTGAGAAACTAGATGGTCTATTCGATCTCAACCGCGTTCGCGATCTACTTCGTGCTCTGGTGGGTGGTGCTGTTCGCAGTGCTGCCGTTCGGCGTGCGCAGCCAGATGGAGAACGGTGAGGAGATCGCCGGCACCGATCCCGGCGCGCCCAGCGTGGCGCGGATGGGACGCAAGCTGCTGTGGACCACGGCGATCTCGGCAGTGATTTTCGCGATCGGGATGTGGGCCTTCAGGGCCGGTTACCTGAATATCGAGCGCCTGTCGCAGCTCATGGGCATTCCGCTTTAGCGGCGCGGTTCGCGAAGCGAACCGTGAGGCACGAGGCCTGCGCTACCGGCGATATAATTCATCCCGATCGATTGTGATTCCGGGGTACGGCGTTCGCGCACAGACGATCAAACATGCGCGAAAGAAAAAAGAGCAGGGCCTAAGCCCTGCTCCAAAAATTGTGTCGACCCTATTTTCCCCGAAAAAGTTGGATTTATCCTTGGTTAGACGGGGCGACGCTGCTTATGCGCGTCAGGGGCTCCTCCCGAGACTTGGACCACCAGACGATGCGACGAATAGCCGTATCGCGCTGACGCGTTTTTGTAGCGGAAGGATTCTGACTTGTCACGTTTTTCAGCACTAAATGTCTACTTTTGCGGCAGTGCACAATTTACAGATTCAAGTCGAAAACGAGTCGTTTGGCGGCGTTTTTGCCTCGCTCGCGCTGAGCGAATGAAAAATGGTGGACGACTACCATCGCATATCGCGCGCTGCCACCGGGTCAGTGCTTGTGCGCCGAATCGTGGTCCATCATGACCAGGCCTTCAAATTTCGAAAACTGAGCTCGTTGTTTTGGATCGAGCGCCGCTTCTGCATTGGCGAGATCGCGCTCAAGACGCAAAGCGTCTTCGGCGGGCACACCGGCCTTGATCATTGCGCCTTGATTTTTGATTTCATCACCGGTGCAGAGAACGATACGCCATTCGTTGTGTCTGCTGTGCAGCAAGGCACGACCGCCCATCTCACCCTGGGACCAGTCGGCAATAGCGTGATTGCCGGACATCACAACAGGACCGACCGTCAGCCTCGCGTCAGGTTTGTCGAACATGTGGTGCAGCATGGCTGAGATCGCAGTTTCCTGCGGTCCCGCGCTTGCGTTGCCGGACACCACGGCCAGCCCGAGCAACAGCAAAAATCCTATGAGACGTACTTGCATCGAAGAATATCCACCGCGTGCTTCGTGAAACATTTCTTCCCGGCGATTACTCACCGCCGGGAAGCGCTTTGTCCGCCCCAGATGGCTACCATCGCACCTTCATGCCGGCATACACCGCGCGGCCGGTGCCGGGCTCAAACAACGCGGACGTGGCGTTTGCGTTTCGCGCAATGCTAGTACTCGCGATATACGCTGTGTTCGCGATGTTGCGTGCCTCGAGATACATTGAGTACTTGCCGTCATCGACGCCAGCTTTCAGGCCCCAGATCGCGTAAGTCTGCGTGGTGAACGAGTTGGCGTTATCCACGTAATAGGCCTGCGGAACCCATTCGATATTCGGCCCGATGTAGAAGCCGTTGGCATGCTTGTAGAGCGCTTCGGCGCGCAGGAAGTGACGCGGCGCGCCAGGAAGCTGGTTGTTGCCGAACACCGGATCGTTGTCGAAGCGGAAGTCGTTGTAGGTGTAGGAGAGGTTGATCCACACCTTGTCCGCGTCAGGCGTGAAGACATTCTTGAGCACCGCGACACCGAGGCCAGCCTCGATCCCCTGATGGACCGTGCGGTCGGCATTGACCACGTTGCACTGTCCCGGCGCGCCATACATGCATTGCAGTTCGTTCTTGATCTCTGCGCGATAGCCGGTGAGTTCCCAAGTCAGATCGGGACGTCTGCCGCGTGTCCCGATCTCGTAGGTCGTCGCCGTCTGTGGCTGGATCAAGTAAAACGGAATCGCGGGAGCAGCCGAGCTTTCGCCGAAACTCGGCACTTCGGCGCTGCGCGAAATATTGGCGAAGGCTTGCCATGTCGGATCGATATCCCAGAGCAGTCCGGCTTTTGGACTCCACAGGTTGAACTCCGTCGAGCCACTCGATGTCGCACCGAACCGGGCCGTGCGATCGCGCGTCGCGTACAGGAACTGGGTGCCGCCGATGGCAGCGACGTTCGGCAGGAAGTAGAACGAGTTCTCCACATAAGCGGAGGTATTCTTCGACTTGTCGAGCGATGACGACAGCAGCGCACCTTTGTAGCCGCCGATGTTCTGATACTGCTTGTTGTCGATCTCGCCGTTGACGACGTTGACGCCCGCCACCAGCCGGTTGCGGAAGCCGCCGATGACCCGGTCGTCGGTGACTTTGCCGAAGCCGCCGTAGTCTTTGTACTGATAGTCCAGCCACTGGAAGATCGGATGCATCAGGTGGCGGTCCACCGCGAAAGCGCCGAACTCCACCGTGGTCGCACCGAACCGGACCGTCGTCTTGTTAGCCAGACGCCCGCTGTCGATGTTGCGCTGCTGGTCGTTGATGACGTTGCCGGCTGCCGCAGTCTCGGGCGATGTGAGCGCGGATGCCCTCGTTACCGAGCCCGGAATGCGCTGCCGGATGTCATTGGCGTTGATATAGAAGCGCGTCTCGAAATCCGGCGAGAACTGATAGCCGATATTGCCGCTGGCGCGGGTCGAGTGGCCGTAGCTGTGATCGCGGAATCCTTCGGCGCTCTGGTTCGATGCGGTGAAGAACGCGTCCCACGGACCGTTCGCGCCACCGACGCTGCCCTGGAAGCGGCGATAGCCGAACGAGCCCATGTCGATCCCGGCGCTGTTGACGCCAAAATCGCGGCCGGTCGGCGTCACGAAATTGATCGCGCCGCCGAGCGAGTTCGCGCCGAACTGCAAGGCGTTCGCGCCCTTGTAGACCTCGACATACTTGTAGGCGGTCGGGTCGATTTCCTGGAAGTCGCCATAGCCGTCGGACGTGTTGATCGGAATGCCGTCCATGTACAGCTGGATGCCGCGCAGATGGAAATTGCGCGACAGGCCCGAGCCGCGAATGGAAAGCCGGGTGTCGTCGCCCCATTTCGGCTGTGCGAACACGCCGGGCACGTAGCCGAGGATGTCCTTGATGGTGCTGGCGACAGAGTTGTTCTTGTACTCTTCCGCCGCAACGACGGCGACGCCGCCGGGTGTCTGCTGGATGTCCTGACGCGCCTGATCCGCAGTCTTTACGCCGAGCGGTGCGGGTGCAGCGGTGGGCGCGGTTGAGGCTGAACCGGACTGAACCGGTGCCGGCGTTGCGACGCGGTTCCTAACCGGACGCGGCTGTCGTTCGGTTTGCACCACAACAGGCGGAAGTTCCTGAGGCGCGGTTTGCGCGTGGGCGAGCGGGATCGTTGAGACGGTCGCGGCGGACGCCAGCAGGATGCTGCGCGCCCGTATGGAAACGGAAAACATGGGTTTAAGTCCCACCAATGATGTTGACGATTGAACGGATGCGCGAAAGCGCCAGGTCGTCAGCTCAGGTGGGGAGGGCCGCGGGGCTGGTGATCGCTCTGCGCGAAGCGGACAGCGACAGGGTCGTTGGGCGCAGGTTCGAACAGAACGCGCAGCGCGATGCGGATCGCCAGCGCAGGGGTCTGCGGCGGCTGGTCAGCCGTTGCCACGGCACTCGACAGGCACAGCGGGCAGCGGACGATCGGCTTGGCGGGATCGCTGTTGCCGTCGGCGTCGGGAATCGCTGAACTGCCGTTGAGGCAGAGTTCGTGGAGGGCGTTGAACTTGAGCGGCGAGATCGAGGCCAGCAGGGCGCTGGTCAGCATCACGTTGAAGACAAGCGCATAGACCGCGACAAACGCAGCCCATCGTCCTATCGATCTGATCCGTGTTGCAGCCATATGAAACCCCATCAGGCTGTTACCATGGGGGGCGGGAACCGCAAATCCCCCAAAAGCCACACCCATGCTTCCTCTTGTGTTTTGCCATTTGATCCGCTTTCACTGAAAAGGTTCCCAAGCTTTCCCGCCGATTCCCGGATCAATCCCGAAACTCTGAGTGTTCCCATGCGATTGTCGCGTTTTTTTCTGCCAATTCTCAAAGAAACGCCGAAGGAGGCCGAGATCGTGTCGCATCGCCTGATGCTGCGCGCGGGGATGATGCGGCAGGAGGCGGCTGGCATCTATGCATGGCTGCCGCTGGGCTTCCGGGTGCTGAAGAAGATCGAGCAGATCGTGCGCGAAGAGCAGAATCGCGCCGGCGCCATCGAACTCCTGATGCCGACCCTGCAGCTTGCGGACTTGTGGCGCGAGAGCGGACGCTACGACGCCTACGGGCCGGAGATGCTGCGCATCCAGGACCGCCACAAGCGCGAGTTGCTGTACGGTCCGACCAACGAGGAAATGATCACGGAAATCTTCCGGTCCTACGTGAAGTCATACCGGAGCCTTCCGCTCAATCTCTATCACATCCAATGGAAATTCCGCGACGAGCAGCGTCCGCGTTTCGGCGTGATGCGCGGCCGCGAATTCCTGATGAAGGATGCGTATTCGTTCGACATCGACGAAGCGGCGGCGCGGCTGTCCTACAACCGGATGTTTGTGGCTTACCTGCGCACCTTCGCGCGCATGGGCCTGAAGGCGATCCCGATGCGGGCCGAGACCGGTCCGATCGGCGGCGATCTGTCCCACGAGTTCATCGTTCTGGCGGAAACCGGCGAGTCCGGTGTGTTCTGCAACAAGGACGTTCTCGATCTGCCGGTGCCGGGCGCGGACGTGGACTACAACGGCGATCTCACGCCGATCATCAAGCAGTGGACCGATCTCTATGCGGCCACTGAGGATGTCCACGACGCGGCGCGCTACGAGAGCGAAGTGCCCGCCGACAAGCGGGTGCAGACCCGCGGCATCGAGGTTGGGCAGATATTCTATTTCGGCACCAAGTATTCCGACACGATGAAGGCTCTGGTGTCCGGCCCGGACGGCGCGGAGAAGCCGATCCATGGCGGCTCCTACGGCGTCGGCGTCTCGCGTCTGGTCGGCGCGATCATCGAGGCCTGCCACGACGAGAACGGCATCAAGTGGCCGGAGGAAGTCGCGCCATTCAGGGTCGCGGTCCTCAATCTCAAGCAGGACAGCCCGGAGACCGGGGCGGCCTGCGAGAAGTTTTATGCGGCGCTGAATGCCAAGGGCGTCGACGTACTTTACGACGACACCGACCAGCGGCCGGGGGGCAAGTTCGCCACTGCCGACCTGATCGGTATCCCTTGGCAGGTATTGATCGGCCCTAAGGGGCTCGCCGAGGGCAAGGTGGAAATCAAGCGCCGCAGCGACGGATCGCGCGAGTTCATGAGCCTGGATGAGGCGATCAACCGATTCACCCAGTCCTGATCCGTCCACTGAATAATCTTCGGTAAGGTCGCGGTCGCTGCGGGCCGCGACTAGAATTAGCCCGATTCGTGTGAAAATCCGGACTATGGAACCAACATGAGCGAGCCAGTTCGGACCCCACCTTTCGCGCCATTCGAATGGATGCTGTCGACCCGCTATCTGCGGGCGCGCCGCAAGGAAGGCTTCATTTCCGTCATCGCCGGCTTTTCGTTTCTCGGCATCATGCTCGGGGTGGCGACGCTCATCATTGTGATGGCGGTGATGAACGGCTTCCGCAAGGAACTGCTCGACAAGATTCTCGGTTTGAACGGCCATATCGTTGTCCAGCCGCTTGAATCGCCGCTGACCGACTGGAAGGACGTGGCCGAGCGCATCAGCAAGGCCGACGGCATCCGCCTCGCGGCGCCGGTGGTCGACGGACAGGGCCTCGGCTCGTCGCCGTTCAATGCCGCGGGCGTCTTCATCCGGGGCATCCGCGCACAGGATCTCAACGCCGTCACGTCGATCGCCAAGAACATCAAGCAGGGCACGCTCGAAGGGTTCGACGAAGGTCAGGGCGTCGCCATCGGCCGCCGGCTGGCCGACCAGTTGTCGCTGCGGGCCGGGGATAGCATCACGCTGGTTTCCCCGCGCGGCGCGGTCACGCCGATGGGCACGACGCCGCGCATCAAGCCTTACAAGGTGGCGGCGGTGTTCGAGATCGGTATGTCGGAATACGACGCGTCGTTCGTGTTCATGCCGCTGACGGAAGCTCAGGCCTATTTCAACCGCGCCAATGACGTTACCGCCATCGAGGTCTTTACGACCAACCCCGACAGGATCGACGTCTTCCGCAAGTCGGTGACGGAGGCGGCGCAGCGGCCGATCTTCCTTGTCGACTGGCGGCAGCGCAATTCCACGTTCTTCAATGCGCTGCAGGTCGAGCGCAACGTCATGTTCCTGATCCTGACGCTGATCGTGCTGGTGGCGGCGCTGAACATTGTCTCAGGCCTGATCATGCTGGTGAAGGACAAGGGCCAGGACATCGCGATCCTGCGCACCATGGGCGCGTCGCAGGGTTCGGTGATGCGGGTGTTTCTGATTACCGGAGCTGCTATCGGCGTGGTGGGCACGCTTGTGGGCTTCCTGCTGGGACTGGTGATCTGTCTCAACATCGAGACCATCCGGCAGTTCATCTCCTGGATGACCAACACCGAACTGTTCTCGCCCGAGCTTTACTTCCTCTCCAAGCTTCCGGCTGAAGTCGATGTCGGAGAGACCGCCGCGGTGGTGATCATGGCATTGACGCTGTCGTTCCTGGCGACGCTGTACCCCTCATGGCGGGCGGCGCGTCTCGATCCTATCGAAGCGCTCAGGTACGAATGAGCGCACAGATGGAGCAGGGGGAAAATGGCGTTCCGGTCGTTTATCTGCACGACGTCCGCAGGCGCTACAAACAGGGCGAAGCCACGCTGACCATTCTCGACGGCGCCAGTCTGGCGCTGTGGGAGGGGCAGTCCGTTGCGCTGGTCGCGCCGTCGGGCACCGGCAAATCGACGCTGCTCCATATCGCCGGTCTGCTGGAGCAGGCCGACGAGGGCGAGGTCTATGTCGGCGGCACCGCGACCTCGGGGCTGTCCGACGTTGAGCGGACGCAGATCCGCCGCACCGATATCGGGTTCGTCTACCAGTCCCACCGGCTGTTGCCGGAGTTCTCGGCGCTTGAGAACGTGATGATGCCGCAGATGATCCGCGGCCTGCCGAAAAAGGAAACCGTGAAGCGGTCGAAGGAAATCCTGGCCTATCTCGGATTGGCGGAACGCGTGACCCACCGGCCGGCGGAGTTATCGGGGGGCGAGCAGCAGCGCGTGGCGATTGCGCGCGCGGTGGCCAACGCGCCTCGGGTCCTGCTCGCGGATGAGCCGACGGGAAATCTCGATCCGCATACCGCGGATCATGTCTTCAAAGCTTTGACCCAGTTGGTGCGGGCGACGCGCGTCGCGATGCTGATCGCGACGCACAATATGGATCTGGCTGCGCGGATGGATCGCCGAGTTTCGCTCCAGGACGGTCACGTCATCGAGCTCGACTGAACCCGGCAGCTCAGTAGTACGGCCGCGGTGCAGGGCGGCGGCGCGGCTGATAGACCCGCTCTTCGTCATACACGTAGTACGGATTGGCGTAGCAGCCAGCGTAGGTCCCTGCCGCCGTGGCCTGGCACTGCTGATAGGTCGCAAAGCTGCAATCGCCCTGGCCGGTGGAGATGTCGCGGCCCTGAAGGCAGAACGGATAATTTCCCCCGGCTTCCGCAGGAGCGGACTGGACGGCGAAGCCGGCGCCGAGCACGGCGAGGGCCAAAAGGTAGCTGCGCATGGTGTTCTCCTGCCGGGTCGATCCCCGGATTTCTTGGTGGTGAAGCCAGACCGTTTCCAGCTGCGTCCGTCAACTCACGTTACTGCGTAGCTGTTGATGGATTTACGAAAGTCGCGGGCCGTTTACGTTTCGTTAGCATTGCTCTTCAGGGCGGATTCCCGACCCTTGACTCTGAGAACAAAAAAGGAACAATGTTCTTATTACGTTCTCATAGAGTCGATAGAGCGTCGATAGGGAGTTCGGTCATGTTGAAGACATTCGTTGAAGAAGCTGCTGCGCTGACCTCGGTTGTGCTTTTCGTCGGAATGATTGCGATCTGGGCGCAGGTCATTCCTCAGATGTAGGAACTTGCCGGCCCCGGAACAGCCGGGGCTGGGGAAAACGATGATGGACCCGGCATTGTCGGACGGGTCCGCGTCTTCTGCGTGGACACCCATAGTACAAGGCACCACCATCGACGTTTAATGAGTCGTTCTTTTATCGCAGTCGGTTCATTGGTTCGATGAATCAGACCTGCGAAGGTTGCCAGGGTCCGTATGTCCAAAACCGCTTCGCCGAAGTCGTCCGCACTCGATCCCGGATTCGTGCATCTGCACGTGCAGTCGGCCTATTCGCTGCTGCAGGGGTCGATGACCATCGGTAAGCTGCTGGAACTGGCCAAGGCTGACCATCAGCCTGCGCTGGCGCTGACCGACAATGACAACATGTTCGGCGCGCTGGAATTTTCCGACAAACTCGCCGGTTACGGCATCCAGCCGATTACCGGCTGCGCGATGACAACCGATTTCGGCGATCAGGATCCGAGTGCGCGTAATGCACTGGCGCCGGCGCGGCTCGTTCTCCTCGCAACCAGCGAGGACGGCTACCGTAGCCTGATGAAACTGAACTCCCGTGCGTTCCTGGAAACACCGGTCAACGAGACCCCGCACATCAAGATCGCGTGGCTGGACGGCGAGAGCGCCGGACTGATCGCGTTGACCGGCGGACCGGAAGGGCCGATCGGGCAGGCCATCAACGCGGACCAGCCCGCATTGGCGCAGGCGCGCTGCGACATCCTCGCGAAACTGTTTGGCGACCGCCTCTACATCGAATTGCAACGGCACGGACTTGAGAGCGAGCGCCGCGTCGAGCCTGCGCTGATCGACATGGCCTATGCCATGGGTCTGCCGCTGGTCGCTACCAACCAGCCGTACTTCGCCACCGCCGACGACTACGAGGCGCACGACGCGCTGCTCTGTATCGCAGGCGGGCGGCTGGTGTCGGAAACCGACCGCGATCAGCTGACGCCGGATCACCGTTTCAAGACGCGCGCCGAGATGGCTGTGCTGTTTGCCGATCTGCCCGAGGCGCTGGCGTCCACCGTCGAGATCGCGCGGCGCTGCGCGTTTCGTCCCAAGACGCGCAAGCCGATCCTGCCGCGCTTTACGGTGGCAAGCGATAACTCGGCTGATGGCGAAGGCGGCGAGGCCGAGGAACTGCGCCGTCAGGCCGAGGACGGCCTGGCCTGGCGTCTGCAAAAGTATGGTCTTGCTCCGGGCACCACGGAAGAAGACTACGCAAAGCGTCTGGCGTTCGAGATCGACGTCATCACACGCATGAAATATCCCGGCTACTTCCTGATCGTGTCGGACTTCATCAAGTGGGCGAAGTCGCACGGCATTCCGGTGGGGCCGGGCCGTGGTTCGGGCGCGGGTTCGCTGGTGGCCTATGCACTCACCATCACCGATCTCGATCCGATCCGGTTCGGCCTGCTGTTCGAGCGCTTCCTCAATCCGGAGCGTGTCTCGATGCCGGACTTCGACATCGACTTCTGTCAGGACCGCCGCGGCGAGGTGATCCGCTATGTGCAGGAGCGCTACGGCCGCGAGCAGGTCGGGCAGATCATCACGTTCGGTACCTTGCAGGCGCGCGGCGTGCTGCGCGACGTTGGTCGCGTGTTGCAGATGCCCTACGGACAGGTGGACCGGCTCACCAAGCTGGTGCCGCAAAATCCGGCGGCGCCCGTGACCCTCGCGAAGGCCATCGAAAGCGAACCCAAGCTGCAGGCGTTTCGCGACGAGGACCCCGTCATCGCGCGCGCGTTCGATATCGCGCAGCGCCTCGAAGGTTTGACGCGTCACGCCTCGACCCACGCGGCGGGCATCGTGATTGGGGACCGGCCGCTTTCCGAACTGGTCCCGATGTATCGCGATCCGAAATCGGACATGCCGGTCACCCAGTTCAACATGAAATGGGTCGAGCCTGCGGGCCTCGTGAAGTTCGACTTCCTTGGCCTCAAGACTTTGACGGTTCTCGATGTGGCGGTGAAACTGCTCAAGCAGCGCAATACGGATGTCGATCTGGCGCATCTGCCGCTCGACGACAAGAAAAGCTACGAGATGCTGGCGCGCGGCGAAGTGGTCGGCGTGTTCCAGGTTGAAAGTCAGGGCATGCGGCGCGCGCTGGTCGACATGCGGCCGGACCGGCTGGAGGACCTGATCGCGCTGGTGGCGCTCTATCGTCCCGGTCCGATGGCGAACATCCCGACCTATTGCGCGCGCAAGCACGGCGACGAAGAGTCGGACTACATGCATCCGATGCTCGAGCCGATCCTGAAGGAGACCTTCGGCGTCATCATCTATCAGGAACAGGTGATGCAGATCGCGCAGGTGATGGCGGGCTATTCGCTCGGCGACGCCGACCTGCTGCGCCGCGCGATGGGCAAGAAGATTCGCGCGGAAATGGACAAGCAGCGCGAGATCTTTGTCGCCGGCGCGACCAAGAACAGCGTGCCGAAGGGGCAGGCGCAGACGATCTTCGAACTGCTCGCAAAGTTCGCGGACTACGGCTTCAACAAGAGCCACGCGGCGGCCTACGCACTGGTGTCGTTCCAGACCGCCTACATGAAGGCGCATTATCCGGTGGAGTTCATTGCGGCGTCGATGACGCTCGACATGAACAACACCGACAAGCTGTCCGAATTCCGCGCAGAAGCGCAGCGGCTCGGCATCAAGGTCGAACCGCCGTCGATCAATCGCTCGGGCGCGACATTCGAGGTCAGCGAGAACACGATCTATTACGCGCTCGCCGCGCTCAAGGGTGTCGGCCAGCAGGCTGTCGAGATGATTGTGGAAGCGCGGGGCGACCGGCCCTTTACCTCGCTTGCCGATTTCGCCTCCCGCGTCAGCCCGCGCGCGATCAACAAGCGTGTGGTGGAAAGCCTTGCGGCGGCGGGTGCATTCGACACCATCGACGCCAACCGCGCGCGCGTGTTCGCCGGCGCCGATGCCATCGTCGCGGCCTGCCAGCGCAGCCACGAAGCCGCCACCAGCGGTCAGAACGACATGTTCGGCGGCATGGCGGATGCGCCGAGCATCGTGCTTCCGAATCTCGAGCCATGGCTGCCGGCAGACCGGCTGCGCCGCGAATACGACGCCATCGGCTTTTTCCTGTCGGGTCATCCGCTGGACGATTATTCCGCCGCGCTGAAGCGTCTGCGGGTGCAATCCTGGACCGAGTTCTCGCGCGCGGTGAAGACCGGCGCGACCGCGGGGCGCGTTGCCGCGACGGTGGTGTCGCGGATGGAGCGCCGCACCAAGACCGGCAACAAGATGGGCATTATCGGACTGTCGGACCCGACCGGACATTTCGAGGCCGTTCTGTTCTCGGAAGGGCTTGCGCAATACCGGGACGTGCTTGAACCGGGTTCGGCGGTTTTGATGCAGATCGGCGCGGAGTTGCAGGGCGAGGATGTGCGCGCGCGGATTCTGCACGCCGAGCCGCTCGACGATGCCGCCGCCAAAACCCAGAAGGGTCTGCGCATCTTCGTGCGCGACGACAAGCCGCTGGAGTCGATCGCCAAGCGTCTGGAAGGTCATCAGGCCGCGGCCGGCGGGGGCAACAAGCTCCAGCCGGCGAGGGCCTCATCCGGGCCGCCCACGGGCGACGGCGAGGTCACGCTGATCATGATGCTCGATCTTCAGACCGAGGTCGAAATGAAGCTGCCGGGCAAGTTCAAGGTGTCGCCCCAGATCGCCGGCGCGCTTAAGGCGGTTGCCGGCGTGGTGGATGTGCAAACGATCTGACGTTTGCTGTTTGGGCATCCGCCTTATTCCGACTATCTTTCGTTCAAACAATGTTCATGCGGCGCAGGGTTGACTGCGCCGTTGGGCTGAACGGGAATGGTGTCATGCGCGGAATGAGCAGGTTCTTCGGCGTCGCGGCGGTACTGGCCTTCACGGCGACGGCGTTGCCGCTTCACGCACAAGCCCCGCCGCCCGCACAGGGCCAGCAGAGCCGCATTGCACTCGTGATCGGCAACGGCAACTACCAGAAGGCGCCGTTGGCGACCGCGGCCAACGATGCCGGTCTGATCGCGCAGACATTGCAGGCGGCGGGCTTCGATGTGGTCGGCGCGCGCGACCTCGACGGCGAGACGCTGCGCCAGACCTTCGGCGACTTCATCAAGAAGGCACAGGCGGCGGGTCCGGATACCGTGGCGTTCGTTTATTTCGCAGGTTACGGCCTTCAGCTCGCGGGCGAGAACTACTTCGCGCCGGTCGACGCCAGCATGGTGCGTGACACCGACGTTCCGGTCGAGGGCCTGCGCGTCGGCGACTATATCCGCCAGTTGTCGTCGCTGCCCCTGAAGGGCACCGTTGTGGTGCTCGACGCGGCCTACAATCAGCCGTTCGCGAAAGAAGGCCAGCCGCTGGCAGGTGGCCTTGCGCTCATCGAACCCGACCCCAAGAGTCTGATCGCGTTCAACGCCGCGCCGGGCACGGTGGCGCCGAACCCCACCGGCAACTACGGCCCCTATGCGCAGGCGCTGGCGGAGATGATGCGTACCGGCGGCATTTCGCTCCCCGAAGTTTTCAACCGCGTGCGATTGCGCGTGAATGACGTGACCAAGGGCGCGCAGGTGCCGTGGGATGCGCAGAAGTTCGAAGGCGACTTCGTGTTCTTCGAGCGCGCGCCGGACGCTCCGCCGCTTCAAGCCAATCAGGACGCCGCTGCGCGCTCGAAGCCCATTCGCGATTTCAGCGCGCAGGAGGCTTACACGGCGGCGCTCGAACGCGACACCATTGCCGACTATGAAGCCTTTCTCGCGGCCTATCCGGACGATCCGATGGCAAAGCGGGTGAGGGCGATCATCGCCGCGCGCCGCGAGGCGATCACATGGCGGCAGACCTATCGCGCGAACACGCAGCAGGCCTACTGGTCATATCTGAAGCGCTATCCGCGCGGTCCGCATGCGGCGGACGCGCGCCGCAGGCTTGCCAATATCGCTGCCGCGCTGGAGCCGCCGCCGAGCTTCGACGCGTATGCCTATGACGTGCCGCCGCCGCCGGAATACGAATACCAGTATGTCGACCGGCCGTACCTGATGTTCGACGATCCGGTCTTTGCGTTCGCGCCGCCACCGCCGCCGCCGATCTTCTTCCTGCCGCCGCCGCCGGAAGACTTCGTCGTGCTCGATCCGCCGATCTACTACGCGGATGCGTACTACCTGCCGCAGCCGGTGTTTGTTCCGATCCCGATCTTCATCCGGCCGCCGATCTATGTGCGTCCGCCGGTGAACCGTTTCCTGTTCACGAACATCCACAACCGAGAGGTCATCAATACCGTCATCAACCGGCGTCCGCCGCCCGGAGCAATCGGAGCGGGCAGACCCGGCGGCCAGTTCGGGCAAGGCGGTCAGTTCAGGCCGGGGCGTCCCGGCGCCGGACCAGGCGGCGTCGCGGCGACCCGTCCCGCATTTGCGCCGGCGTTGCCACCGTCGGCGACACGGCGCGCGAATCTGATCAATCAGGGTAAGGTTGCCGCACCTCCGGGCGTTCTGCCGGGAGCGGGCCGTCCGGGTGGTCCGGGACAAGTGCAGCCGGGGCAAGTGCAGCCGGGCGTTGTCAGGCCCGGGAATCTTCGTCCGGACAATGTGCTGCCAGGGCAGGGAGCTGGACCGGGAGGACGGCCGGTCGGTCGGCCTCTGCCGAGTACGTTGCCTGCGCCCGGGGCAACCGGCCCGCAGCCGGGACAGGACGGCCGACCCGGACGGGGTGACCGTGGTCCGGATGGCCGGCCCGGCCTTGCGCGGCCATCGGTTCAGCCAGGATCTCCGCAGCCAGGGGTTGCCGCTCCATCGGGCCCGGCGGCAAGACCGGGCCGTCCGGAACGGTCTGCCGGTCAGCCTCGGCCGCAGTTCCAGAGGCCCGAACCTCGGCCTCAGGCGACCCCGCGTCCGCAGATTCAACGACCGCAGCCCCAGTTCCAGCGTCCGCCGCAAGCGGCGCCTCGGCCGCAGCCGCAGTTCCAGCGGCCACAAATGGCTCCGAGGCCTCAGCCCCAGATGGCACCGCGTCCCCAACCGCAGTTCCAGCGGCCAGCTGCACCGACTCCGCGGCCTCAAATGGCGCCTCGGCCCCAGATGGCTCCGCCGCGCCCCGCAGCGCCACCGCCACGGGCAGCTCCTCCGCCCAGACCGGCTCCGGCTGCGGTCAAGCGATGCCCGCCGAATGTGCCAAGGTGCTGAACAGGTGGCCGGTCGGACCATGTTCCGGCCGGCGTTTCGCAGGGCCTTGGAGGCCAAGAAAAACGGCCATAAATCCTTGCTTCGACGCGGCGCGGCAGTTATAAGCCGCGGCATCTCACACGGAAGCATGGCTGTTAAAGGCCGTCCGGTGGCAACCGGGCCGCAAGGTGTTTGCTTTTTTGCGCAGACGTTTTGCCGGTTCGACTTGCTCACACGCTTCCGGAGGAACCAACCGGAGAATTGAACTATGGCGTTACCTGAATTTTCTATGCGTCAGCTTCTGGAAGCTGGCGTGCACTTTGGTCACCAGTCGCACCGATGGAATCCGAAGATGGCGGATTACATCTTCGGTGCCCGCAACAACATTCACATCATCGATCTCGCTCAGACCGTGCCGCTGCTTCATCGCGCGCTGCAGGCTGTCAGCGATACCGTCGCCAAGGGCGGCCGTATCCTGTTCGTCGGCACCAAGCGCCAGGCGCAGGACGGCGTGGCGGAAGCCGCCAAGCGTTCCGCGCAGTACTTCGTCAACTCCCGTTGGCTCGGCGGCACGCTGACCAACTGGAAGACCGTGTCCGGTTCGATCAAGCGTCTGCGTCAGCTCGACGAGATGCTCGCCTCGGGTGAAGGCGCGCAGTACACGAAGAAGGAGCGCCTGACGCTTCAGCGCGAGCGCGACAAGCTCGACCGCTCGCTCGGCGGTATCAAGGACATGGGCGGTCTGCCCGACCTGATCTTCGTGATCGACACCAACAAGGAAGACATCGCGATCCAGGAGGCCCAGCGCCTCAACATTCCGGTCGCCGCGATCGTCGACACCAACTGCGATCCGAAGGGCATCTCCTACGTGGTTCCCGGCAACGACGACGCCGGCCGTGCGATCTCGCTGTATTGCGACCTCATCGCCCGTGCGGCGATCGACGGTATTTCGCGCGCGCAGGGCGGTGCCGGCATCGACATCGGCGCTCTGGCCAATCCAACCGCTGAAGCTGTGCCTGCTAAGTCGGAAGGCTTCCAGGGTCTTGCCGGTCCGCGCGGCGTTGCCGACGACCTCAAGAAGCTCTCCGGCGTGTCCGGCGCGATTGAGAAGAAGCTAAACGATCTCGGCGTTTTCCACTACTGGCAGATCGCCGAGCTCGACCACGACACCGCTCACAAGATCGGCGAAGAAGTCGGCTTGCCGGCGCGTGCCGATAGCTGGGTCGCCCAGTCCAAGGCGCTGACCGCGGACGCGGAATAAGCCTCAAACGCATCTCGCGGCCGGTTCATCCGGCCGCGACATTCCCCGACTAGAAAAATCCTGCGCGTCGAATCCGGCTAGCCAGCACATCGCTGCGCCGCGCGGCCCGCACAGGCAAAGGACATCCGGCAATGGCAACAATCACAGCGGCAATGGTCAAGGATCTGCGCGAGAAAACCGGCGCGGGCATGATGGATTGCAAGCAGGCGCTCACCGAAACCAATGGCGACATCGATGCTGCGGTTGACTGGCTGCGCAAGAAGGGCCTCTCCAAGGCCGCGAAGAAGTCCGGCCGCGTTGCGGCCGAAGGCCTGATCGCAGCCGTCACCGACGGCAAGAAGGGCGTTCTCGTCGAAGTCAATTCCGAGACCGACTTCGTTGCGCGCAATGAGCAGTTCCAGGGCCTGGTCAAGATGATCGGCCAGGTTGCGCTCAAGGCCGGCGCGGACGTCGAGAAGATCAAGGCTGCCAAGGTTGGCGAGTATGACGTCGACCGCGCCATCGCGGACGCGATCGCGACCATCGGCGAGAACATGACGCTGCGCCGCGCGGCCGAGCTTTCGGTCAGCGATGGCGTTGTCGGCAGCTACATCCATGGCGCCGTGATCGACGGCCTCGGCAAGATGGGCGTGATCGTCGCGCTCGAATCCACCGGCAAGAAGGATGAGCTTGCAGCGCTCGCGCGCCAGATCGCGATGCACGTTGCCGCGTCCAACCCTCAGGCGCTCGACGCGTCGGGCCTCGACCCCGCCGTGGTCAGCCGCGAGAAGGACGTGATGGCGGACAAGTACCGCCAGCAGGGCAAGCCGGACGCGATGATCGCAAAGATCGTCGAATCGGGCCTGAAGACCTACTACAAGGAAGTTACCCTGCTGGAGCAGGCGTTTATCCACGACAGTGCCAAGAGCGTGGCGCAGGCCGTGAAGGATGCTGAGGGCAAGGTCGGCGCGCCTATCAAGGTTGCCGGGTTTGTGCGCTATGCTCTGGGCGAGGGAATCGAGAAGCAGGAATCCGATTTCGCCGCCGAGGTCGCCGCCGCTGCCGGTCAGGGGTAACGAGACGACGCGCGCCGATCGGGATCCTGGGCGTATTCAGCAAGGCAGCCTGTTTTGCACTGGAATGCGCTCAATTCGAATGAGTGAGCGATCCTATGGCTGAACCGTCTTATCGACGTGTCGTGATCAAGGTCTCCGGCGAATATCTCGCCGGTGACCAGTCCTTCGGTATTCACCAGCCCACCATCGACCGGATCGCCAGCGATATCATCAAGGCGCGGGAACTCGGCGTAGAGATCGCCGTCGTCGTTGGCGGCGGCAACATCTTTCGCGGCGTGGAAGTTTCATCGCGCGGCGTGTCGCGCACCACCGGCGACACAATGGGCATGCTCGCCACCGTGATGAACTGTCTGGCGCTCGAATCGGCGCTGGAGCGCAAGGGCCAGTCAGCCCGCACGCTGTGCGCGTTCGTGATGCCGCAGATCAGCGAACTCTTCACGCGCGCCGCGGCCCACCGGTATCTCGCCGAAGGCCGCATCGTGCTGCTCGCCGGCGGCACCGGCAATCCGTACTTCACGACCGACACCACGGCGGTATTGCGCGCAGCCGAAATCGGGGCGCAGGCGGTTCTCAAGGCCACCAACGTTGACGGGGTCTACAGCGCCGATCCGAAGAAGGACCCATCCGCCAAGCGATTTGAACGGCTGAGCCATTCGCAGGCGGTGGAAGGCGGTTATAAGGTGATGGACGCGACGGCCTTCGCGCTTGCCCGCGAAACGTCCTTGCCTATCATCGTGTTTTCGATCGCCGAGCCGGGCTCGATCGGCGCCATTCTGAGCGGCAAGGGCAAGGGCACGATTGTCTCCGGCTGACGCAGGGCTGGTGTCGTGAACTTAAAAGTTGTGCCTGAACAATAAGATACTGGATGCGGTGAGGTTATGAGCCGCGTCGGACTTGAAGGGAGTAGCATCGCATGGCGGCCGGGAATTTCGATATCAATGATCTGAAGCGGCGCATGGAAGGCGCCATTGCATCGCTCAAGCACGAGCTGGGCGGATTGCGTACGGGCCGTGCAGCGATCTCGATGGTCGAGCCGGTGCAGGTCGAGGCCTATGGCAGCCATATGCCGCTCAATCAGGTGGCCACCGTGAGCGTGCCCGAGCCGCGCCTGCTGTCGGTGCAGGTCTGGGACAAGTCGATGGTGAAGGCGGTTGAAACCGCAATCGTCAATTCGAATCTCGGTCTTTCTCCCGCGACGGAAGGACAGGTGATCCGTTTGCGGATTCCTGAACTCAACGAAGAGCGCCGCAAGGAGCTGGTGAAGGTCGCGCACAAGTATGCCGAAGCTGCGCGCGTCGCGGTTCGTCACGTGCGCCGCGACGGACTCGATGTCCTCAAAAAGCTCGAAAAGGATCATCTGATCTCGGAGGACGACGAGAAGCGTCATTCGAACGAGGTTCAGAAGGTGACTGATGCCGCCATCGCCGACGTCGATAAGGCGCTTGCGACAAAGGAAAAAGAAATTCTCACGGTTTAAGAGATCGCGAATGTCGAACGGCGCCATGCCAAAGCCAGGAGAATCGGATCGTGCCGATGCGCCGCGGCACGTCGCGATTATCATGGACGGCAATGGACGCTGGGCGGCGGCGCGGGGATTGCCGCGTGCCGAGGGACACCGCCGCGGTGTCGATGCGCTGCGCAAGGTGGTGCGCGCCTCCCACGAACTCGGGATTTCCTATCTCACGATCTTCTCGTTCAGCTCCGAGAACTGGTCGCGGCCGGCGAGCGAGATCGGCGATCTGTTCGGCCTGCTGCGCCGCTTCATCCGCAACGATCTTGCGACCCTGCATGCCGACGGCGTGCGGGTTCGCGTCATCGGCGAGCGGGAAGGGCTCGAGTCCGACATCTGTGCGCTGCTCACCGAAGCGGAAGAACTGACGCGAAACAACACCCGTCTCACACTTGTCGTGGCCTTCAACTACGGATCGAGGCAGGAGATCGCCAACGCAGCGCAGCGGCTCGCGCGTGAAGTTGCCGAAGGCAAGCGTGATCCGGCAACGATCACGCCCGATGTGCTGGGTGCTCATCTCGATACGTCGGACATTCCGGACCCCGATCTGATCATCCGCACCAGCGGCGAGCAGCGTCTTTCGAACTTCCTGATGTGGCAGGCGGCTTATAGCGAACTGGTGTTCGTTCCGATTCACTGGCCGGACTTCGACAAGGCTGCGCTCGAAGGCGCGATTGCCGAATACGCGACCCGCGAACGCCGCTTCGGCGGGCTCGTCGCCAAAACCGGATCGTGAGCGGCGTGGCCCCGGAGACTCCAGCCACATCCGATACCGCGAAAGCGTCGAGCAATCTCTACATGCGCGTCGTCGCCGCGCTGGTCCTCGCACCGCTGACCATCGCCGTCGCGTGGATCGGCGGCTGGCCGTGGACCTGCATTGTCATCGCGGCCGCGGCCTTGCTGTATTTCGAGTGGCTGATGATTGTCGGTGTCTCGGGCAATCGTCTTGTCGCTGCTGTGGGCATCGTTGCCTTGGCGATTGCCGGCATCTGCCTGATGCTGCGGCGGACCGATCTCGCGTTCGGGATCGCGGCTGCTGGAATTGTGCTGGCCGCGGCACTCGTGCGCGAGCGGCGCGGATGGGTTGCAGGCGGACTGGTCTATGCGACGGCGGCGCTGATTGCCTCGATTGTCGTCCGGCGCGACCCGGAGTTCGGATTTGTCGCGCTGATGTTCGTTCTCCTCATTGTATGGGTGACCGATATCGGCGGTTACTTCGCGGGACGGGGCATCGGCGGGCCGAAGCTCTGGCCGCGCGTCAGCCCGAAGAAGACATGGGCGGGCGCCATCGGCGGACTGGTGTTGGGCCTGGTGGTCGCTGCCGGATTCGCGCTGCTGGGTTTCGGCAAGATGCTTCCGCTGCTTCTGCTCGGTGCCGTGCTGTCGATCGTTTCGCAGTTCGGCGACCTGTTCGAGTCCGCGGTCAAGCGTCGCTTCGACGTCAAGGATTCGAGCCACATCATTCCTGGTCACGGCGGATTGCTTGACCGGCTCGACGGTTTCGTTGCGGCGATCGTTTTCGCCGCCCTTATTGGCTATATGCGCGGCGGCCTTGATGGCGTCGGTCGCGGTTTCATGGTTTGGTGATGTGATGAACGCTGTTCCGTTGCGTAACAACAAGGCCGCGGCATCATCCGTGCGGACTGTCACCGTGCTCGGCGCGACGGGCTCCATCGGCGACAGCACGATGGATTTGCTGCGCGCGTCGCCCGAGCGCTATCAGGTCGAGGCGCTTACCGCCAACGGCAACGTCGAGGGGCTGGTGAAGCTCGCGAAGGAATTTGGCGCGCGGTTTGTCGCCGTGGCCGATCCCTCGAAGCTCAATGAATTGCGTGATGCTCTGGCCGGAACCAACATTGCGTTTGGTGCAGGCGAGAGCGCGATCATCGAAGCTGCGGAGCGACCGGCCGACTGGGTGATGGCTGCAGTGAGCGGCGCGGCGGGACTGAAGCCTGCGCTCGCGGCCGCCGATCGTGGTGCCACGATCGCACTCGCCAACAAGGAATGCCTTGTTTGCGCCGGCGACTTCTTCATGGGTCGCGCAGCCAAAGCCGGCGCGTGCATTCTGCCGGCGGATTCGGAACACAACGCGCTGTTTCAGGCGCTAGCCTCCGGCAACCGCGAGGAACTGGTTCGCGTCATTATCACCGCATCCGGCGGTCCGTTCCGGACCTGGAAGGCGGCTGACATCGCGCAGGCCACGCTGGCTCAGGCGCTGAAGCATCCGAACTGGAGCATGGGCCAGAAGATCACCATCGATTCCGCCTCGATGATGAACAAGGGGCTGGAAGTCATCGAGGCGTCATATCTGTTCGCGCTGTCGCCGGATGAGATCGATGTGCTGGTGCATCCGCAATCCATCGTTCACGGCATGGTCGAATTCTCGGACCGCTCTGTGATGGCGCAACTCGGAACTCCGGACATGCGCACGCCGATTGCGCATTGCCTTGGCTGGCCGGATCGCATTAGCGGGCGTGCTGCGACGCTGGATCTTGCCAAGATCGGCTCGCTGACGTTTGAGGCGCCGGATTACGACCGGTTCCCCGGATTGAAACTCGCCTATGACGCGCTGCGCATCGGCAACGGCGCGACCACCGTCTACAATGCGGCGAATGAGGTCGCGGTGGCGGCTTTCGTCGCGCAGAGAATCCGGTTTGGCGGTATCGCGCAGCTGGTCGAAGCCACGTTGAACAACTGGGTGAAGGCAGGGAATCTCGCGCCGCTGACCTCAGCGGATGATGCGATTTCCGTTGACCATGATGCGCGAAATAGTGCTGCCGCCCTCTTGCCTCAAATTGCCTTAAAGGCATCCTAGATCGTTGGGACCGGGCCGGGCAGCCCGCTGGTGAGGGATTGAGTTGTGGATTTTTTCCTGAATAGTTTCAATACGTTGAGTCATGGCCTGATCGGCTACATCATCCCCTTCCTGTTTGTCCTGACCATCGTTGTCTTCTTCCACGAGCTTGGCCATTTCCTTGTCGCCCGCTGGGCCGGGGTGAAGGTCTTAACGTTCTCGCTCGGCTTCGGGCCGGAACTCTTCGGCTTCAACGATCGCCACGGCACGCGCTGGAAGGTTTCGGCGATTCCGCTCGGCGGCTACGTCAAGTTTTTCGGGGACGATTCCGAGGCCAGCACGCCATCCTCCGAAACGCTCCAGACCATGAGCGCGGAAGAGCGCAAGGTCAGTTTCCACCACAAGAAGGTCGGGCCGCGCGCTGCCATTGTTGCCGCGGGTCCGATTGCGAACTTCCTGCTCGCAATTGTCATTTTCGCGGCCCTCTTCACGTTCTTCGGCAAGCCGAGCCAGACCGCGCGGGTCGATTCCATTCAGGAAAACAGCGCCGCAGCGGCAGCCGGCTTCAAGCCCGGCGACGTCGTGACGGCGATCAACGGCGACGCGATCGAGAGCTTCACCGACATGCAGCGGCTTGTGAGCACCAAGGCGGGTACGTCGCTGGTCTTCACCGTGAAACGCGGCGACGAGGTCGTGAAGCTGACCGGAACGCCCCAGCTCAAGGAAATCAAGGACACCTTCGGCAACGTCCATCGGGTCGGCATCCTCGGAATCACCCGCGCTTCGGGGCCGGGCGACACCGTCACCAAACCAGTGAATCCCGCGACCGCTGTTTGGCTGGGCGTCAAGGAGACTTGGTTCGTCGTTGACCGGACCGTTTCCTACATCGGCGGAATCTTCACCGGCCGGGAGAATGCCGATCAGGTCGGCGGGCCGATCCGGATCGCCCAGATATCGGGACAGGTTGCCACGATTGGCCTTGCGGCGCTGATTCACCTGGCTGCGGTTCTTTCGGTGTCGATCGGCCTTCTCAACCTGTTTCCGGTCCCGCTTCTCGATGGCGGTCACCTTTTGTTCTACGCGGTGGAAGCGGTGCGGGGAAAGCCGCTGTCGGAACGATCGCAGGAGCTGGGTTTCCGGGTCGGACTGGCCCTGGTGCTGATGCTGATGATCTTCGCGACCTACAACGACATCCTGCATTTGGCGGCGTCCTGATTGCGGCTTTTTTACAGGCGTGGCCGATCAGCAACGTCTTGTTGGGAAATTGGAATTGTCTTGCGAAAGGTCGTTTGCCCGTTAGGCAAAATTGGCTACAAGCAGTGCAATATTTGGGGAATCTCCCGGCCCGGCAACGGGTCGGCGTTGGAATGACAAGGGCGCCTGGCGCATGATGGTTGGATTGCGAGTGCTACGGGGCGGTTTGGCCGCTGCCCTGATCATGTTTGCTTTGCCGGTTGCCGCGGTGGCGACCGCTTCGCTCGTATCGTCGCAGGCTGTTGCCCAGACCGCGGCTTCCATTGGCGTCGAAGGCAACCGCCGGATCGAGGCCGATACCATCCGTTCCTATTTTAAGCCGGGTCCGAGCGGGCGCCTTGACAGCGCGCGCATCGACGACGGCCTGAAGGCCCTGATCGAGACCGGCCTGTTCCAGGATGTGAAGATCAACCAGGCTGGCGGCCGGCTGGTCGTTGTGGTCGTTGAAAACCCCGTCATTGGCCGGGTCGCCTTCGAAGGCAACAAGAAGGTCAAGGACGAGCAGCTCACGGCCGAAGTGCAGTCCAAAGCCCGCGGAACCCTGTCGCGGGCGATGGTTCAGTCCGACACTGCGCGTATCACCGAAATCTATCGCCGCAACGGCCGTTACGACGTCAAGGTCGAACCCAAGATCATCGAGCAGCCGAACAACCGCGTCGATCTCGTTTTCGAGATCACCGAAGGCGCGAAGACCGGTGTGAAGTCGATCGAATTCGTCGGCAATCAGGCCTATTCGGCCTATCGCCTGCGGGACGTCATCAAGACCCGCGAAACCAACTTCCTGAGCTTCCTGGGCTCCAACGACGTTTATGACCCGGACCGTATTGAGGCCGACCGCGATATCCTGCGCCGGTTCTACCTCAAGAACGGCTACGCCGACGTTCAGATCGTTGCCGCGCTGACCGAGTACGATCCGGAGCGCAAGGGCTTCCTCGTGACCTTCAAGATCGAGGAAGGCCAGCAGTACCGCGTCGGTTCTGTCGACTTCCAGTCCAGCATCGCCTCGCTCGACGGCAATTCGTTCCGCAGCCTTTCGCGCGTCAGCGTCGGTTCGGTCTACAACGCCGAAGCCGTGGAAAAGTCGGTCGAGGAGATGACGGTCGAAGCGTCACGGCGCGGCTATGCCTTCGCGTCGGTGAAGCCGCGTGGCGACCGCAACTTCGAGGCGCACACCGTGTCGATCGTGTTTGCGATCGAAGAGGGCCCGCGCGTCTACATCGAGCGAATCAACGTTCGCGGCAACACGCGAACACGCGACTACGTCATCCGCCGCGAGTTCGATATTTCGGAAGGCGACGCATACAACCGTGCGCTGGTCGATCGCGCCGAGCGCCGCCTCAAGAACCTCGACTACTTCAAGACGGTCAAGATCATCTCCGAGCCGGGCTCGTCGTCCGATCGCGTTGTTCTGAACGTCGATGTTGAAGAAAAGTCGACCGGCGACTTCTCGGTGTCCGGTGGTTATTCGACGGCGGACGGCTTCCTCGGCGAAGTCAGCGTCTCGGAGCGTAACCTGCTGGGCCGCGGCCTTTATGCGAAGGCGTCCGTACAGTACGGCCAGCGCACGCAAGGCTACTCGCTGTCGTTCGTCGAGCCCTATCTGCTCGGCTACCGCGTCGCGCTGGGTCTCGACTTCTATCAGCGCAAGCAGCTCGCTTCGAATTACGTGTCGTATGACTCGAAAACGATCGGTTTCAGCCCGCGTCTCGGCTTCCAGCTCCGCGAAGACCTGAACCTGCAGCTGCGTTACTCGATCTCGCGGCAGGAAATCACGCTGCCGGACTATCTCAAGAACTGTAATAACTTTGACGGCACGCTCGGATACTTCCCAACCCCAGGCTACATCAATGCCGGTGGATCGACGGCGTCTATCCCGGGAGCGACCTATGGCGGTCCGTTCAGCGGAGTGCTTGGCGGCAACAACTGTTTGGTTGACGGCGAAGCCTCGGTTGCTGTGAAGCAGGGACTTGCCAACGGCGCGGTTGTTACATCGGCGGTGGGTTACACGCTTGCCTACAACACGCTCGACAACAACAAGGATCCAACCAGCGGTCTTCTCGCGACCCTCAATCAGGATTTCGCGGGTGTTGGCGGCGATGTGGGCTACCTGAAGACGACCGGCGACGTGAAGCTCTACACGCCGATCGTGTCCGATATCGTCGGCGTGCTGCGCCTGCAGGGCGGCGTGCTGACCGATACCGGCAAGGGCATCCGCATGCTGGATCACTTCCAGATGGGTCCGAACCTCGTCCGCGGCTTCGCGCCGGTGGGCATCGGTCCGCGCGACGTCACCAACTTCTCTCAGACGGGGTATGGTGATGCGCTCGGCGGCACCAAGTACTGGGGCGCTTCGGCTGAATTGCAGATGCCGTTCTGGTTCCTGCCCAAGGAAATTGGCTTGAAGGGCGCTGTCTATGCCGACGCTGGTTCGGTGTTCGGCTACGAAGGTGTGACCTCGCTTATTGGCGGCTGTAACGGGACACCGATACAAAATGCCCAGAATCAGTGTCTGACGGTCGGCGCGGACAATGGGTTGATCCGCACCTCGGTCGGTGTGGGCCTGATCTGGCAGTCGCCATTCGGACCGCTGCGCTTCGACTACGCCATCCCGCTGACCAAGGATAAGTACGACCGGACGCAGGAATTCCGGTTCGGTGGTGGTACGTCATTCTGAGCTCATAAAGAGCTCGCACTTCGAAACAGCGGGTTCCAGCCATCCGGTTGGGACCCGCTCGACTATTTTGTTGCAGGCATTTTCCTTCTGCGGTCCGGAGTTGGTGTCGCGGGAAAATGCATTTTCCTGACCGCGGCGGATCGAATGACGCAGAGGACATTCTTTAAACGTCCTTCACCGGTGACGCTGGCAGAGCTTGCCGCGCTGACCGGAGCCCAGCTTGCCGATGCATCGCAAGCCGAAAGGGTCATTGCGGGAGCGGCGTCGCTGGACCGGGCTGGGCCCGGTCACCTGACATTTTGCGAAAACAAGAAGTACGCCGCCCAGCTTGAGCAAACCCACGCTGGTGCCTGTCTGGTCAACGAGCGGCTGGAGGGCAGCGTTCCCCCGCATGTCGCCGTTCTGCGCGTTGCGGAGCCTTACAAGGCCTTTGTTACGGCCATGCGCGCCCTTTATCCCGATACGCTGCGGCCCGCCTCGTGGTTCGACAACAGCGGGGTCGCGGCGGCTGCCGTGGTGCATCCATCGGCGTATCTCGAGGACGACGTGGTGGTCGATCCGCTGGCGGTGATCGGGCCGGACGTCGAAATCGGGTCCGGTACCGTGATTGCCTCAGGTGCGGTGATCGGAGCGGGTGTCCGGATCGGCCGGGATTGCCATATCGGCGCGAACGCATCGGTCCTTTGTGCCTTTATCGGTAACGATGTCATCATCCATCCGGGGTGCCGGATCGGGCAGGACGGGTTTGGGTACCTGATGGGCGCGAAGGGGCATGTGAAGGTGCCGCAGGCGGGCCGGGTGATCATCCAGAACGGTGTCGAGATCGGCGCGGGCTGCGCCATCGACCGCGGGGCGCTCAACGACACCGTCATCGGCGAGGGCAGCAAGATCGACAACTTGGTCCAGATCGGCCACAACGTGGTCATCGGCCGCAACTGTGTCGTGGTCAGCCAGAGCGGAATTGCCGGCAGTTCGACATTGGGCGACGGCGTCGTCCTGGGCGCGCGCGCCGGCATCAGCGATCACGCCACCATCGGCGACGGAACGCAGATCGCGGCACGCAGCAGCGTCGTCGGCGAAGTGCCGCCGGGCGCGCGCTGGGGCGGTTCGCCGGCCAAGCCTATCAAGCAGTTCTTCCGCGAGCTGTTTGAGGTGGAGCGCCTCGGCCGCGAAGGCAGTGCGAAATTGAAATCGAAGCCGTCCGGTTCGGGCGACGAGGAACAGAGATAATGGACGAGAAGGCGCCAATCACCATCGAGGCGGTGGACATCGGGCAGATCCTGAAGACGCTGCCGCATCGCTATCCCATGCTGCTGATCGATCGCGTGATCGATATCCGCAAGGACTTCAGCGGTATCGGCATCAAGAATGTCTCGGTCAACGAGCCCGTATTCCAGGGGCACTTTCCGAACCGGCCGATTTATCCGGGCGTGCTGATGATCGAAGGCATGGCGCAGACCGCGGGGGTCATCGGCATGCTGTCGACCGAAACTGATCGCCCGACGGCGGTCTATTTCCTCACGATCGACAAGTGCAAGTTTCGCAAACCGACGGGGCCGGGGAATATCATCGAGTATCACATGCGGCTGGTCACGCGCCGGCGCGACATGTGGTGGTTTCACGGCGACGCCAAGGTCAACGGTGAAATCGTCGCTCAGGCCGATGTCGGTGCGATGCTGGCCGACTGACCCGTCTGTCATTGTGCGTAACAATTGATGACCGCGCCCGTGTCGCCTTTCACTCCTTATGCCGGACGGGCTTGCATTATAACGGCGTTTTATCGTCTGCACGCGTCCCTCGGCGGGTGAAGGATATGCAGGCAAGAGGAATTGATGAGCAAGATCGATCCAACTGCGCGAATTGAGGATGGAGCCGTCATCGGCGACGGCGTCACCATCGGGCCTTACTGTGTGATCGGGCCGAACGTGACGATCGGCGCGGACTGCAAGCTGCACGCTCATGTCAACATCGGCGGTTACACGACACTCGGCGCCGGCTGCGCGGTGTTTCCATTTGCGTCACTCGGAATGGCGCCGCAGGATCTTGGCTATCGCGACGAACCGACCACGCTCGACATCGGCGAGGGCTGCATCATCCGCGAAAGCGTGACCATGAATGTTGGCACCGTCAAAGGCGGCGGCAAGACGCGCGTCGGCAAGCGCGGTTTCTTCATGGCTTATTCCCATATCGGTCACGACTGCCTCGTCGGAGACAATGTGATCTTCGCCAACAGCGCGACGCTGGGCGGTCATTGCGAGATCGGCGACTTCGTCTATTTCGGCGGCCTCTCGGCGGCACATCAGTTCGTCCGGATCGGGCATCAGGCCATGATCGGCGGTGTCTCCGGTCTACGTCACGACGTCATTCCATATGGACTTGCGAGCGGCCAGTTCGCGCATCTCGAAGGCATGAATGTGGTCGGCATGCGCCGCCGCGGATTCAGTCACAAGCGCTTGCAGGTGGTGCGCGACTTCTACCAGCAGCTGTTTCATGGCGGCGGTATCTTCGCCGAACGGCTTGAAGCGCTGCGGCCGATGGGAAGTGCCGATCCGGCGATCGCCGAGATACTGACCTTCATCGACAACGGCATCAAACGGCCGCTCTGCATGGCGCACAACAATCCCAACAAACCCTCAGAGCGCGCTCACCTCGAACAGCGATGATGACACCTCCCGCATTGTCCTCGACAGTCGGCATCGTTGCGGGAAGCGGAGTGCTGCCGTTTTCGGTCGCAGAGCTGTTGCAGGCGCGGGGGATCGCGCCGTTTCTGTTCGCGATCCGCGGCTTCTGCGATCCGGTGCGGGTCGCGCAATATCCTCATCACTGGGTCGCACTCGGTCAGGTCGGGCGGCTGACGCGCCTGATGCGGTCCGAAGGTTGCCGCGAGATCGTATTCATCGGTGGCCTGGTCAGACCCGCGCTATCCGAGATTCGTCTGGACTGGGGCACGCTGCGCGCCATCCCGGCGATTGCTGCGGCATTGCGAGGCGGCGACGATCATCTGCTGACCGGTGTCAGCCGCATCTTCGAGCGCCATGGAATTCGCGTCGTCGGCATTCAGGACGTCGCGCCCGAACTGCTGATGCCGGAGGGCAGCCTCACACGCCGCACCCCCGATGCCGAGGCCGTCGCCGATATCGCCAAGGCGCGTGAACTGATGCGCGCGATCAGTCCTTTCGACGTCGGTCAGGGCGTTGTCGTGATCGATGGCCATGTGGTCGCCGTTGAAGACATCGAGGGGACGGACGGGCTTCTGGCGCGGGTGGCGCGGCTGCGTGCGGAAAAAAGAATCCGCGCCAAACCGGGACGCGGCGTGCTGGTCAAAATGCCAAAGGCGCAACAGGATTTGCGCTTCGATCTTCCCACGCTTGGTCCGAAGACCATCGACGGCGTCATTGCCGCCGGGCTGGCAGGTATCGGTATCGTTGCCGGACACACCCTCGTTGCCGAGGCGGATGTGATGACCGCGAAGGCGGATCAGGCGGGGCTCTTTGTCACGGGATTGCCGCTGTGAGCACGAGCGGGAGCGATGCGCGCAAGTCTCCGACGATATTTCTGATCGCAGCCGAGGAGTCCGGCGACCGGCTCGGCTCGGGCCTGATCAAGGCCTTGCGCGCGCGGCTTGGACCGGCGGCGAAGATCGTCGGAGTTGGCGGGCGTCACATGGCCGAGCAGGGCGTGCCGTCGCTGTTTCCCACCGATGAGCTGTCGATCATCGGTCTTGCGGCGATTCCGAAACGCCTTCCCATGATCCTGCGCAGGATTCGCGAGACGACCGATGCCGTCCTGAAGGAGCGGCCCGACATTCTGGTCATCATCGACAGTCCGGATTTCACCCATCGCGTGGCGCGCCGCGTTCGTGCCCGCAATCCATCGATCCCGATTGTCGACTACGTATCGCCCACGGTGTGGGTGTGGCGGCCAGGACGCGCGCGCAAAATGCGCGCGTATGTCGACCGGCTTCTGGCCGTCCTGCCGTTCGAGCCGGAGATCCATCGCAAGCTGGGCGGCCCGCCGTGCACCTATGTCGGTCATCCGCTGCTGGATGAACTCGATACGTTGCGGCCCAACGATGATGAACGGAAGCATCGCCTGGCGCAGCCGCCGTCGTTGCTGGTGTTGCCTGGCAGCCGGCGCAGCGAGATCAAACGCAACATGGCGATTTTCGGCGATACGTTGCGCTTGTTGCGGGCGCAGGGTGTTGCGTTCGAGCCCGTGCTGCCGACGATCCCCGGTTTGCTGGACAGGGTTCGCGCCGCTGCAGCGGATTGGCCGGTGCAGCCAAGGATCGTTGTCAGCGATGACGACAAGAAAGCCGCGTTTCGGAGCGCACGCGCCGCTTTGGCGAAGTCCGGCACCGTGACGCTTGAACTGGCGCTCGCTGGTGTGCCGATGGTGACCGCCTATCGCGTCACCGAGGTCGAGGCCTTCATCGCCCGGCGCGTCATCAAAACCTCCTCGATCATTCTGGCGAACATCATTCTCGGAGAGAATGTGATTCCGGAATTTCTGCAGCAGGATTTCACGGCAGAGAAACTTGCACCGGCGTTGCGGGACATTCTGGCGGATACGCCCGCACGGCAGCGGCAGGTGGATGCGTTCGCCCGTCTGGAAGCGATCATGTCCACGGGCGGTAAGCCGCCCAGCGAGCTGGCGGCGGACGGGGTTATCGCGATGCTGCGCTGACGTCCTGCTGTTCAACGAAAAGGCCGGTGCATTGCACCGGCCTTTTGTCTGTAATGGCGTTTGCGCTTACTTGCGCTTGTCGATCCCGACGTAGTCGCGGGACGTTGCGCCAGAGTAGAGCTGGCGCGGACGGCCGATCTTCTGCTGCGGGTCCTGAATCATCTCGCTCCACTGGCTGATCCAGCCGACGGTGCGGGCGACAGCGAACAGCACGGTGAACATCGAGGTCGGGAAGCCCATCGCCTTCAGGGTGATGCCCGAATAGAAATCGACGTTCGGATAGAGCTTGCGCTGAATGAAGTATTCATCGCTCAGCGCGATCTTCTCGAGTTCCATGGCGACATGGAGCAGCGGGTCGTTCTGGTGGCCGGTTTCCGCCAGCACCTTGTGACACATCTTCTGCATGATCTTCGCGCGTGGATCGTAGTTCTTGTAGACGCGGTGACCGAAGCCCATCAGGCGGACGCTGGAGTTCTTGTCCTTCACCTTGGCGATGAATTCCGGAATCTTGTCCACGGTGCCGATCTCGGCCAGCATTTGCAGCGCGGCTTCGTTGGCGCCGCCGTGAGCGGGGCCCCACAGGCAGGCGATGCCGGCGGCGATACAGGCGAACGGGTTGGCGCCGGACGAGCCGGCGATGCGCACGGTCGAGGTCGATGCGTTCTGTTCATGGTCGGCGTGGAGAATGAAGATCTTGTCCAGCGCCTCGGCCATCACCGGGTTCACCTTGTACTCTTCACAAGGCACGCTGAAGCACATCTGCAGGAAGTTCGACGCGTAATCGAGCGAGTTCTTCGGATACACGAAGGGCTGGCCGACGTTGTACTTATAGGCCATCGCCGCGAGCGTCGGAATCTTCGCGATCATACGCATCGAGGCAATCATGCGCTGCGTCGGATCGGAGATGTCGGTGGAGTCATTGTAGAAGGCGGCGAGGGCGCCGACCGAGGCGACCATCACGGCCATCGGGTGCGCGTCGCGGCGGAAGCCCTGGAAGAAGCGGGCCATCTGCTCGTGAACCATCGTGTGACGGGTCACGCGGTTGTCGAAATCTTCCTTCTGCGCCTTGGTCGGCAGTTCGCCGTACAGCAGCAGATAGCAGGTTTCGAGGAAGTCGCCCTTCTCGGCGAGCTGTTCGATCGGATAGCCGCGATAGAGCAGGATACCTTCGTCGCCGTCGATGTAGGTAATCTTGGATTCACAGCTGCCGGTCGACGTAAAGCCAGGATCGTAGGTGAACATCCCGGTCTGGGCGTAGAGCTTGCTGATGTCGATAACATCAGGTCCGACCGTGCCGGACAGAACCGGGAAATCGACGGTCTTCCCTTCGACCGTCAGCGTGGCTTTTTTGGTGTTGGTCTTTGCATCCATCGTGAAGTCCCCGGTAAGTGTGGCTCAGGGCGAGTGACGCTTACGGCCATATAGGGGCGTAAGCGCTTTATTCCAGAAGTGTGGCCCGAATGGGTAGCTTATTGCTGTGTGCGCTGCAAGATAGGTGGGCTGCACCTAAAGTTTGGGCAGCCCTGCGTTAGCTATGAAGGGCTTTCAGCCTGATCCTGCAGGCGGTCCAGACAGGTTTGCCGCCCCAGCACCGCCAGAACGTCGAAAATGCCCGGGGAGGTGGTCCGCCCGGTCAGGGCGACACGTAACGGCTGCGCGATCGCCCCGAGCTTGAGGCTGTTTTTCTCGGCAAACTGACGCATGGCCGCCTCGGCGGCCTCGGCGGTCCACGGATTGACCGCCTCCAGCGCCGAACGGAGTTCCCCGATCAGCTTGCGCGTCTCGGATGTGAGCACCGCTGCCGCCTTGGGCTCCATCTGGAGCGGACGGTCGGCGAAGATAAAATTGGAACTGTCGACCAGTTCGAGGAGCGTCTTGGCGCGCTCTTTCAGGCCGGGCATGGCGGCCAGCAATTGGGCGCGGGTCGTGTCGTTCAGCTTGGCCCGGATGACAGCGCCGTCAGGAATGAACTGGAGCACGTCTTCGAAGCTGGCCAGCAGCGCCTTGTCGTCGGCGTTGCGAATGTAATGACCGTTGAGATTTTCGAGCTTGGCGAAATCGAACCGCGCCGCAGAACGCCCGATCGCGGGCAGGTCGAATTCCCGGATCATCTCTTCGGTCGAGAAGATTTCCTGGTCGCCATGGCTCCAGCCGAGCCGCACCAGATAGTTCCGAAGCGCCTCGGGCAGATACCCCTTGGCCCGGTAGGCATCGACGCCAAGCGCGCCATGGCGCTTGGAGAGTTTCGAGCCGTCGGGACCGTGGATCAGCGGAATGTGAGCCATCACCGGAACGGTCCAGCCGAGCGCGTCGTAGATGTGTTTCTGCCGGGCGGCGTTGATCAGATGATCGTCGCCGCGAATAACGTGGGTCACGCCCATGTCGTGATCGTCCACCACCACGGCGAGCATGTAGGTCGGGTTGCCGTCGGAGCGCAGCAGCACGAGGTCGTCGAGATTTTCGTTCTGCCAGACCACGCGGCCCTGTACCTGATCCTCGATCACGGTTTCGCCGGTCTGCGGTGCACGAAGCCGGATGACGGGCTTGGCGCCGGCCGGTGCTTCCGACGGATCGCGGTCGCGCCAGCGGCCGTCGTAACGGATCGCGCGGCCCTCGGCCTTGGCGGCCTCGCGCATCTGCGTCAGTTCCTCGGCGGTCGCGTAGCACCGGTAGGCCTTGCCGTCGGCCAGCAATTGTTCGGCGACCTCACGATGCCGTGCGGCGCGGGTGAACTGATAAACCGTCTCGTCGTCCCATTCGATGCCGAGCCAATTCAGTCCATCGAGAATAGCCTCGATGGCCGCATCGGTGGAACGCTCGCGATCGGTATCCTCGATCCGCAGCAGCATCTTGCCGCCGCGCTTGCGCGCATAGAGCCAGTTGAACAGCGCGGTGCGCGCGCCGCCGATGTGGAGGAAGCCGGTCGGGGACGGCGCAAAGCGGGTAACGACAGTTTCGGTCATTTCAGGCGGTTCGATCGATCTCGGGGAGGGTTATCGGCGGGCGTTTATCACAACAACGGCACACTGTCTCAGCACGAATTGCCCGGATTTAAAACGCGCCCAAAGCCCGAATGCGGGCTTCGCCAGCAAAAAAGCACGGTCTGGCCAGCACCGGGCAGCACTTGGCGGGGCCTCCCGGATTTGGCACATAGGGCCCAACTGAAAGGGTACCAATGACCGACGAATCGCCTTCGACCGCAGGCCGCGACTTCATCCGCGATATTGTTGCCGAGGACCTGGCTTCGGGCCGTGAAAAGGGCGTGGTGACCCGCTTTCCGCCTGAGCCCAACGGGTATCTGCATCTTGGCCACGCCAAATCGATCTGCCTGAACTTCGGGATCGCCGAGGAGTTCGGCGGACGCTGCCACCTGCGGTTCGACGACACCAACCCGACCAAGGAAGAACAGGAATATATCGACGCGATCGAGCGCGATGTGCGCTGGCTCGGCTTCGACTGGGGTGAGCATCTTCATTTTGCGTCGGATTATTTCGAGCAGCTTTACGCCTGGGCGCAGCATCTGATCCGCGCCGGCAAGGCCTATGTCGACGATCAGACGCAGGAAGAAATCCGCCTGACCCGCGGCACCCTGACCGAGCCCGGACAAAACAGCCCGTTCCGCGACCGGTCGGTTGAGGAAAACCTCGACCTGTTCACCCGCATGCGCGCGGGCGAGTTTCCGAACGGCGCGCGCGTGCTGCGCGCCAAAATCGACATGACGTCGGGCAACATCAATCTGCGCGATCCGGTGCTCTATCGTATCCTGCACGCGCATCATCCGCGCACAGGCGAC
Source organism: Afipia sp. OHSU_II-C1 (assembly GCF_000497575.1). Taxonomy (GTDB): domain Bacteria; phylum Pseudomonadota; class Alphaproteobacteria; order Rhizobiales; family Xanthobacteraceae; genus Afipia. The sequence continues at coordinate 81,820 of NZ_APJI01000004.1, forward strand.
GCGTGGAAGATCTATCCGAGCTACGATTTTGCGCACGGCCAGTCGGATGCGATCGAGCACATCACGCATTCGATCTGCACGCTCGAATTCGAAGATCACCGGCCGCTCTACGACTGGTGCCTCGAAAATCTTCCGGTGCCGTCGCGGCCGCATCAGTACGAGTTTGCCCGGCTGAACGTGACTTACACGCTGCTGTCCAAGCGTGTGCTCACCGAGCTCGTGCGCGGCGGCCATGTGTCCGGCTGGGACGATCCGCGCATGCCGACGCTTGCGGGCTTGCAGCGGCGCGGCATTCCGGCGGAAGCGCTGCGCGAGTTCGTCAAGCGCATCGGCGTCGCCAAGGCGAACAGCACCGTCGACCTCGGCATGTTCGATTTCGTGGTGCGCGAGGTCTTGAACAGGACCGCGCCGCGCCGCATGGCCGTGCTCAATCCACTCAAGGTGGTGATCGAGAATTATCCGGAAGGGCAGAGCGAAACGCTCGAAGCCGTCAATCATCCCGACGATCCGGCGCAGGGCTCGCGCCAGATTCCGTTCGGCCGCGAGCTTTACATCGAGCGCGACGACTTCATGGAAGATCCGCCGAAGAAGTTCTTCCGCATGGCGCCGGGCCGCGAGGTGCGGCTGCGCTACGGCTATTTCATCACCTGCCGCGAGGTCATCAAGGATGCGGCGGGCCAGGTGGTCGAACTGCGGTGTACCTACGATCCGGCGACCAAGGGCGGCAACGCGCCTGACGGCCGCAAGGTGAAGGCCACGATCCACTGGGTGAGCGCGGCGGATGCCGTGCCTGCGGAGGTGCGGCTGTACAACCTGCTGTTCACGACACCGCAGCCGGAGGCCGCGAACTTCGCCGCGCAGATCAATCCGCAGTCGCTCGAAACCGTCACCGGAATGCTGGAGCCCGCTCTGGCGAGCGACAACTTCGGGGGCGCCATTCAGTTCGAGCGGCAGGGTTACTTCGTTCGTGACAAGGATTCCGCGCCCGGCAAACCGGTGTTCAACCGCACCGTCGGCCTGCGCGACAGCTACGCCAAGGTGGCTGGCGAGGGGTGAATATCTCGCTGATTTGACGATTGCTCGCCGTCGTCATGTCCGGCCTTGTGCCGGGCATCGACGTCTTGAGATCAAGACAAGGAGACGTGGATCACCGGGACAAGCCCGGTGATGACGATCCTGTTGTTGCGCACATTCTGCTTCCGTTCCGCTATCCAGCCGGATCGCTTGCGTTAGCATTGTCTCGGCGATGCCGGAGCAACGCGATGGCGGGCGGGGGCGGCGAAGACCGAGAGAGATCCAAAGGCCGGGCGGGGCGCGCCATCGGCCGAGCTATTTCTTGGCCGCCGCGCAGTGCTGTGCCTGCCGCCGCCGGCTTCACGGAAAGCGCATCGTCATTCCTCATCGGAAGAGCCCGAAGCTGGATCGCGGCGGAAGCCGGACCGGGCCGGCTGTTGCCCTGGGTGCCGGTCGCGTTCGGCGCGGGAATTGCGATCTACTTTGCGGCGGACCGCGAGCCCGTGGCACTGGTCGCCGCCGCGACGGCATTCGCGTTCTGTGTTGCGGCCTTCGTTGCGCGGCGCGGCCGCGTCTTCCCCCTTGTGGTGATGCTGGCCGCGTTATCAGCAGGATTTGCCGCAGCTACTCTGAAGACCGCGCGCGTCGCTCACGGTGTTCTCGCGCGTCCGATGTTCTCGGTGGCGCTGAAGGGGTTCGTTGAGACCCGTGACGAGCGCGAGCGCACGGACCGCTTCGTGCTGCGCGTCGAAGAGATGGACTCGCCGCGCGGCGGGATCAAGCTCGAACGCGTGCGGCTGTCGGTGAAGAAGGGGACGGCGCCCGCCGTCGGCAGCTTTGTCGAACTGAAGGCGCGATTGCTGCCACCGCTCTCGCCGCTGCGTCCGGGGAGCTACGACTTCGGACGCGACATGTACTTCCAGGGCATCGGCGCGTCGGGCTTCGTCATGGGCGCGATCAAGACGGTTGATGCCCCAAGCAGCGGCGGCGTGTATCTGCGCTACGCCGCCACGATGCAAGGGATGCGCGACACCATCGACGCGCGCATTCGCAGCGTGCTCAGCGGCGACAACCGCGCCATCGCGACGGCGCTGCTCACCGGCCGGCGTGACGCGATTTCCGCGCCGGTCAACGACGCGATGTTCATTTCAGGGCTCGGCCATGTGCTGTCGATCTCCGGCTATCACATGGCGGTGGTCGCGGGCGTGGTGTTCTTCGCGGTGCGCGCGCTGCTTGCGCTGTTTCCAGCACTCACTGTGACGTTCCCGATCAAGAAATGGTCGGCAGTTGCCGCGCTGATTGCCGCAGCATTCTATCTGCTCCTATCGGGCGCGGAGGTTGCCACCCAACGCTCGTTCTTCATGACGGCGGTGGTGCTGATCGCGGTGATGGTCGATCGCCGCGCGATTACGTTCCGTACGCTGGCGGTCGCGGCGATGATCGTGCTCTTGATCGCGCCGGAAGCACTGGTGCATCCGAGTTTCCAGATGTCGTTCGCGGCGACGCTTGGCCTCGTGGCGCTGATCCAGATCGGCATGCCGAACCTGTTTGCCTCGCCGGACAATTCGCAGGTGGCGCGTGCGGCGCTCTGGGGCGGGCGCGAGATCACGATGCTGGCGCTGGCGTCGCTGGTGGCCGGGTTCGCGACCATGCCGTACGCGGCGTTTCATTTTCATCGCGTGACGCCTTACGGCGTGCTCGCCAATCTGGCGGCGATGCCGGTGGTGTCGGGACTGGTGATGCCGGCGGGACTATTGGGACTGCTGGCAATGCCGTTCGGGTTGGACGGCGTGTTCTGGCGGCTGATGGACGTCGGCATCGGCTGGATGGTCTCGGTGTCGCAATGGGTCGCGTCGCTGCCTGGCGCCATCGGCCAGATCGCATCGTTCGGTGCCGGCCCGCTGGCCGTGATGAGTGCGGGGATCATTGTACTCGGTCTGCTGCGGACGCCGCTGCGTTGGGCGGGTGCAGGGCTCATCGCATTCGCAACGGTCTGGGCACTGACGGCGCCGCAGCCGGATATTCTTGTAGCGGGAGACGGCCACACCGTTGCGGTGCGAGGGAAGGACGGCAGACTGCGCCTGATGCGCACCGGAAAGGACGTCTTCCTGTCGCGCGAGTGGCTCGCGGCCGACGCCGACATGCGCAAGGCTACCGATGTATCGCTCAGCGATGGCGTCTCGTGCGACACGTCCGGATGTGTGGTGCAGACAGCGGACGGCTCGACAGTTGCGCTGACACTGAAACCGGAAGCATTCGGGGACGACTGCGTGCGGGCCGCTGTGATCGTGACACTGCGTCAGCCGCCCGCCGACTGTGCGGCCATGGTGCTGGATCAGGAAATGCTGCGCAGGCGCGGCACACTCGCTCTGCGCAAAACCGCGGACGGTTACGCGATCACGGCCAACAAGCCGCGCGGCGTGGACCGTCCGTGGTCACCGGCAAATGTCGATGATGACATCGAAACACCCGCTGTCCGGTCAAACCGTCCCGCACAGCCTGTCGATGCGACGCCGGCAGAGAGCGATCTCCAGCCGGACGATTGATCTCGAGTCGAACTCAGTACTTGCGGACCAGGCCGATCAGCTTGCCCTGAATCCGCACGCGGTTGGGCGGCAGGATGCGGACTTCGTACGCTGCGTTGGCAGGCTCCAGTGCGATGGACGCGCCGCGGCGGCGGAAGCGCTTCAGGGTGGCTTCTTCCTCGTCGATCAGCGCCACCACGATGTCGCCGGTGTCGGCGGTCTCGTTGCGCTGGATCAGCACGGTGTCGCCATCGAGAATACCAGCCTCCATCATGGAGTCGCCGCGCACTTCGAGGGCGTAATGTTCGCCGGACCCGAGCATGTCGGGCGGCACGCTGATGGTGTGGCTGCGGGTCTGCAGCGCCTCGATTGGAGTACCGGCCGCGATCCGGCCCATGACCGGTACGGCGACAGGGAAGCTTGCATCCTCGTCGGGGCCGAGCGACGGCGCCGAGCGAACCTTGCCCAGGTTGCCCTCGATGACGCTGGGAGTGAAGCCGCGGCGTGCGCCGCCGGGGCTGGCACTCGTTTCGGGAAGCTTGATGACCTCGATGGCGCGGGCCCGGTTGGCGAGCCGCCGGATAAAGCCGCGCTCCTCGAGAGCAGTGATGAGCCGGTGGATACCGGACTTCGACCGCAGGTCCAGCGCATCCTTCATCTCATCGAAGGAGGGCGGAACACCAGCTTCCTTGAGCCGCTCGTTGATGAAGCGCAGAAGCTCGTACTGTTTGCGTGTCAGCATCTGAATTGGTCCCCGATCCCAAGGATCTCAAGAATTCCCGTGTCTGATCCGAAGCCGCGCCTCTCTGGATCCCCACTGCGAAACAATGAAAAGGGACACTCAGGAGTTGCGAGTCACTCGAAACAAATCATGAACGAACACTATCTGTTCCATATGTGTTCCGCAACCCCTTAATTTCACGTCAACGACGAAGAGGTTTCAGGGTCAGTCCGGCAGCCGCAGGATCGTGCAGGGCGAGCCGGCGGCGGCTGCCGGAGCGAACGGCGGCCGGACGATCAGCGCATTCGCCTCGACCAGCTTTGCCACCAGCGAACTGTCCTGCGCGCCCACCGAGGTCGCGACGGGCACCCCGTCGCGGCCGGGCGCGACACGCGCGCGCAGATAGTCCTGCCGCTTGTCGTTCTCGGGCAGTTCGTGTCCCAGCACCGCATGTTCAAGCGGATGATCGACGCGCGTTCGCCCGGAGAGCGAACGGATCAGCGGCACCAGAAACAGGAAGGCGCAGACGTAGGACGACACCGGGTTGCCGGGCAGGCCGAGCACGCGCATCGCTCCGAGTCGTCCGTTCATCATCGGCTTGCCGGGCCGCAGCGCGATTTTCCAGAAGGCCATGTCGAAGCCTTCGGCTGTCAGCGCGGCCTGAACCAGGTCGTGATCGCCGACCGAGGCGCCGCCGGTGGTGATGAGAATGTCCGCGCCGAGATCGCGCGCACGCTTGATTCCGTTCGAGGTTGAATCGAGCGTGTCGCGTGCGATGCCGAGATCAATCGGTTCGGCGCCTTCGTTGCGCACGAGCGCGCTCAGCGCAAAGAAATTGCTGTAGACGATCTGTCCCGGGGCGGGTGTTGTGCCCGGCGCGACCAGCTCATCGCCGGTGGCAAGGATCGCGACCTTGGGACGGCGATGGACCGGCAAACGCGGATGGTTCATCCCCGCCGCCAGCGCAAGCGCGCGATCGTTGAGCAGGGAGCCGCGCGGCAACAGCACGTCGCCTTCGCGAAAATCGATGCCGGCGGGACGGATGTTCTTTCCCTCCGCGATGGCTTCGTTGACGATGACAAACTCGCCGTCGCGCGTGGTGTCTTCCTGAATGACCACGGCATCCACGCCACCGGGAATGACGCCACCGGTGAAGATCCGCGCCGCCTGTCCCGCACCGATCGTCTGATTGAAGGGCCGGCCTGCGGCGACTTCGCCGATTACCTTCAGCCGCGCGCCGGTCACTGCGTCGATGGCGCGTACCGCGTATCCATCCATTGCCGACATGGCGGCGGGGGGCTGGGTGCGAAGCGCCGCGACGTCGCGGGAGAGTGTGCGATGAAACGCTTCGCCGAGCGCAACCGTTTCTTCGGGAAGGGCGCTGGCGTCCATGAGAACGGCGGCATAGGCCTCGGCGACCGGCATCAGCGCCATGGTGCAATCCTTAATCGTCTGCCAGATAATGGCCAGACTTGCCGCCCTTTTTCTCGACCAGACGGATGGCCTCGATCTGAATGCCGCGCTCCACAGCTTTCACCATGTCATAGATGGTGAGGCACGCGACCGATACCGCGGTCAGCGCTTCCATTTCGACGCCGGTCGGGCCCTTGACCTTCACGGTCGCGCGCACGCGGCAGCCGGGCAATTTGGTGTCGGGGGTGATGTCGAGCGTTACCTTCGACAGCGCCAATGGATGACAGAGCGGAATGATGTCGCAGGTGCGCTTTGCCGCCATGATGCCGGCGACGCGCGCGGTGCCGAGCACGTCGCCCTTGCTGGCATTGCCCTTCACGATCAGATCGAGCGTCTTGCGGGTCATGATGACATGACCTTCGGCCACGGCCACACGCTCGGTGTCCGGCTTGGCGGAGACGTCCACCATGCGCGCTTCACCCTTGGCGTCGATATGGGTGAGGGCAGCGCCTACCTTCTTCTTTGATGTCTTTCTGGCCACGGCTCAGCGCGTCCCGGTGGCGCGTTGTGCATCGCTGCGGGCAAGCAACGTGCGCGTCGCAGCCGTCACGTCGGCCTGGCGCATCAGGCTTTCGCCGACGAGGAACGTGTTCATGCCCACACGCGCAAGCCGTGCAAGATCGTCGGGCGCGAAGATGCCGCTTTCGCCGACGCTGATGCGATCCTTCGGGATCAGCGGTGCAAGCTCTTCGCTGGTCGCAAGCGTGACCTCGAATGTCCGCAGATTGCGGTTGTTCACGCCGAGCAGCGGCGACTTCAGCTTCAACGCGCGGTCGAGTTCCTCACGATTGTGCACCTCGAGCAGCACGTCCATGCCGTGGGCGAAGGCGGCATCCTCGATGTCCTTTGCTGCCGCGTCGTCGAGCGCGGCCATGATGATCAGGATACAGTCGGCGCCGTGCGCCCGGGCTTCGGCCACCTGATAGGTGTCGTACATGAAGTCCTTGCGCAGCACCGGAAGGGAAACGGCTGCACGCGCGGCGACCATGAATGCGAGCGAGCCCTGGAACGAGGGCGTATCGGTCAGCACCGAAAGACACGCCGCTCCACCGGCTTCATAAGCTTTGGCGAGAAGAGGCGGATCGAAGTCTGCGCGAATGAGTCCCTTCGACGGCGAGGCCTTCTTGATCTCTGCGATCAGTGCATAGTCGCCGTTGGCGTGCTTCGCGCGAATGGCGTTGACGAAACCGCGCGGTGCGGGCGCTGCCTTGGCACGCGCCTCCATCTCGCTGAGAGGAACAGCGCGCTTGGCGGCGGCGATTTCCTCGCGCTTGTAGGTTTCGATTTTATCGAGGATGTCCGACAAGGGTATTGGCTCCTCAAGCATTGGAGACGGCGACAAGGCGCTTGAGCCTGTCCGCCGCCGCACCAGTGTCCAGCGCCTTGGTGCCGAGCGCAACGCCTTCCTTGAGGTCCTTGGCCTTGCCTGCAACCACGAGCGCAGCCGCGGCATTCAATAGCGCGACATTGCGGTAGGCGTTCTTCTTGCCCTCCAGCACGTCGCGAAGCGCCCTGGCATTGGCCTCGGCGTCGCCGCCCTTGAGTTCCGCAGCCGTCGCGCGCGGAAGTCCGCCGTCCTCGGGCGTGACTTCAAATGTGCGGATGTTGCCCTTTTCGAGAGCCGCGACGAAGGTCGGGCCGGTGAGGGTGATCTCGTCGAGGCCGTCGGAGCCGTGCACGACCCAGACGGATTCAGCGCCAAGATTTTTCAGTACCTGCGCCAGCGGCTCGACCCAGTGCTTGGAGAACACGCCGACCATCTGCCGCTTGACGCCGGCAGGATTGGACAGCGGCCCGAGCAGGTTGAAGATTGTGCGGGTGGCGAGTTCGACGCGGGTGGGACCGACGTTCTTCATCGCCGGGTGATGCGTCGGCGCGAACATGAAGCCGATGCCTGCCTCGGCGATGCAGCGGCCAACGCCTTCCGGCGCGATGTTGATGTTAACGCCGAGCGCGGCCAGCGCGTCGGCCGCGCCTGATTTCGACGACAGCGCGCGGTTGCCGTGCTTGGCGACGGGAACGCCGGCGCCGGCAAGAATGAACGACGCGCAGGTCGAGACATTCACGGAGCCGGAGCCGTCTCCGCCGGTGCCGACGATATCGACCGCGTCGGCAGGCGCCTTCACGGTCAGCATCTTGGAGCGCATCGCCGAGACCGCGCCGGTGATCTCGTCCACGGTTTCACCGCGCACACGCAGGCCCATCAGCAGGGCGCCCATCTGCGAGGGCGTTGCTTCGCCGGACATCATGCGATCGAACGCGGAGGCTGCCTCGTCACGCGACAGCGCCGCGCCGGTGGCGACTTTTCCGATAATGGCTTTCAGGTCGTCCATATGACTTCCGCTCAAATGAGCTTTTATCCCAACATCACTGAGCGGCTGAGGCGCCGGTCGCCACGGCAAACGCGTTCTGGTTGATGGTCACGCCGATATCGGTTTCGAGCTTTGCGATATAGGCTGTCAGTTGCTCTTCCATCTGCGCGCGGCGAAGGCTCTCGGTCAGCTTCTTGACGTCCTCGGATGCCATGTCGACCGGCGGCACCACGACGTCTGTGACCTTGAACACGATCCATTCGCTCGCACCGCTGCCTTCGGTCTGACCGACGCCGTCCTTCGGGGTGCGGAACACAGCCGCCACCAGCCGCTCAGGAATATCTTTGGCGTCGGTGTCGCGCTTGAACAGCTTGGCCGTCTCGACCTTGAGTCCTGCAGCCGCGGCCTCGGCGTCGAAGGCCGCGCCCTTTTCCAGCTTTCCGACGATCTCGGCGGCCTTGGCGCGAAGGCGGGTCGAGATCTGTTCGTCACGCCAGCGCGTTTCGACCTGATCCTTCACTTCATCAAGCGAACGGTCGCGCGAGGGCGTGACACTGAGCACGTCGAACCACAACTCGCCGCCGTTGTACTGCACGGGCTCGTTCTCGACGCCGATGTTGCTGGCGAACGCGGGCGACACGAGATCGATGCCCTGCGGCAATCCGGTGACCGGCTTGCCGTCCGGTCCGCGGCCGGAGCGGTCGATGGCTTCGATCGTGGTGGCCTTGAGCCCGAGCTTCTGGGCCGCTTCGGCAATGTTCGATCCGCCGCCGCGCTCGTCCTCGATCTTGTTGTGCAGGTCCTGCATCTGGGCCCGCGCACGCTCTAGCGCGATCTCGCGCTTGATCGTCGGTGCAACGGTCTCATAGGTCGGGTTGGTGCCGGGTTCGACCTTGGTGACTTTGAGCAGCGCTGTGATGAGGGTGCCTTTGACCGGCTGGCTCACGGTGTCCGGCGCGAGCGCGAATGCGGCGTCGGCGATCGCGGAATCGCCGATTGAGCCCTTCGCGACATTGCCGAGATCGGTGTCGGCCGTGGTCAGCTTGCGTTCCTTGGCGATGTCCTCGAACGACGTTCCGGCGGCGATGCGCTCGCGCGCCGCCTTGGCTTCGTCGGAATTCGGGAACGGAATCTGGAAAATCTGGCGCTTCTCCGGCGTCGCGTACCGTTCGCGGCGCTGCTCGAAGACCTTCTTTGCGTCCTCGTCAGACACCGTGATCGACTTGGCGAGTTCGTCCGGTGTGAGAGCAAGCACGGCGATCTTGCGATACTCCGGCGCCCTGAACAGTTGCTTGCGTTCGTCGAAATACGTCGCCAGCGCTTCGGGCGAGGGCGGCGCGATGGTGCCGGCCTGCGCGGCGGTCAGCTTGACGTAGTTGGCCGAGCGCTGTTCGTTCTGGAAACGGACCAGCGCTTCGACCTGGGTCTTCGTCGGCTCGAGGCCCGCGACGATGGTGCCTGTGAGCTGGCGGCGCATCGCCACGCGGCGCTGTTCGGCGATGAAGCGCTGTTCGGTGTAGCCGGCCTGGCGGATCGTCTGGAGGAACCGGTCATGATCGAATTTGCCGTCGAGGCCCCTGAAGGTCGGGTCGCTCGAAATGGCGCGCACGATATCTGCGTCGGACTGTCCAAGCCCCATGCGGCGCGCGGTCTCGTCCAGGGCAGCATCGGAGATGACCTCCTGAAGCACCTGACGGTCGAGGCCGAAGGTGCGCGCCTGCTCCATGGTCAGAGGCCGGCCAAAGCGGCGGCCGATCTGCTGGACCTTGTCGGTGAACAGATTCCGGAACTGTTCAGTGGTGATTTCGGTGCTGCCGATCTTGGCGAGCGATGACTGTCCGAATCCCTTGAAGATGTCGGCGATGCCCCAGATGCCGAAACTGATGATCAGCACGCCGAACATGACGGACATCACCGTCTTGCCGAGCCAATTCGATGAGGCTTTACGCATTCCTCGGAGCATGGGTCCAACTTGATGTTCAGGGGGTGGGGCGGTCCGCCGCAGAGGCATTACCGCGTTGTTTCGCCAACATATAAAGGGGTGCCGGTTCCCTAGCAACCATACAGACGGCGGCGCTTCAGCGCGGTTAACCTTCTGCAATGTGGAAACGGCGCCGGGGAACTGGCGTCTGTGGGCACCCTCTGCTAGCGCAAATCGACCAATTACAAGGTGAGATCAACGATGACCGACACGCGCCGCCCCCTGATCGCCGGGAACTGGAAGATGAATGGCCTCAAGGCTTCGATGAGCGAGCTTGGGGCCATCGCGCAAGGCGCGGGGGATATCTGGCGCAAGGCCGATCTCCTGATCTGTCCTCCCGCGACGCTGATGTTCACGTCTGCAGCGGTGGTGATCGGATCGAAGGTCGCAATCGGGGCGCAGGATTGTCATCCCGCGCCATCCGGCGCTCACACCGGCGATATTTCGGCGGAAATGCTGGCGGATGCCGGAGCAACGGCGATCATCGTCGGGCATTCCGAACGCCGCACGGATCATCACGAGAGTGATGCGCTCGTGCGTCAGAAGGCCGAGGCGGCCTGGCGCGCAGGCCTTGTCGCCATCGTCTGCGTCGGTGAAACGCAGGCCGAGCGCGATGCCGGACAGGCGCTGGATGTGGTCGGGCGTCAGCTTGCCGGATCGCTTCCGGACGGGACGACGGCAGTCAATTTGGTGGTCGCCTACGAGCCGGTTTGGGCCATTGGAACCGGACGTACCCCGACGACGAAAGATGTCGAGGAAGTCCATGGGTTTATCCGGGCCAAGCTGAAAGATCGGTTCAAGGGTGAGGGCGGCAACGTGCGCATTCTCTACGGAGGTTCCGTAAAGCCGTCGAACGCGGCCGAATTGATGGCCGTCGCCAACGTGGACGGTGCCCTGGTGGGTGGCGCCAGCCTGAAAGCGGCTGATTTCCTTGCGATTGCGGCGGCGTGCCCCTAAATCTCCCGCAATCCTGAGCGGTCTGTCGGGGGTGACAATCACCCCCGCAATCGTGTACAGACCGCGCAACTTCAACCCCCGCAAGCACCGATGCGACCGGCTCCCGGCGCAGGAGGCTTGTGACGGAAGGTAACGATGCAGACTGTCATTATCGTCATCCATCTCATGCTCGTCCTTGGCCTGATCGGCGTCGTGCTGTTGCAGCGCTCGGAAGGCGGCGGCCTCGGCGTCGGAGGTGGCGGTGGTGGCGGCTTCATGTCCAGCCGCGGTACGACCAACCTGCTGACCCGCACCACGGCCATTCTGGCGACGGGCTTCTTCATCACCAGCCTGTTCCTGTCGTGGCTCGCGAGCTACGAGCGCAAGCCCGCGTCGATTCTCAACACCAGCCCTGCGCCGATCTCGCAGCCGGGTGGCGCGCCGCAGGCTCCGGTCGGCGGCCTGCTCGACTCGCTCAAGAAGCCGGACGCACCGGCTGCTCCTTCGGCTCCGGCCGCACCGCAGGCGCCGCAGTCCAAGTAATCCAGACAAATGCTGTGCAGTCATGCGTGAGCCGCTTGCCTGCACATCTGAGAATTGCCTTCCAAGTTACTGACTGAACTTCCATATCAGGGCTACCCACAGCGCATTGGAATCCCGATGCGCGCGTGGGTTTCGTTTTGCGAATCACACCGGCGGAGCTAAAGGTAGAATCCCATGACGCGGTATATTTTCATCACCGGCGGCGTGGTCTCCTCGCTCGGCAAGGGTCTGGCTTCAGCGGCGCTCGGCGCTGTTCTGCAGTCACGAGGCTACAAGGTCCGTCTTCGCAAGCTCGATCCCTATCTCAATCTCGATCCCGGAACGATGTCGCCGTACCAGCACGGCGAAGTGTTCGTGACCGATGATGGCGCCGAGACCGATCTCGATCTCGGTCACTACGAGCGCTTCACCGGCCGTCCCGCGACCAAGCAGGACAACATCACCACCGGGCGCATCTATCAGGACATCCTGAACAAGGAACGCCGCGGCGACTATCTCGGCGCGACCGTGCAGGTGATTCCCCACGTCACCAATGCCATCAAGGAGTTCATCCTCGGCGGCAACGAAGGCTACGACTTCGTGCTCTGCGAAGTCGGCGGTACTGTCGGCGACATCGAGGGCCTGCCGTTCTTCGAGGCGATCCGCCAGGTGAAGAACGACCTGCCGCGCGGCGAGGTGATCTACATCCACCTGACGCTGTTGCCTTACATTCCAAGTGCTGGCGAACTGAAGACCAAGCCGACCCAGCACTCGGTCAAGGAACTGCGCTCGATCGGCATCCAGCCGGACATTCTTCTGTGCCGCACCGACCGCGAAATTCCGAAGGAAGAGCGCCGCAAGCTGGCGTTGTTCTGTAACGTGCGCGAATCCGCCGTGATCGAGGCGCGCGATGTCGACAACATCTACGCGGTGCCCGAGGCCTATCACGCCGCCGGGCTTGACGACGAAGTGCTGGCCGCGTTCGGCATCGTCGATATCAAGCCGCCCAAGCTGGAAAGCTGGCACACCATCAACGAGCGCATCCGCAATCCCGAAGGCCAGGTGACCATCGCCATCGTCGGCAAGTACACCGGCATGAAGGATGCCTACAAATCGCTGATCGAGGCGTTGTCGCACGGCGGCATCGCCAACAAGGTGAAGGTCAATCTCGACTGGATCGAGTCCGAGGTTTTCGAGAACGAAGATCCCGCGCCGTTCCTCGAACACGTCAACGGCATTCTGGTGCCGGGCGGCTTCGGCCAGCGCGGTGCGGAAGGCAAGATCAAGGCGGCGCGTTTTGCGCGCGAGCGCGATGTGCCGTATTTCGGCATCTGCTTCGGCATGCAGATGGCGGTGATCGAGGCCGCACGCAATCTGGTCGGCATCGAGGATGCCAACTCAAGCGAATTCGGCCCGACGAAGGAGCCGCTGGTCGGCCTGATGACTGAGTGGCTGCGCGGCAATGAACTCGAAAAGCGCAGCAAGGCAGGCGACCTCGGCGGCACCATGCGGCTCGGCGCTTATCCGGCGGCCCTGAAGAAGGGCAGCCGCGTCTCGCAGATCTATGGCGATGTGCTGGAGATTTCCGAGCGGCATCGTCACCGCTACGAGGTCAACACCGCCTACAAGGACCGCCTCGAACAGCACGGCCTGCGCTTCTCTGGCATGTCGCCGGACGGCGTGCTGCCGGAAATCGTCGAGTACGAGGATCATCCGTGGTTCATCGGCGTGCAGTATCATCCCGAGCTGAAATCACGCCCGTTCGAGCCGCATCCGCTGTTCGCCTCGTTCGTGCAGGCCGCGATGGTCCAGAGCCGGCTGGTCTAAGCCTCACCATTTTTGAGCGCATCGCTTTTGCTCGATGTAACGGCGCTGTTGCCAGTCAGCCTGCACTGCGGCCGTCGCGTCAGGCGATAGACCGCAGCTGGCGGCACATTCAGCATGGCCCGGTCGAGCAACGTCGCCTTCAGGCCGAGCCTGTCAAGAATGGGGCGCGGCACCGGGCAGGTCATGCCGTAGGTGAACTGATAGAATGCGCCGCCTGGGCGGATGTAGCTGAACGCGCCGCCGACAATCGACACGATCTTTCGGGTCGACATGTTCAGAAGCGGAAGGCCGCTGACGACCGCGCCCACAGGCGCGCCCTCGAACAATGCACTGCCCGCCAGCCGGCCCGCGTCCATCCAGAGCACCCGCGCGCCGGGGAAGCGGACCTGCAGCAGCCTCATGAAGTCGGAGCCGTACTCGATCAGCGTAAGGTTCTCCTGACGCACGCCGCGTTCGAGCAGCTTGTAGGTGAATGCGCCCGTGCCAGGTCCAAGTTCGATGATCGGACCGGTCGATGGTGTGATCTCGCTGGTGATCAGGTTGGCCAGCGCCTCGCCGGACGGGGCGATTGCGCCGACACGGCCGGGGGCGGACATCCAGGCGAGAAAGAACGACAGAAAATCTTGCGGCATTGATGCTCCAGAACGAATTGACGAGCGGGCGGTGCCGCTCGTGTGCCGTCCCGAATCGCAACCGATGACGGGACGCGCGCAATATCGCGGCCGTGCATTGCGACAACATTGCGTGACGTCTTGCGGAGGAGTGACTCGAGGATCGAGTGAGGCGGACGCATTCGCGCGCGATGCGCCGGCGCGGAGGTTGCGTGTGTGACTGTCGTGCTACGGAGAAAAAATGGCAGGCAGTGTTATCCTGAAACAGGCGCCGCCGTACTGATTGTCGAGCACGGTCACGTATCCCCGATGCAGGTGAACGATTTCGCGGACGAGATTAAGTCCGAGCCCTGCGCCGCGGTCGAGCGGCTGAATCCTGTAGAAAGGCTCGAAGATGCGTGCGCGCTGTTCCGCAGGTATGCCTATTCCCTGATCGATGACGTCGATGGTGCAGGGGAATGTAACCCTGACGCTGATTGTGCCCTGGTGACCCGCGTGTTCGATCGCATTCTGCACCAGATTGGTGATCGCTCGCTCAAGCGCGGTTTGGTCTCCAAGCGTTTCAACCGGTTCGGCTGCGGCCTCGAATGATATGTCGTAACCCGCAGCGATTGCGAGCGGCGCAAGGTCGGCAACGACGCGCCGCCCGACCGCCACGAGATCAACCCGGGAGAATGGCGTTCGGTTCTGGTCGAGCCGCTGAATGTCGAGCAGTTGCTCGGCCAGCGTTGCCAGGCGGGCTGCATCCTCCATCAGGCGCGTCTTGTCCGGGCCCTGCGGCAATGACTCGAGCCGCGTGCTCAGGATGGCGATCGGTGTGCGAAGCTCATGGGCAGCATCAGCGGTAAAACGCTTGTGGCGAGCATATCCCTCGTCGAGCCGCACGAGTGCGTCGTTCACGGCGTTGACCAGCGGTGCGACTTCAGCGGGAACATCCTCGAGCGGCAATCTGGCGCCGCGCTTGTCAATATCGATACGACGGGCCTGATCGGCTGCGGCGTCCAGGCCGGTAAGGGCGCGGCGAACAACGATCGGTGTTGCGATGACGGTTGTCAGGGTCATGAGCAACAGGCTCGGCAGCGCGAAGCCGACGAACACCATGAACGCTACCAGCGCAGCCTTGCCGGCGGACATGTCGCCCTGCGTCGCCGTCAGTATCTGCACATTGCCCGCGGCGGTTTCGACGCGCTTCAACCGCGCAGCGGGTTTGCGCGGATCGTCATTCAGCATCTGCCAGCCAAGCCGGGCCTGACTGATGTGGTCAAGCGCGCCGCCGATCTGCGCGAACTCGAGCGGGACGGACCCCTCCGACAGGGATTGTCCCTGCCGGTCCCGGATGACGAACCAGAGATCGGGAACATCGGACCGCAACTTCTTAAGTTGCGGCGTCGAGACCAGATCGAGCTTGCCCTCTGCGTCGCGCTCGACAGCCTTTTGTAGGACATCGATGGCATGCTCTTCGTCGCGGTTGTCGAGAAGAAGACCCGTGCCCCACAACGTACCGACGATCAGCAGAACGAGAAGCGCCAGCAGCGCGGCCTGCAACGGCACCAAGCGCCAGACCAGCCGCGATTTCAGGGAAGGCGAGGTGGATTGCAGCATCATGTCTGCTGCTTCAGCAAATAGCCGACGCCGCGAATGCCGTGAATTTCGACGCCGGCGTTCGCGTCGGTGAGTTTCCGCCGAAGCCGCGACACATGCGTGTCCAGCGCATTCGACTGAATCTCGTCGTCGAAGTTGTAGACGGCCTCTTCAAGGGTCGGCCTTAGCACGGTGCGGCCCAGACGCCGCAGCAAGGCTTCCAGAACGAGCAACTCACGGCGCGGCAACTCCAGCAAACGCCCCTCAACGCTGGCCTCGCGGTGGCTGAAATCGAAGGTGAGGCGACCGGCCCGCATGTGACTGGATTGAAGGCCCGCAGGCCGGCGTAGGACCGCGCGCAGCCTCGCCAGCAGTTCTTCGACGGAAAACGGTTTCGTCAGATAATCATCCGCGCCGCTGTCGAGACCGGCAATGCGGTCCGCGAGATCGCCGCGCGCGGTCAGGACGATGATGGGGATGCCGTCGGCTCGGGCCCGAACCTTTGGAATCAGCGAGAGACCATCGCCGTCGGGGAGCCGGCGATCGAGCAGAACGGCGGCATGGACATCGGCCGCGATGGCTTCTTCTGCGTCGGCAAGGGTCGGCACATGGTCGACCACCATGTCATAGCCCTTCAGCGCGGCGGACAGGGCGGCGGCCATTTCCGGTTCGTCTTCCACCAGCAGGATTCGCATTACGTGCACTCGCTCATGAGAGATGTCCTAGAGCACGTGCATTGCGGCTGCATTGCGGGAACTGGATAACGGGTATCGACAACACCTCCAAACCGCCGTCAAGCGATCCTTGACGGATTTATAAAGGCGGACATATTGTCAAGATATCCTTGACGGAGGCCATGCCATGGCTGGAAAGTCTGAAGCCGCTGCTCCGAAAGCGGCCACAGACATTTTATTCTGCTCGTTCTGCGGCAAGTCGAAGGACGCCGTCAAAACGCTGATCGCCGGTCCGACCGTTTTCATCTGTAATGAATGCGTCGCTGTCTGCACCAAGTTTATCAGCGGCGAGGCGTCGCCCGAGCAAACGGATTGGGACAAGTGTTCCGACGAATTCCTGCTTGAACAACTTCCGCGCACATCGGCCATCGCGGACGCCGCCGGCGATCACCTGGCGTCGCACGTCGCAACGCTGCGCAAGCGGGAAGTGACATGGGAGGCGATCGGCAGGGCGCTTGGGATTTCCCGGCAGGCGGCATGGGAGCGGTTCTCCTGAGACGAGAATCGGGATCTGGTCGAGCATGACTCCCAAAATAAAACCGCCGCCTCTTCAATCGACAGACGATCCGGTGCGGCCATGGGGAGAACGTCCGGCTGACCGGCAGCCGGACGTGCCGGTTGACCAGCCACCCGTTCCTGTCAGGCGGCGCAGGCGCGGCTCGGGGATGTTGGCGTCCGTGATCTTCGCGGGTCTTCTGTTGGCGGGCGTCCTCATTCCTGCATATCGGGATATCTCGTCGCCGGGCGCATGGTCCTATTGGAGAGAGTTTTTCGGTTCGCCCAGCATGACCGCATCGACGGTCAGCGTGGCCGACGGCCGGAGGGGGCTCGCCATCGACGGGCGGGTCGGACCTGCGTCCGCAAGCTGGTTTCGTGAACAGCTCGACGCGGCCAAGCTCACCAGCGGCGATGTGGTCTTCCTGTCGTCGCCGGGCGGCGCGCTCGATCAGGGCCTGATCATGGGGGCGGTGGTCCGTTCGCGCGGACTGACGACGGTGGTCGGGAGAGTCGATTCCAGCGGGAGTCCGCAACCAGCGCGCTGCGCCAGTGCATGCGTGTTTGTCTTCGCAGGCGGCAAGGTCCGCGAGGCGATGCCGCGTTCCATGCTCGGCGTTCACCAGTTCAGCAGCACAGGGGCAAAAGGCGATGAATCGGCGGGCGATCTGGTCTCGCGGACTCAGCGCACCACCGGAATCATTCTCGACTACATGACACAGATGGGTGTTTCACCGTCGATCATGCAGGCGATGACGGCGAGCAAGGATATCCGCTGGCTTACCGAGAAAGAGGCGTTCGAGATGAACCTGGTCACGGCGCGTTACGCAGGAAGCTGAGAACGCAAAGCCTACTTCGGACAGCCCGAGGTCTGATCGCCGGTGCGCGCCGCGGGCTTGCCGTTGATATAGATGCCACCTGCGCCGCCAACCACAACGCCGCCGCATCCGGTCTTGCCGCTCATCACAGCCGCAGGCTTGCCGTTGATGAAGACGTTTGGAGAGCCTTCGACAATCACGCTGCCGCCGCTGGTGGTATCGCCCTGCCGCGCGGCGGGCTTGCCGTTGAAGGTGACGCCGCCTGCGCCACCTGTGACCACGCCGGGCGCTCCGGGTGACTGCGCAGGAGCGGATGTTATCAAGCCGGATGCCGCGATGGCCAGCGTCAAGCTAAGCAAAGTCTTTTGCATGAATAGTTCTCGCATTGGTCCTCGAGAAGCGCTTGATAACGGATCGCTCAGGCCACTATATGCCGTTCCTTGAGAGCCTGCATAATCCAGTCGGCGTAATTCGTCCGCCGGTTCAATCAACAAGAGGGGCTAATGACCAAAATCTATGAAATGCGCGTTTATCGCTGCCTTCCGGGACGGCTTCCCGATCTGATGAATCGTTTTCAGAACCACACGCTGAAGATTTGGGAAAAGCATGGCATCCGTCAGGCCGGTTTTTTCACCACGGTGGTCGGCCAGTCCAATCAGGAACTGACATACTTCCTGGCGTGGGACTCGCTTGCGGAGCGCGAGCAGAAATGGACTGCATTTTCGACCGATCCGGTCTGGATATCCACCCGCGCCGAGACCGAGAAGAACGGTCAGATCGTCGAGAACATCGTCAGCCAGTTTCTGGCGCCGACGGCATTTTCCTCGGTGAAGTGAGGGCGCCTCCGCGCATCGGTCATGTCCCGCGGTCTCGATCATATCGTCCATGCCGTCCGCGATCTCGATGCTGCGGCGGATTTCTACCGCCGCGCCGGCTTCACGGTCGGCGCGCGCAACCGGCATCCGTGGGGCACGCATAATCTTGTCGTGCAGTTTCCCGGCTTTTTCATAGAGGTTCTGACGGTCGCCGAACCCGAGAAACTTGGAGACGACGGCCTGTCGCTGCATTTCGGCGTTCCGAACCGCGAGGCTATCGCGCGCGGCGATGGCTTCTCGATGCTGGTGTTCGAGAGTACGGACAGCGAAGCCGATGTCGCCGACTTCGCGCGACATGGCATTGGTGCATCGAAGTCGTTGCCGTTTTCGCGCGAGGCGAAGCTGCCTGATGGAAGCGCCACGACTGTCGGTTTTTCGCTCGCCTTCGCGCGTGATGCACTGTCGCCCCACACGACGTTCTTCACCTGCAAGCAGCACAATCCGGCCGCGTTCTGGAAACCGGACTATCAGCAGCATGCCAATGGCGCGAGCAGCGTTCTCGGCGCGGTCCTTGTCGCGGACAATCCCGCTGATCATCATATTTTCCTCGGTGCACTGACCGGGGTGCGCGATCTCCATTCCAGTTCGATCGGCGTCACCGCAAACACCCCGCGCGGCGATGTCGAGATCATGGAAGCGGTGTCGTTCCGCGACCAGTTTGGAACCCTGCCGAAACTGGACGGCGAGGGCGCTTCGATCAAAGGGCTGCGCCTTGCGGTGCCAGACATCGATGCAACCGAGCGAATCCTCAAAAGCGGCGGGGTGGCCTCGAACCGGCACATCGGCCGGCTGGTGGTGCCGCCTGAGGCAGCCTTTGGCGCAACCCTGATATTCGAGACACCGGCCGGGATTTGACGGGCCGGACTTGATAGGGCACTCCCTCACCGGCATGGTCCAACCGATTTTCTGAAAAGGGACACCCTTTGAACGCCAAGATTTCCGCGGCCCCGGTGGTTTCCGCAGGCAACGTCAAGTTCGGCAACGCGCTGCCTTTGGCGGTGATCGCCGGGCCGTGCCAGTTGGAGAGCCGCGCGCATGGGCTGGAAGTCGCGTCCGCGCTGAAGGAGATCGCCGCGCGCCTCAAGATCGGGCTCGTCTACAAGACCTCGTTCGACAAGGCCAACCGCACCAGCGCGTCCGGCGCGCGCGGCATGGGCCTCGAGAAGGCGCTGCCGATCTTTGCCGAAATTCGCGAAACACTCGGTCTGCCGGTGCTGACCGATGTCCACGAAGTCGAACAATGCGCGCCCGTGGCCGAGGCGGTCGACGTGTTGCAGATCCCGGCGTTCCTCTGCCGTCAGACCGACCTGCTGCTGGCGGCCGCGGCGACCGGCAAGATCGTGAATGTGAAGAAGGGCCAGTTCCTCGCGCCGTGGGACATGGCCAACGTCGTCGGCAAGGTCACCGGGGGCGGCAATCCGAATGTCATGGTGACCGAACGCGGCGCATCGTTCGGTTACAACACCTTGGTCTCCGACATGCGGGCGCTGCCGATCCTTGCGCGCACCACCGGTGCGCCGGTGATCTTCGATGCGACTCACTCGGTGCAGCAGCCGGGCGGCAAGGGGACTTCATCCGGCGGCGAACGGGAGTTCGTGCCGGTGCTGGCGCGCGCTGCCGTGGCCGTTGGCGTCGCGGGTGTGTTCATCGAGACGCATCCCGATCCCGACAACGCGCCGTCGGACGGGCCGAACATGGTGCCGCTGAAGGATTTCGAGGCACTGGTGAAAAATCTGATGGGATTTGATGCGCTCGCAAAGAGCGGAGCGCGCTAGGCCTGCGCCGGCGCGGCGTTAAAGGAACGAACGAAGTCCTGATGCTGCCGATCCTCAATGTCATCGCCGCGACGACGTTCGCATCGGCCCTTTCGTCGCGTGCGATGGAACCAGTGCTGCCGCTCGTGGCTGGCGATTTCGGCGTCACGGTCGCGACCGCAGCGAGCCTGTCGGCAGCCGTCGCGCTGACATTCGCCATTGTGCAGCCGATCCTTGGTGCCGCGGCCGACATGTTCGGCAAGCCCCGGTTGATGATCGCGTGTCTGGTTCTGCTCGGCGGTGCCAACATCGTCGGCGCAATGGCGACCTCGTTCGAAATGCTGTTCCTGTCCCGCATCCTCTGCGGCATCGCCGCGGGAGGTACATTCCCGATCGCATTCGGATTGACCGGCGATCTGGTGCCGACGGCGCAAAGACAAGTGGCGCTGAGCCGTGTGCTGGCAGGCGCCATGACCGGAAACCTTCTGGGGGCGTCGGCGGCCGGGGTGATCGGCGACTTTCTCGGATGGCGCGGCGTTCTGGCAGTTCTCGGCGCGGTCATGGTGGTTGCGTCGGCGGCGGTGTTCATGGGCTTCCGGCGCGGCGGCGTGACCAGTCCGCGAAGCGGTGTCAGCTTCAAGTCGCTGAAAGACGGCTATCGCACGATCCTGCACAATCCCAATGCGCGGGTGTGTTTCACCGCGGTCTTTATCGAGGGAATCTGCGTTCTCGGTCTTTTGCCGTTCGTCGCCGCGTTTCTGTTCGAACTCGGCGAGACCCGCGCGTCGATACCGGGCGTCGTGATCGCCGCATTCGCACTGGGCGGGTTGCTTTACAGCATGAGCGTCGCGCGGCTGCTGCCGCGATTTGGCGTCAACGGCTTGATGATCGGCGGCGCCGTGGTCGTGGCGCTGCAGTTCGTGATTATCGCGTTCGGGCCGCGGTGGGAGATCCAGGCGATCTCGTTCCTCATCATGGGCTGGGGGTTCTATTCGCTGCACGGCTCGTTGCAGGTGTTCTCCAGCGATCTCGCGCCCGAGGCGCGCGCCTCGGCGATGTCGCTGCATGCGTTCTGCTTCTTCATGGGGCAGGCGGTGGGGCCGATCGTCTACGGCTTTACGCTGGCGCATGCCGGCAAGCAGGCGACGCTGATCATGAGCGCGATGGTCATCCTCGTGCTCGGCATCGTGGCCGCGCGGCTGCTGCATCAGAAGCCGGCGGAGATGGCGGATATCTAGCGCATGATCCAAAAAAGCAGGAATCAGTTTTCCGACCAGATCATGCGCAAGTAGATCATCCCCGTCCGCGATAGGGCGGGACGCCCTGATCCGGCATCCATACATTCGCCGGAAGTTTTCCAGCCTGCCAGAACACATCGATCGGCATGCCCCCGCGTGGATAGAAATATCCGCCGATCCGCAGCCAGCGCGGCGCCAGCAGCTTTGTCAGCCGCTTGCCGATGGACACCGTGCAATCTTCATGGAACGAGCCGACGTTGCGGAAGCTGTTGAGATAGAGCTTCAGCGACTTCGACTCCACGAGCCATTTATTTGGCACGTAATCGATGACGAGAATGGCGAAATCCGGCTGGCCGGTGACCGGGCAGATCGAGGTGAATTCCGGCATCGTGAAACGTGCGACATAATTCGTGTCGGAGTGCGGGTTCGGAACCCGGTCGAGCTGCGCCTGTTCGGGCGAGGCAGGTGTTTCGACCTGCTGGCCGAGTTGCAACGACGGCGCGGCGGTCTTGGTGATGCGGGGCTTTCTGGACATCGGTATCTCCATTTATCCCCTGATAGCGATTCCTGATCAAAACGTCACGGGATCAAAGACTTCGGTTGGCCTTTTCGAGCGCGGCGCGTTCCTGTAGAAGCTGCCCCAATCTTCAATCCCACGCCCTGAGAGGATGCACATGACCGCCATCGTCGACATCATCGGCCGCGAAATTCTGGACAGCCGCGGCAATCCGACCGTTGAGGTCGATGTGGTGCTGGAAGACGGTTCGCTGGGCCGCGCCGCCGTTCCCTCGGGCGCTTCCACGGGCGCACATGAAGCTGTCGAACTGCGCGATGGCGACAAGGGCCGTTATCTCGGCAAGGGCGTGCAGAAGGCTGTCGAGGCGGTCAACGGTGAGATTTTCGACGCCATCGGCGGCATGGAGGCCGAGCAGCAGGTTCAGATCGACCAGACCATGATCGATCTCGACGGCACCCCGAACAAAAGCCGGCTTGGCGCCAACGCCATTCTCGGCGTGTCGCTCGCCGTTGCCAAGGCCGCGGCTGAATCGCTTGGCATGCCGCTCTATCGCTACGTCGGTGGAACCTCGGCGCGGGTCCTTCCGGTGCCGATGATGAACATCGTCAACGGCGGCGTGCATGCGGACAATCCGATCGATTTCCAGGAAATCATGGTGATGCCGGTCGGCGCCAAGTCGTTTTCCGAAGGCCTTCGCGCGGGCGCGGAAATTTTCCACACCCTCAAGGGCGAGTTGAAGAAGGCCGGTCACAACACCAACGTCGGCGACGAAGGTGGCTTCGCACCGAACCTGCCGTCGGCGGATGCGGCGCTCGATTTCGTCATGAGCGCCATCGGCAAGGCCGGATACAAGGCGGGCGGCGACATCATGCTGGCGCTGGACTGCGCCTCGACCGAATTTTTCAAGAACGGCTCGTATGTCTATGAGGGCGAGAAGAAAACCCGCTCACGTTCGGAGCAGGCCAAGTACCTTGCCGATCTCGTGTCGCGCTATCCGATCGTGTCGATCGAAGACGGCATGGCCGAAGACGACATGGACGGCTGGAAGGAACTGACCGACCTGATCGGATCGAAATGCCAGCTCGTCGGCGATGACCTGTTCGTCACCAACGTCACGCGCCTTGCAGACGGTATCAAGAAGGGCCTCGGCAATTCCATTCTGGTGAAGGTCAACCAGATCGGCTCGCTCACCGAGACGCTTGCCGCCGTCGAGATGGCGCACAAGGCAGCCTACACCGCCGTGATGTCGCACCGTTCCGGCGAAACCGAAGATTCGACCATCGCGGACCTCGCCGTTGCCACCAACTGCGGGCAGATCAAGACCGGGTCGCTGGCGCGCGCCGATCGTACGGCGAAATATAACCAGTTGCTGCGCATCGAGCAGGAGCTCGGCAACCAAGCGGTCTACGCTGGCAGGTCGGCGCTCAAGGCGCTGGCGTAAACCGCGTTCTACCGGAAGGCGTGCCGACGCAACGCTGGGTTTCGTTTTCATATCGCGCTTGCGGCTTGCCTTGGCGGGCCGCACTCGCTTGAGTGGCGTCCGCGAAAATCAAGCTGCGGGAGACATACGCCATGAATGGTCCGCTTGCCGGAATTAAAGTCATCGAAATCGGGCAGGCGCTCGCGGGTCCGCTGGCCGGCGCGATCATGGCCGACATGGGCGCGGACGTCATCAAGATCGAGAAGCCCGACGGCGGCGACGACGCCCGCAGCTGGGGACCTCCTTTTATCGAAGAAGCCTCGATCATGTTTCACGTCACCAACCGCAACAAGCGGTCGGTGACGCTCGACATGAAGAACGCGGATGATATCGAGAAGCTCAAGACCCTCGTTCGTGATGCCGACATCCTCATCCAGAATCTCCGGTCGGGCGTGGTCAACGATCTCGGCATCGGCCCCGAGCACATGCGCGCGATCAATCCGCGATTGATCTACTGTTCGATCTGGGCGTTCGGGCCGAAGGGGCCGCTGTCGAAGGCGCCGGGTTTTGATCCGCTGCTTCAGGCCTTCGGCGGCGTGATGATGCAGACCGGCCGTCACGAAGACCCGCCAACGTTCTGCGCACCTGCGATCAACGACAAGGCGACCGCGCAATGGTGCGTGATCGGCGCACTCGGCGCGCTTCAGCAGCGTCACGTCACCGGCAAGGGATGTGTGATTGACACCTCGCTGCTCGACAGTGCGGCGTCGTGGGTGGATTCATCGCTGGCGACCTATCACATCACGCAGGAGCTTTCGCCGCGCACCGGCGCGGCGACCCCGACCATTGTGCCGTATCAGGTGTTCGACACCGCCGATCACCCGCTGGTAATCGCCGCCGGTTATGACCGGCTGTTTCACAAGCTTGCCACCGTGCTCGGATTCCCCGAATGGTGCACCGATCCGCGGTTCGCGCGGGGCAGGGACAGGTTCGTCCATCGCGACGTTCTGATCGGATTGCTGAAGCCTGTATTGCTGACAAAGACGCGTGCGGAGTGGCTCGCCGCCTTCGAGGCGGTGGGCGTGCCGTCCAGCCCGGTGAACACCATCGCGGAGTTGCAGCAGACCGAACAGTTCAAGGCGTCCGACCTGATGCGCACGCTGCCGGGCAGCGAATTGCCGGTGGTGGGCTTGCCGATTTCGTTCGACGGGCAGCGTCCGCATCCGCACTCAGGCGCACCCCGGCTGGGGCAGCACAACGACGAACTGCTGGGCTAGCCGGCAGAACACGATCCCGCGATCTGAGTTAATGCACTTGCATCCTTTTTAGGGCGCGGCTAAGCCCGCTTACGGAATTTCTTTGCCGTTGAAAGGATGTCCTCATGGCCCATACCGTTGCCGTTATCGTCGGCAGCCTCCGCAAGGAGTCGTTTTCGCTCAAGATCGCCAATGCCTTGGCGAAGATTGCTCCGCCATCTCTCAAGCTTGAGATCGTGACGCTTCACGGGCTGTCATTTTTCAATCAGGACCTTGAAGCGACGCCGCCGGCGGACTGGGTCGCATTCCGCGAGAAGATCCAGAAGTCCGACGCGGTTCTTTTCGTCACGCCCGAATACAACAGGTCGACCTCCGGCGTGTTGAAAAACGCGATCGATGTCGCGTCGCGCCCCTACGGGAAGAGCTCGTTTCTCGGTAAGCCGACCGGCATCGTTGCCAATTCACCCGGCCCGCTGGGCGGCGTTGCCGCGGCCATGCATCTGAAATCGATTCTTCCGGGCATTTCCGGACCGATCCTCCAGCAGCCCGAAATCTATCTGAACGGGGTGGGCGACGCGTTCGACGACAAGGGCAACCTCACCAAGGAAGCGCTCGAGAAGGTGCTGAAGACCTACATCAATGCCTTCGCGACATGGGTCGACAAGCTCAAGACATGATTCTGTCGTGATGCGGCGGCCCGGCTGTTAGCAATAGGTTAACCGGGCTGTCGCATCGTGCGGGTATGGTTTCACGCACACGACTCAAAGCCATCATGACCGGCCTCGCGCTGTACGCGATTGCGGCGGCGCTGATCGCCTATTTCGGCGTCAACGCCTATACCGGCAAGTACGGTCTGAATGCGCGCCAGGAACTCGATCAGGAAATCGTGCTGCTGACCGCGGAGTTGGCGCGGCTCAAGGCGGAGCGAACTGCGGCAGAACAGCGCGTTTCACTGCTTCGTTCCGACCGTGTTGATCCTGACATGCTCGACGAACGTGCGCGTTACCAGCTCGACTATGTGCATCCACGCGACCTCGTTCGGATGATCGGTCAGAACTAGGTTTCAAATTTCAAAAATCGTTCGCTTTCGATTCTAAAATTGCTGTCGCTGCATTGCGTCATAGATGAGCGAAGCGTTTGTGCACGCTTTGCTTTTCATTGCGATACGAGTTGGGGTACAGAAGTTGGTACCCGCTCTCTTATCCGGACAAGCCATGGCAACAGCGAAGAAAACCGCCGCGCAAGATGCTGGCAACGGCTCCCGCCATCCCAATAATCTGACATTCACGAAGGACCAGGAGCTTCGCGCGTTTCGCGAGATGATGCTGATCCGGCGCTTCGAGGAGAAGGCGGGTCAACTCTACGGCATGGGCGCGATCGGCGGTTTCTGTCATCTTTACATCGGTCAGGAAGCGGTCGTGGTGGGCATGCAGATGTCGCTCGAGCAAGGTGACCAGATCATCACCAGCTATCGTGATCACGGTCATATGCTGGCCTGCGGGATGGACCCCAAGGGCGTGATGGCGGAACTCACAGGACGCGAAGCCGGCTATTCCAAGGGCAAGGGCGGCTCCATGCACATGTTCAGCAAGGAGAAGAACTTCTACGGCGGCCACGGCATCGTCGGTGCACAGGTTCCGCTCGGCACAGGTCTCGCGTTCGCCAACCGCTATCGCGGCGACAAGAATGTCAGCGTCGCTTATTTCGGCGACGGCGCGGCCAATCAGGGGCAGGTCTACGAGAGCTTCAACATGGCGGAGCTCTGGAAGCTTCCCATCATCTACGTCATCGAGAACAACCGTTACGCCATGGGCACTTCGGTCTCGCGTTCGTCGGCGCAGACCGATTTCTCCAAGCGCGGCGCGTCGTTCAACATCCCGGGCGAACAGGTCGACGGTATGGACGTCCGTGCGGTGAAAGCCGCGGGCGACAAGGCGGTGCAGTGGTGCCGCGAAGGCAACGGGCCTTACATTCTCGAGATGCAGACGTACCGTTACCGTGGCCACTCGATGTCCGATCCCGCCAAGTATCGGACCCGTGAGGAAGTGGACAAGGTGCGCCACGACAGCGATCCGATCGAGCAGGTGAGGCAGCGGTTGCTGGACCTCAAGGTCAGCGAGCAGGAGCTGAAGGCGATCGACGCGGAAGTGCGCGAGATCGTCAACGAGGCGGCGGACTTCGCGCAGCACGCGCCGGAGCCGGATGCGTCCGAGCTATACACCGACATCTACCGATAAGTGCGGAGCCACCATGCCGATTCAAGTTCTGATGCCCGCGCTTTCGCCCACCATGGAGAAAGGCAATCTTTCCAAATGGTTGAAAAAAGAGGGTGAAGCCATCAAGTCCGGCGACGTGATCGCCGAAATCGAAACCGACAAAGCCACCATGGAAGTCGAGGCGACCGACGAGGGGACGCTCGGCAAGATTCTTGTCGCTGAAGGCACCAACGATGTCGCCGTCAACACACCGATCGCGACCATCCTCAGTGACGGTGAGAGCGCCGCCGATCTGGGCAAGGCCCCGGCCGCCGCTGCCGCCAAGGCCCCTGAGGCCAGTCCTCAAGTTAAGCAAGAAGTTGAAGAGTCGCGCTCACCCGTCGGGGAAGGCAAGCCCCAGATCAGCGCTCCGCCGGTGGTCGCGGCGCCAGCCGCTCCGGTCGAGCCGGACCCCGAAGTGCCGCCCGGCACCGAGATGGTCAAGATGACGGTGCGCGAAGCGCTCCGCGATGCCATGGCCGAGGAAATGCGCCGCGACGGCGATGTGTTCGTGATGGGTGAAGAGGTCGCTGAATATCAGGGCGCCTACAAGATCACCCAGGGCCTGTTGCAGGAATTCGGCGCGCGCCGCGTGATCGATACGCCGATCACCGAGCACGGTTTCGCCGGCGTCGGCGTCGGTGCGGCGATGGCCGGGCTGAAGCCCATTGTTGAGTTCATGACCTTCAACTTCGCGATGCAGGCGATTGACCAGATCATCAACTCCGCGGCGAAGACGCTCTACATGTCCGGCGGCCAGATGGGCTGCTCGATAGTGTTCCGCGGACCGAACGGCGCGGCGGCACGCGTGGCCGCCCAGCACAGCCAGGACTACTCGGCGTGGTACTCGCAGATTCCGGGCCTCAAGGTTGTCGCGCCGTATTCGGCGGCGGATGCGAAGGGTCTGCTCAAGGCGGCGATCCGCGATCCGAACCCGGTGATCTTCCTTGAAAACGAAATTCTGTACGGGCACACCGGCGATGTGCCGAAGCTCGACGACTATGTCGTTCCGATCGGCAAGGCGCGGATCGTGCGGCCGGGCAAGGACGTGACGCTGGTGTCATGGTCGAACGGCATGACCTATGCGCTGGGCGCCGCCGATGAACTCGCCAAGGAAGGCATCGAGGCGGAGGTCATCGATCTGCGCACGCTGCGTCCGATGGACACCGAGACGATCATCAATTCGGTGAAGAAAACCGGACGCGCGGTCGCGGTCGAGGAAGGCTGGCAGCAGTCCGGCGTCGGCGCGGAAATCGCGGCGCGGATCATGGAGCAGGCGTTCGATTATCTCGACGCGCCGGTTGCGCGCGTGTCGGGCAAGGACGTGCCGATGCCGTACGCGGCCAATCTCGAAAAGCTTGCGCTGCCGACGGTGGCGGAAGTCGTCGCCGCCGCCAAGGCTGTTAGTTATCGCTGAGAGAGCAGGACCAGTGCGGTGGTTCAGAAGTTCGCTTCATCATTCCGCGAATTCTTCAAGCGAACTTCTGAACCGAAACCGCACTGGATAGTAGATTTGCGAGTGTCCCTTCGAATCCGAAGTTCGTAACGGAGGGCGCCGTACAATGAGACGAACTTCGGATTCGGGACACTCGTATCATGCCGATCAACATTCTGATGCCTGCACTGTCTCCCACCATGGAGAAGGGTAACCTCTCCAAGTGGCTCAAGAAGGAAGGCGACAAGGTCAAGTCAGGCGATGTGATTGCCGAGATCGAGACCGACAAGGCGACGATGGAAGTCGAAGCCGTCGATGAAGGCACCATCGCGAAGATCCTCGTGCCGGAAGGCACCCAGGATGTTCCGGTCAACAATGTCATTGCGGTGCTTGCTGGTGACGGCGAAGACGTGAAGGCCGCCGGAGCAGGTGCCGCATCGGCTGCGCCTGCGAAATCGGAAGCCGCGCCTGCGCCGGCTCCGAAAGCTGCTGCGCCTGCCGCAGTACCGGCTCCGGCTGCTGCATCCGCGCCAGCGAAGCCTGCTGCTGCACCAGCCGCCGCAGCGGCTTCTGTACCAAGCAACGGCGCGCGCGTGTTCTCGTCGCCACTGGCGCGGCGTCTTGCGAAGGAAGCCGGGATTGATCTGTCCCGCGTCACCGGTTCGGGGCCGCATGGCCGCGTGGTGGCGCGCGACATCGATCAGGCGAAGTCCGGCAAGGGCCTCAAGCCCGCAGCCAGCGCAGGCGCTGCCACCGGCGCAGTCGGTGCGCCCGCGATGTCGGACCAGCAGATCCTAGCGCTGTATGAGGAGGGCGGTTACGAGAGCGTGCCGCACGACTCGATGCGCCGGACCATCGCGCAGCGTCTCACCGCTGCGACCAATTCGATGCCGACGTTCTATCTCACGATTGATTGCGATCTCGGCAAGCTCAACGCGGCGCGCGAGGATATCAACGCCGCTGCGGGCAAGAACGCAGACGGCAAGCCGCTCTACAAGATTTCGGTGAACGACTTTGTCATCAAGGCGATGGCGCTCGCGCTGCAGAAGATTCCGGAGGCAAACGTCTCATGGACCGAGACGGCGATGCTTCGCCACAAGCATTCGGACATCGGCGTCGCGGTGGCTCTGCCATTCGGCCTGATTACCCCGATCATTCGCCAGGCCGAAATCAAGACCCTGTCGGCAATTTCCAGCGAGATGAAGGATCTCGCTGCGCGCGCCAAGGCCAAGAAGCTCAAGCCGAACGAGTATCAGGGTGGCACGTCGTCGGTATCGAACCTCGGCATGTACGGCATCAAGGACTTTACCGCGGTGATCAATCCGCCGCAGTCATCGATCCTTGCCGTCGGCACGAGCGAAGATCGGGCTGTCGTGCGCAATGGCCAGATCGTTGCTGCGTCCATGATGAGCGTGACATTGTCCTGTGATCATCGCGCCATCGATGGCGCGCTTGGCGCGGAACTGATCACCGCGTTCAAGAAGCTGATCGAAAACCCCGTGATGATGGTGGTGTAGGCCGGGAGCGCATATGCGCCGGTTTGGGATCATTGCACTTGCCTGCGTGCTCGGTCTTGCTGCAGCCCTCGCGTTCGGTTACGTCGCTGGGCTTTTGCGGCCGTGCCAGGGTGAGCGGCTGTCGTGTTCGATGACGGAGATTATCGGCCTTATCTATACGCCGGTCTTCAGCGTCATTGCGCTGATCTGCTTTACTGTGGCGGTGTTCTGGAGGAGCGGCCCTCGCGCCCTGAATATCGCGCTGCTGGTGCCATTGGTGCCATTCCTGTTGCTGGCTGCGGGCCTGAAGTATTCCGACATATCGGTCCGCGAGTTTCATGAAATTCGCGAGGGCGACATTCAGGAAATGCTGCAGATTGTCGGCCCCATCATCCTGACGTTGATCCTGCCATGGGCCATGCTCCGGCGTTTTGCAGAGCGTCTCGAACCGAAAAACATTCGAACGGCTGAGACATCTTTCAGTGGAGGCGGCCACTGACGAAGCCAATGATGTTCCGAACGGCGAGATGGACTCAGTCGGCGCTTGCGGGCGCGGCGACCGCGGCGTTTCTACAGGACGTCGCGTGGACAACAGTGCAAGACTACTACCGGCAATAGCGCGCCAACGGGCGAATGGAGTTCTTTATGGCTGATACATCTTTCGACGTTGTCGTGATCGGTTCCGGCCCCGGCGGCTATGTCACCGCCATCCGCGCGGCGCAGCTTGGTTTCAAGACCGCCATTGTCGAGAAGGCCTATCTCGGCGGCATCTGCAACAACTGGGGCTGTATTCCGACCAAGGCGCTGCTGCGCTCGGCGGAAATCTATCACTACATGAAGCACGCCAAGGACTATGGCCTGTCGGCGGACAACGTCTCGTTCGATCCGAAAGCCGTGATCGCGCGCTCGCGCGGCGTGGTGAAGCGCCTCAATGGCGGCGTCGAATTCCTGATGAACAAGAACAAGATCACGATCATCTGGGGTGAGGCGACGCTGGACGGCGGCGGCAAGTTCACCGTGAAGAAAACCGAAGCCGCCGCGCCCAAGGGCGCGCTGGGTGCGGGCACTTACAACGCAAAGCACATTATCGTCGCGACCGGCGCGCGGCCGCGCGTGCTGCCGGGTCTCGAGCCCGACAAGAAACTGGTCTGGACCTACTTCGAGGCGATGAACCCGGACAAGATGCCGAAGTCGCTGCTGGTGGTCGGCTCAGGCGCCATCGGCATCGAGTTCGCATCGTTCTACCGCACCATGGGGGCGGAGGTGACCGTGGTTGAGGTGCTGCCGCAAATCCTTCCCGTGGAGGACGCCGAGATCGCAGGTTTCGCGCGCAAGCAGTTCGAGAAGCAGGGCATCAAGGTGATGTCGAACACCAAGGTGACCAAACTCGCCAAGAAGGCCGACAGCGTTGTCGCCACCATCGATGACGGCAAGGGCAAGCCGGTGCAGATCGAGGTGGATCGCGTCATCTCGGCGGTCGGCGTGGTCGGCAACATCGAAGGCTTCGGTCTCGAAAAGCTCGGTGTGAAAACCGATCGCGGCTGCATCGTGATCGATGGCTACGGCAAGACCAACGTGCCCGGCATCTATGCCATCGGCGATGTCGCAGGTCCGCCGATGCTCGCCCACAAGGCCGAGCATGAAGGCATTATCTGCGTCGAGGCCATCAAGGGGTTGCATCCGCATCCGATGGACAAGACGCTCATTCCCGGCTGTACCTATTGCCATCCGCAGATCGCATCGGTCGGCCTCACCGAGGCGAAGGCGAAGGAAGCAGGCAAGGACATTCGCGTCGGCCGTTTCCCGTTCGTCGGCAACGGCAAGGCCATCGCACAGGGCGAAGACCAGGGCATGGTCAAGGTGGTGTTCGACAAGAAGACCGGTCAGCTTCTCGGCGCGCACATGGTCGGATCGGAAGTCACCGAACTGATCCAGGGCTTCGTTGTGGCAATGAACCTCGAGACCACCGAGGAAGAACTGTTCCACACCATCTTCCCGCATCCGACCATTTCGGAGACGATGAAGGAAGCTGTGCTCGATGCCTACGGCCGCGTGCTGAACATGTAATCCGGAAGCTGGAGCCTGATCCAGATCAAGGCGCTCGGCTGCGCAAGGGCCTGCAATCGTCAGTGAGGACAGTCCGACGTGCTGATTGCAGTGTTTGCCGATATTCATGCCAACCGTCAGGCGTTCGAGGCTTGCCTCGCGCGCGCGAAAAGCGATGGCGCGGAGAAAATCTATCTGCTCGGTGACATCGTGGGTTATGGCGCGGACCCGGACTGGTGCACGCAGACGGCCATGGAACTGGTCGGGCATGGTGCGCTCGCCGTCCGCGGCAATCATGACAATGCCATTGCGGTCCCCAGCGAGCGCATGAATGCAAAGGCGCAGGTTGCGATTGAGTGGACGCGGAACGTGCTCGGCCGTGCCGAGCGGCAGTTTCTCGCCGAACTGCCATTGTCGGTCGAGGATGGCGGGCGGCTGCTTGTTCACGCGGATGCCACCGCGCCCGCTCAGTGGCACTATGTGACCGATGGCCAGAGCGCGACCCGAAGTCTGGAAGTGACACGACTGCCACTGACCCTGTGCGGCCACGTTCACATTCCCGCGCTCTATTCGCTCTCGTCGATTGGAAAGATTACGCCCTTCACGCCCAAAACGGGCGTACCGATCCAGTTGATGAAGGGCCGGCAGTGGCTCGCGGTGGTCGGTTCTGTGGGCCAGCCGCGCGACGGCAATCCGGCAGCGTCCTATGCCATGCTGGATACCGACCGGAACGAGATCACCTTCTGCCGCGCTCCCTATGACATCGACGGCGCCGCCGCGCGAATTCGCGACAACGGATTGCCCCCTTCGCTCGCCGAGCGATTGTACGAGGGGCACTGATGGCCAGGCCCGAACTCGTTCCCGGCGAAGTACTCGATGGTTTCCTGGTCGAGGAA
Source organism: Afipia sp. OHSU_II-C1 (assembly GCF_000497575.1). Lineage (GTDB taxonomy): Bacteria > Pseudomonadota > Alphaproteobacteria > Rhizobiales > Xanthobacteraceae > Afipia. The sequence goes on from NZ_APJI01000004.1 coordinate 114,558, forward strand.
CAGGTGCATCGCGGCGGCATGGCGACCCTATGGCGTGTGTCGCATCCGGACCATCCGCAGCCGATGCTGATGAAAGTGCCACGGTTCGGAGACAGCCCGGATCCCGCGGCCATTGTCAGCTTCGAGATGGAGCAGATGATTTTGCCGCGCCTCTCCGGCATCCATGTTCCAAAATTCATAGCGTTGGGAGATTTCTCCACACCGCAGCCCTACATCGTGATGGAGCGCATCCCTGGCGACACCCTCTACAAGCGATTAGCGGATCTCCCGCTTCCGTATGAGGAGGCTGTCGGAATCGGGCTGAAAATTGCCACGGCGCTGGATGATCTGCATCGGCAGAGCGTCGTGCATCTCGACATCAAGCCGAGCAACATCATGTTCAGGCCGACAGGCGAGGCCGTGCTGATCGACTATGGCCTGTCGCATCACGATCATCTGCCGGACCTGATGCAGGAGGAGTTTCGCGTGCCGTTCGGGACCGCGCCATACATGGCGCCCGAACAACTGCTCGGCACCCGTAATGATCCCCGCAGCGATCTGTTTGCGCTCGGTGTGCTGCTTTATTTCTTCACCACGGGCGAGCGGCCGTTCGGTGAATCTGAAACCTTGAGCGGGATGCGGCGGCGTCTTTGGAAAGACCCGGTTCCGCCGCGCCGTCTGCGTCCGGACTATCCGCCGTGGCTTCAGGAAATCGTCCTCCACTGTCTCGAGGTGCAGCCGGCGTGGCGTTATCCGTCCGCGCGGCAGCTTGCCTTCGATCTTGGCAATCCCGATCAGGTCAAAATGACCGCACGCGCCGAGAGGCTGAAGCGTGACGGACTTGCCACCGTTCTGCGCCGGCGCTTCAACAACGAACTCATGGCTTCGCGGTCGCGCCCGGATATTGCCTCACACCTCGCACAGGTCCCGATCATCGCTGTGGCGATCAATCTCGACGACGCCAACGAGGCCCTTAACGAAGCCCTTCGCACGGAGGCCGCGCGCATTGCGAAGGCCGTTCCCGGTGCGCGGCTCGCATGCGTCAACGTCCTCAAGCTCGCGCGTCTTACCGTCGATCATGCGCTGAACGAGGAAGGGCACAACAAACATGTCGGGCGGCTTGCCGAGTTGAAGAACTGGGCGCGGACGCTTGGACTTGGCGATGAGAGTTTTACGGTCCATGTGATCGAAGCCTTCGATCCGGCAAACGCCATCCTCGAGTTCGCCAGCTCAAATCTGGTCGATCATGTCCTGATCGGCGCGCGCGAGAACTCGTTTCGAAAGACGGTTCTCGGCAGCGTATCGGCGAAGGTCGCGGCGGAAGCACCCTGCAGTGTGACCGTCGTTCGTCCCACTCGCAGGCGGGCCGGTCAGGATGGGGAAGGGCGGCCGTAGCCCCGCCGGTATAGACGCACGGTCATATAGTTCCTGTAAGATCGGGTTATGATGACATTCCACTGAGGGGATTCGTCGATGAACGAAGCACAGGCATTTTTCAGCCAGCCCGGGGTGGGCTTTTTCACCATGCTCCTGATCGGCGCGATTGCCGGCTGGATTGCCGAACGGGTGACGGAGTCCAACCATGGCATCTTCACTAACATTCTGGTCGGCATTGCCGGTTCGTTTGTCGGCGCCAAGCTCGCGGAAATCGCACAGGTGCCGGTCTTTGGCTTCTGGCGGACGCTGATTTCCGCGTCCATCGGCGCAGTTCTCCTGCTGTTTGCCTGGCGCATGATCCGTCAGCGTTAACGGGTCGCTCCCTTTCTCAATCGCTGGACTGGCCGCCGCGGTATCGTTGCCGCGGCGCAACGAATGTTGCGTGCCTACAACACTTCGTGAACATTTAACCGTGGCCCCAGCAAGCACTTGCGCGCGCCGCTATTTAGCCACACGCCTCCATGAGATCATTATTCCGTAGGCGAAACGCCACGGCATTCGCGATGGCATCGGAAGAACCTCCCATTTTTAGGGGGTTTTCTGGCTCTCGGGGCGGCTGCGGGACAAGGTTCACGATGGACGCGAAGAGCAACATCAAGGCGCGACTTCCAAGCCGTTACGTCACGGAAGGTCCCGCGCGCGCGCCCCATCGCTCCTACCTCTATGCCATGGGCCTCACCACCGAGCAGATTCACCAGCCGTTCGTTGGCGTAGCCTCCTGCTGGAACGAGGCCGCTCCCTGCAATATTTCCCTGATGCGTCAGGCGCAGGCCGCGAAAAAGGGCGTCGCCTCCGCCGGCGGCACCCCGCGCGAGTTCTGCACCATTACCGTCACCGACGGCATCGCCATGGGCCACGAGGGGATGCGCTCGTCGCTCCCGTCACGGGAAACCATTGCCGATTCCGTTGAATTGACCGTCCGCGGTCATGCCTATGACGCCCTGATCGGGCTGGCGGGCTGCGACAAGTCCTTGCCGGGTATGATGATGGCGATGCTGCGCCTCAACGTGCCGTCGATCTTCATCTACGGCGGCTCGATCCTGCCCGGCAACTTCCGGGGCCAGCAGGTCACCGTCCAGGACATGTTCGAGGCGGTCGGCAAGCACTCGGTCGGCGAAATGTCCGACGAGGATCTGGACGAAATCGAGCGGGTGGCGTGCCCTTCGGCAGGCGCCTGCGGTGCCCAGTTTACCGCCAACACCATGGCGACCGTTTCCGAAGCCATTGGTCTGGCCCTGCCGTACTCGGCCGGAGCGCCGGCGCCATACGAAATCCGCGACAGCTTCTGCATGGCGGCGGGTGAAAAGATCATGGAATTGATCGCGCAGAACATCCGTCCGCGCGACATCGTGACCCGTAAGGCATTGGAAAACGCAGCCGCCGTGGTCGCGGCGTCCGGCGGTTCGACCAATGCTGCGCTGCATTTACCGGCGATGGCGCACGAATGCGGAATTGAGTTTGATCTTTTCGATGTCGCCGAAATCTTCAAAAAGACACCGTATATCGCGGATTTGAAGCCGGGTGGCCGTTATGTCGCCAAAGACATGTTCGAGGCTGGCGGAATACCGCTTTTGATGAAGACCCTCTTGGACAACGGTTACTTGCACGGCGACTGCATGACGGTCACCGGACGGACCATCGCCGACAACCTCAAGAGCGTGAAATGGAATCCGCACCAGGACGTGGTGCATCCTGCCGATAAGCCGATCACCGTAACCGGTGGCGTTGTCGGCATGAAGGGCAATCTCGCGCCGGACGGCGCGATCGTGAAAGTCGCTGGAATGTCGGTGTTGAAGTTCACAGGGCCCGCGCGTTGCTTCGATTGCGAAGAAGACGCGTTCGAGTGCGTGAATAAGAAGACCTACAGGGAAGGCGACGTCATCGTGATCCGCTATGAGGGCCCCAAGGGTGGTCCCGGCATGCGGGAAATGCTCCAGACAACCGCGGCTCTCACCGGCCAGGGTATGGGCGGCAAGGTGGCCCTCATTACGGATGGCCGCTTCTCCGGCGCCACCCGAGGCTTCTGCGTCGGTCACGTCGGACCGGAGGCCGCCGTCGGCGGCCCGATCGGGCTGATCCGCGACGGCGATATCATCGAACTTGATGCGGTCAACGGCACACTCCAAGTTAAGTTGACAGACGAAGAGTTGGCCGAACGCAGGAAGGCGTGGAAGCCGCGTGAAACCTCGGTCGGTTCCGGCGTGCTTTGGAAATATGCCCAGCAGGTGGGACCGGCAATCAAGGGCGCGGTGACCCATCCCGGCGGGGCAGCCGAGAAGGTGTGTTATGCGGACATCTGAGCGCATCGGTATCGTTGGTGCTCTGGTTGTCGTGTTTTTCGCGGCAGGTCCGGCCTTTGCGTTCGAGGGAACATCGCCGGGCGGTCAGGAAGCTGCGTTGCCGATGGTTGCCGCGCCGAGCGGCGTTCCGGTGCTGAAGAAGCCGGTTCCGCCGGCGGACATTCCGCAGCCGGCGGCGTTGACGGCCCTGCAGTATGCCGCCGAGGGCGGTCACCCTGTGGCACAGTGGAAGCTCGGGCGCATGTACGCCAAGGGCGACGGCGTCGCCCAGGACGATCTGCGCGCCTATGACTATTTCAGCAAGATCGCCAACGCCCACGCCGAAGACAGCCCGTCGGCGCCGCAGGCCACGATCGTCGCGAACGCGTTCGTAGCGCTCGGCCGCTACTACGTGTCCGGCATCCCGAACTCCAAGGTGAAGGCCGATCCGGAGCGGGCGCGGGAAATGTTCTCCTACGCCGCATCGTATTTCGGCAACGCCGAAGCGCAGTACAATCTCGCAAGGATGTATCTCGACGGCGTCGGCATGCCGCGCGATACCAGGTACGGCATTCGCTGGCTCGGGCTGGCAGCGCGCAAGGGCCAGCATCAAGCGCAAGCGCTGCTCGGCCAGATGCTGTTCAACGGTACCGGCTCTCAGCGTCAGGCGGCCCGCGGTCTGATGTGGCTGACCTTGGCGCAGGACAGCGCGGGGCCCGACGAGATCTGGATCAAGGACAGCTACAAGACGGCGATGGCCAAGGCGTCTGAGGATGATCGGGCCATGGCGTTGCAGATGCTCGAGCGCTGGGTTCAGGGCCGCCGGGACTAACCTGTTCGCTTCGCGAACCGGGCGCCGCTTAGTTCAGATCCAGATCGATCCACACCGGAACGTGATCTGACGCCTTTTCCCATCCCCGCACGTACCGATCGATGCCGGCATCGAGCAACCGATCGCTGGCCTGCGGCGACAGCAGCAGGTGGTCGATCCGGATGCCGTTGTTCTTCGGCCATGCGCCGGCCTGATAATCCCAGAACGTATATTGGCCGGGCTGGTCCGAAACCGCGCGGATCGCGTCGGTCAGCCCGAGATTGAGCAGGGTGCGGAAGCGCTCGCGCGTCTTTGGCAGGAACAGAGCGTCGTTCGCCCAGGCGGCAGGATTGTAGACGTCGCCATTGGCGGGGATGACGTTGAAGTCGCCCGCCAGCACCAGCGGCTGCTCACCCTTCAGGCGCTCTTTCGAATACTGAATAAGCCTGTCCATCCACTTGATTTTGTAAGGATATTTATCCGTTTCCGGCGGGTTGCCGTTGGGCAGGTAAAGGCACGCGATCCGCAGGGTGCCGTTTGCGTGAGACACGACTCCTTCGAGAAAGCGAGCGTGGAGATCTTCGGCGTCGCCGTCCAGACGCGGCGTGGTTTCGTCGAACCGGTACTTGGAGAGCAGCGCCACACCGTTGAAGGTCTTCTGGCCGTGGGTCACCACGTTGTAGCCGAGCGCCTCGATCGGCTCGCGCGGAAACGCCTCGTCCACGCACTTGATCTCCTGCAGGCAGACGATGTCCGGGGACCGCTCCTTGAGCCACGTCAGCAGATGATCGAGCCGCTGTCGGACAGAGTTAACGTTCCAGGTGGCGATCCGCATGGCCATTTCCGTTAGTGACGTGGGCAATATTACGAAGAATCCACCTGTAAGCCGTACCACGGGCGGAGCGGCTGTGATAAGCCGAATACAAATTAACGCTGGAAAACCAGCACCATGGGGTTGGGGAAACGGCGGCTGTTAGGCGTTTTTGCACAGCCTGAATCCTGAACCCGAGAAACGGCATGACTGGAAATTTTTTCAAACGGCGTATTTTGCTCGCGGCCATCGTTGTTGCGGCTGTCGCGCTCTATGCAACGCGATCGACGTGGATGGGCGGCGCGACCACCGCGCAGGCTCCGCCTCGGCCTCGCGCCATTTCCGTGGAGATCGCGAAAGCCGAGAAGAAGCGGGTTCCGGTCGATGTGGATTCCATCGGAATGGTGACGCCGATCTCGAGCGTGGCGCTGAAATCCCGGGTCGAGACCACCATCGTCGGAGTTCACTTCGAGGACGGCGCTCGCGTCAAGGAAGGCGATCTGCTGTTCACACTGGACTCGCGCCAGATCGACGCGCAGATCGCGCAGGCTGAAGGCAATCTCGCGCGGTCTCAATCGACACTCGTCGCGGCGGAGCGCGACATGAGGCGTTTCAACGAGTTGATCGGCAAGGGGGCAACCACACAGGTCAACGTCGACAATGCGAAGACCGCCGCCGACACTGCGACCGCGACCATTCAGGCCGATCAGGCCATTCTGGACAATCTGAAGGTCCAGAAGAGCTACACCAGGATTGTCGCGCCGATCAGCGGCCGCATCAGCGCAGCGTCGGTCAAGGTCGGGAATTTCGTCCGTCCTGCGGATACGTCGCCGCTCGCGACCATCAACCAGATGGCGCCGGTCTATGTGACGTTCGCAATCCCGCAGCGTGTGCTGAGCGATTTGCGCGATGCCATGAAGGAAAATCAGTCGTCGGTGACGGCGACCATTCCCGGCAACAACAAATCCGAAACCGGCACTGTTGCGATGGTCGAGAACACCGTCGATGCCACCACCGGCATGGTGACCGTGCGCGGCATCATGGGCAACGAGAGCGAGGTCTTGTGGCCCGGTATCCTCGTCAACGCGACCCTTACGGTTCGTAATGAAACCGCAGTCGTCGTGCCCTCGGTCGGCATCCAGCGAAGCCAGACCGGCAACTTCGTCTTCGTCGTCCGTGACGGGAAGGCGCAGATGCAACCGGTGACGGTCAGCCGCACGTTTCAGGGACTGTCCGTGGTTGAGACCGGCCTCGGAGGCGGGGAGGATATCGTTGTCGATGGGCAGCTCCTTCTGTCCAACGGTTCGCCGGTGGAGCCGCGCAACCGCAAGGCCGGAGCATAATCTAGTGATCCGACTCTAACATTCGCGTCCCTTCTCAGCAGGCATTTTTGCGAATGTTAGAAACAAGGGGTCACTAGCAAATATAAGTTTTCGAGTGTCCTTCCGATCCGACGTTCGCTGCGGAAGGCGCTGCAAGGTTCAAGCGAACGGCGGATCGGGACACTCGAATGAACCTGTCGGAGCTTTGTATCCGCAGACCGGTGATGACGACGCTGATGACGGCGTCGATCATCGCGTTCGGTGTGTTCGGCTTCCGGCTGCTGCCGGTTTCCGCGCTTCCCAAGGTTGATTTTCCGACCATTCAGGTCACGGCAACCCTGCCGGGCGCCAGCGCCGACACCATGGCGGCGTCTGTTGCGGGTCCGATCGAGCGCCAGCTTTCGACCGTCGCGGGTATCTCCTCGATGTCGTCGAGTTCGTCGCAGGGCACGACCTCGATCACCATCCAGTTCGACCTCAACCGCAACATCGATGGCGCGGCTCTCGACGTGCAGACCGCGCTGACTGTCGCGCAGCGACGTCTGCCGGTGGAAATGCTGGTCCCGCCGAGCTTCCGCAAGGTGAACCCGGCCGACTTCCCCGTGCTGTTCGTGTCGCTGAGTTCCGAAACCCTGCCGCTCTCGACCGTCAACGAATACGGCGACATCACCATTGGACAGACCCTGTCGCAGATTCCGGGCGTGGCGCAGGTCCTGATCTACGGTCCGCAGAAGTTCGCGGTTCGTGTGCAGGCCGATCCCGAAGCCGCCGCGGCGCGCGGCTTGTCGCTGGAAGACATCCGCACCGCCGTGTCGCGTGCCAATTCGTCAACGCCGGTCGGCACCCTGAACGGTCCGAAGCAGGACATCGCGATCCAGGCCTCGGGACAGCTCAGCAAGGCGAGCGACTATCGTCAGGTCGTGGTGGCTTGGCGCAACGGCTCGCCGGTGAAGCTCGACGAAGTCGCGAAAATCTACGACAGCGTCGAGAACGACAAGGCTGCGACCTGGTTCAACGGCACCCGTTCCATCGTGCTGGCGATCCAGAAACAGCCCGACGCCAACACCGTGGCGGTGGTCGATGCGGTGCGCGCCAAGCTGCCATCGCTGCGAGCGCAGATCCCGCCGTCGGTCACGATGGACGTCACCCTCGACCGCTCGGTGTCGATCCGCGAGTCCGTTGCCGACGTGGAGGAGACGCTGCTGATCGCCGTCGGCCTCGTGATCGTCGTGATCTTCCTGTTCCTGCGCTCGGCGTCCGCCACCCTTATTCCGGCGCTTGCGGTTCCGATTTCGGTGCTGGGCACCTGCGCGGTGATGTACGCGCTCGACTACTCGATCAACAACATGACGCTGCTGGCGCTGACGCTGTCGGTCGGCTTCGTGGTCGACGACGCCATCGTCATGCTTGAAAACATCATGCGCCACATCGAGGAGGGCATGAAGCCTTACGAGGCCGCGTTGAAGGGCGCGCGCGAGATCGGCTTCACCATCCTGTCGATCACGTTCTCGCTGATCGCGGTGTTCATCCCGGTGCTGCTGATGGGCGGCATTGTCGGCCGCGTGTTCCGTGAGTTCGCCGTAACGATCTCTGTAGCCATCCTTGTGTCCGGATTCGTGTCGCTGACCCTGACGCCCATGCTCTGCGCGCGGGTGCTCAAGCCCCACGATCCGCATCACAAACCCAACTTCGTGCTGCGCTGGTTCGAGGCGATGTTTGAGTCCTGGCTGCGCGCCTATGAATGGACGCTGGATCGCGTGCTGGCCTACAAGTCGGTCATGCTGTTGGTGACGTTCGCAACACTTGGCCTCACCATCTGGCTCTACATGATCGTGCCGAAGGGTTTCTTCCCGCAGGAAGACACCGGCTTCCTCAGCGGCACGACGGAAGCCGCGACCGATACCTCGTTCGCGGCGATGAGTGACCGCCAGAAAATTCTTGCCGACATTCTGCGGGCCGATCCGGCGGTGGAATTCGTCAACAGCACCGTCGGCTCCGGCGGCCCCAATCCGACCGCGAACTACGGACGCCTGTTCATCGGTCTGAAGCCGAAGGACGAGCGCGATCCGGCACCGGTGGTGATGGCGCGGCTGCGGCAGAAGGCGCTGCAGGTGCCGGGCCTGCAGGCGTTCTTCCAGGGCATCCAGAACCTGAATATCGGCGGACGCCCGTCCAAGAGCCAGTACCAGTACACGTTGCAGAGCGGCGATACGGATTCGCTCTACCGCGCGGCGCCTGAAATGCGCGATCGCATCGCGAAGGTCGATGGATTGCAGGATGTCACCACGGATCTTTACATCAAGAACCCGCAGCTCACAGTCGAGATCGACCGCGAGAAGGCCGCAGTCTATGGCGTTACTGCGGACCAGATCCGCAACCAGCTCTTCAACGCCTACGGCGCGCGGCAGGTGGGCACGATCTACATGCCCTCGAATGACTACCAGATCATTCTGGAAGTGCAGCCGAAGTTCCGCGTCGATCCGACCGACCTGTCCAAGCTGTATGTGAAGACCACGAACAATCAGACCATTCCGCTCGATGCGGTGGCCAAAATGGTGCCGACTGTCGGGCCGTTGCAGATCAATCACCAGGGCCAGCAGCCGGCGGTGACGATCTCGTTCAACCTGCGGCCCGGCACGTCGCTCGGCTATGCGGTCGATCAGATCACCAAGATCGAGCAGGATTCGAATTTGCCGGCGACCATTGCGACCGGCTTCTCAGGCACTGCGCAGGTGTTCCAGGATTCGCTGCGCGGGCAAGGCGTGCTCATTCTCGCCGCCGTGTTCGCCGCCTTCGTCATTCTCGGCATTCTCTACGAGAGCTTCATCCATCCGATCACCATCATCTCGGGCCTGCCGTCCGCGGGCATCGGCGCGATCCTGACGCTGATGCTGTTTAAGATGGAGTTGTCGGTGATCGCCATGATCGGCATCGTCATGCTGGTCGGCATCGTGAAGAAGAACGCCATCATGATGGTCGACTTCGCCATCGAGCGCCGCTCCGTGGGCCTGAGCGCGGAGCATGCTATTCGCGAGGCGGCGCTGATGCGCTTCCGGCCGATCATGATGACGACCTTCGCCGCGATCTTCGGCACGCTCCCGATCGCGCTGGGCGCGGGCGCCGGCGCCGAGTTGCGTCAGCCGCTCGGCGTGGCGGTGGTGGGCGGGCTTCTGGTGTCGCAACTGCTGACGCTGTTCATCACGCCGGTGATCTACATTTATCTCGACCGGATCGATCGCCGTCTGAAGCGCCGCCTCGATCCGACGCTGATCGAGGCGCCGGACGTCGAACCGCCGCGCGCTGCGGCGGCTGAGTAGGATCACAGATGCCGATCATATCCGCACGGGCAGGGTGGCGCGTTCTCATCGCCGCCGTTGCTCTGCTCGCGGCCGGGCCCGTTCGCGCGAGTGAAGAGCCGATCGAGATTTTCGACGCCCATCTGCATTACAACTGGGAGCCGAAGCCCTACTATCAGGTCGATGAAGTGCTCGCGTTGTTCAAGAAGCACCGCGTCACCGGCATTCTGGCGACCAGCCGTCCCAACACCGGCACCCATGCACTGATGGACGCAAAGGCCGACGGCTTGTGGATCGTCCCGTTCATCCGGCCCTATCGCGTTCGTCCCGACATTCAGACCTGGTTCAACGATCCGACGATCTTCGATCTGGTGCAGGACGAGTTCAAGCGTGGCTACTATCGCGGTGTCGGCGAGTTTCATCTGTCGGGGAAGGCCGCAGCCACCGAGTGGGTGAAGAAGGCTGTCGACTTCGCGGTCGCTAACGATCTCTACCTGCATGCTCATGCCGACGACGAGGCAGTCGAGATTCTGATGCGCCACAACGGCCGCGCCAAGATCATCTGGGCGCATACCGGCTTCAGCCTCGCGCCGAGCCGTGTCGCTGCGATGCTGGCGACTTATCCGCAGCTTTGGGGCGAACTGTCGTATCGCGGCGGCATCACCGGTGCCGGAGGTGAGTTGACGCCGGAATGGCGGGCGATGTTCGAGAAGTATCCGGATCGTTTCCTGCTGGGCTCGGATACCTGGATCAGCGAGCGCTGGTCGAGTTACGGTTCGATCATGGCGGAGTATCGCAGCTGGCTGAAGCAGTTGCCGCTGCCCGTGGCGAAGCAAATCGCGCATGGCAACGCGAAGCGGCTGTTTGCGGAGAAGTAGCGGCATCTTCAGCCGTCATCCTGAGGTGCGAGCCGTTTCCGGCGAGACTCAAAGGATGAGAGTTTGCTTTACCTCTCCCATGGGGAGAGGTCGGCGCGTAGCGCCGGGTGAGGGGGTACGCTCTCTCGATAGATTCTACGCCCTCACCCCAACCCTCTCCCCACGGGAGAGGGAGTTGGACTGCGCTCGCGTCGGAGCAGGTGTCTAATTCAAGAAACTAAATCGAAAAACTGGTGCCGCAGCCGCAGGAGGCGGTGGCGTTCGGATTGACCACGCGGAACGACGCGCCGATCAGGTCATCGACAAAGTCGACTTCCGATCCGGCCAGGAACGGCACGGACGAGGGGTCCACCAGAACCACGGCATCGTCACGTTCGATCACAAGATCGTCGTCTGCCTTGGCGCGTTCGACATCGAACTTGTACTGGAAGCCCGAGCAGCCGCCGCCCTCGACGCTGATGCGCAGCATCGCGCCTTCGCCCTCGGATTTGAGGATCACGCCGATTCGCTTCGCGGCCCGCTCCGAAATTGTGACGTTGGCGGCCGGTGCTAAGTCGGTGGCGGTCATAATAAGTCTCCGGAAACGGGGCTATTTGAACATCCCGTGTGGCATAGTTAAGTGCGCTCAACGCCAGAATCAAACACCGAAAGTAGAATAATTCGATGTCGGTCGGAATGGCTGCCCCCCGTGTGGTCTATGGCTGCGACCCCGGTCAAAGCCGCGGGAGACGCTTCAACGAGCCGCCGAGCCTGCGGCGCAGCGCGTTCCGGCGCGACTGCGACCGCGTCATTCATTCCAACGCCTTCCGGCGTCTGAAACACAAGACGCAGGTTTTCGTGTTCCACGAAGGCGATCACTATCGCACCCGCCTGACCCATACGCTGGAGGTCGCGCAGATCGCCCGGGCGCTGGCGCGGCAGCTCGGGCTCGATGAGGATCTCACCGAGACGCTGGCGCTGGCCCATGACCTCGGCCATCCGCCGTTCGGTCATGCGGGCGAGCGGGCGCTCGACGAGTGCCTCAAGGCGCACGGCGGTTTCGATCACAACGCGCAGAGCCTGCGCGTGGTCACCTTGCTCGAGCGGCGCTATCCGCAGTTCGACGGTCTCAATCTGACGTGGGAGTCGCTCGAAGGTATCGTCAAGCACAACGGTCCCTTGATCGACAGCAACGGCGAGCCCGTTGGCCGTTACCGCGACCATGGCGTTCCAGTCGGAATCTCTGAATACGTCGCGTATCACGATCTTGAGTTGTGGAGTCACGCCTCGCTGGAGGCGCAGGTTGCCGCCGTGGCCGATGACATTGCGTATGACGCCCACGATATCGACGACGGATTGCGGGCAGGGCTGTTCACCGTCGACGATCTCGGTGCCATTCCGCTGATCGCCGACATCAACGCGGTGATTACGGCACGCTATCCGGTTCTCGACGAGACGCGCCGCGGCGCCGAACTGGTTCGCGAACTGATCTCCTATCTGATCGAGGATGTGTTCTCCGAGACGTGCAAGCGGCTCACGGCGCTACGTCTCGAGAGTGTGATCGATGTGCGCAATCACGATGCCACGCTCGTCGGGTTCTCTGCGGAGGCGGAGAAAACGGAGGCGGCGATCAAGCGCTTCCTCAAGACGCGGATGTATCGCCACGACCGGGTGATGAGCGTCATGCGGGACGCGGAGGCCGTGGTCCGCGATCTGTTCGCGCGCTATCAGGCCGAACCGGGTGATTTGCCCCCCGAATGGCTGCCGGATGAGGGCGAGGACGGTGAGGCTGGCCGGGCCCGCCGGATCGGCGATTTCATTGCCGGAATGACCGACCGATACGCCATCATAGAGCACCGGCGGCTTTTTGACTCGACCCCGGATTTACGTTAGGCGGCGGCCTGAAAAAGGCCCATTCTCCGTGGACTACAGGACGTCTCATGACTTCGCCCAGCCACCCCCAACATCTGTTCGCCGACGTGCTTTCGCGCGTGCATGCCGTATGCGGCGCGCTCGGCAGTGAAGGCGTCCTGCCTGCAGGCATGGACCTCTCGCGTGTGGTGGTGGAGCCGCCGAAAGATGCGGCGCATGGCGACATGGCGACCAACGCGGCGATGGTGCTGGCCAAGGAGGCCAAGACGAAGCCGCGCGAGCTTGCCGACAAGATCGCCGACAAACTTCGGGCCGATCCGATTGTTGAAAGCGTCGACGTGGCTGGACCCGGCTTCATCAATCTGACCCTGAAGACGTCCGCCTGGTTCGGCGCATTGCGGTCCGTGCTGGAGCAGGGCAACGGCTACGGCCGCAGCGCAATCGGCGCGGCGGAGAAGGTCAACGTCGAATACGTCTCGGCCAATCCGACAGGGCCGATGCATGTCGGTCATTGCCGGGGTGCGGTGTTCGGCGACGCTCTGGCGAGCCTGCTGTCGTTCGCGGGCTACGACGTCACCAAGGAATATTACATCAACGACGCCGGAGCGCAGGTGGACGTGCTCGCGCGCTCTGCCTTCCTGCGTTATCGCGAAGCGCTTGGCGAAACCATCGGCGAGATTCCCGAAGGGCTTTATCCCGGTGACTATCTTGTGCCGGTCGGCAAGGCGCTTGCCAGCGAATACGGCGACAAGCTGACCAAGCAGTCGGAGGCTGAGTGGCTTCCTGTTGTGCGTGCAAAAGCCATTTCCATGATGATGGAGATGATCAAGGGTGATCTCGCCGCGCTCAACATCAGGCACGATGTATTTTTCTCGGAGCGCTCGTTGATTGCGGGCGGCACCGATCAGGTCGGCGCTACCATCGCGGAGTTGCGCGCAAAGGGCGACGTTTATGAGGGGCGTCTGCCGCCGCCGAAGGGCGCACCGGTCGAGGATTATGAAGATCGCGAGCAGACGCTGTTCCGCGCCACCGCGTTCGGCGACGACGTCGATCGTCCGCTGAAGAAGTCGGACGGTTCCTACACGTATTTCGCGTCCGACATCGCCTATCACAAGACGAAGTTCGATCGCGGCTTCCTCAACATGGTCGATGTGTGGGGTGCCGACCACGGCGGCTATATCAAGCGTGTGCAGGCGGCGATCAAGGCCGTCACCGCGAACAAGGCGACGCTCGATGTGAAGATCGTGCAGCTCGTGAAGCTGCTGCGCAATGGCGAGCCGGTAAAGATGTCGAAGCGCTCCGGCGATTTCGTCACGCTGCGCGAGGTCGTGGACGAAGTCGGTTCCGACGCCGTTCGCTTCATGATGTTGTTCCGCAAGAACGATGCGGTGCTTGACTTCGATCTTGCCAAGGTGATCGAGCAGTCGAAGGACAACGCAGTGTTCTATGTTCAGTACGGGCACGCGCGCGGGCATTCGATTTTCAAGAATGCGCGCGAGACGGTTCCGTCATTGCCCGAGACTGCGGCGGAGCGTGTCACATTCCTGCGCGGCGCAAAGATTGAGCGTCTGAGCGATCCGGTCGAACTCAGCCTGATCCGGCAGATTGCGATTTATCCGCGGATCGTCGAGGCGGCGGCGGTCGCACATGAACCGCACCGAATCGCGTTTTACCTGTATGATCTGGCGAGTGAATTTCACGCGCTTTGGACCAAGGGGCGCGATATGCCTCATTTACGCTTCATTATCCAGAATGATGCAGAAGTAACAATCGCGCGACTTGCCCTGGTTCAGGGCGTCGTCTCGGTTCTGGCTTCCGGCCTCGCCGTGCTCGGCGTCCATGCTCCAGACGAGATGCGATAGTTGGGGGATTTGACCGCCACGGGGAATGGGTGGCGGCCGTGTGAATAGCGGCGTTCGTTTGAATGACGGGCGAGGCGCTTTCCCGAAGGGGATGCAACATCGCAATGGCGAACCAGTATCGCGACAGACCGTTTCCGGCGGACGACGATTACAGCCGGGATCAATCCAGCATGGCCTCGCACAAAGTCGAGAGCGATCCGCTGGCGGAACTGGCGCGGTTGATCGGGCAGGCCGATCCGCTTTCGAATTTCGGCCGCGATGGACAACAGCAGCGGCACCAGCAGCATCACGATCAATACGACGCGCCTGAGCCTGCGGTTGAGGAAGAGCTTCCGCCGCCCCGGCCTTCCTGGATGCAGAACCTGGCTGCATCGCGGCCTGCGCCGCAGGAGACACCCTATCGGCAAGAACCGGCTTATCGCGATGAGGAGCCGTACGCTCCGCAGCAGGATCATTACGATCCCCACTATGCGGACCCTCAGAATGACCCGGCTTACGGCAGGCACGCGCCGCAGTTCGATCACTCCGGCTACGATCCGGTGCTCTCCGGACAGTCGCATGGACATCAGGCCGCCGGCGGCGATCGCTACGATGACGTGCTCTATGGCCGCCCGGATCACGATCCGGCTCATGACCAGTATGGCGCGCAGGACGACCATTACGGCAACGGCGCCTACGACCGGCAGCCCTATGGCGAGGATTTCGAGCAGGAGGCCCCGAAGGCCCGGCGCGGCGGCACAATGACGGTTGTCGTCGTTCTGCTGCTTGCTGTTGTCGGCACCGGTGCGGCTTTCGCCTACAGGACGTTCGTCGGTTCACCGCGCAGCGGCGAGCCGCCGGTGATCAAGGCCGATGCAGGCCCGAACAAGGTTATCCCGCCGGGCGCGGGCGACGGCTCAAGCAAGCAGATCACCGACCGCGTCGGCGACAAGTCGGCCGAGCGCATGGTGTCGCGCGAGGAGCAGCCTGTCGACGTCAACGCCCGGACCGGTCCGCGCGTGGTGTTCCCGCCGTTGACCCAGAATGCGAACCCGCCGACCGTCGCCAGCGCTTCACCGAATGCGCGGCCGACCGGAGCAGGCGTGGGCAATGGCACGCTGACCGGCGGCGAGGAGCCGCGCAAGATCCGCACCCTCAGCATCCGGCCGGGTGAGCCGGATCCAGCGGCTGCGGCACCGGCGGCACCAGCACGTGCGCAACCTCCCGCGCAACGGGCTTCGACCACTGCGCCGGCCAGCACCGCCTCGACGGGCGCGCCGTCCGCAAACGCACCGGTTTCGCTCTCGCCGCAGGCACCGGAGCCTCGGGCCAAGATGGCCGCGATCAGTCCCGCTCAGGTTACCGGCAGTGGCGCCTATGTGCAGGTCTCGTCGCAGAAGTCGGAGGCTGACGCTCGGGCTTCTTTCAGAGCCTTGCAGGGCAAGTATTCCGGGCTTCTCGGATCGCGGACGGCTTCGATCCACAAGGCCGAGATTGCCGGGAAGGGTACCTTCTATCGTGCCATGGTAGGCCCATTCGGGACTGGCGATGAGGCTGTGCAGTTTTGTACCAGTCTGAAATCGGCCGGCGGACAGTGCGTGGTCCAGAGGAACTAGTTTTCGACGGCTTGAGCGGCGGAGTTGCTTTGCCGTTCCGGCCGTCGAAGATCGCAACATCTATCCCGGTAAAAGCCCAGCCGCGCGATAGCTGTCGATCAACGCGTCATAGACCGAAATCTCCGAGCAGCTTCTTGCAATCAGTTGAGCGCCAGCGATGGCTGCAAAGATAGCGCGCGCCCTCTGTTCGCTCTCGTTGGCGCGGGCCACGCCCGCGGCAGACAGGACCCTGTTTAGCCACGCCACATTCACATCAGTAAAGGTCTGAATTTCTTTCCGTACCGCTTCCGGCAGATCATCGTACTCGGCGGCCATGAAGCTGCAGAGGCACATGCGATTGTTGTTTTCGAGGGCTTTGCGGAATGTATCGGGGTACTGGCGCAGGCAACTGAGAGGATCTGGCGACTCCGCCAGCAACGCTTCGAGAGCCGCCGCCGAGTCTTGCCAGTAACGCTTCGCTACCGCCGCAGCGAGATCTGCCTTGCTCGGGAAGTGGTGGTAGATGCTCGCCGCCTTGATGCCGACTTCGTCCGCGAGCTCGCGGAAATTCAGGCCGCCATATCCATGCGCCTGTGCGGTCTGTTTGGCCGCTGCCAGAATGGCTTCCCTGGAATTTGAACTCATCTGACGCCCTACCCTCAGAATATCTACCAAGTGGTAGATAGACATTGACGGCGCGGATATAAATGGTAGTTTTAGCCTACCAAGTGATAGGTAGATTCATAGTAAAGGAAGTCGCGATGAAGATTTACGATTGGCATACCGGCCCGTACCCGGCGCGCGTCCGTATCGCGTTGGCGGAAAAGAACCTGCAATCGCGGGTCCAGTTCGTGTCAGTCAATCTGTGGAAAGGCGAGCATAAGAAGCCCGAGTTTCTCGCCAAAAACTACTCGGGCACGCTCCCGGTGCTCGAACTCGAAGACGGAACTTTCATTGCCGAGTGCACGGCCATCACCGAATACCTCGACAACCTTGACGGCGCTCCGACGCTCACCGGCAGGACTGCTCGCCAAAAGGGTGTGATCCACATGATGAGCAAGCGAGCCGAGCTGGAATTGCTCGACGCCATCAGCGTTTATTTCCATCACGCCACGCCGGGGCTCGGCCCGGATGTCGAGATTTACCAGAACGCCGAATGGGGGCTTCGCCAGCGCGACAAGGCGGTGAGAGGGATGCACTATTTCGACGCCGTTCTGAAAAGGCAGCCGTTCGTGGCGGGCGAGGTCTTCTCGATGGCCGATATCACGTTGATCGGCGGTCTGATCTTTGCGGAGCTCGTCGAAGTGGAGATACCAGCAGAGTGCACGGCTCTCCAAGCCTGGTACGCGCGGATGCAGGAGCGTTCCAGCGTCAGGAACCGGATCACCATGTCGGAGCCCGCACCGGTGTCCGCGTGACACCAGCATCGCGAAAGCTGTTCGGAGCTTTCGCCAAATCATTGGAACGATTGCGTTTGCGATTGTGGATGACGCCCACAATCACGGGTGATTTTGCCCGGTTTCCTTGACCCTGGAGCCAAGCGCGGGCTAATCGCCGATCTATGGCCGTGCGCGCATTCATTACCGGCGTTTCCGGAACCGCTCTGACCGACGATGAGCGCGCGTTTTTGCGCGACCAGCGGCCGTGGGGCTTTATCCTTTTCAAGCACAATATCGAGACCCCTGACCAAGTCATTCGGTTGGTTGAGGAAATGCGCTCGGCAATTGGCCAGCCCGGAGCGCCGGTCCTGATCGACCAGGAAGGCGGGCGGGTTCAGCGGCTGCAGCCGCCGCAGTGGCCGGCCTATCCGCCCGGAGCGGTCTTCAGCGCGCTCTACGAGGTTGACCGGGCGACCGGACTTGAGGCTGCGCGCCTGTCGTCGCGGCTGATTGCGGCCGATCTGGCCGACCTCGGCATTACGGTCGACTGCCTGCCGCTGGCTGACGTACCGGTCCCTGGCGCGGACTCGGTGATCGGCGATCGTGCCTATGGCACGACCCCGGAGAAGGTGGCAGCGATTGCCCGCGCCGTGACCGACGGGCTGGCGCAGGGCGGCGTGTTGCCCGTTCTGAAACACATTCCCGGCCATGGAAGGGCCACAGCGGACAGCCACTTTCGGCTGCCGACGGTCGATACGCCGGCGGCGGAACTCGCCAAAACCGACTTCGCGGCGTTCAAGCCGCTTGCCGATCTGCCGATGGCCATGACGGCACATGTTGTGTTTAGCGCCCTCGACCCCGCCCAACCTGCGACGACATCTGCGACAATCATCGAACAGGTGATTCGCGGAACGATCGGATTCCAGGGTCTGTTAATGAGTGATGACGTGTCCATGAATGCCTTGCAGGGATCGATTGCGGAACGGACGCGCGCCAGCTTCAAGGCGGGCTGCGATGTCGTTCTGCATTGCAATGGCAAGCTCGACGAAATGAGCCAGGTTGCGGGTGAAGCGCCTGAACTCACCGGCGCGGCTCTGGCGCGTGCGGACCGTGCCTTGGCGTCGCGGCGAACACCGCAGCCGTTCGACCGTGGCGCGGCGCGTGCCGAACTTGACCGCCTGATCGATCGCGCCGGAGGTCTGACATCATGAGCGCGGAAATTCTTTCCTTCGAGACGGGTTTGCCGGCAGAGCACGCCGAGGACGAACCGTCGCTCGTCGTCGACGTCGAGGGCTATGAAGGTCCGCTCGACCTGCTGCTTGCGCTTGCGCGTCAGCAGAAAGTCGATCTCGCCAAGATTTCCATTCTGGCGCTGGCCGATCAGTACCTCGTGTTCATCGAAGCGGCGCGCAAGTTGCGGCTGGAACTGGCTGCCGACTATCTCGTGATGGCGGCGTGGCTGGCGTACCTGAAGTCACGCCTGCTGCTGCCGGAGCCTCCCGAAGCCGAAGGCCCGAGCGCCGAGGATCTCGCGACCGCGCTGGCCAACAGGCTGCGCAGGCTCGAACAGATCCGTGAGGCATCGAACCGCCTGATGACGCGGCCGCAACTGCGGCGCGATATTTTCCCGCGCGGCCAGCCGGAACAGATAGCGCAGGTCAAGCACGCCCGCTGGACAGCGACGCTGTACGACCTGCTGACCGCCTACGCGACGCAGCGTCAGCAGCGCGTGCTTGCGACCGTGCACATGACCAAGCGGACCGTGTGGTCGCTGTCTGAGGCACGCGCGTCGCTGGAACGGCTGGTGGGTTCTGCCGAGTCCGAGGACTGGGCGAACCTCGACGATTATCTGATGCGTTACGTGGTCGATCCTTCGCAGAAGGCGACGGTGTTTGCGTCGAGCTTCGCCGCCGCGCTGGAATTGGTGCGCGAAGGCACTCTGGATCTGCATCAGAAAGAGGCGTTCGCACCTTTGTATTTTCGTAAGCACGTGGCGCATTTGCCTCCCGACGCTCAAGCAGCGCCGGAAGTGCAGGCCGAATAAGACGTCGAGTAAGTGGAAGAAGGAGACAGGGCCATGGCAAGTCCGGCGAGAACGACTGCGGCGGCACAGCACATCGCTCCGGTAGAGCAGGAGTCCGTGCTGGAGTCTTCGCAGGAGACGTCAAACGATACCGTCGCGCGTCCTGAGGAACTCCGTTTGCTCGAAGCCTTGCTGTTTGCATCGACCGAGCCGCTCGACGAAGCGTCGCTTGCCAAGCGCATGCCCGACGGCGTGGACATCAAGATCGCGCTCGCTCAGTTGCAGGCCGACTACGCCATGCGTGGCGTCAATCTGGTGAAGGTTGCCAATAAATGGACCTTCCGCACCGCGGGTGATCTCGCTTGGCTGATGACGCGTGAAAGCGTCGAGACGCGCCGTCTGTCGCGCGCCGCGATCGAGATGCTGGCGATCATCGCCTATCACCAGCCGGTGACGCGTGCCGAGATCGAGGAAATCCGTGGTGTTGTCACCTCGAAGGGCACCCTCGACGTGCTGCTGGAAACCGGCTGGATCCGCCCGCGCGGACGCCGCAAGACGCCGGGCCGGCCGCTCACATTTGGAACCACGGAAGCTTTCCTCTCGCAGTTCAGTCTGGAAGCGCTGGGTGATCTGCCCGGCCTCGATGAACTCAAGGGCGCGGGTCTTCTGGACACCCGGTTGCCGGGCGGCTTCGCTGTTCCGTCGCCATCCGACGACCCGGCGCTGCGCGAGGACGAAGATCCGCTGGAGCCCGGCGATCTCGAACTGGCGCTGGCACCCGCCGTGGAGCCGGAAAAGCCCGGCGAAAGCTGATTTCCGGCGGGGACGCGGATCGATCGCGCCCGCCAGGAGCCAACATTAACTCTCGTGTCAATGCGCCGCTTTGCGCAATCCTGGCGCGGGGTTAATCCTTGTTTTTGACACCTCCGGGGCCTACTTTCCGGTCAGATTTGGCCGGAAATCCCGGCCCCGTGTTTTGGAGGATGGCAGTATGGGTTCGTTGAGTATCTGGCACTGGATCGTCGTGATCGCCGTTGTCCTGCTGCTGTTCGGCCGCGGCAAGATTTCGGACCTGATGGGCGACGTCGCGCAGGGCATCAAGGCCTTCAAGAAGGGCATGGCCGATGATGACAAGCCGGCCGAGAAGCCCGAGCCGGTCAAGACCATCGACAGCGCGCCTTCTGCATCGACATCGCAGCGGACCGACGTCGGCAGCAAGGCTGTCTGATTTCAGGCTGCGGTTTTTCTGAGAGAGTGCGGGGCGGAAGCCCCGTCAGCGGAATCTTCCATGTTCGACATCGGGTGGAGTGAACTGGTCGTCATCGGCGTCGTGGCGCTGATCGCCATCGGCCCGAAAGAATTGCCCGGCGTGCTGCGCATGGTCGGGCAGTGGATGGGCAAGGCGCGCCGCATGGCCGCTGAATTCCAGGGCCAGTTCAACGAAGCGATGCGCGAAGCCGAAATGGCAGACATCGAGAAGACGTTCGATGATGCCTCCGCTGCTGCCAAGGATCTGTCGCCGACCAATCTGCTGACGTCCCTCAACAAGGACGTCGAGGATGCCATGAAGATCGACCAGCCGGTGATGACGCCGACGACGCCTGAGCCTCCGACCGCAGAGACGTTCGCTGAGGCCGAAGCCCATGCATCGGCGGTTGAGACCCCGAAGCCTGCCGTACCGGACGCCAAAGCGTCATGAGCCACGAGGACATCGAAGCCACCAAGGCGCCGTTGATGGATCACCTGATCGAGCTGCGTTCGCGGCTGATCAAGGCGCTGCTGGCGTTCGCCGTGGCTTTCATCTTCTGCTTCTTCTTCGCCAAGCAGATTTACAACGTGCTGGTGTGGCCGTTCGTCTGGGTCGCGGGACCTGAGAACTCCAAGTTCATCTACACCGCGCTGCTCGAGTACTTCCTGACGCAGCTCAAGCTTGCGATGTTCGGCGCGGGATTTATTTCGTTCCCCGTGATCGCGGCGCAGATCTACATGTTCGTTGCGCCCGGCCTCTACAAGCACGAGCGCGGCGCGTTCCTGCCATATCTAATCGCGACGCCGATCTTCTTCGCTCTCGGCTCACTGCTGGTTTATTTCCTCGTGCTGCCGATGCTGATCCGCTTTTCGCTCGGTATGCAGCAGGTCGGCGGCGCAGAGACCGCGCAGATCGCGCTGCTCCCCAAGGTCGGCGAATATCTCTCCCTGATGATGTCGCTGATCTTCGCGTTCGGCATCGCCTTCCAGTTGCCGGTGATCCTGACGCTGCTGGGGCGGATCGGAATCCTGACCTCGAAGCAGCTCAAGGAAAAGCGGCGCTACTTCATCGTGGTGGCATTCATCATCGCCGCAGTGCTGACCCCGCCGGATGTCATCAGTCAGATGTCGCTCGCGGTCCCGCTGCTGATCCTCTATGAGGGCTCGATCATCGCGGTGGCGATGGTGGAGAAAAAGGCCGCCAAACAGGCCACAGGCACGACCCCGCCAGCGGATGCCCCCCCGACACCTCCGGCGACGACGCCTGCGGAGTAAGACGGAGACAGCTAGGCTTCCTTCGTCATTGCGAGGAGCGAAGCGACGAAGCAATCCAGTTTTCTTAAGAGTGGATTGCTTCGCTTCGCTCTCAATGACGGTCTTTTGGTCGTTTTGGTCTGGTATGCGGGATGACCGCCTGTGCCAGTTGTTCAGCTATCATTGCTGCAATGCCCTTCGATTCGCGGTTTCCGGGCTTGACCCGGGCATCCGCGGCTTGTTCTAACCCACCCAGAATTGACGCAGATGGCCGCGAAAGCGGCCATGACCGGAATTTGCCATGCACGATATCAAAGCCATTCGCGACAACCCGGACGCCTTCGACGCTGCGCTGAAACGGCGCGGGCTCGAGCCATTGTCGAAGCCGCTGATCGCGCTCGATGAAAAGCGCCGTACCGCGATCCTCGCGTCGGAGCAGGCGCAGGCGCGCCGCAACGCGGCCTCCAAGGAAATCGGCGACGCCAAGAAGAACAAGGACAATGCGCGCGCCGACGCGCTGATGGCCGAAGTCGGCGAACTCAAGACAAGGCTGCCCGAGCTCGAAGCAACGGTGAGGCAGGTCGAAGAGGAACTGAAGAAAGAACTCGCGCAAATTCCGAACCTGCCGCTCGATGAAGTGCCGGACGGCGCCGACGAGCACGGCAATGTCGAGCATCATCACTTCGGCGCGAAACGCACTTACGCGTTCAAGCCGAAGGAGCATGTCGAACTCGGCGAAGGTTTGAAGTTCATGGACTTCGAGACCGCCGCCAAACTGTCCGGCGCGCGCTTCGTTGTTCTAAAGAAAGGCCTCGCGCGTCTTGAGCGCGCCATCGGCCAGTTCATGCTCGATCTGCACACCGGCGAGCACGGCTACACCGAAGTCAATCCGCCGCTGCTGGTGCGCGACGATGCGATGTTCGGCACGGCGCAGTTGCCGAAGTTTCGCGACGATCAGTTCGCAGCCGGGTCGCTCGATGCCGAAGGGCAAGGCTACTGGCTCATTCCCACCGCAGAAGTGCCGCTGACCAATCTCGTTCGCGAATCCATTCTCGACGAAAAAGAACTTCCGATGCGCCTCACCGCGCTGACGCCGTGCTTCCGCGCGGAAGCGGGCGCTGCGGGACGCGACACGCGCGGCATGATCCGCCAGCATCAGTTCACCAAGGTCGAACTGGTCTCGATCACGACGCCGGAAGAATCGAGAAACGAACACGAGCGCATGCTGTCCTGCGCCGAAGAGGTTCTGAAGAAACTCGATCTGCATTACCGCGTGATGACGCTGTGTACCGGCGACATGGGCTTCGCCTCGCAGAAAACCTACGACATCGAGGTCTGGATGCCGGGACAGGGCGAGGGCGGCATGTACCGCGAGATTTCGTCCTGCTCGGTGTGCGGCGATTTCCAGGCGCGGCGCATGGATGCGCGCTCAAGAAGCCCCGACGGCAAGCCGCGCTTCGTGCACACGCTCAACGGCTCGGGCACGGCGGTGGGCCGCGCGCTGATCGCCGTGATGGAAACCTATCAGCAGGACGACGGCTCGATTGCCGTTCCCGATGTATTGCAGCCGTACATGGGCGGCCTCAAAGTGATCGCGAAGGAACAATAAGAAAATGCGCATTCTCTGCACCAACGACGACGGCATTCACGCGCCGGGACTGAAAGTTATCGAGGAAATCGCCAAGCAGATTTCCGATGACGTCTGGGTGGTTGCGCCCGAACTCGACCAGTCCGGCGTCTCGCATTCGCTGTCGCTGAACGATCCGTTGCGTCTCCGCGAAGTCGATGAGCGTCACTTCTCGGTGCGCGGCACGCCGACCGACTGCATCATCATGGGCGCGCGGCACATCCTCAAGGACAAGCAGCCGGACATCGTGCTGTCCGGCGTCAACAAGGGCCGCAACGTCGCCGAAGATGTTGTCTATTCGGGCACCATCGCCGGCGCACTCGAAGGCACCATCCTCGGTCTGCCGTCGTTCGCGCTGTCGCAGGAATTCTCTATGGAGACGCGCACCAAGCCGCTGTGGGACACCGCGCTGAAGTTCGGCCCCGATGTGATCCGCAACGTGATGAAGCTCGGGGTCCCGCGCAACACCGTCATCAACGTCAACTTTCCGTCCTGCATGCCGGACGAGGTCAAGGGCATCGCGGTCACGCGGCAGGGCAAGCGTAATCTGGGCTTTCTCAAGATCGACAGCCGCCAGGACGGGCGCGGCAATCCGTATTACTGGATCGGGTTCGAGAGGGCGGCGATGCTGGAAACGCCGGCGGAGGGGACCGATCTTGCGGCTCTTGCTGCGAAACTCGTCTCAGTCACGCCTCTGCGGCTCGATCGCACCGATGAGGCGTTCTCGGAAAAGCTGAAAGGCATTCTGAAGTAATCGCGAGGGCTTTTGCGGCTCAGGCCGCAATCCCCTTCAGAACGGTCTCGATCGTGCGCGCAAGCGTTTCGATCTGGAAGGGCTTTTGAATCGTGGCGCGGTCGCGGAATTTTTCCGGAAGACCCTGCGCGCCATAGCCTGTCGCAAACACGAACGGACGTCCACGCAACTGAACGGCCTCGGCGACCGGCGTGATGACCTTGCCGTTGACGTTGACGTCGAGAATGGCGATGTCGAAATCGACGGACTGCACCAGCCTGACGCCTTCGTCGATGTCGCCGGCTTCACCGGCAATCTTGTAGCCAAGCTCCTCCAGCATGTCGGCGACCATCATGCGGATCATGACTTCGTCTTCGACCAGCAAAATCGATGTATGCGACCCTGCTTTGAAATTGCCCGGCATTCGTTCCCCAACGACAAATCTGGACTGGCTGACAAAGGAATAACACAATTATACAGCGCGCAAACTGACAGCTCATCCAAAAAGTTCCGTGAACCGGAACTTTTGGGCGACGGAAACAGCCGCTCAGGCAGGGATGGGAAAGAACCGGCCCCGTCCGGTCGCCAGCACGCTGCCGGTGCTCAAGTCCTCCAGCCGGCCTTCCACATCCACATAGCGGCCATGGTCGGTCACCAGCGAACCGCGCCCGACGATCGGCATCTCGGTCGGCACCGGCTTCATGTAGCGGATGGTCAGTTCGCCGGTCACGCCCAGCCGCCCCGTGACCCGGAGCACCGTGGCGGCCAACACCTCGTCGAGATAGGCGGCCACGATGCCGCCATGTGCCGCGCCCGGCGGTCCTTCGTAGTGCCGTGCAATGAGGATCGGCGAGGCGACGCCTTCCTCTGTCTTGAAGGTGCGCACATGCAGGCCGGTGGGATGAGACGGACCGCAGCCGAAGCATTGATGAAAGCTGTTGTCCGGCCCGCCGGAGAGAATCTGCTCCTCCAACCCGTCAAAGGAGGCGCGAAATGGTTCGGGAAGAGGTAACGTCATGAGAATCTCGGCACGCTTGAACTGTAAGCGGTGATTGCGCAGAACATATTCGGACAGCTCACACAAAAGGGTGGTGCATCCCGCGTTGCTTGTCAAAGTACGCAAAGGATAGAAGCCTTCCCGCTTTCAACGTTGATCAGGTATGCCGTCAGCCCAGCCCACGCCGCACGACAAGATGATGTTTCAGCTGAACCTGCGGCAGCGCGGAATCAGCAATCAGGCCGTGCTGAAGGCGATGGAGGATGTGCCGCGCGAATTGTTCGTGACGACGCTGGACCGCGCCTATGCCTACCGCGACACCGCTCTCGGCATCGCCTGCGGCCAGACCATCAGCCAGCCGTTCGTCGTGGCCTACATGACCGAGCAGCTCGATCTGAAGCCTGAAAACCGTGTGCTGGAGATCGGGACGGGTTCAGGCTATCAGGCCGCGATCCTCTCGAAGCTGTGCCGGGACGTCGTGACGCTGGAGCGGTTTCGCACGCTGGCGGATCGCGCGAAGCTGGTCCTGACGGAACTCGGTTGCCGCAACGTCGAGGTGAAACTCGGCGACGGATTTGACCTGCCGGAAACGCTCGGCACGTTCGACCGGATCATCGTGACCGCGGCGATGGAGGAAATTCCCGACGCGCTGCTCGGTCGGCTGGAGCCGGGCGGCATCCTGATCGCTCCCGTTGGGCCAGTGGACGACAGGCAGATGCTGGTCCGCGTGGTTCGGACCGCCACCGGCTTCGATCGGGAAGAGCTTGTCGCGGTGCGTTTCGTGCCGGCGCTGCCTGGCATCGCGCGCGAGCTGTGAACGCCGTAACGCATTAGGAATTGCGGCGGATTTGGAGCCTTAAAGAGTTATTTACTCGGACTGTGTTTACTCAAATTTGTGTTAGTTGCGTACGAGTGAGTAACCATGTCCCGCTTTGTCGAGTTGATAAGCTCGCGTCACGCGCCGCATTTCGTGGTTCTGGCGCTCGTCTCGGTCGGATTTGGCGGATGTAGCGCCGATACCTCGACACGGTTCTCCGATACGTCGTTTTCCAATCCGTTTGCGTCGCGCAGCGCAGACGCGACCGGCTCGGTGCCGAGCAATTATCGCGGCGCGCCTTATCAGCAGCAGCCGCAGCAGCAATCCTATCAGCAGCAGCCTCGCGAACTTCCGCAGTATGCGCGTCCGCACAATCCTCCGGTTATCTCCGCGCCGCTGTCCGCGCCTGTCGCCACATCGGGCGGCGGCAGAGGCATGGCGTCCTATGCGCCTCCGTCATCTTCGCCGATCGAGACCACGGCATCCGTTGCGCCGCGCTCGGTCGCTGCGAACTCCGGCTACAGCCGGGACGGCGGCACCACGATCATCGTCGGCACCGCGGATACGCTCGATATCATCTCGAAGCGTTACAACGTTCCGTCGTCTGAAATCCTGAAGGCGAACGGCTACGGCGGACCGCGCGTTCTTCAGCCGGGCCAGCAGCTTGTTATTCCGCGCCGCACGGCTCAGGCAGCTCCACCGGCGCTGTCGACTGCGCCGGGAACGAAGGTCGCTGCAGCACTTCCGGCAAGCGTTCATGTCGTCAAGTCCGGCGACACGCTGATGAATCTGTCTCGCCGTCACAACATCGCGCCGGCTCAGCTGGCCGCTGCCAACAATATTCCGGTCACGACGCAGCTCAAGATCGGCAGCAAGATCAACATTCCGGGCGGCAAGGCCGTCTCGGCAGCACCGGCGCCGCAGGTTGTCGCGGAAGCACCGAAACCTGCGGTTGCCGCGCCTGCACCCGCCGCAAAGCCTGTGACCGTCGCGTCGGTTGAGCCTCAGCAGAAAGCACGCGTTGCGGCCGAGGCTCCAGCCGCCGACCTGCCCGAAGCACAGTCGCCCGTGAAAGCGGCCGATGCCACCAACGCATTGCCGACGTTCCGCTGGCCGGTGCGCGGACGGGTCATCACGGCTTACGGTGCGAAGACCAATGGCAAACAGAACGACGGTATTAATGTCGCCGTTCCTGAAGGCACGCCGGTGAAAGCCGCTGAGGATGGCGTGGTTGCTTACTCGGGCAACGAACTCAAGGGATATGGCAATCTGATCCTGGTGCGGCACTCCAACGGTTACGTCACCGCGTATGCCCACGCGAGTGAACTGATGGTGAAGCGCGGGGATACGATCAAGCGCGGCCAGATCATTGCCAAATCGGGTCAGACGGGGGAGGTGGGGTCGCCGCAGCTTCACTTCGAGATTCGCAAGGGATCTTCAGCCGTCGACCCGCTTCAATTCCTGAACGGCGCGTAAGCCGATACGTTCAGATGCACCTCTATCCCCCGGCCTCAAAGCCGGGGGATTTTCTTTGTGGGCAATTCACTCGGCTGCGTCGGCGACGCAGCCCAGATCGGATTTCGCAGGGGCCCCTTTGAAGCCGAAGGTCAGGAAGCTGCTCGCGGCGAGAATCCAGGCGCCGATGCCGCCGTACAGCATCACCCAGCCGAAGCCTTTGACCAGCGCTGCGTGAACAATGGCGCCGGTCGGGTCCTGCACGGATAACACCGGATACGCCTGATGCAGTGACGCGAGATTTCCGGTGGCAACGGTCGAGGCCAACGCTCGCATCTGCTGGTCGCCGAGTGCGGCGGCAAGCGTGTCCGGAAGGGACCGCTGGATCGCTTCCAGCAGGATCAGCCCCATCACCGCGATGTTGATGGCCAGCGAGATCAGCCGTGCGCTGATATCGATGCCGGACGCCATGCCCGCACGGTTACTGGGCACCGAGCCGGTTGTCGTGTTGGTCACGGATGTATTTGTCAGACCCAGTCCGATCCCGGCCAGCAGTGCGCCGGGGAATACGCTGAGCCAGCTCGCCTGTTCGATACCGCCACCGAAACGCATGGCGAGAAAGCCGCTCCCCATGATGGCCATGCCCAAGGGGATCACGATGCGTGCGCCGTGACGCCGGAGCAGGTGGTCGGCAATGGGAGGCATCACCAGAAACGGAATTGTATAGGCGAGGAGCAACAGGCTCGCTGTCCTGCTGTCGAGGGTCAGGCCGCCCTCGAAGTAGATCGGCAGATAGATCATGAACGGCCAGTAGCAGAAGTTCATGCCGATACAGCCGATGATCGCGCCGCTGAACTTCCGGATTCGGAATACCGAGAAGTCGAACATCGGCTGCGCGGTGTTGCGTTCCACGAGCACGAACGCGGCGAAGCTTGCGATGGCGATGGCCGCGAGCCCGATCGCAGTGGTTCTGCCAAGGTCTGCGCCCTGCGTGATGACGTAGGTCAGGCCGAACACGGCAATCGTCAGTGTCACGATGCCCCAGCCGTCCAGTCGCTTGGCATGCGGATCGCGGGATTCGCGAATTCCCATCAGAGCCGGAACGAGGGCGATCACCGTCAGCGGGACATGGACCAGGAACACCCAATGCCAGCTCGAGACTGCGGTGATCGTGCTGCCGATAATCGGGCCGAAGCCGAGGCCGATGCCGCTGATGATGCCCCAGGCGGTAAACGCCCGGCCGCGTTGTTTTTCGTCCTGATACTGATGCGAGATGATGGCGATGGAGCAGGTGAGCATGGCGCCGCCGGCGAGGCCCTGTAGAAAACGGGCGACGATCAGCACCGATGCGCTCTGCGCCAGCCCGCACATCAGCGACGTGATGCCGAAGGCGACTGTGCACGTGATGAAAACGCGCTTGCGGCCGTACCGGTCAGCGAAGGTGCCGGTCGCCATCAGCACCGTGGTGCAGGCGATGGTGTAGGCGTTCATGATCCACTGCAGGTCTTTGAAGTTCGCAGGCAGCGCCGTCTCCAGACTTGGCAGGATGACGGGGACGCTGGATATTTCGAGGCCGAACATCAGTGATGCGAGGCAGACGCCGATCAGTGCGGCGGTGTTTCTGGTGGTAGGCGAGACGCTCATGCGAATTCCTTTCAACCCGGCGCGGGCGTCGCGGCACGGGCTGACGGATATGGGCGCTATCATTTCATGATGGAAATGAATTAATTTTATTGCTTTCAGTGTTTTCTGTCATATATTTGGTTCATGGACTTTGAACCCACATTGCTCCGCGCCTTCGTTGCCGTCTGCGAGACCGGCGGCTTTACCCGCGCGGCTGAGCGGCTTCATCTGACCCAATCCGCGGTCAGTCATCAGATCCGGCGTCTGGAAGAGCAGGTTGGCAGGCCGCTTCTATACAGGACTACACGGAAGCTGACCCTCACCGAAGATGGTGAGGATTTCCTGCGCCACGCGGAGCAGATTTTGCAAAGCCAGGAAGCGCTGACACGCCGCTTTCAGTCTTCTACGGCTTCAGGCTCCATCCGTCTGGGTGTTCCGGAAAATTTCATCGGTGATCGGCTCCCGCAGCTGCTTGGCCGGTTCGCCCGCCAATATCCTGCGGTCCGGCTCGAGGTTTCGGTCAGTGTCTGTCTCGACCTGAGGGCCAAAGTCGATGCCGGCGATCTTGACCTTGCAGTGGCGATTACGGGATCGGGCGACGTGGATGGAATAGTTCTCCGTCAGACGCAATTCGTCTGGGCGGTCGCCGACACGTTCAAACGGCCGCAGAATTCATCGTTGCCATTCGCGTTCTCGCCGCCGCCCTGCGCCTTGCGTGCGATAGCTGTGGACGCTTTGGCGGCCTCTGGCATTGACTGGCACGTCGGATTCACGTCGGCGAACCAGCATGGTTTGAAGGCGGCCGTGAAGGCGGGACTGGCGGTGTCGATCTTCGCGAAGGAAGAAATCGAGCCGTGGATGGTCGTTCTCGATGAAAGCGACGGCCTGCCGCCCTTGCCGGAGGCAAAGTATGTCCTGATCGGCAAACAGGGCGAGCAGATGCCATGTACTGCCGAGCTTGGCCGGTTGATTGTGGACGAGGCGAGCTTGTGGCCGAGCGCATCGGGAGGTTCGGAGCGGGCCCGCTTGAGGTCGGCGTAGTCGCCGCACCCAACCGGGCCGCTGCACAGTTTTAGAAGACGTGTTGCCTTCTAGGCCGTCGCGAGTTTCACGCCCATCCGTCCCGCGATTTCCTGCGTGAACTGCCACGCCACGCGGCCCGAGCGCGATCCGCGTGTGGTGGACCATTCGAGCGCCTCGCGCTCAAGCTGATCGTCGGGCATCTTGACGCCGAAGTGCTTGCAGTAGCCGCGCACCATATCGAGATATTCGTCCTGGCTGCACTTGTGGAAGCCGAGCCACAGGCCGAAACGGTCCGACAGCGAAACCTTTTCCTCGACAGCTTCGCCGGGGTTGATCGCCGTCGAGCGCTCGTTCTCGATCATGTCGCGCGCCAGCAGATGGCGGCGGTTCGAGGTCGCATAGAGAATGACGTTCTCGGGCCGGCCCTCGATGCCGCCCTCTAACACCGCCTTGAGCGACTTGTAGGACGCGTCGTTGCCGTCGAACGACAGGTCGTCGCAGAACACGATGAAATGGAAATCCGACTCGCGCAGCAGCGACATCAGCAGCGGCAGGCTCTCGATGTCCTCGCGGTGAATTTCAATCAGCTTCAGCCGGCCATGCACCATGGCGTTCACGCTGGCATGTGCCGCCTTGACCAGCGACGACTTGCCCATGCCGCGCGCGCCCCAGAGCAGGGCGTTGTTGGCGGGAAGACCCTTGGCGAAGCGCTCGGTGTTCTCGATCAGGATGTCGCGCATCCGGTCGATGCCCCGGAGCAGGCCGAGGTCCACGCGGTTCACCTTCGGAACCGGCACCAGACGGCCATTGGGCTGCCAGACGAACGCATCGGCGCTTTTGAGAGAATCAGCGCTGGACGGTTTGGCCGCGGATGCATTCAGGCTCGCCGCAATGCTCTCCAGAGCCTGTGCGATGCGCCCGGTCTCGGTATCCGCCGCTGTGGCAGGGCGTTTTGTCGCGGATTTGATCGCCCTGGCAGGACGTGCCTTCGCGGTGGCCCTGGAGGCCTTTTTATTGGGTTTTTTGGACATGAATTCAGCCCCCTTGCGAGGCACCCATAGCGAGGCCCGTGAATGCCCGCAAGCGCCACAAATGCATGGCAAAATCGGGATGGCTGGTCCCGTTGCAATTGGGACGCTGGCCGTTATAGTCCGCGCAAATTCGGCCAAAACGGCCACAACGCTATGCGTTTCGCCCGGTGGCGGGCGCCTTCCCGAGGACTTTTCGTATGTTCATTACCCCTGCCTTCGCTCAGGCCGCCGGCGCTGCCGACACCAACAGCATGCTGATGTCGCTGCTGCCGTTCGCGCTGATCTTCGTCATCATGTACTTCCTGATCCTCAAGCCGCAGCAGAAGAAGCTGAAGGACCATCAGGAACTGGTGAAGAACATCCGCCGCGGCGATACCGTCGTCACCAATGGCGGCCTTGTCGGCAAGGTCACCAAGGTGGTCGATGACGACCAGATCGAAGTCGAAATCGCCGACGGCGTGCGCATTCGTCAGATGCGCCAGATGATTTCCGGCGTTCGCACCAAGGGTGAGCCTGCCAAGGATACCAAGGAAGAAACAGCCGCGAGCTAACGCAGCGCAACGGCTCTGCCTGATACTGGCTTTGCCGATCTCAACCGTCTGACGGGTTATCTCGATGTTGTATTTCACGCGGTGGAAGGCGCTGGCGGTCATCATGACCGCCTTGATCGTTTGCCTTTGCGCGGTTCCGAACTTCTTCCCGGATCACGTGGTCAAGACCTGGCCGAAGTGGGCCCAGCGTCATGTCGTGCTCGGCCTCGATTTGCAGGGCGGCTCGCACATCCTGCTCGAGGTCGATTCAAACTCGGTCAAGAAGGACAAACTCGATCAGGTTCGCGATGACGTTCGCCGCACGCTGCGTGACGCCAAGATCGGCTACACCGGTCTGGCGGTTCGCGGCGAGAGCGTCGAAGTCCGCGTCAAGGATACCGACCTGACGGCCGCGCTCGCCAAGCTGCGCGAACTCTCGCAGCCGCTCGGCGGATTGCTCGGTTCGAGCGGCCAGCGCAGTGTCGAAGTCAGCGACGCCGGCGGCGGGTTGATCCGCCTGACCGTACCTCCGGCCGCGATCACGGAGCGCGTTCGCCAGTCGGTCGAACAGTCGATCCAGATCGTCGAACGCCGCATCAACGAACTCGGCACCGTGGAGCCGCTGATCCAGCGTCAGGGCATCGACCGCATTCTGGTGCAGGTGCCGGGTCTGCAGGATCCGACCCGCCTCAAGGAACTGCTCGGCAAGACCGCGAAGCTCGATTTCCGCATGGTGGATACCACCGTCCCCGCCGATCAGGCGCAGCAGGGGCGGGTGCCGCCGGACTCCGAAGTCCTCATGAGCGCGTCCTCGCCGAAGGTGCCTTATGTCATCAAGAAGCAGGTGCTGGTCTCGGGCGGCGACCTGACCGACGCGCAGCCCGGCTTCGACCAGCGTTCTGGTGAGCCGATCGTCAGCTTCCGTTTCAATACGTCGGGCGCGCGCAAGTTCGCGACGGCGACACTTGAGAACGTCGGCCAGCCGTTCGCCATCGTGCTCGACAACGAAGTGATTTCCGCTCCTGTGATCCGCGAACCGATCACCGGCGGCTCCGGCCAGATTTCCGGCAGCTTCACCGTGCAGGGCGCCAACGATCTGGCGATCCTGCTGCGCGCGGGCGCATTGCCTGCGCCGTTGACCATCATCGAAGAGCGCACGGTCGGACCGGGCCTCGGTCAGGACTCCATCGCCGCCGGCGAACTGGCGTCCTATGTCGGCTCGGTGCTGGTCATTGTGTTCATGCTGCTGACCTACCGGCTGTTCGGCTTCTTCGCCAACGTCGCGGTCGCGATCAACGTCGCCATGATCTTCGGCGTCCTCTCGCTGCTCAATGCGACGCTGACGCTGCCCGGCATCGCCGGCATTGTGCTGACCGTAGGCATCGCGGTCGACTCGAACGTGCTGATCTATGAGCGTATCCGCGAGGAATTGCGCGCCGGGCGCACCGCGATTTCGGCGATCGACGCAGGATTTACCCGCGCTCTCGCGACCATTCTGGACTCCAACATCACCACCTTCATCGCGGCGGCAGTGCTGTTCTACATCGGCACCGGACCGGTGCGCGGCTTCGCCGTGACCCTCGGCATCGGCATTCTGACCACCGTCTTCACGGCGTTCACCGTGACGCGGCTGATTGTTGCGATGTGGGTGGCGTGGAAGCGGCCCAAGACCGTGCCGATTTGAGGATTGTATAAGCCGTGACTCATACCATCATCGTCGCACTCGCCATCTTCATCGTCGTTCTGACAGGCCTCAGTATCTATGGCGTGATCCCCGCGCTTCGCATCGTCCCGGACGATACGAAGTTCGACTTCATGCGCTTCCGCCGCATCAGCTTTCCGATCTCGGCGCTGTTGTCGCTGCTCGCCATCGGTCTCTATTTCGTCCACGGACTGAATTTCGGCATCGACTTCAAGGGTGGCACGCTGCTTGAAATCCAGACCAAGTCCGGCCCCGCCGACATCGCGGCGTTGCGCGCGCAGCTTACGACGTTGAATTTCGGCGACGTCCAGCTCCAGCAGTTCGGTGGTCCCTCCGACGTTCTGATCCGCATCGCAGAACAACCCGGCGGCGATCAGGCACAGCAGGCTGCGGTGCAGAAGGTTCGCCAGCTGTTCGGCGACAGCGTCGAGTATCGTCGTGTCGAAGTCGTTGGTCCGCGCGTGTCGAGCGAACTGCTCGCCTATGGCACGGTCGGATTGATGCTCGCGATCGCGGGCATCTTCATCTATCTCTGGTTCCGGTTCGAATGGCAGTTCTCGCTCGGCGCGATGATCGCCAACGTCCACGATATCGTGCTGACGCTGGGATTCATGTCGATCACCCAGATCGAATTCGACCTGACCAGCATCGCCGCGCTGCTCACCATTCTCGGCTACTCGCTGAATGACACGGTCGTCATCTATGACCGCATTCGTGAAATGCTGCGGCGGTACAAGAAAATGCCGATGCCGGAACTGCTCAACACGTCGATCAACTCGACGCTGTCGCGCTCGATCATCACCCACGTCACGGTGACGCTGGCACTGCTCGCGCTGCTGCTGTTCGGCGGCAAGGCGATCCATTCCTTCGCGGCGACGATGACCTTCGGCGTCGTGCTGGTCGGCACCTACACGTCGATCTTTATCGCGGCGCCGATCCTGATCTATCTCGGCGTGGGCGAAAACCGGGGCGGCGAGGACAAGCCGTCGAAGCCGTAACATGGCGGGCGCACTGCCCGAAGGATTGCACCTTCCACGGTCCGCGCCGATCGATGCCTACGGCAACGGCGGCTTCCGGTTCGCAGATATGTCGCATCGCGGCTCGCTGCTCTGCCTGCCGGATGCGATCTGGGCGTGGCCGGTCAACGACCCCAAGGACATCGACCGTTATTCGCTGGAACGCGTGTTCGAGCACGCCAATGAGATCGATACGCTGCTGATCGGCACGGGTAGTGGTGTCTGGATCGCACCTGCGCCGCTGCGCAATGCTCTCCGCCAGGTCCATGTGGTGCTTGACACCATGCAGACGGGACCGGCGATCCGGACCTACAACGTCATGATGGGCGAGCGGCGGCGCGTTGCGGCAGCGCTGATCGCTGTTCCATGAGCGGCGCAGCTAGCAATGACGCCGCGGCGTTCTGCTCCGACCTGGTGCGCGCACGGGATTTCAGAACCTATGCCGCAAGCCTGTTCGTATCGCCGGAAGCGCGGCGGGCGTGGCTTGCGCTGGCGGCGTTCAACGCCGAGGTTGCTCACGTTCGCGATCATGTCAGCCAGCCGCTGCCGGGTGAAATCCGGCTGCAATGGTGGCGGGATGTTCTGACCGGCGAGGGGCAGGGCTCTCGCGGCGAAGCCGAGGCCAATCCGGTCGCGGCGGAATTGCTGCGTGCGATCGCCTGGCACGATCTTCCCATTGAGGCGCTTGTCCGCCTGATCGATGCGCATGTGTTCGATGTCTATGACGACCCCATGCCGGACATGGCAGCGCTGGAAGCCCATTGCCGGGATACGGCCGCAGCGCTCTATGCCTTGCGTGCAAAGGTGCTCGGGGTGACTTCACCCGATGTCGCGCGTATCGCAGAGCATGCCGGCATCGCGGAGGGACTGACAGACGTTATGCTGGCGTTGCCGCGTCATGCTGCGCGGCGGCAGCTTTACCTGCCGGGCGACCTCATGAATCTTCACGGTGTGATTGCCGAAGAGTTTTTTCTGCGGCGGGCGGGCCCGCCGCTCAAGGACGCGCTGGCGCATCTGCGCCGCGAGGCGGATAAGCAGATGAAGCAGGCGCTGCTAATGCTTGAGAGTGCCCCATCCGCCGCGCGCCCGTCGTTTCTGCCGCTTGCGGTGATCGGAAAGATACTGTCTCGGCTGGAGACGTCCGATCCGTTCGCGCCGCCGTTGCCGTCGCGGCTTGGCATTCTCTGGACGACGTGGCACGCGAGCGGTGCGGAGCCGTTCAGAGGATAAGCACAAAGCCGGCATAGTTGCCGCGCCTCACGCGGGCGGCGGATTCTCCGCGGTCAGCCTTCGGCTTTACCGAAGGCTGCCAACGTAACTTCCACATGGTGAGCGGTGGCGGCGTCTGTCACGATTCTTCGCAAATTCGAGACATCGAATTTCGAGGTGATGACATGGCGGAATTGAACAAGGACGAGCAGGTCGAGCCGGTTGGTAAGCTTCATTGGACGGCGATAGCACTGATCATATTCATGACTCTCGGAATGCTTGCGCTGGCTGTTCGCGTTGAAAATGCCGCACCATCGAAACCTGATAGAAGCCGCATATTCGAGAATTTGAAGTCGATTGACTAAGCGGCTACGGAGATGTGCAACGCTTACATGGCCGCGCGCGGTAAGTGCGAGGTCATTCAAGGCGTGAAGCTGCGTTCAGGCGGGGGCAGTCAAGTTAATTCCGCTCCTTTGCGTGCACTGAATCCCGATCCGTCTGAGCGACATCATTCAGTCACCACTTCGCCTTTTGCGGAGAAGTTTGCCGCTGTTTTGCCGTTACGCTGCGTCAGCCACATGCAGCGTATCTGCGATCCAGCGATCAAGATCCGACAGCGCCCGCGCGCTGATCGCCTGCTTCTTCGCGATCGTCTTTTCATTGCCGCGCAGCCGCGTGCCGTCCGGCTTCCTGGTCGGCGGCGAAGCCAGCGGTGGAAACAGTCCGAAGTTGATGTTCATCGGCTGGAACGAGCGCGGCCCGGCATCGATGGTTTCGATATGTCCGCCGGTGATGTGCCCAAGCAGCGCGCCGAGCGCGGTTGTTGGCGGGGGCGGCATGATCGCGTGGCGGCGCGCATCGGCCGCAGCGAACAGGCCGGCGAGCAAACCGACGCCGGCGGATTCGACGTAACCCTCGCACCCGGTCATCTGTCCGGCAAATCGCAGGCGCGGCTGCGCGTGCAGGCGCAATTGCGGGTCGAGCAGCTTGGGAGAATTCAGGAAGGTGTTGCGGTGCAGGCCGCCGAGGCGCGCGAACTCCGCGTTCTCAAGGCCCGGAATGGAGCGGAGCACATGCGTCTGTGCGCCATGCTTCAGCTTGGTCTGAAAGCCAACCATGTTGTAGAGCGTGCCGAGCTTGTTGTCCTGGCGAAGTTGCACAATCGCATAGGGCTTGACCGTGGGATCGCGTGGATTGGTCAGTCCAACCGGCTTCATCGGCCCGTGGCGCAGCGTTTCGCGGCCGCGCGCAGCCATTACCTCGATCGGCAGGCAGCCGTCGAAGTAAGGCGTGTTGGTTTCCCACTCCTTGAAATCGGTTTTTTCCCCCGCGATAAGCGCATCGACAAAGGCGTCGTACTGCTCACGGGTCATCGGACAGTTGAGATAGTCGGCGCCATTGCCGCCGGGGCCCACCTTGTCGTAGCGGGACTGAAACCACGCAACGTCCATGTTGATGCTGTCGCGATGAACGATGGGCGCGATGGCATCGAAGAAGGCGAGGGCATCTTCGCCGGATAGCCCCCGGATTGCATCGGCGAGCGCAGGCGATGTCAGCGGTCCGGTCGCGACGATGACGTTCTTCCAGTCCGCCGGCGGCAGTCCCGCGATTTCCTCGCGGCGAATTTCGATTTTCGGATGAGCGGTGAGCGCTGCGCTGACGGCTGCCGAAAAGCCGTCGCGGTCCACCGCAAGCGCGCCGCCGGCCGGCACCTGATTGGCGTCGGCGCTGCGCATGATGAGGGAGTTGAGCTTGCGCAGTTCCGCGTGCAGCAGACCGACGGCGTTATTGGCCGCGTCATCGGAGCGGAACGAATTGGAGCAGACGAGTTCGGCGAGGCTGTCGGTGCGGTGGGCATCCGTCGTTCTGACCGGACGCATCTCGTGCAGCACGACGTTGACGCCGGCATTGGCGATCTGCCACGCGGCTTCCGAACCGGCCAGTCCGCCGCCGATGACGTGAACAGAATCTGCTTGCTGATCTTTGTGCGTTGTCATGGCTCACAACTAAAGCTCGCAAGACCCGGACGCAACGCTTGATGCCGGGTGCGAATGCCTGTGTCGTGCGCCAGATACGACAACGCCCGCACAGGGCGGGCGCAATCGTTCGTCAGTCAGCTATCGCAACGGTTAGCCGTTGTAAGCACCGGCTGCGACCCGCTGGATGTCGGAGCGGTCAAGCCCGATATCGGCCAGTTCCCGATCGCTCAACTGGGACAGCTCAGCGACATTGCGCTGATAGTCACGGAACGCCTGGATAGCGCGGATAAATGAGAGCAGCATTGGTAGTCTCCTTCGTAATCCCGATTCAGCTCTTGGAGTAGCGTCATCGTTGGAACTGAATATAGGGGACGATTCTGCGCTGCAACACCGCGAATGTTGCGATGCAGCTAAGCAAAATACGCATATCTTACGTAAGAAGTGATTAATCTTTCAGCTAAGATTTCCCATAAGGACAGGCCGGATTTTCGCATCTGATGCACGATTTAGGCTAATATTTCATCAGGTTGACGCAAAGGGGACACAAATTCCACGCTGCCCGTATCAACGGTAATGGAATGCGCGGTCACGCTAAGCCATGTCCTCGTGGAGTGGCCCCGAGGTTCCGTACCGCTACCCCACGTATAGTGCCAATCATCAACTAATAGCGAACAATAGTTCACTCTATGCCCGCCGATCAAGTTGGGTGCAGGAGCTTGGTGCCAAATCGTGGACGTTCAGGCCGAGGCGTGGCATAGCCGCTGGATGCCAGATCGCCATTCAGTCCGCCGGCTGCTCCTGATAATTGTGCTGTCGCAGGCAATGGTGATTCAGGCTCTCCTGGTGGCCTGGAGCAGCACACAGGCTGCGGCCGGGGCACTGAGCGGTATCAGCGCTCCCATCTGCTCGGGCACGATACTTCCGGGTGGGGCCGCTGGCGGAACCGAACCTGCCCAGCCCGGCACACCTCGCGATTGCTTCAATGCCTGCGTTGCCGCGCAAGTGGCGGCACCGCCCGATCGTATGATGCTCCTGCCGTATGCCACTGCCTATGCACGGATGTCGGCTTCCCGGCAGATGGCGTTGCCGGAAATTTACCGGCAACTGGCCTTTTCCGCGAGGGCTCCACCGCGGCGGCTGACCTGAGACCCTCTTTCGAAATTCTCTTTCAGCATCATTCGAGGACAACATGATCATCAACTTCTGCAGCCTTCAGCGGCTGCTGGCAGGCACTGGCCTGACGGCGGCGGCTGTCATTGCTTTGCATTCGCCTGTATTCGCCCACGTGACGCTTGCGGCCGGAGAGGCCCGCGCCAATACCTATTACAAGGCCGTGTTCCAGGTGCCCCACGGCTGCGATGGCGCGGCGACCCAAGCCGTCCGCATCCAGATTCCGGAAGGTGTCATCGGCGTAAAGCCGATGCCTAAGGCGGGATGGACCCTTAGCATCACGCGTGGCGCTTACGCCAAGTCGTACCAGAGCCACGGCAAGACCGTGACCGAGGGACCCAAGGAAATCGTGTGGTCGGGCGGATCGTTGGCCGACGACAACTATGATGAATTCGTCTTCTCCAGTTTCGTCACTGATTTTCCTTCGGGGCAGGCGATTTCCTTTCCGACAGTTCAGCAGTGCGCCAAGGGCGAGGTTCGCTGGGATCAGATCGCATCGGAGGGGCAGAATCCGCACAGCCTGAAGTCGCCGGCTCCGGTGCTGCGGATCGTTGCCGACACCACCACGGTTGCGCAGGCGCAAATGGATCACAGCCAGATGGACCACGGGAAGATGGCCGCGCCCAAGTCAGGCAGTGACACCTTGAAGGCCGGTGATTTGATCGTCGCCGCGCCGTGGACTCGCGCAACGCCGGGCGGCGCCAAGATTGCCGGCGGCTATCTCAAGATCACCAACAACGGCAAGTCTGCCGACCGTCTTCTCAGCGCGACCTCGGCTGGTGCCGACCGCGTGGAAATTCACGAGATGTCGATGACCGACGGGGTGATGAAGATGCGGCCGCTGACTGACGGCTTGACCATCAAGCCCGGCGAGACCGTCGAACTGAAGCCAGGCGGCTTCCACATAATGTTCATGGACATCAAGCAGCCGCTGAAGCAGGGCGACAAGCTGAAGGCCACGCTGACGTTCGAAAAGGCGGGCAAGCTCGATGTCACTTTCGACGTCAATGCGATGGGAGCAACCAGCGAGCCTGCGCATAAGCACTAAAATCGATTGATGAGATGATGCGGCCGAGCGCGGCCGCATCATCGCTCAAGGCGCGCGATCGAGCTGGCTGGCAAAATAGGCAATCGTCTTCGAATAGACTTCGCTTTTGTTCCATTGCTGGATCACCGCAAAGTTCTCGCTGCCGGGGTCCCATGGTTGTCCACGCTTCCAGCCATGACTGGCGAGGAAGTTCGCGGTCGATGCCAGCACGTCGGGTGCGCTTCGCAACAGGTCGCGCCGCCCGTTGCCGTCGAAGTCGACGGCGAATTTGATGTACGACGACGGCATGAACTGTGTTTGCCCAATTTCACCGGCCCAGGCGCCGCGCATGTCTGCGGGCGACAGATCGCCCTGATCCACAATGCGCAGGGCATCTTTCAACTCCGCACGAAACATTTCGGAGCGCCGGCAGTCGTAAGCCAGCGTTGCGACCGAGCGGATGGTCGGGAATTTTCCGATATTGACGCCGTAGTCTGTTTCAAGCCCCCAGATCGCGACAAGAACAGCGCCGGGGACGCCATAACGCTGCTCGATGCGGGACAAGACCGACCCGAACTGTTTCATCTTGTTGGCACCCGCTGCCAACCGCGGCGGCACCATCCGGCCGGAAAACTCCTCGAAACTCTGACGGAAGACATGCTGCGACCGGTCGCGTGAAAGGACAGAACTGTCGAGTGTGATGCCGTTCAGCCCCTGCGAGATCGCCTGTTGGGAGATACCCTCCGCCGCAGCTTCCTTCCTGAAATTGTCTAGCCAGCTCTCGAAGCTGCCGGTGCCGCACGTCGCAGCGGATGCCTGCGAAGCAGCCACAAGGAAAATAAAGGCGGCGGAAGTTGCGCGTGAGAGCAAAGCAACGGTCATCTGAATGCCTGCTGCGAACATGAGCCCATCGAGAATCTCGCGTGGAACCGCGGCTAAAACGTGTCGCCCTTGACGGTCAGAGTGCTCATCGATTGAGCGAAGCAGCAAATGCGTCGCCGTCCTCGAGGCCGAGTTCGTAAGCGTCCCGGATGCCATCCGGGTTTCGGATATCGAATTGCCCGACGCCGATCTTCCCGGGAGGGCTGTACGTAGGTGCGCCCCTTCACCTGCGGGATTGTTTTGTAGAGGCGGGTCAGCAGCACAAGCGAACGGCCGCCGGCAGCTTCAATCGGTACCAGCGGCTCAACCGGAACGTTGTCAACGAGCCCGCCATCGAAGGCTGGCCGTCCCGCGATTTCGGTGACCGGCATGAATGGCGGAACACCGCTGCTGGCCATCAATGCCTCGCGAAACTGCTGCGGATCGTTCAGGGAGCCGACTGCGACGAATTCGGACCGGAAACCCAGCGCGCGCCCGAAACGCGGATGCACCGGATGAAAGAGTTTCTTCTCCAGTTGATATGCGCCGATGCCGATCGCTGCGCCAATCCGCGGGGACAGTCCGCGCGGCAATCGCGAGACGGCGATCTGAAAATCGGTCATGTCCTGCAGCCGCCTGAAGGCGTCCGCGTCGATGGTCTGGTCAAGCAGTTCGCAGAACATAGGGCCGACGGGGCAGAGCGGTTTACCCGCACGCCAAGCGGCGAAATCAAAATTCCTCAGTTTGGGATCGCAGGCGGCGATCACGCGAGCCCGGGTCGTCGGTCCGGCCTTGAGCAGCGAATACGCTGCCGCAAACGCGCCCGCGCTGGCGCCGACCACCAGCTTGGGCGACAGACCAAGACGCGTTGCGGCGGCTTCATAGAAACCGCCCTGCCAGTAACAGCGGTTGCCACCGCCTGCGAAAACCACTGCGTCGAACATGAACTATCTTCGGATGCACACCATCAGGTGTGCATCCATGCCAAACCGCAGTGCGACAGGCAACGGTACAGTGCTGACGTCCGGCTAGCGGTCCCTACGCCCCCATGAAAACAGACTGGCGGGGAAATCCGCCGCGTAGCGCCGCGCCTTCTGTTGTGGCGGCGGTTCATATGATGTTGCAGCGGGTTTGATCACCTTTCGATAGAGGTGCCAGGTCGCATGACCAAGCACAGGGATCACGACGGTGAGTCCGAGGAAGAACGGGATGGTTCCGGCCACCAGCAGGACCGCAACAATCAGACCCCACGCAGCCATCGGAACAGGATTTTGTACGACCGCACGTACCGACGTCAGCATCGCATCCATGGCGCCCGCATGACGGTCGAGCATCAACGGGAAGGAGACAACGCTGACGCAGAGTGCAACGAGTGCAAACAGAAACCCGATGCCGCAGCCCAGCACGATCAGCCTGTGCCCTTCTGAGGTTGTCAGCACCCGCTGGAAGAAGTCCGGAAAGCTTGAAGCCGGTGCATAGCCGAATGTCGCCGTGTAGATGGACTGCGCGGCTGCGAGCCACACCAGGAACAGCACAAGGAGGGCGACACCGAAAAACAGCATGGCTCCGATGGACGGCGAGCGCAGCACCCCCAAGGCATGAGAGGCTGTTGGCGTTTCGCCCTGTTCACGCCGGCGGCTGAGATCGTAAAATCCAAGCGCTGCGAACGGCCCGAGCAACGCGAAGCCGGCAGCCAGTGGAAACAGCAGGGGCAGGATTGAATAGCCAAGGACAGTGCGTGCGAGCATCAGTCCGAGCACGGGATAGATCAACGCCAGGAGGAACGCATGAGTGGGAACGGCCTTGAAGTCCTCCCATCCCAGGCGAAGCGCGTCCTTGAGATCAGCCGTCGTGATTGTCTGGATCGCGTATTTCGCCGGCTCTGTCGCAGCCGGAAATGCTTTCATGTTGGTGGAAACGCTCATGGTGGCTGTCTCCTTGTCACACAGCGCTGAATGCTGTGATTGCTCATAGGGGGCACCGTGCGAACCTCAAGCCTATCATGATCGCTTCAAAGGGCATCCGCGAAAGCATCACGATTGCTTGCAATGTATAAACGCGCGGATGCAGCAAGGTTCTGCAAATGAACGAGATGGATTTTGCCTCCAAACGATTGGTGTCGTCACACCACAGTCATTGTGGCGTCTTTTTGACGTTTTTGACTCAATTCGCCGCAACGCAATGTTGAGGTGCTGCATTGGCAAGCCGTGACCGGGCGTCTACACTCTTGCGTGATACCGGTGCGGTGCTGCCGGAGAGGGGAAGCGCCAATCAGATCCACCAGTCAATCGACGGGTTATCGGGAGTTTACAGATGAGCATTTTTGGAAAGATCATGGGCGCTATTTTCGGCACCAAGGCCGAAGCGGCGGAGCCTGCCGGCGGTGCGGGATCGGCTGCGGGCGGCGGTGCCAGCGTGCCGATGGTCGATGTCGCGCCGATTCTCGACAAAGCCGTTGCTGCCAAGGGCGAAAAGCTCGAGTGGCGCACGTCGATCGTCGACCTGATGAAGGCTCTCGATATCGATTCAAGCCTTACCGCCCGCAAGGAACTCGCCAAGGAATTGAAGTACGACGGCGACACCAGCGACTCGGCCAAGATGAACATCTGGCTGCACAAGCAGGTCATGACCAAGCTTGCTGCGAACGGCGGCAAGCTGCCGGACGATCTGAAGCACTAATTCGGCCTTGAGCCGGATCTGAAAGGCCCGCCTTTGGCGGGCCTTTTTCGTTCCGACGCACACAGACGTCAGATGCGTGGGCTCTGTTCAAATAGATGTCGTCGGCATACAAAATACCAGCGCTCAAGTCGTTGTCCGCAAGCCTGAACGAACGGATGGCGGCTGCGCCAATGCCAACAACGAAAAGCAGGAAACGACCATGACCGAATTCAACCGCAGAAACATCCTGGCTGGCGGAGCTGCCGCCATTGCCGGGACGGCAGCACTTGGCGAGACCGCAAATGCCGAGATTGGCCTGAAGGCAGTGTTCCCTGTCGCACAGGCGACAATTCCCATCGTCGGCCTGAAGGAAGTTTTCCCGGTCCGCCGCATCTATTGCATCGGCCGCAATTACGCGGCGCATGCGCGCGAGATGGGATCGGATCCGACTCGTGAGCCGCCGTTCTTTTTCCAGAAGCCGACAGACGCGATCCAGAACGTCGCGATCGGAGCGGTTGGAGACCATCCGTATCCGCCGCTGACCAAGAACTATCACTATGAAGTCGAACTGGTGGCTGCATTGAAGTCGGGCGGGTCCAACATCTCGCCGGAGAAGGC
Source organism: Afipia sp. OHSU_II-C1 (assembly GCF_000497575.1). Classification (GTDB taxonomy): domain Bacteria; phylum Pseudomonadota; class Alphaproteobacteria; order Rhizobiales; family Xanthobacteraceae; genus Afipia. Next base: position 158,638 of record NZ_APJI01000004.1, read on the forward strand.
GCTCGACTGCGTTTACGGTTATGCCCTGGGCCTCGACATGACGCGCCGCGATCTGCAGCGCGCGATGGGTGACCAGAAAAAACCGTGGGAGATCGGCAAGAGCTTCGATAATTCCGCCGTGCTTGGGCCGATCCATCCGGTGACCAAGACCGGTCATTTCACCAAGGGCGCGATCTCGCTCGCGGTGAACGGAACGGTGAAGCAAAGCTCCGATCTCAGCAACATGATCTGGAGCGTCGCGGAGCAGATATCGAAGCTGTCGGAAGCCTGCGAGCTGAAAGCAGGCGACATCGTCTATTCCGGCACGCCGGAGAATGTCGGACCGGTGGTGAAGGGCGACGTCATCCTCTGCAAGCTGGAGGGCTTGCCGGATATGTCGATCAAGATTGTCTGACGTTCGCCTGACTGGCGCGGTTGTCCGTTGAGCGCAGCAAAAGCCCGCCGGCTGGCGGGCTTTTGCTGGGAGCGTAGGAGTGGGTTAAGCCACAACGTCCGCGAACTCGGGATGCTTCTCCAGATAATCCACTACGAAACTGCAGCCTGCGACGGCCTTTAAGCCATCGGCGCGAATCTGTTCCAGCGCGCCCTGCACGAGCTTCGACGCAATGCCACGACCGCGCAAAGTCCGAGGTGTTTCGGTGTGGGTGATGATCACTTTCCCCGGTGCAAGCCGGTAGTCGGCAAATGCTGTGGCGCCATCTGCGTCGAGTTCGTAGCGGCTGAGGGCAGTGTTGTTGCGGACGATGCCTTGGTCCATGGAGCCTGCGTTCTGTTGTTGAGTGTGTCGCGGGAATTTACTTCAGGAGGTCGGCATATTCCTGATGCTTGCCGATGTAGGCCTTCACGAAGGGGCATTGGGCGACGACTTTCAGCCCGTCGGCGCGTACCTGATCGAGCGCACCTTTGATGAGCTGCGATCCGATGCCTCGGCCGCCAAGCGCCTCCGGTACTTCGGTATGGACGAAGGTGATTACGCCATTGGACAGTTCGTAGTAGGTCGCCGCGATATGTCCTTCGACATCGAGTTCATAGCGCTTTTTGGCGGGGTTATTCCGCACGGCATCGGTCATTTGTCTGTTTCCGTTTCAGGTGTCAGCGTCGGAGAGTCTATCAACATTTCATGCCAAGGCGAGCCGTCCGCCGCATCGCACAGTCGTCACCAGCGGGTAACAAAATCCGTCGCCGGGACCTTGCAAGGACCGGCGGGTTTCATACGTTTAGAATTGGACATACTCCGATGCGGCCGAATGGTCGTCTTCGAGTCGGAATGTGACGACGCCAGGCCGCCGACGTATGCCTCTTTTAATGGAGGTCTACATGTCTGGCTTTCGGTTTTTCAACACTCATCGCAAATGGGAAGATTGGTTCGGCATGCTGTTGGGCCTGCTGATCGTGCTGTCGCCCTGGCTCACGGGACAGGCAAACTACGGGTTTGGGACGTTGTCGGAGCCCGGATTCGCAATCCTGTGCACGGTGCTGGCCGGCGTTCTCGTGTTTGGCCTGGCCCAGATGGAGTACATCGCGCTCCAGCGCTGGGAGGAAGCGGGTGAGATGGTGCTCGGTCTCTGGCTGATCGCGGCACCGTATCTGCTCGGCTATTCGAGCGACGGCGTGCTCAGGTTCTGGCACACCGGTATTGGCGCCGTTGTGTTCCTGCTGGCGGCTCTGAAGCTCTGGCAGGATTGGGATCTGACGGACCAGGAACTCGCCAGGCACGGGCAATGATGCTGCCTGACGCGTTCGTGTCAGGATAACGCGGCCCATTCGCTGACTGAACGGCGCGCGGAGTGATCCGTGCGCCGCTTACTCCGCCGCCTCACCGGTATCGTGAATCTTTCCGGCGCGGCCCTTTTTTAAAACTGGCGCGAGGAATTTCCCGGTGTAACTGCGCGGTGCCTTGACGATGTCCTCCGGCGGTCCCCAAGCGACGATTTCTCCGCCGCCGTCACCGCCCTCCGGGCCAAGATCGATCACCCAGTCCGCGGTCTTGATGACCTCGAGATTGTGCTCGATGACGACCACCGTATTGCCTTGAGCGACCAGTTCGTGAAGCACTTCCAGCAGCTTTGCGACGTCATGGAAATGCAGTCCGGTCGTCGGCTCGTCGAGGATATAGAGCGTCCGCCCAGTCGCGCGCTTGCTGAGCTCCTTGGCGAGTTTGACGCGTTGCGCCTCGCCGCCTGAAAGCGTGGTCGCTTGCTGGCCGACATGGATGTAATCCAGACCGACGCGATGCAGGGTTTTGAACGTCTCGCGCACCCGTGGTACCGCCTTGAAGAACTCGGCGGCTTCTTCCACCGTCATATCCAGCACGTCGGCGATCGACTTACCCTTGAACAGGACTTCAAGGGTTTCGCGGTTGTAGCGCTTGCCCTTGCAGGTATCGCAAGTGACGTAGACATCCGGCAGGAAGTGCATCTCGATCTTGATGACGCCGTCGCCCTGACAGGCCTCGCAACGGCCGCCTTTCACGTTGAATGAGAAGCGACCCGGCTCGTAGCCGCGTGCCTTTGATTCCGGCAATCCGGCGAACCATTCGCGGATCGGTGTGAAGGCGCCGGTGTAGGTCGCCGGATTTGAACGCGGCGTCCGCCCGATCGGTGACTGGTCGATATCGATGATCTTGTCGATATGTTCGAGACCTTCGATGCGGTCATGCGGAGCAGGACCTTCCGAGGCATTGTTGAGCTTGCGGGCGATGGACTTGTAAAGTGTGTCGATCAGCAGAGTGGATTTGCCGCCGCCCGAGACACCGGTGACGCAGGTGAACAGCCCGAGCGGAATTTCCGCCGACACGTTCTTCAGATTGTTGCCGCGTGCGTTAATGACCTTGATGGTCCGGCGGTGATTGGGCGGCCGGCGCTCGGGTATCGGCACGTACATTTCGCCGGTGAGATACTTTCCGGTCATCGATTTCGGATTGCTCTTCACCTGCTGCGGCGTGCCCTGGGCGACGATGTTGCCGCCATGCATGCCGGCGCCGGGGCCGACGTCCACCACATAGTCCGCGGTTTCGATGGCATCCTCATCGTGCTCAACGACAATGACCGTGTTGCCGAGATCGCGCAGCCGACGCAACGTGTCGAGCAAGCGCGCGTTATCGCGCTGGTGCAGCCCGATCGATGGCTCGTCCAGCACGTAGAGCACGCCGGTCAGGCCGGAGCCGATCTGCGAGGCGAGGCGGATACGCTGGCTTTCGCCGCCCGACAGGGTCCCGGATGATCGCGACAGTGTAAGGTAGTTCAGGCCGACGTCGAGCAGGAACGATAGCCGCTCGCGGATTTCCTTGAGCACGCGCGTCGCGATCTCGTTCTGCTGCTTGTTCAACTGCTTGGGAACGTTCTCGAACCATTCCCCGGCGCGCAGAACCGAAAGCTCGGCGACTTCGCCGATATGCTTGCCGCCGATCTTGACGCAAAGCGCTTCCGGCTTCAGGCGATGACCGTGGCAAGCTTCGCACGGAACGTCGCTGAAGTATTTTCCGAGTTCCTCGCGCGCCCACTCGCTTTCGGTTTCGCGGAAGCGGCGCTCGATATTGGTGACCACGCCCTCGAACGGCTTTTTGGTGTCGTAGGACCGAACGCCATCTTCATACGAGAACTTGATCTCGTCATCGCCGGAGCCGAACAGAATCGCATCTTTCGTCTTCTTCGGCAGGTCCTTCCACTTGGTGTCGAGTGTGAACTTGTAGAACTTGCCCAGGGCTTGCAGTGTCTGGACATAATAAGGTGACGAGGACTTCGCCCATGGTGCGATCGCACCCTTGCGCAGCGTCAGTTCCTTGTCCGGGATCACCAGTTCGGCGTCGATATGCTGTTCGACACCAAGGCCGCCACATTTCGGGCAGGCACCGTAAGGATTGTTGAATGAGAACAGCCGAGGCTCGATTTCAGGGATCGTGAATCCGGAGACGGGGCAGGCGAACTTCTCCGAGAACAGAATCCGCTCCGGCCCGCTCTTGTCGTGAATCTTTGCGGTCTTCTTTTCCGCCTTCTTTTCGGACGCTGGCTCGCCTGCAGGCGCATCGGCGAACTCGACGACGGCAAGGCCTTCGGCGAGTTTCAGCGCGGTCTCGAACGATTCGGCGAGCCGCTGTGCTATGTCGGGCCGCACGACAATGCGGTCGACCACAACGTCGATGTCGTGGGGAAACTTCTTGTCGAGCGTCGGCGCGTCCGCCAACTCATAAAACTTGCCGTCGACCTTGATCCGCTGAAATCCCTTCTTGAGATATTCGGCAAATTCCTTGCGATACTCGCCCTTGCGGCCCTGAACGACCGGCGCCAGCAGGTAGAGCCGGGTGCCTTCGGGCAGCGCGAGTACGCGATCCACCATCTGCGACACGGTCTGGCTTTCGATCGGAAGTCCCGTCGCTGGCGAATAAGGAACGCCGACACGCGCCCACAGCAGGCGCATGTAGTCGTAGATCTCCGTAACCGTACCCACGGTCGATCGCGGATTCTTGGAGGTGGTTTTCTGTTCAATTGAAATGGCTGGCGACAGACCGTCGATCTGATCGACGTCCGGCTTCTGCATCATTTCCAGAAATTGGCGGGCATAGGCCGACAGCGATTCGACGTAGCGGCGCTGACCTTCGGCATAGATGGTGTCGAAGGCGAGGGACGATTTCCCGGACCCTGACAGGCCGGTGAAGACGACCAGCTTGTCGCGCGGAATCGCGAGGTCAATGTTCTTGAGATTGTGCTCGCGTGCGCCGCGAATCGTGATGGCCCGCGAGTTCGATCCGGTCGATTTGCGGTTTGCCTTGATGACTTCATCCATAGGGGGAATTCCGGTGCGCGTGGTGCGCAGCTAGAGCGCTGTCTCCGGAAAACGCGATGACCGTTCGCCGGTTTCTCATTCTCGATTAGATTCCTGCCCGCAGAACATAGTGAGAACGCGGCTGGATTTCCAGCCCTGTTCGCGATCCATCAACTGTTTGATGTCTGCTTGGGACTTCAGAGATATGGGGCGTGATTGGCAAACAAAAAGGCCGGCTCAAAAGCCGGCCTTTCCGTATTCCCGAGAGACTCAGGTGAAGCGAAGCTTAGTACTTCGCGACGACCGGGCCACCCCAGTTGAAGTGGTAGTTGACGCCAACCTTCACAGTGTGGAGGTCGTCCTTGTAGGACAGCGCGCCGAGGCCAGCGTTGGTGACAACGTTGGTGGTGTCGAAGTTGTAGTACTGGTACTCAACCTTCGCCGACCAGGCCGGGGCGAACATGTATTCGAGACCGCCACCAACGGTGTAGCCGGTCGAGTTGCGATCGGTCACAGCCGGCAGGAAGCCAGCGGTTGCAGCCAGGCCGCTGTCGTCACGGAACGCGACACCGCCCTTGGCGTAGATCAGGCCCGGACCCCAGGTGTAGCCGAGGCGGCCGGTAACCGAAGCGAGCCAGTCGGAACGATCACGGATCGAATCAGCGCCGACGGTGAAGTTGCGGTCGCTGTTCGACAGGCCCGAGATCTGGCCTTCGATACCGACAACCCAGTTCGGAGCGAACTGGTAGTCAGCGCCGATCTGGCCACCGCCGAGGAACGCAGCGTCGCGGCTCGAACCAGTCAGGCCGACGATGTTGGTTGCGAACCCGTCGTCACCACCGAAAGCGGCGCCGATGTGCGCACCGACGTAGATGCCGGTCCAGTTGTAGATCGGCGCGGCGTAAACCGGTGCCTTGGTGTAGGTGCGGGCCGGCAGGTCAGCGGCAACCGCCGAAGCAGTACCGAGGGCAACGAGTGCCACGGTGCCGAGCAAGAACTTCTTCATCTCATCTTCTCCAGTTTTAAGTCCGCCTCGATTTTTCGAAGCAGTTTTCCAAGGCGCGAACGCAATGGGATTTCGATTTCGTGGACGGAATATACCGGCTTCTCCCAAAAAAGCCGTCTCCGAAATGCAACAGTCGGACGGGAAGTGAAAGCTTCTAACGTAAGGAATTGTTTGGGATATTCGGCCTCCAGGTTCCACGATTTGATCACGTTTTCGTCACATTGTGCGGAACCCAAGGCCAGAATGTTTTGTCCTACAAAGGGTTGCTTTTGCGGGACCACTTGCATAAGAACAAAAAGAGTACGTATTATGTCTATGCGACAATACCGGTTGCGTGTGGATAACCGGCGTGGTGGCCGCATCCCGGGAGCGGGAGAGTATAGGGTCATTTGCAGAGCGGGCTTTCCCAAGGGTGGGGATTGTCGTCCCGCGTACATAAATCCTGACAGATTCGGCGCGCCCTATCGGTGCGCTAAAGTGGAGAACGGTAATGGCGGGAAGCGTCAATAAAGTCATTCTGGTTGGAAATCTCGGCGCCGACCCTGAAATCAAGCGCACACAGGACGGTCGCCCGATCGCCAATCTCAGCGTCGCGACCTCCGATACCTGGCGCGACAAAAACTCCGGCGAGCGGAAGGAAAAGACCGAGTGGCATCGAGTCGTGATCTTCAGTGAAGGTCTCTGCAAGATTGCCGAGCAGTATCTGAAGAAGGGCTCGAAGGTTTACATTGAGGGCCAGCTCCAGACCCGTAAATGGCAGGACAAGGACGGCAAGGATCGTTACTCGACGGAGGTCGTGCTTCAGAACTTCAACTCGACGCTGACGATGCTCGACGGCAAGAGCAGCGGCGGTTCGTTTGGAGCCGACGAGGGCGATTTCGGATCGTCGGGACCTTCGCGTTCTTCTTCTCCTCCGCGCCGCGTGGCTGCCGGCGGTGGCCGCAACGACGACATGAACGACGACATTCCGTTCTGAGCCGAAACGCTGCCAAGCTCGCGGAGCCGGTGCTCAAATCACCGTCTCCGCGATTGTGTGAATCCGCGCTGGATCAACGCCGTGCAGGAGCGCGGCGGCGTCGTCAAGCAATCGATGTAAGAAATAGCCGGCGATCCCTCGCGCCGACGGCCGCGCATGACATTGTCTCGGACTTATGTTAATGGTATTAACATTTGGTCGAGTGGCCGCGAAACCCATTCGGTCGGATCAACTCGTGTCGTGGGGGCAAGGATGGGCTTCGCGCCGTTACTCAATGCGCCTCTGGTCATTCAATTGCATGCGTTCGCCGCGATCGGCGCGCTTGTGCTGGGCCTCGTTCAGTTCTCGCTTCCGAAAGGCACCCAGCCTCATCGTACGATGGGATGGATCTGGGTCGCATTGATGGTGACTGTTGCGATCAGTTCGTTCTGGATACATGGCAAACAGATCAAGCTGGGCGAGCCGTGGAGCCCAATTCATCTGCTGTCAATCTTCAGCCTGATCATGCTTCCGCTCGGAATCTGGTTCGCTCACAGGCACCGTGTGAGGGGGCACCGGATCACCATGATCTCGATTTTCACCGGCGGACTCGTTATCGCCGGGCTGTTCACATTCGTCCCCGGACGTATCATGCACGCGGTCGCATTCGGTCAGTAGCGGCTGCCGAAACGTCCAATCTCAGGCGCTGAGAATCGGGAATTCACACGAGTTTTTGGGCGACTGTAAGGCATTGTAATTCCAACTGTTTTGGCGTCATTTTTAACGGCGAATGCGGTTGGCGTTGCGGTGCGAATTCGCCTATATAAAACGAGTATTTCACACTCAGGATTCGCACGTTGGCTGACCAAGAAGATCCGCCGTCCGGCCCACCCGAGACGGCCGATATCCGTCCCGTTTCGATCACGGATGAAATGAAGCGCTCTTACCTCGATTACGCGATGAGCGTGATCGTAGCGCGTGCGCTGCCGGATGCGCGTGACGGTCTGAAGCCGGTGCACCGGCGCATTCTCTACGCGATGTACGAGAATGGTTTCGAGTGGAATAAGCCGTACCGCAAATCGGCGCGAACCGTCGGTGACGTGATCGGTAAGTACCACCCGCACGGCGACCAGTCGGTCTACGACGCAATGGTGCGCATGGCGCAGGACTTTTCCATGCGCGTGCCGCTGATAGACGGACAGGGCAACTTCGGCTCGGTCGACGGCGATATGGCGGCCGCGATGCGTTACACCGAAGCGCGTCTGCAGAAGGTTGCGCATTCGCTGCTCGATGATATCGACAAGGATACTGTCGATTTTCAGCCGAACTACGACAGCTCCGAGCGCGAGCCGCGTGTTCTGCCGGCCAAATTTCCAAATCTGCTCGTCAACGGCGCCGGCGGCATCGCGGTCGGCATGGCGACCAACATTCCACCGCACAATCTCGGCGAAGTGATCGATGCGTGTATCGCGCTGATCAACGATCCCGCACTCGGTATCGACGATTTGATCAATATCGTTCCCGGACCGGATTTCCCGACCGGCGGCATTATTCTTGGCCGCCAGGGCATTCGCGCCGCGTACCATCTCGGACGCGGCTCCATCGTGATGCGCGGCAAGGTCGAAATCGAAGATGTCCGCAAGGACCGTCAGGCGATTGTCGTTTCGGAAATCCCGTATCAGGTGAACAAGGCGGGCATGGTCGAGCGTATCGCCGAACTGGTGCGCGAAAAGAAGATTGAAGGCATCGCCGATCTGCGTGACGAATCCGACCGCGACGGTTACCGCGTGGTCGTCGAGCTGAAGCGCGATGCGGTGCCGGAGGTGGTGCTAAACCAGCTCTACAAGTTCACACCGTTGCAGACCAACTTCGGAGCCAACATGGTGGCTCTGGATGGCGGACGTCCGCAGGTGATGAACCTGAAGGACCTGTTGACTGTTTTCATCGCGTTCCGCGAGAGCGTGGTTTCACGGCGTACCAAATTCCTGCTTGGCAAGGCACGCGACCGCGCTCACATCCTGGTCGGCTTGGCCATCGCTGTTGCCAATATCGACGAAGTCATCCGCGTCATCCGCACGTCTCCCGATCCGAATACGGCGCGCGAAACCCTGATGTCGCGCGACTGGCCGGCCAAGGATATGGCGACGATGATCACGCTGATCGACGATCCGCGCCATCGCGTGTCTGAAGACGGCACTGCGCGCCTGTCGCTGGAACAGGCAAAAGCGATCCTCGATCTGCGTCTGCAGCGTCTGACGGCACTTGGCCGCGAGGAAATCTCCGAAGAGCTGAACAAACTCGCGACAGAGATTGCCGACTATCTCGACATCCTGCGCTCTCGCGCGCGGATTCAATCTATCATCAAGGACGAACTCACCGCGGTGAAGGATGAGTTCGCCACCCCGCGCCGGACGAAGATCATCGATCAGGAAGGCGAAGTCGAGGACGAGGACCTGATCCAGCGCGAGGATATGGTCGTGACCGTCTCGCACGCGGGCTACGTCAAGCGCGTGCCGCTGTCGACCTATCGCGCGCAAAAGCGCGGCGGCAAGGGCCGCTCGGGAATGCAGACGCGCGACGAGGATTTCGTCAGCCGGCTGTTCATTGCCTCGACGCATACGCCGGTGCTGTTCTTCTCGTCCCGTGGGCAGGTCTACAAGGAGAAGGTCTGGCGTCTGCCGATGGCCGCGCCGAATTCGCGCGGCAAGGCGCTGATCAACATCCTGCCGCTGGAGCAGGGCGAACGCATCACGACCATCATGCCGCTGCCGGAAGATGAGTCGTCGTGGGGCAACCTCGACGTGATGTTCGCCACCACCGGCGGCAATGTCCGGCGCAACAAGCTGTCCGACTTCGTCGATGTGCGCCGCTCGGGCATCATCGCCATGAAGCTCGACGAGGGCGAGGCCATCGTCGACGTTCAGATTGCGACCGAAAACGATGACGTGCTGCTGACGGCGGCCGGCGGGCAGTGCATCCGCTTCCCGGTGACGGATGTGCGCGTGTTCAGCGGCCGCACTTCGATGGGTGTGCGCGGCATCGCCCTTGGCGACGGCGACAAGCTGATCTCTCTCACGATCTTGCGTCATATGGACGTTAACGCCGACGAGCGGGCCGCATACCTGAAGATGCGTCGGGCTGTCGCGGGCGAAACGGCGGCCGAAGAAAATGGCGAGACCGATACCGAAGAAACATCGGCGGCGGTGCAGCTCAGCCAGGATCGATATGCGCAGATGTCCGCTGCCGAACAGTTCGTCCTGACCATCAGCGAGAACGGCTACGGCAAGCGCAGTTCGTCGTTCGAGTATCGGACCACGGGCCGCGGTGGAAAGGGCATCGTCGCGATGTCCGTCAACAACCGCAATGGCAAGCTTGTGGCGTCCTTCCCGGTCGAGGACAGCGACCAGATCATGCTGGTGACAGACGCCGGACAGCTTATCCGCTGCCCGGTCGAGGGGATCCGCGTCGCCGGACGTTCGACGCAGGGTGTGATCGTGTTCGATACCGCCGAGGACGAACACGTGGTGTCGGTTGAGCACATCACCGAGGACGAGTCCGAGAACGGCGGTTAGAGTCTGATCCCGGCCCATCGGGCCGGGATTGTGACCTAAATCTCGATCTCGGTTCCGAACTCGACGACCTGCTTGGTGGGAACGCCGAAGAACGCCGCCGTGCGTTCCGCATTCCGCTGGAGAAATGCGAACACCGTCTCCCGCCACACCCACATGCCTGCAATTTTCTCGCTGGGGATGATGGTCTCGCGGCCGATATAATAGGTGATGTTGTTGAGATCGATACCTGGAAGCTTGCCCTGGGCACAGGCGAGCTGAAGTCCCTCCAGGATGACCGGGTACTGCATGAATCCGAAATGCAGAATCACCCGCGTGATGCCTTCGATGATCTCGATCACTTCGACCCTGTCGTCGTCAGGGATGCGCGGCGCTTCCGCAATCAGGACGGTCACGAGGAGGACGCGTTGATGCAGCACGTGATTGTGTTTCACGAACTGCGTCAGCGCGAGCGGGACACCTTTCGGGGCTGAGGCTAGAAACACCGCGGTTCCCGGAAGCCGCGCGTGGCATTTGCTCACCGCGGTTTCGATCAGGTCCTCTTCGGGCTGGCGCAGCGCGCCTCGTGCGGCCTCGACGAGCTTCACGCCACTACGCCATGTCAGCATCAGGAACGCGATGACGGCCGCTATCAGCAGCGGGAACCAGCCGCCGTCTAAAAGTTTGGCAAAGTTCGCGGCGAAGAAGATGCAGTCGATCACGAGGAAGAATCCGTTGACCGCGATGACAACCACCGGCGGATAACCCCATTGAAGGGCGACAAGCGCTGCCAGCAGCGTTGTAATCGCCATCAGAAGCGACACGGCGACGCCGTAGGCGCCCGCGAGAGCATCCGACGTGCCGAAGCCGATGACGGCTCCGAGCGTTCCTGCGGCGAGAAGCCAGTTGATCAGCGGAACGTAGATCTGGCCTTTTTCATCGCTCGCCGTATGCTGGATATGCATACGGGGCAGGAATCCCAGTTGAATGGCTTGCTGGGTCAGGGAGAATACACCTGTGATGATCGCCTGAGATGCAATCACCGTGGCGAGGGTGGCGAACGCCACAAGCGGATAATGCGCCCAGTCGGGGGCGAGCTGGTAGAACGGGTTTTCAAGTGCCCCGCGATCGGTGATGAGCAGCGCCGCCTGGCCGAAGTAGTTGAGGACCAGCGCCGGCAGCGCAATCGTGAACCACGCGAACCGGATCGGCGAGCGGCCGAAGTGACCCATATCGGCATACATGGCCTCGCCGCCTGTCACGGCGAGAAACGCCGCGCCAAGGATCGCAAACGAGATGTGGAAATTCTGACTGAGCAGAAACGTCACCGCGTATGTCGGACTCAGGGCTGCCAGGACGTCGGGATTTTTGGCGATGCCGTGAATGCCGAGCAATGCAAGGACGATGAACCAGATCAGCATGAACGGCCCGAATATCCCGCCGATGAATCCCGTGCCCTTGCGCTGCATCAGGAAAACACCGATCAGGATCGCGACGGTGATCGGCACCACGGCGTGGGCGAGCGATGGTGCGTCGACCTTCAATCCCTCCACCGCGCTAAGAACCGAGATTGCGGGCGTAATGGCGCCGTCTCCATACAACAGCGCCGCGCCGATCAATCCGATGATGAGCAAATTCGCACGCCATGTTCCGGATTGCGCGTTGCGGGCATGAAGAAGCGCCAGAAGCGCGACGATGCCGCCTTCGCCGCGATTGTCTGCCCGCATGATCAGCATGGCGTATTTGAACGAGATGATGAGGATCAGTGCCCAGAAGATCAGCGAGACCACGCCGAGGATCGCTTCGTTGGTGAGGACGCCGCCGTTATGAGTTGCCGCCTTCGCGGCTTCCTTCAGGGCATAAAGCGGGCTGGTCCCGATATCGCCATAGACGACACCGAGAGCTCCGACCATCGCGGTTACTGGAAGTCCGGGGCTGCGGACTGAAGCTGCGGCATGTACGGCAGTCACTTGCTACCCCCGTCGCCTCGTGAGCATCCCGAACGGACGCATGTCCGTAGTCTGCTACCGCGAGAGGGAAATTGCCATGGCCGCCGAGCGGATTTTGTTGGTGGGCGCAGCAACGCCGCGCCCTAGGCGAAGGTGAATGGGGGGATAACGCGGGGGATTACTTGCGGTCTGTTGTCACGACCCGGACCGGCTGGACACCGCTTTTCCAATTGCTGCGATGCAGGCATGCTGCGTCCATGGTCGGCCAGTGCTGTGCGGCGCAAGGCACGCTGACCGTCCGGATCGGGAGCCGGTCCGCCTTTGCGAGCGCCTGCGGCACGCTCGCCTCCACCGGAGGCGCGAAGCTTGGCAGGATTGTCATGGCGGCTGCAACGAAAGCCGCGATCGTCACTGCTGAGAGTGCCTTGACCATGGTCCGTCCCCTGTGATGCCGGCCTTGGCGGGCCGTTCGAAGGGATGACGCGCAGCAGCGGGTAAAAGTTCACGAGATCTTAAAATTTTTGACGCTGAAACCCGCGTTATCGAGGGGAACCGGCCAGCTTGCGGCGGTCGCCGGGCCGGGTTAGGAGGGGACATGTCCCGTATTGCGCTTTATCCGGGGTCGTTCGACCCCGTCACCAATGGCCATTTGGATGTCGTGCGGCAGGCCTGCAGCCTGGTCGACCGGCTGGTAGTGGCGATCGGCATCCACCCCGGCAAGGCTCCGCTGTTTCCAGTCGAGGAACGGCAGGACATGATCCGCGAGGTGTTCGCTCCGATCGCGGCAAGCGCCAAATGCGAGATCGATTGCGTTACATTCAGCGATTTGACCGTGACCGCGGCCCAGCGGGCAGGGGCGACGATCCTGATCCGTGGCCTGCGGGATGGCACGGATCTGGACTACGAGATGCAGATCGCCGGCATGAACCAGACGCTGATGCCCGAAATCCGCACCGTTTTCCTGCCAGCATCCGCCACCGTCCGCCCGATCACTGCCACACTGGTGCGTCAGATCGCAGGGATGGGCGGAGACGTCTCCCATTTCGTACCCAAGGCGGTCGCCGCGCGCCTGAAAACAAGATTTGCCGGCAAATAACTTCCTCTGATCCGGAGTTCTCATGATCCGCATCCTTGCCGTTCTCGCGGCTATTGTTCTTGCAACGCCAGCTTTTTCGCAGGCGCTTCCGGCTGGTCTCGACAAGGCCAACACCATTGTTATCGACACCACAAAGGGGCGGGTGATCGTCAAGCTGCGCACCGATCTGGCCCCGCAGCATGCCGAGCGCATCAAACAGCTTGCCCGCGACGGCTACTACAACAACGTGCCGTTCCATCGGGTGATCGAGGGCTTCATGGCTCAGACCGGCGACGGCCAGCGTTTCAATGGCACCGGCGGATCGAAGTATCCGAACCTTCCGGCGGAGTTCTCCAACGTGCCGTTCAAGCGCGGCATTGTCGGCATGGCGCGCTCGAGCGAACCGAATTCGGCCAATTCGCAGTTCTTCATCATGTTCGCCGACGGCAGCTTTCTGAACGGCAAGTATACGGTCGTCGGCGAAGTCGTCTCCGGCATGGACGTCGTGGACAAGATCAAGCGCGGCGAGCCGGTTCAGGACCCTGACAAGATGGTGAAAGTGCAGGTCGCTTCCGACATCAAGTAACCAACCTCAGGCGGCCCGCGGCCTACCGGCCATAGCGGGCCTCCCAATCTGCAAAGGAAATATCATGGCAGACAATGAAAACACGTTGATCCTGGAGACGACGCAGGGGCCGGTCACGATCGAGATGCGTCCCGATCTCGCGCCGGGTCATGTCGCCCGCATCAAGGAACTGGTGCGCGAGGGATTCTATGACGGCATCGTGTTCCACCGCGTTATCGAGGGATTCATGGCGCAAACCGGCTGTCCACAGGGTACCGGCACCGGCGGCTCCGGCAAGAAGCTGAAAGCCGAGTTCAACAAGGAGCCGCATGTGCGCGGCACCGCATCGATGGCGCGCGCTGCCAACCCGGATTCGGGTGATAGCCAGTTCTTCATCTGCTTCGACGATGCAGCTTTCCTCAACGGCCAGTACACTGTGTGGGGCAAGGTGACCTCGGGCATGGAGAACGTCGACAAGATCAAGCGCGGAGAACCCGTGCAGAATCCCGACAAGATCATCAAGGCGCACATGGCGGCTGACGCCGCCTGATCGCCGCTGTAGTCTGGCTTGCGAACGGATGGCCGGGCATGTCCCGGCCATCGACATTTGAGCATCATGCGTACTGATCTTTTCGATTTCGACCTTCCGGAAGGCAACATCGCGCTGCGGCCTGTCAGCCCGCGCGATGCGGCACGCATGCTCGTGGTGAAGCCGAACCAGCCGCTGACGGATTCCACGGTTTCCGATTTGCCGCTGTTTCTGCAACCGGGCGATCAGCTTGTGGTCAACGATACCAAGGTCATTCCCGCCCAACTGACCGGCCGTCGCATCGGTCGCGAAACCGAGCCGAAGATCGAAGCGACCTTGATCAAGCGCCTCGACGGCTCTCGCTGGCAGGCACTGGTGAAGCCGGCGAAGAAACTCACTCCGGGTGATGCCATCCGCTTCGGCAACGAAGGCCGGGTTTGCCTGCTCGGAAATCTGGACGCACAGGTCGAGAGCAAGGGCGAGAACGGCGAAGTGACGCTGGCATTCTCGTTTCACGGACCAGTTCTGGATCAGGCGATTGCGGACGTGGGCGCGCCGCCGCTGCCGCCGTATATCGCCTCGCGGCGCATGCCTGATGAGCGAGACAACACCGACTATCAGACCATGTTTGCGGTCAGCGAAGGCGCGGTCGCTGCGCCAACAGCGGGGCTGCATTTCACGCCTGCGCTCGAGGCTGCCTTACGTAATCGCGGCATCGGTCTGCATCGGGTGACGCTGCATGTGGGAGCAGGGACGTTCCTGCCGGTGAAATCTGACGACACCGACGGCCACAGGATGCATGCCGAGTGGGGCACCGTATCTGGCGAGACCGCTGCCGCACTTAACGAGGCCCGCACCAGGGGTGGCCGTATCGTCGCCGTCGGGACGACATCGTTGCGGCTGCTGGAAAGCGCTGCTGCGGATGACGGCACTATCCAGCCGTTCTCCGATGACACCGCGATTTTCATCACGCCGGGCTATCGCTTCAAGGCCGTGGACATTCTGATGACCAACTTTCACCTGCCGCGGTCGACCCTATTCATGCTGGTTTCGGCCTTCAGCGGGCTGGAGACCATGCAGAAAGCCTACGCTCATGCCATTGAGACCCGCTATCGCTTCTATTCGTATGGCGATGCGTCCCTGTTGTTTCGCAAATCAACCTGACCGATAAACTCGCTCATGAGCGTTCCCAATCATTTCAAGCTTCTCGGCCGCGATGGCGAAGCGCGGACCGGCGAACTCACGACCCCGCACGGGGTGGTGCGCACGCCTGCGTTCATGCCCGTCGGCACCGCTGGCGCGATGAAAAGCATCCACTGGCGCGATATTCGCGATACTGGCGCCGATATCGTTCTCGGTAACACCTATCACCTGATGCTGCGGCCAGGCGCCGAGCGTATTGCTGCGTTAGGCGGGTTGCAGGCATTCACCACATGGAATGGCCCGATGCTCACCGACTCCGGTGGCTTCCAGGTCATGTCGCTCGCCAAGATCCGCAAGGTTACCGAACAGGCGGTGACGTTCAGCTCGCACATCGACGGCACCAAAGTGGAGTTGTCGCCCGAGCGTGCCATCGAAGTGCAGCGGCTGCTCGGCTCGGATATCGCCATGCAGCTCGATGAATGCGTCAGGCTTCCGGCAGAACGCGCCGAGATCGAACGCGCCATGCAACTGTCGCTCCGCTGGGGAGAGCGCAGCAAGCGCGCGTTTGAGACCGCGCCGCCCGGCTACATGCTGTTTGGAATTTCGCAAGGCGGAGATGTTCCGGACCTGCGCCGCGAAAGCACCCGCGCCTTGATTGACATCGGCTTCCACGGCTACGCCATCGGCGGTCTCGCCGTGGGCGAGCCGCAGGAGGTCATGCTGGCGATGATCGAGGAGGTCGCGCCACTCCTGCCGCAGGAGCGTCCGCGCTACCTGATGGGTGTCGGGACACCGGACGATATGCTTGAGGCGGTTGCGCGGGGCATCGACATGTTCGACTGCGTGATGCCGACGCGCAACGGCCGCCACGGCCATGTGTTCACGCGATTTGGCGTCATCAACCTGCGTAATGCCCGCCACGCCGACGATCCTCGTCCGCTGGACGAGGAAAGCGGCTGGCGTTCGACAAGCGGCTATTCAAGGGCTTACCTGCACCACCTCGTGAAGTCCGAGGAGGCGCTGGGCGCGATGCTGTTGTCCGAGATCAACGTCGCGTACTATCAAAGCCTGATGAGCGGCGCCCGCGCCGCAATTGCTGCCGGGACATTCGACGATTACCGCGCGTCAGTTCGTGCAGGATGGGCGCGGGGCGATATCGTGCCGCGCTGAGAGTTGCGTTCAGTTACAGACGATTTTCGATGAATAGTTTGAGTGCTTCGTGACGAAGCCATAGCCGCAATTGTCGCAAGTCCAGAGATAGCTGATGACATTGTCGGCAAGAAACGCGGACGCTTCTGCGGCGACCATCGAGTCCGCGCAGATCGTGCAGATCGGCCGGTCAGTGATACGGGGCGGCAGGCGTGACGGTTTGGTCGACAGAAGTTCAGCAAGTGCTGGCATCGTGACCTCCCTTCCGGGTTCGAGCTCGCGCGGAATATACTCATGCAAGTTTGAAGTTGTCGCAACACAAATACGTTCCTTTTGCGAAATACCGTTTTTGCGATGCAATGCCGGTCGGGAACATCATTGCTCTTGCGCGCACGGTCGCGACCGCCATTAATGGCGAAGCCTTTCGTTTTGCGTAGCTTTCTCTCATGGTGCGGATGGATCGATCAGGAGGACCGGGGCATGGATACCAAGTCAAACCCAAACGCTTCACAGACACGTCAGCCCGGGCGCGGACGCATCTACGACAGCATCGTTGATGCATTTGGCGATACACCGATCGTCCGTCTTCATCGTCTGCCGGAACAGAATGGAGTAAAGGCGAAAATTCTCGCCAAACTTGAATATTTCAATCCTGCCGCCAGCGTGAAGGACCGCATTGGTGCGGCGATGATCGTCGCGATGGAGAAGGCTGGCGTCATCAATCAGGATACCGTGCTGATTGAACCGACCTCCGGCAACACGGGTATTGCGCTGGCGTTCGTCGCTGCGTCGCGCGGTTACCGGCTGAAATTGGTTATGCCGGAATCGATGTCGATTGAACGGCGCAAGATGCTGGCGTTTCTGGGTGCAGAAATCGTCCTGACACCGGCTGCACAAGGCATGAAAGGCGCGATTGCGACCGCGGAAGACCTTGTCCGCAATACGCCCAATTCGGTGATGCCACAGCAATTCAAGAATCTGGCCAATCCGGACGTTCACCGCCGCACCACAGCTGAGGAAATCTGGAACGATACCCATGGCGATATCGATGTGTTTGTCGCCGGTGTCGGCACAGGCGGCACGATCACCGGCGTGGGGCAGGTTCTGAAGCCGCGAAAGCCGTCGCTGCGGATCGTCGCTGTCGAGCCGGTGGAAAGCCCGGTGTTGTCCGGGGGGCAGCACTCGCCTCACAAGATTCAAGGCATCGGCGCAGGATTCGTGCCTGATATCCTCGATCGGTCGGTGATCGACGAGATTGTCAAGGTGGACAGTGCAACGGCCATTGCGACTTCGCGCGCACTTGCACGTGTGGAAGGCATTCCGGGCGGCATCTCGTCGGGGGCAGCTATTGCGGCAGCGCTCGAACTCGGCAAGCGGCCCGAAAATGCGGGCAAGACCATTCTGGCGGTCATCCCATCATTTTCGGAACGCTATTTGTCTACGGCGCTGTTTGAGGGAGTTTAACGATGGCTTCTCCTCCACGGCGGCCCCGCACGCTGAGCGATGCAAAGACGGAAGCTGAGGCGGCGTTCAAGTCCGTCACCACCAAGGTGCCGGAAGCCGCTCCAAAGAAAGCTGCCATTCCAGGCGTGAGGGAGCTTGTCTCACTCAGGATCGATCAGGACGTCCTTGAGCATTTCCAGGAGGGTGGTCCGGGTTGGCAGGACCGCATCAATGCCGCCTTGAGGAAGGCGGCAGGGATGTGCGAATAGCTCACGCCACGCGATTGACGCGCGCGGCTTCCTTCTGTGCATCGAAATCGCGCCGCCGCCGGGCAAGCTCTTCCGGCGACATGCGCTCGACATTGTTGTAGTCGAGCTTCCATGAAGCATCTGCGCTCCAGCGCAGTGGCGATTGCACAGTGGTCTGCGGACCCGGTGCGCTTTCGAGCACCTTCAGCGCCAGTTCCAGCGTGAGCGCCTGGGACGACAGGTCGTGCGGTCTGCCGGCGGAGTTACCCAGCGGGAAGTCACTGAACAGGAACCGCGGCACGGCAGCGTGCTCGACGATGTCCTTGGCGCATCCCATCACTGCGGTTGAAATTCCATTGGCCTCGAGGTGCCGGGCAACCAAAGCCGTGGTCTGGTGGCACACGGGACAATTGGGGACCAGCACGACGGCATCGACGTTGTCGGCCTTGCATCGCGCCAGGATATCCGGCGCGTCGGTGTCGACCGTGACGCGGTGGCTGCGATTGGTCGGCGCGCCGAAGAAGCGCGGCGCGACGTCACCGATCCGGCCTTCGCGGGCAAGCCGGTGGAACTGCTCCAGCGGAAACCAGGTGTTCATATCGGTTGCGGACGTATGCACGCGATCGTAGGCGATGTGGGAAATGCGCAGGTCGTGCTGCTTCCCGCTGTCGCCATCATAGACTTGATAGAACTTCGCACTGCCGTTGTAGGCCGCCCCCGGTCCCTGATCGCCCTTCGTCGGATCAAAACGGGCCGCCGTGGTGACGATGGCAACCCGCGATTGCGCCAGGGGCTTCGTCAGCGGCTGAAAGGGAGCGTCGACGTTGTGCGCCCAGCGGTAGGGCGTGTCGTAGCCAATGGCCAGATAGTAGTCGCGCGTCCGCTGCATGTACGGCACCGGCACGTCGAATTCCTGGACGGTGTTCTCGGGGGCCGCAGGCGAATCCGTCATGGCGCATGTCCTCGAAATCTGGAGAAGTAGGCGTAGCAGATGCGCTTCGCCTCAGCCATATTCTAGGGAACCATGCCGGTCATTCCGGCAGCGCAGGCAAGGAAACCAGCGATGGCCGGAAAGAAGAAAAAGGGCGACGCCACCGACAAGGGCAAACGGAAAGGGCGCCTGGATCCCACCAGGAACGCGCCGTTCAAGGTCGATCCTGATAGTGATGATTTCGCGACGCCGAGGATCGATCTCAGCGAAGATGAATTGAAAGAGCAGGAAGACCGCAGGTCCTGATGGCTCCCTCTACAGGCCGCTCAAATCCGTAGGGACGCTGCCAAACGCTTTCAGCACCATGGCGTCCTTGAAGTCACCCGTCATTGGGTTACCGGAGCGAGTGAAGGCGACCGCGCCGATAATTCCGGAGGTGCGTGACAGCGTCTCGGCCCGCCGAATCGCCGTTGACGCGCTCTGGAACTCCTCGGCGGTCCCGGTCACAACGGACCCTTCGTCGTCCTCAGTGAACGGAAGGGCTACATAATAGGATATATCGGCCATCCAAGCCTCCCGCAGTGAGAACTCACTATGTTCTCTTTTTGTTCATGTGTCAATTGTCGTTCTCAAGCCGGGATTTTTAAACTTTGGCGGTGAATTCCACAGGTTGAACAAGGATGCCGGCCTGCACTTGACCCACATCCACCCGCCACCTACACACCGCGACACGTGAGCGCGTAGCTCAGGCGGTAGAGCACGTGACTTTTAATCATGGGGTCGAGGGTTCGAGTCCCTCCGCGCTCACCATGGTGCCCTGTCAAACCGCATCCTTGCGGCTACAATCGGCTAGGATTCGCATTGTGGGATGAGCCGGCGATGCTGGCTTGGGAGCGAAAAGGGCCAACAAGAATGTATTTCGTCGCCGGTATCCTGGTTGCTCTCTCGGGGCTCTTCTACGCAGCTGACCACGGCCAGCTCGGCCGGTTTGGAAAGACGATGTGCAATTACAGCGATACGTTTTGCCAGCATCCCGTCTATGTTCTGGTCGGAGCGGGAATAGCCGCAGCATGGGGCGCATTCGTCAGCATTAAATAGCTGACGACATTTCCGCGCACTAGGTCGCAGCAATCACTTGATATCAGGACGGACGTCCGACGTGACCGGCTGTTGAACCGTCATGTTCGTTGGCGTTGTTTCCCGGCGAAGACCGATCAGTTCCGCAGCACGCACTGTTGATGAACTCCAGAAGCCAAAGGCGTTGATGCGCGAGTTCTCGAGGATCGCGATCGCGACAGCCGACAGGAACGGCAGGCTCTGGAGCACGAGCACGCCGGCGAAGATGTTGATCTCGCGAACTTCCTTCTGGTTGAACGCAACCAGCACAATGGCGCCGATGATGAGGAGGATGCCGATCACGGCTTCCCAGAACGCCTGAAACTCCACCGACATGCGGGACAGGCCGCCCTTGGAGGTGCGCGCGAACGGGAGGTGGTCGGTGATCAGGCCGTTGGCGACGGCGCGCGACACAGTCCACTGCACCGACATTGCCGCAACCATTGCGCCCAGCATCTGGCCGACCTTCACCGGCACACGCAGCCTGTAGAGTGTCAGGAAGTGCGCCAGCGAGACGATGAATGCCGCGATGATCGGCAGGGTCAGGATCTTGTCGGGAATGGCGATGTCGGCGAATGATACGATCGGCACCCAGATCAGGTTGAGGATCGCAACGACCACGCCGAGGCTTTCCGCGCCGAGCCAGTTCAGCCAGCCGAGTGCAAACTCGCGCTTCTGATCGGGCGAAAGCCTGCTCGCATTGGGCAGGAACCGGCGCCAGTGCTTCTTGACGATCTGGAAGCCGCCATAGGCCCAGCGGTGACGTTGCTTCTTGAAGGCCTCGTAGGTGTCCGGCAGCAGGCCATACCCGTAGCGCCTGTTGGTGTAGTGCGTCAGCCAGCCGTGCTCGATGATCGCAAGACCGAGATCGGTGTCTTCGCAGATCGTGTCACCTGCCCAGCCGCCCGCCATGTCCATCGCCGCACGGCGGATCAGGCACATCGTGCCATGGACGATAATGGCGTTGGCTTCGTTCCGCTGCACCATGCCGATGTCGAAGAATCCGGCATATTCGCCGTTCATGGCGTAGTGCATCAGCGAGCGGTCGCCGTCACGATGTTCCTGCGGAGCCTGCACGAGACCCACGCGCGGATCGACGAAAGCCGGGACCAGATCCTTGAGCCAGTCCGGCGTGACAACATAGTCGGCGTCGATGATGCCGATGATTTCCGCGTCCGGGGCCGTGCGCTCCATGGCGATCCGCAGCGCACCGGCCTTGAAGCCCTGCACCTTCTCGGCGTTGATGAAGATGAAGCGCTCGCCGAGAGCGCGGCAGTGGTCCTGGATCGGCTGCCAGAACGCCGGATCGGGCGTGTTGTTGATGATCACCACGCATTCGAAATTCGGATAATCGAGCCGGGACACCGCATCGAGCGTCAGCTTCAGCATCTCAGGCGGTTCGAAATACGCAGGCACGTGAATCGAGACTTTTGGTGCGTAACCTTCAGGCGGAGCGGGGACAGCCGCCGAGATCAGGCGCGAAGGCTTGCGCCCGAAAGCAATGGTCGCGATCTCTTCGATCCGGGCCATCGCAATCAGGACCAGCGGTATGAGCAGAATGAGGCCCAAGGTCAGCGCAAAGGCCGAGCCGAAGACGAAGTAGTGCATGTTCCAGTAGGCGAACACAGTTGCGAACCATGCGCCCACTCCGTTTGCCGCAGCGGCCAGCATGATGGCTTGCATCACGGTTGGATGGGCCAGGCGCAGGATCGGCAGCGACAGCAGGACGCCGATCAGCAGGGCTATTCCTGCAATTTTCCAGTAATCCGGATCGACGATGGGGCCGGTCCATGCGAATTTTGGCTCGCGTGATGCATTAAGAACGCCCCAGTAAGGTCCAACGCCGCCTTCGAAAAATTTCCAAGGCTGATCGATCGCTTCGACGATGTTGTAGTCCATCCCGATGGCCTCAGCGCGGGTCACGAAGTTCCGCAGCACGGAGGCCTGTTCAAATGGGCCGGGGTTGGCGTTCTTGAGATTGTAGCCCGCGCTTGGCCAGCCGAACTCGGCGATCACGATGCGCTTGCCGGGAAAGGTATCCCGCAGCAGGCCATAGATATACATCGCCTGATCGACAGCCTGTTTGTCGGTGAAGTTTTCCCAGTACGGCAGGATGTGCGCGGCGATGAAATCGACCGCCGAGGCCAATTGCGGATTGTCGCGCCAGATGTTCCAGATTTCGCCAGTCGTAACAGGGACATTAGTCTGTTTTTTGACGCGCTGGATCAGCTCGATGAGGTCTTCGACCTTCTGTTCGCCGCGGTAGATGGTTTCATTGCCGACGACTATGCCGATGACGTTGCTGTTTCGCTTGGCGAGTTCGAGGGCAGCGACGATTTCGCGTTCGTTTCGCTCTGCGTTCTTGTCGATCCAGGCGCCGACCGTGACCTTGAGGCCGAATTCGGCGGCAATCGGGGGAACCAGCTCAACGCCGCCCGTCGACGAGTACAGGCGGATGGCCTTGGTCATCGTCGCGAGTTTCTTGAGGTCGGCGCGGATTTTTTCCTTGTTAGGAATGTTGTCGACGTCCGGGTGTCCTGCGCCTTCGAACGGGGCGTAGGACAAGCTGGGCAACATTCCGTTGAAGTCGGGTGCCTTCTGCTCATCCCTCAGGAGGCCCCAGATGGCCGCGTGGACAGCAGTAACGCAGAGGAGGACAGCAACGATGGCGCGCATCAAGGAAAACCATACGGGGCCGAACGTGGCAGGATCGCGAACCTGTCCCCTCGGTTCGTCAGCGTTGATGGCAGCTTATCTATGCTGCGCGGCTTAACAACTCATACGGCGACATGGCCTTTTGAGGGCGTAGCCGAGACCGTATGAATACCCAATGAATACGGGATCGGCTCGTTCCTGTTCCGCCAGCGCTTCGGCGCTTACTTGGCCGGTGTTGCCGGAGCAGGCGCCGCCGCGGGTGCTGGCGGTGTCGCTGCCGCGGGTGCAGCAGCCGGGGGCTGTGGCGCAGCGGCTGCCTGTGGTTGGGCCGCCGGATTGATCCAGCACGCGTGCACACGGCCGTTGAGGGTCTCAGCGACCTTGGGGTCGATCGTGGCGCCGAACCTCACGACACAGCGGAAAGTCGCCTGGATGTGCCCTCCAGGGCAGCCGAAGCGCTCATAGAGGTCGAGGTGACGGAACGCCGTGTCGAGGTCGTCGCGCCACATCAACCCGACCACCCGCCGTCCAAGCCAGACACATTCCGGGTTTCCGGCAGGACCGTTAATCGCCTGGGCCGCCTCGACGAACTCGTCGGCCTTGCGCTTGCTTTCCTTGGCTGCGTCGGCCGGGGCCGCCTGTTTGGGGGCCGTGTCCTGGGCCCGGAGGTCACCGCTTTGAGCGATTGCAGCCCCGATCCCGACAAACAAAGCAAGGGCCGGAACGGCGACTCGCTGAAAAACCGCAACTCGAAACCCGGTACGTACCCGAAGCATGAAATCCCCGATTGATGGCGTGCCGGCCGCCGCGCGCCGCCCACACAGATGCCCTGCCAATGCGGCAGAAGATTGCCTCTACCGCAACTGCCTGATTCACATGAAGGACATTTATGTTTTTGTCCAGCAAGCCGGAAGTTTGATGCCCCCGTAATGAAGGTGTGCGACGAGAAGACCGGGGGTAGCCATTGACTGGGGTCTTGGCAGACCGGCGGCGACCGGTTATCGACGTGCCTCCCTGGAGGACGGAACCCATTTCCCTTCGTACGCCACTGGCCCTTCTGGTCATATCCCTGAGCGCTATTGCCGCAATTTGGTGGTGGTTGGCCACGCCGATTGTATTGGCGCGCGCCCCGATCGACCCTTCCGCGAAGCTTGAATGCGTCTCCTACGCACCGTTCCGCGGGGCTCAGAATCCCCTTCAGCCCGGATTGATCATTGCGCCGGAGCAGATCGCGCAGGATCTGGCACAACTTGCCAAGGTCACCGACTGCATCCGGACCTATTCGGTCGGCAACGGCCTCGATCAGGTTCCGGAACTCGCTCAGAAGGCCGGGCTCAAGGTGATGCTCGGAATCTGGATCGGCACCAATCGCGTCGACAACCGCACGCAGATGGAAACCGCCATCGGGCTCGCCAAGAAATATCCCGGCGTCGTCGGCGCGGTCATTGTCGGCAACGAGGTGCTTCTGCGCGGCGAGATGACCGCTGCCGACCTCACGGCGAATATCCGCTACGTGAAGTCGAAGGTCGGAGCTATCCAGGTCACCTATGCCGATGTCTGGGAGTTCTGGCTCAAGAACCGTGACGTCTATGACGCCGTCGATTTCGTTACGATTCACATTCTTCCGTATTGGGAAGACTTCCCGATTCGTGCTCGCCATGCTGCCAACCACGTCGACGCGATCCGCAAGCGGATGGCGGTTGCGTTCCCGAACAAGGAAATCCTGATCGGAGAAACCGGCTGGCCAAGCGCGGGCCGCATGCGTGAAGGCGCGCTGCCGTCACGGGCCAATCAGGCCCGGGTGGTTTCCGAAATCCTCCAGCTTGCCCGTCAGGAAAAGTTCCGGGTCAATCTGATCGAGGCCTACGACCAGCCCTGGAAGCGGATGTGGGAAGGCACTGTCGGCGGCCACTGGGGTCTGTTCGACGCCGACGGCGCCCGCGATCTGAAATATCCCGCTGGCGAGCCGATCACCAACTTCCCGCGCGCAAAGATCTATGCCGTTGCCGGCATGATTTTCTCGGCGCTCGTCTTTGGCGTGGCGCTGCTGACGCTGCGCCGCAGGCCCTGGTCGCCGCACCTGAGCTCGTGGGTCACGGTCGCGATCTGCGCAACTGCGGGCGGCGCGCTTCTCGGCGTGGCGTACGACAAGCTGATCGTCGAAAGCCTCGGTCTCGGCGGCTGGACCGTCGGCATCCTGCTGTTCGGAGCCGCTGTGCTGTCGCCGCTGATCGTCGCCAACACCGTGATGTACGGGCGCAGTCTTCCGACGTTCATGGAACTTATCGGACCGCGAGAGTATCGCACGGGCTCGCGCATGCAGACCATTCTTGGGATCGTGCTGCTGATTACGACTGTGCTGGCCACCCAGACCGCGCTCGGCTTCGTCTTCGATCCACGCTACCGCGATTTCCAGTTCGCGGCGCTGACCATGGCTGTCGTCCCGTTTGTACTGCTGACGGCGCTCAACAGGCCAGCAAAGGGCACGCGCCCGATAACTGAGTCCGTTTTCGCAGGCGCTCTCGCGCTCTCCGCGATCTATATCGGATTCAACGAGGGGCCTGCGAACTGGCAGTCGCTATGGACTTGCGGATTGTATCTGCTTTTGGCGCTTACGCTGTCGCGGGCGCGGGTCGCGCAAACCCAAGAATAAGCAGCGCGATCGCGATGCCCGACAGGCCGATATTGTAGAGCACGATCCCGAAACACGCTGCGACCAGCCCGGCGGTGAGAGTGACAATCGATGGCCGGATGAAGTGCAGTGTCGCAATGACCAGCGCGGCTATTCCGAACACGTAGTTCTTGAACAGATAGGTCATCGTCAGCCGCGTCTTGCACAGCATGGTTTGCAGACCGGCCTCGCATTCGAGCCGAACCTGCGCAAACTCAATGGCCATGTAACGCAGATACAATGCGTATCCGATCGTGAGAAATCCCACGATCAAAATCCATTGCACCTGATAAGGGGTCAGTCTGAACGGCTCTTTTTTCATGCGCCGAATATGGTTCGGAACGGATTGCGATACAACCCGGACGGCCACAAAGTTGAGTGGTTATTTGTTACCGAAAAAAGAGCTGAAGGACGACGACTTGGGCTGTTCTGCCACGGGTTCTCCGCGCTGCTTGCTTCGTCGCTTCGAGCGATGAACCTGACCTTCTGGCTTCTTCGCCTCCGGTTGTTTCTCGCTGATCATGCTCAGCCGTTGCCCCTCATACAGAGCCGTTTCGCAAGGCCGGTTGCTCTCGGTCAGCACTCCCGCACACAGCTTGGCCGCTTCCGCAGCGTCGGACAACGGTCCGGCAACGAGCCGCAGTTGCATTCCCAAACCGTCGTGACGCTCTTTCACGACGATGATCGGCTGGAGCGATGCGAGCTGTTCTGAGTTGCTCTTGACTGCACCGCGCCACACTGCGCGCAGACCTTCGATCGAATTCGCGCCGCCGAGGTCGATACCGAACTCCGTCTTGCGCACGATAGCTGCCGACGGCGTTTCAACAGGTGCCGGGGTTGGCGGCGGGATGGCAGCTGTGACGGCTGGGGCCGGAGGTTGGTCAGTAGCTGACGTTTCAGCCCTCTGCTCGGTAACCTTGGCAGGAGGAGACGGTGCGGCGGGGGCAGTGGCGACCGGCGCGATCCTGGGAAGCTGCGCCACAGGTTCGGTTTTCGCCTCGGCTGGTTTGACCGGTCCGATGGGGTCAGCTTCAACAACCGGCGGGAGAACTCCCGGTGCAGGAGCCGCAGCCGCTGGTGATGTTGCGGGTGGAGGGGCCGGAGCAGGCCGCGCCAGGGCGCCGGTAACGGAATCCAGTCCCTGCTCAAGCACGGTCACACGCGCGTAAAGGCGGTCGCGGTCGCTGTTTAGCGTCTCGACGGCTGCGGCAAGTTCACGCGCCTTGTTCTGGCTTTCCTTTGCGATCCACTGAACTTGCTGGGACTGCCGTGCAAGTTCGGCGGACGCCATTTGATCGCGGTTAATCGCCGCCGGTGAGCGCGTCGCAAGAATCGCAACGATCAGCGCTCCGACCGTACCGACGCCCCAGGATGCCAGACGCCACATCGAAGGTCCGCCAAACTCGTCCTCTTCCGCGAGAAAACGATTGATCCAGCCGGCACCGTCATCCTCGGTCAGATCATCGCGGAAATGGTTGCGATCCTTGGTCATGGGACTGTCGGGCCCTCCCGCGGCCCTGCGAATCATTGCGTAAAGATTAACAGAAGCCGGGCCACATGCGTGCTGGCGAGAGCCCCCCAAAATGCTTTTGTCGCCCGGCGCTCTCGGGTAAGACCACGCTGGCGCACCCGCACGCTGCACAGGAAAAAGCATGAGCGGCAGATCAACTCTTACGATCGTACTCGCAGCCGGCGAGGGCACGCGAATGCGTTCCAGCCTGCCCAAGGTGCTGCATGCAGTTGCGGGACGGCCGCTGATAGCCCACGTGCTGGGGGCTGCGCCAGCCGGTAAGAGCGATGCCGTCGCTGTGGTGGTCGGGCCGGACCATCAGGCAGTGATCGACGAGATCAAGAGAGTTCGTCCGGAGGCCGGCACTTTCGTGCAGCGTGAGCGACTTGGCACGGCTCATGCGGTGCTGGCGGCTCGCGAAGCCATCGCGGCGGGTGCTGACGATCTCCTCATTGCATTCGGCGACACGCCGCTGATCGACGCCATGACGTTCGAGCGCATGCGTGCCGCGTTGAAGGACGGCACGGCGCTGGCGGTACTCGGCTTTCGGGCCGCCGATCCGACTGGTTATGGACGATTGCTGGAAGACGGCGGGCAGCTTGTAGCGATCCGTGAACACGCGGACGCGAGCGCGGCGGAGCGCGCGGTGGCACTCTGCAATGCAGGCGTCATGGCGTTTGCGGGCAAGACCGCTCTGCAAATCCTCGATCGTATCGGCAATGGCAACAGCAAGGGCGAGTACTATCTAACGGATGCGGTGGCGATCGTGCGCGAACTCGGCTTGCGGGCAGTGGTCATCGAAACCAGCGAGGACGAAGTGCGCGGAATCAACACCAAGGCCCAGCTTGCCGAAGCCGAACAGGTGATGCAGCGAAAGCTGCGGCAGGCGGCACTTGATGCCGGTGTGACGCTGATCGCGCCGGACACGGTTTTCCTTTCGGCAGACACGACCTTCGGCAAGGACGTCACGATCGAGCCGTTTGTCGTGATCGGTGCGGGCGTGAGCATTGACGACGGCGCGGTGATTCATTCGTTCTCGAACATCGTCGGCGCGCGCATTGGCAAGAACGCGTCCATCGGTCCCTACGCACGGCTGAGGCCAGGCACGGTGCTGGGCGAGGGCGTGCGCATCGGCAACTTCGTCGAGACCAAGGCCGCCGATCTTGAAGCCGGGGTGAAGGTCAATCACCTGACCTATATCGGCGATACCCATATCGGCGCGAACGCCAATATCGGCGCAGGCACCATTACCTGCAACTACGACGGCTTCGACAAACACCGGACCGAGATCGGCGCCGGCGCTTTCGTGGGCTCGAACTCGTCGCTGGTGGCGCCGGTCAAGATCGGCACCGGTGCCTTTATCGGATCGGGCTCGGTCATCACCCGGGATGTGCCGGACGATTCGCTGGCCGTCGAACGCAGCGATCAGGCGGTGCGCGAAGGTTGGGCAAAGCGATTCCGCGACATGAAAATGCTCAATCGGAAGCCCAAAAGTCCAAAGTAAGGCCCCGCGCCCTACCTGACTGTTTTCGTTAACGGTTTACCCTGTCTCAATCCGCAACAATTGTTGAGGCAGAACCGTGTTATTCCTCGGTACATAAGGCCGCATCAGGGCGGGCTGGAGACATCGAACCGCATGTGCGGAATTGTAGGAATTCTTGGACGGGGACCGGTTGCCGAGCAACTGGTCGACTCTCTCAAGCGGCTTGAATATCGCGGATACGATTCCGCGGGCGTCGCCACGCTGGAAGGCGTGCTGCTCGATCGCCGCCGCGCCAAGGGCAAGCTGAAAAACCTCGAAGCGGTGCTGAAATCATCGCCGCTCGAGGGGCATATCGGCATCGGTCACACGCGGTGGGCCACCCACGGCAAGCCGACCGAGAACAACGCCCATCCGCATGCGACCGACAATGTCGCTGTGGTTCACAACGGCATCATCGAGAATTTCCGTGACCTGCGCGCGCAGCTCGAAGCGCAGGGCGCGAAGTTTTCCAGCGAGACCGATACCGAGGTCGTCGCCCATCTGGTCAATTCATATCTCGCCAAGGGCCTGTCTCCGGCGGATGCCGTGAAGGCAACGCTTCCGCAGTTGCATGGCGCATTCGCGCTGGCCTTCATCTTCAAGGGCGAAGAGGACCTGATGATCGGCGCGCGCAAGGGCTCGCCGCTCGCGGTTGGCTACGGCGACGGCGAGATGTATCTCGGCTCCGACGCCATTGCGCTCGGACCCTTTACCGACACCATCAGCTATCTCGATGACGGCGACTGGGTTGTGCTGTCGCGCGGCGATGCGACCGTGTATGACGACAAGAACGCCGTGGTCGAACGCGAGATCGTCAAGCACAACACCGCCACATCGCTGGTGGACAAGGCGAACTACCGCCACTTCATGGCGAAGGAAATCCACGAGCAGCCTGAAGTCGTCGGTCACACACTGGCGCACTACGTCGACATGGCCACCGAGAAGGTGTCCATGCCGGTCAAGCTGCCGTTCGACTTCAAGGATATTCAGCGGGTATCGATTACGGCCTGCGGAACCGCAAGCTACGCAGGCTTCGTTGCCAAGTACTGGTTCGAGCGCCTCGCACGGCTGCCGGTCGAACTAGACGTGGCGTCGGAGTTTCGTTACCGCGAAGCGCCCCTGCGCAAGGGCGATCTTGCAATCTTCATTTCGCAGTCCGGCGAAACCGCCGATACGCTGGCGGCGCTGCGCTATGCCAAGTCGCAGGGCTTGCACACCATCTCCATCGTCAACGTTCCCACATCGACCATCGCCCGCGAAAGCGAGACCGCGCTGCCGACGCTGGCTGGACCCGAGATCGGCGTCGCTTCGACCAAGGCTTTCACCTGTCAGCTTGCCGCGCTTGCTTCGCTCGTGGTCGCCGCGGGCAGGGCGCGAGGCGAACTGTCTGCTGAAGACGAGACCAAGCTGGTACATGCGCTGATCGAAGTGCCGCGCCTGATGACGCAGGCGCTTGCGCTCGAACCGCAAATCGAAAAGCTCGCCCGCGACATCGCCAAGAGCCAGGATGTGCTTTATCTCGGCCGCGGCACCAATTATCCGCTGGCGCTGGAAGGCGCGCTGAAGCTCAAGGAAATTTCCTACATTCACGCCGAAGGCTACGCCGCCGGCGAACTCAAGCATGGCCCGATTGCGCTGATCGATGAGAAGATGCCTGTTGTCGTGATCGCGCCGTACGACCGCGTGTTCGAGAAGACGGTTTCGAACATGCAGGAGGTCGCGGCGCGCGGCGGCCGGATTATCCTGATGACCGACGCGCAGGGCGCCAAGGAAGCGACCGTCGACTCGCTGGTCACCATCATCCTGCCTGACATGCCGGCTACGGTGACGCCGCTGGTCTATGCGATCCCGGTGCAGATGCTGGCGTATCACACCGCCGTGGTGATGGGCACCGACGTCGACCAGCCGCGGAACCTCGCCAAATCTGTGACCGTTGAGTAAGGCGCGGGCAGACAAACGGTCGCAGCGCGGGCCGTTCTCGCCCCGAAAAGTCTGATACAGTGGTGTCGCAATGATTTGCGATGGTGTTCCCGCGCGTATTCCGCAAAAGTGGGCACCGGTTTTGCGATCAGAATACGCGCCAAGATAGTGTTTCGCTTGAGGATGATTTGGCTCGCCAATGAATGAGACTAGCCCCAACATGATTCCGGGAGGCCTGCCGCCCGTACCGCCGGCCGGCGCGCCGCGCGGCGCGATGGCGCGGCTCCGCAACTATTTCCTCACCGGCCTGATCATTGCCGGTCCCATCGCGATCACGATCTACCTGGTCTGGTGGTTCGTCACCTGGGTCGACGGCATCGTTCGGCCGTTCGTGCCGGTCGCCTATCGTCCCGAGACCTATCTGCCGTTCGGTCTGCCGGGGTCGGGACTGATCGTCGCGGTGTTCGCGCTGACGTTCCTCGGCTTCCTCGCTGCCAATCTGATCGGGCGAACGCTGGTCGAATTCGGCGAGGGACTGCTCGGCCGTATGCCGGTCGTGCGGGCGATCTATCGCGGCCTCAAGCAGGTGTTCGAAACGCTGTTCTCGGGCAACGGATCCAGCTTTCGCAAGGTGGGGCTGGTGGAGTTCCCGTCGCCGGGCATGTGGTCGATCGTGCTGATCTCCCAGCCGCCGAGCACGGAGATCGCCACGAAGCTTCCACAGGACGACGAGTTCATCTCGGTGTTCCTGCCATGCGCGCCGAACCCGACCACCGGATTCTTCTTCTATGTTCCGAAATCGAAACTCATCGAGGTCGATATGAGCACCGACGCCGCCGCGACACTGATCATGTCGGCGGGCGTGGTGCAGCCCGGCAGCGACGCACAGAAGAAGGTCAACGCGCTGGCCGAGATGGCCAATGCCGCGCGCGTGGCAACGGCATCGCAAACGCCGGCGAAGGTGGAGTAGGGCGCGCGTCATTCGCGATTGCCCGCTTTCAATGTCCGTGAGCTCAGCGCTGAAAGGCAGACATGCTGCGGCTTCCGCCATGAGCCACTGTCAGCGCATAAACTTGGCGGTCCTGTGAGAGAGCATGTTGAATGAGCGTTGCGAGCGATACCCGCTTCTGGGACCGGGCATCACAAAAATATGCCAAGGCCGCGATTGCGGATAGGGATGGATACGAACGCACGCTGGATCGGACTCGCGCTCTGTTGGGTGCGGGAGATCGGGTCCTGGAGCTTGGATGCGGCACCGGAACGACAGCATTGCAACTCGCGGGTGATGTGAGAAGTTATCTCGCCACGGACTTTTCGGCCAGCATGATCATGATTGCCGAAGAAAAATGCATTGCAGCTCCTGTCCCTGCGCTTGAATTTCGCACGTCAACCGCTCAGGCGCTTGAGCTTGATGAGACCGGGCAGTTCAACGCAGTTCTTGGGTTTAACTATCTCCATCTGGTTCGCGATCTGCCGGGCACCTTACAACGCATCCACAGCCTGCTTGCCGCCGATGGTCTGTTCATTTCCAAGACTCCTTGCGTTGGCGACATGAACCCGCTGATCCGGTTCGTCCTGCCTGCAATGCGCGCAATCGGCAAGGCGCCCCATGCCGGCGTTTTCAGTGCAGCGGAGTTGAGTCGTTGCATATCCGCCGCGGGCTTCGACATTCTTTCAACCGAACGCCATTCGACCAAGGGCTACGACAACCGGCCTTTCATCGTTGCGCGTAAGAAGTGATAGCGCGCGGCGCAATCTTGAATTCGCTAACCCGCGCCGATCAACGGCAGCGCTTCGTCGCGCTCGTACAGGTAGAGCAAACACCGTAGCGCTTCGCCGCGCGCGCCTTTGAGCTTCGGACTGTCCTGCATGATCCGCACCGCTTCGTCGCGTGCCTGCGCGATCAGTTGCGCGTGGACCTCGGGCCGCGCGATGCGATAGCCGGGCAGGCCGCTCTGGCGGGTGCCGAGGACTTCGCCTTCGCCGCGCAAGCGCAGATCTTCCTCGGCGATCCGGAACCCATCGGTTGTTTCGCGGATCACCTTCAGCCGCGCCGCGGACATCTCCGAGAGTGGCTCGTGATAGAGCAGGAGGCAGGTCGAGGCTTCCGAACCGCGCCCGATACGCCCGCGCAACTGATGCAACTGTGCCAGACCGAAACGCTCCGCGTTCTCGATCACCATGATGGAGGCAGCGGGCACATCGACGCCGACTTCGACCACCGTGGTCGCCACCAGCACCTGAATCTCGGCGGCAGCGAACTGCGCCATCACGCGATCCTTTTCCGTGCCCTTCATCTGGCCGTGGACCAGGCCGACACGATCGCCGAACCGCTTCTGCAAAATCTCGAACCGCCTCGTCGCATTCGTCAGATGCTCGATTCCCTCAGCCTCGGATTCCTCGACCAGCGGGCAGATCCAGTAGACCAGCTTTCCGCTGTCGATGGCACGGCCAACTGCGTCGATGATCTCGCCGGTGCGGCTGTCGGCCACCGCGCGGGTATCAATGGGCTGGCGTCCGGCGGGCTTCTCGCGCAATTCGGAGATGTCCATGTCGCCGAAATAGGTGAGCACCAGCGTGCGCGGGATCGGCGTGGCGCTCAGCACCAGCACGTCGACCGCTTCGCCTTTCTCTGTGAGCGCAAGCCGCTCGCGCACGCCAAAGCGGTGTTGTTCATCGACCACCGCCAGCGCCAGATCCTTGAAGATCACATCGTCCTGGATCAGTGCGTGGGTGCCGACCAGCAGATCGATCTCACCATCCGCGAGCCCTGCGATGATTTCGCGGCGTTCCTTGCCTTTCTCGCGGCCGGTCAGGATCGCGACCCGCATCCCGGCGCGCTCCGCCAGGGGCGCAATAGTTTTGATATGTTGACGAGCAAGGATTTCCGTCGGCGCCATCAGCGCGGATTGCTTGCCGGTTTCGGCAACGGCAGCAGCGGCGAGCAGAGCCACGACGGTCTTGCCTGAGCCCACGTCTCCCTGCAGAAGTCGCAGCATCCGCACCGGCTCGTTGAGATCGCTGGCAATGGCTTTCGCCGCTTCCTGCTGCGAGTTCGTCAGTGCATAGGGCAGGGCATCGATGATCTTGTGCCGCAGATGTCCGTCGCCGGCATTGCGGACACCGGCGGGGCGGCGAAGCTGCGCACGTACCAGCGCCAGCGCGAGTTGTCCCGCCAGCAACTCATCGAACGCCAGCCGCGACCAGAACTGATTTTGCGGCAGGATGTCGGTCAGTTCGGTTGGTTCATGGACGTGACGCAGCGACACGCTCAGTGGTGGAAACTTACAGCGACGCAGCACCTCGGGACTGATCCATTCCGGCAGTTCGGGCAGCTTTTGCAGCGCCTGCGCCATGGCGCGGCGGATCGAACCGATGGCGAGACCCTCGGTCAGCGGATACACGGTGTCGATCTGCGGCAGCTTGGCGAGGCCTTCCTCGTCCACGACGCGGTCGGGATGCACAATCTGGAGCGTGCCGTCGAACATCTGCGCGGTGCCGGAGACGTAGCGCTTCTCGCCCTTCGGCAGCAACTTCTCGATATATTCGGGTTTGGCGCGGAAGTAGGTCAGCACCACATCGCCGGTCTCGTCGCTCGCATAGACCAGATGCGGCGCGCGGGAGCGGCCGGGAGGCGCGGGCCGGTGACGGTCGATGGTGACTTCGAGCGTCACCACGGTTCCCGGAACAGCTTCGGCGATAGTCGGCCGCGTGCGGCGGTCGATCACATTGGTTGGCAGGTGCAGCAGCAGGTCGACCAGACGCGGCGTTTCGCTGCGGCCCAGCAGATAGCGAAACAGCTTTTCCTGCTTCGGCCCCACGCCTGTGAGGCTGGTGACGGGGGCGAACAGGGGATTGAGCAGGGACGGACGCATTCAGATCGACTCAATTGGGACGTTTGCCGCCGCTTTTGCATATCCCGAATGCAAGATCAGAGAAATGCTGACATCGGTTGCCATGACGGCTATATCAGCCTCCCCGGCACCGTCCGGGCTTTTTGCGTTGGAGAGAGTTCAGGACATGACGGGAACGACACGATCAAGCGATGGCCTCGACGACCGGCGCAAGCGACTGCTGTTCCGTTGCTGGCATCGTGGCACGCGCGAGATGGACATGATCCTCGGAGGCTTCGCCGATGTGCATATCGCCGCGTTGTCGGACGCGGATCTGGACGATCTCGAAGGCCTGATGGAATTGCCAGACCCCGATCTTTACGCGGCATTCAGCGGCGCGCAGCCGCTCACGTCCCCTTACAAGGACGGCATCTTCGTGCGCATCAAGCAGTTCCTGGATACGAGCCGGTTCTCATGAAGGCTTCGGCGAAATCTCCGGCTCAGGCGTTGCGGCCCGGCCATGCGCTGACGCTGTCGAACGTTGCCGATGGTGCCGAGGCGCTGGTGGTGTCGGACATGGCCCGCGCAGTCGCGGCCAAGCCGAACCCGCCTGCGATCAGCCTTGCCGTGGTCTGCCGCGACGGCCCGCGGATGGCGCAACTGGCCCGCGCGCTGGAGTTTTTCGCGCCTGACCTGTCAGTGATGCAGTTTCCGGCATGGGACTGCCAGCCCTATGACCGTGTCTCGCCCCATGGCGGCATTCTGGCGCAGCGCCTGACGACGCTGGCGAAACTCTCGCGTCTTCAGGGCAGCGAAAAGCCGCTGATCGTGCTGACCACCGTCAACGCCATCGTCCAGCGCGTGCCCGCGCGCGATGTGGTCGCGGCGCAGGCACTGTCGGTCGCCCCGGGACATCGCGTGCCGATGGATAACATCGCGGCGTGGCTTGAGCACAACGGCTACAACCGCGTCTCGACGGTGCGCGAGCCCGGCGAATATGCCGTGCGCGGCGGCATCCTCGATCTGTTTCCGGCCGGGCTGGACCAGCCGGTGCGGTTCGACTTCTTCGGCGACACGCTGGAATCGATCCGTACCTTCGACGCGGAGTCCCAGCGCACGCTGCTCGACATGCGCGGACTCGATCTCGTGCCGGTGTCGGAATTCCAGCTCGTCACCGAAACCATCAAGCGTTTCCGCATGGGCTATGTCGCGCAGTTCGGCGCGCCGGACCGCGACGACATGCTCTACGAGGCGGTGAGCGAAGGCCGCCGCCATCCGGGCATGGAGCACTGGCTGCCGCTGTTTCAGGAGCGGATGGACACGCTGTTCGACTATCTCGGCGCAGCGCCCATCGTCATGGAGCCTCTGGCGGAGGACGCCACCCGCGAACGGTTCACCCAGATCAACGATTATTATGAGGCGCGGCGCGAGGCGATGGATACTCCTGGCGGCGGCGCGATCTACAAGCCGCTGCCGCCGGACCGGCTCTATCTCACCGAGGCGGAATGGACCTCGCTGCTCGCCAATAGCGCACTGGCGCGGCTGACGCCGTTCGCGCTGCCCGAAGGCGAGGGCGTCATCGACGTCGGCGCGCGGCAGGGACGCGACTTCGCCCCGGAGCGTGGCGATACCAAGGTCAACGTCTTCGAAAGCGTGGTGGCGCATATCAACGGCTTGCAGGCGGCGCGCAAGAAGGTCGTTGTCGCGCTGTGGTCCGAAGGCTCGCGCGATCGTATGGCGAGCATGCTGAAGGATCACAAGCTGCTCAACACCACCAGCGTCAACACATGGCGCGCTGTGCAGGCGACGCCGCGCAACGAGACCATGCTTGCGGTGATCGGCCTCGAGTCCGGTTTCGAGACCGAGGCCATTGCGCTCATCACCGAACAGGACATTCTTGGCGACCGCCTCGTGCGTCCACGCAAGGCGAGCCGCAAGCTCGACAATTTCATCTCCGAAGTAACGTCGCTGGCCACCGGCGATGTCGTCGTCCATGTCGAACACGGCATCGGGCGGTTTGTCGGATTGCAGACGCTGCAGGTCGGCGGCGCGCCGCACGACTGTCTCGAACTGCACTACGCCAACGAGACCAAGCTGTTTCTCCCCGTCGAGAACATCGAACTGCTGTCGCGCTATGGTTCTGACCAGACCAATGTCGAATTGGACAAGTTAGGCGGCGGCGGATGGCAGGCGCGCAAGGCCAAGCTGAAGAACCGCATCCGCGAGATCGCCGGCGAACTGATCAAGATCGCCGCCGAACGCCATATTCACGAGGCACCGAAGTTCCCGATTCACCAAGGCACGTATGACGAGTTCTGCGCGCGTTTCCCTTATGAGGAAACCGAGGATCAACTCGGCGCGATCACGTCTACGCTGCACGATCTCGATGCCGGACGTCCGATGGATCGCCTGATCTGCGGCGACGTCGGCTTCGGCAAGACCGAGGTTGCGCTGCGCGCAGCCTTTGCCGCCGCGATGGATGGCAAGCAGGTCGCGGTCGTCGTGCCCACCACGTTGCTGGCCCGGCAGCATACGAAGACATTCACGGAACGCTTCAAAGGGTTCCCGGTGAACGTTGCGCAGGCGTCGCGCCTTGTCGCGCCCAAGCAGATGACGCAGGTCAAGAAGGATCTTGCGGACGGCAATATCGACATCATCGTCGGAACCCACGCGCTGCTCGGCAAGAGCATCAAGTTCAAGGATCTCGGCCTTTTGATCGTGGACGAGGAACAGCACTTCGGCGTGTCCCACAAGGAACGGCTGAAGCAGCTGCGTGCTGAGATCCATGTGCTGACGCTATCGGCTACGCCGATCCCGCGCACGCTCCAACTGGCGCTGACAGGCGTTCGCGAACTGTCGATCATCGCGTCTCCGCCGGTCGATCGTCTCGCGGTGCGCACCTTTGTCGCGCCGCACGACCCGCTGATGATCCGCGAGGCGTTGCTGCGCGAACGATACAGGGGCGGTCAGGCGTTCTATGTCGTGCCGCGCATCGAATATCTCGCGGAGGTGAAGGACTTCCTCGACAAGCACGTGCCGGAAATGAAAGTCGCCGTCGCCCACGGCCAGATGCCGCCGACGGTGATCGAGGACATCATGTCCGCGTTCTACGACGGCAAGTACGACGTGCTGCTCTCAACAACCATCGTCGAGTCCGGTCTCGACATTCCGTCCGCAAATACGCTGATCGTGCACCGCGCCGACATGTTCGGCCTCGCGCAGCTCTATCAGCTGCGCGGACGCGTCGGCCGTTCGAAGCTGCGCGCCTATGCGCTGTTCACACTGCCATCCACGCACAAGATCACCGCGCAGGCGGAACGCCGCCTGAAGGTGCTTCAGTCGCTGGACAACCTCGGCGCGGGCTTCCAGCTCGCGTCGCACGATCTCGACATTCGTGGCGCAGGCAATCTGCTCGGTGAGGAACAGTCGGGCCACATCAAGGAAGTCGGTTTCGAACTGTATCAATCGATGCTGGAGGAGGCGATCCTCTCGCTCAAGGCCGGCATCTCCGAGCCGGTCGCGGACCGCTGGTCGCCGCAGATCACGCTCGGCATGCCTGTCCTTATTCCGGAAGACTACGTGGCTGATCTCTCGATCCGGCTGTCGTTGTATCGCCGTCTTGCGGATCTCGACACCGAGGACGAGATCGAAAACTTCGGCGCGGAGCTGCGTGACCGTTTCGGGCCGTTGCCGGATGAAGTGCGCTGGCTGTTCAAGATTGCGGCGATCAAGTCGTACTGCCGCCGCGCCAACATCGAGAAGGTCGATGCCGGCCCGAAGGGCGCGGTCATTACATTCCGCGATAACTCATTCGCGCATCCGGACCGGCTCATGTTCTTCATCAGCCGCCACGGCAAAGCCGCCAAGGTTCGCCCGGACATGAAAGTGGTATTCTTCCAGGAATGGGAGACGGCGGAGGAGCGCGTCGAAGGCACGACCACGATCCTGCGCGATCTTGCCAATCTGGCGGAAGGCAAGAAGGCGGCGTGATGTTCCGCGCCGTCATTGCGAGCGAAGCGAAGCAATCCAGTCTTGGAATCTAAGGAGCTGGATTGCTTCGTCGCAAATGCTCCTCGCAATGACGAAGAGCTTATCTAGCAGGAGCCGTTACTTCGGATACTTGAACTCAGGTGCGGCCTTCAGCGCCTCCTTGGTCGTGTTCATCTTCGCAGTCCAGGTGTCCTTGTCCTTGTTGTAGCTCACACGCACGGACGAAGGCGACACAGCGACGTAATGCTCGCCCACGCCGAGGAACCCGCCGACGGACAGGATCATGGCCTGAATCTGCTCGCCCTTGCCGATGGCAAGATCGGTGATTTCGCCCACCTTTTCGTCCTTCTGGTTGTAGACGTTCAGGCCCTTGAGCTTCGAACTGAACATCTCGTCCTTCGCGACGGTCGAGAATTTGGCTTCAGCAGGAGCAGTTCCGCTGGTCTGCGCGAGTGCCGGACCGGCGAGAACGGCCAGCGATGCGGCGACGAGTGCAATCTTCTTCATGGTATCCTCCAAAGGGAATAGAGGCTCACCAATGCGAAGCCGGTGCGATTGTTCCTGACGATATCGAAAGTAAAATTCTTTTAGGACGCGACCCGCTGCGCCTCGGTGTGCAGCCGCCGGAGGATCGCGGACGCCGTATCGCCGGGCATCAGTGTTGCGACGGTGACCTGCGGATCGAGCCGCTGGTCGCGCTTGGTCCTGTACATCGTGTGCCTCAGCACGCTGGTCAGCCGCCGTGCAATGGCGTGCGCGTTGCGCAGGTCGGTTTCGGCGAACACCGCGACGATCGCGCCTTCTTCATCCAGCGTGGCGAAGTCCATCCGCCGCATCAGGCGGCTGAGAATGCGCGCCGCGTCGAGGCGCATGCGTTCCGAGATCGAGCCCTGCGCGAAGGTGATGCGGGCGACGGACAATCCCGCGCCGCGCGTCTGGGTGTCGGTCACGGCGGTCTCGAAATCGCGACTGAAGGCGTATTCGTTCAGCAATCCCGTGCGCGGATCGAGCAGGCCGCCGACGTCAATCGATTTCAGTGCGCGTGCGATGCGCGACTCGAACGCCTGCTGCCGGATCAGCGGGACGGCGTGGGTTGCGACCGTGTGCGGATCGCCGTTGGAGATTTCAAGGTTGGGCAGGTCGTAACCGGCGGTCAGACCAGTTCCACTTCCCACCAGAACAGGAAGGTTACGGAACCGGGAGTCTTCCGACAGCACGGTCAGAAACGCATCGAGTACGCGCAGGGTAAACCCGTCACCGATGATGATGCCGTCGAGTTCACGGGCATTGAGGTGCTTGGCGGCGGCCTCGATGCTGAGCGCGCCGACGACACCCATCCGTTCGCCGAGTGAGACCGACAGGGCAGGATAGCCCGCGCCGCGCCCGATCAGCAGGACCGTCGCGTCGTCGATGGGATCACTCGTCGGCATGCGGGTAGACGTGGAACGTTCGTTTGCCAGACGGCGCAGCAACGTCACGTGCAGCGCGCGCACGCGCAGTGCGGCATTGAGCCTGCTGACCAGGCGCTCGGCGTTTCGGCCGACCTGTGTGAACGGAAGAACATTTTGCGGCAACACTGTGCCGGGGTCGACGGCCAGAACCGGGAGGTAGGGATCGGCTTGCGCGGCTTGTTTCGCCAGACTTGCCAATGCAGCGTCGTGACCGTCGAGATCGGCCGCGAGTACGGCTGCTGGCCGCAGCCTTGCTATGGCGTCTGCCGCATCCGGCCAGCCCACATCCACCAGCGGAAATGTCTTCACCTGCGCGATCGCGTCGGCGAGGGTTCGGCCTTCCCGATTTGAAACAGTGAGGATCGGGCCTTGCTGCGACATGGTGTAGTGACTCACAGAAACCGTGGAACAGCCGAAAGTGTCGGCAGCGCGCGAAGCCTAAACCGCGCCTGTTAATGGCAGGTCAATGCGATTGATGAAATGAGGGGCTCAGGTTCCGCTGGAACGGTCGCGGAATGCATCCACCATCAGTGGATTCAGGCCCAGTTCGCCGAGCGCTTCGCGCGCGCGGCGGTTATCTCCGGCGCGTCCGGCGAGGCGGAAGCCGTTGAGTTGATCAGGCAATGCGGTCAGCATCGCGCCTGCTGCGAGGCGTTTCGCCCATGACTCAAGATCCTGCGCGAGAAAGCGATAGCCGCCGACACCGACAATTCCGACGGGCGGTGCGGTGATGCCGATGGCGCCTGTCGTACGATCAACATGCGCAGCATATCCCGTATCGACGTAGTCCGGAGCAGCCGCTTCCTTCAGCGGGTCGTCAGATGAAATCCGATAGGCCGTGACCGGCACCATCGTGCCGCGCAGTGCGAGCGTCGCCTTCGGGGTCACGATGATCTCGCCGATGGCTTTCGAGCTTGCCGCGCCACGTGGTGCGCTGAACGAGCCAGGTGTGATGGGCACCGGCGCGCCGTCGGTGAGACGCCGGGCGGCGAACAGGCCGGCTTCGCCGAACAGATAGACATCGGTGAGCGTGGTGCCGGTATCCTGCCAGTCTTCGCTCGCCATGACGCGGTCCGGCGTGCGCCACAGTCCGATGACGTTCCTAATGGCGACCTGGGGCCGCGCCAGCGTTCCGCTCTCCACAAGCCGGAGCGCCAGCGGGGCGGGCGCGATCAGTGTGTCATGGTGTTCGTCGACGATCTGCTGTTCGAGAACCTGCAGGTCCGCCGGGTGATGCAGCGCCAGCGATCCGCCGCTGAGCAACCAGGTCACCACGGACGACACGCAGCCTGCGAACGATGCCGGCGCAATCGCGGACAACAGCCTTGCACCTTGCGGGAGGCCGGCTTCAAGGAAGATCGCAAGACCACCCGAGATCAATTGCAGATGGTTGCGCGGAATTGCACGAAATCCATCCGGCGTGACGTCAAACGTTATGATCGCCGGTCTGCGCGCATCAGGCGGCGCAGGCGGCAGCCAGCCATTCATGCCACTGGTCGTGATTTCGAGCGGCGCCATGCCTTCCGGCAGATCGTGGCCGAAGCCAAACACATGGCGGATCGAAAAGGCTTCGACCGCCGCGTTCAGGGCGAGTTCGGCATGGTCCACAATCTCGATGCGGCTGACGCCGACGATGGCGCGGGCGCCGATCCGGTTGAGCGCGCCGGTCAGTTCCGACTGCCGCCAGAGCTGCGGCAGCAGCGCCGCCACCAGGCCGGCACGAAGTGCGCCCAGCACGGTCA
The DNA here is from genome assembly GCF_000497575.1 of Afipia sp. OHSU_II-C1. Lineage (GTDB taxonomy): Bacteria > Pseudomonadota > Alphaproteobacteria > Rhizobiales > Xanthobacteraceae > Afipia. The sequence continues at coordinate 200,350 of NZ_APJI01000004.1, forward strand.
CCGCGAACTCGACAGTGTTCGGCATCTGCAGGGCGATGATCGAGCCCGGCGGCAGCCCGGCCTCCACAAAGCGCGCTGCGATGGCGGAGACGGCCTGATCGGCCTGCGCGAACGTCAGTTTCTGCGGCTGGGTGCCGGTGACGCGGTGTTTGTTCGGCGGGTCGATCAGCGCGATCGCGTCGGGTTGCCGCAGCACCGTGCGCCGGAACAGATCGTCGAGCGTCAGCGGCGCGCCTGACGAGGTCGCTGCTGAGGTCGGCGTGGTCTGCAAGGTCTCGCTCACGCGGTCACGACATCAAGAGGTCATCTAAGGCGCTTTCGCGCCCGGCTTTTGCCACCACGTCTCCGGCAGATACCCGGTGAGCGCAGTGGCCTTTGGCCGTTCTATCCGATTCCACCGCGCGAGCCATTGCTGCTGAACGTTATAAAGCGGGATAGCGTAGAAGCCCGAGATCAGCGCCCGGTCGAGCGCGCGGACGGCCGGAACGAAGCCGGATTGCTCGCGTGCCTCGAGAAGGGCGGCGATCATTGCATCGACGGCCGGTGACTTCGCCCCCATGTAGTTGCGGGTGCCCTGATTATCGGCAGCAGCGCTGCCCCAGTAGAATGCCTGCTCGTTGCCCGGCGAGAGCGACTGGTCCCACCGGTTCTGGATCATGTCGAAGTCGAAGGCGAGGCGGCGCTGGTCGAACTGCACCCCATCCACGGCGCGCACCGCCACGTCGATGCCGGCACGCTTGAGATCGCGGGAATAGGCCAGCGCGATGCGCTCCTGATCCCGCGTGGTGACCAGGATCTCGAACGTCAACGGCTTCCGGCTGGCTTTCTGCCGCAGCACCGTGCCGTCGAGCTGGTAACCGGCCTGTGCCAGTAGCGCGAGAGCCGCCCGCAGTGATGCGCGGTCGCGCCCCGAGGCGTCGGTGACGGGCAGGCGGTAGCTGCCGTCCATCACATCGGGGCGGATGCTTGCCGCATAAGGCGCAAGCAATGTTTTCTCACGCGCGTCTGCCGGGCGGGTGTAGGCGGACAGCTCGGAGCCTGCGAAGTATCCGGCCGAGCGTCCATACAGACCGAAGAAGTAGTTGCGGTTGATCCACTCAAAGTCGAACAGCAGCGTCAATGCTTCACGAACGCGAATGTCCGTGAACACCGGACGGCGCGTATTGAAGATGAGGTATTCAGAGGGCTGCGGCGTGCCCGGCTTGACTTCGTCGCGAATGACGTCACCGGCTTTCGCCGCGGCGAAATTGTATCCCTCGTGCCAGCGCAGCGGCTCGTTCTCGATCCGGAAATCGTAGAGGCCGCGCTTGAACGCTTCGAACGCACCGTTGGCTTCGCGGTAATAGTCGAGACGAACCTCGTCGAAGTTCCACATACCGCGGTTGATAGGCAGGTCGCGGCCCCAATAGTCCGGATTGCGCGTCATGGTCACGCTTTGCCCGGCGCGGACGCCGGTGATCCGATAGGGGCCCGAGCCGATCAGACCGGTAAGGGATGTGTCCTCGAAGGTTGCGACATCGATGGCGTGCTTCGGAAAGACCGGCATCAGGCCCAGGATCAGCGGCAATTCGCGGTCGTTCGCGCCGCCGAAATCGAACCGCACGGTACGTTCGTCCAGCGCTTCGGCTTTTTCGACCTTGGCGTAATACAGCCGGTGATTGGGCCGGCCCTTGTCACGCATCAACTGCCAGGAAAACAGCACGTCGGCCGCCAGCACCGGCTTGCCGTCGGAGAACCGCGCCAGCGGATTGAGCCGGAACGTGACATAGGTCCGATTGCTGTCGGTCTCGACGGTTTGCGCGAGCAGACCGTAGAGCGTGAACGGCTCGTCATGGCCGCGCGCCAGCAGACTTTCGATGACGTAGCCGCGGACCTGCTGAACCGCGATGCCCTTCACGATGAACGGATTGAGGCTGTCGAACGCGCCGAGAAGCCCGAAAATGATCCGGCCGCCCTTTGGCGCGTCGGGATTGACGTAAGGCATATGAGCGAAGTTCGCGGGCAGGGCCGGGACGCCATGCATGGCGATACCGTGAGCCGGAACTGGGGAATCTCGTTGGCCCGTGGGCTCGGCCCGGAGGTCTGTCGCGCTTAGTCCGGCCCAGATCAGTGCCACGCAGCCAAGGTTTCGCGCCCAGCTTTGACCGCTGCGGCGCACTGCGGATGGCACCCGGTTTGATTCGGCTGACTTCACGCGAAAATTTACCACGTTCAACTCCGATAATACGGGTTGCGACCCGCAAATATCACTGTTGGCATTGATCTTTTCGTTCGCCGTTGTATTGAAGGCGGGCTATTCGAGGAAGGCTGCGGGCACTGTCACGTAACCGCCTCAATTGGCTCCGAGACAGCCGCCGAACAAACAGGCATCCGGGTCCCGAACGGGAGCGGGCGTTAAGGTTCAGAAAGGGTTTTCCACAATGAATTTCCGTATCTTGGCCGCGCAGGCCTTGCCGCGCGGCCGGGTGTTCGCCGCTTTGACCGCGGGCGCCTTTTTGGCCGCTGCCGGCATTTCCGGCGCCCAGGCCCAGACACCCGCGCCAGCCCCTGGCGCTCCGGCTCCGAAGGCTGCTGCTCCCAAGGCTGCTCCGAAGGCCGCACCGAAGGCACCGGCTCCGGCCGCTCAGCAGGCTCCTGCCGCGGGCGCTGCCCAGCAGCCTCCGGCTGACCAGCAGGTGCAGCTGATCTACCAGCCCTGGACCAAGTTCTGCATGAAGGGCCAGGATGCCAACGCCAAGCAGGTGTGCTTCACCGGCAAGGACGGTCGCATCGAATCCGGCCAGCCTGTCGTTGCCGCCGTGATCATCGAGCCGGAAGGCGAGCCGAAGAAGCTGCTTCGCGTCACCCTGCCGCTCGGCATGCAGCTCGTGCACGGCACCCGTATTATCGTCGACCAGAACGCGCCGCAGCAGAGCCCCTACGTGATCTGCTTCGCCAACGGCTGCATGTCGGATTACGAAGTGACCCCGGACATGCTGGGCCAGATGAAGAAGGGCCAGAACCTCGTCGTGCAGGCGATCAACGCCAACGGCGCCCCGCTGACCCTGGCGCTTCCGCTTGCCGAGTTCGCAAAGGCCTACGACGGCCCGCCGACCGACCCGAAGGTGTTTGAAGAGACCCAGAAGAAGCTGCAGGAAGAGCTTCAGAAGCGCGCGGCGGAAGCCCGCCAGAAGCTGGAAAACGCGGCTCCGCCCGCCAATCCCGCCGCGAAGTAACGCGGTCTTTCGCACACGAACAAAGGGCGCGCAGCAATGCGCGCCTTTTTTATTGGTTACGGAACGGGCATAGTTCGCTGCGCGTTGCAGAATGAGCGATGCATGGCGCACCGCCACAGGAGAACTTCATGTCCGACTACAGTGCACTCTCGCTTCCCGAACTCGAAGACCGCATCGCCATCGTGCGGGACAACATCCGGCAACTCATCGAGCAGGCGGCGGCGGTGTCCGGCGGCCAGAACGAGGAGCGCAACGCCGATCGCATCGCGCAGCAGACCGAGGAGCTTGAAGCGCTGGTGAAGGAGCGGGACGGGCGGAAGCAGGCTTAAGCCGAAGCCGTCAGTTCAGCGATGGATTGCGCGGACGATAGCTGCCGGACTTGTCCTTGACGAAAATCTCGGCGACCTGCGAATGCCGGATCGGCTCGCCTGACTCGTCAGGCAGCAGGTTCTGTTCCGAGACGTACGCGACGTACTCGGACTCTGAATTTTCGGCCAGCAGATGATAGAACGGCTGATCCTTGTGGGGCCGCATCTCTTCCGGGATCGACAGCCACCACTCTTCCGTGTTGTTGAATTCCGGATCGATATCGTAAATCACCCCACGGAAAGAGAAAATCCGGTGGCGAACGATCTGGCCGATCTGAAACTTGGCGGTGCGAGCTTTAATCATCCTCCGTCGAATAGACCATGATTGTGGCCGATGCTAGGGGTTTACGCCTGAATCGGGCGGGTGAGGGGCTCCCCTGCGCCGCAGTCGGTTCTCTGGTGCCGCGCGGCATAATAAGCGTATCCCAATGATCGATATTCTAAATCTCGCTCTCCCGTATTTCGGGCTGATCTTCATCGGCTATGCCTGCGGGAAATATAAACGTCTTCCGGAAGCTGGCCTGGAGTGGATGAATTTCTTCCTGCTCTACGTTTCGCTGCCGGCGCTGTTCTTTAGAACGCTTGCAAGAACGCCGTTCGAACAACTGAACAATCCGCCCTTCGTGATCGCCACGACGCTTGCGACCGCGAGCGCATTCTTCCTGTCGATGTTCGGCGCGAAATTCATCGCAAAGCTCTCGACACGCGAATCCGCGATGGCGGGCCTCGGCGGGGGCTACGGCAACATCGGCTACATGGGACCGGGACTGGCGCTTGCCACGCTGGGCGCGAAGGCCGCGGCACCCGTCGCTCTGGTCTTCTGTTTCGATACCATTTTCCTGTTCACGACCGTGCCGCTGCTGATGGTGCTGACGGACGGCGAGCGGCGGCCACTGTTGCCGACCATCGGACTTGTTGCAAAACAGATCCTGCTGCATCCGCTCATCATTGCGTCATACTTCGGTGTGCTGGTCGCGGCCTTCCATGTCCCGGTGCCGGTCGCGCTCGACAACACGTTTCAGTTTTTGCAAAGCGCTGCCGCACCGGTCGCGCTGTTCGCGCTCGGCGTGACCGTCGCGCTGCGGCCGTTCGAGCGCGTGCCATGGGAAGTGCCGGGGGTCATCGCCGTCAAGCTGATCCTGCATCCGCTGATCGTGTTCGGCCTTTTGATCCTGCTCGGTCCGTTCCCGATGGAGTGGGCTGCGACCGCGCTGTTGCTGGCCTCACTGCCGCCGGCGCTCAACGTGTTCGTGATCGCGCGTCAGTACGATACCTGGATCGAACCGGCCTCGACGCTGGTTCTGATCGGCACGTTCGTATCCGTGGTGACGCTGACCAGCGTCATGTGGATGATCAAGAACGGCATGATTTTTCCGTGATCGAGCGGATTCCTGGCCAGCGGACGGTGCCGCCATAGAAACGCGGCTGTGCTATGCTCCGATGGATCGCAAGGAGCATTCCGATGACGATTGACAATCCCAATGCCAAAAGCATCCGGACGACGATTGAAATCGACAAGGACGGCGTGGAGACGGTGCTGGTTGTCGAAACCGATCTGGAATTGAATGCGGCCGCCCCGGCTTTTGATGTTGCCAAGGTCGATGCGTTGATCGAAGCCGCGATGAAGAGTTTTGCCACCAGCGGCGGCACAATCGATCGCGTGCATCTGGTGCCGGTTCGGTAAGGACCTGTGCCCGGAGCTAACGTCCGCGCCACGAGGGCGACAGTCCTTCGCGCATTGCGAGCCGCCGGATCGGACCGACCGTGTTCAGCACGTGCATCCCGGCGGCCCGGAGTGATTGCGCCGGCAGGAAATCGCTGAGCAAGGTGCGGTTTGCCATGTCCACCGCAAAGGTGCGGCTGAACACGTCCGCGCGGCGTGCGCGGGCGTAACGTTGCAGGATCGTGTCGTCGCCAAGGTCACTGCCCATCAACAGTGCATCGCGCACGATCTCCGCCAGATCGGCCGCATCGCGCAGTCCCATGTTGAGACCCTGCGCCCCGATCGGCGGCAGCACATGCGCGGCCTCGCCGACGAGCGCGATGCGCTTCGCGGCAAGATGATCGGGATTCTCAATCGCCAACGAAAAGACGTGACGTCCCGGCGCGATGGTCAGCTTGCCGAGGATCGAATGCGATTGGCGTTCGACGGCAAGGGCGAGTGCGTCCTCGTCGAGGTTCTTTAACCGCTCGGCTTCGCCCGGCTTCACCACCCAGACGATGCTGGACCGGTTGCCGGGCAGCGGCACGAATACGCAGGGACCGGATTCCGTGTGAAACTCGGTCGAGCAGTTTCCGTGCGGGCGGGTATGCGTCACGTTCAGGGTCAATGCCGACTGACCAAGATCGCGGCGCTTGACGCCGATGCCGGCGGCCTCCCGGCACAGTGAGTGCCGTCCATCGGCGCCCACCACCAGCGCTGCGCTAAGGGTTTGACCGTCCTTGGTGGTGATAATGACTGACGTTTCGTTGGCGACGATCGATTGGGCGTCGTCATCGACGCGCGCGAGATTTGGCAGCTCGGCCGCGCGCGCTTCCATCGCAACCATCAGCAGACGGTTTTCGATGTTGTAGCCGAATGCCTCCATACCGATCTCGTCGGACGAGAACTTCACCTCCGGCGAGCGGATCAGGCGGCGCGTGTCGTCCACCAGCCGCATCGTGCGCAGCGCGGCGGCGGCGCCGGTGCAGCGCCGCCAGATATTCAGCGATTGCAGAAAATCCACCGAGCCGCCGAGCAAGGCCGTGGTCCGGTTGTCGGCATAGGGCGAGCGGCGCGCGACCAGAACGGTATCGACGCCCGCCTGGGCCAGTGCGATGGCCGTGGCCAGCCCGGCGGGACCGCCGCCTACGACGGCGGTGTGATAGTTTTGCGATGCGGATCGAGGCTCGGTCATAGGCTACCTATCGCCGGATTTTTCCGGTGTCACAATGGATATCAGGTTGTCATCGTAGGGGGCATTTAAGGCAAATCCGGTTCGCGCCTGTCACAATCGAATCCGCCGGCACCGGATATGCAAAGTGCCGGGAATCCTGTTAGTGACGAGAGTACATGAGCGAGCCCGGCCCGCAGGATCAGCCTCCGTTTCCCGCCAGAATGCGCGTGACCGCGTTCGGTGTTCATATTTTCACGGCGCTGGGCGGCGCGGTTGCGCTGATTGCCATGCTGGAGGCGGTCAGGGAACACTGGGCCGGGATGTTCGGCTGGCTTGGGTTGGCGCTGCTGATCGACGGCCTCGACGGACCGCTTGCGCGGCGGCTCAACGTCGGCGACGTGCTGCCGAACTGGTCCGGCGATACGCTCGATCTGGTGGTCGATTTCCTGACCTACGTGTTTGTGCCGGCCTATGCCATCACCGCCAGCGGTCTTCTGATCCCGCTGGCGACATATGTGCTGGGCGCCGCTATCGTTGTATCCGGCGCGCTGTATTTTTCCGACCGGCGCATGAAGACCGACGACAATCATTTCCGCGGATTTCCGGCGCTCTGGAATGGCGCGGCGTTCTATCTGTTCCTGCTGAAACCGCCAGCCGTCGTGGGCAGCATCGCGCTCGCGATTCTCGTTGCGCTGACCTTCGTGCCGTTCAACGTGATGCATCCGCTTCGCACCACGCGATTCCGCAAACTGAACATCGCGTTGCTGGTGATCTGGGCAATATTGGCAATGATCGCGATTGCTGCCAATTTCGAGGTGTCGTGGTGGGTCACTGCCGGACTGTGCGCCATCGGCGCATACATTCTTCTGAGTGATGTTCTGATCAGACTGTTTGGTGGGAACCGCGCATGATGGAATTATTGACGAGCCCCGAAGCCTGGGCCGCGCTGCTGACTCTGACGGCGCTCGAAATCGTGCTTGGCATCGACAACGTGATCTTCCTGTCGGTGATCGTATCGCGCATTCCGCCCGAACAGGCAGAGCGCGCCCGCAAGATCGGCCTGGCGCTGGCGCTGGTCTTCCGGATTGCGCTCTTGAGCATCCTGGTCTGGCTGATTGGTCTGACTCAGCCGGTTATCACTGTCGCGAAATTCGCTCTATCGTGGCGCGACATTATCCTCATCGTCGGCGGCCTGTTCCTGATCGCCAAGGCGACCCATGAAATTCATGCCGAGGTTGAAGCCAAGGAGGTCGAGGAAACCGCCAAGGCCACGCCGAGCGCATTCTTCTGGGTCATCATCCAGATCATCGTCATCGATCTGGTGTTCTCGATCGATTCCATCATCACCGCGATCGGCATGGTGGACGATATCAAGATCATGGTCGCCGCTGTCATCATCGCCGTCGGCGTTATGTACGTCTCGTCCGGACCTGTTGCCGCGTTCGTGAAGGAGCACCCGACGACGAAGATGCTGGCGCTGGCGTTCCTCGTTCTGATCGGCGTGGCGCTGGTCGCGGACGGATTCCACTTTCACATTCCTCGTGCGTTCATCTACGTGGCGATCTGCTTCTCGGCGTCGGTTGAATTCTTCAACATTCTTGCCAAGCGCAATCGCAGGAAGCGGACAAGCCTGCAAAAAGGCTGATCCGGCGCGGCTTTGGTCCGCGTTGACAATTCGCTGCCGATGGACTTCGCTCCCGGTTGAGATTGCTTGAGAAAAGGCCGGGAGAAACCATGACCAAGGCTGTGCGCGTCCATCAGGTGGGCGGTCCGGAAGTGATGATCTACGAGGATGTTGAGGTGCCTCCGCCCGGTCCCGGCGAGGTCCGCATCCGCCAGCACGCCATCGGCCTGAACTTCATCGACACGTATTACCGTACCGGTCTCTATAAAGCGCCGGGCCTGCCGTTCGTTGTCGGCAACGAGGCCTCTGGCGAAGTGGTGTCTGCCGGTCCGGGCGTGACCAATTTCCATCCTGGTGATCGCGTGGCGTACTACTTCAATCTCGGCGGCTACGCGACCGAGCGCAACATTCCCGCCGACAAGCTGGTGAAGCTGCCGGATCACATCTCGCATGAGCAGGCGGCGGTGCTGATGCTCAAGGGGCTGACGGTCTGGTACCTGCTGTTCAAGACGTTCAAGGTCGAGCCCGGTCATCGTGTGCTGATCCACGCAGCAGCCGGCGGCATCGGCCTGCTTGCATGTCAGTGGGCGAAGGCGCTGGGCGCGAATGTCATCGGCACTGTCGGCACCGAGGAGAAGGCGAAACTCGCGCTGGCCAACGGCTGCGATCACGTCATCCTCTACAATCAGGAAGATTTCGCCGAACGCGTGAAGCAGATCAGCCGCGGTGAACTCTGTGATGTGGTCTATGACGGCGTTGGCAAGGACACGTTCGCCGGATCGTTGAAGTCACTCAGAAAGCGCGGACTGTTCGTGTCGTTCGGCAACGCATCGGGGCCGGTGCCGCCGTTCTCCATCGCCGAGCTCAACAATCACGGCTCGCTGTTCGCAACCCGTCCGAAGCTGAATGATTACGTCGGAACGCGCAAAGAGCTGATGGAGGGTGCGGATACGCTGTTCGCCGCCGTCATCAGCGGCACCCTGCATGTACCGATCAATCACGCCTATGCGCTGAAGGATGCACAGAAGGCGCACCGTGATCTCGAGAGCCGCGTGACCACGGGCTCGGGGATTTTGAAGCCGTAGTTTTCCGTCATTGCGAGGAGCGCTCGCGACGAAGCGATCCACTCTATTGCACCACGCGATGGATTGCTTCGCTTCGCTCGCAATGACGAAGAAGTCTTTTAGAACCGCGCCACGGTCCCGTGCAGGTCGTACTGATCCGCGCGATCGATTTTCGCGGTGACGATGTCGCCAATTTTCAACGGGCGGCGGCTGGACACATACACATTGCCGTCGATCTGCGGCGCGTCGGCCTTCGAGCGTCCCTTCGACACGGTCGGTCCGACTTCATCGATGATGACCTGCTGACGGGTGCCGACCTTGCGCTTGAGGCGCTGCGCGGAAATCTTCTGCTGACGTGCCATCAGCGCATTCCAGCGCGCGGTCTTGATCTCGTCCGGCACAGGGTTCTCGATGGCGTTCGAGGTCGCGCCCGCGACCGGCTCGTACTTGAAGCAGCCGACGCGATCGATCTGCGCTTCATCGAGCCAGTCGAGCAGATACTGGAAATCGGAATCGGTCTCGCCGGGGAAGCCGACAATGAAGGTCGAGCGCAGCGTGAGATCCGGACATTCCTCGCGCCACTTCTTGATGCGATTGAGCGTCTTGTCCTGCGACGCCGGGCGGCGCATCTGCTTCAGCACGTCAGGCGAGGCGTGCTGGAACGGGATGTCGAGATAGGGCAGCACCTTGCCCTCGGTCATCAGGCTGATGACTTCATCGACATGTGGGTAGGGGTAGACGTACTGCAGCCGCACCCACGCGCCGAGTTCGCCAAGCTCACGCGACAGGTCGAAGAACTTCGCGCGGACCTCGCGGTCCTTCCACATGCTGGTCGCATACTTGATGTCGACACCGTAGGCCGAGGTGTCCTGCGACACCACCAGCAATTCCTTGACGCCGGCCGCGACAAGCTTCTCGGCTTCACGCAACACGTCGTTGGCTGGCCGCGAGACCAGATCGCCGCGCAGCTTCGGGATGATGCAGAAGGTGCAGCGGTTGTTGCAGCCTTCGGAAATCTTCAGGTACGCGTAGTGGCGCGGCGTCAGCTTGATGCCCTGTGGGGGCACCAGATCGATGTGCGGGTTGTGCAGCGGCGGCAGCGCGCGGTGCACGGCGTCGAGCACGCTTTCGTATTGCTGCGGTCCGGTGATCGACAGAACGTTCGGGTAGGCCTTCTCGATCTGTTCCGGTTCCGCGCCCATGCAGCCGGTGACGATGACCTTGCCGTTCTCGGCCATGGCTTCACCGATGGCGCCCAGCGATTCCTGCTTGGCGCTGTCGAGGAACCCGCAGGTGTTGACGATCACCAGGTCAGCGCCGTCATGCTTGCGCGCCAGTTCATAACCCTCGGCCCGCAGCCGCGTGATAATGCGCTCGGAATCCACCAGAGCCTTGGGGCATCCAAGCGACACAAAACTGACTTTTGGGGCGACGCCCTGTTCCATAGCTTCCGACCTGTTGGGAGAATGCAGGAGCTATCCCTGATCTGCCCTAAATACAAGGCTTTAAGCCGAGCGGGCGGGCATGCTAGGACTGTTTTGCCGGAATGCGAGTACTGAATGGCTGCGGATTCGTCGTTCAAGATAGTTATCGTCGACGAAAGCCCGATCAGAGCTGCAATCCTCAAGGAGGGGCTGCGCGACGCGGGCTTTACCAGTGTGGAGCACATTCCGGAGATGCACAATCTCCTGGCGCGCATCTATCGTATCGATCCAGATGTCATCCTGATCGACCTTGAAAACCCCAGCCGCGACGTTCTGGAACAGATGTTCCAGGTCAGCCGCGCGGTGCGGCGGCCGATTGCCATGTTCGTGGACCAAAGCGACGCCGCCTCAATCCAGCAGTCGGTCGAGGCCGGAGTGTCGGCCTACATCGTCGACGGGCTCAAGAAGGAGCGGATCAAACCGATCCTCGACCTGTGCATTTCGCGGTTCAACGCCTTCTCCAAATTGCAGGACGAGCTGGACCGCACCAAGTCGGCGCTGGAAGACCGCAAGATTCTCGATCGCGCCAAGGGCCTGCTGATGAAGGCGAAGGGGCTGACTGAGGAAGAGGCCTATGTGCTGATCCGCTCCACCGCCATGCGCGAGAAAAAGAAGATCGGCGAAATCGCCCAATCGATCATTACCGCGGCGGAGTTGTTGAAATGACAGATACACCGCTCAGGATCGGATTCATCCCGCTGGTGGACGCCTCCGCGCTGATCGTTGCCGTGGACAAGGGCTTCGCCGCGGCTGAGGGCCTCGACGTCACGCTGGTACGCGAAGTGTCGTGGTCGAACGTCCGCGACAAGCTCAACATTGGCCTGTTCGATGCCGCGCATCTGCTGGCGCCGGTCGCCATCGCATCGACGCTCGGCCTGTCCCAGGTCAAGGTGCCGATCGTTACGCCCTTCAATCTCGGGCTGAACGGCAATGCCATCACGGTGTCCCCGGCGCTTCACGCCGCGATCATCGGCGAGGCCGATGGTGACCCGGCCCATCCACTGGTGACCGCGAAGGCGCTGGCGCGGGTTGTCGCAGCCCGGCGAAAGAGCGGGGGCGAACCGCTGACGTTCGGCATGACGTTCCCGTTCTCGACCCACAACTACCAGCTCAGGTTCTGGATGGCGGCCGGTGGCGTCGATCCGGACGAGGACGTGCGGCTGGTGGTGCTGCCGCCGCCTTACATGGTGGACAGCCTGGCCAATGGCCATGTCGATGCCTTCTGCGTCGGTGCGCCGTGGAACTCGGTCGCGGTCGATCTCGGCGTCGGGCACATTCTGCATTACGTCTCGGACATTCTCGAACGCGCAGCGGAAAAGGTGCTGGCGGTGCGCGAGAGGTGGGCTCTGGAAAATCCGGAAACCCTCGCAAAGTTGACGCGCGCGCATGGACGTGCCGCAGATTTCATAGAAAATCCGGATAACCGGGCCGAGGTGTCCCGCATTCTGGGGGCTCCTGAACGGATAGGCGTCGATCCCGAGGTCATCCGGCGCACGCTCGACGGACGGCTGAAGATCTCGCCCGACGGGACATTCCGCGAAAGCGGGCGCTATCTCCTGATCGGCCGCGAGGGCGCGGCGCGGCCCGATCCCGTGCAGGCTGCATGGCTTTACGCCCAGATGGTTCGCTGGGGGCAGGCGGCTTATTCACCGGAGGCGCTGGAGACTGCGAAAAAGGTCTTCCGGCCTGATCTTTACGACGCGGCCCTCGGGGTACAGAAGGTGCCGGTACACAGCGTCCAGGACGGCGTAGGGGCCTTTGATGGTCCGTCGTTCGACGCCAATAACGTCAGCGCGCATCTTGCCTCAGTCGCCATAAAGCGGCGTCAGCCCTAGCAGCGATTCCTAGTTCAATATTACCTGCACAAATTTTGTGCGCCGCGCAAAAAACAGGCATTTGCCGTCGGGGCAGGCCCGCAAAGGTAGCTGCCTTCTGCAAGGGCACCAACATAACTCCCTGAAAAATATGAATTTGCTGCGTCGCACGCGGCTGGCACGATCCTTGAATAGGTAGTTGCAGGTCAGGACGAAGGCCTACGGCTCCACGATGAGCCACGCAGCAACGCCGCTGTCTCGAGGAGCCGCACTCGCGCACCTCGAGGGCGGCTTTTTGTTTGGGCGACGAGGACGTGAGCGCAGGCGGACCGACAAGGCAACAGGACAATGGCAACCGGACAAGGACACCAGACACGATGACCAAGATCACGAAGCGGGGCAAAGCGGGAATGGCGATGGACAGCAAGATGAGCCGCCGTGCGCTGCTCAAGGCCGGTGCGGGAACGGCGGCATTGCTGGCGGCGGCGCGGTTGAATTTCCCCGGCGGCGCATTCGCGCAGACCGCCGGACCGGAAGTGACCAAGGCGATCTTTGGCTACATTGCGCTGATGGACGCGTCGCCGCTTGTGATCGCCAAGGAAAAGGGAATCTTCGCAAAGCATGGCGTGCCGGACGTTGAAGTCACCAAGCAGGCGTCCTGGGGCGCGACGCGCGACAACCTCGTCCTCGGTGGCGAGAAGAACGGCATCGATGGCGCACACATCCTGACGCCGATGCCGTATCTGATTTCGGCGGGCAAGGTGACGCAGAACAACGTGCCGACGCCGATGTACATCCTGTCACGCCTCAATCTCGATGCGCAGGCGATCTCGGTCTCCAACGACTACAAGGATCTCAAGGTCACCGCGGACGCATCCGCGCTGAAGGAAGCCTTCGCCAAGAAGAAGGCCGAAGGCAAGGAAGTGAAGGTCGCCATGACCTTCCCCGGCGGCACCCACGACCTCTGGATCCGCTACTGGCTCGCTGCCGGCGGCATCGATCCCGACAAGGACGTCTCGACCATCGTCGTTCCGCCGCCGCAGATGGTGGCGAACATGAAGGTCGGCAACATGGACGCGTTCTGCGTCGGCGAGCCGTGGGGCGAACAGCTCGTCAATCAGGGCATCGGCTTCTCGGCGTGTTCGACCGGCGAGATCTGGTCCAAGCATCCGGAGAAGGCGCTCGGCATTCGCGCCGAATATGCCGACAAGTATCCGAAGGCGACACAGGCCATCCTGATGGCCGTGATGGAAGCGCAGCAGTGGTGCGACAAGCCCGCGAACCGCGCCGAAATGTCCGAGATCGTCGGACGCCGTCAGTGGTTCAACGTGCCGGTCGCCGACATCATCGGCCGCGCGAACGGCGACATCAACTACGGCAACGGCCGCGTCGAGAAGGGCACCAAGCAGTTCATGAAGTTCTGGCAGGACCACGCGTCTTACCCGTTCAAGAGCCATGACGCATGGTTCGTCACCGAAGACATCCGCTGGGGCAAGTTCGAGCCGACGACGGACGTCAAGGCGCTGGTCGACAAGGTCAACCGCGAAGACATCTGGAAGTCGGCAGCCAAGGCGCTCGGCGTCGCCGCGGCCGACATTCCGGCCAGCACGTCGCGCGGCAAGGAAACCTTCTTCGACGGCAAGGTCTTCGATCCTGAAAATCCGTCGGCGTACCTCAAGAGTTTGTCGATCAAGCGTATCGATGCCTGAGACCCTGCGGGCCGCCCCACGCAGGGGCGGCCTCGCACCTAACACAACCGAGGCAATCTCATGAACATGCCGCTCGCCAAAACGACCAGCACTCTTCCGACACCGGCGCCGTCGCCGGCTTCGACCGCAGCGGTCGTCCCGCTGCCGAAGTCATCACGCAGTTTTCTGACGGACACGCTGTTTCCGAATTTACGTGCGCTGGCGGCCCGTGTGGTCCCGCCGTTCATCATGCTCGTCCTGATCTTCGGCGTCTGGCAGATTCTCTGCATGAAGCCGGGCGCGACGCTGCCGTCGCCGTCCCGCATCTGGGCCGATGCCAAGGACCTCATCATCGATCCGTTCTTCGTCGCCGGGCCTCAGGATATCGGTCTCGGTCTGCGCGTGCTGACATCACTTCAGCGCGTCGCTGTCGGCTTCGGCCTTGCGAGCGTGGTCGGAGTGCTGGTCGGCGCGATCATCGGCCAGTCAGTCTGGGCGATGCGCGGTCTCGATCCGATCTTCCAGGTGATGCGCACGGTTCCGCCGCTGGCGTGGCTGCCGATTTCGCTCGCGGCCTTCCGTGACAGCAATCCATCGGCAATCTTTGTGATCTTCATCACCTCGATCTGGCCGATCATCATCAACACCGCGGTCGGCATCCGCAATATTCCGCAGGACTATCGCAACGTCGCCGCCGTGGTTCGGCTGAATCCGCTCGAATTCTTCTGGAAGATCATGATCCCGTCGGCGGCACCTTACATCTTCACCGGTCTGCGCATCGGCATCGGCCTGTCGTGGCTCGCGATCGTCGCGGCTGAAATGCTCACCGGCGGCGTCGGCATCGGCTTCTTCATCTGGGACGCGTGGAATTCATCACGGCTGTCCGACATCTTCGTGGCGCTTGCCTACATCGGCATCGTCGGATTTGTGCTCGATCGCATGGTTGCCTTCGTCGGCAACATCGCGACGCGCGGCGTTCAGGCAAGCTGAGGGAGAATGACAATGGCTTATCTCAAGCTCGATCATGTCGATAAGGTCTTCACCCGCGGTTCTACTCAAAGCGAGGTGTTGAAAGACATCAATCTTACTGTGGAGCAGGGCGATTACGTCTCGATTATCGGTCACTCCGGTTGCGGCAAGTCCACGCTGCTGAACATCGTCGCCGGGCTGACGACGGCGACCCAGGGCGGCGTGCTGCTCGAAGGCCGCGAGGTTAATTCGCCGGGCCCGGATCGCGCCGTGGTGTTTCAGAACCACAGCCTGCTGCCGTGGCTGACGGTCTACGACAACGTCCGCCTCGGCGTCGACAAGGTGTTCGGATCGAGCAAGACCCGCGCCGAACGAGATGAATGGGTGCTGCATAACCTCAATCTCGTGCAGATGACCCATGCCAAGGACAAGCGTCCCTCGGAAATTTCGGGCGGCATGAAGCAGCGCGTCGGCATCGCCCGTGCGCTCGCGATGGAGCCGAAGGTCCTGCTGCTCGACGAGCCGTTCGGCGCGCTCGATGCTCTGACCCGCGCCCATCTCCAGGATTCGGTGATGGCGCTGCACCAGAAGCTCAACAACACGGTGATGATGATCACCCACGACGTCGATGAAGCCGTGCTGCTGTCCAACCGCATTGTGATGATGACAAACGGCCCGAGCGCACGAATCGGTGAAGTGCTGGACGTGCCGCTGCCGCACCCGCGCAAGCGGCTCGAACTGGCGTCCAACCCGATCTACCTCAAGTGCCGCCAGCGCGTCCTCGAATTCCTCTATGAGCGTCATCGTTTCGTCGAGGCGGCTTGATCGAGGCATTGGTGTGAGGACGTGACGTGAGCGAACCTCTTGTCATCATTGGCAACGGAATGGCCGCAGCCCGCTTTGTCGACGAAATGGCGAAGCGCGCACTCGGCCGTTACGCCATTGCCGTGATCGGTGACGAGCCGAGGCTGGCCTATAACCGCGTGCTGCTGTCGTCGGTGCTGGCGGGCGAGGCTACCTCGCAGGAGATCGAACTACGGTCGGCCTCGTGGTGGCGCGATCGCGGCGTCACGCTGACATACGGCTGCGCCGCCACCTCTGTTGATCTGATGGACCGCATGATTCATCTGGCGAACGGCGCAGCCGTTCCGTTCTCGAAGGTGGTCATTGCCACGGGCTCTACTGCGATCCGGCTGAATGTGCCCGGCGCGGACCTGCCGGGCGTTCATACGTTTCGCGACAGCCGTGACGTGGATCTGCTGCTGAAACTGGCACGTGAGAAGAAGCGCGTGGTGGTGGTTGGCGGCGGACTGCTCGGTCTTGAAGCAGCCTACGGCCTTGCCAAGGCGGGGTCGAAGGTGACGTTGCTGCATCTGATGGACCGCCTGATGGAACGGCAACTCGATGCGCCGGCGGCAGCGCTGTTGAAGCGGCTGGTGGAAAGCAAGGGCATTGAAGTTCTGCTTGGCGCCAACACCAAACAGATCCTCGGCGAAGACACGACACAGGGTATCGAACTGTCGGACGGGCGGGTGATCGCCGCCGACGCCGTGGTGTTCGCCGCAGGCATCTGGCCGAATGTCGCGCTGGCGAAGGATGCTGGCGTGCCGGTCAATCGCGGCATCGTCGTCGACGATCAGTTGCGGACGGGCCATGCCGATGTGTTTGCGCTCGGTGAATGTGCTGAGCATCGCGGCACGTGTTACGGGCTCGTTGAACCCGCTTATGAGCAAGCGCGGGTCCTTGCCGATCATCTTGCGGGTGGTTCGGCGCAGTACAACGGCAGCGTCGTTTCCACGAATTTGAAGGTTTCCGGCGTCAGCGTGTTTTCGGCTGGCGATTTCCTCGGCGAGTCCGGCGCCGAGACGCTTGTGTTCAATGACGAACGGCGTGGCACTTACAAGAAGCTTGTGGTGGCCGATGGCCGCCTCAAGGGAGCGGTCCTGGTCGGCGATACGCAGGACGCGCTCTGGTACCTCGAACTGATCAGGACAACGGCGTCCATCGAAGCGATCCGTGGCGACATGATGTTCGGCCGCGCGCTTGCACAACCGAAGGCCGCATGAGACATGTCCAGCGATTTTTCTCCGGACCAGAAGCGATATCTCGAAGGATTCGTGTCAGGGCTCTCTGCCTCGCGTGTTGCACGCACCAATGCGCCGACGAAGTCCGAGCCGGTTGGGCCTGACGCCATTCACATCAAGGCACAGGACCGCGCCGTTGCCGCTGGCGGCAAGCTCAACGATCAGGAGAAATTCAAGCGCGAGGAGCATCCGTTCGATGCCTATCCGCGGCTGGTGAAGCAGGCGGAGAACAACGAAGCGCCGAAGCCGCCGGACAATTTCCGCTGGCGCTATTACGGCATCTTCTACGTTGCGCCGACGCAGGCATCCTACATGTGCCGCATGCGGATTCCGAACGGCATCCTCAAGCACTGGCAGTTCGCAGGTGTGGCCGATCTCGCCGAGAATTTCGCCGGCCCTTATGCGCATGTAACCACGCGCGCCAATCTCCAGCTTCGCGAGATCGAGCCGAAGAACGCAATCAACATCATCGAGGGGTTGCAGGATCTCGGTCTTTGTTCGCGCGGTTCTGGCGCTGACAATATCCGCAACGTCACCGGTACATCGACTGCGGGAATCGATTCGCAGGAGATCCTCGATACGCGGCGTTATGCCCGCGAATGGCATTTCCACATTCTTAACGACCGTTCGCTGTACGGCCTGCCGCGCAAGTTCAATGTGGCGTTCGACGGAGCAGGGCGCATTGCGACTCTGGAAGAGACCAACGACATCGCGTTTCAGGCCGTCGAGGTGCTTGATGGTCACGGTGTCGAGCCCGGCATTTACTTCCGGCTGGCGCTGGGCGGCATCACCGGCCATAAGGATTTCGCCCGCGACACCGGCGTCATTCTGAAGCCGCAGGAAGCGACCGACGTTGCCGACAAGATCGTGCGCGTCTTCATCGAACACGGCGACCGGACCAACCGTAACAAGGCGCGGCTCAAGTACGTGCTGGACTCGTGGGGCTTCGACAGGTTTCTCGCCGCCGTCGAGGAGAAGCTCGGCCGCAAGCTGGCGCGTGTCCCCGCGGAAGCCATCGCACCGCGCCCGGCCTATGATCGCCTGGCCCATATTGGCGTGCACCCGCAGAAGCAGGCAGGCCTGAACTGGATTGGCGTTGCGCTGAAGCTCGGACGGTTGTCACCGGAGCAAATTCGCGGACTTGCAAAGCTCTCGGCGGATTTCGGCGATGGCGATATCCGTCTTACGGTCTGGCAAAATCTGCTGATTTCCGGAGTGTCGGACGGCAACGTTGCGACCGTCACCGCTGCCATCGAGGCTTTGGGGTTGGCGACAACGACGTCCGCACTGCGTGCCGGCCTGATCGCGTGCACAGGAGCGACCGGTTGCCGCTTCGCCGCGGCTCACACGAAGGAGAGCGCCGACGAGATTGCCGCGTGGTGTGAGGAGCGCGTGCCGCTGGAAACGCCGGTGAACATTCATCTCACCGGATGCCACCATTCATGCGCGCAGCACTATATCGGCGACATTGGCCTGATCGGTGCACGTGTTCCGATCAATGACGATGGTGACACCGTCGATGGGTATCACCTGTTGGTGGGCGGCGGGTTCGGTACCGAAGCTACGATGGGCCGCGAGCTGTTCCAGAACGTGAAGGCGGTGGATGCACCGCGTACCGTCGAGCGTGTGTTGAAGGCGTATGTCGCCAATCGTGCCTCCGAAGACGAGACGTTTATCGCTTTCGCCAAGCGAACCGAGATCGACGACCTCAAGCGCATGACCGAACTGGAGGCTGTGTGATGAACCAGATTACACCTCCTGCGCAGCTTCAGATCATTCCGGAAACCGCGCCGTTTTCGCAGGAGCAGCGTTCCTGGCTCAATGGGTTCTTTGCCGGTCTCGTGTCGCTTGACAACGCCGTGACGCCGCTGTCGGCGGAGCAGGGCGCGGCGGTGATGAATGGCGCCGTTGGCGATGGCGATGACGGCGAAGCGCCATGGCACGATCAGACCATGCCTATCGCGGAGCGCATGAAACTTGCCGAGGGGCGTCCGATCCGCCGCAAGATGATGGCGGCGATGGCGCAGCAGGATTGCGGCCAGTGCGGTTACAACTGCCACGATTATTCGGAGGTGATCGCCAACAAGTCCGAGGCACGGCTCAACCTCTGCGTTCCGGGCGGCAAGGAAACCGCACGGATGCTCAAGTCTCTTTACGAGGAGCTCGAGAAAGCGCCCGCTGCCGCATCAGCGCCTGCGAGTGCACCCGCCGCAGCGCCTGTCGCCGCCGCGCCGACGGGAGAACCGGGCCGATCGCGTGACAATCCCGTAAAGGCTTCCTTCCTGTCGCGCCGCCTGGTCAACAAGCCCGGCTCGGAAAAGGAGACCTGGCACATCGAGTTCGACCTTTCGCAGGCTGGTCTCGATTATGTCGTCGGTGACTCCTTCGGCGTGTTCGCCGCCAACGATCTCGGTCTCGTGGACCAGATCATTGCAATGCTCGGCGCGTCGCACATGACGGAAGTGAACGGCAAGCCGCTGCGCGAGGTCTTGCTCAACGATGTGTCCCTGTCTCCTGCGCCGGATACGCTGTTCGAGCTGATTTCGTTCGTGACCGGCGGCGCACAGCGCGAGAAGGCGCGGGCGCTGGCGTCGGGCGATGATCCGGACGGCGATGCAGCCAATCTCGACGTGCTGGCGGCATTGCAGAAGTTTGCCGGCGTCCGACCGCATCCCGAAGCCTTCATCGAGGCGCTGGAGCCATTGCAGCCACGGCTGTACTCGATCTCGTCGTCGCATAACGCCACGCCGGGCAAGCTGTCCCTGACCGTCGATGCGGTGCGCTACGTCATCGGCAAACGCAAGCGCCTTGGCCTTGCATCGACGTTTCTCGCCGAGCGGATCAATCCCGGCGAGCAGCTTGGTGTCTACGTTCAGAAGGCGCATGGCTTCGGCCTGCCGCAGGACCCGAACACGCCGATCATCATGATCGGTCCGGGCACCGGCATCGCGCCGTTCCGCGCGTTCCTGCATGACCGGCAGGCGACCAAGGCGCCGGGCCGAAACTGGCTGTTCTTCGGCCATCAGCGCAGCGAATACGATTTCTTCTATTCCGATGAGTTGAACGCGATGAAGGCATCCGGTCTGCTGACGCGGCTGTCGCTGGCCTGGTCGCGCGATGGCGCAGAGAAATTCTACGTGCAGGATCGGATGCGCGAGGTTGGCCGCGAGCTGTGGAACTGGCTGGCGGACGGCGCGCATGTCTATGTCTGCGGTGACGCCAAGCGAATGGCGAAGGATGTCGAGCGCGCGCTGGTCGACATCACCGCGCAGTTCGGCGCGCGATCGACGGACGAAGCGATCGCCTTCGTAGCCGATCTGAAGAAGAAGGGCCGCTATCAGCAGGACGTCTATTGATGGCAGGCAGGGGTAAATCGCCGGTTCCGCCGGAGACAGTTCATCCTCTGCAGACCGTCAGGGGAGGAATTTTCTCTCCTGTGGCGCAGGGCGGGGCAAGTTTATCGTCTTTTCGCGGCGCGCCTTGTAAGTGGCTGATAAAGCAATTCAATATCGTCTCACGTGATCGGTTGGAGATCGGCGATGAGCGATATTGCGTCTGGAATAGAAGCCCATGCCCGGGCGGCCTCCGCCCAAGCGGAGCCGGACGATCGCGTTCATACGCTCGCGGTCTACAGCGCGCTCGCACTGATCGCTGCCATCGTGTTCGGCACGCTCTCGTACCATCCGTTCTGACCTCTGATCCGTTTGTCGTGCGGGGAACCGCATGACAAACGCCGGTCCATCCCTCGCTCCCACAAAAACCACCTGTCCTTATTGCGGCGTTGGTTGCGGCGTAATCGCCGCGCCCGACGGCAAGGGCGGCGCGACAATCGCGGGTGATCCCGAACATCCGGCGAATTTCGGCCGGCTGTGTTCCAAGGGCTCGGCGCTTGGCGAAACTCTGGGCCTCGGCGAGCGATTGCTGGATCCCATGATCCGCTGCTCGAACGGCAAGCTTGAGCAGGTGGCGTGGACCGATGCTCTGGATCACATCGCCAACCGGCTTCAGCACATTATCGCCAAGCATGGACCCGGATCGGTCGGCTTCTATCTGTCAGGCCAGTTGCTGACGGAGGATTACTACGTCGCCAACAAGCTGATGAAGGGATTCATTGGCACGGCCAATGTCGACACCAACTCGCGGCTCTGCATGTCCTCGTCGGTCGCAGGGCATCGCCGCGCCTTCGGCTCGGACACGGTGCCCGGTTGCTACGAAGATCTCGACCAGGCCGATCTGCTGGTGCTGGTCGGGTCCAATGCAGCGTGGTGTCATCCGATCCTGTTTCAGCGGATGATCGCCAACAAGCAGACGCGAGGCGCGCGTATCGTGGTCATCGATCCGCGTCAGACCGAGACGTCAGGCGACGCCGATCTGTTTCTTGGTCTTAAGCCCGGTACCGATACGGCGTTGTTCAGCGGACTGCTGACATACCTCGCGGATAACGGCGCGCTCGACCGCGCCTACATCGAGGAGCATACGGCCGGGTTCGATCAAGCATTGGCGAAGGCGCGCAGCATTGCCGGCAGCATTCCCGCGACTGCGCTCGCGACGGGCCTCTCCGAATCCGACGTCGCGGCTTTTTTCCAGATGTTTGCCAAAACGCCGCGTGCCGTGACGCTCTATTCGCAGGGGGTCAACCAGTCGGCGCAAGGGACCGACAAGGTCAATGCGATCATCAACTGCCATCTCGCGACCGGGCGTATCGGCAAGCCGGGGGCTTCACCGTTCTCGCTGACTGGTCAGCCGAACGCCATGGGCGGCCGTGAGGTCGGCGGTCTCGCCAATCAGCTCGCCGCCCATATGGGGTTCACGCCGCCGGACATCGACCGCGTACGCCGGTTCTGGAAAGCACCGCACATCGCCACCCATGAAGGGCTCAAGGCGGTGCAGATGTTCCAGGCCATCGGCCGCGGCGAGATTAAGGCGCTGTGGGTGATGGGCACCAACCCCGCCGTGTCGCTGCCGAACGCGGACGCCGTGCGCGCAGCGATGCGCAAGCTCGATCTGCTGGTGATTTCCGAGAATGTGCAGTCCAACGACAGCATCAATTCCGGCGCACATGTGCTGCTGCCCGCACATGCATGGGGCGAGAAGTCCGGTACGGTGACCAATTCCGAGCGGCGGATCTCACGTCAGCGCGCATTCCTGCCGCCACCGGGGCAGGCGAAAGCGGACTGGTGGATCATGAGCGAGGTTGCGAAGCGCCTCGGTTACGGCGCGGCATTCGCCTATAACTCAGCCGCCGACATTTTCCGCGAGCACGTCGAGTTGTCGGCGTTTGAAAATGGCGGCAGCCGCGATTTCGATATCGGGGCGATGGCGTCGGTTGCCGACGATGAGTTCGACACGATGCCGTCGTTCATGTGGCCGGCTCCGAAAGGAACGACAGAACCGCAGTCGCGCTTCTTCGCCGACGGGCGATATTTCACGCCGGATCGCAAGGGGCACTTTATCGCGCCGGACGTGCCGGTGCTCCGCGGAGAAATCTCGGCGGCGCGACCCCTGCGGCTCAACACCGGACGCATCCGCGACCAGTGGCACACCATGACGCGCACCGGTCTCAGTCCGCGTCTCGGTCAGCATCTGCCCGAACCATATGTGGAGATTCATCCGGCCGACGCCGCGCAGGCTGACATCGTTGACGGTGGTTATGCGCGTCTTGCGACCGATCTCGGGCAGTGCATCCTGAAGGTCGTCGTCAGCGAGCGGCAGCAGCGCGGCATGCTGTTCGCGCCAATTCACTGGAGTCAGGAAAATTCTGCGTCCGGGCGAATAGGGGCGCTGGTTGCGCCGTTCACCGATCCGTTCTCCGGTCAGCCGGAGAACAAGGCCACGCCGGTCGCGATCGAGGCGGTTGCGTTCGCGCAACGCGGCTTTGTGTTGTCACGCAAGCCCGTGGCGTTTCCGAAAGGCGTGTGGTGGTCGCGCGTGGCGGTCACCGGCGGATATGGTTATCTGCTCGCCAGCAATCTCGATGCCACAAACTGGAGAACCTTTCTCGCGGCGCAGGGCGAGACAGGACACGTCGCCGAGTACGAAGATGCGGCTCACGGGGTGTACCGCGCGGCACAGTTCTCCGGCGACATGCTTGAAGCCTGCCTGTTTATCGGGCCGGCGTCCGACGCGCTGAATTGGGACGCGGTAAAAGTGGCATTCGCTGCAGAAGCGGTCAGCGACGACCAGCGGCGACTTCTGCTGTCTGGCAAATCAGCGGATGGCGTCGCGAGCGATGGTCCCGTGGTCTGCGCCTGCTTCGGCGTCGGGCGGAATGCGATCTGTGGTGCAATCGCGGAAGGTTCGCGTACTGCGGCTGACATCGGCGCAAAACTGAAAGCGGGCACCAATTGCGGCTCGTGCATTCCGGAACTGAAGCGGCTGATCGCGCAGACAGACGTCGTTCAACCGATGGAAGCTAGCGCCGCGAGTTGAACGGCGCGACGGTAACGCCGCTATTCTCCAGTTCAGTGCGCACCCTGCGTGCGATGTCGACCGCGCCGGGCGTGTCGCCGTGAATGCAGACGGTATCGACCTTCACCGGAATGATTTTCCCGGATGCGGCAGTGATGGCATTGTCCTGAACCATGCGAACCACACGCTGCGCGATCTGGTCGGCGTCATGAAGAACCGATCCCGGTTTGCTTCGTGCCATCAGTTGCGCGTCGTCCTCATAAGCGCGGTCGGCGAACACCTCATAAATCAGCTTCAGCCCGGCGGCTTCGCCCGCGCGGACCAGCGCGGTGTTTGGTAGCACCACAAAATAGAGGTTCGGATCAACAGCCTTGATCGCAGCCGCGATAGCGCGCGCGGTCATGTCGTCTGCGCATGCAACGTTCGAGAGCGCGCCGTGCGCCTTGACGTGGGTCACCTTGTGACCGGCCAGTGCGGCGACCGCCTGCAAGGCGCCGATCTGGTAGGCAACCATGGTCTCGATCTCGGACGATTTCAGCCCCGGCACCGGCCGCCGCCCGAAACCGTGCAGATCGCGGTAGCCCGGATGCGCGCCGATGCTGACGCCGCGTTCCTTTGCGAGCTTCGCAGTCCTGAGCATGATGTCGGAATCACCGGCGTGAAAACCGCAGGCGACATTGACGCTGCTGGCGAGGCCGAGCATGGCGTCATCGCTGCCCATGTCCCACGCACCGAATCCTTCGCCGAGATCGCTGTTGAGATCAACGCTCATGATACGCCTCGTGAATCAGGTTACGGCTCGTCGATGGCATTCACCGCGACGCCGGCGACATTGGCCTTTTGCAGTTCGATAAGATTGAGGCTCGATCCACCCGCGGGATGAAGGCGGCCGGGCAGGTCGTGGATGAATTTCGCAAGTTTGCGCGCTTCGGTCTGCGCGTCCTCGACACTGACGGCCTTGAAGCGAATGATGGCGCCAGACTGCGCCTGCGCCAATCGTCCAAGGTCGGAGCTGATCACTGTTGCGATCTTGGGATAACCCCCGGTCGTCCCGTGATCCGCCATCAGCACGATGGGCTGTCCGTTACCCGGCACCTGAATGCTGCCGTGAACCGCGCCGTCGGAAACAATGTTATGGCCGCCTGGGTGAACAACTTTCGGTCCTTCCAGCCGATAGCCCATGCGGTCGCTGGTGGCGGAGATCCGCCACTCGCTGTTGAGAAACACATCGCACGCAGCGCCGAACTCGTCATCCTGCGGTCCCATCACGACGCGAATAGGTGCCTGTGGAATGTCGAACGTATCCAGCGCGCGCTCGTGCGGGGCAATCTGCGCGGTTCCGACGTCCAGCGCATCGCCCACCTGCAGCGGGCGCGGGAAGGGACTGCCGAGATCGGCGCGAGCGTTGACCGACAGGCTTCCGAAAACCGGCTCACCCGCGATGCCGCCTTCGATCGCGAGATAACTAAACATGCCATTCCGCGCTGCGCCCAGCCTGAGCGTTTCGCCCTCCGCAATCAGTGCTGTTTCATTCGTCAGCAGCGGCGAGCCTGCAACGTCCGCGACGCGCGCGGCTCCCGATAGTGCGACGCGCACGGCTCCGTTGCGTGCCGTGAAAGCGGTCGCGAATGGCCCGATCTCAATGGCCGCGGCCAGCGGAGAATTTCCTGCAAGAGTATTGGCCATCGCCAGCGACACACGGTCCATCGCGCCGCTGGTGGTGAGACCGTAGCGTTGTGCGCCGAACCTCCCGGCATCTTGAACCGAGGTTGCGGGCCCGGTTGTAACGACGACGAGTTTGCTCATGACGCAATCAGTTCGGCGACGGCTTCGCCTTGCTCAGCAGCGCGATCAAGCGAGGCAAATTCATTGGCCTTGATGGCATGGAAGGTGACGGCATCTCCTGGCTCCATCAGGAACACCGGATCGCGATGCGGATGGAAGGTGCGGACAGGCGTTCGCCCCAGCAGGTGCCAGCCGCTTGGAGCGGCGAGGCACTGCACGCAGGCCTGCACGCCGCCGATGGAAATGGTGCCGGGCGGTGTTTCGGTCCGCGGGGTCTCACGCCGCGGCGTGGCGATGGTGGGATCGAGGCCGCCGAGATATGCGAAGCCCGGCGTGAAGCCGATCATTGCGACGCGGTAGTCGCCGCCGGTATGCTTGGCGATCACCTCGGAAGTCGAGATGTTATGCGCACGCGCGACATCGTCGAGGTCGATACCGTGCTCACCGCCATAGACCACCGGAACACGCCAGCGCCTGATGACGGCTTGCGCGGGAACGGGCCGCTGCGCGAGCGTCAGCAGTTTCTCCGACAGGGTTGCGAAATCGATCCGCAGCGGATCGTAATGAACCAGCAGCGAGCGATAGGTCGGAACAGTCTCCGTGACCCCGGTGACGGCTTCGCGGGCGACTTCGCGATCAAGCGCAAGGACCTGCCGGTTGACCACCGGATCGATTCTGCGGCCGAATTCGACCACCAAGGCAGTGTCTCCAGACGGGAGGATGCGGGGCGGGGTCATCGACGGGCCGGATCTCGATATCGACGCCCCTTTGTCCGATACTCCAGGTCAAATGGCAAATAAGTTGGTGTTATCGCCGCACATAAGCGGACATTACCGGTCACGCGAATGTCGCCTTGACGCCAAGCCGGGCTTTCGCAAAAAGGCGTGGCACACCACACCGGAGTTTTCCCATGTCGCTCTCGCCTGAAGCCATCGCCACGCTCAAGAAAATCACGACTGCCACCATCACGACCATCCTTCTCAAGAAGGGGCTCCGCAATGTGTGGCTGCGTGGGTCGCGGCCGTTGCGTCCGGGACAGGAGCGTCTGGTCGGTCCGGCCTTCACGCTGCGCTTTGTGCCGGCGCGGGAAGATCTTGCGACGCCGGAATCGTGGTCGAAGCCGATTTCAACCCGGACCGCCATCGAAGCGATGCCGCCGGGCTGCATCGCCGTTGTCGACGCGATGGGCATCACCGACGCGGGCATCTTCGGAGACATTCTCTGCGCGCGCATGGCGAAGCGCGGCGTCACGGCGCTGGTGACGGATGGCGTGGTGCGCGATGTTGAGGGCGTGCTCGGCACCGGCCTGCCGGTATGGTGCGACGGGGCTGCTGCACCGCCGTCGGTCGCCGGACTGACGTTCGTCAATTGGGGCGAGCCGATCGGCTGCGGCGGGGTCGCCGTGTTTCCCGATGACGTGATCGTGGCCGATCAGGATGGCGCGGTGCTGATCCCGCAGGCATTCCTCGAGCTGATCCTGACGGAAGGTCCGGAGCAGGAGGCGATGGAGGGCTGGATCGTCAACGAGGTCAACAACGGCGCGGAACTGCCCGGCCTCTATCCCATGAACGCCGAGACCAAGGCGCGTTACGCTGCTTCCAAGGCGAAGAAGTAAGCATCAGGTCGGCGCGGGGCGTGATCGCGTCTGAAGGCTGCTGCGGCTCTTCAGTCAGGATCGCGCCTCCCGGGGCCGCCTCCACCCGACGACCATCGCTTCGACAAGACTTCCGGATTCGCTGTTGCGCCATTCGCCGTTGACCCGGCGGCATGCGAAGGGAAGCTGATAGGTCCCGCTCTTATCCTCGCATAAAACCTGCACCGCCTCATCGGGAGACGGTTCGCCATTGCCATCAAATTCTGCAAGTCTTTGTAGACGTGTTGCCATCGGCAAAATTCCTTTCCGCGAAAATGCGACGGCTGCAACGCGCGTGCTCCGCGGTTCCACCCCGACGCGACGGATAACGATCAAAGTAAGACGCCTGCGCGTGTCCATTTTAAGACATTCGCAAATTTACATTTCATGTTTGAATCGGTTGCTTGCGATGATTGTTCGTCGACGCTGGTTCTCGCTCACCCGATTGTGAGATGATGGCGTCAGCCAAAAGAATCATTGGGGGAAACATGCAGGAACTCGCCGGCAAGACAGCGTTCGTGACGGGAGGTGCCAGCGGCATCGGTTTCGCACTCGGCCGGGCCTTTGCGGAAGCCGGCATGAAGGTGATGCTCGCCGATATCGAAACGGACGCATTGGCCGCTGCGGTAAAAAGCCTTCACAACATAGGTCCGGAGGTGCGCGGTATCGACTGCGATGTCACCGATATTGTCAGCGTCGAACGCGCCGCGAAGGCAACATATGACGCATTCGGAAACGTACACATCGTTTGCAACAATGCCGGTGTCGCCGCTGGCGGCGGAATTGACAACATCTCGCTGGATAGCTGGCGATGGGTGCTCGATGTCAACCTCCTGGGCGTCGTGCACGGCATCCGCACCTTCGTTCCGCACATCCGTGCCCACGGCGAGGGCGGTCACATCGTCAACACGGCCTCGATGGCCGGCATGGAGAGCGCATTGGGTTTCAGCCCCTACACCGCAAGCAAGTTCGCGGTGGTCGGCATGTCTGAGGGGCTCGCGCTACAACTTGCGCCGTTCGGAATCGGTGTCAGCGTCCTCTGTCCAGGATTCGTCCGCACGCGGATCGGAGAGAGCGGACGTAACCGGCCGGAACATTACGGTCAGACAGAAACGCCAGATCCCGCAACTCCGCTAGGCATGATGGTCGCCCACATTGCCGAACTGATCCAGTCAGGGCTCGACCCGTCGGACGTTGCCGCGCGTGTGCTGACTGCGATCCGCGCGAACGATCTCTATGTATTTACTCATCCTGAGATGCGCACCGAGGTTGAGGGCCGGTTCGCCGCCATAGGGGCAGCCATGGACAAGGCCGCCGCCCTCAAGCGTGGCTGATTTTCTCGCGAAACACCCGGGTTTCGGCAATCCGGACAAGCATTGATTCACTTGTTCCCGCCGAACATCGGCGTCGGAAAGGAGTGGACCCATGCGTCAGCTTATTCTCGCAATCACAGGCGCGGGCGGCATCTTCCTGCTCGCCGGCGCCACCCGGAACCGCGGCTGGGCTCTGGCCGACGAAGTCTGCCGTCAGGGAGCGACCCTGTGCGACAACCCCGGATGGCTGCTCGTTACACTCGCTGCCTTGTTGTTTGTCGCGACCATTAAAACCATCGCCAAAATCTGAGCGATGGACACAGATCAGTTAACCGGACCGTGAGCCAATCCGGCCGGGCCTCGTCAGATGTCCGTTACATCGCGAGGGTCTGACAGAACTCGTCGAATGCAGAACTATCCATGCTCAACGCGGTTTCCGATGTTCCGGGACCGGCGGCGACTTCATGCTGCGCGATCTCGGCCGGGCGCGCCTGCGTGACCTGTGCGGCGTTCGCGAACATCGGCTGTTCAAACCGTTTCGTGCCTTCCGCGTCGATCGCGAAGAGCGGGCGGTATTTGTCGAAACCGTTGTCCTCGAGCATGATGAAAGTCCGGTTGTCGAGCACACGCCACTGTCCTTCGAACCGGGCTGCAACCACGGCATGGTCGTCGCCGGTTGCGGTCTCGCGGATGATCAGAAGGCGAACATCCTCGGCGGCAACGCCGGCGGCGCGGAGCGCAACGAGCTTGGCAATCGCGTAATCTTCACAGTCGCCCGCGCCAGCCGCGAGTGTCGCCAGCGGTGACTGCCAGTAGTCCTCGACGCCGTATTGAGCACGATCGCTGACCGGCCGGATGGCAAGGTTGAAAGCGCGGTTGATTTCGCCGAACCGGGCAAGGCCCTCACGGCTGGAAGCCATCTTCACGATTTCAAGGAATCGGAGGGCCGGCTGGGATGCGCAGTGTCCAGGATCGCCGGCGCAGCCGGCAATGACCTCGGCTTCGGCCGCGATGGAGCGCTCAACCGTCAGCCATTTGGCGCGAAGCGGGCCGTCGGCCAGGGTCGAGGTCGGCAGCCCAAACGGCTCCGTAGCCGTGCCCGGCCGGTCCTTGATAGCTTCGCTGTACGCATCGTGCACGGCGTGAGGCGCCCCGTGAGCAACGCCGCTCAAGGTGCTGATAACAATCACGAATGACAGTGCGCTCGTGCGCAGAACATTGAAAGCCGACATGTGACGCCCCGTGTCCGGGCATCGGCTTGCAGAGATATGCGAGCTCGTGACCGGATCATTTCGTCACAAGGAGTAGGCGCGATCCCCTTTTCGACGGTTTAAACGAGGGGCTAATCCGCCATTTGGATTCAAATATGCGGAACTAACGCTGACCACATTGTCTAAAATTGTAGATAGGGCTAACGGCGCGGCTGACCGTGTAAATCGCCAAAACACGTAAGTGTTTGACGTATTGTAGAGCGTACAGCACAAGTCTATTTTGATATATCGATTGTATAGTTTGGTTATCTTGCGTTTATTTTTGTGCGTTTCTTCAGGCTTTTAGGCTGGATTGGCCTTTCCTCACCCGGGGATGATTTTGCGGAGCAGCATGAATTATCGACTTTATCCCATGACGCTAGAAAGTAGTGGCGGAATAGCCAAGTCATGACCCCGCAGCTTTACTTAACGCGGCCATGTAAAACCATGCCGTTTAGTTCAATTCACTATGGGGCTGCGGTCTTTGATGCTATGAACCGGTAATTCTAAATTTCTTAAGAATAATTTTCAGACGGGCGGGCTGAGTTTGAATTTTTCCGGACCATTTGACGCCGGGTTAGCGCACGACTCCCCAGTTTCGCTGGGCGGGGAGCGATTCTCTTTTGATCCGAAACCAGGATTCGTTCAGCATCACGCGTCGGACAGCCACATCGTTGTTCCCGACGCGCATCTGCTGTTCTCTGGCGAGTATATGCGGATCGGCAGCGACCTGATCATTTCGGGCGACGGCCAGAAATTCGTCGTCGGAAACTACTTCAAGGGTGACGCACGGCCAGTCCTCGCCACCAAGGACGGCGCGACCCTTGCCGGTCACATCGTTGATGCGCTGACCGGCCACGTCCACTACGCGCAGGCCACAGCGCCGGCACAGGCTGGACAGATCATCGGTCACGTCCAGAAAATGTCCGGAAGCGCCACCGTCATCCGCAACGGCGTATCGGTCGAATTGCGTGTCGGGGACGCCGTGCAAAAAGGCGACGTGGTCCAGACCGGATCCGACTCTTCGATCGGCATGACGTTTGTTGATGGCAGCGTGTTCGGCATGACGTCGAACGCACGCATGGTGCTCAACGAAATGATCTTCGATCCGAACGGATCGTCGAACTCATCGCTGATCAGCCTGGTTCAGGGCACCATTACCTTCGTTGCGGGACAGACCGCCAAGAACGGCAACATGCGCGTCGAGACGCCGGTTGCCACGATGGGTATTCGCGGTACGGCGGTGCTGGTGGAAATCGGCGCGAATGACGGACCGACAAAATTTTCGGTGCTGGTCGAGCCTGATGGGCACACGGGTTCCTACAATCTCTACGACAAGACGACCGGCCAACTTATCGGCACGGTGTC
The DNA here is from genome assembly GCF_000497575.1 of Afipia sp. OHSU_II-C1. Taxonomy (GTDB): domain Bacteria; phylum Pseudomonadota; class Alphaproteobacteria; order Rhizobiales; family Xanthobacteraceae; genus Afipia. Next base: position 231,293 of record NZ_APJI01000004.1, read on the forward strand.
GCAGGCCGGGCAGGTGACCTATGTTTCGGTTAGCGGCATCGGTCAGCCTCCGACGGCGATCGAACAGCTCAAGACGCTTGCGGATCAGGAATCTGCGAAGGCCCTGATCCAGGAAGTCTTCAAGCTGTACTTCCCGAACTACAATCCGGACAACTCCAATCCGAAGTCGCAGAAAACCGGATTTGGCTCTCCCGGCGACAACATCAATCCGTTTGCGTTCTACAAGCCTTTGCAGGACCTCGGGCCACCGAAGGTCATCACAATTCCGGGCGTCGGAGTCGATCCCGTTACCGGGCAGCCAAATCCCTCGAGGACTTTCTACAACACAAAGGCGCAATTTTCGGCGCTCCCTGTTTTCGCGGATCAGGCGTTCGCTCCGACGATCAGGGTTTTCAACTTCAAGGACGTGGTCAAGATCGACGACCCGGATATCGGCAGTGCGCCGTTCTACGATATCGGTGTTCCATTCGTCGCCGGCAGCGCCATCATCAAGAGCGCAGTCAGCACGGTCGGCTATCTCAGCGAAGCTTTTCTGAAACCGCTGCTTAACATCAACCAGACCACAGGCATCGTCTCCTTCGATCGCGAGCAGTTCAATTTCCTGGACGACGGCCAGACCGTCACCTTCAAGATCCAGGTGACCGCGACATCCGGACCAGATACCGGCATCGTTGAAATCCCGATCACGATTACGGGCGCCAACGACGCGCCGACCATCGTGGGAGGAACTGCGACGATCATCACCGGCGCGGTCAAGGAAGACGTCCCGGTCACGTCGGGTCATATCGAGGCAGACGGCACGATCACGTTCAAGGACGTCGATCTGACCGATGCACACACCGCCACCGTCGAACTGACATCGACGACCAGTTCAGCCCTGCCAGGCTTTGTCAGCGGGGCTGGAAATGCCCCGACGACGACCAAGATCGGAACATTCACCATTGATCCGGTCTCGGAGAGCACCACGGATACCAACAACCAGGGCTCGGTTGGCTGGCACTTCTCGCTGGACGACAACGATCCCACGCTGCAGTCGCTGGCTGAAGGCCAGACGATTACACAGGTCTATACGATCACGATCAAGGACGACAACGGCGTCCCGGTCACACAAACCGTCACGATCACCATCACCGGCACCAACGATGCACCGGTGCTGACGGCCGACGCGTCGATTCATCAGGCCGACGAGGTTCCCGACACAACAGGCGCGCCGAATTCGGTCGTCGATGTTGCGACCGGCACGCTGGCGTTTGCCGATGTGGACCTCTCCGACACCCATACGGCGAGCGCCGCGCTTCAGGGCGCCTCATCAGTGGTCTGGTCGGGCGGCAGTTACAACGACATTCCGCAGGCAACCCGCGATGCCCTCAATGGCGCGGTGACGGCCTCGGTATCGGAGAACAATACCGATACCAACAACCAGGGCTCGATCAGCTGGGAATTCAAGCTGCCGGACCATCTGTTCGACTTTCTGGCGAAGGGGCAGACCCTGACGCTGATCTACGATGTCACGGTCACGGACAACAACGGCCTTTCGTCGACAAAGCAGATCACCGTTCAGGTCGGCGCCGCGAATGACCAGCCCGTTATTTCTGTCATCGACAACGGCGCAGCAGTCAAGGAAGACGTCGATCCTGTCGGTGGTATTCTGAAAGACCACGGCTCGGTCACGTTCACCGATACCGACCTGACGGATACCCATACGGCGCACGTTGCCTACAACAACGATGCAGCGGGAAGCGCAGGTGTCTCTCCTGCATTGGCTCTCGCGCTGGCAACCGCACTGACGGTTCCTTCGTCGCCCCTGGCTGCGGGCGATCACGACTTCAACTGGGATTTCGCGCTGGATACCAATCTGATCCAGTACCTCGCGGAAGGCGAGACAATTACGGCGACCTATACGATCACTGTCAAAGACAACAGCAGCAACAGCAACGATACGTCGGTTGCCAAGACTGTCACTGTTACGATCACCGGCACCAACGATACGCCGACGATAACCAGCGGCACTGCTGCCGCCAGTGCCACGGTCCCGGAGTTGACGGCCACCACCGGATCCGCGACGTTGGATCCGGCCGGCGGCACCGTAACCTTCGCCGATGTCGACCTGACCGACACACATCAGGTCACGCAATCGTCCGCTATTTTCGACTGGTCGGGCGGGACATTGACGTCAATCCAGATCAATGACCTGACAAACGCAAGCGCGCGTACGCTGGTGCCGCATGACAGCACAGGGACGGGCAGTGGGTCGGTTGACTGGACTTACAAGATCACGGACAGCGCGCTGGATTTCCTGGCGGATGGCCAGACCCTCACGGTTACCTACGACATCACCGTTGCCGATTATCATAACGGCGTCGCTACTGGCACCTCGACCAGCCAAACGGTGACCGTCACCTATACCGGTTCGAATGACGAGCCTGTCGTCAGCGGCACCGTGTCCGATGCGCTGGTAGTCGAGGATGCTCCGGTCAGTGTTTTGAATGCGCTGGCCAACGCTTCGGACGTCGATGACGGAGCGACGCTGTCTGTGGTCAACGTGCCCGGCGTCGATGTCCCCGGTTCACTGCCTGCCGGTGTTACCTACGATGCCGTCAATCATACCTTTACGCTCGACCCGAACAACGCCGCCTATCAGCATTTGGCCGAGGGTGCGACAACGACGGTAACCGTCAACTACGGTGTTTCGGACGGCATTGTCACCACGCCGACGCCGGCTTCGGTGTCGTGGACGATCACAGGGACGAACGACGCACCGGTCGTCAGCGGCGTGGTGTCTGATCCGTCCGCGGTTGAGGACGGATCGACGCGCACACTTGATGCGCTGGCTAACGCGTCGGATGTCGATGACGGAGCGACGCTGTCTGTGGTCAACGTGCCCGGCGTCGATGTCCCCGGTTCACTGCCTGCCGGTGTTACCTACGATGCCGTCAATCATACCTTTACGCTCGACCCGAACAACGCCGCCTATCAGCATTTGGCCGAGGGTGCGACGACGACAGTAACCGTCAGCTACAGCGTTTCGGACGGCATCGTCACGACGCCGACGCCGGCTTCGGTGTCGTGGACGATCACAGGGACGAACGATGCGCCGGTCGTCAGCGGCGTGGTGTCTGATCCGTCCGCGGTTGAGGACGGATCGACGCGCACACTTGATGCGCTGGCTAACGCGTCGGATGTCGATGACGGCAGCACGCTGTCCGTGGTGAACGTACCCGGCACGTTGCCTGACGGCGTGACCTACGACGCTGTCCACCACACCTTTACGCTCGATCCGGGCAACGCCGCCTATCAGCATTTGGCCGAGGGTGCGACGACGACAGTAACCGTCAGCTACAGCGTTTCGGACGGCATCGTCACGACGCCGACGCCGGCTTCGGTGTCGTGGACGATCACTGGAACGAACGATGCGCCGACGATAGATGCCAATGGTTTCCAGACCGCGCAAAGCAGCGGAACGACCACCATTTCGAATCTCTCGGTCGCCGATCCTGACGCCAGCGATACCTTCACCGTTACGGCAACCGCGGATCACGGCACTGTCACGTTCAGTCCCAGCTCCGGCGATCTGGCAACAGTGAACGGAGCGCTGGGGACGGGCATCGCTTACACACCGACGGGAACGCCGGCTACCGACAAAGTTGCGCTAACCGTGACCGATGCTGCGGGGGCGCACGATACGGTGAACTTTATTTTCAACGTGTCCGGAACCGGTCCTGTCACCCTGCAAGGGACATCGGACAAGGACGTCTTTTTCGCGACGGGCTATCAGGACACCTTCGTGTTCGCGCCGAGCTCCAATCAGGACGTCATCACAAACGGCTTCCAGGCCGGTACCGACAAAATCGATTTGCAGGCGTTCTCGTCCATCAATGCGACGGCTCTGGCAGACATCCTGACCAACGCCGATCACACCGGCGGCGATACGCTGCTTCACATCAACGGCACGACGGATACGTTGCTCTTGAAGGGCGTTGCCGCCCTGAATGCGAGCGATTTCATTCTCCATGCGTGATTTGAGAATGGGCCGGAAACATTAACTTCGATCATGTTTCCGGCTGCAATAAATACCCGTGTCGTGGCATGATAGGCTGGTCACAGCGCCACATTTCATGAATTCCAGATTGGCGTCCTGACAGCAGCCAAACGGCCAGGTATCGATGCAGCCCGCGAAGACATCACATCAGGGGCATTCGCCCCGTTCCGAACTGGGAACGGCGCTTCGCGCCTGCCGCAGCGCGTTTGTCGGTGTCGGCGTGATGAGCTTGGTCATCAACATTTTGTATCTCACCGGCTCGTTCTTCATGCTGGAGATTTACGACCGCGTGCTGCCGAGCCGCAGCATCCCGACGCTGGTCGGCCTGATCGTGCTGGCAGGTGGCCTCTACCTCGTTCAGGGTATCCTCGATCTGATCCGCGGCCGCATTCTGATCCGCATTGGATCGGCGCTGGACGAGATGCTGAGCCGACGGGTCTATGACATCGTGGTGCGGATGCCGCTCGTTATCGGCAACCGCAGCGAGGGACTTCAACCGCTGCGCGATCTCGACAACGTCCGCTCGTTCCTGTCAGGAATGGGGCCGGGGGCATTGTTCGACCTGCCGTGGCTGCCGCTTTATCTCGCCATCTGTTTCGCATTCCATCCGCTGATCGGCATCACCGCGCTGGTCGGCGCCATCATTCTGATCGCGCTGACCATCCTGACCGAATACCTGACCAACGAGCCCATGAAGCGCTCGACAGGGTTGGCGATGCGGCGGCAGGATCTTGCGCTCGCCAGCCGCAGGAATGCCGAGGTGCTCACCGCGATGGGCATGGCCGGGCGCGTCGGCAAGCGATGGGATGAATCCAACCGCGACTATCTTGCGAGCAACCAGCGGGCGAGCGACGTCGCCGGCGGCCTTGGCGCCATCGCCAAGGTCATGCGCATGATGCTGCAGTCGGCGGTGCTCGGCGTCGGCGCGTATCTCGTCATCAACCAGCAGGCGACCGCGGGCATCATCATCGCAGGTTCGATCCTGAGCGCCCGTGCACTGGCGCCGGTCGATCTTGCCATCGCCCACTGGAAAGGGTTCGTAGCGGCCCGCCAAAGCTGGCACCGTCTCAACCGTCTGCTCGGCATGTTGCCGGAACAGGCGGCGCCAACGCTGCTTGAAGCGCCGACAAACAGACTTATGGTCGAAACGCTGACCATCAGCCCACCCGGCGAACAGAAGGTGGTCGCCCAGGATGTCACGTTTGCGATCGAGGCCGGGCAGGGCGTTGGCGTCATCGGCCCGAGCGGGTCGGGCAAATCATCGCTGGTGCGCGCTCTGGTCGGCGTATGGCAGCCGCTGCGCGGCAAAGTGCGGCTGGACGGCGCGGCGCTGGACCAATGGTCGCCGGAAATTCTCGGCCGACATATCGGTTACCTGCCGCAGGATGTCGAACTCTTCGCCGGTACGATCGCCCAGAACATTTCGCGGTTTGAGGACAATGCCTCTCCGGAGCACATCATCGCCGCGGCGAGGGAAGCGCGCGTCCACGATCTCATCATCGGTATGAAGGATGGCTACGACACCCAGATCGGCGATCAGGGCAGCGTGCTGTCGGCGGGACAGGCGCAGCGCATCGCGCTGGCTCGCGCGCTGTATGGCAATCCATTCCTGGTCGTGCTCGATGAACCGAACTCCAATCTCGACAGCGAAGGCGATGTGGCGCTGAACAAGGCTATCCTTGCGGTGCGCGCGCGAGGCGGTGTCGTGGTCGTCGTCGCCCATCGTCCGATCGGCATCGAGAGCGTCGATCTCGTGCTGGTCATGAAGGACGGGCGGGTGCAGGCCTTCGGGCCGAAGGACGCCGTTCTCGGCCAGGTGTTGCAACGTCCTGCGGCAGCGCCGCCTGCGATCAAGATCGTTTCCGACAAGGGAGGAGCGCAACCATGAAGCCGACGCTCGCCGGGACGGAAAGCATTGTCCGCCGCATCTTCAGCGCCCTGTTTTCGCCGCTGGAGCGGCTCTCTATCTTTAAAAGCCTGGATAAGCCCGGATCGCGAGGATCAATCCGGTTTCATCTGATTGTCGGACTCGTCGTCGTCACGCTGCTGACGTGCGGGATCGGCGGCTGGGCCTCGACGGCGCAAATCTCCGGCGCGCTGATTGCGCCGGGCTCGATCGTGGTCGATTCCAACGTCAAAAAGGTCCAGCACCCGACCGGCGGTGTCGTCGGCGAGGTGAGGGCGCGCGATGGTGACCGCGTCAAGGCCGGCGACGTTGTGGTGCGGCTCGACGACACGGTGACCAAGGCAAGCCTCGCGATCGTCACCAAGGGCCTCGACGGGCTGCTGGCGCGTCGTGCGCGGCTGCTGGCGGAGCAGGATGGTGCGGACCGCATAACCTTTCCACCCGAGTTAATGGATGCCTTCGCCAACCCGGATGTGCGGGCGCTGATCGGGAACGAGGTCAAGCTGTTTCAGGTTCGCTCATCAGGCCGCGTCAATCAGAAGGCCCAGCTCAAGGAGCGCATCGCGCAGCTCAAGGAAGAAATCGGCGGGCTCGAAGCGCAGGAAAATGCCAAGTCCCGTGAGATCGAACTCATTCAGAAGGAGCTTATCGGCGTCCGCGATCTGTTCGCCAAGAATCTCGTGCAGATATCGCGTCTGACCGTGCTGGAGCGTGACGCCGCGCGGCTCGACGGCGACCGCGCGCAATTCATTGCGCAGAAGGCACAGGCGAAGGGCAAGATCACCGAAATCGAACTGCAGATTATCCAGATCGACAAGGACCTTTCCAGCGAAGTCTCCAAGGAGATGCGCGAGATCAACGACAAGATCGGCGAGTTCGTCGAACGCAAGGTTACCGCCGAGGATCAGTTGCGCCGCATCGACATTCGCGCACCGCAGGACGGCATGGTGCTTCAGTCGACGGTTCATACTGTAGGCGGTGTGATCACCGCCGGTGACGCGATCATGCTCATCGTGCCGGAATCCGATAACCTGTCGGTCGAGGCCAAGGTGAACCCGCAGGATATCGATCAGCTCAGGATCGGACAGAAGACGCTGTTGCGGCTTTCGGCCTTTAACCAGCGCACCACGCCCGAACTGAACGGGACCGTCAGCCGCATTTCGCCGGACACGACGACGGACCAGCGCACCGGACAGAGCTACTACACCATTCGCGTGTCGATGCCGCCGGAAGAAGTGGCCAAGCTCGGGGAGGTCAAATTGATTCCGGGCATGCCGGTCGAGGCCTTTGTGCAGACCGGCGAACGAACCATGATATCCTACCTTGCGAAGCCGCTGAGCGACCAGCTCATGCGTGCTTTCCGGGAAAAGTGACGGGTATCGGTTTGACGGCATGATGCGGGCAGTGTGGAAATCGTCGGTCCGGTTCGTTGCGCGTATCCGCATGTACGCCAGGCATTTCGGCTACGGGCGGTTGCTGTCGCTTTTGCTTCTGATCGCATTTCTCGGTGTACGGGTCGTCGATCCGATCCCGCTGGAGGAGTTGCGGGTCCGCGTTTTCGACGGATATCAAATCCTCAAGCCGCGCCACAGCACACAGCGTCCTGTTGTCATCATCGACATCGACGAAAAAAGCCTCGCCAAATTTGGGCAATGGCCATGGCCGCGAACAAGGGTGGCTGATCTTGTCCAGAGGCTGACCGATCTCGGCGCAGCCGCTATCGCTTTCGATATCGTGTTCGCGGAGCCTGACCGGCTGTCGCCGGGACTCGCTGCGGACGCGTTTCGTGACCTTGATGAGGAGAGCCGAAAGAAGCTTCGGGCCCTGCCGAGCAACGATCGGGTGCTTGCTGACGTTTTACGTAAATCGCCCGCCGTTCTTGGTGAGTCCGGTCTGCCGAAATTTGTGCCGCAGCCAGAATTGAACCTGCCTCTGACGGGATTGGCGACGTTGGGCGGCGACCCGCGTCCATTCCTTCTGCAATTCCCCGGACTACTTCGAAACATCCCTGCGCTGGAAGAGGCCGCTCCGGGCCGCGGGTTGTTCACGATCCGCACCGAGCGCGACGGCATCGTCCGCCGGGTTCCGATGATCATGCTGGCGCAAGGCGAATTGATGCCTTCGCTGACATTTGAAATGCTGCGCATCGTGACCAAGTCCGACACCATTCTGGTCAAATCGGACGAGGCCGGCGTGAAGAGCGTGGCGGTCCCCGGATTTGAAGTCCCGACCGACCGCAACGGCCAGCTCTGGGTGCATTTCGCCAAACACGATGCGGCGCGTTATGTGTCGGCTGCCGATGTGCTGGACGGCAAGGCCGGTCCCGACCTGATTTCACGCAAGCTGATCCTGATCGGTACGTCGGCCGTCGGATTGCTCGACGTGAAGACAACGCCTCTCGATCCCGTGATGCCGGGCGTCGAGGTCCACGCACAGGTGCTGGAAGCGGCGTTGACGCGCTCGGTACTGTCGCAACCGAACTATGCGGTCGGCGCCGAGCTGCTGGCCGCGATCCTGTTCGGGATCGCCATCATCTGGCTCGCACCAATTCTCAGCGCCATCATGCTTCTGCTGTTCGGCGCCGTCATCGTCAGCATCATGGTGGCGACATCCTGGTACTTCTTCTCCGAACATCGGCTGCTGATTGACTTTACATTTCCATTGATCGCGAGCACCGCGATCTATCTGGTGCTGGTGTTCAGTAGCTATTTCCGTGAACAGGCTCAGCGCCGCCGCATCCGTTCCGCCTTCGGTCAGTACCTGTCGCCAGCGCTCGTCGAACAGCTGGCGCAATCGCCGGAAAAACTCGTGCTCGGCGGCGAGGAGCGCGACATGACCATCATGTTCAGCGACGTGCGCGGTTTCACCACGATCTCCGAGTCGTTCAAGAACGATCCGCAAGGCCTGACTTCCCTGATGAATCGGTTCCTGACGCCGCTCACCAACGCGATCCTCGATCGCAAGGGCACGATCGACAAGTATATGGGCGACGCGATCATGGCGTTCTGGAACGCCCCGCTCAGCGATCAGGAACATCAGATCAACGCCTGCAATGCGGCACTCGACATGATCGATCGCATCGAAGCGCTGAATGTCGAGCGGGAGCGGGAAGCGAATGAAGCCGGCAAGCCGTTCATTCCCATGAAGGTCGGAATTGGCCTGAACACCGGGACCTGCGTGGTCGGAAACATGGGATCGAACCTCCGGTTCGACTATTCGGTGCTGGGCGACAGCGTGAACCTGGCCTCGCGCCTCGAGGGACAATCGAAATCCTACGGCGTGCCAATCATCGCCGGGTCGGCCACGGCGCTCGCGGCCAAGGACAAATTCGCGATTCTCGAACTCGACTTCATCACGGTGAAGGGCAAGAAGGAGCCCGAGGTGATTTACGCCATCGCCGGGCGGGAAGACGTCGCGAAATCCGGACAGTTTCAGCGGCTTCGCAATCTGTGCATCGAAATGCTGGCGTGTTACCGCGGCCGCGACTGGGAGGGTGCCCTTGCTGCGATTGCGAAGGCCCGCATGGCCGACGAAGCGAAGACCTTCTCTATGCTTTACGACCTCTATTTCGAGCGTATCAAGGCGTTCCAGGAAACCCCGCCGCCTGACAACTGGAACGGTGTCTTTGCTCTGACAACCAAATGATGGGTGAGACGAAACGCCGCCGCGCTACCTGTCGCGTCCCAGCATGGCAAGCCATTTTTTTGGTGAACAGTGCGGGGTATCATGTTGGTGAAGATGACAGCGGCATGCAATTCTCGCGAAGGGTTCATTGAGTTTTTTCATGCCGACCACAATGTCCGTGCGGTTCTGGGGTGTTCGTGGGAGCATTCCGTGTCCAGGCCCCAATACCGTGCGGTATGGCGGCAATACATCATGCGTCGAGGTTCGTTGCGGTGACCATCGCCTGGTCTTCGATGCGGGATCGGGACTGCGTGTGCTGGGCCTCACGCTTGCCGAAGAAGCCGAACCAACAGACATCGATTTGTTTTTGAGTCACTGCCATATCGATCATCTGATTGGCCTTCCGTTCTTCGTGCCTGCCTTCATGACGGGAAACCGGTTGCGTCTCTGGGCCGGCAACCTGAAGGCGGCAGGTGGGGTGCAGGAAACGGTTCGGAAGCTGATGAGCTATCCATTATTTCCGATCGAAATCGAAGCCGCGCACGGCAAGATCGAATTCACCGACTTCGCACCTGGCGATGTTTTGACTCCACGGCCCGGCATCAAGGTTATGACCGCGGCGCTCAATCATCCCGGCGGTGCGATCGGATACCGTGTCGAGTTTGGCGGCCGTGCCATGGCCTACATTACCGATACCGAACTCAGCGCCGACGAAATAGATCCGGCGCTGATAGAGCTCGCCCGCGATGCGTCGATTGTTGTCATCGACACGACATACACCGACGAAGAACTGCCTGAGCATGTCGGCTGGGGCCACTCAAGCTGGCAGCAAGCCGTCCGGCTGGCCGACGAGGCGGGAGTCGGGAAGCTTTTCCTGTTTCACCACGATCCCGAACATGACGACGATGAGATGGACCGTATCGCCGCAGCAGCAGCCAGGGTGCGGCCGGGAACGGTCGTTGCAAAGGAAGGGCTGTCGTTTGAGATTTGATCGGTGCGCATGTTTTTTGCAGCGCGCCTTTTGCTCGGATTTTCGCGGAAAGACTTGAGGTTCGATTAAAGCATTGGCCGCGAGAACCGTTGTCGCACAAGGCGCGGCGCGGCATAATATATATCAGCTTCCTTTAGCATCAGGTTGATTCCGATGGATATGTCAGGACTCGTTTCCGGCGCCGGCGGCTTTATCGCGTCTGCGTTCGTGGTAGCCGGGTACACCATGCGAACGATGATTCCGCTTCGCATCTTCGGGATCATCACCAACGTCCTCCTGATCGGCTTTTCGGTCGTTCACCATCACTACCCGGTGATGGTGCTTCACATGATCCTGCTGCCGCTGAACGTGTACCGGCTCCGCGAAATGCTGCTGCTGGTCCGCGAAGTGAAGAAATCCGTCAACAGCGATCTGTCCATGGCCTGGTTGAAGCCGTTCATGACCGAGCGCAAATGCAAGAGCGGCGAAATCCTGTTCTACAAGCACGAGAAAGCCGAGGAGATGTTCTACATCGTCAGCGGGCGCTTCCGGCTTGTCGAGTCCGGGATCGAACTGCCGAACGGCGCCATCGTCGGCGAACTCGGTATGCTGTCGCCCTCGAATAAACGAACTCAAACGCTGGAGTGCCTTGAGGGCGGGATCGTGCTGAGTGTGACCTATCAAAAGGTGGAGGAGCTTTACGTCCAGAACCCGGCTTTCGGATTCTACTTCCTGCGGCTGGTCAGCGCGCGGCTCTTCCAGAATCTTGGGAGGCTGGAAGCGCAGCTTGCCGAAACAGGTGCGCAGGCGACGTCGTGAAGATTCGGGTCAAAGTCCCGCCATCGCCGTTCCGGTTGTTGAAGGAGCGGTATTTTGGCGAAGAAACGCGAAATCCGCGTGTCGCGCGGGCCGCGCTGGCGCGGCTGTCGGCGCAACTGCCAGCGGATGTTGTCCCGATCGTCAGCGAAGCGGTTCATTCGCTGATCGACTATCAGGACCCGGACTATGCGCTGGCCTATCTCGAGCGGATCGAACGCTATGTCGGTCCTGCGGCCCACCATGTGCCCGACCTTGCAGAACTCGCGCAGTTGCTGTCCGATCGCATGCATTTCGAGGACCCTATCCGCATCGCACAGCTGAAGCTGGCCGAGGCGGGAGGTGCGAGCGCCGGGCCAAACCCGCGCTCGATCGACCGGGTTGAGAAGTTTCGCTGGGACGAGGTGATCCCGCTGCTGCCGCCCAAGGCAGCAGCGCCGGCTCTCGATCTGTTCCAGCGCCTGCGCCTGGCGAAGCTGGCGCGCAGGAGTGTGACATTGCGTTTCAGTTCGCGGACACGCTTTAAGCTTCAACGGTTGAAATGGCTGGCTGCCGCGCGGATTACGCGTCCATTCTCCCAGCGCTTTAAGCTGGAACGCGTGTGGGTCGAGCGGTGGCTTCACATGGTTGATCGCAGCCTGGTGAAGCAGCCGGAAGCGACCGTTGCGGTCGTGCGAACGGCCAATCTCATCAAGGGACATGGCGATGCCTACCAGAACGGACTGGCCGAGTGGAACATCATCATCGACCGTCTGGTCAAACCGACATGCGACGGAGATCTCCTGCTGCCGAGGCTCGGGGAAGCCATTCAGGAGGCCCGCGATGCAGCCATCGGCGAACAGGGGCAAAGCCGGTTGGTGCATGCTGTCGAGCAGCTAAGGACGCGGGCCTTGGCCCACGGGTGACCCCGCAACGTGTTGTGCATGGCGCTCGTTGCCGGCGCGCCTGGCTGAGGAGCCGCGGACGCCCCAATGGCCTACCGCCGAAAACTACATTAGAGTTACGCCGGACATGCGATAACCGGCATCATTTTCGCCGCAGCACGCATGCGCAATAGGGGTCAATCGATGAAGACGTTTCGTGGATTTTTTCTTGGGCTCGTGCCGGTTCTGGCGCTGACGGCATTCAATGGCATTTCCGATGCGAGAGCGGCCGACGACATCAAGCTGAGCAGCAATCAGCGCATCTCCTGCGGCCGCGGACTGAATGCTGGCAAACTTCAAAACATTTCGTGCAAGTCATACGCCTACATTTTTAATACAAAGACATCCGAGTTCTATCGCTGCCAGGTGAGCGTTGGCGTCACCCGTGACAACAAGGAAGTTCTCAAGGTCGATACCGATGGCGACTGCAAATTGAAGGCGCGCATCTTCCCCAGCGATTCCAGCTACCAGTTCGATGCGACTGAAACCGAGCCGCCGAACACAAACTCGTTCTTTGGATCGGGCGGGACGGCGATCTGGGTCAGCGACAGCACCAAGCTCAGTGCCAAAGGCTGCATTCTGCTCAGCGTAGGCGTCGGGCCGGATGTCATGAAATGCGTGGACATGACGTTCGGTAAATAATGTTGCCGGAGCCGGAAGCATCGTCAGCCGGCCACGGCTCGAATCTGAAACCTAATTTTTGAGAAAGATCGCCAGAGCGATCAGCCCAACAACGACGACGATGCCAATCGCCCATGTCGAGAGCCGGATATCACTCTTCAACTCGCGTTTGGCTTCGTTTTCGGCGATTTTCAGGTTGCGCTTTCGGTTGTCCTGGTCCGGATCGCTCACGGCTTCTCCTGATCTTGGCTAGGCGCTGAGGCACAGTCCGGTTCCTGACCGGTAGACCCTGCGAACAGTCTATCCGGCAGAGCGAGAAATCTGCAAAGAACAAAACGAATGTGCGGCGCTCATAGCGTTCTCGCTGAACTGTGATCGCACGAACCCGCCACCGGCTTGAGCCAGAAGCCCCGATGGTGTCTCATGCGGCCGAAAACGAATCGAGGACGAAATGCGTTACCTTCAACTCGCCCTTTTTGCGCTTACCGGATACGGCCTTCTCGGTCAGGCTTCGGCCCAGGCGATCGATTATCCGTACTGCATGACCTATGTTCAGGGATGGAGTGGCACGATCGAGCAATGCGATTACTCCACGATGGCCCAGTGTCAGGCGAGCACTGGCGGCCTGAACGGGACATGCGCTCCCAACTGGCGCCTGGCTCAGCGCCGCGGCGCCTATCCCGATGAGGCGGCGCCCGCGGCCGGCAAACGTAGCCGTCGCTGATTGTATTTCGGGTTTACCGAGTACATCTCGGGGATGGCGGAGAGGGGAAGGATTCGAACCTCCGACACGGTTTACCGTGTACCGCATGCGGTGCCTTAAGCCACTCAGCCACCTCTCCATTGTTCGTCAGCAACCGGCGCGAGGCGCGCACATCAGGTGCGGCCTTTGAACTCCACGCCGATAATCGTGTCCTTGCGCCAGATGAGCCGGCAATGCGTCACTTTTCGCACGTCGCCGGTCAACGCCAGGCTGAGGTTGTTTCCGATCGGTCCGGTATCGATGAGTTCGATGCGCGCGCCGCCCGACGACAGATCCAGGACCGTGCAATTGCGCTTCGCAAAGCCGCCGTCGAGCAGCATCCAGGCGTCGTGACGCGTGGTGTGTCGGGGTTTGCGGGAATCTTTTCTGAAAACAGCCATCGGCCTCGCTCCATGATCGAAGCGTATTCTTAGCGGCCGAAAGTTTCGGAAAATTTGAATCAAAGCGCGAATGCCGGGAGGGAGTTTTAATCTTCGGTTAACCAAATAGTCCCGGCGTTGAGCTTCGGAAAACGATAGGCTGCCGGGCAATTTTACGGACCGTCCGGGCATGGAACCCGCATGACGCCCGGCGCGTTGGTTGGCTGGAGGAGCCCCGGTGACCGGCAATCATATTGGCGGCACGACCAAGGCTGAGAGACACGAGCGGTCACGCGTTGTCCGCGGCGTGGCATCGTTTATGGCTATTGGTGTCGGTCTGCTGGTTCTGGTTTTCCTTGCATTGCAATCGCTAGGACCCAAACCGGCGCAGCCTGAAGTGTCTCTCGCATGTGCAACAAAACTCTACAGCCCCTATGATCCCAAGAACCTTGAGCAATGCACGGCGGTTTGCCTGGCCTGTAGTGCGGGTGTGAAGACTACATGCTCCACGTCATGCACCCTCAAGGGAGCACGGTAAGCGGCCGATTGCGCATCGGTTCAGGATGGGACGGGCAGTACGAAAACGGTCGCGCCGGGATCGTGTTTTTCCTTTGAATTCCGTTCGCACGGACAGGTCGATCAGTCGTTATCGAGAACACGCGGCCCCGCGAGGCTGGAGGAGCCGAGCCGGTACCTAAAGCTTGCGCGGTTTCTTTTCTCGTTTTCTTATGAGCCAACTGCCCGCAACAAATCTGAGTGCGTGGAAGCCGGGCAGGGCGAGGGACCGAATGAAGCGATACATCATCTTTGCAGCCATAGGGCCGCTGGTAGCGGGCTTTTTCCTTCTCGTTCTTGGAACGCCCGAAGGCTACTGGGATGGGGACGATGTCGTGAAGAAACTGTTCAAGGTCCTGCTGATGACCATTCCCTACAACTACCTGTTCGGGATCATCCCGGCGCTGATGATCGGTGCCGTCGACGACATTCTCTTCCACGTCCGGAGAATCAGTCCGGTCCTTCGGATGCTTCTGACCGGCATCGTCGCATTTTGCGCAACGGCAGTTCTCTATGGCACGCTCGGGAGCGAGACGGGCCTCAAGCATTATCTGCTCTACGGACTGGTCGGTTTTATTCCGGCGACAATTTCGTCCTGGCTGGCGCACAGGTTCGACAAGCAACCCGGAGTGCCGCTGCCGGCGTGATACCTGCGGCGCGGGCCCGGCATTCCATTCGAAGTCTGGCGGAAGGGGTGAGCTTCTCACTTATATTTTCTTTTCTTGTCAGAGCGTTTCATAGGCCAACAAAACAAAGGCTTTCCCGCGCACTAGGCTTGTCAGGATTCCCCAAATCGCCTCCTACTATTTCGTGAAATTTCACGCGATTGGTAGGGACAGTGGTGGGGATACAATGGCGCGAACACTGAACAAACTTCCAAGCAATGTGCTGACCCAAAAGCTGCCACCCGGCCGTCATGCTGACGGAGGCAATCTGTACCTCACGGTGAGCCCGGCCGGTGCGCGTAGCTGGGTATTTCTGTACCGCGGTCCACGTAGCCGGAAGATCGAGATGGGACTCGGTCCGGCCCGCGACGTGCCGCTCAGCATGGCCCGTGAAAAGGCCACTGCGGCCCGCCGGCTACTCGCGGAGGGCCGGAGTCCCCTCGAGGCCAAACGAGCCGAGCAGGCCGTCCCAACCTTCGGAGACGCCGCCGATGAACTGATCGAGACCATGAAGCCGAGCTGGAAAAATCCAAAGCATCGCGCCCAATGGGAAATGACGATGCTGGTCTACGCCGCGTCGGTCCGAGAAACCCGGGTCGACCAGGTGCAGACTGCCGACGTCCTGCGGATCCTGCGCCCGCTCTGGCAGACGAAGCCAGAGACCGCTTCCCGGGTGAGGGGTAGGATTGAACGCGTCCTAGACTCGGCACGCGCCCAAGGCCACCGCAGCGGCGAGAATCCGGCTCGCTGGAAAGGCCATCTCGATCAAATCTTGCCCAAGCGGGCTAAGCTTACCCGCGGCCACCATGCGGCCATGCCTTACAGCCAGGTTCCAGAGTTTGTCGCAAGGCTCAGATCTGTCCCGACAATTTCTAACTTGGCTCTGGAGTTCACGATCCTATGCGCCGCCCGTTCCGGGGAGGCCCGTGGGGCGCTCTGGACTGAAATCGACCGGCCAGGCGGCCTCTGGATTGTCCCGCCGGCAAGAATGAAGGAGGGGCGCGAGCACCGGGTGCCTCTGACCCAGCGCGCACTCGAGATTTTAGATCTCGTCGCCCGGCTCGCCGGGAAACGGCAGTGTGAGCTGATCTTCCCGGGCCTGAAGAAGCAGGCTTTGGCGGACTCCTCGCTGGCCAAGCCGATGTTTACATTGGGCGCCAGCGAATACACGCCGCATGGCTTCCGAAGCAGTTTCCGGGACTGGGCCGGCGACACGACAGACTTCGCCCGAGAAGTCGCCGAAGCTGCGTTGAGCCATCTGGTGGGTGATGACAGCGAGCGGGCCTATCGCCGAGGCGATGCCTTAGAAAAGCGACGCGGACTCATGATCGCGTGGGAGCAGTTTCTTCGCGAACCTAACGAAACCCTGTCGAAAGTCCGGCATGGCATAGATTTACGATTTCCGTTAGGAACCCCTAAACGTTCTCTTGACGTCAGGGAGTTTCAAGCCGACTCTTAATTGACCCTAAGAGTCAATCAGCTTTCCCTAAACGAACGGGCGAGACCACTCAGAGCAAGGCGATTTCGGCTTAAGCCGGAATCCGTTTTGCAAAGGTGATCACCATCGATCACCTATTTGAGAGGGTGATCGATGTCCGACATCAAGCAAGCTGAATCTCCATTCCTGCTTCCCGAAGAAGTAGACGCGATTTCGCGGTTGTCCGGTATCACGCGCTGGCGTCGTGAGAAATTAGGACTGTTTCCAAAGCGATTGAAACTATCAGCGCGCAAGATTGCCTACGACCGCGCCGCTGTCTTGGAATGGTCCAAGGATCCGGAGGGATGGGCCGCACGCAATAGCGGAGCAGCGTGATGGCAACTGTCATTCCATTCCCCGTGTTCCGGAGGCAAGCCTTTATCGACCGACAGGCGCAACGCGCCGCTCAGTTGAACAGCGACGCCGGCGAAAGGTACATCGCTCATCAAATCGAAGTGCAAGCTGCTGCGATGCGTCGAAAAGGCATCGGAGAAGATTTAATCACTCGCGAATCTAAGTGTCTGGAGGGGGCTATCAGAGCCTCGCTCTGGCGTTTGGTCATCACGCCAGGCGGTGCTGCATGACCGTCGATTTCAAGCGCGATAATCGAGGGCGCGCTACCGGTGCTATCGCAGGAAAACGGATGCGCCGCGCCTTGGGTCTACCACAAGGCGTGGGATTCTGCGTCCCAGTCCCACGTGACCTTCTAATCAGCCCCGCTTGGCTCGCAATGTCCGATCAATGCAGAAAGCTTATAGATGGCCTCATGGCGGAGCACGCTGATCATGGTGGACTGGAAAATGGAAACCTAAAAGCTCCTTACGACATGCTCCAATCCCGTGGGATGCGCCGCGGAAAGATACTGGACGCCATCATCGAGGCTGAAGCGCTCGGGATCGTGGATCCGACGCGCGGTGTACGCTCGTACGGATCACGCAAAGCTCCCTCGAAGTACCGACTGACATGGCTCGGAACCCCGGACGGCATGACGCCCACAAACGAGTGGAAGGCAATCAAAACAGAGGAGGAGGCGCGGATTCGGATTTCTAATGCAGTCGAGCGATTGCGGAGGGAACGAGCGGACAAGGCAGCTGTTCGTGCTGAACACCTCGCCCGTCGTGCCGCCGATCGGAGGGCGGCATGAAGGAATTTTCCCAGTGTCGTTTTGCGCAATTTCCAGTGACGGTTTTGGAACTTCTTGGTTACAAAAGGGGAACTAGGAGAACCGCAGAAAAGCAGCAAGAACTGCCATTCTTGCCAAGTTACACATGCTGTAACTGCCTATTATATCTTCCCTGTAGAGGGACATCCTGCGGATCAGCCAATGAGTCGGTTCGACTCATCTCACTCTGGTCGCGATACCCAGTCTGGCCCACTTCCCAACGTCGATTTTGTCGGCCGAGCGTTCGTTGGATCATTTTCGGCTGTTCGCTCAACCCGCAAAAGGATTGGGTTGAAACCGTAGCAAGCAATTTCAATCGCTTAGGTAAAATTACGGGGTCTGCCGGCACAGAGCCGACAAGGTCCGCGCACGGTCCGGCTGCGCGGAAAGGCCTGCAGCGCAATGAGATCGCACATCACGCGCGTAGCGATCGACACAGTTCGAGCACGGCGCGGCACAGTGACCCCCGGGGGGCCATCGTTTCCGAAAGACCGAAGGGGTTCACACCGCTTGGGTCCGCATTCGCACATTTTTTTTGGGGCGGCCGAAAATTTTGGCCGAAAATCGCAAAATGACCGAAAAACCCCCGGGACCAATTTTGATGGAAATCGAGAATTCCGGATTGGGTAAACCCAGAGCCGGCAATTGCAGAGTTTGCGGCGGGAACTTTGTGGCTCAAGGTACGCGCGGACCGGTGCCCACCACGTGCTCCAATGTATGCCGGCGTACGATTGCACCGGTTTACCTTCCGCGCCTGTTTGCAAAGATTTGCGCCGAGTGCGGCGACCCGTTTGAAACGCCGCTCCGAAAAACTGTTTGCTGCGGGACGACCTGTGGACATATCCGCGGTAAGCGTCGCGGCGACGAGGGCCGGAGGGCAAACGCGGACCGCCGCCGGAAGCGAACCTGTCCGCAGTGCTCCGCCACCTTCATCGCCCGCAATCCCAGCGGTGCCGAACGGCGCGCCGGCCACGTGCAAACGTTCTGCTCCCGCGGTTGTGCCAGCGCGGCCAGGCGCGCACCTGCGGGCGAGGGCGCCTCATGATCGCGGACGATCCCGTTGCCCGTATCGTTGCTGAGATAGCTGAGCTCTCCGCCGAAGAGCGCGCGCGATGTGTTGAGATCGTCAATGGGATCGGTGCCGAGCGAGAAAAATGGCGATGGCTGAAGCGGCGAGATACCACCATCCGCGAATATTGCGCGGAATGGCACTCGAACAAAAGCGCGCGCGGGGCGGCAAAGCATCTGGTGGAGGAGATCATCGCCTACGAGACAACGCGATGGCGCGTTGATCGATTTAAGGCAGGGGTCCCGTCAGATATTGCCGGTACCAGAACCGTAGTTCTGTTCGAGTTGATGAAGTTGGGCGGGGTACCCTCTGCCGAGCACATTCGGAAGCACATCCTTGTGGGGCATCATCATCGTTTGAATGCCCCAGCGAATCATCGATCCAGAGTCTGACCATCACGTAGGCCCGCCGTCGCGAGGCTGATCGGTAAAGGTCAACATCCATGGTGGTGACGTGATGCTTGCAACCGCGACCAAGAATCAACCTGTCGCCGAATTCGAGAGCGCCAAAGCGCGCTGGCTCCCGGTGAAGGCGAAACTCGCCGCAATGGAAAGCTATCTTAAGGCCCTCCGCACTGTTGTTGCGTTTGAAGCCGCCTCCGATTTCGAAAGGAAAGGTCCTCGGCTCGCACACATGCGCGCTGCGATCGCAGCGGCTTTTCCGGATGGTCCGCCACGGCGCGGCTTGGCGGCTCTGATTGAAAAGGCGGAGGGCGAGCTCGAGGACTTTCATGCCGTCGTTGCCGATGAACGCGATCGGTTTCAAATAGCCGTACAAGCAGAGTCCACGAGAATAGGCGAGAGGCTGCAGCCGGCGCACCTTGCCGCCACCCAGGACATTGCCGCGGCGCTGGAAACATTGACGCGCGCAATTGCCGCAGCGGACGCAATTCGCGCTGAGTTTGCCTCATCTGCACCTGAACCGACTTCCGCGCTACTGCCCGATGTCACCGCTGAGTTGCGACAATCCCGTCTAGATGTCTGGAATAGTTCAGCCGCGTCGTGGGCGCGGCGCCTGCGAGAAATGAGGATACTGCCGTGAACTATCGCGAAGAATTTCCGTCACTGGGCCGTATGCTCGGCGCAACTGCGGCGTTCGCCCGCAACCTGGAGGATGGTCCTGACCGACGGTTAGCCATGCAAGCCGTCGCTGGGCTTGGCGGCGTAACCGGTGTCAGTGGCGGGTTTCTGATTCCCGTTGAGCACGCATCATCGATTTGGGAGCGTGTCGACGCTGTTGGACAGATCCTCAGGCGCTGCACCAAGCAACCGGTATCAACGAAGCACGGTGACCTGAACATTCCGGCTGTTGATGAACGTTCGCGAGCTGACGGATCGCGCTTTGGCGGCTTGAACCTCGCCTGGCTCGATCAAGGCGAACCGTTCCCTCAGTCAAAGCCGTCCTTCGGACTGGTGAAGTTCCGCGCAAAAAAGCTCGGCGGCGTGATCAACGTCACCGACGAATTGCTCGGAGACACAGTCGCGCTTGACGCGTGGTTCACTCGGGTCACATCCCGTGAGCTCGCTTTCGACGTCGAAGATTCCATCGTCGCCGGATCCGGGGTTGGCCAGCCGCTGGGCCTCTTGAACGCGCCCGCGCTGATTACCGTCGAGAAGGACGCTGCACAGGCCGCCGGCACGATCAGCTTCGACAATCTGAAGGCAATGGTAAAACGGCTTTGGCCCGGGTCATTTCCGACGGCATGTTGGCTCATGGGTAACGACGCCTTCGCTGAAATCCTTTCCATGTGGGAGACCGACGGCTCAATCCTCAGCACGAACAGTGAGGGCGAGCGGACGCTATTGGATTTTCCAATCGTGCTGACCGAGGCAACATCGTCGTTAGGAGAGATCGGCGATATCATTCTGGCTGATCTCGCTGAGTACGTGGTGGTTGAGTGCGAGGCGGGGACTGGCATCCTTTCCAGTATCCACGTCCGTTTCGTGGCTGATGAAACCGCATTCCGAGTTGCGGCGCGGGTCGACGGGGCGCCAGCCTGGACATCTCCTGTCACAGTCAAAAACTCGGCGGAGACCGTCTCGCCTTTCGTAACGCTGGAGGCGCGAAACTGATGTTTGAGCATCTCGCCATTGGGAAAGGGTCGGACTTCGACACCCTGCGCCGCGGCCTGCGGAAGCTGCATGGCGAGGTGGTGGCGTTTGACGGGCGGGAGTCACCGGAGCTCTTAAGCATCGTCATGCACCTTGCTCGTGGCAACGCGATCCCCGACGCCAGATTGGCGGCACTATCATCGGACTCACAGCAGCCTCTAGCGTCCCATCGAACAAACATCGTTCCAGCCGCGCATGGCAAGGGGAAGGTAGCGGCCATTGTTTCAGTCAGAGGCACGGCTACGTACGACCTTGAGATGTGGCCGTATATGTTTTCCACGCAAAAATTAGCAAGGACCGTTACCGAGTTGGCTAGCGACCCCTCGGTGAACGCTATCGTTTTAGATGTGAACACGCCAGGCGGCGCCGTCACGGGCACGAAAGAGGCTGCGGACGCCATTTACGCGGCACGATCGCGGAAAGGGATCGTTGCGATAGTAAATCCGCTTTGCGCTTCCGCCGGATATTGGCTGGCAAGTCAGTGTAGCGAAATCGTCGCTATTCCGTCCGCGGATATCGGAAGCGTTGGTGTGTTCTACCTGCATATCGATCAGTCGCAAATGTTGGCCGATATGGGACTTAAGCCAACCTTCATTTCGGCCGGCCCGTTCAAGACTGAGGCGAATCCGCTGGAGCCACTGAGCGCTGCCGCGAAGCAGTTTCTCCAGACCGATGTCGACAACATTTATGCCGACTTCGTCGGAGCCGTTGCGCGCGGACGAAATACAACCGCTAGCGTTGTCCGCTCTCAGTTCGGGGGCGGACGCTGTTTATCCAGTCGCGACGCGCTTGCAGCCAACATGATCGATCGAATTGAGACCGCAGATCGAGCACTGAATCAAATTCTGAACGGATCGTCGTCGCCTCGCCAGGCCACTATTGCCCGGCTCACGCGAGATCCCGCCGATCTCACGGACGAGCAGCGAAAGCGACAAGCGCGGGCCAGACGGCTCCGGCTGGAGGAGTTGTCCTTGAGATGAGTATCTCCGACCCAATTCTCGATGCATGTCGCCGAGCCGGTGAACGGTTCGGTAAGGTCGCGTTCAGGGATTTCGGCGCGGACGCGACGGAAGAGAATTTATTTGCCCTTGAACGTATCTTTATCCATGGCCCATCGGATCTCTTCATGGATTCGCTGGGCGCTTCAGATGATCAGAGGTTGCTCGCCAAGATCATCTCAGGCCACGCGTTGCGCTCCCGTTATGAGAACCTGGTCCGGAGCGCCGCGGCTGCTCGCTTCAATAGCGGCTTCCCGAGGGACACCGGGAGGCCGCCTAGCCGGCGGTTGGTTGGCGGTCAGCCAGTCGCCGGCACTGAAATCAAGGGAGGCACCAATGACAGCTATTAACATCATCAAACAAGCTGATCGCGTGCACATGATCACGGATGGGCTTACGTCAGACGGCTTCATCGTTAGCAAAGTAATTCCCTTGCCGCACCTTCGGACGGTTATCGCTTGCTCTGGGACAGTTGGTGCAGGCCTGATGATCGCTGCTGAGGCATGTCAAGCAGACAGCTACGATGAGGTAAAGCGCAACATCGGCCAGATCATGCACCATTGCGAGGCAATGTATCCCAGGCAGATGATAACGCACACGCACCCTGACTACGAAATCTACGTTGCGGGCATATCTGAAACGTCGGGCTCTGATTTCTACTTCGCTGTGAATCACAAGCGGCGACGTGGTGTGCAACGGTACTCAGAAAATTCACCGGCCGGAGATGTCCTGCTACAGCCGTGCGATCCCGGAATTGCGGCAACAATCTTCCAAAGCTGGAAAGGGAAGTCACCGGCGTCGCTCGATCCCCTTGCGGAGGGCCCTACTATGATCGAATTCCAACGAAAGTTTCTAAACCACCAATTTCCTAATCAGATTGGTGGCCTTTGCCTGGTCACTACGGTAACGCGGGATAACATCGTTCAAACCGTTCCCAAGCGCTGGCCGCTTCATCAAGAGTGGGGTGCGGCATGAGGCGGCTCTCCAGGACCGAACTGCGCTCGGTTGCCCTAATTCGTTCGTCATTGATCCTTCCCGGCGGCGCCAGTTTAACGACTGAAAATGGCGACGTGTGGGAGTGCGAGAGTGACGCGAATGGCAACTGGCGCGTTGTATCGATTCAGAAGAACTCGGCACCAGGGCGAGGAAAGCTCACCGCCAATCGGACCTACTACGTACGAACAGACGGTAACGACACCAACGACGGTCTTGCTAACACCGCCGGTGGCGCGTTTCTTACGATCCAAAAGGCGATCAATGTCGTCTATGGAGCCTTGGACCTTGGCGGCTTCGATGTGGTGATTCAGGTTGGTGCTGGCACATACGGAGCGGGTGTATCGATCACGTCAGCCCAAGTCGGTGCCGGAAAAATCATCCTACGTGGCGACGTCACCACGCCGAGCAACGTCGTAATTGATGAGCCCGGCAACGCCGTGTACGCCAGCAATTATGCAGCCTTCAGTATCGAAGGCTTCAAACTAAAGGCTGCTGTCGGCGGGGGGTTGACCGTTGAATTGGGCGCGCAATGCAATGTCACCGGAAAAATGGACTTCGGTGCGTGCGGCTCCGCCCATGTGCAAGCGATGCAGGGTGGTACGATCACCAGCTTTGTCAACTACAGTATCACGGGATCTGCGCCTTCACATCTTTACTCACTGATCGGCGGTCGCATCCGCTTCCAGATCGCAACGATCACGATCAGCGGCACACTAGCATTCGGATCTGGCTTCGCGAGAGCTGATGATCTTTCGCTTATCTATTCCAGCGCCAACACGTACTCTGGCGGCACCGTTACGGGTCCTCGATACTGGGTGACCACTAACTCCCAAATCTACACAGGGGGCGGCGGCGCAAATTACTTTCCAGGCAACGCAACAGGAACCGCTTCGAGCGGAGGATTATACTCATGACGGTAGCGCTCTCTTCGCTCCGTGTTAGCAGCGACTTTGATGCCGCCGGCTATGTCCGCGGGGCCTCTCAGAAGGTCTCCGCGGACCAGCAGATGATTGCCGCCGATAAGGCGCGCAACGCTGCGCTTGCGCAGGCCGATGCCGCGCTGGTCAAAGCCATTCCTGGAATGCAGGCCGTCAGCAAGGCGCTCCTCGAGGGCTACGGATCCGGCCAGAAGTTCGAGGCCACCATTCAAAAGATCGGAAATGCCGTCGACCGCGGCATGGGGCTGGACCGGGCAGAGGCGCTTTTGACCGGCGCCTATCAGAAATTTGGGATGACGGCGGATGCGGCGAAGCTGGCCGAGCGGGGTTTCGTCTCGATCGCCTCAACAGTCGAAGGGCTAAACAGCCGTCTCGCCGCTCAGGCGGGATTCGTTGCCGATGTAGAACGGGCGACCCGCCAGCTTGTTCAAGCGCAGCAAGTCCAAGCCCGAATAAACGCTTCGTTTGGAATTGGCGCGAACGACAACAGCGCGGCGCGCGCGGCGGACATTCAGGCGCTGAGCGCATCCCTGGATGCCCTTCGGTCAAAGTATTCGCCGCTGTTTGCGGCGCAGCAGGGTTATCTCGGCTCGCTCAAGGAACTGAATTCGGTCGAAGCGCGGACCGCTCTGACAGCGAGCGAACGTGCCGCGGCGATTGCACGCCTCAAGACGTCCTTTGCGGAACAAGTCGTCAGCATGCGCGGGACAAGCGTTGCAACCGGGCTCGCCGCTTTTGAGATGCGCAATCTCGGCTACCAGGTCAACGACGTCGCGACGATGTTGGCCAGCGGCTCAAGCCCGTTTCAGATCATCGCGACGCAGGGCGGCCAAGTTTACCAGATCTTGTCTGGAGCCAACGGTGGCGTCACCGGAGCGCTCAAGTCGGTCGGAGCCAGCATCGCCTCGGTGATCACTCCCGCTCGCCTTCTGGTGGGTGTCACCGGCGTGCTCGGTATTGCTGGATATGCGATGTATGAAAGCTGGAAGAAAAGCGAACTCCAGTTCGATGCCGTGGCTCGCCAGGCCAACGTGACGGTTCGCGAATTGCACGAGCTCGAGTCAGCGGCATCGTTTAAAGGCATCGAACAGCCGGCATTCTTCAATGCAATGAAAGCTTTCAGCGGCCAGGTCTATCAAGCCCAAAACAACGTGGGCGGATTGGCCGAGATGTTTCGCGCGAACGGCCTCAGCGCGAGATCATTTCAGGACTATTTGCTTCGCTCCGCGGATCTCATCAAGTCAATGCCGGGTGACCAAGCCAAGCTCAACCTCCTGCAGCAGATGGGTCTTCCGGCTTCAGAGGAGTGGGTGCGCTACTTGGGGCAGGGAAGTGATGGTCTCCGGGCTGCGATCGCAGAAGCCACGAAATTTGGCGCGGCGGCGGATGACAAAATGATCGCGAAGGCCCGTCAATTTGATGAGGCCTGGAACAAGGCGACCAAGAACCTCTCGACTGGTCTGCGCTCTGCATTCGTTGACGCCTATGACTGGGCGTCCCGGCTGAGCGACTTTGGCACAAAGGGATTACTCGCGGTCGGTGTGAACGTCGGTCAGAATCTCATGAAAACCGGATACGGAGAAAAATTCGGCCCCGCTACCGACTTCAGCGAGTTCTATGACCGAACCGGAGCAGCTCGAGCCCGAGGTGAAGCCGGTGCTCCCAAGCCCGTAGATCCCGCTATCCTGAAGAACGCGCTCGGACTAGAGCAACAGCGCATAACACTGCTAGGCCAGGCCGCTACCATTCAGGAATCGGTACGGGCGAAGGAGATTCAGATCAACCTGGCTCGCCTCGCCGGCGTCAACATCACACGACAACAGGAGGCCGCGCTAAAGGAAGCCGCTCGGTTCGAAGCAGAGTCGGCGAAGCTGCAGCGCGCTTCTCAATACGGCATCTATAATCCGGCGCGACAATCGGCCAATGCCGGTCGCGAGATTCAAACGCTGATCGCGGACGGGACAATCCGGAACGCCGAGGACTATGCGGCTGCCTGGTCCGTGATCTCGAAGCGGTTGCGAGACGGCGCCGACGCCGCAGCCGTTGCCCGTTCGAACCTGCCAGGCCTGACGTCATTCGCACTCGAGGCTGGACGGCTCGACAAGCAATTCGATCAGTTCTCAGTCGGTGCAATGAATAATTTCACCACCTCGCTGACTGAAATAGCGAGCGGCGCAAAATCGGGCGGCGACGCCTTCCGCGATTTGAGCGCTACGGTCATCCGCTCTCTGGAGGAAATGGTCATCAAGATGATGATTGTCGCCCCGATCGCGAAGTCTCTGCAGGCCGCGCTAGGCGGCTTCGCTGGCGGCGGTTTCGATCTAGGCAGCCTGTTCGCCGGTGGCGGCCCAAGTATATCAACTGGCCTCGGCGCCGGCACAGGTGGCATGGCGTTCCCGACGTTTCACAGCGGGGGTATCGTCGGACTCGAGGGTGCCGCGCGCAACATGCATCCGGCTCATTGGAACGATGCGCCGCGGTTTCACACCGGCATTGGTCCGGGCGAGCGCCAAGCGATCTTGCAGGACGGTGAAGGCGTGTTCACCGCGGGCCAGATGAAGGCCCTTGGCTTGATGGCCAACCGCGGTGGTACGCCCGTCTTCAATGTGGTCGTTAATGCGCCACCCGGAATGTCGGTTGAGAAAAGTCCGCCTCGACAGAATGGGACTGGCGGCGCGACGATGGAAATCACGATTAAACGGATGGTGGAATCAACTGTGTCGGGTGCTATCAGTTCTGGCGAAGGCCCGATCAACGAAGCTCTTCAAACGCGTTATGGATTGGATCCGACGCGAGGCATGACGTAGAGTCAGTGCCACTTGTTCTCATCACCCGAGTCGATTTCGAAGCTGCGTTTTTGCGCTTCCTTTAGCAATTGGTCCATTTCATCCTGTGGATGAGTTGCGGACATCCCGGCCTTGGCCGCAGCTAAGTCGACCAGATAACGCGCTTTGAGAGATAGCAATGCGAGATAGCTTAATATGCTCTGGTCGAGATCTTCGCGGTCTATGTATCCACCTGCGTCCGTAACGTACGCTTCCGCACGATCTTTGGTCACTTCAAGCTTTATAGCTCGTTGAGATACCTCTGAACCTAGTTGAGCCGCAGCTGCCCTGATCTTGGGGTCTAATGTCAGACCTCTCATCGGTTCATCTTTTCCGTCGTGGCCCTGCGAGCTGATGAAAGTCGAGAGATTACCTTTCTTCTCATCGCATTCATTTGCAAACTTCATCAAGAGTGGAATGAGTTCTGCGGCGGCAAGCTTCCGGTCGGTATCGGATTTAAACTTAAATTGTTTTCTGCTCTCAGCGCCACCCCAACGCGCAGAGAAGTAGGCCACAACAATTGTCAAGAAAAAACCAACGACTTGGCTTGCCGGAATTCCGTAGTCAACACTCATCGGGGCTTCGCTTTCAATCCGATCTCAACCAGTCTGCGGATAGCTTCTGAGCGCGATATCTCGTGACGCTCTGCCCATGCATCGAGAGCGGCGAGCGTGCCCCGCTCAAAGCGCGCAGGGATGGTTTCGCCATACCTCACACCGGCCGGGCGCCCTCGAGATTTCTTGTGTACAGTTTTTAATTGTTTTGCCATGAATTAACGTGTACAATTAATTCGAGCCGAGGGGAAGCTGTAACTTCGCCTCGGCTCTAACTTCAACCACTGGAGATAACCCATGGCTAAAGCTGCAAACAAACCTACCCTAACAAGTACCGTCAGCCAAGCGCGACCGAATCAAGAATCGCCGGTGATATCGGCGGAATTGAAGCGCGAAGCGATGAGGGCCTATTGCGAATGGCTATTCATGGAGCATCGGTTGCTCTGCAAAGAGCTTGAACCCGGTTACGAGCCTTCGGGTCGCTGGTCACCGGTGAACAGTGCGGCGACTCATTTCCACGCGCCATTGTTCGATGGCTATAAAGGCTGGGAGAAATCGCCGCCGTCGTCCCGCGCGCTCCCTATGATGGAAGCGCTGGGCATAGATGTACGAGGGCACCTCCGTCGCGAAAAACGTGCGCAGGCGGAATTTGATAAGAAGCGCGGTTAAGAAGAGTTGGCCGTCGCTACGCGACGTGGCGGCGGCTTTACTTTTTGAAAACAGGGCCGGGCGGTTTTTTCGGTCGCCCGTGTTGTGCCTGGCGCGCAGCATCGGCCGCCGCCTTCCTTGCTACAAATCTGTCTCCAAGGCTTAGGCCTCGGTCACCTGCCGGCTCTTCAGCTTTCTCAGCCGGAGCTAAGCTGAAGAGGTGCGGATTTCTAAGTCTGCGCCACTGATCGATCGCATCTAGGTCGAAGTTTCCAGTATCCGGATCGGCGGCAGGAAACCCACGCTTGAGCAAGTTTGGCAGCAGTTCGTTGAAGCGGACTAGCGAAATATGAAGTCGGCGGGCTGCTTTCTCTGCAGGAATATCGCCTGGATCAACGCGAAATCGAATTTCGTGAGAGACAATCTTATTTGACATAAGGTTCCGGGATAGGCGTCTTTGCTTCGATCGTATAGGTCTCGCGCAACTTGCGCGCGCGATTTAAAACTGCTTTGTCGCGGCGTTTATCCGCCAACTCTTTCTCGAGCTTTTCGAACAGGGGCACGTAAACTGGGCCGTCTTGTTCTATGAAGTATGCACGTAGGATGAGAGCCCGCTCCAACTCCCCTTCGGTGATGGGCATATGATCAGGTCTCATTTACTCCTCGTTGCGCGGCAAATTTGATCAAAGCTGAGGTGGTTTCAGGCCGACGATAACAGTGGCTCTATCGCTGGCAAGCCCGCCAAGTTGAAACTGAATATTCCCCGCGGTTAAGGCTTCGACCAAGGGATCGAATCCAGCTCCGGGAGAGATGCGGAGTCCATATACGGGTGGCGCCATCATTCCCGTATCCTGAATAACGACATCTATCCCAGCAGCTTGAAAAGTTGAGATGAGGGAGGTGGCAAAGTCATTTGCCTCTCGATCGCCAAGTCTAACAACTTTCACACCAATTCGATTTCGTCCTCGTAAAGAATCGATGATTGCCTCCTTTTGAGATTGCTCAAGAGATCGCGAAGATAACTTGGCTTCCAATTCGCGGTGCGCAGTCCTTGCTTTTTCAAGCTCGATCGACAGTTTGAGATTCTGCTCCTTAAGACGCTCTTGGTCGATGTCGAGCTTCTTGTTGCTTTCGCGAAGTTGTTCGGTGGCGTGTTCGAGTGATGCGGTTTTTATCTCCGCGTCACGACGAACCTTCTCGATGCTTTCCTCAGCGCTTCGATCAAAAAAATAAGCCGCTCCTAAGGTGGCAAGAGCAGCCACAGCAGCGCACGTCCATGCAAAAAGAGCTGTCATCAAAATCCCCCGAGCCGACGTATCGTAACAAAAGTCTACGGGGGCCGTTAGGGGGAAGATCGGGTCCGGGCCGCCTGATCAAACTTCAGGGCGATCTTAATCTCAGACCAATCATCGGCAGGTCGAGCGCGTCCGCACATCAACGTTCTCCGGGATAGCCATGCGACGGCGGGTCGCTGGCTGAGATTTTGGTGGCGCGGAGTGCCACAAGGTGGCTTCGCTTGTATGGGTAGCCGCGGACCTTCGAGCAATCCTGGCACTTCATCCACCGCTCGAGTTCGTGGATAGGAGCGGTCTTTGGCCGGCGAACGATTGTCAGGTCGACGGTGCTGTGCGTCTCGCAGCCGAGGCACTTCACCTCGAGGTAGCGGTAGCCCGCGTTCAGGGCGTCACCGAGCGTCGGGGAGGGCTGCGCTGGTCCGTGATAGCCGAGCATTCGTAATGTCCAAGCCTCGCATGCCAGCCGATCGGCTTTTAGCCGCGCCTCCGCCGCGCGCTCGGCCGCTGCGCGGATACTGCTGCCAAACAGATATTCCCGGGACTTCGAACTCATTACGGAGCACCAAGCAGCTTTCCAATCCGGGCCACCTCTGCCGGCGTTGGATCGTCCCGCACGATCAGGCTGGCGAGTTCGTGGGTGCGTTCGTCGGACAGAATTCTGGTCTGCTCAACGACGCGCTCAAAGCTGTCCACGGCTTTGTCGTCGCTGAAGCGCGATTTGGTCCGCCGGCAGAACGACAGGATGCTCATGAGCAGCATTCAAGCGCAGGCGAGGGCGCAGGTAAATAGTCCTAGATGTGGTTGCGGAAGGTCGCTGATCGTACCGCAGGTCGCGGGATGGAACGTAGCAGGACGAACATCAACGCTAAGATTGAGCTTATGGAGAGGAACATGGCGCACAGGACTAGATCGCGCGGCCAGGCCGCGACTGCAGAACAACGAAGCGCAATGACGTTCGCGGCTATTCGTCCAAAATTCAGCTGGACCAATGAAGACTGGTCCTTGGCATTTTTACCGCGTGTCCGTTTAGCGCTGTTGGCGCTAAACCATGACGACAAATCCCTCGAAAGATTCATGAGCGGGGTTGTTAAAGAGGGGATTGTTCCCGATATGCTCGATGGTTGGGTAGAGACCAAAGAACACCTTAGAGGTCTCGCGGAAATGCTCGATACCGCATTAACCCGATCCTTCATCGTGCTGGAACGGCTCGGCTACGATCCCGAGAACCCGCCTCCGGATTCGAAGATGCATTAGGTCGGCTATCGAAGCTCAAGCTAAGACGGTCACGACCTCGCGCAGGAGCGTCGTGGAGGGAATACCGATCGCTTCAACCGTCGATCATCACCAAGCAATGGCTGCTGATGATTGAGCGGATGGCAACTTCATCCACTTCGGCGCAATGAGAATTTCCTTTCCACTTCGTCGTTCTGCCGCGGCATAGCGCAAGCTAAAAGGTCTAATTGTCGCCCAGCCTTTGTAAATCTTTCGGATCTCGGGACAGTCGTCGTAGGTGAGTATCCATGCAGCATCCTTCATTCCGCGGAGTTGCTCGCCCAGTCCCTTGTGATACGTTTCGTCCAACGCATTTAGGTACAGCGTCTTTCCTTTGACAAAATAGGGAGGATCGATGAAGCACATCACACTCGTTGGATCCTGTTTGCTGATAAATTCGACACCGTCGTCCCCCGAAACGTGAATTCTGTCACGATATTCGGCGACCTTTTGGCATCTCGCGATCAGATCATCCTTATTGAATCGAGCGTCTAGCAGCCAATCACCAGTTTGATTAACCCCACCGATAGGACCGCCATTCATAATAATTCCAGATCGATTGCAACGATTGAGATAAAACGCTGAAAAACCCCGTTTCAATCGCGCCACGCGGCCGCGAGATTTGTAAACTTCACGCTGGCGGCGCCACTCGGCCATGCTGATCCGCTTCGCCGATATCATTTCCGAGAATTGCTTAGACTGATTGGTTAGCGACCACCAAAAATCGTGGATCGCTGGATCCGCATCGTTGATGTGAACGGCGGGTGCTTCTTCCAGATATAACAACGAAAGGGATGCGCCAGCGCCGCCCGCAAAGGGTTCTGCGATAGCTAGATCACCGAGATCGTTTAGACGCCTTATTTGTTGTAGCAGCCCGGACATAGCGGATTTGCCTCCGGGATATCGAAGTGGACTCGCAATTTTCATTTTTCGACTGCCTCGTCGTCCTCGAGCATAAGGCGGAACAGCGGTTCGGTGCGTAGCCAGAATTGCCAAATATCACGAGCGCCCGGTAGGTCCGTCTTTTGGTGGATAAATGCATGAAGTTCGCTCAAGCTGAAGGGAGCCGCCGCATCATACCTAATCGCTTTCTCGACTTTATTGCTGTCTGAGGCAGACAGCTTTGCTTTGGCGATTTTTGTTAGTGCAGGAACTAGCTGCTTCATCGTCGGAACGCCATATGGCAAGCGCCCTCTCGTTTCGAGCTGGGCTACAATTTTCGCAAGCTCGCCAGTTCTTTCGAGATAGTCGAGCGCGGATAGCTCGAAGAACACTCTTAGAAGAACGGCGCCAGCGTTTGGAAATTCATCGCGTTTGAGTTTTGTTAGTTCGCGACGAATATCAATTAGACGATCGTTGCGAACGCGCACCGCGAGATCACGGGGTAGAACAGTCTTAGTTTCTTGTTTCGATTTTTTTGGTGCTGAAGTAGTTGCCGCCTTCGCGGGCGACGCGATCGACCTGCCCTTGATGATGTCCGCGGGGACAAATGATCCCTTCTTCTTCGAAGGCCTGTCTTTTGAGTCCCATCCATCAAAGTACTTCTTTATATCGTCGCTATTATTCAGCGTTCTTGAAGATTCCTTGCCAAGAGCGACGTCGCTAACAAGTTTAGTGAATGCCTTTACAAATTCTGCCTTGTCCGTCGTTCCGCGCAATCCGTGATCGGGATCTTTTTCGATTTTTAAAGCATCTCTGCCAACGGTGGAGTCGACAACTCGGCCGAGTGTCGTGAATATCTTTGCTCTCGGGTTATCGAGCTTTGCCTTCACTTCCTCGGCAAGGGGCAATGAACGAGCGATGTCTGCAATCGCGCGTGTTTGCCGAGCGCTTTGAATGTCACTGAGCGAGAATCCTAGCTGATCGCGCAGTTCATCGTTGTCGTAGCCTTCTTCTAGCTTATCCAAAATGAAGCTGGCGCGATTCTCGGCTTCCCAAGCAAGTACGGGCGTGCCGATATGGCGGCCGGCAATTTGTCGGTCGGTGGCCTTGCGGTTAGGAGCGATTGTAACGGGCACGCTTGATATCGATTGTTGATCGATGATTTTCCGCGACAGCCGCTCTAGCTGGCGGCTCTTCGCTCCCTCTATTAGCCCAGGTTCTTTGAGCGCTTTGAGAGCAGCCAGCCGTCGATTTCCTTCGACGACAACCAAGCGACCGTCTTCGTTGACGGCAAGCAGCGGTTCATTAGCAAAGAAACCTCTTGTTGCAATGCTTTCAGCAACTTCCAGCGCTTTGTCATGTTCGAAAAGGTATTGAATAATCTCACGTGGAGCGCGTGCAGTCGTCTCGCGTCCGAGACGTGGATTTTTTCGATCCAAGTGCAAGCTCGCGACACTTACGCGTCGCGTCGTCCATTCCGACCCAGCCATTTCAAGATCTCCCCAGACCCAAGCGCATCCAACCGCAACCGGTGGTCGAGGGCAAGCCGTCGCGCCTCCTTTCCAGGACTATCAGGTCATGGCAGGGAGAATGGTGGGGATGAATAGTTTGGAAAAGTGAACCGACAAGTGAATTCAATATCTTGTCGGATGTTTTTGGCGGAAGGGGTGGGATTCGAACCCACGGTGCCCTTGCAGGCACGCCGGTTTTCAAGACCGGTGCCTTAAACCACTCGGCCACCCTTCCGGTTCGCACCTCTTGAGGGAAGGCGCGAGCGATTGCAAGGGTTGTCCACGCGGGAGGGTTGCAAAGCCGGAAAATCAATCTCCGGTTTACCAAGCCGTGTGCCGGGCCGTTTCCGGTATGGAAGCAATGAGTTAAGGTAAGCGCTGTATGAGTGCCAGCCTCCGGCCTGCGGTGCCCGGTAGGCAAGCGGCCGCGAAAGATGCTATTTGGGGTTCTATGGGGATTTGCGTCAGGGAATCGGGCGGGGCAGCCGTGCGCATCGCGGCAGCGGGAGCCTTGTGTCTGCTGGTCGCCAATTGCGCCTCGTCAAACAAGCTCTCCAGCCGTGTCGATCCGAAATACGGCGTTTCCAGCAGCCCTCGGGTGGTGGATTTCGGCGATCCGGTCCCAAGGGGCGGAGGTACCTATCGCGTCGGCAAGCCGTACGTTGTCGCCGGCAGGACCTACGTTCCGGAAGAAAATCCGAATTATCGCGCTGAGGGCATGGCCTCTTGGTACGGCGATGCCTTCCACGGCCGTCTGACGGCCAATGGCGAGGTGTTCGACATGACCTCGCTCACCGCGGCCCATCCTACCATGCCGCTGCCGAGCTATGCGCGCGTGACTAATCTGGCCAACGGCAAATCGGTGGTCGTGCGCGTCAATGATCGCGGGCCATACCATGGCAACCGGCTGATCGACGTCTCAAATACCGCTGCCAAGCTGCTTGAGTTCCGCGAAAACGGCATCGGCCGGGTGAGGGTGGAGTATGTCGGCCGCGCTCCTCTCGAAGGTTCGGACGATCGCCAACTGATGGCCACGCTGCGGACCGGCGAGCCTGCACCTGCACCATCGACCGTTCGTATCGCGTCGGCCCGTGCCTTCATTCCGGATATGACCCCTTCGCCCTCGCGCGGAGTGGCCCGTGGTGATGTCCCGCTGCCCGCCGGGCGTCCCTATACGCTGGGCCATACCCAGGAAGATTTTGCTGCGGCGGGTTCGTCGGAGGTCTCTGCCTCGCGTGCTGCGCGCTCTGGCGGACGCCGCTTCGAACGCAGCGCTCCCGCTGAGGTCGAGGAAGCTGCCGAGGAAGCCCCGGCAACGACAAGGCCGGTTGCGGCCTATGCTCCGGCATCCCGAGATAACAGCCCTAACCTGATGTCGGGTCGCGGGCTTTACTGAGCCCGGATCCCGAGCGATCAGCTTCGCACGCCATTTAGGAACTCAACCAGCGCCGCGTTCACCTCGTCGGGGCGCTCCTGTTGAATCCAGTGGCCCGCGCCTTCGATGATCAGCTTGCGCCTCAGATTGGGCAGCACGCGTTCCATTTCTGTGACGCGCTTTCCGCCGAGAATGCCGGTGACGACGGAATCGTTGGCGCCCGCGATGAAGATCGATGGCTGATGGATTTTCGCGCCCTGCCACGGAGCGGTCAGCTCCCAGTTCCGGTCGATGTTGCGATACCAGTTCAGGCCGCCGCGAAACCCGGTCCGACGGTAAGTTTCGACGACATGCGCATGGTCCTGCTCGCTGACCCATGCCGGCAGGGGGCGTGGAATAGTCAGGTCGCCCAGAAAACCTTGCCCGTCCTTCAGAAACAGCGAGCCGTCGACACCGAAGGTCACCGCGCGCATCGTGAAATCGACATCGCGCTCGAACTCGGCCTCAGCGTCACCCGGCTTCTGGAAATACTGCCAGTAGAAGTTGGTGACGCCACTTTTCGCCAGCGTCTCCAGTGGCCGCTCGCGCCCCCTGAATGGCGGGGCGACGCTCAATCCGCCGACGGCTGTGAAGACGTCGGGCCTGAACAGGGCTGCATGCCAGGCGATGGGGGCGCCCCAGTCATGGCCAATGATAATCGCCTTGGTTTCGCCGAGGGCCGCCACCAGCGCGACCATGTCGCCGACCATGTCGAAAATGGAATAGGCGTCGATGTTCAGGGGGGCAGACGTACGCCCGAAACCGCGCATGTCTGGCGCGACCGCATGGAAGCCGGCAGCCGCAATGGCGGGGAGTTGATGCCTCCAGGAATGGGAGAGTTCGGGCCATCCATGGCACAGCAGGACCAGCGGGCCGGAGCCCTGTTCTGTCACAAAAATCTCAATGCCGTTGGCTGAGATCATTTGCGATGACGACATGGATTTCCGCCTCTTTTCAACATTTTGAAGGCGACCGGGACACCGAAGCGGCCCGCCGCACGTTGTTTGGTATCAGCCCAACTGTTACAAGGCGATCCTCAGGAATCTCAACATGGCAGCCATTCTCAGAGCATCCCGGACTCACGGGCGTCGACATGGGCGGTTCTGGCCGCTTGTCGCCGTTCTGCTGACGGCCGGTCTGGCGCTTGGCGGCGGGGTCCACGCGGCCAACAACAGCGTGCAGGGGGCCAAAAAGGACGAGGGGTACGAGATCGATGCGCCGACCGCGATCCTGATCGAGGCGAAGTCCGGCAGCATCCTGTTCGAGAAAAACCCCGACGAACTCCGCGCGCCCTCCAGCATGATGAAGCTGATGACGGCGGAGGTTGTTTTCAACGCGCTGAAGAAGGGCGACATCAAGCCCACCGATGAGTACCGGATCAGCGAATATGCCTGGCGAAAGGGCGGAGCGCCGTCCGGCGGTTCGACCATGTTCGCGGCAATCAACAGCAAGGTCAGCGTCGACGATCTTCTGCGCGGTGCGCTGATCCAGAGCGGCAACGATTCCTGCATTGCGCTGGCGGAAGGCGTGGCGGGCAGCGAGCGCGACTTCGTTGCGATGATGACCAAACGCGCGCGCGAACTCGGCCTGACAAAATCGACGTTCGGAAATTCCAACGGCCTGCCGGATCCCGGCAACAAGATGACCGTGCGCGAACTGGGCATGCTGGCCCGGCACATCATCCTGACCTATCCGGACAACTACAAGCTGTTCGGCGAGCGCGAATTCACCTGGAACAAGATCCGGCAGCAGAACCGTAATCCGCTGCTGACGATGCTCGAAGGCGCCGACGGACTGAAGACCGGTTACACCAAGGAGGGCGGCTTCGGCATGGTCGGCTCGGCGGTGCAGAACGGCATGCGGCTGATCGTGGTGGTCAACGGACTTGAAGATGCCGATGATCGTGCAGCCGAGGCCAAGAAGCTGCTCGAATGGGGGTTCCGTAATTTCGAGGCGCGGACGCTGTTCGCCAAGGATCAGACGGTCGGCTATGCAAAGGTGTTCGGCGGCAGCGCGCGTTCCGTCAAACTGGCAAGCCCGGAGCCCATCAAGGTCATGGTGCAGAGGAACGGCAACGACAAGTTGCTTGCTCGAATTGTTTACACAGGGCCGGTGCGCGCACCGATCCTGCCGGGTCAACGGATTGGGACGCTCAAGGTCTGGCGCGGCAGCAACATTGCACTGGAATGTCCGTTGGTCGCGGCGGAAGCGATCGAGACAGGTTCGACAACCCGCCGCGCGTTCGACGGCGCCAGCGAACTCGTCATTGGCCTGTTCCGCGCCGGCGCGGAGAAGCTTTGACATGAGTGACGCTGTCAAACCGAGACAGCCGCCGCGCGGCCGCTTCATCACTTTTGAGGGCGGAGAAGGTTCCGGTAAATCGACGCAAATCCAGTTGCTGGCGGATCGTCTCAACGCAGCCAAACTGCGGACGATCACAACGCGCGAACCTGGCGGGTCGCCCGGCGCGGAAATCGTACGCCACCTGTTGCTTTCGGGAATGGCCAAGGCATTCGGTCCCGAGACGGAGTCCTTGCTGTTTGCTGCCGCGCGCGACGATCATGTCAGTCAGGTAATTGAGCCGGCGCTTGCGCAGGGACTCTGGGTGGTGTGCGACCGGTTCACGGATTCGACACGCGTCTATCAGGGCGAATTGGGCAAGGTCGATCCGACACTGATCCGGGCGATGGAGCGTGTCACCATCGGAAACCTCAAGCCCGATCTCACGATCATTCTGGACGTTCCTGTTGCAGTCGGGATGGAGCGCGCGCTCAAACGGCGAGGGACCGCTGTACCAGATCGTTTCGAAGGCGAGGGCGTGAGCTTCCATGAGAAGCTGCGAGAAGCCTATCGCAAGATAGCCGAAAGCGATCCGCAGCGCTGCGCGCTGGTTGACGCAGATGCCGACCCCAAGACTGTCGCGGAGCGGGTCTGGAAAGCGCTGCGCGATCACCTGTTCTCCGTAGCGACCGTTCGCGAGACCACAAAGGCATGAGTGCTCGCACGGCTGAATCCGAGACATCAATTCCGGCGCCGCGCGAAACGACGGCGCTGTTCGGTCATCGCGATGCCGAGCAGACATTACTGACGGCCTATCGCAGCGGTCGCATTCCTCATGCGTGGCTGATCGGCGGTGCGCAGGGCATCGGCAAGGCGACCATGGCCTATCGCATGGCGCGGTTCGTGCTCGCACATTCCGATTCCTCCGCACGATCCGTGCAGGATGCGGATAGTCTGTACGTTGATCAGGATCATCCGGTGGCACGCCAGGTCGCGAACGCCAGTCACGGCGGGTTGCTGACGCTGGAGCGCACAGCGAACGAGAAGGGCACGATGCGAACCGTCATCACGGTTGACGAGTCGCGCGAAACCATTGGATTCTTCGGCTCGACCGCAGCTTCTGTCGGTGGCTGGCGTGTCTGTGTGGTCGACACCGTCGACGAACTCAACGCCAATGCCTCCAATGCGCTGCTCAAGATTCTTGAAGAACCGCCAGCGAGGTCGCTGTTTCTTCTCATTAGTCACGCTCCTGCGCGTGTGCTCGCCACCATCCAGTCCCGTTGCCGGAAACTCCCATTGCGGCCTCTGGCGACGCAGGATGTGATTCAAGCAGCAGCTGAGGCCGCCGGATTAACCCGCGGCGATACCGCACTCGCCGAGGCAGCAGACGCAGCTGAGGGGAGCGTAGCACGCGCGCTTACGTTGCTTGGCGGGCAATCGCTCGGGCTGCACCAGCGCACGCTCGAATTGCTGAATCGCCTGCCGCAGCTCGATCAGCGCGCGCTTCATGCTCTCGGTGATGCGTTGCCGCTGAATGATCGCGTCGGACTGAAAGCTTTCGTCGACACCATTGACCGTTGGCTCACAGGGCATCTGCATGCCCCCGATGCAGGCGCAAATCTGCCCCGCCTTGCACGGCTTGCCGAGGTATGGGAAAAGATCAACAGTGCCGCGCGCGACACAGAAAGCTTCAATCTGGAACGGAAGCCGCTGGTTTTCTCAGTGTTCGGTATGCTCTCAGAAGCCACCGCAACTCGCTGACCGGGCCAGCCCAGCGGTCTCGCAGACCACATCACGAATGAGTGCGCGCACGTCAGCGCTGTTTTGAATTTCAAGGAAGCCTAATGGCCAAAGCCAGGAAGACCGCCGTTAAGAAGAAAAAGAAAGCAGCCAAAAAGGCCGTCAAGTCGGCACGCAAGGCTGCGGCCCGGAGCGCATCTGCTTCGTCGAAGAAAGGACGCAAGGCGGTTGCGAAAAAGACGGCCAGGAAACCCGGAAAGAAAGTTGCCAAGAAAACGGCAAAGAAGGCTGCGACCAAGCGCGCTGGCAAGAAGGCCGTTGGCAAGAAGAGCGGCTCGAAGGAGAGCGCTGTCAGGAAATCCGCGGTAAAGAAACCTGCCACCAAACCGACCGTTGTGAAGACCGCGCCGGACGTCAAGCCGGTGACAAAAAAGGCGCCGCCGAAGCCGGCCAAGGCCAAGGTGGCTGCCGTGCCGCAGAGTGTTGCAAGCGCGCGCGCGAAGAACTCGTTCTACATTACGACTGCGATCGCTTATCCCAACGGCGCGCCGCATATCGGCCACGCCTATGAGGCGATCGCGACCGATGCGCTGGCGCGATTCCAGCGTCTCGACGGCAAGGACGTGTTCTTCCTGACCGGCACCGACGAGCATGGCCAGAAGATGATCCAGACGGCGCAGAAGGAAAACATGACGCCCCTGGATCTGGCGACACGAAACGCCGCGCGTTTCAAGGAGATGGACCAGCGCCTGAATATCTCGTTCGATCGCTTCATACGCACGTCCGAGAAGCAGCACCATGAGTCGACACAGGAAATCTGGAAGCGGATGGTCGCGAACGGCGACATCTATCTCGACAGCTACGCCGGCTGGTATTCCGTGCGCGACGAAGCTTATTACGCCGAGGACGAAACCGTTGTCGGCGAGGATAACGTGCGGCGAGGGCCGCAGGGGACACCTGTCGAGTGGGTCGAGGAAAAGAGCTATTTCTTCGAGCTATCGGCCTATCAGGACAAGCTGCTGGCGCTGTACGAAAGTCAGCCGGACTTCATCGGGCCGGACTCGCGCAAGAACGAAATCATCAGCTTCGTTAAAAGCGGTCTGAAAGACTTGTCGATCTCGCGCACCACGTTCGACTGGGGCGTGAAGGTGCCGGGTGACGAAAAACACGTGATGTATGTCTGGGTCGACGCACTGACCAACTACATCACCGGCGTTGGCTTCCCGGACGAGGGCGACAAGAACTGGAAGTACTGGCCGGCGGACGTGCACATCATCGGCAAGGACATCATCCGTTTTCATGCGGTTTACTGGCCGGCGTTCCTGATGTCGGCGGGCATCCCGGTGCAGAAGCGTGTGTTCGCGCACGGCTTCCTATTCAACCGCGGCGAGAAGATGTCGAAGTCTGTCGGCAACGTGGTCGATCCGTTCAGCCTCGCCGATGCCTATGGCGTTGATCAGCTTCGCTACTTCTTCCTGCGGGAGGTGCCGTTCGGTCAGGACGGCAACTACAATCATGAAGCCATCGTGGCGCGCACCAATGCCGATCTCGCTAACGACTTCGGCAACCTGGCGCAGCGCTCACTGTCGATGATCGCCAAGCAGCATCAGGGCGTGCTGCCGGACCCCGGCGAGTTCAGTGACAACGACAAGGCTATCCTTGCAATGGCGGACGGCATGCTCGAGCAGGCACGTACCGCCATGGCCACGCAACAGATTCATCAGGCGCTCAACGCGATCTGGGCCGTGGTGGCGGAGGCCAACCGCTATTTCGCGGGTGAGGCGCCGTGGGCGCTGGCCAAAACCGATCCAGCGCGCCAGAAGACGGTTCTGTATGTTACCGCTGAAGTCGTCCGTCAGATTGCGATCCTTGCGCAGCCGGCTATGCCGGATGCTTGTGCCAAGCTGCTCGACATTCTCGGAATTGCGCCGGACGCGCGCGATTTCGCCGCGCTCAGTAACCGGATAAAAGGTGGCTCGCAATTGCCGCCGCCTGCGCCGGTTTTCCCGCGTTATGTCGAACCAAAAGACGCCGCGGTGAGTTAAGCCAGATGCTTGTCGACAGTCACTGCCATCTCGACTTTCCGGACTTTGCGGACGATCTCGATGCGATCGTCAAGCGCGCTGAGGCCGCAGGCGTTGGCCGTATTGTCACCATCTCCACGCGGGTGCGGAAGGTCGATGGATTATTGAGCATCACAGCGCGGTTTCCGAATGTCTATTGCTCC
Organism: Afipia sp. OHSU_II-C1; assembly: GCF_000497575.1. Lineage (GTDB taxonomy): Bacteria > Pseudomonadota > Alphaproteobacteria > Rhizobiales > Xanthobacteraceae > Afipia. Next base: position 271,933 of record NZ_APJI01000004.1, read on the forward strand.
GTAGGCACCCATCCGCACAACGCGGATGAAGAGGACGGCATCACCCCTGACGAACTGATAGCGCTCACAAGGCATCCAAAGGTGGTGGCGCTGGGCGAAGCGGGGCTCGACAATTTCTACAAGGATGGATCGCCTGAAGCGCAGGAGCGGGGCTTTCGTGCTCACATCGCGGCGGCGCGCGCGACCGGATTGCCGCTGGTGATCCACACTCGCGAGGCCGATGAGGCCTGCGGCCGCATCCTTGAGGATGAAATCGCGAAGGGGCCGTTCAAAGCCGTGCTGCATTGTTACACAGGCGGACGCGAACTTGCGATGAAGGCTATCGGGCTTGGGTTGTCGATTTCCTTCACCGGAATCCTGACGTTCAAGAACTCGCAAGCGATCCGTGACATCGCTGCCGAACTGCCCGCGGACCGCATCATGGTGGAAACCGATGCGCCATACCTCGCGCCGGGGAAATTCCGCGGCAAGCGCAATGAGCCGTCCTTTGTCACGGAGACTGCAAGGGTGCTGGCGGAAACACGCGGCGTTTCACTCGACGAGATCGCGCAGCAAACCACGGAAAATTTCTTCCGGCTGTTCGATAAAGTGCCGCGCCCGGACGCAAAAGCTGCATGACGGTGATACTGACAATCCTCGGCTCCGGATCGTCCGCCGGCGTGCCGCGCCCCGCGCTTGGTTGGGGCGCATGTGACCCGAACAATCCGAAGAACCGCCGCCGCCGTTGTTCGCTGCTGGCCGAAAAGGGTGGCGCCAACGGCCTGACGCGCGTCCTGATCGATACCTCGCCGGATCTGCGCGAGCAGTTGATCGATGCCAACGTGGATCATCTCGAAGCGACGTTCCTGACCCACGAACATGCCGACCAGACCCACGGCATCGACGACCTGCGTTCCGTCGTCCTGCATCAGCGCAAGCGGATTCCTGTCTACCTGAACAAATCCACGGCCAAGGATATCCTGACGCGCTTTGCCTATTGCTTCGAGCAGGCGCCCGGCAGTGACTATCCGGCGATCCTCGAAAAGCGATCAATCGAGGCCGGTGAAACCGAGCGAGTCGAGGGGAAGGGCGGCTCCCTCGCCCTGACCGCGTTCCTGGTTCAGCACGGCAACATACCGGCGCTCGGTTACCGCATCGGCAATGCCGCCTATACGCCTGATCTCCACGACATTCCGCCGGAGAGCTTTCCCGCGCTGGAGAACCTCGATCTGTGGATCATCGATGCCCTGCGCTATGCGCCGCATCCGAGCCATCTCAGTCTCGACGACGCGCTGTCGTGGATTGCGAAATTCAAGCCGCGCCGCGCGGTTCTGACCAACCTGCATTCGGATCTGGACTACGACGTGCTGCAAGCCAAATTGCCGCCGGGTATCGAGGCGGGCTACGACGGCATGCGTCTGGCGATCGAGGCCTGAGGTTCAGGCGGAAATCGCCTTCGCAGAATTGGCCTGATCGCGCAGCGCGAATTTCTGGATCTTGCCGGTCGACGTCTTCGGGATCGCGCCGAACACCACTGACTTCGGTGATTTAAATCCCGGCAATATGCCCTTGCAGTAGCTCAGGATTTCCGCCTCGGTTGCGCTGGCGCCTTCCTTGAGTTCGACGAAAGCGCAGGGCACCTCACCCCATTTCGGGTCCGGCTTGGCGACCACGGCCGCGAACAGCACGGCCGGATGCTTGTACAGGACGTCCTCGACCTCGACCGACGAGATGTTTTCACCGCCCGAGATGATGATGTCCTTGGAGCGGTCCTTGATGATGACGTAGCCGTCCTTGTCGAGCACGCCGAGGTCGCCCGTATGAAACCAGCCGCCCTCGAAGGCTTCCCTGGTCGCCTTCTCGTTCTTCAGGTAGCCCTTCATGACGATGTTGCCACGGAACATGACCTCGCCGATGGTTTCGCCATCGCGCGGCACCTCGCGCATCGTTTCCGGATCGAGCACCGTGACGGCTTCCTGGAGCGGATAGGGCACGCCCTGCCGGCGCTTCAGCTGGGCGCGCTGGTCTGCCGGAAGCTCGTCCCAGCCGGGTTGTTCGGCGCAAACGGAGGCGGGGCCGTAGACCTCTGTGAGGCCGTAGACATGGGTCAGCTTGATGCCGATGCTCTCGGCGCCCTCAAGCACGGCTACCGGCGGCGCCGCGCCCGCAATCAGTCCCACGACGGGCTTCGCCGACTTGCCCTTGGGAGCATCCGGCGCATTGATCAGCGTGTTGTAGACGATTGGCGCGCCGCACATGTGGGTCACGCCGTGAGCCTTGATCAGCTCGAAAATCTTGGCCGGATCGACCTTGCGCAGGCAGACATTGACACCGGCCGACGCTGCGATGGTCCACGGGAAGCACCAGCCGTTGCAGTGAAACATCGGCAGCGTCCAGAGATAGATCGGATGCGTACCGAGATTGCCCGCGAGGATGTTGCTGACGGCGTTGAGATAGGCGCCCCGATAATGCGTGACGACGCCCTTAGGATTGCCCGTGGTGCCGGACGTGTAGCCGAGCGCGATGGCGTCCCATTCGTCGTCCGGCGTCAGCCACGCGAACTCCGGGTCACCGGACGCGACCGCCGCCTCATACTCGAGTTCGCCAATGCGCTTGCCGCCGGTAAACGCCGTGTCGTCGACATCGATCACCAGCGGCTTTGGACCCTTCATTAGACCAAGCGCATCTGAAATCACGCCGGTGAACTCGGGATCGACCAGAATGACCTTTGCGCCGCCATGGTCGAGCTGGAATGCGATCGAGGCCGCATCGAGCCGGATATTGAGTGCGTTGAGGACGCCACCGGCCATGGGCACGGCGAAATGGACCTCATTCATCGCCGGAATGTTCGGCAGCATGGCCGCGACGGTGTCACCACGCCGTATACCGCGCTGAGCCAGAAACGAAGCAAAGCGCTTGCAGCGCTCATAGGTCTGCGCCCAGGTAAATCTGAGGCCTTCATAGACCGCGCTGGTGTGATTTGGATACACGCTGGCGCTGCGGGCCAGGAAACTCAGCGGCGACAAAGGGACATAGTTGGCGGCGGTTTTGTCCAGACCGGTGCTGTATTGGCCCTGATCGCTGCTCATGTCCCTGACTCCTTAATTTGTCCGACGCGGTGAGCACCAACGGCGTCTGCCGGTCAGACACGTGCATCGTTCTACAATGACAGTTCACGCGGTCAATCATCTGGCCGATGTCTAACGCGGATGAACCTCACGGGCCTGCCTGACGCCAGGCGAAGAGGCCGGGACAGCCGCATGCACCGGAGAGGAATGCCTGGCCGTTACGCGAAGTTTTTCAGATGTAACCCGACATACCTTGACCATTTTATCGAATATTTGATCGATCATACTGGAATTGCTGATATATAATATATTCCATAATATACCTTATGCGAATCGGAGGTGTGGCCTTTGATCTATGGCGCTCCAGACCGCCCGGTTATCCTAGCAGTCCTACGACAAGCCCCTCTGAGGCCCGGAGAGCCAATCTTTTGGGTATGGCCTCGCCTTGGCGATCCATAAACGTCGACAGCAGAATTTGCCCGTGCAGACCAGCCGCATCGAATTCTGCAGACACACACCCGAAGTTCAGCGCAACGAGAGACCGCTGATCCTGATGCTCGCGCTCGAACACCAATAGCGCCTCAGCGATACTCACGAGCTTGTATGTACCGAGCGCAAGCTCGGGCCGTTCGCTGCGTAACCTGATCAGCGCCCGATACAGGCTGAGCATGGATCCGGTATCATGGCGCTCAATGGCAACGTTGTCAGCGCCAAAATTCCGGTCCAACGGCAGCCAAGGCGCGGCAGTGCTAAAGCCGGCATATAGCGTCGAATCCCATTGCATGGGCGTACGACAACCGTCGCGGCCGACTCCGAGGCCGGGTACATTTTTCTCCCAGGGATCCCTCACCTGATCCGGCCGGATTTCGACCTGCGGCATGCCGATCTCGTCGCCGTAGTACAGCGTAGGCGTCCCGCGGAGCGTCAGCAGCAGCATTGCCGCGATGCGCGCCTGATCGCCGCCCACGCGGCTGGCGATGCGCTGGCGGTCGTGATTGCCAAGTACCCAGTTCGGCCATGCACCTGCCGGCAGTGCGGCTTCGTAGTCGCCGACGAGTTTGGCAATGGTGCGCGCATTCCACGGCGTCGAGATCAGCGCGAAGTTGAACGGCAGATGCGCACCAGCCAGATCACGGCCATAGTAGGTTACGAGCTTGTCCAGTGGCAGATAGATTTCGCCGATCAGAACCCGGTCGTCGAACTCGTCGATGACCCTGCGCATCTCAGCCACGATCTCGTGGACTTCGGGCCTGTCGGCCGAATACAGCGGGATCAGCTGCTGATAAGGCTGCTGCCCCGAAATGAAGTCTGGGTTTGGCGGATTATCACGCAGCAGATCATCCTTGATCAGATGCCACATCACATCGACGCGAAATCCGTCGACGCCACGCCGCAGCCAGAAGCGCATGACGTCATGCATCGCACGGCGGACGTCGTGATTGCGCCAGTTCAGATCGGGCTGGCTACGCAGGAACGCGTGATAATAATACTGTCCGGTATCCGCATCGAATTCCCATGTGCTGCCGCCGAATTCGGAAAGCCAGTTGTTGGGTGGGCCGCCCTCACCCTTGGGGTCGCGCCAGATGTACCAGTCGCGTTTCGCGTTGGCTCTCGAACTGCGGCTTTCAATGAACCAAGGATGCCGGTCGGAAGTATGGTTGGGCACAAGATCGAGAACGATCTTCAGTCCAAGATCATGCGCGGCCACAACCAGTGCATCGAAATCGTTGAGAGAGCCGAACACCGGATCGATCCCGGTATAGTCTGCGATATCGTAGCCGAAGTCTTCCATCGGCGACGGAAAGATCGGCGACAGCCACAGCGCGTCGACGCCCAGTTCACGCAAGTAAGGCAGCCGCTCGATAACGCCGCGGAGATCGCCCACGCCATCGCCGTTCGAGTCCTGAAACGAGCGCGGATAGATCTGATAGAGGATTCCAAACCTCCACCAGGCGAAGTTTTCATGCATAGGTCACGCCGAAGGGGTCGATGTTCAAGGCTATCTGCAATCTCCACATAGTCTCAAGGGAAAGTGGCTGGCAACATCGCTTGAACCCGACTCACCTAATGCCGATAATTCAGTTGAGGAATCGCGTGATGGGGTCGGCGTGACATAAAACTCTCACATTGAGATTCGCTTGCCACTGAGGCGCTCGAGTAGAAGTACAGGATGTCACAGCGGCAACCACGCAGAGCAGTACAGTTCACCCCGGATACGCGGCGCTGGACTGTCATGGTAATCGTCCTGATCGGCTCGCTCGGCGTTTACGCCGTCGAACGCTGGATGCGGGCACCGGACGCCCCGGTCTCGGGCAATGCATTCGTGGCCGATGGCGACACCCTGACGATCGCCGGCACGCGGATTCGTCTCATTGACATCGATGCCCCTGAACTGGATCAGACCTGCACCGATGCTCAGGGACGCGACTGGCCATGCGGACGGCAGTCATCTGCCCAACTGCGCAGCCGTATCCGCGGCCACAATCTCACTTGTCAGCCGAAATCGATCGACAAGTTTGGGCGCACGCTGGCGACCTGCACCCTGCCCGACGGCACCGACATCAACGGCTGGATGGTCCAGCAAGGCTGGGCTGTCACATCAGGATTTGCGAACGTTTACAGCGCCCAACAGGATGCTGCGAAATCCGCCAGGCGCGGATTGTGGGCCGGGACATTCACACCGCCGCGCGAATGGCGGCACCAGCATCCGCGCACGGATGATCATCACAAGGAGTAGCGAAGTCCCTGCGTCTCAGCTCGCTTTCGCCAAGCACGGCTGCTCCCGCAAATGCCGCTCGGTCGAAGCCGGATACTTCCGCAACATCGCTGCCGGTCTGACAGGCCGCGGGACGAAGTTGCCGCCGCAGTTCGGGCATGCGCCGCCGAATACGGTATCAGCGCAGGTTTTGCAGAACGTGCATTCGAATGTGCAGATCACTGCCTCACTGCTCTCCGGCGGCAGGTCCTTGTCGCAGCATTCGCAATTCGGCTTGAGTTTCATCATATGACGTCTCCCGGTGCGCGGCCCGTCGAGCCTATTCGGCTGCTGGATCTGGTGCAAGGCAGCCGAGCGGCAGCGGCTGCTTGCGCCCTATCGGCTTTTCATCTTACCTGCGACGAGAAAATGTGAGGAAGCCCAAATGTCGAATGTCGAAAGAGTACAGGACGCCCGCGCAGCCGAGCCGGAAGTGCTCTATGCGGTCGACGGCAACATCGCCACGATTACGCTGAATCGCCCGGAGAGGTTGAATACGATCTCTCGCCCGATGCTGGCGCAGCTCGGCCAACTGCTCCTGCAAGCTGACAACGATCCCGAGGTGCGTGCCGTCATTCTCACGGCGACCGGGCGCGCCTTCTGCGCCGGACTGGATGTGGGCAGTGCATCGAGCGGCACTGGCATCGGCTCGCAGAGTGACGCCGACGGCGCGCGTACAACGCTTGACCTCAAGACCGCGCCTCCAACGATCCTTTTCAATATGGAGAAGCCGACGATCTGCGCGCTCAATGGCGCTGCGGCCGGTTACGGCATGGACACTGCGCTGGGTTGCGATATCCGCATCATGGCCGAGAGCGCAAAGTTCGCTGCCGCGTTCGTCAAGCGTGGCATCGTGCCGGAGTCAGGCGGGACATGGTTTCTGCCGCGCATGCTGGGCTGGGCCAAGGCCGCAGAGATCATCTTCACCGGCCGCACGCTCTCGGCGAAGGAAAGCCTTGAGATGGGTTTGACCAATCACGTCGTCCCGGACGCCGAACTGATGCCGCGCGCTCGCGCCCTCGCCGCCGAGATCGCCGCCAATGCGCCGCTCGCGGTTCAATCGGCCAAGCGCATGATGCGTGTCGGCCTCTCGGAAAACTTCAACGATCATGTCCATCACGTCTTCCTGCAACTGCTGCCCCTGATGCGCACTCAGGATTTCCGTGAGGGTCTGGCCTCCTTTCTCGAAAAGCGGCCAGCCGACTTCAAGGGACGCTGAAGCTACGTCACGCCCAATCGCTGGTCCCTGTCGCGCAGCCAGCGGATCGCAGGCAGCGTCAGCAGCACCATCACGGCTTTGCCGACGATCTGGCCTGCGAGAAACTGAAGGCTGCCGAAAGCGAGCCACAGAAAGAGCAGCGAGTCCGCAACAAGTCCGACAAGGCTGCTCGCCGCTACGGCGAGCACAAGCCCGCGCTTTTGCAGCGGTGTGTAGACTGCGAAATCCGCAAGTTCCGACAGGAGAAACGCGACTGCCGATGCGACCACCAGCGGCGCCGGTGCGAACGCCGCAGAGAGCACTGTCCCTGCTCCAATCGCCGCCAATCCATAAGTCACGCCGAGCCGCCTCTGCACAAGATCGCGCAGCACCAGCGCAAGACCCGCCATCAGCACACCGCTTGGCGCCATCAAGCCGGGTGCCACTGGAATAAGACATGGCCCGTCCGGCGGGCACAGCGTGCCGACGTGCTGGATCAACCAATTGGCGACCGGAATGCAGGCGATATAGGCCGATAGAAATATCAGGCCTTCCGTGCGAAACCGTTGCGCAAGCGTCATCACGTTTCGGTCTTGGCTTTCGCGGCGTATGTCGTCCAGCCTTTGGCGCGCAGGCTGCATGCCGGGCACTCGCCGCAGCCGTAACCCCAGTCGTGCCGTGCGCCGCGCTCACCGAGGTAACAGGTGTGGGAGTGTTCAACGATCAGATCGACCAATCCCCGGCCGCCGAGTTCTTCCGCCAGCGCCCATGTGTCACCCTTGTCGCGCCACATCAGCGGTGTGTGCAATTCGAATGGACGCGCCATCCCGAGATTGAGCGCCACATTGAGCGCCTTGATGGTCTCGTCCCGGCAATCGGGATAGCCGGAGAAATCCGTTTCGCACATGCCGCCTACGATGTGGGTGATGCCCCGTCGATAGGCCAGCGCAGCGGCAAAAGTGAGAAACACCAGATTGCGGCCCGGCACGAACGTATTGGGCAGGCCACCCTCACCCATTGCGATTGCCGTGTCGCGCGTCAGTGCGGTTTCGGAAATGTCGCCGAGGGTCGGAATGTCCAGTGTATGACTTTCGCCGAGTCTGGCCGCCCACTCGGGCCGAAGCCTCATCATCCCGTCGATCAGCTTTGCACGGCTTTCAAGCTCAACGGCATGCCGCTGGCCATACGAAAATCCGATGGTCTCCACGCGCTCAAAGCGAGTCAATGCCCACGCGAGGCAGGTGGCGGAATCCTGCCCGCCGGAGAAAAGCACAAGAGCTGCGTTGTTTTGGCCTAATTCCGTCATGGCACTGCACTTAGCACCCGAACACCGCGCCGCCAATTGTCTCGGGGCCGTCGTTACGGCATAGAGGGGAAGCTCCTCATGCCCATGGTGCGCCATGCCTCCTTCCCATGACATCTCCAAACTCCTCGACATCATGGCGGCGCTGCGTACGCCGAAAACCGGGTGTCCGTGGGATCTGGAACAGACCTTTGCGACGATTGCCCCCTACACCATCGAGGAGGCCTATGAGGTTGCCGAGGCGATTTCCCGTGACGACCTTGATGACCTGAAGGAAGAACTCGGCGATCTGTTGCTTCAGGTTGTGTTTCATTCACGGATGGCCGAGGAGAAAGGCGCCTTCGCGTTCGGCGATGTGGTGAACGCCATCACGACCAAGATGATCCGGCGGCATCCGCATGTATTCGGGGAGAAAGCCGGGCGTATGACACCCGAAGAGGTGAAGGGTCTGTGGCACAGCATCAAGGCCGAGGAAAAAGCCGAACGCGCGACTTTGCGCGGGGAAGTTCCTGACGCAAAGCCCGGCCTGCTGGAGAAGGTGAAAAAGAGCCAGCCCGCTCTCGCTCGCGCGATGGACTTGCAACGCACCGCTTCGACCGTCGGCTTCGACTGGAACGACCCACGTGCGGTACTCGCCAAAATTCGCGAGGAAGCCGATGAAATCGAGGCCGCGCTGGATAGCCGCGACCAGGCGCATATTGCCGAGGAGACCGGCGATCTTCTGTTCGCTGTGGTCAACCTGGCGCGCCATGCCGATGCCGATCCGGAGATGGCCTTGCGCGCGACCAACGCGAAATTCGAGCGGCGCTTTGCCTATATCGAGCGAACGCTCGCATCGCGCGGTTCATCGCTCGAAGAGGCGACGCTGGCGGAGATGGACGCGTTGTGGAACGAAGCCAAGACTGAAAAATAACGTCTCAGTGCGTGCTGGGTACCGCGCCAAACTTGGCAATGGTGATGTCACGCTTGGTCTCATCGACGCGCACAGTCATGGCAAAGCGGCCATTCTCCATGTGCTTGTCGAGCACCTCCGCATTCCGGTGCAGCCAGCTGATGCCGGCGCCATCGGATGCATCGATGAACAGATCGAGCGTCACGCGCGTCGCAGCCAGGCGATCCTCGATGGCCGCAAGCAGGGCGTCGATGCCCTCCCCGGTCTCGGCCGACACCGGAAAGCACGGCCGCTCGGGCGGACGCCGCGCGGCAATGTTCATAAGGTTGTCGCGGCCTTCCTCATCGAAGTGGTCGATCTTGTTCCAGACCTCCACGATGCGCTGACCGCTGCCCGGGTCGATTCCGAGCTGTCTCAATACGCCTTCGACATCATGCTGCTGGGCCTCGGCATCTTCATGCGAGATGTCGCGCACATGCAGGATGACATCAGCCTCGATGACTTCCTCGAGCGTGGCGCGGAACGCCGCCACCAGCATGGTCGGCAAGTCCGAGATGAACCCGACGGTATCCGACAGCATGGCCTTGCCGCCGTGCGGTAGTGTCAGCGCACGCAAGGTCGGATCGAGTGTTGCGAACAGCATGTCAGCCGCTTGAACGTCGGCGCGGGTCAGCCGGTTGAACAGCGTGGATTTTCCGGCGTTGGTGTAGCCGACCAGTGCAACGACGCGGTACGGGACACGCTGACGCCCCGCGCGGTGCAGCCGGCGTGTTGCCTGGACCTTCTTGAGTTCTGCTTCGATGCGGGAGATGCGATCGCCGATCATGCGCCGGTCCGCCTCGATCTGGGTTTCGCCGGGGCCGCCCATGAATCCGAAACCGCCGCGCTGGCGTTCGAGATGGGTCCATGACCGGACGAGACGGCTGCGCTGATAATTCAGATGCGCGAGTTCGACCTGCAGCGTGCCTTCCCGGGTCTTCGCGCGGCGGCCAAAGATTTCCAGAATGAGGCCGGTGCGGTCGAGCACCTTCGCGTTCCATTCCTTTTCGAGGTTGCGTTGCTGGACCGGCGAGAGCGCACAATCCATCACGACCAGATCGACCTCATTGGCCTTGATCAGGCCGATCATCTCCTCGACCTTGCCTTTGCCGAGATAGGTCGCCGGCCGGATTTCGCTCAGCGGCGCCAGGATCGCTTCCGCCACGGTGAGATCGATGGCGCGCGCCAGCCCCGCGGCTTCTTCAAGCCGCGCCTCCGGATTGCGTATTCCATGAGCTACCGCCGTCGCGTCGGGGTCGCCCCGCCGCACGCGCTTGTAAGGACCGATGACCAGCACCCGTCCTGTATCGCCCCGCGCCGCCCTTGGCCGGTCGGCGCCCCCGTCGAAGTCTCGGGGTTCCAAACTAGTTCAATCTCAAGCTGGCGCGTCCTCGCCGCCTTCGAACAACTGGATCGGAGCGCCCGGCATGATCGTCGAGATCGCATGCTTGTAGACAAGCTGCGAGTGACCATCGCGCCGAAGCAGCAGACAGAAATTGTCGAACCAGGTGACAATGCCCTGCAGCTTCACTCCATTGACCAGAAAGATCGTCAGTGGCGTTTTGGTTTTGCGAACGTGATTGAGAAACGTGTCTTGTAGGTTTTGTGCGCGGTCTGCCGCCATTTTCTTATCCCGCATTCTTGTTTTTGGGCCCGACCTGCCCTCTTCGGGGCGTGGTCTGGCTGCCGGCGTCCCTGAGATCCCCCTCCGGGTGCTGCAGCGCGATTAAAGGACACGCCCGGTTGTTAGGCAAGGCCGCGGTACCGGGCTAAGCCGCCAAAGGGCCGAAAATCTTACGAAAATGCTGAATATCGGTGGAATTCTTCCCGCAATCGCATGGAAATCGAGCCCGGCTTGCCATCCCCGATGTTCCGGCCGTCGATCCTGACCACCGGCATGACGATCTGGCTGGATGCGGTGACGAACGCCTCGGCGGCCTCATAAGCCTCCGCAGGGGTAAATGGGCGCTCCTCAAGCTTGATCTGGAGCGCTGCCAGCACCTCGGTCAGCACCGCCCGCGTGATGCCGGCGAGAATGCCGCTCTCGGCCGACCGGGTCACGACCCTGCCATCTCTCGTCACGATCCATGCGTTGCTCGATGACCCTTCAGTGACATGGCCATCGCCGTCGACGTACCATGCCTCGTAGGCGTTGTTCTCACGTGCCTGCTGCTTCGCCAGCACGTTGGGCAACAGGGAAACGGACTTGATGTCGACGCGCGGCCAGCGATTTTCGGGAACGGTGATGACGCCGATCCCCTTTGCTGCGGTCTCCTGATTTTTCTGGAAGTTGAGACTGCGCGCCGTAACCACCACAGCCGGCTTGACAGGCTTGACCGGAAACGCGTGATCGCGCCGGGCCACGCCGCGAGTCACTTGCAGGTAAACGATCCCGTACGTCACGCGATTGCGTCGCACGGTCTCCTGAATCACGATCTCAAGCGCGGCCAGCGGCATCGGCATATCGATGCGCAATTCGCGGAGCGAGCGCTGCAAGCGCGTCAGGTGGCGTGGCATGTCGACGACCTTGCCGCCCCTGATCTCGCAGACTTCGTAGACGCCATCGGAAAACTGATAGCCGCGGTCCTCGATATTCACATTGGCGTCCCGCATGTCGCGGTACTGGCCGTTCACATAGGCAATGCGGGACATGAACTTAACCGACCCCCAGTGCCTTGAGCTTGCGATGCAGCGCCGAACGCTCCATTCCCACAAACTCGGCTGTGCGCGAAATGTTGCCCGAGAACCGGCTGATCTGCGCAATCAGATAGTCGCGCTCAAATACTTCGCGGGCCTCCCGCAGCGGCAGGCCCATGATGTGCTCGCCGTTGTTGCCTGTGGGCATGGCCGGGATCATCGAGCCGACGTCCTGAGGCAGCATGTCGGCGGTAATCGCAGCATCAGGGTCACCACCCGCCAAGATCATCACGCGCTCGACGTTGTTACGCAATTGCCGGACATTGCCCGGCCAGACGTGCGATTGCAGCACCGCCATGGCATCCTCCCCGATCCGCCGTTTCGGCAGTCCGGTCGCGGATGAAATCTGGTCCATGAAGTATTCAACGAGGTCGGGAATATCCTCCCGGCGCTCTGACAATGGCGGGATACGGATCGGAACAACCGACAAGCGATGGTAGAGATCTTCCCGGAATTTCCCCTCTGCGATCTCGGCCTCAAGATTGCGCGCGGTCGAGGACACGATGCGAACGTCCACGCTCACCTTCGTGGTACCGCCTGCCCGCTGGAACGTCTGATCGACCAGCACCCGCAAGATCCTGTTCTGTGTTTCGCGCGGCATGTCGGCGATCTCGTCGATGAACAACGTGCCGCCGTGAGCCTCTTCGAGTGCACCGGGCTTGCGGCCGGTCTCGCCGTCGGACAGTTCAATCCCGAACAATTCGACTTCCATCCGTTCCGGCGTAATCGCCGCCGCATTGATGACAACGAATGGCCCGTCGGCACGGCTGGACATCGCATGGAGCGTGCGGGCGGCAAGCTCCTTGCCGCCGCCGGATGGTCCAACGATCATGATACGGCTGTTGGCCTTGGCCGCACGGTCGATGGTCTGCCGCAACTGGTTCATGCAGGGTGAACGGCCGATCAGCGTACCGGACGACGGCGCATGCTGCTTGAGTTCGCGCACCTCGCGCTTGAGGCGCGACGTTTCCAGTGCACGGTTTGCGACCAGAATCAGCCGGTCCGCCTTAAAGGGTTTCTCAATGAAATCGTAAGCGCCACGCTTGATCGCCGCGACCGCCGTTTCGATGTTGCCGTGGCCGGAGATCATTACGACCGGCACTTCGGGATGGTTCAGCTTGATCTGTTCGAGCAACTGCAGGCCATCCAGCTTGCTGCCCTGAAGCCAGATGTCGAGGAAGATGAGGTTTGGCCGGCGGCTCGAAATTTCCGCCAGTGCGGAGTCGCTGTCACGCGCGGTCCGCGTCTTGAAACCCTCGTCGTCGAGAATGCCCGCGACAAGATCCCGAATATCAGCTTCGTCATCGACGATCAAAATATCATTCGCCATGAATCACGCCCGCTCTATCAATCGCCGGTTACGGCTTCGGTTTTTGCTTCGTGTTTTTCCTCGGCCGCGGCGTCCTTCGCCTGGCCGAAGACAGAAAATCTCATCCGCACCCACGCGCCCCGTGCTCCGTGGCGAAGGATGGATGCGTCATTCAGTTCGATGCGTCCGCCGTGATCTTCGAGGACGCGGCCAACGATCGCGAGACCAAGGCCGGTACCCTTTTCGCGGGTGGTCACATACGGCTCAAGCAGCCGCGCGCGGCTTTCTTTGGGCAGCCCGATTCCGTTGTCCACAATATCGATCACGATATCGTCGTTTTCACGCGCGGCGATGACATCGATGTGTCCGCGCTCGATCTCTGCCGGAGGAACCGCGCTGATGGCTTCCGTGGCGTTCTTGATGATGTTAGTCAGTCCCTGCGAGATCAGGCGCCGGTCGAATTTCGCCTGCATCGGCTCCTGCTTGATGTCGACATCGATATCGATATCGGGATAGCCGACGCGCATCAGGAACACCGTCTGACGAACCGTATCTGCGACATCCTCGCCCTCTATCACGGGCTTCGGCATGCGCGCGAACTTCGAGAACTCATCCACCATCCTGCGGATATCATCGACCTGGCGGATAATCGTGTCCGTGCACTGGTCGAAGATCGGCCGATCCTCGGTTATAACCTTGCCGAACTTGCGGCGAATGCGCTCCGCCGATAGCTGGATCGGGGTCAGCGGGTTCTTGATCTCATGTGCGATGCGTCGGGCGACGTCGGCCCACGCGGATGTCCGCTGCGCGGTCACCAGTTCAGTAATATCGTCGAGGGTGATGATGTAGCTCTCGTTCGATTGTCCAGTCTGTTCTGAACTGACCCGCACCGACAGGTTGCGTTCGACGTTGTCGCGGCTGATCTCGATCTGCCCCTGCAGCAACCTTTGCGCGCTGCTGCGGGCCGTCGTCATCAACTCATTAAGTTCCGGAACAATCTCGGATAGTGGCTTGCTCAAAACCTCCGATTCCGAATGACCGATCAGCTTTTCCGCCGAGCGATTCAGAACGGCGATCTTGCCGGCGCCATCGACACCGATAATGCCGGCGCTCGCTGATGAAAGAACCGCCTCGATAAACCGGCGGCGGCTGTCGATAAGACCGCTCGCATTCACAAGATCGTCGCGCTGCGTGCGCAATTCCTGCGTCATCTTGTTGAATGTCTCGCCGAGATTGGCGAGATCGCCCTCGGACTTGATCACGGGGACCTGAACATGCAGATCGCCTGTGGACACGAGATTGGCCGCGCTCATCAAACGGCGGATCGGCGCGACAAGCCAGTTGGCGAAATTAAGCCCGATCAGCACCGATGACATGAGCACGGTGAGCGCGATCACCGTGAACATCAGCGCGAAGGCGACCTGAATTCCCAGTCGCCGCGACTCGAGTTCGGCGTATTCCTTCACGCTCGCCTGGGTCTGCTGCAACTGCGCGACGACGCGCGGATCGAGAATGCGGGCCACGTAAAGGAACGTATCCTGAAACGCGCGCAAACGAATCACCGCGGCGACGTAGTTCTGTTCGATAAAGACACCGATCTGGGGTTCATCCTCGGTGACGTTCTTCAGAAAATCCCCTGCGGGAGTCTGAAAATCCTGCCGGATTCCGGTGGCAGCCGTCTCAAGGATGTTCCGATCCTTGTCGATGATCATGGCGCCAGGCAGATTGCGCGAGGTCGCACTCGACGTCAGCACGTTGCGGAAGGTCTGCCGGTCCTGATCGAACAATGGCCGTGCACGCGCGATGTCGTTCGACATCCCGATGATGTCCCCGCGAATGAGCTGCGCGTGTTCATAGACATAGGCGTTGGCAACGATCAGCGAATTTTCGATCACCGCGCGGGTGCGGACGGAAAACAGCCGATCCAGTCCGCGATCGATGGTGACATTCGCCACGATCGACACCAGCACCGCCGGCAAAACCGCGATCACTGAAAACAGGCTGACAATCTGGACGTGCAGGCGCGCAGCAGCGCGGCCACGGCGGCGGGCCTGAACCACCTGCCAGACCTCGCGGGCGATAATCGCCAGCAGCAGCAGGATGGTCGCGCCGTTGATCAGGAGGAAAGTAATAACGACGCTATGGACGGGTGCGATCGGCGTTAATCCGGTCAGCACCACGAACGTCAGGAACGCAGACAGCAGCGAAATGCCAACGGCGAACGGCGCCAATAGCCGATGCCATGGCCGGCCGGAAGGCTCGGCAACCGACGGGTCGAGGGTTTGGGCCGACGCCTCTGCTGCGCTCATGCGGGATCGTGTCAGGCCAATTTTGCCAGGTGCGAGGCGGATGCCCCGACCAGTGATGCATTCATATCACAATGTTGCTGAATTGCGACATTTCCTAGGCGCATGTCCGTGACGAATTGCGCCTTCAACGGCTTCTAAGCGAGCCGGGACACCCGAAAATCCGGCCCCGTCACCGGAATGCCACTGCGCAGAGCCTGAAACAGGGGACTAGCCCCTTCGCCGGTCTGCCCTAATCCGCTTCCGCTGCAGCCGAAAACAAGCCTAGCCGCCGCTCCGGTAGACCTGAATGTCGAGATCCCGAATCTTCTTGCGCAGGGTATTCCGGTTCAGCCCGAGGAGATCGGCTGCCCTGATCTGGTTGCCGCGATTGGCCGCCAGCGCCGCCGTCAGCAGCGGAACTTCGATCTCCTTCAGGATGCGGTGATAAAGCCCTGGTGGCGGCAGACCGTTCGGGAACCCGGCGAAATGTGATGCGAGATACATCTCCACCGCCCCTCCGAGGTTGTCCACGCTTTGCGGCATGCTGCCGCCAGACACCACGGCAGGCGGCGCCAGTTCGCCTTCGATCACTGAACCGGTGATGACGTCCTGCGGGTAAAGCGCCGCAAGGCGGCGCGCGAGGTTCTCAAGCTCGCGTACGTTGCCCGGCCAGCGATGCTGCTTGAGCCGTTCAAGCGCCTGTGCATCGAGCTTCTTCGGTGGCAAGCCGTCCTTTTCCGCCAGCGCAAAGAAGTGCCTGATCAGGTCAGGCAAATCCTCAATCCGCTCGCGCAGCGGCGGCAGGCGCAGCGGGACCACGTTAAGGCGGAAGAACAGGTCTTCACGGAACAGACCCTGCTGAATGAGAATGCGGAGGTCCTTGTTGCTGGCCGCCACGATCCGCACGTCGGTCTTGATCGGTGTGCGCCCGCCGACCGTTGTGTATTCGCCCTGCTGCAAGACACGCAGCAAGCGGGTCTGCGCCTCCATCGGCATATCGCCGATTTCGTCGAGGAACAGCGTGCCACCTTCGGCCTGCTCGAACCGGCCGGTCGCGCGGGCATTCGCGCCGGTGAACGCGCCACGCTCGTGCCCGAACAGTTCGGACTCGATCAAATCGCGCGGAATAGCCGCCATGTTCACCGCAACGAACGGGCCGTTGCGGCGCTTGCCGTAGTCATGCAGCGCTCGCGCGACCAGTTCCTTGCCGGTGCCGGATTCGCCGGAGATCATGACGGTCAGATCGGTCTGCATCAGGCGCGCGAGCACGCGGTAGATTTCCTGCATCGCAGGCGAGCGGCCGACCAGCGGAATGGAGTCGAACTCGCCCTCGTCCTTGACTGTCGCCGGACGCTCCTTCGGCTCGGACAGGGCGCGGCCGACGATCGCAATCAATTCCTTGAGATCGAACGGCTTCGGCAGATATTCGTAAGCGCCGCGCTCCGATGCCCTGATCGCGGTCATGAAAGTGTTCTGCGCACTCATGACGATGACAGGCAGATTCGGACGCATCTTCTTGATCCGCGGCAACAGGTCGAACGCATTCTCATCCGGCATCACAACGTCGGTGATGACGAGATCGCCCTCGCCCTGGCTCACCCAACGCCAGAGCGTGGCGGCATTGCCCGTCAGCCGCACCTCATATCCGGCGCGGGACAGTGCCTGATTAAGCACGGTACGGATGGCGGTGTCGTCGTCAGCGACTAGTATGCTACCTGCGGGCATTGTTACTTATTCCTCATCTGCGGTCTGTGAGGCATGCGAGAGCGTTCCCGGGCGCCCATCGCTATTGCTGTGGATGTGATTGTTGTTTTTGGTTGCGTTGAACATCGGCAGCAGCACGCGGAAAACCGTTTTCCGCGGCTGGGATTCACATTCGATAATGCCGCCATGATCGTTCACGATCTTGGCGACAAGCGCGAGACCAAGACCGCTGCCGGTCGGCTTGGTGGTCACGAACGGATCGAACAGATTCGGCAGTAAATCGTCCGGGACCCCTGGCCCGTTGTCTTTCACACAGAATTCCAGCGGCAGCGAAACGCGTGATTTTTTGCCGGGCACCGAGAGGCGCACACCCGGCCGGAATGCCGTGGTCAACTGAATTTCGCCGTCTGTCCCGAGATCCGCGACGGCCTCGGCCGCGTTCTTCACGAGATTCAGGAACACCTGAATAAGCTGATCCTGGTTGGCCAGCACAGGCGGCAACGAAGGGTCGTACTCTTCGATGAACTTGATGTTACGGGCGAAGCCGGACTGGGCCAGCCGCTTCACATGGTCGAATACCGAATGGATATTCACCGGTCCGCGCGCCACAGGGCGTTCGTCGCCAAACACTTCCATACGATCGACAAGCGTCACGATGCGATCCGCCTCGTCGCAGATCAGACGTGTCAGCGTGCGGTCTTCCGGCGATGCGGCCTGCTCCAGTAACTGTGCGGCGCCGCGAATGCCCGACAGCGGATTTTTGATTTCATGCGCCAGCATTGCAGCCAGCGCGATCACCGAGCGGGCGGCACTGCGATGAGTTAGTTGACGATCCATCTTGTCGGCGATGGTGCGTTCCTGAAGCATCACCACGATATGACCGGGATGCTCGCTGAGCGGAGCGACATGAAGATCGACCTGGCGGTCGCCTCCGATACGCGGCGTGCCGAGATCGACCTTGTATTCGTTCACAGCCGATCCGGTACGGCGTACCTGATCGATAAGCGCAAGCAGCGGGCTGCCGAACGGCACCAATTCGCGCAGCATCTGCCGCTGCAAGTGTGGAATCGAGGTCTCAAAAAACGATTCCGCTGCAATGTTCGCGTCGAGGATCTTGCCGTCCGGAGCCACAAGCATCACCGGATTGGGCAGCGCGTTCAGAATTGCATCGCTATTGGCGAGCTGTGGAACGCGTTTTTCAGCGGCATTGCTCATGCGGCGGCGCTCCAGGAGAATTCGCCAAAGGCATCGTGAAGCGAGCGGCGAACATGCGCCGGATCTGTCGCCGTCAGGATCGTCTGGCGCCAGCGCTTGAGAGCATCCGCAGATGCGGCACTGCCTTTTGCCGCGACATCAAGAGCCCAGCCCAGATGCTTGCGCGCATGACGTGAGCCGACACGGGCGCCGTAGTGCTCGACGACCTGATTGTAGAGCTTGCAAACATGCTCGAGTTGCTCGCTGAGATGTGGCTCGGACTCCGGTGATCCGCCATCGAGACGGCGTGCAATCTGTCCCGGCAGCCAAGGCTGTCCTTGCGCACCCCGCCCGATCATCACGGCATCTGCCCCCGATGCCTCAAGCGCAAGCGCGGCCTGCTCGAACGACGTAATGTCGCCGTTCACGACAACCGGTACGGTCACTGCGTCCTTGACCGGCCGCACGGCGGCCCAGTCGGCGCTTCCCTTGTAGAACTGGCAGCGGGTCCGGCCATGAACGGTGATCATCTTGACGCCCGCCGCTTCGGCGCGGCGCGCCAGCTCCGGAGCATTGAGCGACTTGTCATCCCAGCCCAGCCGCATCTTCAACGTCACCGGCACGGAGACGGCAGACACGGTGGCGTCGATGAGGCGGAGCGCATGATCGAGGTCGCGCATCAGTGCAGAGCCAGACTGACCGCCGGTGACATGACGCGCGGGGCAGCCCATGTTGATATCGATAATATCGGCGCCGGCAGCTTCTGCGATCCTCGCGCCTTCGGTCATCCAGCGCGTTTCGCAGCCGGCGAGCTGAACGACGTGCGGGCCGATACCGGCGGCCTCACAGCGCAGGACCGACATCGGGCGGCCTCGGGCAAGGTCATCGCTGGCGGTCATTTCCGAGACGACAAGCCCGGCTCCCAGCTCAGCGGCGATACGGCGGAACGGCGCATCGGTCACGCCGGACATCGGTGCCAGAAGGACGCGATTTGCGACTTCAACATCGCCAATGGTCAGCGCTGCCTGACGTTCCGGAGCCATACCGATCACTGTAATTCTCGTTTTTCGCCAAACCCCGCCTCATTGCGGAGAATGCATAGCTTAATTTCTAAGCATATCGAAGCCATGCCTACACTTTAGCCAATTCCGGGCGGCTTGCAAGTGCGGCGCAACAATTCTTCCAAATTCCTCACAGGGTTGCGGAATCGTGCTGTTCCCTGCCCGAATATGGTAAGTGCAGCACCCAAACCTGCCAACCATCGGCTCAGCCACCCTGCTCGGACGGTCGTCAAATAATCATGCCAACCCAAAAACGGACTGCCGCCATTATCGTTGCTGCCGGTCGCGGACTTCGCGCCGGGACCGGAGGCCCTAAGCAATACCGATCCATCGGCGGCAAAACCGTCCTTTCGAGGGCGATGGAGCCGTTTTGTACCCATCCGGGCGTGTTTGCCGTCCAGCCGGTCCGCAACCCGGACGATGCCGATATTTTCGACCAGGCGGTTAGCCACCTCAAATATCAGACGCCCGTGAATGGCGGCGCCACAAGGCAGGCGTCCGTGCGCGCGGGGCTCGAAGCGCTGGCCAGCGAAGCACCAGACATCGTGCTCATTCACGACGCTGCGCGCGCGTTCGTCACCGACAAGGTGATCTCGCGCGCCATCGATGCGGCGCTGATCACCGGCGCAGCAATTCCCGTCGTGCCGGTGACCGACACCATCAAGGTCGTCGATGCAACCGGCGCCATCCAGGCGACACCGGATCGTGCAAATCTTCGAATCGCGCAAACGCCGCAGGCGTTTCGCTTCGACACCATTCTCGAAGCCCATCGCCGCGCGGCGCGCGAGGGCCGCGACGATTTCACAGACGACGCGGCGATCGCGGAATGGGCGGGATTGACCGTCGCAACCTTTGAAGGCGATGCTGCCAACATGAAACTGACCACACCGGAAGACTTTGCACGCGAGGAGGCGCGCCTCGGCGCCATGCTGGGCGACATCCGCACCGGCACCGGCTACGACGTGCATGCGCTGACCGACGGCGATCACCTGATGCTGTGCGGCGTGCGCGTGCCGTTCAATCGCGGTTTCCTTGCTCATTCCGATGGCGATGTCGGATTGCATGCGATTGTCGATGCCATCCTCGGCGCATTGGCCGATGGCGACATCGGCTCACACTTCCCGCCGAGCGATCCGAAGTGGAAGGGCGCAGCGTCCGATCAATTCCTGAAACACGCGGTCGGTCTGGTGCATCAGCGCGGCGGCCGTATCGCAAACCTCGAAGTGACCATGATCTGCGAAGCGCCGAAGATCGGCCCGCTGCGCGAAGCGATGCGCGCGAAGATTGCCGAGATTACCGGACTGCCGCAGTCACGCGTGGCTGTAAAGGCGACAACCAGCGAACGTCTCGGCTTCACCGGACGTCAGGAGGGTATCGCGGCGACGGCAGCCGCAACTATCCGCCTGCCCTGGGACGAATCCCTGAGCGCCGGGCCATCCGCATGAGCGCCAGTGTCATCCGCGCCCTTTCCCGCTCGCTGCTGGATCTGTGCCGGATGCGCAAGCTGACCATTGCGACCGCCGAGTCCTGCACGGGTGGTCTCGTCGCTGCGGCACTCACCGAAATTCCCGGCTCTTCCGATGTGGTCGATCGCGGTTTCATCACCTATTCCAACGAAGCCAAGCACGCGATGCTCGGCGTCGAGACCTCGACGCTGGAAACATTCGGCGCAGTCAGCAAGGAAACCGCAACCGCAATGGCGTTCGGCGCGCTGGAACACGCCGAAGTCGATCTGGCGGTTTCGATCACCGGCATCGCCGGACCGGGCGGCGCGACGCCGGGCAAGCCTGTTGGGCTCGTGCATCTGGCAGTCGCCGCGCGCGACGGCCGCATCGCTCACAAGGAATGCCGCTTCGGCGCGGTCGGCCGCAGCAACGTTCGTGAACAGTCGGTGGTGGAAGCGCTGAAGATGCTGACGGAGATGGCGCGCGGGCCGCAGCCGCCGCTCAAGAAGCGGCCACGCGCGGCGGCCCATAGACCGCATCCGCGCGTTTCTCGAACGCCGCGGCGAAGCGCTGGAAAGCGGCGTCGAACATCGCGCCCATCAGCACCGCGAGCATCCGACTCTTGAACTCATAGGCGATGAAGAAGCCGACATCGCAGGCGTTTTCCGACTTCGCCTCGAAGGTCCAGCGGTTCTCAAGCTTGCTGAACGGACCCTGCAAGTATTCGACAAGGATTTTCAGGTTAGGCCTGTCCAGCGTGACGCGACTGGTGAAGGTCTCGCGCACGACCTGAAACGACACGGTCATGTCGGCAACGACGACTTCAGTTCCGTCCGGCTTTTGCGTGCGCTGGCGCACCTTCAGCGCCTGGCACATCGGCACGAACTCGGGATAGCGTTCGACATCGGCGACGAGGTCGAACATCTTCTCTGCGCTGTGACGCACGCGGCGCTTGTTGGAAAACTGCGGCATAGGGAGTTAGCGGTTGGCCGCGTCGCGCGCCGCCTGCAGCTTGGCGAAATCCTCACCGGCGTGATGCGACGAGCGCGTCAGCGGGCTCGCCGACACCATCAGGAAGCCCTTGGTATAGGCGACCTTCTCGTAGCCGCCGAATTCGTCTGGCGTCACATAGCGCATCACCGCATGATGCTTGAGGCTCGGCTGCAGGTACTGCCCGATGGTGAGGAAATCGACATCCGCCGAGCGCAAGTCGTCCATCACCTGCAGTACTTCATGACGTTCCTCACCAAGACCAACCATGATGCCGGATTTGGTGAAGATGGTCGGGTCCATTTCCTTGACCCGTTGCAGCAGCCGGATGGAATGGAAATAACGCGCGCCGGGCCGCACCGTCAGATACCGCGACGGCACGGTTTCCAGGTTGTGGTTGAACACGTCGGGCTTGGCTGCGACCACCTGCTCCAGCGCCCCCTCTTTACGCAGAAAATCCGGGGTGAGGATTTCAATAGTCGTCGTCGGGCAACTGGCGCGAATGGCGCGGATGGTTTTCGCAAAATGATCCGCACCGCCGTCGGCGAGATCGTCGCGGTCTACTGAGGTGATGACCACATGATGCAGGCCGAGCTTCTGCACGGCGAGCGCGACATGCTCCGGCTCGGACGCGTCGAGCGCGTTGGGTAGGCCAGTCTTGACGTTGCAGAAGGCGCAGGCGCGGGTGCAGGTGTCACCCATGATCATGAAGGTGGCGTGCTTCTTGTCCCAGCACTCACCGATGTTCGGGCAGCCCGCTTCCTCGCAAACCGTGACGAGACCGTTTTCCTTGACGATGTTGCGGGTATTGGCATAGCCGCGCGAGTTCGGCGCACGCACGCGAATCCAGTCGGGCTTCGCCGGCGACTTGGCGTCGGGCCGGTTGACCTTCTCCGGATGACGTGGGCGCACCTGATTTGGCGACACCGTATCGATCAAAGTGACCATGAAAAGTCCGCGATTTCCCTAGACTTACCTAAGCCCGCCAATGTCTTGGCGCAAGCCGTCCGCATCGTGCTACCTTGGAATGACTATCACGTTTCCAACCGGTCCTGCATGGCCCTGCACGCCTATCCCCTGCCCATAAATGGCTGAACTCCAGTCCCAAGCCCCTGCCGGACGGCTGCTGACGCGCAAGTTCTTTGCGCGCAGCGTCCATGATGTGGCGCCTGACCTGATCGGCGCGACGCTGCTGGTGGATGGCGTCGGTGGCATCATCGTCGAGGTCGAGGCCTATCATCACACCGAGCCGGCAGCGCATTCGTTCAACGGACCAACCCCGCGCAACATGGTGATGTTCGGCCCTCCGGGATTTCTCTACGTCTATCGCTCCTACGGCATTCACTGGTGCATGAACTTCGTTTGCGAGAAGGAAGGCTCCGCCAGTGCTGTGCTGATCCGTGCGATCGAGCCGACCCACGGCATCCCGGCGATGCGACGCCGCCGCGGATTGCACGACGAACGAACACTGTGTTCGGGGCCGGGCAAGCTTTGCGAGGCGATGGCTGTGACCGGCAAGCACAACGGCCTCGCCCTCGATACGCCGCCGATTGCGATTTACGCACGCACGCGCAAACCGCAGATCGTCAGCGGCCTTCGCATCGGCATCACCAAGGCGGTGGAGCTGCCGTGGCGCTACGGACTGAAGGGCTCGAAATTCATGAGCAAGCCGTTTCCGGCATAAGGCGAAACAGTGACGAACTTCGCTGCAAAAGGAGGAATAGTGACGTAGCGGCGGCGCTTCGAGATTTTGGCTGTTTGCCTCGCGGCAACATGGCGATCGACAGCTCGTGCACGTGTCATGCGTCGCCTGCATAACCAGAAAAGCGTGACAGCTTCACCAAAGAGCATCCATCAAAACGCAGGCAGCCGAGCCATGCGCTCCTGGCTGGACTCAAATTCACCAGCAGCCGTTCAGGCCCGGCGTGTCGAGAAGTCGGTTCTCAGCGTGAAGAAAATGAGCGGCAACATCCACACCGCGATCGGGACAAACGCAAACGCAGCATTCCCGGTGATATCCCACACGACGCCGCCGAGAACCGAGATCGTCATCGCAAGGCCATAGCCCATCGTGAAGATCCCCGCCGACATTCGCGGCACATCGTCCGGCGCAACCAGCAGTGCGGGCAATGCGAGCACGAGAGTCAGTGTGATGGCGCAGGCAAAGCCGACCATCGCCGCCGATCCGATTACGCTCCACGCTTGACCGGACACCAGAATGCCGAAGATGCCGGCAATCCCGATTGCAGCGGCAGAGAGCAACGGCCACTTTTTCCGTTCCCAGCGGCTTGCCATCACCAGCAGAATGAATGATGCGGGCAACTGGCCGACGTTAAGCGCGGTAAGCGCCGGGCCGATCAGTTCGGTGCGGTCCGTGTGCAGAAGGTATCCGGGAAGGAAGGCGTTGGTGCAGAAGTAAAGCTGGTTCGGCCCGCTCATGATGAGGCCCAGCTTCCAGAGCAACGGATCGCGCCAGTCAGGCATCCACAGACGATGACGAGCGACCGGGGCATCCTTGCCGCCGGGCTGAAACAGAAAGATGATGAGCGCAATCGCCACAAGCGGGATCGACCAGAGCACCAGGCTCGCGCGCCAGCTTCCTGCCAGCAGCGGCACGATAAAAGCCGCGAGCATCACCGGGAAGATTTCTCCGCACAGAAGGCCGTTGGTGTAGACCGCCGTGGCAAAGCCGATGCGGTCCGGCACCCACTGGCGCACCGTGGGCGGCAGCGAGGGCTGCATCACCGCGATCCCCGCCGCCATGATCACGGTGGTGATGTAGAGCAGCCAGGAGTCGGCCGCGAAGCCGCGCAGCGCCGAACCCGCAGCCGCAACCAGAAGCCCGATGATGAGCGCGGGCACGGCACCCACGCGCGCGATCAGCAGCGAGCCGGGTACGGCGACCAGCGCGAACAGGAAAACCGGAATCGCATTCAGGATTCCGACCTCGGTGCCGGACAGCTTCAGATCCAGAATGATGAGCGCCAGCACCGGCGGTACGGCAAGCAGCGTCAGCCGCAGGCCGTTTCCCGCGAGCCAGAGAAGCAGGAGCGCGTTGAACGAGGATGACCGCTGCAGGGTCATTCCGCGCCCTTGAGACGCTCCAAAGCTTCGAGGATTTTCGCCTTGCGGCTTTCGGCTTCCTCGCGCTTTTCGCGCTGTTCTTCGATGACTTCTTCCGGTGCGTTGGCGACGAACTTCTCGTTGCCGAGCTTGGCGTCGACACGCTTGATGTCGGCATCGGCCTTGGCCAGTTCCTTGTCGAGGCGCACCTTCTCGGCCGCAAGATCGATCACGCCCTTGAGCGGAATCGCAGCCACCTCGCCGCGCACCAGCAACTGCACGGAACCGTCCGGCACGCGATCGGCAAACGAAATCTCGCCGAGACGCGCAAGGCGCTTCATCACATCGCTCCAGCGCTCCGCACGTGACTTGATGTCGGCGGACGAACCGACCAGCACCAGCGGAAACAGCGTCGCGGGCGGAATGTTCATTTCCGCGCGCATCGAGCGGATTGCCGAGATGAGCTCGATCAGCCAGCCGATTTCGGATTCAGCCGCAGGATCGCTGAACGGCTCAAGCTCCGGCGCTGGCAGGACGACGATGGGCATCGCCAGCGGATCGGCGGAGATTGCCGGTTCAATGATCGGCGCGGCCGGGGCTCTCAGCGGCCACTCGGCGAGGGCAAGGAGTCCGTCACGCTTGGCTGTGACGCCCCAAAGCTCCTCGGTGAGGAACGGCATGAACGGATGCAGCAGCTTGAGGATCTCGTCGCGCGCCCAGGCGATGCTGGCCTGCGTCTCCACCTTGGCCGGTGAGTCCGGACCCATCAGCACAGGCTTGGCGAGTTCCAGGTACCAGTCGCAATAGATGTTCCAGACGAAGCGGTACATGATGCCCGCCGCGTCGTTGAAGCGATAGGCCTGAATGGCTTCGGTGACGTCGTGCGTGGCGCGCGCGGTCTCGTGCGCGATCCAGCGGTTGAGCGTCTCCTTCGCCTTCGCCGGATCGAAACCGTCGGCCAGCGCGCAGCCGTTCATTTCGGCGAAGCGCGAGGCGTTCCACAGCTTGGTCGCGAAGTTGCGGTAACCTTCGACACGCTGGGTCGAGAGCTTGATGTCGCGGCCCTGCGCCGCCATCGCCGCCAGTGTGAAGCGCAGCGCGTCGGCGCCGTAATCGTCGATCAGATGCAGCGGATCAATGACGTTGCCCTTCGACTTCGACATCTTGGCGCCCTTCTCGTCGCGGACGAGCGCGTGGATGTAGACGGTCGGGAACGGCACGTCCTTCATGAAGTGCAGGCCCATCATCATCATCCGGGCGACCCAGAAGAAGATGATGTCGAAGCCCGTCACGAGAACATTCGTCGGATAGTAACGCTTCACGTCGACATCGGTGTCGGGCCAGCCGAGCGTCGAGAACGGCCACAGCGCCGACGAGAACCAGGTGTCGAGCACGTCTTCGTCGCGGGTGATGAAGCCTTCGCGCTTCGCCGGATCGAGCGCCATGTCATGGCCCTGCTCCGCCGTGATGACTTCCTGCTCCACGTAATAGCCGAGCGCCTTGCCGACCGCTTCATCCTCGGTCTCGGCGACGAACACCTTGCCGTCCGGTCCGTACCACGCGGGAATCTGATGACCCCACCAGAGCTGGCGCGAGATGCACCACGGCTGGATGTTCTCCATCCACTCGAAGTAAGTCTTCTCCCAGTTCTTCGGCACGAACGCGGTCTCGCCGCTGCGCACCGCTGCAATCGCAGGCGCGGCCAGCGTCTTGGCGTCGACATACCACTGGTCGGTCAGATACGGCTCGATGACCACGCCGGAGCGGTCGCCGTGCGGCACCATGTGGGTGTTGGGTTCGATCTTCTCAAGGAAGCCCGCCTCTTCCAGCTTCGCGACGATCAGCTTGCGCGCGGCGAAGCGATCCTTGCCGTGCAGCTCTTCGGCGAAGATCAATGCGGCTTCAGGCAAGCCGCGCAGATAGTCCTCGTTGGCGGACAGCGACATACGCGCTTCCTGATCGAGCACGCTGATCGACGGAAGATTGTGACGGCGGCCGACCTCGAAGTCGTTGAAGTCGTGGGCCGGGGTGATCTTCACCGCGCCCGAACCCTTCTCCGGGTCGGAGTAATCGTCGGCGACGATCGGAATCAGCCGTCCCACCAGCGGCAGCACGACCTTCTTGCCGACAACGCTCCTATAGCGGTCGTCCTCGGGATTCACGGCGACAGCCGTGTCGCCCAGCATGGTTTCGGGCCGCGTGGTCGCGACCACGATGAAGGTGGACGGGTCCTCGGGATTGAACTCCTTGCCTTCGAGCGGATAGCGCAGATGCCAGAGGCTGCCCTTGACCTCGATCTGCTGCACTTCGAGATCGGAAATCGCGGTCAGCAGCTTCGGGTCCCAGTTGACCAGCCGCTTGTCCTTGTAGATCAGGCCCTGCGCGTAGAGTTCGACGAACACCTTCGCGACCGCGCGGGACAGTCCTTCGTCCATCGTGAAGCGTTCGCGCGACCAGTCGCACGACGCGCCGAGGCGCTTGAGCTGATTGACGATGGTGCCGCCGGACTCGGCCTTCCACTGCCAGACGCGCTCAAGAAACTTCGCGCGCCCCATGTCGCGGCGGCCCGGCTCCTGCCGCTCCATCAACTGCCGCTCGACAACCATCTGCGTGGCGATACCCGCGTGGTCCGTTCCCGGCTGCCACAACACGTCGCGGCCGCGCATGCGCTCGAACCGGCACAGGATGTCCTGCAGCGTGTTGTTGAGCGCGTGACCCATATGCAGCGAGCCGGTGACGTTCGGCGGCGGAATGACGATCGTGAACGGCTCGGCGTCCTTGCGCTCCGGCCGTCCGGCCTTGAACGCGCCAGCGTCTTCCCACGCACGGGCGATACGGTCTTCAATCTCGGCGGGCTGGTAGTTTTTCTCGATCATCACACTGCAATCAAAAGGAGTGGATCAGGGCTGGAACATTGCCGTCATTGCGAGCGAAGCGAAGCAATCCAGACAGGATTGCGCTGGGCAAAGGAAGCTGGATTGCTTCGTCGCTGGCGCTCCTCGCAATGACGAAATCGCGGTCCAATCCGACTTCATCGCGCCCTAGAAAGCCCCCGGCGCGGCTCAAGTCAACCACTCGGAATATGGAGGATTTAGGCCTAAATCGCCGAAATCACCGGCCGCGGGAGACCCGTTCGATCTCGGCCTTGACGATCCGCTCCACCAGGTTCGGCAGGTTGTCGTCGAGCCAGGATTTCAGCATCGGACGGAGCATCTCCTTGACGAGATCCTCAAGGGTCCGGGCGTTGTTGCTGAGCACCGTATTCGCCAGCGTGTTGAACGCGGATTCCACCGCCGAGACCGTCGAACCCGACAGGATCTGCTGCGTCGGCATCTCACGCTGCTTCGGCATCTCGCGCTGTGGCGGCGCCCGTTCGGTGAACGTGGGCGCTTCCATCGCCGGAGCGCGTTGAGGTGAAGCTTGAACCATTGGCGACTCGGTGAACTCCAGATCGTCCTCGGGTTCGATCTTGTTGAATGTCGGCGGCGGCTCGGGCACCGCCATCTGCTCGGTCAATTCGAATACGTCGGCGTCTTCCTCCGGCTCCGCAGCTTTCGCCGGGGACGCAGGCGCATCGAAGCTCGCCATCATCGCGTCGATTTCGGCCTGGCTGTTCTTTGCCGCGGGTGCCGGTGCGGGCGCAGGAGCAGGCACCGGTCTGGCGGGAGCGAGCTTGGACGGCGGAATGCCGGTCATCACGGGCCGCGCAGGCGCAGGCCGCGACATCTCCGCTTTGGGAACTTCGGTTTTCGGCGGCGCTGCCGGGGCAGGAGCAGACGCGGCTGGCGCTGCCGCAGCAGCTCCCGCCGCAGGCTTGGCCTCGTCATCGGAGATGATGCGCCTGATCGACGCGAGAATCTCCTCCATCGAGGGCTCCTGCGCCTTTGCCGGTTGCGTCATCTTGGACTCCACCCCATCGGCTGCAAGGTCAAATCGAGGGACCTGCCATAGCCGCACACCACCGTCACGAATCGTTTCGCGATCCTTCAGAACGGTATGTCATGGCAACAATTGATTGCAAGCAACGGGCGAAAAACTCGGCCGGTTGATCACAGCGCTAATGAGAGAAGGTTAACCGGCGATCCGGCGAACTGATTTCGACATTCGCGCCGGGCCCGGATGTGGGGCACGGCGCGAATACCAATTCAAGTTAGCGGCCGTCGGGCGTGCGTACGCCGAACCAGCTGTCGCGAACCTGGTGATAGTGGACGCTCGGATCGTAGACGTTGGTGGCGAGCTTCAAGACGCTCGGCGACAGACGTCCGATCGAGTTCAGCACACTGTAAGACGCAACGACGCGGTCATGCTGCGCCGTCACGAGCGCGACGCGCGCGTTGACCAGCGCCTGCTGTGCGTTGAGGACGTCGAGCGTGGTGCGCTGCCCGACCCTCGCCTCTTCGCGGACGCCGTTCAGCGCGATTTCAGACGCCGTGACCTGCGACTGAGCCGACTGCACCTGCGCCTTGCCGGCGACGAGCTGGCCCCATGCCTGCGCGACGGTGGCGCGGGTCTGGTCGCGAACCTGTTCGAGGTTCAGACGCTGCTGGGCGAGCGTTTCCTTCGACTGGCGGATCAGCGAGTATTCCGCGCCACCCTGATAGACGGGCACGGTCAACTGCGCGACGGCGGATGCGCCGAACGCCTTGTAGGTCGCCATCGTGCTTTCATAGGACTGCTGCACGCTGCCCTGAAGGGTCACGGTCGGGAACAGCGCGCCTTCGCTGACCTTCACCTGAAGGAAGCTGACGTCGATGCCGTACATCGCGGCGGTGACGTTCGGATTCTCGAGAAGGCTGAGATCGACCGCACCCGCCAGCGTAGGCGGCAGAAAACGATCGACAGGCGATCCGGCTGCAAGGTTTGAAGGCTCGTTGCCGATGATGCGGCGGAAGTTCGCGCGCGTCGTCGTCAGGTTGGATTCTGCGGTCAGCAACTGGGTGCGGCCCGCAGCGAGCTGCGCTTCGGACTGAGCGACGTCGGTGCGCGTCACTTCGCCGACATTGAAACGGTCGCGAGTCTGTTTGAGAGTCTGCTCGAGCACGCGGACGTTGCTCTTCTGCACTTCGACGATGGCCGAGTCGCGCAGGTAGTCCATGTAGACCGTCGCAGCCGAGAACAGCACGGTCTGTTCGAGCACGCGCAGGCCTTCACGCGCCGCCGACACCTGACTTTCGGCCGCACGGGTGCGATTGCCGGTCTGGCCGCCGTTGTACAGCGTCTGGCTGATGGTCGCGCCGACCGAGCGCGGCGCATTGACGCCGCGAAGTCCGATTTCGCTGAGCCGGCCGCTGACCTGGGTGTTGGTCTGCGTTTCGGTGTACTGGGTACCGGCGCTGGCGGTTACGGCAACGCGCGGACGATATCCGGAAAGCGCCTGTGGGACGCTTTCGTCGGTGGCGCGCACCGAGGCGCGCTGCGCATTCAATTGCGGGTTGTTCTGGTAGGCACGAACCAGTGCGGCCTCGATTGTGTCAGCCATAACCGGGACAGTCATGACCGGGCACAACAGGAGGGTCGCCAGAGCGACACCCGCACTGAGTTTCTTCCGATATCTAGCTTGCATTACGTCTATCCCCAAACCGGCTCTACACTCGCCATCAGGGCGCGCGAAAACCGGGTCTCTGAGTCGCCTGTGCCCGTTCCGCGTAAGTCTATGCATCGCCAAGCCGGGGTGAAACCCTTTCGGCCCGGCCGCCGCCGAAACAGTTCGGCTGGGACATTGTAGCCACACTTGCGGATTTTGAAGGAACGTAGTCCTAGAAAACGAACGCCGGGCGGCGCTCCAGGCCCGGCAAAACCGGTGCTGAGGCATCAAAAAGCACGCGGCTGCCGAAATCGGCCGGTGACCGGGCAACCAATGTGGCACGCGGCGGCTGGCTGGTAGCGAACACCCCGACGAGCCGCCCGCCCATCTTCAACTGCTCATACAGCCCGTGCGGCTCGAGTTCCGTCGCCCCGTCCATGACGATGACATCGTACGGCGCATGAGCCTTGTCGCCGTCGGCCGGTTCGCCCGTGCTGACTGTCACATTGGAGAGGCCGATATCCGCCAGCTTTCTCGCCGCTCCGGCCGCCAGTGCCGAATCAGGCTCAGTGGCAAACACCTGCCCCGCAAGATGAGCCACGACAGCCGCCGAATAGCCGGTGGCGCAGCCGACCACGAGGACACGGTCGGTTTCGGTGATCGCTGCGGCCTGAAGCATTTTCGCGAGCACCGCCGGCTTGATCAGGCAGCGCTTCGGCTGACCGTCCGCCGCGACATCGATGTCGAGATCCAGATAGGCGATGAGGCGCTTGCTCTCCGGCACGAAATTCTCGCGCGGCACGGCCAGCATCGCATCGATGATCCTAAGATCGGTCACATCGCTTGGCCGCACCTGACAGTCGACCATGTTCTGCCGAGAGGCCGTGAAATCAGTCATGGGATAACCTCAAGACAGGGACACCGAATGGATCGCAGGTCCATCGATCCCGCGCCAGCATGGCACATATTTGCTGCAAGGCCGCATACGATGCAAGCCTGCCCGGTGCAAGTCTGCTAAGGCCAATCCTGTCTATGGTATGAG
The DNA here is from genome assembly GCF_000497575.1 of Afipia sp. OHSU_II-C1. Lineage (GTDB taxonomy): Bacteria > Pseudomonadota > Alphaproteobacteria > Rhizobiales > Xanthobacteraceae > Afipia. The sequence goes on from NZ_APJI01000004.1 coordinate 303,484, forward strand.
ACCGTCAATTGTAACGATACTTGATGCGATTTATGCGGGGCCCATGACAAACAGAGTGACAAGACACCCTCTCCGCTCCGGGCTGTACCTGCCGCTGGCCGCTCTGCTGATTTTTGCGAGCATGGTCCCGGCACATGCGCAGACCGCTGCCACGACGCCGATAACCGCGGATCAGCAGGCGCCCAAGCGCAAGAAGATGCTCGAGCGCGCAGCCGCCGTCCTCAAGGCGCTCGGCAATGCGTCCGCAAAGCCCGGCCAGAAGCTCCCGGCGCTGGCGGATTACTACGCCGCCAAGGCTGATCTCGCGTCGATCGACTCCACAGCTCCGGAAGCCCCGCGCGCGAAGAAGCTGCTGGCGGCGATGCAGAAGAACGAGCGCGATTATGTCCGCAAGCACGGCGCAACCAACGTCAGCGACCGGCTCGATTCGTTGTTGGGGAATGTCGATGGCCGCAAGCAGTTCGCAGTCACGACCGGCAAGCAGATGTTGCGCCGGGGACTTGCGATGGACATCAGCACATCCGGCGATCACGAGACGGTGCTGAACTACAAGTATTTCAAGATGGACCGGCCGACGGTCCTTAACCTTGCAAGATCAGGGAATATCTTCAACAAGGCGCGCGATCTCGGATTTCGCTCGGTGATCTTCACCAACGGACGCCTGACCTGGACCTACGACGTGGCAGCCAACACATTCAAATGAAGCAGGATCGAACAACGCCAGCGGGCAAATCCGCACCCGGTTCCGAGCAGGGAGAGCTGTCTGCGAGCAGGCTGTCGACCATGCGGCGGCAGATGGACGAGTTCGACGATCTGCCGGCCGAAGTGCGCGCGGCCCTGATGTCCGCGAACGAGCCGAGCGACCAGATGATCGATGTGCTCTGCGCCATGAACCGGGGCGGATTTCCCGTCGCCGATATGATGAAGGTGATCGCGGCCAGCAACGCCAAAAGCGGCGGCTGAAGCTTCCGCAGCACCGAATTCACCATCGGACGCGGATTCGGTGGCCAAATGGCCGCAATGGACCTGTTCCCGCACGGGACGGATTGCATAAGCGCCTGTGCCCTTGTAACTAGTCCGGCCTGTGAGGCCACGTGGCGGAGTGGTTACGCAACGGTCTGCAAAACCGTGTACACCAGTTCAATTCTGGTCGTGGCCTCCAATACTCTCTTAATCGACCCGTCTGACCGCTGTCATTTTTCAGCGATTGGGCTTTGCAAGACTCGGGGCCTTTGTTATATGCGGCCCCATTGCTGCTTCAGCAGTATTCCTCGGTAGCTCAGCGGTAGAGCATTCGACTGTTAATCGAATGGTCGCTGGTTCGAATCCAGCCCGGGGAGCCAATCAAATCAATCACTTACCAGCCTACCCGCCTCGCGCAGCTTGCGCGGGATGACCCGCGTATATAGCTCAGCCCTGTGACGGGCCGCGGGGCGCTCCCGGAATGGAACAGGCAGGTTGAAGGTGAGCGCAGAAGCAAGGGCCGAACTCGACCGTCATTTCGACTGGATCGCATCACGGCTCCCCGAAAAAGGCGCCCGCTTTGTGCGCTGGGTGCGCGAGCCGTCGTCGCGGTGGGTGCGCATCCCGCTCGCCCTGCTGCTGGTCCTTGGCGGCATTTTCGGCTTCCTCCCTATTCTGGGCCTCTGGATGCTGCCGCTTGGCCTGTTGCTGATCGCTCAGGATGTGCCGTTCCTTCAGTTGCCGCTCGCCAACGCGCTCGGCTGGATCGAGCGGAAGTGGATGGGCCGGAAGGCGTGACAGCGCGCGTCGTGGAAAGCCGCGAATGAGCACACCCCTCGACATCATTGTTCCGGTTCTGATGGGCGCTGCGCTGCTGTGGTGGATCGGCCGCGGCATGGGCGGACGGTCGATGCTGATCGCGACCGCAGTGACCTTGGCAGTGATCGTGGGCGTGCTGCTGATCCAGAACGCGGGATGGCGCTGAGCCGCCCCCGCCCGATTATGACAAAAATGTCGCAACTGCCCGGCCTTGTAATCCGTAAGGGTTTCCAGTCTTGCCCCCGAAACCTTCGTTGGTAACAATCCTCAAATGTTACCGCTGGGGGCCGAGTCGATGGAAATCTCTGGTAAGGCCGGACAATCCGGAAAAACTGCATCCGTCATCGGAACGTTTTTCCTCGGCGCTGCGGCCAGCCTCGCAACGGTGGCGAGCGCATCGGCAGCGGACCTTCCGGTCAAGGCCAAGGCCGTTCAGTACGTCAAGATCTGTTCATTGTATGGGGTCGGCTATTACTACATCCCCGGCACCGATACCTGCATCAAGCTCAGCGGCTACATGCGGGCCGACTGGAGCATCAACGGCGGCAACTACAACAAGCCCGGCTGGGATCAGACGAGCGCCGAAGGCACCAAGTCACGCGACCGCGACTACTTCGTGACCCGCGTGCGCACCGAATTTCAGATCGATACCCGCACCCAGACCGAATACGGCGTGGTGCGCACCTACATGAATCCGCGCTTCCAGTTCGATTCAGGCGCTCTGCCGGAAACCGGCGTGCTGACGCTGGACTACGGCTTCATTCAGTTCGCCGGCTTCACCTTCGGCAAGGCCGTGTCGATTTTCCAGACACCGTGGGGCGCCACCGGCGGCAACACGCTGACGTCGTTCATGCTGGGCGGCTACGACAACGTTAATGGCATCACGCAGGTGGCCTACACCTGGCAGTTCGGTAACGGCGTGTCGGCCTCGGTCGCGGTCGAAGACAACCGCGTCATCAATCGCGCGCAACTGCTCAATGCCAGCCTGACGCAGCCGGCGACCAGCGCATTCAACGGCGCCTTCACCAATTCCTACGGCGGGAATGTCACGCCTGATTTCGTCGGCAACATCCGGGTCGAGCAGACCGCTTTCACCGCGCAGCTCTCGGGCGGCGTGCATAACATCCGCGCCAACTACTATGCCGGCCCAGGAGGGATCACCCCGGTCGAACCGAACGGACATCCAAGCGATGCATGGGGCTTTGCCGTGCTCGGCGGCCTGCAACTGAAGAACCTGCCGACTGGCCCCGGCGACAAGTTTTCGCTCGATGCATCCTATGTGAATGGAGCCTCCAAGTATCTGATCGGCGGCGTGACAGGAACCGCTTTCGATGCGTTTGGCGGCGGCACGCCCACCTTCGCGGGCAGCTATCAGACCATGGCGGTGCTGTCGTTGACGGACGGCGTCTACACCACGGGCAGCAAGATCGAGAAGACTTCGGGATGGGGTGTCCGGGCCGCTTTCGTGCACAACTGGTCGCCAACATGGGAGACCGGAATCGTCGGCACCTATTCCCGCATCGAATACAATACGAACGGCGCGGCGGCATTCTGTGCCGCGTTCACGGCTCTGTCGCCCAAACTGAACGGTTATTCCTGTAATCCGAACTTCAGCATCTGGCAGGTCGGCCAGCGCACGGCATGGACTCCGGTCAAAAACCTGACCTTCTCGGCCGAAGTACTCTACTCCTATCTCGATCAGTCGCATACCGGCTCACAGGCCTTGACCAATCCTGGCCAGTTGACTGGCACCTTCAAGCCGACCGGTGTCTATGACTTCAAGGATCAGGGTGTCTGGTCCGGTCTGCTCGGCGTCCGCCGCACGTTCTGACCGGTGGCCGCATTCAGAAAACGCCGTCGCTTACGGCGGCGTTTTTTATGACTGCAACGATTTCTTGCCGCGACGATTTTCCGGGCGCCGGTAATCGCGTTTCTTCGGCTTCGGCGCCAGTTCGGGCATCGATGACTGCACGGCACGATACTGTGTCAGCATCCGCTGGAACGTCGCATTGAGTTCGGTTTCGATCTCGGCGCGTCCTTCCAGCCTGCTGAGAACCATTCCCGCGGCCTCGATGGTCGAGAGGCCGTCGCGCCGCGGCTCCTTGCGCAGCTTGCCGTAGAGCGACGGCTGCGCCGGCCCGAGAATGATGCGCCGGCATTTCAGCATCCACGCATTGCGCCACCACAGCGCCTTGGCCTGACTCCATGTGCCGTCGAGCAGCACGACGCCCTCGATGTCTTTCAGAATCTGGCGCTGATGGTCCTCGATCTCGCCCTTGCGGTCGATCGCAACGACATCCCGATCGGTTGCAAGGTCTGCGACCTTCGCCGACCCGAGATAGAGGATGGCCCAGTCCTGCGGATCGACGGAGCGGCCCAAAGCCTTCGACAGGCTAGGCCAGGACAATCCGATCTTGTGGGTGACCTTCTCGAAATGTTGCGCGGTCAGCCGCGCGGTGCCGAGCGCCCTGTCCTGCTCCTGCGGATGCTGCAAGATCAGCAGTTCGATCCGGTTGCGGATCGGCTTGACGCTGTCGCAGATGCACAGCGGCAACGGCTTGCCGCAGCGGGTGCACTCTTCGATCTCTTCGGGCGCATCGGCGGCCGGACCGGCTTTGGGAGCTTTTGACATGGGTCCGGCTATACGCTGCGCACCCTATCACGGCAACCTGTCAAACCCGAACCGAAGGGACAATTCCGTCAGGCCGCCTTGCGAGGCTGTGGCGATCCGCGGCGGCGCAGCCATCCGCCCAGCAAACGCCGCTTGCCGTCGCGCGGGATCAGGTCGATGTCGCTGACGAGCTTCGCACCGCCCTTGCGGCGTTCGAGCGTGATTTTCCGGCTGTGAAACTCTTCCAGTTCGGTGCGATGGGCGACGCTGATGATCGTGGCATCCTTCAGTTCGTCGTGAAGCAGCTTCATGAGGTTGTCCTGTCCGGTGTCATCCAGCGCGGATGTCGCCTCATCGAGAACGATGATGTCCGGCCGGTGCAGAAGGAGCCGCGCGAACGCCAGCCGCTGCTTTTCGCCGCCCGACAATGTCTGATCCCACGGAGCATCCTCTTCGATCTTCTCCTTCAGATGCGCGAGTCCGACCTTCTCCAGCGTCTCGGCCATCTGCTCGACCGTCCAGTCCTCGGCAGCTCCGGGATAGGCAATCGCGCGCCGCAGCGTCCCCGTCGGGACATACGGTTTCTGCGGCAGCATGAAAATTCGCCGATCCGGATGGAAGTCGACGCTGCCGCCGCCCCACGGCCACAGCCCGGCGATGGCGCGCACCAGCGTGCTCTTGCCGGAGCCGGATTCACCGGCAACAAGGACACGTTCGCCGGGCTCAATCACCACCTCGGACTCTCCGACAACGGCAGTCCCGTCATTCAGCGTCACCGACAGTTCGTTCAGGCGCACCATGGCGTCGTCCTTTGTCTCTCCGCGCTCGATGCGGTTGACCCCCTCGCCGGTCTCGGCACGCTCAAGGCCGTCGAGCGACATCATCAGCGATGCAATGCGCCGCGCACCGGCATTCCATTCGGCAAGGCGCGGATAATTGTCCACCAGCCAGCCGAAAGCCGCCTGCACGATGGTGAAAGCCGAAGCCGCCTGCATCACCTGTCCCAGCGACATGCTCCCTTCGAGAAATTTCGGGGCGCAGAGCAGGATCGGTATAACCGGTGCGATCAGGCTCGATCCCTGCGACACAACGGTCGTACGCATGTGCTGACCGCACAGCTTCGCCCATTGCCGCAAAACATTTCCGAACGACTTGTCTATTCCTGAGCGTTCTTCCTCCTCGCCGCCGAGCAGCGCGATGCTTTCGCCATTCTCGCGCACGCGGGTCAGGGCATAACGGTATTCCGCCTCCGCCTGGTTCTTGCCCTCGGACACCGACACGAAGTTCCGGCCGATGATGACCATCGAGCCGCTGGCAATGGCCGCATACACAACGGCCGCAATGACAAGGAAACCCGGAATGGTGACGGTGCTGCCGCCGATCGACAGTGTCAGCGCGCCGCCGATGGTCCACAGCACGACAATGAACGTTGTCGCCGAGAGAAACGCCTGCGTGACACCGGCCGCAAAATCGACGGGCGCATCGGTCGCGACCCGCAGATCCTCGGCGATCCGGTATTCGGGATTCTGGTGATCTCCGTCGACCAGATTGAGCTGATAGTAGCGGCCGTTGGTCAGCCATCGCGACACCACGGCATTTGTCAGCCACGCGCGCCAGCGCCGCTGGATGTTCATGCGGGCGAAGACCTGTACGACCCCAAGACCAACGCTGCCGATCGCGAGCGGAAAGAATATTCCGGTCAGATAGAAAACCTTGGCGGCATCCTTCTTCTCGATGGCGTCGAAGATCGACCTGTTCCAGACGTTGATGCCGTACTGAAACGTGATTTGCAGGACGATCAAAGCGAGTAGCCCGATGCTCAAAACCCATGCCAAGCGGCCGCCGCCGCGGCCCCAGAAGCCCCGGGCGCTGATCCAGAAACGGGTCAGCAGGTAATCGCGTTTGAGCTGTTCGAGTTCCTCAGGAGAGAGCCCGGGTTCGGGCTCAACCATTTCGGGCGGGGGCGCTTCCACCGGTTCACCGGTCTCTGCGACAACTTCTTGAATCGGCGGTCTATTCATACCGGCACAACGCAAGCGGAACCGGGAAGTTCCACCGCAAAGTACAGCGCCGCAAGGTGCTATTCGGCAGGCGAGGCTTGCGGTTGGGGCCGCGGCGTTTCCCGTCCGCGCAGCCTGTCGATCAGCAGATAGATCACCGGTGTGGTGTAGAGCGTCAGGATCTGGGACACGATCAGGCCGCCGATGATGGTGATACCGAGCGGCCTGCGCAGCTCCGTCCCCGGCCCGGTCGCGATCACCAGCGGGACCGCGGCGAGCAGCGCCGCCATCGTGGTCATGATGATCGGCCTGAACCGCGCGATGCTCGCCTCGAAGATCGCCTCCTCCGACGACAGACCGCGCTGCCGTTCGCCTTCAAGAGCGAAGTCGACAATCATGATGCCGTTCTTCTTCACGATGCCGATCAGCAAAATGATTCCGATAAAGGCGATCACCGTGAGCGGCGTGTTGGTGATCTGCAACGCGAGCAGCGCGCCAAGTCCCGCCGGCGGCAGTGTCGAGATGATTGTCAGCGGATGGGCAAGGCTCTCGTACAGCACGCCCAGAACGATGTAGACGGCGATCAGCGCACCGAGGATGAGCAGCGGCTGGCGGTTCGCGGTCTTCTGGCTGTCGGCGGCGTTGCCGGCAAACTCGCCGCGAATGCCCTCCGGCATATGCAGTTCCTCGACCGCGCGCAGGATGTTGTCGGTCGCGGTTTGCAGCGGGACGCCATCGGGGACGTTGAACGAGATCGTGTTCGATGGGAACGACGCCTGATGATAGACGGACAGCGGTGAGAGGCCGCGCTCCATCTTGACGACCGCCGAGAGCGGCACCTGCGCGTCGCCCGCCCCTGCGACATAGATTTTCTCGAGCGCGGTCGGATCGCCCTGCAATCGCGGATCGACCTCCAGAATGATCTTGTACTGGTTACGCTGGGTATAGATGGTCGATATCTGCCGCTGCGAGAATGCGTTGTTCAGGGCGTTGTCGATGTCCTGAACCTGCACGCCGAGGCTGGCGGCCGTCTTGCGGTCGATCGACAGGTTCAGCGCCAGACCGGCGGCGTCGCGGTCGCTGGAAATATCGGTGATCCCTTCGACGGTCTCCAATCTCTTGGCCACGATCGGAGCCCATTTCGACAGCAGATCGAGATCCGAACTGATCAGCGTGTACTGGTAGTTGGAGTCGCTCTGGCGTCCGCCCGCGCGCAGGTCCTGCGCCGCGAACATGAACAGGCGGATGCCCGGCACGGCACTGAGATTCCGCCGGAGACGGTCGATCACCTGCGTGGTCGTCAGACCGCCACGCTGGTCGAGATCCTTCAGGCTGATGAACATGCGGCCCGTGTTGGAGCCTCCGCCCGGCCCGCCACTGCCGCCGAGGCTCGAACCGACACCCGCGACGGCGGGATCGGCCATCACAATGTCCGCAATCCGCTGCTGGAGACCGAGCATGGCCTGGAACGAGACATCGGGCGATGCACGCGTCGCCCCGATCACGAGGCCGCTGTCGTCGGTCGGGAAATAGCCCTTCGGCGTCTTGATGTAGAGCGTCACCGTCACTGCGATGGTCGCGACGAACACCAGCAGGGTGAGGATTGGAAAGCGCAATACGACGTGCAGCGTCCGCTCGTAAAATCTTATAATGCGCGACAGGCTGCCTTCGACCAGCCGGTCGAACCAGGTCGCGTCCGGCGAAACCGGCGTCTTGATGTAGTGCGCGCAGATCATCGGCGTCACGGTCAGCGACACCACCATCGACACCAGAATGGCGAAGGTCAGCGTCAGCGAAAATTCGCGGAACAGCCGCCCGATGATGCCTTCCATGAAGATCAGCGGCGTGAACGCCGCCACCAGCGAAATGCTGATCGACAGCACCGTGAAGCCGATCTGCTTCGCTCCCAACAGCGCCGCCTGATAGGGCTTCATGCCCTCCTCGAGATTGCGGTACATGTTCTCGATCATGACGATGGCATCGTCGACCACGAAGCCGACCGAGACCGCCAGCGCCATCAGCGACAGGTTGTTGATCGAAAAGCCCGCGACCCACATCAGGGCGCAGGTCCCCGCCAGCGCCAGCGGCACGGAAATGCCCGCCGCAATGGTCGGCGTCATCCGCCGCACGAACACGAACACCACGAGCATGACCAGAACGGCGGTCGCTCCCAGCGTCCATTCCATGTCGTCGACATTGGCGCGGATGGTTCCGGTCCGATCCGAAAGAATCGAAATATCCACGCCGCCCGGAATCCATTGTTTCAGTTCCGGCAGGAGCGCCTTGACCCGGTCCACGGTCTCGATGACGTTGGCGTCCTGCTGCTTGGTGATCAGGATCAGAACGGCGGGCTGCTTGTTGAACCATGCGATGGAGCGGCTGTTGCGTGTCGCATCGAGCACGGTGGCGACATCGGCAAGCTTCACAAAATTTCCGCTGGAAGACTTGATCACGATATCGCGGAACTGGGCCGCCGTGCGCATCTGCGGGTTCGCCGCAAGCGTCTCGCCGAGAACCGGGCCGTTGAAGGCGCCTACCGGGCCAATCGCGTTGGCGTTGATGATGGCATTGCGGACGTCGTCACTGGCGATTCCCGCCGTCGCCAGCGCACCGGGATTGAGCTGAACGCGGATAGCCGGCTGGTCCGCGCCGCTCACCGTCGCCTCTCCCACGCCCGGCACCTGCGAGATGCGCTGGGCGATCACCGTGTCCGCGACGTCATAGATCGCGCTCGGCAGCATCGTCTTCGACGTCAGCGCGATGATCAGCACCGGCGCCGCGGCGGGATTGGCCTTGCGGAAATTCGGCAGTGTCGGCAGGTCGGTCGGCAGATCGGCGAGCGACGCATTGATCGCCGCCTGCACGTCGCGCGCGGCGCGGTCGATGTTGCGGCCGATAGCGAACTGAAGCGAGATGCTGGTGGTGCCGAGCGAACTGGTCGATGTGATCTGGTCGATGCCGGCGATTTCACCGAGCCGCCGCTCCAGCGGCGCGGCGACGGTCGACGACATGATCGTCGGATCGGCGCCGGGACGCGATGCCGAGACCCGGATCGAGGGAAAATCGACCGACGGAATGCTCGCGACCGGCAAGAAGTGGTAGGCGACCGCTCCGACCAGAAACAGACCGATCGCCATCAGCGTGGTGCCGACAGGTCTGCGGATGAATGGTTCGGAGAGTGACGCCATTATTGGACACCCTCCGTGGCTCCCGCGATCGGCGGCGACGGCTTGCCGGAATCATCCGGCGGCACCGCGGCTTCGATCCGGCGGTTGATCCGGTCGAGTGCGAGGTAGATGACCGGCGTCGTATAAAGCGTCAGGATTTGCGAGACGATCAATCCGCCGATGATCGACACGCCGAGCGGGAAACGCAGTTCCGATCCGGTTCCGCTTTCGAGCGCCAGCGGCAACGCGCCGAACAGCGCCGCGAGCGTCGTCATCATGATCGGTCGAAAACGCAACAGACACGCCTTCACGATGGCGTCGTAGGCCGATAGGCCCTGATGCCGCTCCGCTTCCAGCGCGAAGTCGATCATCATGATCGCGTTCTTCTTCACGATGCCCATCAGAAGGATGATACCGATCAGGCCGATCACCGACAGATCCTGCCCGCAGATGATCAGGGCCAGGATCGCGCCGACACCGGCGGATGGCAGCGTCGAGAGAATGGTGATCGGGTGGATGTAGCTCTCGTACAGCACGCCCAGCACGATGTAGATCGTCACCAGTGCCGCGAGGATCAGCCACGGCTGGCCGGACAACGATTTGGAAAACTCTGCGGCGTCACCCGAATACACGCCGACGATGTTGCCGGGCATACCGATGCGTTTTTCGATCTCGGCCACCCGCTCCACCGCGTTGCCGAGCGCTTCGCCCGGCGCAAGATTGAACGACAGCGAGACCGCAGGGAATTGCGACTGATGGGCGATCGACAATGGCGCCGTGGTCCGGATCACGGTGGCCACAGCATCGATCGGCACTTGCGCAGTCGGCGCGCCTGACGCACCGGCAGCGCCCGGAACATACAGCTTCGACAGCACCGACGGATCGCGTTGATATTCCGGCAGCGCTTCGAGAACGACACGGTACTGATTGGCCTGACCGAAGATCGTTGAAATCTGGCGCTGCGCAAAAGCGTCGTTCAGCGTGTCGTTGACCGCCTGCACCGAGACGCCAAGCTGGCCGGCGCGCTGGCGATCGACATTGACCAGCGCCCGAAGACCGCCCTCCTGCCCGTCCGACGAGACGTCGCGGAACAGCGGATCGCGCCGCATTTCCTGGACAAGCTTGTTCGACCATTCGACCACGGAAGGCGCGTCGGTGGCGGTCAGCGTGTACTGATACTGCGACCGGCTTGATCGTGTGCTGATCTGAACATCCTGCACCGCCTGGAAGTAGACCGTCATGCCGGGAACGGCGGCGACGCGCTGCTTCAGGCGGTCGACCACCACGGCGATGTCCGTCTTGCGCTCGCCGCGCGGCTTCAGCGTCATCACGAGGCGTCCGACATTCGTAGTCGGGTTCACCGATCCCGCGCCGATCACCGAGACGACACCGACGATATCGGGATCGGCCTTGATGGCATCGGCGACCTGGGTCTGCCGCAACTTCATGTCGGTGAAGGACACCTCGGTGCCGGCCTCGGTGACCGCGGTGATCGATGCCGTATCCTGCAACGGCAGGAATCCCTTCGGCGCGACCACATAGAGCGCCAGTGTCGCAATGATCGTCAGAAGGGTGACGACCAGTGTCGCGCGCTGATGCTGCAGCACCCAGAGCAGCGTACGCTCGTAAAAGGCGACCATCCGGTCGATCCAGCCGCTGATCGTCTTCAGGCCCGGAACCTGGAACTCCTGGTCATGCCGCTTCAGCAGCCGCGAGCACATCATGGGCGTCAGGGTCAGCGACACCACGGCGGATGTCACAACCGCAATCGTCAGCGTCAGCGCGAACTCCCGGAACATCCGTCCGACGAGGCCGGACATGAACAGCAGCGGGATGAACACGGCGATCAGCGAGACCGTCAGCGAGATCACCGTGAAACCGATTTCGCTGGCGCCGCGCAGCGCGGCGTCCATCACACCCTCGCCGTCCTCCATGTGCCGGACGATGTTCTCGATCATCACGATGGCGTCGTCGACCACAAAGCCGGTGCCGATGGTCAGCGCCATCAGCGACAGGTTGTCGAGGCTGAAGCCGGCGAAGTACATCACCCCGAAACTGGTAATGAGCGACAGCGGCAGCGCGACGCCCGCGATCAGTGTGGCGCGCAGCGAGCGCAAAAAAATCAGAACGACGAGTGTCACCAGCACAACGCTGAGCACCAGCGTGAACTGGACGTCGCGGACGGACGCCTTGATGGTGACGGTGCGGTCGCTGACCACGGTGAGGTCCACGCCTGCTGGAACAGCCTTCTGAAGTTTGGGAATCTCTTCGCGGATCTGCCGCACCACCTCGATCACGTTGGCGCCGGGTTGGCGCTGGATCTCGATGACGACCGCGGGCTTGCCCTGATACCAAGCGCCGGTCTTCTCGTTCTCGAGTCCATCGACAATATGGGCGACGTCGCCGATGGTGACGGGTGATCCGTTGCGGTAGGCAATGATGATCGGCCGGTAGGCGTCGGCGGTGGCGATCTGGTCGTTGGCCGCGATGGTGTAGGCCTGCTGCGCGCCGTCGAGCGATCCCTTCGGGCCCGATACGTTGGCGCCGGCAATCGCGGTCCGCAGGTCCTCCATCGAGATGCCGTAAGCGGCGAGCCGGGCAAGATCGGCCTGCACGCGAACCGCAGGCTTCAGTCCGCCGAGAATGGAGACGCGGCCGACGCCGGAAATCTGTGCGAGGCGCTGCGCCATCATGGTGTCGGCGAGATCGCTCATCGCGCGCAGCGGCGATGTCTCCGACGTCATCGCCAGCGTCAGCACCGGCGCATCGGCCGGATTGACCTTCGCATAGGTCGGCGGATACGGCAGGTTCTTCGGCAGCACGCCCGCCGCGGCATTGATTGCGGCCTGCACGTCCTGCGTCGCGCCGTCGATGTCGCGGTTGAGATCGAACTGAAGCGATATCTGGCTGACGCCGAATGAACTGGTCGAAGTCATCGAGACCAGCGACGGGATCTGCCCGAGCTGACGCTCCAGCGGCGCGGTGATCAGCGATGCGGCGACATCGGGACTGGCGCCGGGCAACTGGGTCGTGACCTGCACGGTCGGGAAATCGACCTGCGGCAGCGCCGACACCGGCAGCGCCCAGTAGCCGAGCGCGCCGCCGATCAGCAGCGCCACGCCGAGCAGCGAGGTCGCAATCGGCCGATGGATGAATGGCTCAGAGACGCTCATCGATGCGCGCTCACGGGTTGGACTCTAGAACATCATCAAGTCGCGGATTTTCCATCGTCATTGCGAGCGAAGCGAAGCAATCCATCTTTTGGATATGGGAAGCTGGATTGCTTCGTCGCTTTGCTCCTCGCAATGACGGTGAGAAATCCTGTTTCGATCGCAGGCTCACTGCGGCGCTTTCGTGCCGCCGCCCTGTTGCCCGCCTTGCGGTGCAGCTCCCTGCTCCCTCGCGCCGCGCCGTTCGCCTTTCTCGCCGCGCTGGCCGCCGCCCGGCCCGCCCGATCCCTTTTGCCTGCGCGGCGCAAGGTCCGGCGTCGGAGCCTGATAGTCCTTGCTGATGCTGACCTTCGCGCCTTCGGACAGATTGGCAAAGCCGGTCGTCACAACCTGATCCTCGACCGTGACACCGGTCGCGATGACGGCGATGGTTTCGTTCTGCAATGTCACACTGACGGGGCGCGCGGCGACGGTATTGTCCTGACCGATGACGTAGACGAACGTGCCCGCCGGTCCGCGCTGCACCGCAGCCGTCGGAATCACGATGGCCTTGTCGAGGGTGTTCACCTTGAGGCGGACGTTGACGAACTGTCCGGGCCAGAGCTGGAAATTCTCGTTGGGAAATTCCGCCTTGATCTTCACGGTGCCGGTGGTCTGATCGACCTGATTGTCGATGCCTGCCACCTTGCCGGTGTCGACAACGGTCTTGCCGTCATTGCCGAACACATCCACCGACAACGGCCCCTTCGCTGAAGCGGCGTTGACGCGGACGATTTGCTGTTGCGGCAGGCTGAACTGAATGGCGATCGGCTGAAGCTGCGTGATCACCACAACGCCCGTCGCGTCCGAGGTCTGGACGATGTTGCCCTGATCGACCTGACGAAGTCCGGCGCGTCCGGACAACGGCGCGATGATCTTTGTGTAGCCGAGCGTGGCCTGCGCGTTGTCGATCGCAGCCTGATCGGATTTCACCAGTGCTTCGAGTTGCGCAACCAGCGCCTTCTGGGTGTCCGCCTGCTGCGCGGAGCCTGCCTTGGATGCTGCCAACTGCTGATAGCGGACCAGATCCATGCGCGCGTTGGCGAGGGTGGCTTCGTCCTGCGCCTTCTTGGCGACGGCCTGATCGTACTGCGCCTGGTAAATCACCGGATCGATCTCTGCCAGGACGTCACCTTTCTTGACGTCCTGGCCTTCCTTGAAATTCACCGACAGCAGTTTGCCGTTCACCTGCGCGCGCACGGTCACGTTGTTCAGCGCGCGGACGGTGCCGACACCGTCGAGATAGACCGGAACGTCTTCGACGCGGGGCATCGTGGCCAGCACGGGGATCGCGAAATCGGGTCTTGTGCGGGTCGCGGTCTCGGTCTTCTTGAAATAGGTCCAGCCGAGATAGCCAAGGCCGCCGATGATGAGCAGCCACACGGCAATCGAGACGGTTCGCCTCCGTGCACCCGAGGCCACGCGCGCGACTCCCTCGCCAGCCGCTTTGGCCTTGTCATTCAGATCGGGCTTAAAGAGCATTCGCCGGCCCTTCCGTCCTTGGCGACCAACCACCGCCCAATGCCTGATAGAGAGTTACGACCGCCAGCAGCCGGGCGAGTTGGAACTGCGCCAGCGAATCTTCAGCCTGAAATAGCGTCAATTGCGTGTTTAGCACAGTCACGATGTCGGCCGTGCCGGCGCGAAGCTGCCGCTCGGACAGCTCGAACGCCCTTCGGGAGGATGCCACGACGATGCGCTGAAGCCGCAGCCGCTCGTTGGCCTGCTTGAGGGTCGAGAGTGCCGTGTCCACGTCGGCAAAGGCCGAGACCACAGTCTTGCGATAGGTTTGCAACAACTCGTCCTGACGTGCCTGCTGCAGGTCGAAATTGGCCTGAATTCGCCCCGCGTCGAAGATCGGCTGCGTCAGTCCGGCGGCCACATTGAAGAACGCCGACTGCGGGGTGAACAGCATCGCCAGTTGCGCGCTCTGGTAGCCGCCCTGTCCCGTCAACTGAATGCTGGGGAAGAACTGCGCGCGCGCGCTGCCGACATTGGCGGTCGCTGACGCCAACTGGTTTTCCTGACGCCGGATGTCGGGCCGCTGAGTCAACAGATCGGATGGAATCCCCGGCGTGACGCGAGGAATCGCAAGGCTTCCCAGCGACCCGCCGGTCAGCCGCACCCGCTCCGGCGGGCGCGCGACCAGCGTCGCGAGAATGTTGGAATTCTGATCCAGCGCCTGCCGCAGCGGCGGCACCGACGCCTTCTGGTTGGCCAGCAGGCTCTCCTGCTGCGCGAGATCGAGATCGGAGCCCGTGCCTGCATCGACCCGCGCCTTGATCGCGTCGTAGATGCGCTGCGCGCTGGCGATATTGCGCGTCGCGATGTTGATGCGCTCCTGCGCGGCCACCACGTTGAAATAGGCATTGGCGACGCTCACCAGCGCCGTGAGCGCAACAACGTCGCGATCGAAGCGGTTGGCGTTGGCAGTCTCTTCGGCGGCCAGCAGGGCGTCGCGGTTCTTGCCCCAGAAATCGATCTCGTAGCTGGCGCTGAGCGATGCGGTGTGGTTCGTGACTTCGCCCCGTCCCGTGAGCGGGGTTGCGCTTGTGACCGTGCCTGTCGTTCTCGACGAGCGCGACCGCGAACCGGAGAAAGTGCCGGTCAGACTCGGCAGCAATGCAGCGCCCGCGGTCTGGGCCAGCGCGTCCGCCTGCCGGATCCGGGCAACCGCGGCGGCAATGTCGAGGTTGACGGTCTGGGCCTCCTCCATGAGGACGGTCAGTTCACGCGAACGGAAACCGCGCCACCAGTCCAGCGTGGGCGGCTTGCTCTCGGTGTCACCCGACGCTGCCTTGTAGGCCGCTGGCACGTCCAGCGCCGGGTCCGGCAGGTCGGCCGTGAGGATGCAGCCGCCAGACATGGCCGCCAAAGCCAGCGCCGCGCCCAGCGCGAGCGAAGGCCGCGGAAACGCTCCACGTCGCAACTTGAAAGGCAGCTCAAACACCGGCGTAAGCACTCTCCAACGGGCCAGAATCCCATTCTACAGGGCAGTTCTGGCGGCGGACAGGGATGTTCCATTGCGCTCCCCAAGACAAGGGCGACCTGTGCCTCCCGGGTATCAGGTCCCGAATCCGAGTTATCCCCATAAACAAAGGGTTTCCTGCATTCATCGGCCTAAACGGCGAAAAGCCTTACCAAGATTTCATGTGGAGCTAGAGCAATATGAAACCTTAACAGGACTCCCCCGTATCTCGGACAGCGGTTGATCACGGGGACCTGGAATGCGAGTCGCGATTATTGGAACGGGAATCGCCGGCAATGCCGCCGCGTGGGCCTTGTCGCAGCGATACCCGGTCACCGTGTATGAACGCGAGCTTCGCCCCGGCGGTCACAGTCACACGGTCAATATCGATTATGACGGAACGCCGGTCGCGGTGGATACCGGGTTCATCGTCTACAATGAAGTGAACTATCCCGGCTTCACGGCATTGCTGGCGCATCTCGGCATCGCAACAGTCGAGAGTTGCATGAGCTTCGCGGTGACCGCCGACGCCGGACGCTTCGAATGGAAGGGCGGCGGCGATACCTGGCCGGAAACCGCCAGAGGCCTGTTTGCACAGCCACGCAATTTGCTCTCCCCGTCGTACCTCTGGATGCTGCGCGATATCCTCGTCTTTAACGAGACAAGCGTGAAGGATCATGCGGACGGTACGCTGACCGGTTTGTCGCTCGGTTCCTATTTCAAGATGCGCGGATTTGCGCCTCGCCTGCTGTCGGACTATCTCGCGCCGATGGCGGCGGCGATCTGGTCCGCGCCGACCGATCGCATTCTCGAATTTCCGGCAGAGAACTTCGTCGCGTTCTTCAGCAATCACCGGCTTCTGCAATACGACCGCCCCAAGTGGCGCTCGATCCAGGGCGGAAGCCAGGTCTATGTCGACAAGCTGACGGCGGCATTCCGCGACCGACTGCGCCTCGGCTGTGCCGTCACATCCATTGAACGTACCGGCCATGGCGTTGTCGTTAAAGACAGTCTCGGCCACACCGACATCTACGATCACGTGGTGATCGCGGCGCACAGCGATCAGGCATTGAAGATGCTCGCCGACGCCGACGGGAACGAACACAGCGTGCTCGGCGATATCCGTTACGCTCCCAACACCGTCTATCTGCACCGCGATCCGCGGCTGATGCCAAAACGCAGGAATGCGTGGGCGTCGTGGAATTTCCTGCGCTGGAAGCGAGACGGAGCACCGGTCAACGATGTCGCGGTGACCTACTGGATGAACCCGCTTCAGGGGCTCGACCATGCTCATCCGCTGTTCGTCAGCCTCAATCCGCCGTTCGCACCCGATCCGGACCTGACATTCGGCCGCTACCTGTGCGACCATCCGCAGTACGATACAGCGGCCTTCGCTGCGCAAAAGCGTCTGCCGGACATTCAGGGCAAGCGTCACACCTGGTTTTGCGGCGCATGGACCGGATACGGATTCCACGAAGACGGATTGCAGTCAGGGCTCGCGATCGCGGAAGCGCTGGGCGCATCCGTGCCGTGGCGTGTGCCGCCGGATGAACTCGCGCAAGCAGCGGAGTGACCATGCCGGACAAGATTGCCAGCTTGCAGGTGACGTCCGAAGAGGCAGCATCGCTGTATCTCGGCGAGGTCATGCATGCGCGGCTCCGACCGATGGGACACCGTTTCAGCTACAAGGTCATGAGCCTGCTGATCGACCTCGACCGGCTGGACGACGCCGACCGGCAGTCGCATCTGTTCGGCGTCAACCGCGCGGCGCTCTACAGCTTCCATGAATCCGATCACGGCGAACGGAACGGTTGTTCATTGCGCGATTACATTCAGCGCCGCGCCGCCGGGCACCGCATCGACCTGACCGGCGGCAAGGTGTTGCTGCTGTGTTATCCGAGGTTGCTCGGCTACACCTTCAATCCGCTGTCGGTGTACTTTTGTCATCGCGCCGATGGCACGCTGGCGATGCTCGTCTACGAGGTCCGCAACACATTCGGCGAAATCCATTCATATGCGCTGCCTGTGACGCCGGACCAGATCAGCAACGCCGGCATCCGGCAGGAGCAGGACAAGCAGTTCTATGTCTCCCCGTTCATCGACATGGCCATGCGGTATCATTTCCGGATTGTGCCGCCGGGCGACAGCGTCAAGCTGCGCATTCTGGAATCCGGTCCGGACGGCCCGCTTCTGGCGGCGGCCTTCAATGGCAAACGGCGGCGACTGACCTCGGCAGCGCTGATCCGGACCTTCTTTGCGCTGCCGTTGGTGACCTTTAAAATCATGGCGGCGATTCATTGGGAGGCCTTGCGTCTTTGGCTAAAGGGCGCAAGAATTGTGGCAAGACCAACAGCGAAGGACAGTTCGGCGAATAAACGGCCGGCACACGCGAGCAGAAGATTTGGACGCAGAGCCACATCACACTGACGGAATTGCGCGATGTCTGACCTGATCATTCTGACCCCCGACACTGTCGAGGCGTCGCTGCCGGATGTACCCAAGCTGGTCCGACTCGCCATCAAGTTCGCATCCAACCTGCGGCGCGGCACGCTTGACGTCACCCTGCCTGACGGTCGGACAGTGCGCTGCGGCGGGCTGGAGCCCGGCCCTGCCGCGCAAATGACGATTTACAACTACGGATTCGCGTGGCGGCTTGCGCGGGGCGGCGACATCGGCATTGCCGAAGCCTATCTGCGCCGTGAGTGGGATACGCCCAACCTGACGCAGTTCCTCTACATCTTCTGCGTCAATCACGATCTGATCCAGACGATGCTTGGCGGCAAACCGGTCGCACGGTTCGTGCAGTCGCTCCGCCACTGGTTCAACCGCAACACCAAACGGCAGGCCCGCCGCAACATCTACGCGCACTACGACATCGGAAATTCGTTTTATTCGGCGTGGCTCGATCCGAGCATGACCTATTCGTCGGCGCTGTTCGAGGACGGCACCAACGACCTCACTGCTGCGCAGCACAACAAGTACCGGCGGCTTGCCGAGGCGATCAATCTTCAACCCGGTCAGCGCGTGCTGGAGATTGGCTGTGGCTGGGGCGGCTTCGCCGAATACGTCGCCAAGAACTACGATGCGAAGGTCGTCGGATTAACCATCAGCACCGAGCAGCGCGATTTCGCGCAGAAGCGGATGCAGGCCGCCGGGCTCAGCGACAAGGTCGAGATCAGGTTTCAGGATTACCGCGATGAGCGCGGACAATATGACCGGATTGCCTCTATCGAAATGATCGAGGCCGTCGGCGAACAGTTCTGGCCGCAGTATTTCAGCCAGCTGCGTGACCGCCTTGCCCCCGGCGGTTTCGCGGGCATTCAGGCGATTACCATCCAGGACAGATTTTTCAACGCGTACCGGCGCGAGGTTGATTTCATCCAGCGCTACGTTTTCCCCGGCGGCATGCTGCCATCGCCTCAGGTCCTGAAGTCGCTCGGCGAGAAGTTCGGTGTACCTGTTATCCGCGAGCGTATTTTTGGAGAAGATTATGCCAAGACGCTTGCCACATGGAGAGACAATTTCCGCGCGGCATGGCCGAACCTGATGCCTCTCGGTTTCGACGAGCGCTTTCGGCGCCTCTGGGAATACTACCTCGCCTACTGCGAGGCCGGATTCCTCTCCGGCAACATCGATGTGCGTCAGGTCGTATTCGCCAAATCAGGTTAGACGGCTGCCCCAACCTCCTCAAAAAGCGAGCAGATCACGCCTGCAAGCGCTGCCCTTGTCGGAACGGCGGGCGGCCTCTAGGTTGAACGATGAACCTGCCGCTTTTCCCCTTGCCTTCTGACACATTCGGTCCCGGGTCCTTCAATATCATGCACATTCGCAAAGACGTCATCGATGCCATCGGCAACACTCCGCTCATCAAGCTGAAACGCGCGTCCGAAGAGACCGACTGCACCATTCTCGGCAAGGCCGAGTTCATGAATCCCGGCCAGTCGGTGAAGGACCGCGCCGGCAAGCAGATGATTCTGGCGGCGGAGAAGCGTGGTGACCTGCGGCCTGGCGGTCTTGTCGTCGAGAGCACCGCAGGCAACACCGGAATTGGTCTCGCGCTCGTCGCCGCCGCGCGCGGCTATCGCACTATCATCGTGATTCCGGAAACGCAGAGCCAGGAAAAGAAGGACGTGCTGCGTCTGCTCGGTGCGGAACTGGTCGAAGTGCCGGCCCTGCCCTTCAGCAACCCGAACAATTACCAGCATGTCGGCCGGCGTCTTGCAGATGAGTTGCGCAAGACCGAAAAGAACGGCGTCATCTTTGCCGACCAGTGGAACAACCTCGACAACCGCAAGGCGCATTACGTCTCGACCGGTCCCGAAATCTGGGACCAGACCGAGGGCAAGGTCGACGGCTTCATCTGCTCGATCGGCAGCGGCGGCACGCTCGCGGGCACGGCGACGTTCCTGCGCGAGAAGAAGAAGGACATCAAGATCGGCGTCGCCGATCCGCGCGGCGCTGCGATGTACAATTACTTCGATCACGGCGAGGTCAAATCGACCGAAGGCGGATCGATCACCGAAGGCATCGGCCTCGGCCGCATCACCCCGATCATCGAGGACGTCAAGGTCGACAAGGCCTATCTCATCGAAGATAGCGAGGCGGTGCCGATCGTGTTCGACCTTCTCGAACATGAAGGCATCTGCGTCGGCGGGTCGTCGGGCGTGAATATCGCAGGCGCCATCCGTCTGGCGAAGGATCTCGGGCCCGGCCACACCATCGTGACCATCCTGTGCGACTACGGCACGCGCTATCAGTCGAAGCTGTTCAATCCGGAGTTCCTGCGCTCGAAGAACCTGCCGGTGCCGGCATGGCTTGAGCGCAAAAGCACGATCAAGCCCCCATTCGAGAAGGTGTGAGATTGCGTGATCTCAACGGAGGTCATCCCGGCGAAAGCCGGGATCCACAACCCCTTGCCTTTCAGCTCATCGAGATCATTGAAGCGCTCTTCACAACACGGACGACAGGGGTGATGGGTCCCGGCCTGCGCCGGGACGACCACATCCCTCACCTCAAAATCTGACTGAGAAACAGCTTGGTCCGCGCGTGCTGCGGATTCGAGAAGAACTTGTCCGGCGTATTCGCCTCGACGATCTGACCGGCGTCCATGAACACAACACGGTCGGCGACCTCGCGGGCGAATCCCATCTCGTGGGTCACCACCAGCATGGTCATCCCCTCCCTCGCGAGGTCCACCATGGTGTCGAGCACTTCCTTGACCATCTCGGGATCGAGCGCCGAGGTCGGCTCATCGAACAGCATGACCTTCGGGTTCATGGTGAGCGCGCGCGCAATCGCCACGCGCTGCTGCTGGCCGCCTGAAATCTGGCCGGGATACTTGTTCGCCTTGTCGGGAATCCGCACACGCTCGAGATATTTCATCGCCGCGGCTTCGGCGTCTTTCTTCGGGATGTTGCGCACCCAGATCGGCGCCAGCGTACAGTTCTCCAGCACGGTCAGATGCGGAAACAGATTGAAGCTCTGGAACACCATGCCAACCTCGCGGCGCACCGCGTCGATGTGGCGCAGGTTCGGCCCGAGCTCGATATTGTCGACAACGATGCGGCCTTCCTGAAACTCCTCCAGCGCATTGATGCAGCGGATCAGCGTCGATTTGCCGGAGCCGGACGGCCCGCAGATCACGATGCGCTCGCCGCGGCCGACCGCCATGTCGATGTCGCGCAGCACATGGAAGTCGCCGAACCACTTGTTGAGGCCCGAGATGCTGACAATGGGATCTGCGGTCATGGTTTCATCTCAGACATTCTTGTGAGCATTCAGCCGCCGTTCCACGAACAGCGAATAGCGCGACATTCCAAAGCAGAACACGAAGTAGATCATTCCGGTGAAGGCGAAGCCGGTGAACAGCGTCGTCGGTGACGCCCAGTTCGGATCGGCGAAGGACGCACGCAACTGCCCGAGCAGATCGAAGATCGCGACGATCAGCACCAGTGTGGTGTCCTTGAACAGCGCGATGAAGCTGTTGACCAGCGCCGGAATGACGTTGCGCAGCGCCTGCGGCATCACGATCAGGCCCGTGGTCTTCCAGTACGACAGGCCGAGCGCGCTGGCCGCTTCCGCCTGCCCGCGCGGAACCGCCTGCAGGCCGCCGCGAATGACTTCCGCGTTATAGGCGCCCGCGAACAACGCGATGCCGATCAGCACGCGCACCAGTCCATCGACGGTGAAGTTTCCGGGCAGGAACAGCGGCAGCATGTAGGTCGCGAAGAACAGAACCGTAATCAGCGGCACACCGCGCCAGAATTCGATGAAGGCAATCGAAAACACACGGATCAGCGGAATGGTGGAGCGGCGTCCAAGCGCCAGGATCATGCCGACCGGCATCGACGCGACAATCCCGGTGACCGAGACGACGAGTGTCACCAGCAGACCGCCCCATGAGCGGGTATCGACGATCGGCAGGCCGCCCTTATCGAGGCCCATCACGACAATGACGATGGCAATCCCGGCAAAGGTCGCGATGCTCTTGAACAGCGCGCGCCAGCCGTTGCGAAATCCCCCGGTCAGGAAGAACATCAGCAACGAGACGATGATCGCGGTCGCGGCGAGATCGGCCCACAGCGGCGAATGGAATCGTTCGGTATAATCATGCAGCCATTGAACCGGCCACATCAGGATCGCGAGGCCATCGCCGATCCATCCGACGGCCCTGCCGATGAATGAAAGGCCCTGTCCCAAGACCCCCGCAATGGCCGTGGCCGCCAGCCGCGCGCCTGCGTCCTGGAAGCTGGAAGCCAGTCCCGATCCGAGATCCGCCAGCCAGTGAATGGCAAAGCCTTTCAGCCCGCCGCCCCGCAGCAGGAAGAAGCCGATCACAGGATAGGCCGCGAAGAACAGTCCGGAGTTCAGCGCCTTCGCGGGCGCGCGCGGGATCAGTAACGGCAGCAGCAGAAGCGCGCCAAGCGCAAAGGTCAGATTGACCCGCCAGCGCTGGTCCTCCGGATAGAAGCCATAGATGAACTGGTCGAACTTCGCGTGTACGAACGGCCAGCACGCACCGACCACCCGCCCGACATTGGCCTCAAGACAGGCATTGCGATCACTGCCCGTCCACACCGCATCGACGAACAGGAACCTGATGACCGGCACCAGAATGAGCCACAGCAGCGCCGCACCAATCAGCGTGATCATGATGTTCAGTGGCGAATTGAACAGCCGCTCGCGCGCAAAGCCGATCACGCCCGTGGTCCTGACCGGAGCGCGGCGCGCCTCAACAATGGTCTGCCGGACGAATGCGGCCTGTTCCGTCATGCGGCAAGGCTCCGGTTCAGACGCCAGCCGTAGAAGCTCATGATCGCGCTCGTCACCAACGAGATCAAAAGATAGACGCCCATGGTGAGCGCGATGATTTCCACTGCCTGCCCGGTCTGGCTCAGCGTGGTGCCTGCGAACACGGAAAACAGATCGGGGTAGCCGATCGCAACCGCCAGCGATGAGTTCTTGGTGAGGTTGAGATACTGGTTGGTCAGCGGCGGCAGGATCACGCGCATCGCTTGCGGGATCACGACCAGCCGCAATGTCGCGCCGCGCGACAACCCGAGCGACGCTCCCGCTTCCATTTGCCCCTTGGGCACGGACTGGATGCCCGCGCGCACGATCTCCGCGATGAAGGCTGCCGTATACGTCGAGAGCGCGATGGTGAGCGCGGCAAATTCCGGCAGAACCTTTGCGCCACCTGCAAAGTTGAAGCCCTTCAACTGCGGCATGTCGAATGCGAACGGCGCGCCGAAGACCAGAACAGCCAGCGCCGGTAAACCAATCAGCATCGCCAGCACGAACGGCCAGATCGTCAGCTTCTCGCCGGCGGCAAACAGTTGCCTGCGGGCATAGACGTGCATCGCCAGCGACGCCAGGATACCGAGCACAATGGCGACAATGAATACGCCAAACCCCTGCTGCGGGACCGGGTCAGGCACGATCAGTCCACGATTGCTCAGGAAGATCGTTCCGAACAGCGATATGCTCTGACGCGGGCTTGGCAGCGTCGCCAGCACGGCGAGATACCAGAACAGAATCTGGAACAGCAGCGGGAGATTGCGGATCACCTCGACATAGCCGCCGGAAATCCGCGCCAACAGCCAGTTCGGCGACAGCCGCCCAAGCGCCACCAGCACGCCGATGATGGTCGCGATGATGATGCCGACGATGGAGACCAGCAGGGTGTTGAGCAGCCCGACAACAAACACCCGCGCATAGGTGTCGGTCTCGGAATATGGGATCAGCGCCTGGCTGACGGCGAAGCCCGCAGTGTTCGACAGGAAGCCGAAGCCGGACGCGATCCGCTGCGCTTGAAGGTTGGCCCGCGCGTTCTCGACGATCTCATACCCGATCCAGATAACGGCAGCGACGAACAGGATCTGGACGATCACACCGCCCCACCCCGCCTGCCCGCCGAGTGCGCGGCGGAGCCGTGCAACCAGTTGAAGCGGAGGCTTGCGGGGTTCAGCTGCCATTGCCGGTTCCGGCAATGCCGTCAACGGATCGGCGGCGCGTATTGAAGACCGCCCTGATTCCAGAGCTTGTTCAGTCCACGGGCGATACCGAGTTTCGATCCGGCGCCGACATTGCGATCGAACGACTCACCGTAGTTGCCGGTCGCCTTGATGATGCGCGTGACCCAGTCCTTGGTCAGGCCAAGCTGTTCGCCGAGATTGCCGTCGGTCCCGAAAATCCGCTTCAGTTCGGGCTTGCTGGACTTCGCCATCTCATCGACGTTCTTTTGCGTCACCGCGTATTCCTCGGCGTTGATCATCGCGAACAGCGTCCACTTCACGATGTCGAACCACTGGTCGTCGCCGTGACGAACGACCGGTCCGAGCGGCTCCTTGGAAATCACTTCCGGCAGGACGGCGTGGTCGCCCGGCGCTGCGAGCTTGAGGCGTTCGGCATAAAGCTGCGAGACGTCGGAGGTAAACACATCGCAGCGTCCCGATTCGTAGGCCTTCACCGTCTCGTCCGCGGTGCCGAACGCGATCAGCTCGTACTTCATGTTGTTACCCTTGAAGTAGTCCGAGACGTTCTGCTCGTTCGTGGTGCCGGTCTGCACGCAGATCGACGCGCTGTTCAGCTCCAGCGCCGAATTGACCTTGAGCGACTTGCGGATCATGAAGCCCTGGCCGTCGTAGTAGGAAATACCGGTGTAGTTCAGGCCGAGCGAGGTATCGCGCGACAGCGTCCAGGTCGAGTTGCGCGACAGCACGTCGATTTCGCCGGACTGCAAGGCTGTGAACCGGTCCTTCGCGGACAGCGGTACGAACTTCACCTTGGTCGGATCGTTGAAGATCGCTGCTGCAAGGGCGCGGCAGACGTCGACGTCGAGACCCGCCCAGTTGCCCTTGTCGTCGGGGGCCGAGAATCCGGGCAGACCCTGGCTGACGCCACAGGACAGGCTTCCGCGATCCTTGATGCTCTGAAGCGTGCCCCGATCCTTCGGTTTGTCCTGCGATTGTGCCTGGGCTGCCTGAATGGCGAATGCCGCGAGAATAAGAGCGAGCGATACCCGTTTCATAGAATGACCTTTCCCGGCAATTCCGCGCTGGCGACGAACAACGTCGCACGGAGCGAAACGATCCTGCTGAAGCAACACAAATCCCAGCTAAATATCTGGTCTGCATAACAGAACGCCGAACGCGACGGGTCAAGGGGTTGACGTCCGCCATTGCGGTCAGCTTACTGACCCATAAGGCAGCACATTGCCTTTTGTCGAGCAGCCCCCTCCGCGGCTGTGGCAAGATGTCTTGCACAAGTGATCGTCACATGACTTCCCCAAAAGACAGCCATCCCTCGAAACCGCTTGATCCGCAGACCGAACTGGTCACGTCCGGACGCGACACCGTTGCGCAAAAGGGCTTCATCAACCCGCCGATCGTGCGCGGTTCGACAGTGCTTTATCCGACCGCCGAAGACCTCCATGCCCACCGCGGCGAGTTTCAGTACGGGCGGCACGGCACGCCGACCACCAAGGCGCTCCAGCAGGCCCTGATGGCGCTCGAGGGACCGAACTGCGCCGGCGTGGGACTGGCACCGTCCGGCGTGGCCGCGATTTCCACAGCTCTTCTGGCGATTCTCAAGGCAGGCGATCACTTACTCGTCATCGACAGCGTCTATCGCCCCACCCGGAATTTCTGCGACAGCCTGCTCAAGCGTTACGGAATCGAGACCACCTATTTCGATCCGCTGATTGGCGCGGGCATCGAGAAGCTGTTCAGGCCGAACACCAAGGCCGTCCTCGTGGAGGCGCCTGGATCGCAGTCATTCGAGATGCCGGACATTCCGGCCATCGCGGCCATCGCCCACGCCAAGGGCGCGCTTGTCGTCGATGACAACACCTGGGCGACGCCGCTGTTTCACCGCTCGCTCGATCAGGGCGTCGACATCAGCATTCAGGCCGGCACGAAATACATCGGCGGTCACTCCGACATCATGTTCGGCACCATTTCCGCCAACGCGAAAACCTGGCCGCTCATCACGGAGGCGATTCGGCTGCTTGGCGTCTGCGCCGGGCCGGACGATGTCTTTCTGGCTCTCCGCGGACTCCGAACGCTGGCTGTACGACTCGCGCATCACCAACAAGCGGGTCTCGAGATGGCGCGCTGGTTTGCCTCGCGCCCGGAAGTGCAGCGGGTCATTCACCCGGCGCTGGAGACCGATCCGGGTCATGCGATCTGGAAACGCGACTTCACCGGCGCAACCGGTCTGTTCAGCATCGTGCTGAAGCCGGCGCCGAAGCAGGCGGTCGACGCCTTCCTCGACACCCTCACACTGTTCGGCATGGGTTATTCGTGGGGCGGCTTCGAGAGCCTCGTGATTCCGTTCGACTGTTCGTCCTACCGCACGGCGACGACATGGAATCCGGGCGGGCCGACGCTGCGTTTTCACATCGGGCTGGAAAATCTCGATGACCTGAAGGCCGATCTTGAGCGAGGTTTCGCGGCGCTGAAGGCGGCGGCGTAGTAACCGACAAGAAATCGATCACTTAGCCCAAGTTCGTCATGGCCGGCCTGGTGCCGGGCATCCACGTCTTCTGAAAAGCAAGGGTCAAGCAAGACGTGGCTGGCCGGGACGAAGCCCGGCCATGACACCAGAGAAATCTTCGGGTGACGGCGCTCCTCGCAATGACGAGTTGCTGACTTTTCAGCTCTTCTCGACCTTGGAGCCTGAACCGCGGTTCTTCACGATCAGCATGATGTTGCGGATGTAGATAAGGGTCGCCAGTCCCTGCCCCAGGATGATCACCGGCTCGCGCTTGGCGATGCCGTAGACCAGCGTCATCAGTCCACCGCCCATCGAAAAGAACCAGAACGCCATCGGCACAACGCTCTGGCCCGCACGCTCACTCGATATCCATTGCACGAGGAAGCGTGCCGTGAACAGCAACTGCGCGATCAGGCCGAACGCCAGCCAGAAATCGAACTTCGCGACGAAGACGTCGTAAAGATAGTCGCCGAGTTGCTGACCGAACTGAATCAGCATCACGTCACCTCCGTCGCAACCGGCGTGGATTTCTTGCGGCGGATCAGCCACCACACGCCTGCAAGATCCATGATGCCGATCCAGAGCCGGTCGAAGAATCCGTAGTTCGATACACCGGAATGGCGCGGCCGATCGATCACATCGACATAGACGATGTCGTATCCCTCCCGCCGCACCAGCGCCGGAAGAAAGCGATGCAGACCATCGAAATATGGCAAAGCAAGGAACACATCACGGCGCAGCGCCTTCAATCCGCAGCCAGTGTCGCGGGTGCCGTCATGAAGGATCGCGTTGCGCACGCCGTTGGCCGCGCGCGACTGAAACCGCTTGAAGCCGGTGTCCTTGCGGCCGACGCGCTGTCCCGCCGCGAGGCCGACCTTGTCGCCGCCCTTCTCGATCGCCTCGATCAAGGCCGGAAGAAACGCCGGATTGTTCTGCCCGTCGCCATCAAGCGTCGCGACGATCTTTCCCCGTGCCGCGCGAACGCCGGTCCGCACCGCGGCCGACTGGCCGCTGGAGGTCTCGTGCCGGATCTGGCGCACGTTGCTTCGCGCCTTCATCTCCGCGGCGAGCCGCTCGCCGGTTGCATCCGTCGATCCGTCGTTGACGTAGATGATCTCGTAGGCCCAGCGGCCATCGAGCGCCGCCGCGATCTCGGCGATCAGCGGCGCGACGTTGTCCTGTTCATTGCGGACCGGAACCACAATCGATACGTCGGGGGCCGGCAGGCCGGATTTTGGTGATTGATCGCTCATATATGCCGATTGGGGTCCAAACGCCCGCAAAAGCAGTCAAAACCGCGGCGGGCGACCGCTTATTATGGTGCCTAAGCGCCGCGAGCAACCTTTTTCAGGGCAGGCCATGACGGTCCTGCGAGGGTTTCAATGGCCCCGCCGCTCACGATCTTGAACCCAAGGCGGCGGGCCGCGAACCAGTACTGGACGATCATCGCGCCGATGATCCCGGTCAGCGCCCCCGCGACCACGTCGCTCGGGTGATGGGCCAGCAGCACCACCCTGCTGACGCAGATCAGCACCGCATAAACGAACATGAAAAGAGTCATCCGCCGCCACACGGCGGAGACCGCGAAGGCCAGCGCGAACGCCGTGGTCGCGTGACCGGACGGCAGACTCTCGAACGCCGGATTGCCGGCAAAATGCTGGTAGAAAAACGCGTTGGCATCGCCGCCGACAAAGGGCCGGCTCCGGCCGATGATGTATTTCAGAAGCTCGCCGCACAGAACCGCGAACAGCACCGCGAAAAACAGATACTGAATGCGCACGCCGAACGCGATCAGCATTGATCGCAAGACGTCGCTGAGCAACGGCTGGATCAGCAGAATGACGAAGAGCAGTCCCGCCAGCGTCCACAGCACATAAGTCGACTTGCCGAAATCGGTGAAGATCCGCAGCCACCACAGGCTGGCAGTGCCGCGCGCGGGCATCTGCTTGATGGCCGCGACATCGACTGCGAACATCAGAATGCCGATGGCGATCGCCGTCAGTGCGGCAACGCCAATCCATCGCCGTGCGAGGGCGCGGCGCGCCTCGGCACGCCGCGAGTGCGACGGCGCACGCACCAGCCGCGCCACCGACTGCCACGCAACCTGCCCGACCCGCGTCACATAATTTGCCGGTCGCGCGCCGGGTCCAGTCGCCATTTACTCCGTACCTTCGGAGCGGAAGATGGCGACCGAAATCGCACGGCCTTGCGAGAAATTATAACCATCGATGCGCGTGCCGGCGTTGTAACGCAGCCCGATTGCTTCGGCACGCTGCGCGAACGCGCGCTCCTCGCGCCATTCCACGAGCGCAAACCGGCAGCTTCCCTGCAACAGGAAGTCCGCCGCGCCCGAGCCGTTGGTCAGGACGGTCGACGTGCCCACCATGAAGACGAGGCTCGGCTCCTGGAAACCGGCGGCCGCGGCCGCCGGTCCGACGCATTCGACGCTGCGCAGCGCACGCGCGATCTGGACGCTCGGGAACAACGGCGCAAGCGACGGCACCACGACGCCGTAAATACACGCCGCCATGAACCACGACGCGCCGATCGCATTCAGCAGAGAACGCTCGGCGTGAGTGTCGTCATACATCCACCAGGCGAAGAGCCCGAAGATCAGCGCACCGGCCGCGAACGGCCAGGCCAGAAACTCCGGCTGCCGCAGCAGCGCGATCGCGCCGATGATGGATGCGACGGTGATGATCAGCGGCAACACGAACCACCATGCCGCCCCGCGCACGATCCATGCGGAACGCGACAGCACTTTGCGCTCCAGCGCGCCGACGATCAGGATGGCGATGGCCGGATAAAGCGGCAGCACATAGTGCGGCAGCTTGGTGATGACGAGTTCAAAGACGATCCAGGCCGGCAACAGCCATGCCAGCAGGAACTGTGCACCGGGCTCACGGCGCGCGCGCCAGATCGCCGGCGTCGCCATGCCGGCCATCGCAGCGCCGGGCCAGAACGTCACCCAGAACAGAACAAAATAGAGTCCCGGCGGCGCGCCATGCGACTCCTGCGGACTGGCGACCTTGCTCAGCATGTCAGCGCCAAGCGAATTTGCGAAGAAAGTATCGCCGGCCTTGAGGAAGATCGCGATGAACCA
Organism: Afipia sp. OHSU_II-C1; assembly: GCF_000497575.1. GTDB lineage: Bacteria > Pseudomonadota > Alphaproteobacteria > Rhizobiales > Xanthobacteraceae > Afipia. The sequence goes on from NZ_APJI01000004.1 coordinate 333,319, forward strand.
CGGCAGCACCAGCACCAGCGTCCACATCAATCCCCAGACTGGACGCAGACGCCACAGCCACGCTGACGAACGATCGAGAACCGCGAGGGTCACGACGGTCGTCGCGACGAACATCAGGATCAGCGGGCCTTTCAGCAGAATGCCGCCCGCAATGGCGGTCCAGAACACAAACGCAAGTGTCCACGACGGATGTGGATTGTCGTCGCCGCGCTGCCACGACAGATAGGCGCGCGCCATCGCGCCCATGACCGCCGTGGTGGTCAGCAGCAGCATCGCGTCGGTCTTCGCCAGACGCGCTTCGACACCCAGCAGGATCGAACTGCACATGATCAGGCCGGCGAGCAGCGCGCCGCGGCGCGTGACGAATGCCAGCGCTGTCCAGTAGGTCAGCAGCACCGCGCCGATGGCGCCGATCAATGAGGGAATGCGATACAGCCAGATGCGGACCTGCGCGCGCGGCAGGCCGAGCTTGGATGCAGTCTCGACGACTGCGGCCTGCGCCCAGTAGATGCCGACGGGCTTCTTGTAGCGCACCTCGTCCTGGAAACGGATGTCGACGAAATCGCCGCTCTCGACCATTTGTTTGGTCGCCTGCGCGAAGCGGGCTTCGTCGCGGTCGACCGGTGGAATGTTGAAGAAACCGGGCAGGAAAAACAGCAGGCCGGCCAGGACAAGCAACGCGACGGCGCGGGCATGGCTTCCGACCGTAAAATCGACCACGCGCACGAGTCCGCTGCCGGGATTCTTCTGCTCAACCGGTTCGCGCGGCGCGCCAAATCTGGGTCTTGGGTAGGTCTCAGCCATCGGTTCCGCATACGCTGAAACCGATAGCCGGACAACAGGTCGAGCCCGCTCTACTGAATTCTCACGACGACTGTGTCCGCCGCGCCAGTCGCATCCATCACGGTCAGCCGGACGAAGCCCGGCCCCGGCGGATCGACCAGTTTCTGGCGCCGGCTGTCGATGTTTCCGACCGCCACGCCGTTAACCATCATGGTCATGGGTAGCACCCCGCCCGCGACCTTCACCGGCATGGCCGACTGACCGGCTTCTCCGCCTCCAAAGGCGTCGATCCGCGAGCCGTTCAGCGGGAACTGGATACGCAGAGCCTGTTCGCTGCCGGTCCGAACGAAGTCGCCTGACGGACGAAAACGCCGCAACGGCAGCGGCAACCTGGCGTTGCTCGCTATCAGGGTCCCCTTTGGGGCCTTCGGGAGCGCCATCGGCAGCTTGCCGGTACGCGCAAAGGCATCGAACAGGATCGGAGCCGCCGCCGTCCGGCCGGTCAGGCCCGGAACCGGCGCGCCGTCAGGCCGCCCAACCCAGACCCCGATGGTCATCCGACCGTCGAAACCGACCGACCAGGCATCGCGGTAGCCGTAGCTGGTGCCCGTTTTGAACGCGAGCCGGTTATGCGGCGCGTTGTCCGGCGGCGGCGTGCCCATCAGCACATTGCTGACCAGCCATGCGGCCGATGGATCGAGCAGACGCCGCGTCTCGGGCTCGGCTGCGTCGTCCGGCCGCACGATTTCCCGCAGCGCTGTCGTCTCGCCGAGCCGTGGAAATCCCGAATAGAGCCGGACGAGATCATTCAGTGTGACGCCGACGCCGCCGAGGCCCATGGCAAGACCGGGCGTTTCGTCCTTCGGCAGGATCAGGTTCGCGCCCGCCTGCTTGATCCGCGCCGTCAGCCGGTTGGAGCCGATCCGGTCGAGCAGCGCGATGGCGGGGACGTTGAGCGACATCTGCAAGGCCTTGCGTACAGCGACGGTGCCCTGAAACGTCATGTCGAAGTTTTCCGGCGCGTAAGAGCCGTAGCGGATCGGACGGTCCTCGATCAGGCTTTCGGGATGCACAAAACCATCCTCGAACGCGAGACCGTAGATGAACGGCTTGAGCGTCGAGCCGGGCGAGCGCACCGCGCGGGTCATGTCCACCTGCCCCGCGCGCCTTGTGTCGAAATAATCGGACGATCCGACATGCGCCAGCACATCGCCGCTCTCGTTGTCGACCGCGAGAAGGCCGACCGAGACGTCAGGTCCGAGTGCAATCGCGCGATCCCGCGCCAACGACTCCAGCGCTTTCTGGATCGTTGAATCCAGCGTGAGCTGGATCAGCGGCGTGTCCTTCATGATCGCCAGCGACTGGTCGGTCGAATGCGGCGCCAGCAGCGGCATCGGCTTGCGCAGGCGTGGCACGGCTTCGCGCTTCGCCTGCGCCGCATCGTCGGCAGACACACGTCCATCCGCAACCATGAGCGACAAGACATGATCGCGCGCGGCGCGCGCGGCTTCCGGATGACGGTCGAGCCGCCGCGTTTCCGGCGACTGCGGCAGCGCCACCAGCAGCGCGGACTCCGCCAGCGACAACCGCTTCGGCTCCTTGCCGAAGTAAGCGAACGACGCGGCGCGAACACCCTCGAGATTGCCACCGAACGGCGCCAGCGTCAGATAGAGATCGAGGATCTCGTCCTTGCCGAGTTTGCGCTCAAGCTGAACCGCGCGCACCATCTGACGCAGCTTGGCCGAGACCGAGCGCTCCTGCCGTGGCTCCATCAGCCGCGCCACCTGCATGGTGATGGTCGAACCGCCGGAAACGATATGCCCGCGCGTCACGAGTTGAAACGCGGCGCGTCCGATCGCCAGTGGATCGACGCCGATGTGCGAGCGGAAGCGCTTGTCCTCGTAGCTCAGCAGCAGATTGAGATAACCCGGATCGACATCCTTTGCGTGAGCGGGCAAGCGCCAGCGGCCATCCGCCATCGCGAAGGCGCGCAGCAGCTTGCCGTTGCGGTCGACAATCGTTGTCGAGATTTTCCGCGCCTCCGCGAAAGGCAGCGGTGGGAGTGAGGCGATCCAGAGGGAGGCGGCGGTGACCAAGAAAGCAAACACAGCCATGGTCGATAGTGCGAAGCTGCGAAGTATGTCTCTCCGCGGTGCCGACCTTGCAGCGAGCGAAATCGGCCCCCTCTCCCCGGTGGGGAGAGGGTTGGGGTGAGGAGCTCTCGATCCCTCGATAGATTCTACGCCCTCACCCGGATCGCTTCGCGATCCGACATCTCCCCACGGGAGAGGTGAAGCAAGAGCATGCATCCGCTGCGCCGGGACGACCGGAAAAGTTTCGCCGGTAACATGCGAATTATCGTCAGCCTTCTCGCTCATTTCGCCTTCGTCACCTCGACGGTTCCGGTGCCCGTTCGCCCGTAACGCGAAGGATTGTACATGTCCTCGACATAGGCCTGCGGCAGCACGTACTTGCCGGGCGAGACCGCGCGCACGATGTAGGCGACCGTGAACACCGCTTCGTCCTTGGCTTCGCGTTCAATCGCCGCGCTGAAACGGTCATCGCGGAACTCGGTGTGCTCCGGCTCCTCGCCGTCCTCGATCCAGTCGAGCGTTCCCGAGTCGCCGGACGACACCAGCTTCGGATTGTCGATCTCGAGGCCTGCCGGGAGATAATCGACCACCATGATGCGGCCGAACTCCGGCTTGGCTTCAGTGACCTTGAGGACGACGGCGAAGCGGTCGTTCTGCTTCGCCTTGCTGACATCGGCGGGCTTGCCGTCGAGCGTGAAGAAATTGCGCTCGATCTTGAAGCCGTTCGAGGCCGCAGGTTCCGGCGTAATCGGTGCGCCGGTGACCGAGACCACCGCCTGCACCGGCGTCTCGCCGCTATTGGTGATGGTGATCGGCTTTGCCGCGATGTCCGTGCTGCGGTAGTTGCGGTAGATCGCGTTCTTCGCCGCTTCTCCATTGACGGTGATCGCGAGACCATTCGCCTCCTTCGCCAGCGCCCGCGAGGCCAGAACCAGCCACGCGTTTTCCTGCGTCGAGGTGTAGGGCGTCAGACCGCGTGCGGCCTCGACGCGTTCGACCGCGAGGCTGATCGTCGCCTTCGGCGCATTGCCTTCGCTGGACAGCGAGACCAGCGCCGCCGCATCGCGCAGCGACGAGCCGTAGTCCATGCGGCCGAATTCAAGCGCAGGCTTCGGCGCGAGGCTGTTCACCGCCGCCGCATAGACGCGCTCAGCGCGGCCACGATCACCGACCAGCGCCAGCGCCGCGGCGAGCTGTGCCTTGGCGATGGGAGTGGCGATGTTGTTCAGCTTGGTGTCGGCGAGATAACGCAGGTCGCCGATCGGCGCGGTGCCGTTCTTCGCCAGCACATAGAGGCCATAGGCGAGATCGCGGCCGCCGTCCTTCTCCGGCTCCTCGGCATTGACGACCGAATTGCGGATGCGGTCCAGCGCCGTCTTGAACAGCACGTCCGGTACGGCAAAGCCCTTCTCGCGTGCCCGCGTCAGGAAGTCGGTGACATAGGCATCGAGCCAGGCATCGTCGCCGCCCGCCGACCAGAGGCCGAACGAACCGTTGGAGCCTTGCCGCGCGAGCAATCGATCGATCGCATCCTTGATGCGCTGATCGACGCCGGTATCCAGCGCAAGATGGTTCTCCGCCGCCAGATCATTGACGTACAGCAGCGGCATGGCGCGGCTGGTGATCTGCTCGGAGCATCCGAACGGATAACGGTCCAGCGCTTTCAGGATCGTGGCGGCATCGAGCGCGGTAGACAGGCCGACCGACAGCTGCACCCCGCCGGTGCCCTGCACGAGATCGGAGAACATGTCCGACGTCAGTGTCAGGCTCTCGCCCTTCGCCAGCGTGCGAACCGAGCGGCGCGCGAGGATCTGCGTCGCCGGTTTGACGTTGAGGTCATAGTGCCGCGCGAGCGTCAGCCCGTTCGGCCCCTTGATGTCGACATCGAGCGATGCGGCCCCTGCTCCGCCTGTCGCATCGATGGCGAGCGCAACGGTGCTGCGCTGCTTGGCAGCCAGCCGCATCGTGGTCGCCGGGTTGCCGGTGAGTTTCACCGGACCCGAGGGCTTAACGGAGATGATGTAATCGCCCGCAGCGCCTTCCACGTTGTCGAGATCGAGGTTCATGGTGCCGCGATCGCCGCTGAGCAGGAAGCGCGGCAACGTCGCCGTCAGCACCACAGGATCGCGCACCGTCACATCGGTATTGGCGCGTCCGACCTTGGTGGCCGTCCAGGCCACGGCCATGACGCGCGCGGTGCCGGCAAACTCCGGAATGTCAAAGGAGATGTTCGCCGTGCCGTCGGCGCCGACTGTGACGATGCCGGAATAGAGCGCGAGCGGCTTCTGGGTCGGAGGGCTGCCCTGCAACTCGGCGGCAGCGCCGTCACCGCCGGTGCGGATCTGGCCGCGCGTGCCCTGCATGCCGTCGATCAGTTGCCCGTAGAGGTCACGGATTTCGGACGTCATGCGGCGCTGGCCGAGATAGTAATCGTCCGGCGCGGGCGGCTTGTAGTTGGTCAGATTGAGAATGCCGACATCGACGGCCGCCACAACGATCTTGGCGTCTTCGCCGCGGCTCAGACCTTCTATCTTCACCGGCAGCTTGAGTGCTGTACCCGGACGCACCAGCGCGGGCGGCGTCAGCGAGACCTTGAGCGTGCGCTCTGCCTTGTCGATCCCGAACCACTTGAGACCGATGGCGCGGCCCGGCATCCGCTGCGCGGCGGCATCGAGCGGACGGCGCAACGTGGCGAGAACATAGGCGCCCGTGCCCCAGTCCTTGCCGACGGTAATGTTGACCTTGTTCTGGCCTTCCTTGATGTCGGTGGACTGCGTGGTGAGCAGACGATCGCCCAGCACGTTTATGGTGAGTTTGCCTGCGGTGCGCGCATTCACGGACACGACCATGGTGTCGCCGGACTTGTATTCCGGCTTGTCGATGGAGGTTTCCAAGAGGTCCGGCGTGTCGGCGCTGCCGTCGGAATACCAGCCGACATCGAACTGCACCGAGGTGATCGGGCCATCGTTGTCGCCGGTCTTCACGTCGAGGCGATAACGGCCCGGCTGCGGCGAGACCGTGATGCGCGCGGGCTTGTCGGCCGTCAGCGCGACGGCGCCATCGGCCACGCGCTTGGTGGATTTTACCGGCTCGTAATCCCACGACGAACCCTGCCGATACCATTGATAACGGGACTCAAGCTTGAGCAGTTCGTAGCGCAGGTCGCTGCGCGCGAGTGACTTGCCGTCAGGCGCTGCGAACACAACGTCGAAGCTGGCTGGGTCGCCCTCGGCCACGTTCTTGTCGGCGAACAGCGGCTTGACGCCGATCATGGCCTCATTGGGCGCGACCGGAATCGTCAGCTTGCGCTCGACGGCGCGGCCGCCGGTCTCCACCATGCGGACGAAAATCTGCGCTTCCTGCGGACGCGTCGACGACGGCGGCTTGGGAAGGCTGACACTGAACTTCGCCTTGCCGTTGGCATCGGCTTCCGGCAGGTTTTCCAGCGGCGTGCGCTCGTTGCTCGCCGTTTCCTCGTCGGCGACGCCGAACTTGTAGCCGGCATAGCCCGGACGCTCCGTCGCGGTCGTCACCAGCATGTCGCCTTCGAGAGCGAGGCCGGACGCCGGTGCGCCGTAGAGGAATCGGCCATCCACTTCAAGTTCTGCAGGAAGTTCAGCCGTGATCTGTTTCGCCTTGGAAGTTAAGGTGAATTCGATCCGGTCCGCGACATAATCCTCGACCATGAAGGTGGTTTCGCCCACCGACGGCGCCTTCGGATCGGTGAAGGCGCGGACCCGCCAGGTGCCGGTCGGCACCGCCGAATTCAGCGGCAGCGTCAGGCTGCGGCCGCCAGCTCCCTGATCGGGCACCACGGAGCGGCGGAATTCCACGCCGTCGGGCCGCTCGACCACCAGCGTCATCGGCGTGCCGGTGACGCCGTTGCCCTTGCCGTCGCGCAGCAGCGCGGTGACGTAAACGGTCTCGCCGGAGCGGTAGACACCGCGTTCGGTGTAGACGAACGCGTCCGGCCCCGCCGGCACTGTGCGGCCCGAGACACCGCGATCGGTCAGATCGAACGCATTCGATTTCAGACTGAGGAAGGCGTAGTCGCCCTTGTCACCGGAGACGGACAGCAGCGCGGGCGACAGGCCGCCCTCACCGCGCGCCAGCCCGGCTTCAAACAACACGTGACCCACGCTGTCTGTCTTGCGGGTAGCCAGCACCTCGTTGCTGCGCGACACCAGACGAACCTCGGCATTCGCCGTCGGCTCGGTCGAGGCGAGCGAGTTGACGAAAACATGGACGCCGTCGTTGCCCGAATAGGCCGTCAGACCCAGGTCCGAGACGATGAACCACTGGGTCGCCAGCGAACTTGAATCATCGTCACTCGAAGACGATCCCGGCCCCTTGGCGGCCGCGGTCATCACATAGACGCCGGGCTGCATGTCGCCGACGGCCTGATCGATCGGGAATGCAGTGACGACATCGGCGTTGAGCGTGGCAGCGGTTGCGACCTCACCGGTCCAGACCTTGACGCCCTTCTCGTTGCCGAGGTCGGACAGTTCATAGCTCGACAGACTGCGCTGGAAGTCGCTGCCCAGCACCGAGTTGATCAGGTTGCGGTCGCCGATCCGGAAGATGTTTACCGAGACGGCCGGCGTGTTGACGCTGACCAGGGGGATGCCCTTCTGGCCGGTGCGCGGAAGCACATAGGCGCGGCCGGTGAAGCGCACGAACGGCTTGCGGTCGCGGACATAGATGTTGAACTCGGCGGACTTCGGCAGGGTCTCCTTCACGGTCGACGGCAGGCCGGCGCGCAGGTTGATGGTGTAGCGCTCGCCGTGCTTGAGTCCCTCGACGCAAAGCTGCTTTTCTTCAGATGTCAGCGCCGGGCTATCCGCGCCGCCGAGCGCCACGAAGGGGTTGAAGTCGGCCCGCTTGGCGAGGTCTTCGGAGAACTGGAAACAGGCGCGTGGGGAAGCGGAATCCGAGTCCACGCTGTAATCCAGCAGCCGGAAGCCCTTCTCGTCGCGCAGCTTTTCGTACTGGCCGCGCACGTCCGCGACCTCTTTCTGATCGAGCGACAGGCGCAGCGCGTCGAGCGCCGGACGCCAGAGCTTCCGCTCAGCCAAGGCACTGCCCAGTACCGCCAATGCGTCGGCTTCCTCGCCCGCATTCGCCGCGCGCTGATAGGCGATATAAGCGGCGGTGGACGCGCGCTCTTGGAAGAAGGTCCGCTCACGGTTATCCGCCGGACGTATCTGGAAAACCGTTTTGGCCAGCCGCAGCCAGTTGCCGCTGTCCTCGGGGGCGACGGCTGCCGTCTGCCCCAGCAGGACCAGCGCACCGCGCAGGTCGCTGCGCTTGAAGGCGGCATCGGTATCCGACTTCAGCGTCGCCGCGGTCTTGTTGATGATCCCGGCCTCGGTCTTGATCTGGGCCTCGAGCCGGATCGCCGAGTCCGCCAGATCGTCCCGCCTGAACGCCTTGTCGGCGGCGTTGGCTGAAACCAGACCGAGCGCCAGTGTGGCGCAAACCGAGATGGCGCGGACCAGACCGATCATGACGAAAACTCCCTGCCGGCGACACTGAGAATGACGGTCGCCCTGAAAATAAAACAATTCGCGAATCGTGACGGACTCATGGTCGTACCGATATCGGGTCAAAAGATTCCGCGCGACGGCCGCGTACATGCGGCGCAAGATAGCGCACCAAACCATTGACCCGGCAAACACAGGACCTTAGGTCGGGAGAACCCAAAGGCAATCCAGGCCCTTGGGCATACCCTGCCGATTTGTCGGCCGAGCCTATGGAAAGGTTCAGAAAATTTCACTGCCGGGTGGCGGTTTTTTCACACGCGGGGTGATATGAAGGCCCCAACGGTCCCGTAGCTCAACTGGATAGAGTAGCGGATTTCTACTCCGCGGGTTACAGGTTCGAATCCTGTCGGGATCGCCAACTCGTGCCAGATCCATTCGGAGAAAATCGAGCGCATCTCAGCGCCGCCGCCCGATTGCAATGCCGAGCACGAAGGCCGCGAGCAGCGACCCGAGTGGGGCTTCGCGCGCAATATTGCTCAGGATGCTGAGTGGCATGCCGGGCTTCTTGGCGCCCTCCACAAGATCACTGAGAGATTTTACTGCGGCCGAAAGCTTGCCGATGCCGAAACGATCCTCGTCTTCGACGGGGTCCAGCCCTTCATAGATGAATGGCTGCGGGGGAATTTGGTCTGTCATGGCCGGCTCCTGGATGCGCCATTGTTTAAGAGATCAATGGAGAATCCGTTCCCGGCGATCGCGTGAAGTGCCGTGCAGGCGCAGACTGTTGAACCAGCAGTTGTGGTCTGCCGGAAGCATCCAAGACTAAAGGATGACGGGGATTTGGAGCGAAACGCCTTATGTAATGCTGCAACGCATCATAAGGAATTTGCCCGATGACGGACGCCGCGAAAATCCCGCCAAGTGCAAAGCCCCAGCCTCCCCGGCCACAACCCGCACCCGCTTCGCGCGAGGATGGCTTGGAAAGTCCGCGGAGCGTTCATTGCTAAAAACCCGCCGGGATGAACCGGCGGGCCTTTATGCATTCAGGCAGTCGGGGTTCAGACCGCGTCTTTTGCAGCCTTGACCGGCCGTGCCCGGACGATCTTGCGGGCCGGCTTGGCCTTGAAGGTCATCGGCTCGCCGGTGAAGGGGTTGGTACCCTTGCGCGCCTTGGTGGCCGGCTTCTTGATCACAACGAACTTCGCGAAACCCGGCAGCAGGAATACGCCGTTTTTCTTGAGTTCCTTGTAGCCGATGGAGGCCAGCGTCTCGAGGACGCCCTTGACGTCCTTCTTTGCGATTTCATTTTCCGAAGCGATCTTCTCGATCAGCTGCGACTTGGTCAGTTGCGTTGCCATGTTGGCTCCCAGTGATTCGTGCCAGCAGACTTTACGTCGTTTGCGGCCGATAAAGCTGGAATTAGCGCGAAACCACGCGAGCAATGCACTGGATTCGCGGAGAATCCCCAGCTTTTCTGCTCCGCAGGCCGATGATTGGAGCTTTTGGTGAGATTGCCAACTATGCGCGGATCGAGAATCCAAGCGCCTTGCAGGCGACTTTGCGGTCGGTTAAACGGCGCTTCACTGGCTCTGGCGACCGCGGTTTCCGGCGCTGCCTGATCATAGTGAAGAAAAACAAACGGCAATTTCCGCCGCACAACTCGCGCGAATGCGATGAATCCGGCGATATCGACATATCTGGACGCACTGCGCATTATCGCTGCGGGAGTTGTCCTGTTTGGACACGCACTGGCGTGGCGCTCCCTCGCTCATGACGCGGTCATTCTGTTCTTCGTGCTGTCCGGCTATCTGATCGCATACACCGCAACCGAGAGGGATCTCACGGGGGCTCAATACGCGATCAACCGGATCGCACGGATCGCGACAGTCGCCATTCCGGCTGTTGTTATCACTGTCCTCATTGACAGCTACGTGCGCCCTCTCTGGCCTCAAGGCACGCCGGCATTTGCGCCACTCGACGAGATGGCAAAGTCTCTGGCTGTGTGCCTGACAATGACGAGCTACATCTGGGACAACAGTTACCCGTGTTTTTCAAACGGCCCTTATTGGTCGCTCACCTATGAGGTCTGGTACTACGTGTTCTTTGCCGCCGTGTTCTATCCGAGGGACAGGCGAACAAAGATCATAGCCGGCAGCGCGGTGCTTTTTATCATGGGCCCCAAGATCGCCGCGCTCATGCCGTGCTGGCTCGCCGGAGTCGCGGGCTACCACATTCAAAAGCGCTGGCGGCCGCAACTCACTCTCGGACTCCTGTTTGCGGGAGTCCCACTCGTGATCTACGTGGTGATGCTGCGTTTTCCGCTTTACGAATTCACCGCAATCCAGGTTCTCGGCCCCCTGAGCGTCGCGACGGGCTATATGTTCTATTTTTCGAACGCCTTTCTTCTGGACTGGCTGATATCCCTGCTGATCGCGATCCACGTCATCGGCATGATCGGAGTTTGCGGCAGCATCACCCGCCCGCAAGCGACCGTCTCAGCGATCATAAAAGCCGCCGCAGGAACGACATTCAGCGTCTATATCTACACGACACCGCTCATCAAGCTTGTCGCGGCTTTGTTGCCTGCCTGGGCTTATGTGTCCGGTTACAACAATATCCAGGTTCAGATTTCCCTCATCGCTGCCGGAATTGCCGTGGCGCTCTCAATCGTCACCGAAAAGCAAAAAGACAAGGCGCGCACATTCCTGACCTGGCTGACGGGCCGAGGCCGCTATGGGGCCGTTGCGCGACCGTCCACGCAAGATTTTTGATGCTGAGTTGGATTTTCTGTGGCCATATCAAACGATTACGGATCTGTTTTCGATGCCTTCGGCCACAATCTCAGGGGTCCTCGTGTGATCAACGGATCGAGAAAGCGGGTAGCGCTTCTCTCCACATGGAATGAGCGCTGCGGGATCGCGCATTACAGCAGCTTTTTGAAGCTGGCTCTCGATCCCTATCTGGACATTACGGTCGTCCCTCTTCCGCGCGAAACGCTGCGTGATGAAAAGGATCAAAGGAAGGGCGATGAGTATATTGCCGGCATCGCTCCCGGACTGCGGAATTTCGACATCGTCTGTATTCAGCTTGAACCCAGTCTTTTCGGTCTAACTCCGTCCCAGATCCGGCGCCGCTTCCAGGCCGTGCTGGACAACTCAAAAGAGCTGATCGTTACGTTTCATTCGATCCTCCCGCACGAGTATCGGGGGCTCTTCAAGGACACAGCGCGAAATCTGTCCGTGCGCGGGCTCGCAAGACTTGTCCGTAACGTGCACTCGATTTTCACCTGGCGGCTGATGCTTGGTGGCATTATCGCGTCTGCCCGAAAGCATAAAGTGAGCGCCATTGCCCACAGCAAGGCGGATGAACGGATCCTCAAGCGAATCCTTCCGGGCGTCGAGATCCGGGATAATCCGCTGTCATACATGTCGGAGAGTTTTATTGACGCGATAGATGACAAGGCTCACGTGTCGAGCCTGCCATCGGTTCTCCCGGATGTTTCCGAGAACGTGCGCTTCATCGGAGTGTTCGGCTTTCTGGGTCCGCAAAAGGGCTTCGACACTGCGATCCTCGCGCTGAATCATCTGCCCGAGAACTATCACCTCCTGATGTTCTCCGGCGTCCATGAAGCAACTCTGAGGATCGGCGACGGCCTTCAGCCGTATCTCGCCCGGTTGATCAAGCTTGTCGAGAAACACAAGCTGACGAAGAGAGTTCATTTCATCAGCAATGTCAGCGACGACGATCTCCTTCTTGCGATGAAGGTGTGCGATGCGACCGTCATGCCCTATCTCAACACCGGCCAATCCGCGTCCGGTCCAGCCAATCAGGCCGTCGAACTGAGCAGGATCTGTTACTTCACGCGATCGCTACAGTTTCTCGAGATGGAAAAGTATCTTCCGAACACGTTTCAGTACTTCGACATCGGGAATTACATCGAACTCGCTCAAAAGATTTTGTTGGGGCCAAAGGGTACGGACCGCATGGTCGGGCGCCTGCGCATTGTAGATTTTCCAAAGCTGGATCGAAAGCACAGCATCAACGATACCGTTCAAAACTATCTCGATGCAGCCGGTGTGACGGCCGACCATCGGGGTGAGATTGTTCAGCTCCCCGCCTCCGTTAAATCAGCGCGCAATGCCTGATATGTCCTCGGACATTCGGCATTGACCGGTTGATGCGGTTGCATCTCTCAGCCGCGCCTGGCCCGAAATCAGGCTCAAGCTGCGTCTCCTGTCGTCTCAAATCTCGTGTTAGTCTCGCTCCATCACCACCTGGAGGTGCGTGACATGAGCAAACCCGCAAAGACCTCGGCAGATCTCCTTGCCCTCCTCAAGGAAGAAATGAATCACTACGCTGATTGTCCCGAGGGCATCAGCGTCTCTGTGATCCCGGCTGGTGCTTCCTGGAAGTTTCGGACAACCGCTGACGACGCCACCCAGTCCTCCGTGGGTTACGGCGAGTGCGTCGCGCGCATCGTCCAGATAGGCGACCATCTCGGCAAGCAGTTCGATTTGAAGGACTGATCGGCAGCCTCCCGCGTCGGCGCCGTTGAGGAAGGCTTCAGCCATGATGCCGCACGCGCTTGTGCGGGGCCTGCCAGCCGCCATTTGTAAGGATCGCAGATACCCGAGGAGCAAGCCAATGGCTGTCGTTGTCGGCGACTGCGTGCATTTCCTTGTTGAATTCGGCGGCAAAATGCAAAAATGCCGAGTGTCTGATATCGCCCTTACGAACAAGGAGGGCGTTCGAAAGAAAGACACCAACCACGATCAGCTTCTCGCGATATTTGAAAAACACAGAGCTGAAATTGAACGTATTGCGGTTGTGAAGCTGGAGAGCGGCCATGATTCTCTGCTCGGTATTATCGTGACCACTGAGGACCTGAACCGGTGAAACACCTTACCGGAACCTAACAGCCGGCTGTCGGTTAAGACTGGAGGTAGCGGAGGGTCACCCTCATGGCTGTCGTTAGCGGCGACTACGTCGACTTCGTTGTGCGGTACGAGGGAAATACCGAGAGGTGCCGGATAACTGAGGCTGCCCTCTTGAACCGCGAGCGTGTGATCGACGAGCACCTCAACCACGGTCAACTCATTGCAATTTTTGTGAAGCACCGGGCCGAGATCGAATATCTCGCTATCGCGAAGATGCAGCGCGAAAAGCATTCCGACCACGGCTTCGTCTTGACCACGGACGACCTGACCCCCTGAGAACCATCGCGATTCCAAGCGCCCGTGGTGGCCGTCACCACTCCGGCGGGAGGTCATCGCTGTTCGTAACCCGCCACAGAGAGCAAAAAAGCCCGGCGCGAGGCCGGCTTAAGTTTGAAACTGGAGAAAGTAAGAAAGTACGTGTCGTCCGTTGTCTTCAGTTCGTCATGGATCAGGAACGATGGTCAGTACTTTGCGACAACCGGGCCGCCGAACTTGTAGCTGATGCGAGCCCTGACATCATTGGTGCGATAGTCCGCACTGCCAAACGCGTCGCCATGTCCCGCCGGAAATGCACCGGCAGGAACGACCACGCTGGCGCGGCCGAGATCGGTGTAACGATATTCGACGCCCAGGATCCAGTTCGGCGTCATCATGTATTCGACGCCTGCACCGACGGTCCAGCCCACCCGGGTGTCCGAACTGGTACGCGTGTCCGCACCGACGCCATTACGCACGATACTCAGGTTGGTGTCCGTCTGGCCAAAAGCGACGCCGCCGACCGCGTAAAGCAGCCACGCATTCGAGGTCCAACCCAGGCGTCCACGGATCGCGCCCTGCGTCCGCAAACGGGCATTGCCGTCAATGTGGTCCGTTGGAATTCCGGTCTGAAGGATCAGCGCCCCCGTATCGTGGTCGGCATAGCTGATGTCGCCTTCAATACCGAGCAGCCAGTTTGGCGAGAATTGCCAGTTGTAGCCGATCTGGCCGCCGCCGATCACGCTCGTGTCGCGAAGGCCGCGCGATCCAATCAAGGCCAAGGTTGGATAGCTTGCATCATAGCTGGAATCCAGCCACTGCCCGCCGACGTTGCCGCCGATGTAGAAGCCGGTCCAGTTGTAGACGTCCACGATTGGGGGCGCCTTGACATACGGCCGGGGGGCCATGTCCGCGGCGGAGGCAGCGCCCGCTGAAAGAGCTGTAACGGCTGCCGCCGCGATCAGAAAATTGCGCATGGTAAACTCCAAAAAATTATGTGGCTCAAAATGCTGGCGAACCGCGCCGTGCGTGAATACCATCACGGCTGACGACCAAAGTCTGTCACCCGAAGGCCACAGCCAGCATTTATCCTCACCCCAGTACCGTTTTGGACAACCATGCTGTCCTATTCGATCCTCGCGTCAAATTCCGGACATGGGCTCAAAATCTGATACAAGCCTGCCCAGCGAAACGCTGAACACAGAAAGACATCGACTGTATGGGTTTCAAGGAACCAAGCTTCGCGGACCGTGCAGCGGCCGCGCAGAACGCCAGAAAGAACATCCTCGAGAAATTCAAGGCCAAGCCAGGCCCTAACGATCCTGAGGTGCTGAAGAAAGCTGCCGAGCGGCAGGCACAGGCCGCCGCGCGCGCGGAAGCGCAGAAACTGCGGGAAGCCGCCCGTGTTGAAAAGCTGGCGCGCGAAGCTGAGCTTGCGGCTCAGGCTGAAGCAGAGGCGCGCCGTCTCCAGGCGGAAAAGGAAGCGGCCGAAGCTGAACTCAAGGCACAGCAGAAGGCCGCGCGCGATGCGCGCTACGCCGCACGCAAGGCAAGGAAGTAACACGGCGAACAGCGCCTCGCGGCGCGTCCGGAATACTGCAGGCCCGCCGTGAGAGCGAGCCTGCAGAAAACAAAGATGAGATGAAGATTACTTCTTCATCTCGTCTTTTTTCATGCCATCCTTGGCCATGCTGTCTTTCTTCATGCCATCCTTGGACATGGTGTCTTTCTTCATGCTGTCCTTCGACATCGCATCTTCCTTCTTCATGCCGTCCTTGGACATCTTGTCCTGAGCGAAGGCTGCCGGCGCGAATGCCAGGCCAAGCGAAAGAATTGCAGCGGTGGCGCCGAGCGTGAAACGTGTGGTGCGTGCCATTTAAGTCCGTCCTCTCGATTCATTTTCTGATGCGACGCAGGTCGCTTCAGGGTCTTCGATGAGAAGCCGGCTTCGTTACCTGCGGACGGAAGATAAATTTCAGACCTGAAACGTTCACGGAACTTTTCCGCCGTCACGGTGGCACGCGCCGAAAGTATAGGCTCGTTTGCACATCAGTGCGGTGCAGCAACGGTAGCATTGCGCGGGCGGCTGGGTCAGAATGACGCACGCCTCTAATCAGCGCAAAGCGCTGACTGAAAAGCAAAAAGACGCCAGGGAGAGACTCCATGCTTACGCGACGCCACCTTCTCGCGACCACGCTTGCCGCACCCGCCATTCTCCGCTTCGGCGCTGCGCAGGCCGCAACCACCCTCAAGATCTCGCATCAGTTTCCCGGCGGCACCATCGACAAGGGCGACTTCCGCGACCGGCTGACTCGTGTCTTCGCCGCCGAGATATCCAAACGCAGCGGCGGCGAAATCGTCGCGGAGGTCTATCCCGGCTCGTCGCTCATCAAGACCAACGCCCAGTTCTCGGCGATGCGCAAAGGCGCGCTCGACATGAGCCTCTATCCCCTGCCCTACGCCGGCGGCGAACTGCCTGAAACCAACATCGGCCTGATGCCCGGTCTGGTGTCGAGCTACGATCAGGGACTGGCATGGAAGACCAAGCCCGTGGGCAAGGCGCTCACCGATTTCCTCGCCGACAAGGGCATCATGCTCATCACATGGGTGTGGCAAGCCGGCGGCGTCGCCAGCCGGACGCGGCCGCTGGTTGCTCCGGAAGATGCCAAGGGCCTGAAGGTGCGCGGCGGATCGCGCGAAATGGACATGGTGCTCCAGACCGCCGGCGCGGCGGTGCTGTCGGTGCCGTCGAATGAAATCTACGCGGCGATGCAGACCGGCGCCTGCGACGCCGGAATCACATCATCGACCAGTCTGATCTCCTTCCGGCTTGAGGAAGTGGCCAAGCATCTGACATCCGGCGCGGGCCTGTCGTACTGGTTCATGCTCGAACCTCTGATGATGTCGAAAGCGATCTTCGACAAGCTGCCGAAGAACCAGCAGGACATCATCCTGACAGTCGGCGCCGAGATGGAAGCGTTTGGCCGGAAGGGCGCCGAGGCTGACGACATCGAGGTGGCGAAGGTCTACGAGAAGGCTGGCGCCAAGGTCAGCACAATGGACGCCGCGATCGTCGGCAAATGGCGCGACATCGCCCGCGACACCGCGTGGAAGGACTATTCGGGCAAGACCGCGACCTCCGCCAACCTGATGAAGCTCGCGGCCGACGCATGATGCACGGCTCGGTTGAGGACCAGCGCGAGCTGGTCACCCCGGCCTCGAGCAACCCGCTCCTGGCCGGGCTTGAGCGTGCTTTGGCGCTGTGCAATCGCGTCATCGTCGTGCTGGCGTCCGTCGCGCTCATTCTGGCGTGCCTGATCCTGAGCTACAGCGTCCTGACGCGCAGCATCTTCCATAGCGCGACCTATTGGCAGGACGAAGCCGCCGTTTTCCTGCTGGTCGGCGCGACGTTCATGACCGCCGCTTTCGTGCAAAGCCAGCGCGGGCATATCGGCATCGAAGCCTTTGTCGGCATCCTGTCGCCGACCGCCAACTGGATACGTCTGATCCTCGTCGATATCGCAAGCCTCGCGTTCTGCGCGTTCTTCGCGTGGAAATCCTGGACGCTGGCTCATGAAGCATGGGTGGACGGTCAGGTCTCCAACTCGATGTGGAGCCCGCCGCTCGCGATTCCGTATGTCCTGATGGCGGCTGGCATGACGCTGCTATGCGTCCAGATCCTGCTCCAGATCATTACCTCTCTCGGCAAGGTTCCGCGTCCATGACGGTTCTTGGAATTGGCATCAGCTACGGCATCGCCACCCTCGCCGCGATGTTCTCCGGCATGCCGATCGCATTCGCGCTGGGCGCCGTCGCCGTCGTGTTCATGGCGATCTATATGCCCTCCGCATCGCTCGATACGGTGACGCAGAACGTCTATGAGGAGATGGCCTCCATTACCCTGCTCTCGATCCCGCTGTTCATCCTCAAGGGCGCGGCGATCGGCAAGTCTCGTGCAGGACAGGATCTCTACTCCGCTCTGCACGCGTGGCTGCACAAGGTGCCCGGCGGCCTGGGCGTCGCCAATGTCTTCGCCTGCGCGCTGTTTGCGGCCATGGCCGGATCGTCGCCCGCGACCTGTTCGGCCATCGGTTCGGCCGGCATTCCCGAAATGCGCAAGCGCGGATACTCCGGCGGCTTCGCGGCGGGGATCATTGCCGCTGGCGGCACGCTCGGCATTCTGCTGCCGCCGTCGATCACCATGATCCTGTTTGCCGTCGCTGCGGAAAAGTCGCTCGGACGCCTGTTTCTCGCCGGCATCGGACCGGGACTGCTGCTGGTCTCGCTGTTCGGCTTCTACGCGGTGTACCGCTTCCGCAAGGAATACGCCGCCGCCAAGGTTGCCTATGAAGCGACCGGCGCGAACTCTCCGATCCTCGCGCACGACGATTTCACCATGGCGGAGCGCTTCAACGCGTTGCCGCGCGTGCTGCCGTTCATCATCCTGCTGACCGGGGTGATGATCGCGCTCTATGGCGGCTATGCCACGCCATCTGAAACGGCCGGGCTCGGCGGGCTGCTGGCGCTGCTGCTGATCGCGGTCATTTACAGTGTCTGGAAACCGTCGGAC
The DNA here is from genome assembly GCF_000497575.1 of Afipia sp. OHSU_II-C1. Taxonomy (GTDB): domain Bacteria; phylum Pseudomonadota; class Alphaproteobacteria; order Rhizobiales; family Xanthobacteraceae; genus Afipia. The sequence goes on from NZ_APJI01000004.1 coordinate 351,440, forward strand.
CTGTCGCCGATCCTGACCTCGACAATCCGCGAGTCCACCATGCTGATGATGATCATCGGCATGTCGCTGCTCTACTCGTATGTCATGAGCTATCTGACGATTTCGCAATCGGCCGCCAGCGCCATCGTGGCGATGCAACTGCCGAAGTGGGAACTGCTCGCAGCCATCCTCGGCATGGTGATCGTGCTCGGCTTCTTCCTGCCGCCGGTGTCGATCATCCTGATGACCGCGCCGATCATCCTGCCGCCGCTGCGCGCCGCCGGATTCGACATCATCTGGTTCGGCGTGGTCATGACCATCGTCATGGAGATGGGGCTGATTCATCCCCCGGTGGGGCTGAACATTTTCGTCATCCGCAATGTCGCGCCCGACATCCCGCTGAGCGAAGTCATCTGGGGCACGCTGCCGTTCGTGCTGCTGATGTTCTTCGCCGTGGTACTGCTGTGTGTCTTCCCCGGCATCTCGACATGGCTGCCGGATCTGGTGATGGGGCCGGAGTCGGTTCGTTAGGCGCGGGCGCGGCTGCCTGCTGTCGCGCGCCTTGAAGCCGGAGTTTTCGACCGGGCGGCAACGGCCTTGGCCTTCGCACCGGCTTTGACGGCCTTGACCGGCGTGGCCGGCTTTTTCGCAAACCGCGCCAGAACCGCGCGGACATCCGCCTGCATCTGCGCAATGGCATCCGCATCGCCAGCCAGATGCTTGAGCAGGCATTGCTGGAACAGGCCGTCGAAAACGGCGTACAGCACCGCCGGCGTCATCTGCTGGGGTTCACCGGTCAGTTCCGCAAACCGGCTCATGATCCGCCAGATCATGGCCTCCAGACTCTTGTCGATTTCCAGAACGTCGGCCCGGAATTCTTCCTCGAACAGTGACTGCGAGCGCAGATCGTACCAGAGCCGGTGCATCTGCGCGTCATTGCGCACGGTCTCGCTCAATGCGGCCAGAAATCCCTCAAGCAGTTCGTCGTAGGTTGCCGCGCCCGCGACAACCTCGTCATAACGCGTGACGCATACCGCCTTGTAATGGCGGACGCAGCACATCATCAGGTCGACCTTGTCCTTGAAATAGTAGTGCAGCACGCCATGCGAGAAGATCGAGTTTTGCGCGATCTCGCGCAAACTGGTCTTCGCATATCCGAGTTCGGACAGCGTCTGCAGTGCAGCCTGCGCCAGTTCCGCGCGTCGTTCGGCAAACTTGTCGACACGCGGCCCGTTGATGCGGTCAACTTTTTCGATCGTGGCCGGAGCCATTGTTTCTCAGCCTTTCAAATCCCCGCCTCAGGGATAACACCGGATCGCATCAGATCAAGGTCTGTTGTTCATCCGTCAAAAATCTTCGCGAGCCCGGAACTGCGGACGGCGCAGCACAAGAAAGATGCACTGGACATCTGACCAGCATTTTCTTGACGACTGTATAAATTTTCTTGACAACTGTCAAAGACGGGCCTCTGATCGCATTGTTCCCCACCAAGAGGGACGCGAGGAAACATCAGGGAGGATAAATGCGGCTTGCAGGCATCTGCAAACGGTCCGTCGGTCCTGTCGCCAGCCCGGCCTTCGGCGCCCTCCTGCTCCCGAAAACATTGCCAGATCTCACCGCGACAATGCGGAACGCCTGACCACGACGATAGCAACCGCTGTCGTCACGACAGCGCTTTTCTCACTTCAGAACGACTGAACGGCAGCGACCCCGCTGACGAATGGCTGCGGCTTGCCTGCTCAACAAACAACCCGGAGGAAACCACATGAGCGTATTCAATCTGACCGGACGCAAGGCGCTGGTGACCGGCGGCGCGCGCGGTCTCGGCGCCGGCATGGCCGAAGCCCTGACCAAGGCTGGAGCCTCTGTCGTGATCGGCGACGTGCTGACTGATCTCGGCCAGCAGACAGCAAAGGCACTCTCCACTGCCGGCGCCAAGGCCGACTTCGTCGCCCTCGATGTCACTGACGATGCAAGCTGGGCCGCCGCCGTGGCGGCGACGATCTCCAAGCTCGGCGGCTTCGACATCCTCGTGAACAACGCCGGCATCGAAATCACATCCTTGCTGGTGGACGCCAAGGCCGATGATTTGCAGCGCATGTGCAGCGTCAATATCGTCGGCACCGCGCTGGGCATGAAGCACGCATTCCGCGCCATGCGCCCGGGTGGCGCGGCAGGCAAAGGCGGCGCGATCGTCAACATCGCGTCGGTCGCCGCCACCATCGCGTTCCCCGGCATTGCCGGTTACTCCGCGACCAAATCCGGTGTCGACCGCATGACGCGCGTCGGAGCGATGGAGTCCGGCAAGCTCGGCTATGGCGTGCGGGTGAACTGCATTTATCCCGGCCTTGTGCCGACCGACATGGGCATGCAACTCGCAGGCGACGTCGTCGCGGCGGGGCTCTACCCCAGCGGAGAGGCAGCCATCGGCGACGTCGTCGGTCAGACGCCGCTCGGCCGTCTCGGCGAAATTCCTGACATGGCGGACGCAACGGTTTTCCTTTGCTCCGACGCCGCCCGCTTCATCACCGGCGCGGGACTGCCGGTCGACGGCGGAATGGGCATGTGACGGCACGCGCTGTTGAACTTCACAAAGGGCAAATCGAGGAAACATCCATCATGACAACGAAAAGACCTGTCGTCGTATATGGCGTCTCCGGATACACCGGGCGCCTGGTGTGTGAGTATTTGCGGGAATACAACATTCCCTTTATCGCCGCCGGGCGCGACAAGGCGAGAGTTCAGGCTGTCGTCGAGAAGATTCCGGGAATCGAAACCGCGGATTATGAGGTCGTCGAAGTCGCACACACTGTCGAGGCGCTGACCAGCCTCTTTAAAGGCGCCAAATTCGTCAGCAACATCGTTGGCCCCTTTATCAAATACGCTCCTGAAGTCGTCGAAGCCTGCCTGGCCGCCGGCTGCCATTACAGCGATACGACAGGCGAACAGGACTGGGTCATGCTGGCGCAGGACCGCTGGGGCGCGAAGTTCGCCGAGAAAGGCCTGCTGCTCGCGCCGAATATCGCGCAGATGTACACGACCGGCGAGATCGCGGCGAACATCTGTCTCGAAACGCCCGGTCTCGACACCCTCGACATTCAGGTCTTCTGGAAGGGTTTTCCAACCTACGCCTCGACGCAGACCATCTTCACCATCCTCAAGGCGCAGTGGTACTACCTCGAGCAGAACAAGTATGTCGAATGGGACGTCACTGCCCGCGCCGACGTGGTGGTGCCAGGCCAGCACGAAACGGCGATTGCAGTTCCTTGGGGAGGCACCGCGCATCCGGTCTGGTTCAAGAACGATCCGCGCGTCTCGAACTGCCGTGTGCTCGGCGGCGTTCTTGCCCGCCCGGTGATGGAAGGCGTCGTGCAAACCACGCAAATGGTGAAGGAAAAAATCAAGCCTTTGCCACCCGCGGAGCAAGAGAAGGCGCTGGCCGAAATCGCTGGGAGCCTGCAAGCCAGCATGCCGCCGCGCGAAAATCCGCGCATCAACACCTCGATCGATTCCGTTTACGCATCCGGTCCGCTCGGCCGCGCGCATTGCGTGATTCACGGAAACTGCAACTACAAGCAAACCGGCATGCTGCAAGCCTATGCCGCGTTCTCGTTGCTGCAGGTGCCGCCGAAGAAGGTGGGGTTTGCTTCGGGCTGCCAGGCCTTCGGTCATCGCGAGTTGCTTGGCCAGTTGCGCAGCTTCGGCCTGGTGATGAATCCGATCCTGACCGTTCATCAATAAAGCGAGCACACCGGGGCGGCTTTGCCGCCTCGGTTTCTAACCGCGAGCCTTGGCGTTGAGCGCCGACGCAACGCGGCTCACTGGCTTTTTGCCCAGCACCTGCGCGATGTCGTTGGTCGCGGCCACAAGCTGCTTCATGTCCACGCCGGTCTGAACGCCCATGCCTTCCAGCATGTAGACCAAATCCTCGGTCGCGACATTACCCGTCGCACCGGGCGCATAGGGACAACCGCCGAGACCGCCGGCTGCGGAATCGATCACACGTGCGCCTTCTTCAAGGCCCGCGTAGAGATTGGCGAGCGCCTGCCCATAGGTGTCGTGGAAGTGCATGCCGAGATTCTTCATCGGCACTTCTGTCGCGACCGCGCGCAGCAACTGCCGCGCCTTTGACGGCGTGCCGACGCCGATGGTGTCGCCCAGCGAGACCTCGTAGCAGCCGAGATCCCACAGTTTCTTGGTCACGGCGACCACCGCTGACGGCTTCACCTCGCCGTCATAGGGGCAACCGAGCACGCAAGAAACGTAACCGCGCACCTTGATGCCGTCGGCCTTGGCGCGTTCGATCACCGGAACGAAACGCTGAATGGATTCGGCGACCGAGCAGTTGATGTTGGCTTTGGAAAATCCTTCCGAGGCCGATGCGAACACGGCGATCACCTTGGCACCTGCCGCCTTCGCAGCCTCGTAACCCTTCTCATTGGGAACGAGGACATGGAATTCGTAACCGGGATGATGATCGACGGCGCGCAGCACCTGATCCGAGTTGACCATCTGCGGAATGGCTTTGGGCGACACAAAGCTGCCGACCTCGATGGTGTGCAGCCCCGCCTTGACCAGATTTTCAATGAACGCGATCCGTGCCTCGGCCGAGACCGGCGTCTTTTCGTTTTGCAACCCGTCGCGCGGGCCGACTTCGACAATACGGACCTGATCGCTCATGAAACCTGTCTATGCCTTCGGTTCGATCTCGGCGAGCTCGACGCCTTCGGCGACGATGTCACCAACCTTGCACTTAAGCGCCTTGACGGTGCCCGCGAACGGCGCGCGCAGGGTCTGCTCCATCTTCATCACTTCCAGCGTCAGGATCGCGGCGCCCTTCTCGACCTCCGCGCCTTCTTCGACCAGCAACGCCACGACCGTGCCGGGCAGCGGCGCCACGACACGGTCGGCACCCGCCTGCTCCTCATCCTCAGTGCCGAACGGATCGAACCAGTGAACTTCAAAGCGTCCATTACGGGTGCGGACATAGACCTCGTGGCCGTCGAGCAGGCCAGTCACATGATGTTTCACGCCGTCGAGCACAAGATCGATGCCGCCGCGCGGCGATGCAGAGCTTGCGAACGCGATGACCCGTCCGTCGATGGCCAGCGTCGATGGGCCCTGACCATAACGCATCGACACCTTGCGCTCGGTGCCATCCGCCTGCCGGAACATAAACCGGCGGCGGCGCGCCGCGACAGCGGCCCAGCCTGCTCCCGCGCGCCATGGCGAGGTCACGTCATTCCCTGCGGCAGCCGTTTCGCTTTGCAGGATCGCGGCGACGGCAGCGCCAAGTTCGAGATCAGTCAGTTCGGCTTCCGCCGGGGTCAACTTCGCCAGTTCGCGCTCGATGAAGCTGGTGTCGATGGTGTTGGCGCGGACATCCGGATGCGTGATCAGCGCCGACAGGAAAGGAATGTTGGTTATGATGCCGCGGACATCGGTTTCCTGGAGGCCGCGATTGAGTCGTGAGATCGCAAGATCGCGCGTCGGCGCCCAGGCGATGACCTTGGCCAGCATCGCGTCGTAATTCGGTGAGACCGTCTTGCCCTCGGCATAGCCCGCGTCGATGCGCAGTCCGTCGACTTCCTCCGGCGTGTTCCAGGTGCGGATGCGGCCCACCGACGGCATAAAGTTCTTGTTCGGGTTCTCTGCGTAGACGCGCGCCTCAATGGCGTGACCGTTCAGCCTGATCTGGTCCTGCGCCAGCGGCAGCTTTTCGCCGAACGCGACGCGCAACTGCAGTTCGACCAGATCGACGCCGGTGATCAGTTCGGTCACCGGATGCTCGACCTGAAGGCGCGTATTCATTTCAATGAAGAACGTCTCCTTTCCATCGGAGACGAACTCGATGGTGCCCGCGCCGACATAGTTCACAGCACCCGCGGCCTTGCGCGCGGCTGCACAAACCGCGTCACGCTGCGCCGCATTGAGCGTCGGCGACGGAGCTTCCTCGATCACCTTCTGGTGCCGGCGCTGCAGGGTGCATTCGCGCTCGAACAGCGAGATCAGGTTGCCGTGGCTGTCGCCGATGATCTGCACTTCGATATGGCGCGGATTCTGGACGAACTTCTCGATCAGCATCCGGTCGTCGCCGAAAGCAGCCAGCGCCTCGCGCTTGGCGCTGGCGATCGCGGCCGACAGCTCATCGGCGCTGCGGACGATGCGCATGCCGCGTCCGCCGCCACCTGCTGATGCCTTCGCCAGAACCGGATAACCGATCTTCGCAGCGGCATCGGCCAGCGTTTTTTCGTCCTGCGCTTCGCCGTGATAGCCGGGCACCAGCGGCACGCCCGCCTTTTCCATCAGCGCCTTGGAGCCGGACTTCGACCCCATCGCTTCCATCATCTCGGCGGTCGGGCCGACGAACACAATGCCTTCAGCCGCGCAGCGGCGCGCGAAGTCGGCGTTCTCAGAGAGGAAACCGTAACCCGGATGGACCGCTTCGGCGCCGGTCTTCTTCGCCGCCTCGATAATGCGATCGACATTCAGATAGCTGTCGCGCGCCCGTGCCGGGCCGAGCAGCACGGCATCGTCGGCCATGGCGACATGCACGGCATCGGCGTCCGCTTCGGAATAGACCGCGACGGTGCGCAGTCCCATGGCGCGCGCGGTGCGGATCACACGGCAGGCGATCTCGCCGCGATTGGCGATCAGCAATGTGTTGAAGCGGCGGTAAAGCGCAGCGGGAGTTCTTGCGTTCATCAGATCAACTCCACGATGCCTTGCGCTTTTCAAGAAATGCGGAAAGGCCTTCGCGGGCCTCGGGTTTGGCGCGCACATCGGCGATCAACTGCGCCGTCTCATTCATCAGCGCGTCGTCGATAGCGCGGCCCGCGATGTCACCAGCGAGCTTTTTCGCGATGGCGCGCGCGCCGGGTGCGGCAGACTTCAACTGCTTGAGCAGCTTGCCGATGCGCTCGTCCAGCGCGTCGGGTTCGACGACCTCATGCAGGAGGCCGATCCGCATTGCTTCCTTCGCATCGAATACTTCGGCGGTCTGGAAATAACGCCGCGCGGTGCGTTCGCCGATGGCGCGCAGCACATAAGGACTGATCATGCCCGGCACGATCCCGAGACGAACCTCGGACAGGCAGAATGTTGCGCTCGACGTCCCGACGGCAATGTCGCAAGCGGACACAACGCCGACGCCGCCGCCATAGATCGGTCCCTGCACCCGGCCGATGGTGGTCTGGGGCATCCTGTCGAGCGCGGACAGCATTCGCACCAGCGGCATGGCGTCCGCGATATTTTCTTCGCGCGTATAGGTGCCGGCCTCGCGCATCGCGCTGATATCGGCACCGGCGCAAAGGCTCTTGCCCTCGCCCGCGAGCACCATCGTCGCAATCGAGCGATCGGAAGCGATGCTCTCAAACGCAGTGCGCAGCGCCTCGATGAGGGTTCGATTGAGGGCATTGTTCAGTTCGGGACGATTCAGCGTGACGCGCGCCACGTCCTGATCGCGTTCGATGCGGACAAGATCGATCATCGTTTCGCTCCGCATCACATTCTGAACACGCCGAACTTCGGCGGTTCGATCGGAGCGTTGGCGGCGGCGGACAGACCGAGCCCAAGCACAAGCCGCGTATCGGCAGGATCGATCACGCCGTCGTCCCACAGCCGCGCCGTGGCGTAATACGGATGGCCCTGCGTCTCATACTGTTCGCGGATCGGCGCACGGAACGCATCTTCTTCCTTGGCCGACCATGAGCCGCCCTTGGCCTCGATATTGTCGCGGCGAAGCTGGCTCAGCACCATCGACGCCTGCTCGCCGCCCATCACCGAGATGCGCGCGTTCGGCCACATCCAGAGGAAGCGTGGGCTATAGGCGCGGCCGCACATGCCGTAATTGCCAGCGCCGTAAGAGCCACCGATCACTACGGTGAACTTCGGCACGGAAGCGGTCGCAACCGCGGTGACGAGCTTCGCGCCATCGCGGGCGATACCGCCCGCCTCGTATTTCTTGCCGACCATGAAGCCGGTGATGTTCTGCAGGAACAGAAGCGGGATGCCGCGCTGGCAGCAGAGTTCAATGAAATGCGCACCCTTCAGCGAGCTTTCGCTGAACAGAATGCCGTTGTTGGCGATGATGCCGACCGGATAGCCCCAGATGTGAGCGAAGCCGCACACCAGTGTCGTGCCATAGAGCTTCTTGAATTCCTCGAACTCCGAGCCGTCGACGATCCGCGCAATGATCTCGCGCACGTCGAAAGGCTTGCGTGCGTCAGCGGGCACCACGCCGTAGATGTCCTCGCGCTCGAACAATGGCTCGCGCGGTTCGCGCAGGCCAGCTGCTGAGGATTTCGCCGGATTGAGATTGCCGACGATGCGGCGTGCGATGCCGATGGCATGGCTGTCGTTCTGCGCATAGTGGTCGGTCACACCGGAGTGGCGGCTGTGAACGTCAGCACCGCCAAGTTCTTCCGCCGTGACGACCTCGCCGGTCGCGGCCTTCACCAGCGGAGGACCGCCAAGGAAGATCGTGCCCTGATTGCGCACGATGATGCTCTCGTCCGACATCGCAGGAACGTAAGCGCCGCCGGCGGTGCACGATCCCATCACAATGGCGATCTGCGGAATGCCCTGCGCGGACATGTTGGCCTGATTGTAGAAGATGCGGCCGAAGTGCTTTTCGTCGGGGAAAATCTCGTCCTGCTGCGGCAGGAACGCGCCGCCGGAATCCACCATGTAGATGCAAGGCAGATTATTCTGCCGCGCGATGTCCTGCGCGCGCAGATGCTTCTTCACCGTCATCGGATAGTAGGTGCCGCCGCTGATGGTCGCGTCATTGGCGACGATCACGCACTCGCGTCCCGAGACGCGGCCGATGCCGGTGACAATGCTGGCGGAGTGCACGTTGCCACCGTAGAGGCCGTAGGCCGCCATCGGCGAGAATTCCAGAAACGCCGTGCCCGGATCGATCAGGAGGTCGACGCGGTCACGCGCCAGCATCTTGCCGCGCGCCGTATGCTTGGCGCGTGAGGCATCGCCGCCGCCGCCGGCAACCTGCGAGAGCTTGTCCCGAAGGTCCGCGACCAGGGTACGCATGACTTCCGCATTGCGGGTGAAATCGGACGATTTGGGATCGAGTCCGGAACGAAGTGCCATTTGTTTCCCGCCGCGTAACGTTTTGATCTTGCTTGCTTCCGTCCATTCCGGACGGCTTCGACCCGCAAGGTGTCACTGCTTGGCGGCTGAATGCAACCACAACTTTCGCGGAGTACTTGCAGAGGTCAGGCGCCCTCAATAAGGCAAAGCGACATCGGGAAATGTCATGTCCCCGACATTTGCCGGGGCAATTTCGGAGGGCCGGATCAGGCGATTGCCAAGCCGACGCGTGCGGTCAAAGGTCCGCTGAAGCGCTCACATTTTGCCGGGATTTAATGCGTCCAGGGCTCGACGCGGCGGAAAGCGAAGTTGTCCGCATAGGCCTTCACGCGCGGCTGCAATTCCTTCGGTTCGAGCACCTGATACGGGATACCTTCCCGCTCGCAATAAGCGACGGCCTCTTCCCTGGTCTCGAAACGCAGGGTCAGCTGCTGCTTCATATCCCCGGAGCTGGTCCAGCCCATCAACGGCTCGATCACGCGCGGCTGTTCGGGCTCGTAATCCAGTTGCCACACCTTTGTTTTGGCAGCTCCAGACTGCATCGCATTTTTAGCAGGTTTGAAGATTCTTGCGGTCATCGCGCTAGCGGGTCCCTGAGCCTGATCGCCATGGCATCGATCGGAGAGGTAAAACGTATGAGATTCGGATGCCGGCCATTATCAAGATCCTGAGCATACCTGCCCAGAACAAGACTTTTTTCGGCGGGTTCTGGTATAGTCCGTCCGAAACGCGGTGACAATGTCGGACCGCTTGGGTCCGGATAAGCGTTCCGCTGGCGTTATTTGGTTCGATCGCATCACGAAACGGTACTCATGGAAATTCAGGCAACACTCCCAGAGAAGGGCCGCGACCTCCGGCTCGATTTCTTCCGCGGCATCGCCAACTGGTGGATCTTTCTCGACCACATTCCGAATAACGTCATCAACTGGGCGACCCCGCGCAATTACGGGTTCAGCGACGCCGCCGACCTGTTCGTCTTCATATCGGGCTACACGGCATCGTTCGTCTACGCCAAGATGATGCTCGATCGCGGCTTCGTCGTCGGAGCCACCCGGCTCTGGAAACGCGTCTGGCAGCTCTATGTGGCCCACGTCATTCTGTTCGTGATCTACATCGCGGCAATCGGCTGGGTCGCGCTGCGCTATGCCGATCCGGACATCCTGAATGAGTTCAATGTCGCCGGTCTGGTCGAAAATCCGATCCAGACGCTGACGCAGGGGCTTCTGCTGCGCTTCAAGCCGGTCAATCTCGACGTGTTGCCGCTTTACATTGTCCTGATGGGCTTCTTCCCGCCAGTGCTGTGGCTGATGCTGCGCAAGCCCGACATGGTGATGATCGCTTCGCTGGTGTTGTATTTCGCAGCCCGCCAGTTCGGCTGGAATTTCTCGGCCTATCCGGTCGGCTCTTGGTACTTCAATCCGTATACTTGGCAACTGCTGTTCGTGTTCGGAGCCTGGTTCGCGCTTGGAGGCGCAATCGAATCCCGCTCGGTGATCCGGTCCCGCTGGCTGCTGGTCGCTGGCTCCGCCTATCTCGTCTTTGCAATGATCATGACCATGGCAGGACGATTTGAATCCTTTGGCGCGCTGTTTCCGAAGTGGCTCTATGATGCGTTCAATCCGAACGACAAGACCTTCCTCGCGCCCTATCGCGTCATCCACTTTGTGGTGATCGCGTTCTTCATCACGCGCTTTATTCCGAAGGACTGGAAGCCGCTCGAAGCGAAATGGGCTGAACCCGTGATCAAATGCGGCCAGCAGTCGCTTCAGGTGTTCTGCGTTGGCATTTTCCTCTCCTTCGTCGCGCATTTCGTGTTGATGCTGAGCTGGGGCACGGTCTGGGCGCAACTCGGCGTCAGCATCGTCGGTGTCGCGATCCTGACCGCCGTCGCCTACTACGGAAGCTGGTCAAAGAAACAGGACAAGCCCTCTGCCCGCACGCCCAAGCCGCCTGCACCGGCGCCGCAAGCGTCGCCGGCTCCGGGTGCCTGACCTCGGCCGGGAAGGGTTCCGGTTGCGGGTGTCTAAACCTCCCGCAGCCGCTCGTTCTGCCTTGCTGGAGCCATGCGAAGCGTGTATCGACTGCCCTCTCGGGGTATAGCGTAGCCTGGTAGCGCGGCGGTTTTGGGTACCGCAGGTCGGAGGTTCGAATCCTCCTGCCCCGACCAAATAACCAATTGATTTTATTGCACTTCTTGGTCGCGCGATTTCGCGCCGACAGCCTAGCCTCAGCGGGTTCCGAACAACGGATGCGCCACACGGTCGCCGGGCTGGATTCCGTATTTCCGGGCTGTCCCGCCGATCACCTCCAGTACGCCCTTCGCCAGCCCTCCGGACGAAATAATCTTCTCGGAATGCGGTTCGGTATTCTCGGCGATCCGCAGAATCCGGCCGTCGCTGCGGATGAAGATCATATCGAGCGGAATGAAGGTGTTCTTCATCCACATCGAGACCGGCTGTTCAGGGGAAAAGTCGAACAGCATTCCCCGCCCCTCGGGCAACTCCTTGCGATACATCAGCCCCGTGGCGCGCTCCTGCTCGGTCTTGGCCATTTCGACGGTGAACACGTGCACGCCCGACTTGGTGACGATCTCCAGCGGCTGCATTTCGACGGCGGACGCAGCGGCGGCCGCGAGGGCAAACCATGTCACGGCTGCGGCGATGACCGCCCGGATATTCAGCTTGATGTGGGGGAGTTTCGGCGAACGAACGAACAGCATGCGCGGCAGTATCCAGAACCAAATGTGCAGGTACCCTAGCCCGCCAAACATGGCAAAGGCCAGACACAGGTCTGGCCTCACTGGAAGATCACGCGGATGTGGTTGCGTCAGCTCAGTGCGACGACAGCCCGGGTGCGCCGGTTTCCGGCTGGATCTCAGCCGCCATCATGCCCTTGGAACCAGGCCCGAACCTGACCAGCACATACTGGCCGGGGCGCAGTTCGGTCATCCCGTAGCGGCGCAGCGTTTCCATATGCACGAAGATATCCGGCGTGCCTTCGCCGCAGGTCAGGAAGCCGAAACCGCGAAGCCGGTTGAACCATTTGACCTGCGCCCGCTCCAGCCCGCTGGTCGGAGTGACGCTGACGTGTGTCCGCGCTGGGAGCATCTGCGCGGGATGGATGGCGGTCGACTCGTCCATCGAGACGATGCGGAAGGCCTGATAGCCCTTCTGACGCTGTACGCATTCGACGACAAGACGCGCGCCTTCATAGGCGGTCTGATAGCCGTCGCGGCGCAGGACGGTGACGTGCAGCAGCACGTCGGGCCAGCCGTTATCAGGAACGATGAAGCCGTAGCCCTTCGAGGCATCGAACCATTTGATGACGCCGGAAATCTCGACGAGGTTGACGGCTGCGCCATCCGCAGCCGCGAAGGAGTCGGCGGCGAAATTCCGCTCGGCTGAGGCAGCCAGCTCGCTGGGAGCAAACCTGTCGGGCCCCGTGCCGATCGGTTGACCGCCTGCCTTCTTGGACTCAAATCCGTCCGAACCCATGACCCCCGGACCTCAAACAAATCTTAGGTCAGTCAACGACATGACCAAGTACGTTATGCAAGGACGTTTCGCGTTACCCCATCGTGACGAATCAAAATGAACCAAGGCGAATCCTTGATTTAACGATAACACTCCGGAACAGGGCTGGAAGACAAAAAAGAAATCAGCGGCGACCTATGAACAGCCTTGAAGGATTACGAATCAATCAAACGGGTTAGTTGTTCACAAATGGTCCAAGGGTCTCGCCGATGTCGTGACGGATGACGAGGTCGGCGATGTCGTCCTGATCGGTCGGTTCGTTGTTGATGATCACGAGTTTTGCCCCGCAATTCCGGGCCATGAGTGGGAAACCGGCTGCGGGCCACACAACGAGCGATGATCCGATCGCGAGGAACAGGTCGCAATGCTGCGCAAGTTCCGTCGCGCGTCGCATTTCATCTTCCGGCATCGACTGGCCGAACGAAATCGTCGCCGACTTCACAGGCTCGCCGCAGGTGGTGCAGGACGGTGCAATGCCCGCTTCGTCAAAACGTTCCTTGACCCATGGAATCTCGAAGCGCTGCCCACATCCGATGCAACGCGCGTAGGTGGTATTGCCGTGCAGCTCGACGACATGCTCGGCGGAAAATCCCGATGCCTGATGCAAATTGTCGATGTTCTGGGTGACGATCGCAGGCACCTTTCCGGCCTTGTAGAGCGAAGCCAACGCCCGGTGCCCGCGGCTGGGCCGGGCCGCTGCGAAGCTCGGCTCCATCGCGAATCGGCGGCGCCAGGCCTCGTCCCTTGCGTCCTGGCTGGCAACGAACTCGCCGAACGGGATCGGGCGATTGCGTGTCCAAAGCCCGCCCGGCGAGCGGAAATCGGGAATGCCGCTTTCGGTGGAGATACCCGCGCCGGTGAACGGCACAATCGTCCGGGCTTCGGCGATCATGTCGCCGAGCATGTCGATTCCACTGCGAAGATCGGATGCAATCATCGTATCAGTATAACCTAACAAAAATGGGGGCGCGAAGCCCCCATTCCTTTTCAAAACCATCGCGAAATTCAGGCTGCCTTGTCCGCCTTCGGCGCCTGCGGCTTCGGTGCTTCCTGCGGCCTGGAAGCTTCCTGAGGCTTCAGGGCTTCCTTGATTTCCCGCATATCCTTTTTGGGCGCGCTGGCCTTGGCGGTCTTGCCCAGGGCAGCGAGCTTTTCCATCTCTGCAGCGAGTTCGCGCTGGCGCACCGCGATCTTGTCGGCGAGCTTTTCGCTCGCCTGATCGCGCAGCGCCGCCAGATCGTCGATCGACATCGAATCCAAATCTACCTTTTGCATGGTCTTCCCCGATTGATTGACTCACGGAGGTACCAAGAAGGTCTGCACCTCGCCAGATGACGCGGTTTCTTATCCACTGTCATACAGCAGCGAGGTGTCAGCACTCAGCAGCCGGTAAATTTTGCAGATGGTTCTTCATGGCGATTGCGGAGAAATGTCAGACCGCACACCGTCAGACGCTGCGGATCGGTCTCTCCGGCAGAAGAAAGCGTTTCAATATAGCTGTCGACGCTTTCGCGGGCTTCCTTCAGTTCTTCTTCGTCGAGGTTACGCATCATACCGAACGTATGGATAATCCGATCGACCACTTCTTCCAAGAACGCCTCCCTCTTCCGATCAATTCCGAGAGATAACGGCGACGCGGCAAAAAGGTTCCCGCAACAACACCTGCCCTCCAGCCCGTTTTGCTGCTATCTGATCGTCGCGATTTCAACGACTCTGGCGATGCCCGAAGAAGGATAGGAAACATGCGTTATCTGCACACCATGCTGCGCGTCCGCAATCTCGATGTCGCTCTCAAGTTCTACAGAGACGCGCTGGGCCTCAAGGAAGTCCGCCGGACGGAAAGCGAAAAAGGCCGATTTACGCTGGTCTTCCTGTGCGCGAGCGAAGACGAGAGCCTGCTGAAGCAGGTCAAGGGACGCGGCGCGCCGCTTGTCGAGCTGACCTACAACTGGGACGAAGAGACCTACGGCGAGGATCGCTATTTCGGCCATCTCGCCTATGAGGTCGACGACATCTACGCGACCTGCGAGCGGCTGATGAAACTCGGCATCACCATCAATCGTCCTCCGCGTGACGGTCAGATGGCCTTCATCCGCTCACCAGATCTGCATTCCATCGAACTCTTGCAGAAGGGCGACGCCCTCGCGCCAAAGGAGCCGTGGACTTCAATGCCGAATACCGGGCATTGGTAGGCCCTGGTTTATTTGCGGAACAAGAGCATCGCAATCACGTTCTCCATGACATCGATTATGCATGGAGGAAAAAATGGGACGCGGACTGTTGTTGTGGCTGCTGGGCGTGCCGATCCCTGTGATCATTCTGCTCTGGCTTTTCTTCGGCCGCTAAAACTCGTTCGACTTCGACAGAAAGCCCCTGCGCAACGCAGGGCTTTCACGTCACGGACTCTTTGGGTCCGCGCCTGCGGTTCAGGGCTTTCTGCAATCGCCCGTCGCCTCGACAAGCTTGACGAGCTTGTTGCCCGCAGCTTTCAGAATACACATCTCGATTTGCTTGCCGGCAGGCACCGGCTTTGCGCAAATGATCTGCGGGTTGTCGTCATAGACGGCCGTCGAGAATTTGCAGTTCGCCTGGCACGACGCGGTGTAGTTGAACGGGTTGGTCAGCGACACGCTGGCCGACTGCTCTCCCGGCAGGATCGTACAGGCGATCGGGACCGGCTCCGCATAGACCGCTGACGACGGACTCCCTGTCATAATCATCATAAACATCAGGATCTGTTTGCGCATGACTCGACCGTTGTTGCTTCTCGCAAGACGGTAGCAAGGCCGGCTACCCGAGACGAGCATTTCATGAGCAATCCTGCCCGTCCGGTCCCCAGCCAAGCGACGTCTTGAGTTGCAAGAATCCGCGATCTCTGTTCGAAATCGCTGACCGGGTACTGTCAGGACGGGCATCTTGCAAAACGTCGTCAACGCATTCCTGCTGGTTTATGCCGCGCTTTTTCCGATCGTCAATCCCGTCGGCAGCGCTCCCCTGTTCCTGCGCATGACGCGCGGGCGGACCACGGCCGAACGCAGCCTCCTTGCGCTGAACGTCGCGCGAAACAGTTTCTTTCTTCTGCTCGGGTCGCTGTTCATAGGATCGCATGTTCTCGAGTTCTTCGGGATCACCCTGCCCGTGGTCCGTATCGCCGGCGGGCTGGTGGTGGCGGCGTTCGGCTGGCAGATGCTGCATGCGCCGGAAGATGCCGATCCGGATCGCGCAAAGGTCGACACGGGTCCCGCGATCGACGCATTCTATCCGCTGACCATGCCGCTGACGGTCGGCCCCGGATCGATCTCCGTTGCGGTCACGCTCGGGAGTCAGCGTCCAACACCGACGGCGGATTTCACCCAACTGGCGATCCTCGGCGGCGCTGCGGTGGCGGGCCTTGCCGCCATCGCTCTCACGATCTTTGTTTGCTATCGCTTTGCCGATCGCATCATCATGTTTCTGGGCACGCGCGGTACGAATGTCGTGATGCGGCTTTCAGCTTTCATCCTGCTCTGCATCGGCATCCAGATCATCTGGAATGGGGTGAGCGCGTTGCTCAGCAGGGTTGTCTGATCCGCCCGCCCAGCGCGTTCTTCGCGCGCTCACGCATTTGTGCAACGCAGCAAGCAGAAATCGCGCCCAAAGACCAATTTCGCGAGAGATTTCAATTAAGCATGAGTTCCCTCCCTGCGAACGGTGCATTGAATATGACGGTAATTTTCGCTAGGTCTTAAGCGATGCAGGCCCTCGGATGGCCGCCACGCCAGGGTCTGTGATTGATGCCTCGCCTTATTCACGGTCGTAAAACCGCTTCGACAATCGCGGCGATGGTCAGTGCGTTTGCACTTGGCCTATCTGCTCTCGCGCTCTCCTCCGCCGCATCTCATGCCGAACAGGCAACGGCTGGCGCCAGCGTGCCGGTCTCCGACGATCTCAACAGCGTCTTCAAGACACAGCCCTGCGTGCAATCCAAATCGCTCGCGCAGCTCGACGCGCCCATCGCCCGCCTGGCGAAAAAGCTTGATGCCCATGAGCCTGTGACCATTGTCGCCGTCGGCTCGTCATCGACCGGTGGCGCGGGCGCAAGTTCAGCCGCGTTTTCGTATCCGAGCCGCCTTGAGCGCGAACTGCGCCAGAGGTTTCCCGAGACACCAATCACCGTCATCAATCAGGGCGTCAACGGCGAGGACGCCGCCTCGATGATGGGGCGGATGGATGCGGTCCTCGCACCCAAGCCGGATCTTGTGATCTGGCAACTCGGCACCAATACCGTTCTTCGTGACGGCAACATCCCCGAGACGGGCAATCTGCTGCAGGCCGGTATTACCCAGATCAAGAAAACCGGCGCAGATGTGCTGCTGATCGATCCGCAATTTGCGCCGCGCGTGAATGCAAAGCCCGCCGTCAGCGAGATGGTCGGACTTATCGCGTATGTCGCCAAGCAGACGCACGTTCCGGTGTTCAGGCGTTTCGTGGCGATGCGCCACTGGCATGAAGATCAGGCCATTGCGTTCGACCGGTTCATTTCCGCCGACGGCCTGCATATGAACGATTGGGGCTATTCCTGCCTCGCCCGCCTGCTTGCCGAGAATATCACGGCCACGGTCGCGCGATCCCGCTCCGTCGCCGGTGTGCGGCCGTTTCTGTAACGGCTGACCACCACCTCATAATTTTTCAAATGTGATAGTATCCGGTTTCCGGATGACGCATATCGCATGCAGCAACTGAACCTTTCAAGGTTCAGCCTGTATGAGAACCGCATGACGCATTCGCACGATACCGCGCACGACCATGCTGATCATCAGCATCAGGGGCATGACCACGGACGTGGTCATGGGCATGGCGGGCACGTCCACGCACCCGCCAATTTCGGATCGGCCTTTGCGATCGGAATTACGCTCAACACGATCTTCATCGTCGTCGAAGCGATCTATGGCTACGCCAGCAACTCGACGGCACTGATCGCCGACGCCGGACATAACCTGTCCGATGTACTGGGGCTGATCGTCGCCTGGATCGCGGTCATTCTCTCGAAGCGGCCGCCCTCAGAGCGTTACACTTACGGCCTGCGCGGGTCGTCGATCCTGGCGGCGCTGTTCAATGCCGTCTTCCTGCTGATCGCCGTCGGCGCAATCGGCTGGCAGGCCGTGTTGCGCCTGTTCAATCCCGAACCCGTGGCCGAGATGACCGTGATGATTGTCGCGGCCATCGGAATTGGCATCAACGGTTTCACCGCGCTGCTGTTCGCATCCGGACGCAAGAGCGACCTCAATATCCGGGGTGCCTATCTGCATATGGCCGCGGACGCCGCGGTATCGGCCGGCGTCGTCATCGCCGCGCTGATCATCATGTTCACGGGCTGGGTGTGGCTGGATGCGGTCGTGAGCCTTTTGATCGTTGGGGTCATCGTCTGGGGCACATGGGGCCTTCTGCGCGACAGCACGGCGATGTCGCTCGGCGCTGTCCCGTCAGGCATCGATCCGGTTGCGGTTCGTCAATACCTCGAACAGCGTCCGGGCGTGACCGAGGTTTGCGACCTCCACATCTGGCCGATGAGCACGACCGAGTCTGCATTGACCTGTCATCTGGTGATGCCCTCGGGGCATCCGGGCGATGCCTTTCTGGTTCAGGCCACGCTTCACCTGAAAGAGACCTTCGGGATCCAGCACACCACGATCCAGATTGTGACCAGCGCGGTCACGGCCTGCACGCTCGCGCCGGAAGGCGCCATTTAACCAGCCTTGAAAAGGCCCGACAGAGAATCTACTGATACGACATGACCAACGGTGCCAGCATCGACGCAGGATTCAGCAGCGGACAGCGGCGCCGTCTGTCCCTTGTTGTTGCGCTCGTATTGGGCCTGCTCGCGTCATTGTTTCATTGCACGGGCGAATTGAGCGCAGGTGACCTTGCGATTGCCGGTTCTAATGCAACCGTCCTCGCGATGGATTTCGACGGCACGACCCCGACCGATGGGCCGGACCACAAATTGCCCGCTCACTGCGGCCATTGCCTGAGCCATGTAACGGCGCAACCCGCCTTTGCCGTGCTGGTTCCGTCTGACATAGACCATCAGGCACCGCCTGCCGGCCAGGAACAAATGCTGGCGTCCCTCGCCGGCCTGCCCCTTTTCAAACCACCCCGCGCCTGAGCACCAACGCGGCCACCAAGGCCCGTTCGGCATGACCGCAGCCTCATAGCTGCGCGACGGCCTGCTCACATCATTTCTCGGAAATGACGACGGCGCGCGTCGATCGTGCGCGGGAACATACCAATGACCAGTCTGAAACTACTTGCTGCGGCAAGCGCGACATGCGTGATCGCGGCGCTTTGCCCGGCGCTGACCTACGCACACGAGAAGCCGGAGAAACCGGCTGCTCAGGAACAGGCCGTCGAACACGACGATGCCGGTATAAAGCTCACCGAGCGTCAGGTCGCAGCGGGAAACTTTGCTGTTCAGGAAGCGCGCAGCGGACTCCTGAGCAAGCGCATCGTCGTGCCGGGTGCGATCGTGCCGAGCGGCGACCGCATCGCCAAGGTCGCGGTCCGATTGCTCGGCACCGTCGCCGAGGTGCGCAAGCGGCTCGGTGACACCGTGCGCGAGGGCGATGTTCTCGCCATCATCGAAAGCCGGGAGGTGGCCGACGCCAAGAGCCAATACCTTGCGGCGCGCGTTGCCTTCGACCTTCAGGACACCCTGTTCACTCGCTCGAAGAGCCTGTTCGAGTCCAAGGTCAGCAGCGAAAACGACTTCCTGCGCGCGAAGACCGCGTTTGAGGATGTCCGGATCAGGTGCGACGTTGCCCGCCAGAAGCTGTTCGCGCTGGGTCTGACCAGTGACCAGATCGCGGCGTTGCCCCAGCAGCCTGTCGAAAACCTCAGACTGCAGGAACTGCGCGCACCGATGAGCGGCCGGATCGCCGAACGCCGCGTCGACCTCGGATCTCTGGTCGGCCGTGAAGGCCAGGAAAGCGAACTGTTTGTGATCGTGGATTCGAGCGTGGTGTGGGCCGACCTTGCACTTGCATCCGCCGATCTTGCGGCAGTCAGCGAGGGCCAGAAAATCACCATCGGGATCGGCCCTGAGACTGATCCTTTGCCCGCGACCATCATGTTCGTGAGCCCGCTGCTCGACAAGGACACGCGTCTGGCGCGCGTGGTGGCGTCGGTCGATAACCCTGCGCACGTCCTGCGGCCGGGGATGTTTGTGACCGCGGAAATTCCGTTCCAGCAGGTGAAGGCCGACGTGGTGGTGCCGAAAACCGCTGTCCAGAGCGTGGACGGCCAGAGCGCCGTGTTTGTCCGCACATCAACCGGCTTCGAGCCACGCAAGATCGTCACAGGGCGGGAAGACAGCCGGTCGTTCGAAGTGACGTCCGGCCTCGCCGCCGGAGACCCCATCGCCACCTCCAACACCTTCGTCCTGAAGGCCGATCTCGGCCGCGGCGAAGCTTCGCACGCGCATTAGGCCGGACCGCACACATGATCAGTCGCATTCTCGATCTGTCCATCCGGCATCGCTGGATCGTCGTCCTCATCAGCATCGGCTTTGTTGCATGGGGGGCCTGGTCGCTGCTGCATTTGCCCGTCGATGCCGTGCCGGACATCACCAACAAGCAGGTGCAGATCAACACGACCGCTCCCGCGCTTTCGCCGGTGGAAATCGAAAAACAGGTCACATTCCGGATCGAGACCGCGCTGGCCGGGATTGCCGGACTGGAGAGCACCCGTTCCCTGTCACGCAACGGTTTCTCGCAGGTCACCGCGATCTTTCGTGAGAAAACCGACATCTACTTCGCCCGGCAGCAGATCAACGAGCGGCTGATCGAACTACGAGCCAGCCTGCCGCCCGGCGCAGAACCCCGGATGGGACCGGTTTCAACCGGGCTCGGCGAAATCTACATGTGGACGGTTTCGCTCGCCCCGAAAACCGACAGCAGCAACGGCAAGGCCGGCTGGCAGAGCGACGGCACATTTCTGACAGCGGAAGGCGAGCGTCTCAAAACCGATATCGAACGCGGCGCCTATCTGCGCACGGGACAGGACTGGATCATCCGGCCGCAGATCCGAAGCGTTTCGGGTGTCGCCGGTGTCGATGCCATCGGCGGATACATCAAGCAGTATCAGGTGAAGCCCGATCCCGCGAAACTGATCTCGCTCGGGCTGTCGTTCGGCGATGTCGTTCGCGCCATCGAGGCCAACAACATCAGCCGGGGTGCCAGCACCATCGATCGCAACGGCGAAGGAATTGCCGTCCGCGCGGGGGGTCGTCTGGAGAGCCTCACCGATATCGGCGATGTAACGATCATCACACGCGGCGCAGTGCCGGTGAAGGTCCGCGACGTCGCCCAGGTCGCAATCGGCGGCGAAATCCGGACCGGCAGCGCCAGCCGCGACGGAAGCGAAGCCGTGATCGGAACTGCGCTGATGCTCATCGGCAGCAACAGCCGGACCGTCGCCGCCGCAGTCGACGCAAGAATGCAGGATATCCGCCGTAGCCTCCCGGCTGGCGTGACCGTCGAGACCGTTCTGAACCGGACCCAGCTGGTCGATGCAACCGTCACCACGGTCGCGAAGAACCTCGGCGAAGGCGCCCTGCTCGTGATCGCCGTGCTGTTCCTGCTTCTCGGCAACTTCCGCGCCGCGCTGATCACGGCGCTGGTGATCCCGCTTGCCATGCTGATGACCGCGACCGGAATGCTGCAAGGCCGGATCAGCGCCAACCTGATGAGCCTCGGCGCGCTCGATTTCGGTTTGATTGTCGATGGCGCAGTCATCATCACGGAGAACGCCCTGCGGCATCTCGCAGAAAAGCAAACCGAAGCCGGCCGGACACTGACGCTGTCGGAGCGTCTCGCAACGGTGAAGACCGCAGCAGAGGAAATGATCGGACCTACGGTCTACGGCCAGGCGATCATCATCCTGGTCTATGTTCCGCTGCTGACCTTCAGCGGCGTTGAGGGAAAGATGTTCGAGCCGATGGCGTTGACCGTCATCCTTGCGCTCGTGTCAGCTTTCGTTCTTTCCCTCACGTTCGTTCCGGCACTCATCGCCATCGCTGTTACAGGCCGGGTGAAGGAAGCCGATAACCTTGCAGTGCGCCGCCTCAAGTCCTCCTACGCGCCGCTCCTGAAACGCACCATCAACCGGCCCCTCGCCGCCATCGCGACCGGCGTAATTCTGTTTCTGGGCGCGCTGCTGTTGTTTTTCCGCCTCGGTCAGGAATTCATCCCGATCCTGGATGAAAAGAACCTCGCCATGCATGCGCTGCGCATTCCCAGCACCAGCCTCACGCAATCGCAGATAATGCAGTTCGACGTCGAGAAGGTGATCAGCCGGTTTCCGCAGGTGTCTCACGTCTTCTCAAAAACCGGAACGGCCGAGATTGCCTCCGATCCAATGCCGCCCAACGCGTCCGATACTTTCATTATCTTCAAGCCGCAGGACCAATGGCCCGATCCCTCGCTGAGCAAGGCTGCTCTGCTTGACCAGATCGAGGATGCGGTGCGCGAACTGCCCGGCAATAACTACGAATTCACCCAGCCGATCCAGATGCGGTTCAACGAACTGCTGGCGGGGGTGCGCGGCGATCTGGCGATCAAGGTGTTTGGCGATGAGTTCGAGCCGCTGCTGCGTAGCGCGGGGCAGATCGCAAGCATCCTGCAGAAAACCAGGGGCGCTACCGATATCAAGGTTGAGCAAGCCAGCGGCCTCTCCGTGCTGGATATCACCGTCAACAAGGCGGAGATTGCCCGGCGCGGCCTCAGCCTCACCGCCGTTCAGGACGTGGTCGGCACGGCCATCGGCGGACGAAGCGCCGGAGCTGTGTTTGAAGGCGACCGGAGCTTTGAGATCGTGGTCCGCCTGCCGGAAGACATCCGCGGCGATCTCGATGCACTGAAGAACCTGCCGGTGTCGCTCCCGCCGACGGGCCTCACTCCATCGACTGTCCCTCTGGGCCAACTCGCGACGTTCAGGATCAGCGAAGGCCCGAACCAGATCAGCCGCGAAAACGGCAAGCGGCGGGTCGTCATCACCGCCAACGTGCGGGACCGCGATATTGCCGCGGTCGTGAACGACGCCCGGGCACAAATCGAGACTCAAGTGGCGTTGCCGCCCGGCTACTGGCTGTCCTGGGGCGGCCAATTCGAAAATCTTGCAACCGCACGCCAGAGGCTCTCGTTCGTCGTGCCGGGATGCTTCGTCCTGATCTTCCTGCTGCTGATGGGTGCGCTCGGCACCGCGCGGGACGCGCTCATCGTCTTTAGCGCCGTTCCTCTCGCCCTGACCGGCGGTGTTGTTGCGCTTTGGCTACGGGGAATTCCATTCTCCGTTTCCGCCGCGGTTGGATTCATCGCCCTGTCGGGAGTTGCCGTTCTCAATGGGCTGGTGATGCTGACTCGCATCAAGCAACTGATGGCCAGAGGACAGGAGAAAGCCGAGGCGATCTTCGAGGGAGCCCTCACCCGGCTCCGGCCGGTCGCAATGACCGCACTGGTCGCCTCACTCGGCTTTGTGCCGATGGCGCTGGCCACCGGGACCGGCGCGGAAGTGCAAAGGCCGATAGCAACCGTCGTGATTGGCGGTCTCATCAGCGCGACGCTGCTGACGCTGTTCGTCCTGCCGGCACTCTATGTGTTGTTTGGACGTAAGCCAGCGGCTGCTGAGCTAGAGACAACATCAGCCCAAACGCAAACCGGAATCGAACCATTGCGTGGCTAATACTGGCTCAGGCGGCACCGAGATACGCGGCCTTCACCTTCGGGTCCGACAGCAGCGTCGCGCCGTCACCTTCCAGCGCGACTTTGCCGGTCTCCAGCACATAGCCGCGGTCAGCGATCTCAAGCGCAGCGCTGGCATTCTGCTCAACAAGCAGAACGGTCACGCCTTCTTTCCGGAGTGACACGATCGCAGCGAGGATCTGATCCACAAGCGTCGGCGACAGACCGAGCGATGGTTCATCCAGCAGCAGCAGCTTCGGTTTGCCCATCAAGGCGCGGCCGATGGCCAGCATCTGCTGCTGACCGCCGGACAATCCGCCTGCGAGCTGACGGCGCTTTTCGGCGAGGATCGGAAACATGCCGAACACGCGGTCGCGGTCGCTTTCGATGTCCTTGTCCCGGCGCATGTAAGCGCCCAGGCGGAGATTGTCCTCTACGGTCAGCGGTCCGAAAATCTGGCGGCCTTCGGGCGACTGCGTCATGCCGCGCTCGACCCGCCGATGCGGTTTGAGACGATCGATACGCTCTCCCAGAAAACGGATCTCGCCCGCGGTGACCGGCTGAACGCCCGACAGCGCTCGGAGCAGCGTCGTCTTCCCCGCGCCGTTGGAGCCAATCAGCGCGACCACCTCCCCGGCCCGCACGGCAAGATTCACGCCGTGCAACACTTCGATCCGGCCATAGGCGCTGCGGAGATTGGCAACTTCAAGCACGTGCTGCCTCCCTTGCTCCGTGTTTGCCGAGATAGGCCTCAAGCACCGCCGGATTGTCACGCACCTCCTGCGGCTTGCCTTCGGCGATTGGCTTGCCGCGATTCAAAACAAGAATGTGGTTTGAAATCTTCATCACCAGCTTCATGTCGTGCTCGACAAGAACAACCGCGATGCCCTTGGCGGCGACGCGGCGGATAAGCTCCTCGATTTCTTCGGTCTCAACCGCGTTGCAGCCCGCTGCGGGTTCATCGAGCAGCAGCACGCGGGGTTCGGAGGCCAGTGCGCGGGCGATTTCAAGGCGCTTGCACGCGCCGTAGGACAGCGATCCAGCGGGCACATCCGCACTGCTTCGCAATCCCACATCGTCAAGGAAGGTCAACGCGGCATCCCGCGTCTCCGCATTTTGCCGCGTCACCGATGGCAACCTGAACAGATCCGCCAGCAGATTGCAGCGCTCGCGCAGATGACGGCCGACCATGACGTTCTCAGCCGCGGTCATGCGCTGGAATATCTGGAGGTTCTGGAAGGTCCGCGACAGGCCGCGCGTGGCAAGCTTGTCAGGCGTCAGTCCCGTAACATCCTCACCCGACAGTTCGACCTGCCCCTGATCGCGCTCGTAGACGCCGGAGACGATATTGAACAGCGTGGTCTTGCCCGCGCCGTTCGGCCCGATGATCGACAGAATCTGTCCCGGACTGACGGAAAAGCTGACACCGTCGATGGCTTTGACGCCGCCGAACGATATTCCGATATCCTTGGCCGCGAGGATCGTCATGCCTTCGTCCTCTTTGCGAGCACACGGGACAGCGTCGGAACGATGCCGTCGCGCATGAAGATCATCGAGACAATGATGATGAAGCCGAGCAGCAGATGTTCGTATTCCTGAAACACCGTGAGAACCTGCGGCAGGGTAATGAGCACGGCGGCGCCAACGATACTGCCGACGACCGAGCCAAGCCCGCCCAGCACCACCATGGTCACCATTTCCACGGAATGGAGAAACCCGGCCTGATCTGGATTGATGAAACCGTTCATGAGCGCAAGGGCCGAGCCCGCGATCGATGCATACGCGGCGGCAATGACGAACGCCTGCAACTTGAAGCGCGCGACATCGATGCCGGCCACGCGTGCTGCGACTTCGCTGTCATGCAGCGCACGGAAGGCGCGTCCCGTCGGCGTATCGTTCAGATTGAGAGCGATCCATGTTCCCAGAATCAGAAGCCCGCCCGAGACCCAGTACCAG
Source organism: Afipia sp. OHSU_II-C1 (assembly GCF_000497575.1). Taxonomy (GTDB): domain Bacteria; phylum Pseudomonadota; class Alphaproteobacteria; order Rhizobiales; family Xanthobacteraceae; genus Afipia. The sequence continues at coordinate 376,731 of NZ_APJI01000004.1, forward strand.
GTGTCCGATCCGCTGACACGCCATCCAAACAGCACCAGTTTCGCCACCGGCATGCCATCCGGGCCGCCAGTCCAGCGGCTCTCCGTGGTGATCACGAGCGCTACGAGCACACCGAGACCAAGCGTTGCGATAGCGAGGTAATGTCCCTTCAGTTTCAGGATCGGGCGACCGACAAGATAGGCCAGCAATGACGAGATGATGCAACCGAGCAGAAGCGCCGCCCATGGCGGTATTCCGAAATGCGCAGGGCCGATGGCAACGGCATAGGCGCCGATGCCGAAGAATCCCGCATGGCCGAGACTGACCTGCCCGGCCGATCCCATCAGCACGTTAAGACCGATCGCTGCAAGCGCTGACACCCAGACCAGCGACGCCACGCGGAAATAGTAGCTCGACGGAAATATCAGCGGCAGCACCGCGACGAGGATCGCGAGTGCGATCAGGACCAGATAGCGATGGCCGATCTTCTGCAACACCGCTCAGACCCTTTCCACGGTCCGCCGGCCGAACAGGCCTTGCGGCATGGCGAACAGCACAAGCAGAATGACGATGAAGGCGAACGCGTCCTTGTAGGTCGAACTGATGTAGCCGACCCCAAAAGCCTCCAGCAGGCCGAGCAACAGCCCGCCCGCGACCGCACCGAGCGGGTTGCCCATGCCGCCCAGCATGGCGGCGGCAAATCCCTTCAGCGCGAGCATCGTGCCGACATCGTAGCTCGTGAGCGTGATCGGCGTGATGAGAATGCCGGCGACCGCGCCTATCGCAGCCGATCCGCCGAAAGCCAGCGCCATCACGGTTGCGGTGTTGATGCCGACAAGTCGCGCCGCCAGCCGGTTCGCAGCCGTTGCGAGCACGGCCTTGCCGAGGACGGTCCGCTCCAGAAATACGTACAGCAGGATCACAATTGCTGCCGTACCGCCGAGCACCCAGAAGCTCTGCGGCTGAACAGTCGCACCGAGCAGATGGACCGGCGTGTCGCCGGAGATGCTGGGCAGCTTGTGAAACTGTTTGTCGAACAGGATTTGCGCCGCGCCGCGCAGCAGGATCGACGCGCCGATGGTGATGATGATCAGCGTGACCGGCGAGGCATCGCGCGCAGGCTCGATCGCGAGCCAATACAGCAGAAGGCCGACGATGATGGAAACGACCACCGCAAGCAGTGCGGCAAGCGGAAGCGGAACACCGGCGGCGGTGGCGAACACCGTCACCATTCCGCCCAGCATCACGAACTCGCCCTGGGCAAAATTGACGACGTCGGAGGCGTTGTAGACCAGCGTGAAGCCGAGAGCGACCAGAGCGTAGACCGCGCCCACGGTCAGTCCGGAAATGAGAAACTGGACGAACTCCGGCATACCGGCTCCACGAGCAATGATGGCAGCCGATGGCTGCCGTTCCCGGCGAAAACGAATAAATTCAGACAGAGAATAAGCTCCCGGATGGATCGGACCGAAACGTCCGGGAGCGTCTGTATCGGCTTGCTTATGCGCCGGGCTTGATCAGGGTCCAGTCGCCGCCCTTGATTTCCAGCATACGGAACGCCGAGAGATCGAGGCCGAGATGATCCGTCGGCGTCATGTTGACGATGCCGCCGGTGCCGACGAAGCCCTTGGTCTTTTCGATTTCATCGCGGATCTTCTTCGGATCATTCGAACCCGCGCGCTTCATGGCTTCGACGAGGATGTACAGGCCGTCATAGGCATGGCCGCCGAAGGTCGAGACCGGGCTCTTCGCGGTGTCCTCGTACGTCTTCTTGTAGTCGACAACGACCTTCTTCTGCGGATCGCTGTCCGGCAGCTTGTCGCCAACCAGCAACGCCGCCGCCGGCAAGCGGATGCCTTCAGCCGCAGCGCCTGCGAGCTCGATGAAGCTCTTGGAGGCCACGCCATGGCTCTGATAGAGCGGCGTCGCGGTCATGCCGAGCTGCGCGTAGTTACGGGTCACGATCGCCGGTCCCTGCCCGAAGCCAGGATTGACGATCGCCTGAACGCCGGGGGTGTTCTTGATCTTGGTGAGCTGTCCGGTCATGTCGCTGTCGCGCGGACCGTAGCTTTCCTCGGTGACGATCTTGATGTCGTAGTTCGGCGCGACCTTGGTGCACTGGGCCTTCATCGACGCGCCGAAGCCGTCGGTACCCGAGATCATCGCGATGTTGGTGAGCTTGCGCTGCTTCAGGTTTTCGAAGATCTTTTCGCACGCCATCTTGTCGGTGTGCGGCGTCTTGAAGACGTATTTGCGGACCGGATCGATGATTTCGACCGCGCCGCCAAATGAAATGAACGGAACCTGGGCTTCCTCGAACACGGGAATCATCGCCATGGTCGTGCCGGTTGTGGAACCGCCCGCCATCGCGACAACCTTGTCGTCTTCGATCAGACGGGTCGCGAAAGTACGCGCCTTGCTGGCGTCGCCGCCGTCATCATAAACGATGAGTTCGACCTTCTTGCCGTTGATGCCGCCGGCCGCGTTGATCTTGTCGACATACATCCGCAGCGTCTTGTCCTCAGGTTCTCCGAGAAACGACGCCGGGCCCGTGACAGATAGAACGGAACCGATCTTCACGGTCTGCTGCGCATCCGCGGCGCCGCTGAACGTCAAACCGGCAACGCCGGCCGCCAACAAGAATCCCAATGCTGATGCTGGTTTCACAGTTCCCTCCCTGAGTGATGGGCGCTCGATTTTTTGAGAGCTTGCCCGGCATGTTTCCAACCACAGAGCGACAATAGTTTCAAGTGCAACTATCATCGCTTCTAGCCATCAATATAATTGACCGAACGGTTGGTCAATAGTAATCTGCCCGCCAATGGCTGACCAAGAAGCCAACGGGAGAACTGTGTGAACAACGATCTGATCTTGACCGAGGTCCGCGACGGATATCGTGTCATCACGCTCAACAGGCCCGACAGCCTCAACTCGTTCAACCAGAGTGTGCACACAGCGTTGAACGCGGCTTTGAATGATGCCGAGGCTGATACGAAATGTCGCGCGTTGATCCTGACCGGCTCCGGACGCGGATTTTGCGCGGGACAGGATTTGTCCGAAGTTGAATTCAAGCCAGGACAAAAGCCGGATCTCACTGTCACCCTCGATAAGAACTACAATCCCCTCATCCGCAGATTGCGAAAGTTTCCGCTGCCGATCGTCTGTGCGGTCAATGGCGTCGCCGCTGGCGGCGGGGCCAACATTGCCTTTGCCTGCGACATCGTTCTCGCGGCGCGCTCGGCCAAATTCATCCAGGCATTCTCTAAGATCGCGCTGGTCCCGGATTGCGGCGGCACATGGTTTCTGCCGCGCCTTGCGGGCAACGCGCGTGCGCGAGCACTGGCCATGCTGGCTGAACCGGTATCCGCCGAGCAGGCCGAAGCCTGGGGCATGATCTGGAAGACCATCGACGATGCCAATCTGATGACAGAGGCATATCGTCTCGCAGCCCATCTCGCCAAACAGCCCACGGGCGCCCTCGCCCTGACCAAACAGGCGCTCGACGCATCCGAAACCAACACGCTTGCGCAGCAGCTGGATCTCGAACGCGATCTTCAGGGTCGGGCCGGGCGCGGATCGGATTTCGCTGAAGGCGTGAGCGCGTTTCTGGAAAAGCGTGCGCCTAATTTCACGGGAAGCTAATGATGGATGCACACGCCAACGCCTCAGACCCATATGCCATCGCCGAAGCCTGCGCAAAGGCCATGTGGCTCGATGATCGGGCGAGCAAGGGACTTGGGATGAACCTTCAACGGGTCGCCCCCGGCGAAGCAGTTATCTCGATGACGGTCCGCAAGGATATGACGAACGGCCACGGCATTTGTCACGGCGGCTTCATCTTCACCCTTGCGGATTCGACGTTCGCATTTGCCTGCAACACGTACGACCAGCGCACCGTCGCGCAGCAATGCGCGGTGACGTTTCTTCAGGCGGTTCATGAAGGCGAGACGCTAACAGCACACGCGGTTGAACGCAGCCGCGCCGGACGTGGCGGCATCTATGACGTGACGGTACGCGACAGCCGCAACGTGGTGGTTGCGGAATTTCGCGGGCATTCACGAACGATTTCAGGCCACCTGCTCGCGGACGGCACTCAACAAGAAACCAGGCAAGACCAGGAGTGAGACCATTGCTTCAGATTCCGCTGCGTAAGCTCGATCGGCTCACACCCGAACCCACCGCGCTTGATCCTCATGAAGTCGCGTCCCGCGACGAGATTCGCGCGCTTCAGCGCGAGCGTCTGGCATGGTCGTTGCGGCACGCTTACGAGAATGTGCCGCACTATCGCGCCAAATTCGACGCTGCGGGTGTCCGTCCGGATTCGTTCAAGAACCTTGAGGACCTCGCGAAGTTTCCGTTCACGATCAAGACCGACCTGCGCGACAACTACCCCTTCGGAATGTTCGCCGTCCCTGAAACCAAGGTCGCGCGCATCCACGCCTCGTCCGGCACGACCGGAAAGCCCACAGTTGTCGGATACACCAAGCGCGATATCGACACGTGGAGCGACGTGGTCGCGCGCTCGATCCGTGCCGCAGGCGGCCGCCCTGGCATGAAGGTCCATATCGCCTATGGATATGGCCTGTTCACCGGCGGCCTTGGCGCGCATTACGGCGCGGAGCGCCTCGGCTGCACCGTCATTCCCATCTCCGGCGGCATGACCGAGCGTCAGGTTCAGCTCATCAACGATTTCAAGCCCGAAGTCATCATGGTGACGCCCTCGTACATGCTGGCGATCCTCGATGAATTCAGGAAACAGGGCCTCGATCCACGCAAGTCATCGTTGCGCATCGGCATTTTCGGTGCCGAGCCGTGGACCAACGCGATGCGCGAGGAAATCGAGGAAGCATTCGACCTGCACGCCGTCGACATCTATGGCCTGTCCGAGGTGATGGGACCCGGCGTCGCCAGCGAATGCGTTGAGACGAAGGACGGACTCCACATCTGGGAAGACCATTTCTATCCCGAAGTCATCAATCCGGTGACCGGCGAAGTGCTGCCCGACGGCGAGAAAGGCGAACTGGTCTTCACATCGCTGACCAAGGAAGCCATGCCCGTGATCCGTTACCGGACGCGTGACCTGACGCGATTGCTGCCGGGGACGGCGCGCTCGCTGCGGCGCATGGAGAAAGTCACCGGCCGCTCCGACGACATGATGATCGTTCGCGGCGTCAACGTGTTTCCCACCCAGATTGAGGAAAAGCTGCTCGCCATTCACGATCTGTCGCTGCATTACCAGCTTGTTCTCACCCGGGACGGCCGCATGGATAATATCGAAATCCAGGTCGAAGCGCGGCCGGATGCGAGTTTTCCCGCGAGGGAAGCAGCGACGAAGCAGTTGGCTTTGTCGGTCAAAGACACCATCGGCATTACCGCGCTTGTCACCGTGCTCGATCCCGGAAGCATCGAGCGTTCGGTCGGCAAGGCCAAGCGTGTCATTGACAAGCGGCCAAAGGAATAAAACGTCTCATGGCACGCAGCCGCGCCAACGATTACGACGACAAACGACAGGCGATCCTGGATCGCTCCGCAGAGCTTTTCTCGGCGCACGGTTACGACCGTGCCTCGATGAACAAGATCGCGGAAGCCTGCGGCGTGTCCAAGGCCAATCTCTATCATTACTACAAGGACAAGGAAGGACTGCTGTTCGACGTCATTCGCTTTCATCTCGAGGAGCTGCTGGAGGTGGTCGAGACCGCGGATGATCCCGCTGCGGCGCCGGAGGTGAGATTGCGCGGCCTGATTGCCGCGCTGCTGGAAGCCTACCGGGATGCCGATTCACAGCACAACGTCCAGATCAGCAGCATGCGGTTTCTCCCTGCGGAGCGACAGGCCAAGCTCAAGGCCATGGAGCGCGACCTCGTTCGAATTTTTTCCGCCGCTGTAGCCGGTGTCGCGCCTCATCTCAAAGGCACGAAGATACTCACGCCGGTTACGATGTCGCTGTTCGGCATGGTGAACTGGCACTACCTCTGGTTCAAAAGCACAGGTTCGGTCAGCCGCGACGAGTATGCAGACATTGTCACCAGGCTAATCTCCGACGGAGCGCGCAATGTGCTCAAGCCGCCCGCCAAGACATCGAAGCGCAACGCGGCGGCTGAATAGGCCGATTGTTCACCCGGTGCCGCCAGCACCCAACATCGAAGTGATCCCATGAAACTCGACAGCTACGTCAACGGACAGTGGGCCGCACCGGGCCGCGATCTTATTGAGGTGCGCAGCGCCGTCACTGGCGATGTTGTTGCCGAGGCCACCAGCGGTGGGCTCGACATGCACGGCATCCTCGGCTACGCCCGCAACACAGGCGGAAAGAACCTTCGACGGCTGACCTTCCATCAGCGTGCCGATATGCTCAAGAAGCTCGCGCAGTATCTGACCGAGCGGAAGGATCAGCTCTACAAGCTTTCATTCCAGACCGGAGCAACGCGCACAGACAATCTCATCGATGTCGATGGCGGCATCGGCACGCTGTTCGTCTACGCCGGGAAAGGCCGGCGCGACCTCCCGAATTCGACCTTCCTGCTGGATGGCTCTGTTGAGCCCATGGGCAAAGGCGGAACGTTCGCCGGGCAACACATCATCACGTCGCTGCAGGGCGTCGCGGTACACATCAACGCCTTCAACTTCCCCTGCTGGGGTCTACTTGAAAAGCTCGCGCCTGCGCTGTTGGCCGGTGTTCCTGTCGTGTCGAAACCAGCGACTGTCACGTCCTACGTCGCCCATGCGCTCGCACGCCTGATCGCGGAATCCGGAATTCTTCCCGAAGGCGCGTTCCAGTTCATTGTCGGTTCAACCGGCGACCTGTTCGATCACCTGACCTGCCAGGATGTGGTGTCGTTCACCGGCTCCGCCGATACATCCGAAAAGCTGCAGCGGCATCCGGTAATCGCACGTGAGGCCGTACGCTTTGTCGCTGAACGGGATTCGCTCAATGCCGCAATCCTCGCACCGGATTCCGGCCCCGGAACGCCGGAGTTCGATCTCTTCATCAAGGAAGTCGCCAAGGAAATGACGGTCAAGGCCGGACAGAAGTGCACGGCGATCCGCCGCGTGCTCGCGCCGTCGGCGTATGTCGAGCCCGTGATCGAAGCGCTGCGCGAGCGTTTGGACAAGGTCGTGATCGGCAATCCCGAGCAGGACAACGTGCGGATGGGTCCGGTAGTTGGCCTCGATCAGCGCCGCGACGTGCTCAGCCACGTCAAGACGTTGCGGACTGAAGCGCAGCTTGTCGCGGGCGATCCGGATAACTTCGACGTTCAGGGCGCGGATGTTGTTCGCGGTGCGTTTGTGCCACCTATCCTTCTGCACTGCGCAAACCCCATTCAGGCGACGAGGGTTCATTCGGTCGAAGCGTTTGGCCCGGTCAGCATCGTGATGGGCTACAGCGATCTCGAGGAGGCCATTGCGCTGACCAATCGCGGCGGTGGCAGTCTTGTGGCGTCGGTCTACACCCATGATCCGAAGGTGGCATCGGACCTCGTATTCGGCGTCAGCAGCTTCCACGGACGGCTTGTCATCATCGATCGCGACTGCGCGAAGGAGCAGACCGGTCACGGCTCTCCTATGCCGCAAATGGTTCATGGCGGCCCCGGACGAGCGGGTGGCGGCGAGGAACTCGGCGGCGTACGCAGCGTGCATCACTACATGCAGCGCACCGCTCTTCAGGGCTCACCTCGCATGCTGACCGGCGTAACCGGAAGCTGGACGAAGAATGCTCCGATCATCGAGAAGGACCGGCATCCGTTCCGGTTTCATTTCGAGGACCTCGATATCGGCCAAACCTTCTACTCGAAGGAACGCACGATCACGCTCGAGGACATCGAGCATTTCGCCCATTTCACCGGCGACACCTTCTACGCGCACATGGATGAGGAAGCAACCAAGGGTCACCCGTTCTTCCCGGGCCGCGTCGCGCATGGCTATCTGCTGCTGTCGTTCGCCGCGGGATTGTTCGTCGACCCCGATCCGGGTCCGGTGCTGGCGAATTACGGGCTCGACTCGCTTCGCTTCATCAAGCCGATCCAGCCTGGCGAAACCATCAAGGTCAGGCTCACCGCGAAGGACAAGTCTCCGCGCAACAAGCAGTATGGCGAAGTGCGCTGGGATGTCGAAATCCTGACTGACAGGAACGAGTCCGCCGCAACCTACGAACTTCTCACCATGAACGCTGTCCGGCCAACGGCCTAAAAATAACCTCCAGGGAGAAAACCATGATCCTCGTCACCGTGATGTATCCGGCCGGAGAAGCATTCGACACCGATTACTACCTCAAGACACACATGCCGCTGGTGAAGGACCGCTGGGGCCCGCTCGGGCTCAAAAGCGCGCAGGCGATCAAAGGCGTGGCGAAGCCCGACGGCAGCGCGCCGGATTATCAGATGACCGCGCTGCTGACCTTCGGATCGATGGACGACTTCAAGGCCGCAGGCAAAGCTCACGGCAAGGAAATCTTTTCGGATATTCCGAAATTTACCAAGGCGCAGGCCGTGGTGCAGATCAACGACATCGTGTACTAAGCCGAGGACCGCACGTGTCGGCAACGGCGCATACCGATCAACACGACCCTCGTCCGGTTTCAGACGAGGACGCCGCGATTGCGCACGCCTTCTCCTTGAAGGACCTTCCCGACGCGTTCTACGAGAATCCCTACCCGACCTATCGCGCGCTGCAATCGGCCGAGCCCATCCATTGGATGCCTGACGGATCGCTATTCCTGACACGGCACCGTGACCTCGAAGCAATCTACAAGGATACGACGCGATTCAGCTCCGACAAGAAGGTCGAGTTCGCGCCGAAGTACGGCACCGGCTCGCTGTTGTTCCAGCACCACACCACAAGTCTTGTCTTTAACGATCCGCCGCTTCATACGCGCGTGCGCCGCCTGATCGCGGGCGCGCTCAATCCCCGCGCCATTTCAGAAATGGAGCCGGGACTGATCGCGCTTGTCGATCGTCTGCTTGATGAGATGGAGACGCGCGGCAGGGCCGATCTGATCGAAGACTTCGCCTCCGCCATCCCGGTCGAGGTGATCGGCAACCTGCTGGCTATTCCTCACGAAGACCGCGCACCGCTGCGCGGCTGGTCGCTGGCGATTCTTGGCGCGCTGGAGCCGTTCCTCACGGAAGAAATTCAGGCACGTGGCGAACAAGCCGTCGGGGAATTTCTCGATTATCTCCGTCGCCTCGTTGCCGATCGCCGCGCGCGCCCCGGTAATGCCGAGCACGATGTTCTGACGCGCCTGATTCAGGGCGAGACAAGCGGCGACAGGCTTAGCGAAATCGAGCTTCTGCAGAACTGCATTTTCATTTTGAACGCCGGTCACGAGACCACCACCAACCTGATCGGAAATGGACTTGAATTGCTGCTGCGGTTTCCGGATCAACGGCAACGCCTGATCGATGACCCCTCACTCATCAAGACGGCGGTTGAAGAATTCCTGCGCTTTGAGAGTTCAAACCAGCTCGGCAATCGCCGCGTGGTTCAGGATGCCGAGATCGACGGCGTCACACTCCCGGAGGGAGCCCTCATTACGCTCTGCATCGGCGCGGCCAATCGCGATCCGGAGGTATTCGCCGAACCGGAGCGCCTCGACATTACCCGCGCGCCAAACCGCCATCTCGCCTTCGCATCCGGTGCACACGCCTGCGTCGGCCTCACCCTCGCCCGCCTCGAAGGCCGCATCGCGATTGGCCGTTTCCTTGCTCGCTTCCCGCACTTTACAGCCGCCGGCCCGGCGCATCGTGCAAGGCGCGTGCGGTTTCGTGGCTTCACAACGCTTCCCGTTACACTCGCCTAAACATCCAGATCAGGAATTTTGCATGACGACGTTCGACAAGACCGCCGCCCTTGAGCTTTTGAAATCAGCTCCAGCACCATGGGTGCAGGATTTAGACCTCACCGTGGAAAGCGTCACTGCCGACGAAGCGGTGCTGCGGATGCGCTTTTCGGAGAAGCTCTGTCGCGATAACGGCGTGGTCTGCGGACAGGCGCTAATGAGCTTTGCCGATACCGCGATGATCATCGCTGTCGCGTCGGCAGCCGGTGGCTATTTCCCGATGACCACGGTGGATCAGAGCATCCACTTCATGCGCCCCGCGATGCGCGCGGACGTTCTGGCGGAAGCCCGCGTGGTGAGGCTGGGCAAGACCATGGCCTTTGGCAGCATCACGCTGCGAACCGATGGCGACGAACGGCCTGTCGCGATGGCGCAGACGGCCTACGCGCTCATGCGCGACGCCAAATAAATTACATCTGGTCGTAATCGACCACGACACGACTTGAGACCGGATGGGCCTGGCAGGTGAGCACAAAGCCTGCTTCTAGCTCCCAGGGCTCGAGCGAATAGTTCACGTCCATCGTCACTTCGCCTTCGACGACCTTCGCACGGCATGTCGAGCACATGCCGCCCTTGCAGGCGTAGGGCAGATCCATGCCCGCACGCAGCGCTGCGTCGAGAATCACTTCGCCTTCGGCAATCGGCACATCCTTGCGCTTGCCGTCCACGATCAGTGACGCAACAGCTTTGGGGGGTGCTTCCGGCGCGACCTGAACCTTCGGCCGCGGCTTGCCGCCGAATTCCGAGACGAAGCGCTCGACATGGACGTGATCCTTGGGAATGCCAAGATCGATGCAGGTCGCCTCGATCTCCTCACTCATCGCAAGCGGCCCGCAGACGAACACATGATCGACCGCCGCCGCGGGCACCATTGATCGCAACAACACACTGACCTTCTCACGGTCGAGACGACCGTACAGAATGGGCAGGTCCTGCTCTTCCTGCGACAGCACATGGAACACCGAAAGGCGCCCCATAAAGCGATCCTTCAGCTCTTCCAGCGCTTCCCGGAACAGGATGCCGTTGGTAGTCCGATTCCCGTAGAACAGAAAAAAGCGGCTGTTGGGTTCGCGCGCGAGAATGCCGCGCACAATGGACATGATCGGCGTGATGCCGGAGCCGGCGGCAAAGCCGACATGGATGCGCGCCTGATCCGGCGCATGCGCCACACCGAAGCGGCCGGTAGGTGTCATCACGTCCAGTTCGTCGCCGGACTTCAATTCATCAAGCGCCCAGCTAGAGAACGCGCCGCCATCGACCTTTTTGACGGCAATACGGAGCTCATGATCGTCAGGGCTCGAGCAAATCGAATACGAGCGCCGGACTTCCTCACCATCCATGGTCGTGCGCAGCGTCAGATATTGTCCCGGCGCGAAGGCGTAATCGCCGGCCAGTTCGCCTGGAATGGCAAACGTCATTGAGACCGCATCGGCGGTCTCGCGCCTCAGGTCCGCCACCGCCAGACGATGGAATTTCGGAACATGCGACATTACAGCCTCGCTCAATGGCATTTGAAATAGTCGAACGGCTCCCGGCAGGCCTTGCAGCGCCACAGCGCCTTGCAGGACGTCGAGCCGAATTCGGAAAGTACTTCGGTATTCACGGAGCCGCACTGCGGACAGGCGACTTCCTGCTCGCCGAATAGCGCACGGCGGCCACCACCGGCTTGCGGCGGCGCAATGCCATACTCCTTCAGCTTCCGGCGGCCCTGCTCGCTCATCCAGTCCGTCGTCCAGGCCGGCGAGAGCACGGTGCGCACTTTCGAATTGCGGATGCCTTCGCGCTCCAGCGCCAGTTCGATTTCGAGCGCGATCATGTTCATTGCCGGACAGCCGGAATAGGTCGGCGTGATGGCAACTTCAACCGTGCCGTCCGTCACCGTGACATCGCGCAGCACACCAAGATCCGCGATGGTCAAAACCGGAATCTCCGGGTCGACCACCTGCGCTGCGGCATTCCATGCCGTCTGGCGAAGATCATGGCTGGTGCTTTCGGCTACCATGTCGCGTTCGGGAAAGTTCGTTGCATCGATTGCAGTTCGCTGAGCAGATGCCCAAGGTGCTCCGTGTGATTGCCGGAGCGGCCGCCCTTCTGCATCCAGTCGCTGGCGGGACGCTTGAGCGTCGCAACGCCGAGAACATTGGAAACGGTGTCGGCCCAAGTACCTCGCAGAGTTTCCGGATCGATCGCAATGCCGGAGGAAATCAGTTCCGCGTCGCTTTGGTCGGCATGAAACAACTCGCCGGTAAAGGCCCAGAGATCATCGATCGCGGTCTGTACACGGCGATGGCTCTCGTCGGTGCCGTCGCCGAGGCGGATCATCCATTCCGAGGTGTGACGCAAGTGATACGCGCTTTCCTTCTCGGACTTCGCGGCAATCGCGGCCAGCGTCGCATCTTTCGAGTTCATCATCGCGCGCCAATACGGATCGGCGAAAGCCGAATAGAAGAATTGCCGCGTGATGGTGCGCGCGAAATCACCGTTCGGTTGCTCCACGAGCAGCAGATTGCGGTACTGGCGCACATCGCGCAGATAGGCGAGCTTGTCCTCGTCGTTACCCGCGTCTTCGACCTTGGCGGCGTAGGTGTAAAGTTCGCGCGCCTGCCCGATCAGATCGAGGCCCATATTGGCGAGCGCCATATCCTCTTCCATCATCGGCGCGTGACCGCACCATTCCGACACACGATGGCCGAGGATCAGCGCGTCGTCGGCCCGGCGCAGCGCGTAGAGGACCAATGGACTTTCAGTGACTTTGATCGAAGAAGCGGTCATGATGTAATGTCCCGGCTAAATCCGCTCGTCATTGCGAGCGAAGCGAAGCAATCCATGTATGAAGCGTCTCAAAGTCGCTTCGCTCCTCGCAATGACGCGTGCGCCAATACGCCGTGTTACATGTGCCCGACTTCGTCCGGCACGTCGTAGAAGGTCGGATGGCGATAGATCTTCGACATTGCCGGCTCGAACATCATGCCCTTCTCGGACGGATCGGACGCGATGATCGCATTCGACGGCACAATCCAGATCGAAAGTCCCTCGCCGCGCCGTGTGTAGATATCGCGCGCCGCCTGGAGCGCCAGCGTCGCATCCGCTGCATGCAGCGAGCCGACGTGCTTGTGCGCAAGGCCGTTACGGCTGCGGATGAAAACTTCCCAAAGCTGAACATTCTGAGTTGTCATGACCGCCTCCTAGGCTGCGACCGCAGTCGCACTGCGCGCCTGCTGTTTCGCGGCATAGGCGGCCGCAGCCTCACGCACCCACGCGCCCTCCTCGTGCGCCTTGCGGCGCGCGGCCATGCGATCGCGGTTGCACGGGCCGTTGCCTGAAAGCACCTGCCTGAATTCGTCCCAGTCGATTGCGCCGTATTCCCAGTGCTTCGTCTGCTCGTTCCACTTGAGGTCGGCATCGGGAATCGTGAGGCCGAGATAATGGGCTTGCGGCACGGTCGCATCGACGAACTTCTGGCGCAGATCGTCGTTCGAGAACCGCTTGATCTTCCAGGCCGTCGACTGGTCACTATGCTGGCTTTGACTGTCCGGAGGACCGAACATCATCAGGCATGGCCACCACCAGCGGTCCAGCGCGTTCTGCGCCATGGCCTTTTGCTCTTCGGTGCCGCGCGACAGCGTGAGCATGATTTCGTAGCCTTGGCGCTGGTGGAACGACTCTTCCTTGCAGACGCGGATCATGGCGCGCGCATAAGGACCATACGAACAGCGGCAGAGCGGAATCTGGTTCATGATCGCCGCGCCATCGACCAGCCAGCCGATCGCGCCGATATCGGCCCAGGTCGGTGTCGGATAATTGAAAATCGAGGAGTACTTCGCCTTGCCGCTCAGCATCGCATCGACAAGCTCTTCGCGCGAGGAGCCAAGCGTTTCAGCGGCGGCATAGAGATAGAGCCCGTGACCGCACTCGTCCTGCACCTTGGCGAGCAGCGCGGCCTTGCGGCGCAAGGTCGGCGCGCGGGTGATCCAGTTGCCCTCGGGCAGCATGCCGACAATTTCCGAGTGGGCGTGTTGGGAAATCTGACGCGTCAGCGTCTTGCGATACGCGGCGGGCATCCAGTCGTTCGGCTCGATCCGGTCGTCGGCATCAATGCGCGCCTGAAATTGCGCTGCACGCTCCGCGTCCTCAACGTGAATGACTTCACCTTCCGATGCATTGAGTGCTTGCGTGTACATCGCCGTTTCCTCCCAGGAGACACCAGCCAATATATAACATAAAAATAACTCATCAAGTTATTTTTGTAACATATCGCGCTGCACATCCGAAAACCTGCGACGAAGTTCCGGCCCCGGGGAACGCAGCGGGCCGGTGGCACTTTCGCCATGGGCGTCGAGCCAGGATTCTGAAGCCGGCAGAAAGGCTTGATAAAGCCTCGCACAAAGCTGGCGCGCCTCGAGAGCCGGCCAGGCTGACGGCAACAGGCCGGCGGGGAGCAGAGGATCGCGGAGGATCACCCGCCGGTAGTGATGGATCAGAAGAATCCGCGCGAGGATGGCGTCCGCGGGAGAGACCTTGTCGGCACCGCCGATCCAGCCTTCGAGCGGCGCAAACGTTTTCACGAACTCACGATACGATTCCGCGGTCCGCTCCAGCGACCAGCTCGCGGCCGCCAGTTGCCGTCCCGTCGCGTTGTCAGCCGAAACTTCAAGCCGGATCGCACCTTCGGCAACGGATGGCACGGGGGCGTCCGAGGGAGCGACCCAGACACCGGGCATCGGACTTCCAAAGCCGGCCTCGGCCAACGCCGATCGCGACGCCTCGCGGTCCGCGCCGTTTCCGATCAGCAGGAGTTCAAAGCGCCCTGCCCAATTCGACGGATGTGGATTGTAGACGTGCTCCACGGCCGTCTCGAAACGTTCACGCCCGCTCTTTGCAAGCTTGTAGAAACTCTTCCGGCCAGCCCTGTCCCGATCCAGCCAGCCGTCGGCGGCAAGACGGGACACAGCCGTACGGACCACGCCGCCGTCGGTCCCCAGCATGTCCAGGAACTGGAGCAGCGTTCCAAGCCACACCGATCCGCCGCGCGGCAGAATGGCATCGCCATAGAACGTGATGATGAGAGAACCGGTGCGCGAAGGCTCGCGTTTGAACCGGCTGACGATGCGGGAAAGCGAAGGGTGACTCATGGAAACGCAGCATAATGCATTCCATCGGGCGGGCGAGCCCCGGATGGAAGCGGCTTGTGCCGAGTCATAAAGGAAGATGAATACTCTCGCTGCTGACGACTCTTAATCCAATAAATAAGCCAGCTTATCTAAAACATTAACTACAGGCACAGGCTCATATCCGCATCGCGGAGCGCCTTTACGGCCCATCAGCCGCGTTCAGATGTGGAAATGCCAAACCAGCAGAACGACGCCCAGCACAGCGGCGCCGCTCAGCGCCCAGCTTGCGATATAAGCGGCGTCCTCAAGGCCCGGGGTACCGATATGCTCGGCGGGACTTACGTGGATTTGTTGCCAGTGGTCAGCCATCGCAGCCTCCCATGAAGCCTCCCTGCAGAGACAATGGCGGGCAGGACCAAACGGTTCCGCGAGATCGCAGATTTCACGTTGCTAGCGATGAGATGGAATTAAGTGGCGCTCCCTAGCGGAATCGAACCGCTCTCTCCACCGTGAAAGGGTGGCGTCCTAACCGATAGACGAAGGGAGCATTAGTCGCGCAAAACCAACAGGTTAGCAATGTTGGGGCGAACGCCGGACCCAACCCCCGAGGAAATTTGGCCGACGCGGGGGAACGTATAATGGCGTTTCGCGGCTGCGGCAAGCCGCGAGATACCCCGCTTGAGCGCTCTCCGCAACTTCATGCACACTCGGCCGAAAGCCTGCCGGGACTGTCCGGCAAAGCCGCCGGAGCCAGACACATGACCCGCAAGCTGATCGACATTTCCGTCCCCCTCCAGAACGACGTGCCTGCGGATCCCCCCGGCGGCCATCCGACGATCCAGTACATCGATCACCAGCAGGGGTTGCCGCGCATGCTGTCCTTCTTCGACGGCCTGAAGAAGGAAGACCTCCCCGACGGTCAGGGCTGGGCGGTCGAACAGGTCAACCTCTCGACGCACAACGGCACTCATCTCGACGCGCCCTATCACTTCCATCCGACGATGAACCGCGGCGAGCGCTCATGGACCATCGATGAGGTGCCGCTGGAGTGGTGTTTCCAGCCCGGCGTCAAACTCGACTTCCGCCACCTCCCCGACGGCTATGTAGCCACCGCCGCCGATGTCGAGAACGAGCTCAAGCGCATCGGGCACACCCTCAAGCCGCTTGAGATCGTCGTGGTCAACACCAGCGCCGGCGTGAAGTACGGACAGCAGGACTACGTCACTTCCGGATGCGGGATGGGATACGAAGCCACGATGTACCTGCTGGAGCGCGGCGTGCGCCTCACCGGTATCGACGGCTGGAGCTGGGATGCGCCGTTCGTTTACACCGCAAAGAAATATGCCGAGACGAAGGACGCGAGCCTGATCTGGGAGGGCCACAAGGCCGGCCGTCACATCGGGTACTGTCACATCGAAAAACTTCACAATCTGGAGCAGTTGCCCTCGACGGGGTTCACCGTGTCCTGCTTCCCGGTGAAGATCGAACGCGCGTCCGCCGGCTGGACGAGAGCTGTAGCCATTCTGGATTGAGTGAAACGAAAGGCCCTTAACAACCAGCCCGCCGCAGGACTAGTCTTGAGCGGGCCGGTGAGACCGGATCAGGAAATGGAGATCATCGATGACGATGCCTGAGGATGTCGCCCGGCTCCAAACGCAGATGAGAGAAGCAGTTAAGGCAAACTGGAAAGCCTTCCTGATCGAAGGCATCGTGCTGGTGATTTTGGGAATGGCGGCGATTGCGATCCCGCTTCTCGCCAGCATCGCGGTCACGATCTTCCTGGGCTGGCTGTTCCTGATCAGCGGAGCTGTGGGTCTCTACCTGACGTTCACCACGCGCGACATGCCCGGCTTCTGGTGGTCGTTGCTCTCCGCGGCTCTTGCGCTAGCTGCCGGCCTCATCCTGATCGTTCAGCCGGTCGCCGGGACGCTGACGCTCACCCTCGTGGTCAGCGCCTATTTCATTGCCGAAGGCATCACCACCATCATGTATGCCCTCGCCCACCGCAAGGAATTTTCCGGCCGCTGGGGATGGCTGCTGGTGTCCGGTCTCGTTGATCTTGTGGTGGCCGCACTGATCATCGCCGGGCTTCCCGGTTCAGCGGCATGGGCCATCGGGCTATTGGTCGGCATCAATCTCGTCTTCGGCGGCACATCCCTGATCGGGATGGCGCTCGCGGCGAAAAATATGTGATGCTCAGAGGCTGCGAATTTAGCAGCCTCTGCAAATGCTCTTGATCTTGCGATCGAGCGCCTTGTCCTCAGCGGACTCGGTGTAGTTCTTTTCCTGATTGGAGGGCACATCGCTCGCACGTGGCTGACGATGTCCGACGGGTGCCGGGGGAACGCCGCCCGAGCTCGTTGTCGCAGAGGGACCGGTCGTCGTCCCGCTTTTGCTCTGAGCCATTGCGCCTGACGCCGCTAACAGCAACGCCATCATGGCGATCGGGATGGATTTCCTCATATCACACCTCCACCAGTAACGATTCCTCAGCGTGAGGGTAGTCTACCGGGAATGAGAGGGATTTTCTATCGTTGCGCAGTTACGTCTGCCCTGCGCCGCACAATCCTGTGTCTTGCGGATATCCGCCATCGATCCGAGCAGCCAGATACCTGCGGTGACCAGCACGACAAAAAAGCCGAGCATCACAGCGTTTTCAACGCCGCGATGGCCATCATTTTCAGGAGGTTCGGGCTCGGTCATCTATTCCGGTGGCGGATAAAGGTGCACGTCGCCGCAGTAATCCACGACGCGATACCGCCGGTCGTGCCCGTCTTTACCCGTCTGTGACAGATATTGTGGTCCTATCGGCGCCTTGCCATGACCGCCGGGAATATCGAGCACATAATCGGGCTGGCATAAGCCTGACACGCGCCCCCGCAGCGACAGCATCAGCCTTTGCCCTTCCTCAAGCGTGGTGCGGAGGTGAGCCGTACCCGGGGCAAGATCGCCGTGATGCAGGTAATACGGCTTGATGCGGCATTCGACGAAGCTGCGCATCAGCGCCTCCAGCGTCGCTGCATTGTCGTTCACACCGCGCAGCAGCACTGATTGGCTAACCATCGGGATGCCGGCGTCGATCATTCGCGCACAGGCAGTGCGAGCATCCCCCGTCAGTTCACGCGGATGATTGGCGTGCAGCGCGACCCATGTCGTCGCGCCCATCGCCTTCAGCGCATCGACGGTCTCGTCAGTGACCCGGCCGGGATCGGCGACCGGCACGCGGGTGTGAATGCGGATGATCTTGACGTGATCGATGGCGGCAAGATCCGCCATGATTTCCTTGAGCCGCCTCGCCGCAAGCATCAGCGGATCGCCGCCGGTCAGAATGACTTCCCATATCTCCGAATGGGCGCGAATGTAATCCAGCGCCTTTGAATAAACATCGTCGGAAAGAGCGGTCTCCTTCCCCGGTCCCACCATTTCGCGGCGGAAGCAGAACCGGCAGTACACCGCGCAGACATGTACCAGCTTGAACAGCACGCGATCAGGATAGCGATGCACGATGCCGCTGACCGGCGAATGCGTATGGTCCCCGATCGGATCGGCGTTCTCGATTGGATGCGTGACCAGTTCATCGGCGGATGGAACGTATTGGCGCGCGATAGGATCGTTCGGGTCCGACGCATCAATCAGCGCCGCGACATCCGGCGTGACCGCCACGGCGTAACGCGCGGCGACTTTGTCCAGTTCGGACAAGTTTTCGGACGGGGCAAGTCCGTGCTCGATCAGGTCCGCGGCGGTTCGCAAGGTTGCAATAGCGCGACGGGTCATGCGTCACCTTCCCGCGGTGTCCACACCACCTGATCGATCCGGGTCGCCCCGCTCGCCAACATCACCAGGCGATCGAAGCCCAGCGCCACGCCGCAGGCCTCCGGCATCTGCGCCATCGCGGCGAGAAACTCCTCATCGAGCGGATAGCGTTCGCCGTAGCGGCGCTCCTTCTCGTCCATCGACGCGGTGAAGCGCGCGCGCTGCTCCTGCGCATCGATCAGTTCGCCGAATCCGTTCGCAAGCTCCACACCGCAGGCATAAACTTCAAATCGTTCCGCGACACGCGGATCGGATGCTTTGACCCGCGCCAGGGCCGATTCCGGCGCAGGGTATTCGTAGAGAATCGTCAAACGGCCCTGCCCCAGATGTGGTTCGACATGCTCGACCAAGACCTTGCTGAAGATGTCCGACCAGGTGTCGTCATCGGTGACGCGGACACGGCTCGCCGCCGCTGCCGCCAACGCCTCACGATCGGCTCGTCCATCCGGAATCGTTGCAAGCAGATCGATAGAAGCAAAACGGGTAAACGCCTCGGCGACGGTGAGCAGATCAGGTTCGGCAAACGGATCGGCCACCTTTCCCCTGAACGAAAACGTGCCGATCCCGGTGGTCTGAGCGGCATGCGCAATGGCGACCACCGTATCGGCCATCACCGCCTCATAGCCCTCGTTGGCGCGATACCATTCCAACATCGTGAATTCCGGCAGATGCAGTGGACCGCGCTCGCGATCCCGGAACACCCGGGCGAACTCCACGATCTGCTTCTCTCCCGCCGCCAGCAATTTCTTGCAGGCGAATTCAGGCGACGTCCGAAGGAAGTATCTCGACTTCTCGCCAGAGGCCAAGGTCAGATCCGCCGCGGGGGCATGGAGATGGGTCTCGTTCCCGGGCGATTTCTGAAGGATTCCGGTTTCGACCTCGACGAATCCCTCGTCCTCGAACCAGTCCCTCAGGGCGCGGGAAATCGCGCTGCGCGCCTGCAAAAACGGCTTGCGGTCCACATGGCGGCCGGGTGTCCACCAAGGGGAGGATTCCTGGTCTATACTCATGGGCGAAAAGCCCGATTCCGCAGCAAAATGCTGGCTTTACCGGTCCAAATCGGTATGTTGCGGCCCGAAACTGCCTTGCCGGACCCTGAAGCGCCGTTCCGGCGCCGCGACCGGCCCTGAACATTAGGAAACCTATCTGTGAAAGTCATCGCCAGTTCGATCCGCAAGGGCAACATCATTGAGCAGGACGGCAAGCTATATGTCGTTCTGAGCGCGGAGAACATCCATCCCGGCAAGGGAACCCCGGTCAGCCAGATCGAAATGCGCCGAATCAGCGACGGCACCAAGGTGTCCGAGCGCTACAAGACCACCGATCAGGTCGAGCGCGCATTCGTCGAGGACCGCGACTTCAACTACCTCTACGAAGACGGCGACGGCTTCCATTTCATGAACAACGAAAACTACGATCAGCTTCTGGTTCCGAAGGACGTGGTCGGCACGCAGGCACCGTACCTGCAGGAAAACATGACCGTGAAGCTTTCGATTTTCGAAGGCAATGCAGTTGCGATCGTATTGCCGCAGCGTGTCACTCTTGAGGTCGTCGAGACAGAACCGGTGACCAAGGGACAGACCGCGTCCTCCTCCTACAAGCCGGCCATTCTTTCCAACGGTATCCGCACCGGCGTTCCGCCGCACATCGGCACGGGAACGCGCATCGTGGTCCTGACGGAAGACGGTTCTTACGTCGAGCGCGCCAAGGACTAAGGGTAGATCTCGCGAGGATGTATTGAGGGCAGCGGGAGCAGTTACAGGCGGAAGAAACGCATCGGGGAAGCTCTGGTGCTTTTTTCTGTTCGTTGCCTCGCTGTTCCTCCTCGCTCACCCCACTCGCGCCGCCGAATTCAAAACGCCCGCGATTTCGTTCGTCACGCCGGACTGGCCGGCAGCCGTCAATCAGCTCAGGGCCGAGATCGACTCACAGCTGGTGGCTGTCGATAACTTCAACTTCCCGTCGCGAAACCAGCCGTCGCAGTTCAATGCACAGCGCATTACGGCGATCTCGCAGATCAATGCGGTCACATCGCCTATTTTCTCCGGGGTCGAACTCAGTCCCGTCCCGGTCCTGTTGCCGTTCGATAGCGCGCTTTATCTTGCTGATCGCCAAGGCGGCGCAATCAACCTTCTGATCCCGCGCTATCAGGCTGGTTTCCGGGCCGCCAGCATGTTCGAGGCCGGTTCAGCCGGCTACGACGCTGTCTTCCTGCTCGACCGGGGTGCCGGCGACAACATGCCGTCTCGTGTGTATCTGGAGCCCGTCGAGGTCCAGATCACCGCATCGCTGTTGACCTATGACATCAGAGACCCGCTGGCTGGCAAAGGCGAGCAGGTAAAATCACTGGCCACGCAATATCCAAACCTTCGCCGCGTGATCCGCGAAGGCCATGTGCGTTATGCGTTCACGCGCTTCGGCGTTCCATACGTGGTATCGATTCAATGCCTCGATAGCGTTGCGCGCAGCCGGCGTCTGTCCTGCCGTGAGGCCTCGCCGGTCGCCGAACGGTTCCTTAAGGCCTTGCGGATCGCTGGCGGCACGCCCCGCGATCCACGTTCGAACATCGCCTCATATGTCTCGGAGCGTCCGATCGAATACTCGGCGGATTTCACCTATCGCCCGCCGGGCGAGATCATCGCCAACAGCGGATATCGCGGACAGGGCGGCCACGAGGACTTTACCGTTTACTCGCAGATCCGGTTTCCCATCGAGAAGGCTCCGGCGTTCGCCAATTCGCAATCCTTCATGAACTGGGGCGACTGCAACCTCACGGGGCGGGTGTCATTCGCGCCAACGAAAGGTGATCAGTACCGCTGCAGGCGCAACGACAAGCCGCTGGTATTCGATGAATCCGCCAAGGAGAATTACAGCTACCCCTGGCAGGACAATTTTTGCGAGACGCGCGACTTCGAGGTCGGACAGTGCGCCAATGGCATGGGCCATCAGGGCCAGGATATCCGCCCCTCGTCATGTCACCTGCGCAACGATGGCGCGGATCGCTGTATCCCCGACCTGTTTGCGACGGTCGCGGTTCGCGACGGCGTGCTGATCAGGTCGCCCAGGCAACAGGCGGCATTTCTGCTGGTCAACACGCGCAACGAACACATCCGTTTCCGTTACATGCACATGAACCCCGCGCGGCTCGATGCGGACGGCGTCCTGCATGGACGGCGCGTCAGCGAAGGCGAAAAGATCGGCGTGGTCTCGAACTATCAGGATCGCCCCGGCGGAACGACCAACCATCTCCATTTCGACGTGCAGGTGTTCACACGCGACGGCTGGCTCTGGGTCAATCCCTACGTCACGCTGATCTCATCGTACGAGCGCCTGATCGGCGGACGTGGCCGCGAATTCATCCAGCCGCCGCCGGAAGCGCCGGCGATGGCGCATGCCTTGCCGCCCCCAGAGCTTCCGGCAGGTGCTGTCAAGGAAGGCGAAGGCCGCTAGGTATCCGGTTCCGCGGCAGTTTGGCCTTTGGCCCGGCTACCAAAGCCGCGCTAGACTGGCTGCATGACGCAAAAAGATTCTCCGGGGGCGACCTCTCTGACGCGGCGAGTGCTGCTTGGCTCTGCGATTGGCGCCGGCGCATTGATCGCCAATCCGCTTCGGGCTCTCGCAGCCCCGCCTGGTTTCGATCAATGGCGTGAGGGCTTTCGCGCCCGCGCGCTGGCACGCGGCATTTCCGAGGGCACCTATATTCGTTGCCTCAGCCGGGTTGAGCCGGACATGAGCGTGTTCGAGAAGATGCGCAAGCAGCCCGAGTTCAACGAGCAGCTCTGGCAGTACATCAACCGCCGCGTCTCGGACTGGCGTTTGTCCGCGGGAAAGGTCGCGCTTCAAAAATACAACGCTCTGTTCAGCCGGATCGAAAAGGACTTTGGCGTCGAACGCGGCACGCTGCTCGCGCTGTGGGGCGTCGAGACGGCGTATGGCGATCCGCTCGTCCAGCAGAACCATATGCGCCCGGTCTTTCCGTCCCTCGCCGCGCTGGCGTGGAACGAGCCGCGCCGCAAGACCTATTGGGAAACCGAGCTGATCAACGCCCTGCGCATCGTCGACAAGCACTGGAGCACGCCGGAAGAAATGCGCGGCTCGTGGGCCGGCGCGATGGGGCACACCCAGTGGATGCCGGAGGTCTGGCTGAATGTCGGGTTCGACTATGACGGCGACGGGCGGGTCTCGCCCTTTGGGCGCCCGGACGACGCTCTCGGCTCCAGCGCGCGCTATCTCGTCAACCGTGGCAAATATCGACGCGGCGAGCATTGGGGCTATGAGGTGAAAGGCGCGAGCGGCGGCAGTGGCAACAAGAGTTACGCCCAATGGGCGGCGGCAGGCGTCAGCCGCGCGGATGGCAAACCGTTTCCACGTCCTACAGACATGGCGCAATTATGGGTGCCTGTGCAGGGCGGACCGTCCTTCCTGCTCGGCCCGAACTTCTACGCGGTGAAGAGCTACAACCCCTCGATGAACTATGCGCTTGCCATTGTGCATCTCGGCGACCGGATTCTCGGTGCCGGCCCGTTCGTACAGCCCTTCCCCGGATCGGAGCGCGCGCTGACGCTCGCCGAGGTGCAGGAAGTCCAGACACGCCTTACCAACGCCGGGTTCGACACCGGCGGCACCGATGGCCGCGTCGGCAACGACACCATGAAGGCCGTCAAGGATTTCCAGACCAAAACGGGACTGCTGCCCGCTGACGGCTACGCGGGGTTGAAGGTACTTGCCCGGTTGCGGCAGGGGTCGTAGTTCCTGTCATTGCGAGCGAAGCGAAGCAATCCACCTTTGAAGAATGGATTGCTTCGTCGCAAGCGCTCCTCGCAAACGACGAGATTATCGAATAACGTTCGGTCCCGGATCTGGTACCGCCACATCCGTCACACGCATCTGCACGCGCTCGGAGCCCTGCCAGCGGTCAACCGTGAGCGATCCCGCGACATGCAGCAACTGACCGCGATTCTCGATCAGCGCATTGCCGAGCTTCTGGCCGATCGAACGAAATGCAATCCCGTTGACGAACGCGCCGTCGCCCGACTTGAAGCGCAGACGTAGATGCGCCTGCCCGACTTCATCCGCGAAAACCAGTTGATGTGACGGCAGTGCAATCAGCGGTTCGGGATTGCCCGCCCCGTATGGTCCGGCGCGATTCATAGTGTGCACAAAATCAGTCGTCACCGCGCGAGCGCTGACGGCCCCGTCAATGAACAACTCATTTGCGTGCCGCGCATCCGCCACCGTCGCTGCGAGCGCAGTCTCGACGAAGGCGCGGAATTCCGCGAGCCGCTCCTTCTTCAGCGTCACGCCCGCCGCCATGGCGTGGCCGCCGCCTTTCAGAAGAATTCCTTCATGTACCGCCTCGCGCACGACCTTGCCGAGATCGACACCGGGAATGGAGCGGCCCGATCCGGTGCCGATCCCGCCCGGCTCCAGCGCGATGGCGAATGCGGGACGTAAAAACTTCTCTTTCAGTCGCGATGCCACCAGACCCACGACGCCCGGATGCCAGCCCTCGGACGCGGTTACGATCACCGAGCCTTTGTCATCAAGACCAAGCGACGCCAGCGCCTCGGCCTCGGCCTGCGCCTCGGCCATCTGCTCGATGACGCGGCGTTCGGTGTTGAGGCGATCGAGTTCGGCGGCAATCCTCGCCGCTTCCGAGATATCGCCTTCCAAAAGAAGCTTCACGCCGAGGTCCGCCTGTCCGATCCGCCCCCCGGCATTGATGCGCGGCCCCAGCATGAAACCGAGATGCCAGGCTTCCGGTGGGCCGCTGAGCCGCGCAACGTCCATCAGCGCGGTATGACCGACATGATCGCGGCGGCGCAAGGCGATCAGCCCCTTCGCGACGAAGGCGCGGTTGAGACCGGTCAGCGCCGCCACGTCTGCGACGGTGCCTAGAGCAACGTGATGGAGCGCATCCAGCAGATTGGGTTCGGGCCGGACATCACTCCAGAAATCGCGGGCGCGCAGTTCGCGGTTCACCGCAACCAGCGTCACAAAGACAAGGCCGACGGCGGCGAGATGTCCGAGCCCCGACAGATCATCGGGGCGATTGGGATTGACCAATGCATCGACAATCGGAAGTTCGTCACCGCACTGGTGATGGTCGATCACCACCACGTCCATGCCGAGACGCTTGGCTTCCGCCAGCGGTTCGATGCTCGTGGTCCCGCAATCGACCGTGACCAGCAGCGTCGCGCCCCTGCCCGCGAGACCGCGCACCGCCTCCACATTGGGGCCATAACCTTCGAAGATGCGGTCGGGAATATGGATCAGGGGATCCAGTCCACAGTGGCGCAGATGCCATGTCAGCAGTGCCGCCGAGGTCGCGCCGTCCACGTCATAGTCACCGAAGATCGCGACCTTCTCGCCGCGCGAGGCGGCGTCGGCGATGCGCTTTGCCGCGACTTCCATCTCGGTAACTGTGAGCGGATCAGGCAGCAGCTTGCGGATGGTCGGGTCGAGAAAATCCTCAACGGCATCGATGTCGATGCCGCGCCCGGCGATAATCCGCGCCAGCATTTCCGGCACCTGATAACGCTGCGTAATGGCCAGCGCCTTCGCCGTGCCGCGCGGATCGAGCCGATCCCGCCACACGCGGCCGGTCGCAGACTGCCTCACGCCGAGAAAAGCGGGACTGTCCTCAACAGGCAATGCGGATGCAGGGAGCGTCATGATGCCTTCCGCAGGTAAGCACGAAGCGTCAGCGTTCAATGATTCGCAGTAATCGACCTAGCAGCCGAGCTTGTCAGCCAGATCGTTGAAATCCTTGACGACGTAATCCCAGTTTCCATCGGCCTTGAAATCGCGGTTCTGGTGCGGACCATACTCCGTCACGCGCGGAACGAATGCGGTCTTCAGGCCGAATGACTGCGCCGCCTCGAGATCGTTGTTGTGCGCGGCTACGAGCATCACCTCACCTGGCGTCAGGCCCAGAATCTTCGCCGCGCCCAGATAAGCTTCTCGGTCGGGCTTGTAATGACCGAACACCTCCGCGCTCAGCACAATATCCCACGGCAAACCGGCGTGCTTCGCCATGTTGGTCAGAAGAGCGACGTTGCCGTTGGACAGCGGCCCGATGATGAACTTCGTCTTGAGGCGCGTCAGGCCGCCGACGCTGTCCGGCCACGGATTGAGGCTATGCCATCCGCGGGTGAGATAGTCGAAATCGGCCGAGGTCAGCCCGGTAATGCCCAGCTTCGCAGCCAGCGGTTCGATCGACTGCCGCTGCAAATCATCAAGGATCACGAAGCCGCGCTCGGGATGCTTGCGGACCTCGTCCATCGACGGCATGTACGCGGCGCGCCAGCCGTCGACCAGCGCAGTCCAGTCGCCCTTGAGGCCCTTCGTTTTGCCCCATGCGGTGAAATTGTCGATCAGGCTGGTTCGCCAGTCGACCACGGTGCCAAAGACATCGAACAGCAGCGCCTTGATCTCGGACATCGGACCTCTCAGAAAATCTTGCGGTACTGCATGAAGCCCGACCGGTCGGCGACTTCATCGTAGAGGATTTGTGCGCGCGCATTCTCGAACTGGGTCAGCCAGTGCACCCTGCTTGCGCCGTCGGCCTTTGCCTTCTCGTAGACAGCTTCGATCAGCTTGCGGCCGACACCGTGGCCGCGTGCACCTTCGTTCACAAACAGATCCTGCAGATAACAGTAGTTGCCGACGGTCCAGCACGAACGATGGTAAAGGAAATGGACGATGCCCGTCAGCTTGCCGTCGACGAACGCGCCGAGCACATACATCGGCTCGGCGTCATCGTGAAAGCGCTGCCATGTCACAGCCGTTGTCTCGGCCGGAACCGAGGCCTTGTAGAACTTGAGATAGCCCTCCCACAACGGCTCCCACGCCTCGCGCTCATCCACGCGAAGCGGCCGGATGACAACGCGGTCGGTCATGGGATTTCCCTGCTTAGTCGAGGTGGAACTTCTCGAACTGGCGATGCTCGCCCTTGATAATACGGACCGTACCGGTCACGGAGCGCATCACGACGGTCTCGGTCTCGATGACATTCTTGCGGAACTTGACGCCCGACAGCAGCGAACCATCCGTCACGCCGGTTGCAGCGAACAGACAGTCGCCGCGCGCCATGTCCTCGATGCCATAGACCATGTTGTGATCCTGGATACCCATCTTGGTCGCGCGTTCGCGCTTCTCGCCGGTATCGAGAATGAGGCGGCACTGCATCTGGCCGCCAATACAGCGCAGCGCAGCCGCAGCCAGCACGCCTTCCGGCGCGCCGCCAGTGCCCATGTAGATATCGACCCCGGTGTTGTCGGGATCGGCGGTGTGGATGACGCCGGCAACGTCGCCGTCGGTAATCAGGCGAACAGCCGCACCGGTGGAGCGGATCGCATTGATGATATCGGCGTGGCGCGGACGATCCAGCACCAACGCAGTGATCGCCGACGGATGAACGTCCTTGGCGCGGGCAAGACGGCGGATGTTCTCAGCTGGCGGTGCGTCGAGATCGACCACGTGTTTAGGATAGCCCGGCCCAACCGCAATTTTTTGCATATAGACGTCCGGCGCATTCAGAAGCGTGCCGCCCTCCGCCATCGCCATGGTCGCAATCGCGCCCGGCATGTTCTTGGCGCAAAGGGTCGTGCCCTCGAGCGGGTCGACAGCGATATCAACTTCCGGACCGGCGTCGGAGCCGACCTTTTCGCCGATGAACAGCATCGGCGCTTCGTCGCGCTCACCCTCGCCAATCACCACCGTACCCTGGATTGGAATCTTGTTGAGTTCGCGCCGCATCGCGTCCACCGCAGCCTGGTCGGCAGCCTTTTCGTTGCCGTGGCCCCGGAGCCGCGCGGCGGACACCGCAGCGCGCTCAGTCACGCGAACGATTTCGAGTGTGAGAATGCGTTCCAGCAGAAGCTGCGGCGGAACGGAAATCGTAACGGACATAGGCTAACTCCCAAGACAACAAACGTGGCGATGGACCCGGCTGACCGGACCCTATCAGTTCTTTTCGATGCGGATGACCTGCGGACGGCCGGTTATCACCCGATCTTGCTGGACGGCATGCAGGGCCTGGCGCACCGCATCTTCAGTGGTTGCGTACGTGATGAGGATGACCGGCACCGGGGATGGCTTGCCGCGTGTATTTACCGGCTCGACTGCGCCATCAGGATGACGCTGGACGATCGATTCAATGGAAATTTTCTGCTCGGCAAGACGCGTCGCGATGGTCGCGGCAGTTCCCGCAAGATCGCGCGCCATCAGGCGAATGTAATAACCGCCCTCATGGCGCTTCATCGGCGCCTTGGTCGTGGTTTTCAGTTTCTCGACCGGCCGCCCGAACGGCGCCGCGCGAATTCCTCGCGCCACATCCGCAATATCCGCAAGCACGGCAGAGGCGGTCGCAGCACCGCCGGCGCCAGGGCCCACCAGCGTGATCGGCGGAATTCCCTCGCCGTCGATGGTCACGGCGTTCGTGACGTCCATCACCTGCGCGATCGAGGATGACTTCGGCACCATGGTCGGATGCACGCGCTGTTCGATGCCGGACTCGGTGCGCACCGCGACGCCAAGCAGCTTGACGCGATAGCCAAGCTCTTCGGCGGCGCGCAGATCTTCCGGCGCGATGGACGAAATCCCTTCGACATAGACCGCGCTCTGATTGACCTTGGTCCCGAACGCCAGGCTCGCGAGAATGGCGAGCTTCTGTGCGGTGTCGTGTCCGTCCACGTCGAACGATGGATTGGCCTCGGCGTATCCGAGCCGCTGCGCATCCTTCAGGCATTCCGCGAACGACAATCCTTCGCGTTCCATCCGCGTCAGGATGTAATTGCACGTGCCGTTGAGAATGCCGTAGACGCGATGAATGTCGGTGCCGGCAAGGCCTTCGCGCAGCGTCTTGATGACGGGAATTGCCGCGCCAACTGCGGCTTCGTAGTTCAGCGCGCCCCCGTGTTTTTCCGCCAGCGCAGCAAGGCGCGATCCGTGCTTGGCGATCAGCGCCTTGTTCGCGGTGACCACCGATTTTCCGTTCCGGAGCGCCGCTTCGATCGTCGACAGGGCCGGCTCGCCGGCCCCGCCCATCAGTTCGACGAAGCAATCGATCTTCGGATCACTGGCCAGGGCCAGCGGGTTCTTGGCCCATTCGATCCCGCGCAGATCGAGACCGCGCTTCTTTGCTTTCGAACGTGCGGATACCGCGACAACCTTGACGCCACGGCCACACCGCGTCGACAAGGCCCTGCCCTGACTTTCGATCAGGCGGACTACCTCGGCACCCACGGTGCCGAGGCCCGCAATACCCACCTTGAGTGGTGCGACCATCTTACTGAAAACCTGCCGGAAAATTATCGCCGATTGGCGAGCGGAACCACGTTGTGCAACGATTCAACGCCAGTTTCAAGGAAGCGCCGGATATTGCGGGCTGCCTGGCGAATACGCTGCTCGTTTTCCACCATCGCGATGCGGACATAGCCTTCGCCATGCTCGCCGAAGGCGACGCCCGGCGACACGACGACACCGGATTTTTCCACCATCAGCGTCGCGAACTGCATGCTGCCGACCTCGCGGAACTTCTCCGGCAGAGGCGCCCAGGCGAACATCGAAGCCGCAGGCGGCGGAATATCCCAGCCTGCCCGGCCAAAGGTTTCCACCAGCACGTCGCGGCGCTTGCGGTAGGTGTCGCGCATTTCCTTGATGCAGTCCTGCGGACCGTTCAACGCTGCGGTCGCAGCGACCTGCACCGGCGTAAACGCACCATAGTCGAGGTACGACTTCACACGGGTCAGTGCCGCAATGATCCGCTCATTGCCGACGGCAAAGCCCATGCGCCAGCCGGCCATGGAGAATGTCTTCGACATCGAGGTAAATTCGACGGTGACGTCGATCGCGCCCGGCACCTGCAAAACCGACGGCGGCGGCACACCTTCGAAATACAGCTCTGCGTAGGCCAGATCGGACAGAATGAAGATCTCATGCTTCTTCGCGAAAGCGACCAGATCCTTGTAGAAATCAAGCGACGCGACATAGGCCGTCGGATTTGAAGGATAACACGCGATCATCGCGATCGGCTTGGGGATCGAGTGAATGATCGCTTTCTCGAGCGCGCTGAACAGCTCCGGCGTCGGCTCGGCAGGAACAGAGCGAACCACCCCCCCCGCCATCAGAAAGCCGAAGGCGTGGATCGGATAGCTCGGGTTCGGTACCAGCACCACGTCACCCGGTGACGTGATCGCCTGTGCGACATTGGCAAAGCCTTCCTTGGAACCAAGTGTCGCGACGACCTGGGTTTCCGGATTGAGCTTCACGCCAAAACGGCGCTCGTAATAGGCGGCCTGCGCACGGCGCAGGCCGGTGATGCCCTTCGACGCCGAATACCGGTCGGTTCGCGGCTTGCCGAGGGTCTCCTTGAGCTTCTCGATCACATGCGGAGGCGTCGGGAGGTCCGGATTTCCCATGCCAAGGTCGATGATATCGGCCCCGGCGTTCCGCGCGGCCGCCTTGGCCCGGTTGACTTGCTCGAACACGTAAGGCGGCAGACGACGGATACGGTAAAACTCTTCCATGGGTTGGGCTCCGAAAGCCGGTAAAACCGGCGATAACGACGAGATCAGTAACGTGTTTTGCACCGAAGTGGAATTCGGTACGGCGGTTAGAAGACGCGGAATTTCAGCATATTAAGCGAATTCGAGCGCAATGCGGGGGACCCCGCACCAGAATTTGCATTTTTGCGATTGAATCGTGGTCTTTTTAGCACCAACCGGGGGTTGCGGCGAAGTGCAAATCTTAATTGCTGCGCCGCTGGGCGGCCTGGGCACCGGACGCCTGCCTGTCCCGGGCTGACAGCAAATCCTTCTCCAGTTTGTCCTGCTGCGCCTGATCCAGCACCCTTTCCTGCCGTGGAGCAGGAATATCATGCACGGGGAGATATTCGGCCGGGGCCGCGGGCCGCGCAGGCGTGTTGGCGGGCAGCCCAACCAGGGGCGCATCAGCGATCGTGGATGCGCAACCGCCCAGCGCAATGCCGAGCAGCATCACGCTGGCCAAAACCGGTGAGCGCCGAAGCGGATGCGTGTGGCGTCGCACAGAAATTGTCACGTCCCCTGATTTAAATCGGCACGATTCCTGCTCTGTGAAATGCAGGCGATCTGAACTCAACATCGGCGGAAAGCGTTAACTCCCGACCAACAGCCGCTGCAAAGCAGATCGCGTTCATGAGGCCCTAATATGACCGAAGTATTAATCATGTCGCAGCGCAGCACATGCAAATCAGCAGGCCCATCCGAACTATGCCATGATGATATTGCGAACTCACAGCGTTCGCGGTTTGAAACAAGAGTTTAGAAGCAAGCGATGAGTGACACTCTGCTAAGCACCAAGTCCGGGGACTCCGGCGCCGCGAAAAGCTTCGATCCGGAAGCCTTCTCCACAAATCTTGCGCGTGCTCTTGAAACAAGCGGCCGCGCCCTCTCCGCCTATCTGAAGCCTCGCGAAAACGGCGAAGCGAAGGATCGTCCGCCGGGCGAGCTGAATGAGCTGGTGAAGACGTTCACGTCCGTGGCGGAGTACTGGCTCTCCGACAAGGACCGCGCTGCCAGCGTTCAGGCGAAGCTGGGCAAGGCTTACCTGGATCTGTTGACCAGCGCCGCACGCCGCCTGTCCGGCGAGGCGACATCACGCGCTGCCGATCCCTCGCCGCGCGACAAGCGCTTCCAGGACCCCGAGTGGAAATCGAACCAGTTTTTCGATTTCGTGATGCAGGCCTATTTGCTGACTACGCAGTGTGCCAACGATCTGGTCAAGAACGCCGACGGCCTCGATCCGCATACCCGCAAGAAGGCGGAATTTTACGTTCAGCAGGTCACAAACGCGATTTCGCCTTCCAACTTCGTGCTGACCAATCCGGAAGTGTTGCGCCAGACCCTGTCGAGCAACGCTGACAACCTCGTCCGCGGCATGACAATGCTGGCGGAGGATATTGAAGCCGGACACGGAACGCTCAAAATCCGCCAGTCCGCGGCCAATCTTGAGATCGGCAAGGACCTCGCGCTGACGCCGGGCAAGGTGATCTATCAGAATGAGGTGATGCAGCTCATTCAGTACACGCCGACGACCGAAACCGTTCTCCGCACGCCGCTGCTTATCGTGCCGCCCTGGATCAACAAGTTCTACACCCACATTCCCCAAGTAAATCGCTGATT
>NZ_APJI01000005.1 GCF_000497575.1 Afipia sp. OHSU_II-C1
TGCGGCGATTTTGGGCGAGGGGACCGTACTTCCGGGTGCGGACGGGGGAGGTACTCGACCCCTGATCCGGACGGCTTTCGCCGCCTTCGTCCGCTCCGCGTCCAGCCGCGAACGGCAGAGCCACGTAGTTGGCCCGGACGGTGACCCCAGCCTCCCGGACGCGTGTGTGCGAGACACGCGCGCAGGCGCCGCATCCTGCTCCGCTTCAAAGCGCCCTCGAGAAGCGCCCCTCACAAACAGGACATGGCGAACTTAAGCGCGCTTCAGAGCACGGGGATACGTATCCCCATCACGAAATGTTTCGAGCCGCACGCCAGCAATGCTTTCCGCCGTCATTCCGGGGCGCGCGTTCGCGCGAACCCGGAATCCAGGTTCACTCACCGGATTCCCGCAGGATGGATTCCGGGCCTGCGCCAAGCGGCGCATCCCGGAATGACGAACGCAAAGCGGAAAATCGCGGCGTGCGAGGACGAGACACCCGCAGTGCCTCCGTTAGAACGTCACCACGCCTCTGATCGACTCTCCGCGCTTCATCAGGTCGAATGCCTTGTTGATGTCGTTCAGCGGCATCACGTGCGTGATCATCGGGTCGATCTGGATTTTTCCCTGCATGTACCAGTCGACGATCTTCGGCACGTCGGTGCGCCCGCGCGCGCCGCCGAAGGCGGTGCCTTTCCAGACCCGGCCCGTTACGAGCTGGAACGGACGCGTTGCGATTTCCGCTCCCGAGGGCGCAACACCGATGACGATCGACTGGCCCCAGCCGCGATGGCACGCCTCCAGCGCCTGACGCATCACCGTGACATTGCCGGTGCAGTCGAAGGTGTAGTCCGCGCCGCCGATCTGGTCTTCCTTCGTCTTCGTCATGTTGACGAGATAGGGGACAAGGTCCTTGCCGACTTCCGTCGGGTTGACGAAATGAGTCATGCCGAAGCGTTCGCCCCAGGCCTTCCGGTCGTTGTTGATGTCGACGCCAATGATCATGTCGGCACCGGCGAGCCGCAGGCCTTGCAGCACATTCAGTCCGATGCCGCCGAGGCCGAACACGATGGCCTTCGCGCCTTGCTCAACCTTCGCGGTATTGATCACCGCACCGATACCGGTGGTGACGCCGCAGCCGATGTAACAGACCTTGTCGAACGGCGCGTCCTCGCGGATCTTCGCCACGGCGATTTCCGGCAGCACGGTGTAGTTCGCGAACGTCGAGGTGCCCATGTAGTGATGGATCGGCTTGCCGCCCAGCGAGAAGCGGGATGTGCCGTCCGGCATCAGGCCTTGTCCCTGCGTGGCGCGGATCGCGGTGCAGAGATTGGTCTTCCGCGAAAGACAGGACGGACATTGGCGGCATTCCGGCGTGTACAGCGGAATGACGTGGTCGCCTTTCTTGACGCTGGTGACGCCGCGGCCGACGTCGACAACAACACCTGCGCCCTCATGGCCGAGAATAGCGGGGAAGAGGCCTTCCGGATCGGCACCTGACAGCGTGAATTCATCAGTGTGACATACGCCCGTCGCCTTGACCTCGACCATGACCTCGCCCTCGCGGGGGCCTTCAAGCTGAACGGTTGTGATCTCGAGCGGTTTACCGGCAGCGGTGGCGACGGCGGCGCGAACATCCATGAACTGAACCCTTCTTGTAGCTTGCGGCTGTGTCGGTCTGCGTTTTTTGAACGCATGACCCGGCACATTTGATGATTGCCCGACACCATAGGATCGGGCAAGCAGTTGCGCAAATGAGCCAATCGCCGCCCCAGCACACATTCGAATCGATTGCCTCGCGCGCCGCGCCGGCGATCTTCGTCCTGCTGTGGAGCACTGGATTTATCGGCACAAAATACGTGCTGGCCGGCGCGGAGCCGCTGACCTATCTCACAGTGCGGATGGCGCTCGTGGCGCTGCTGATGGGCGTGACCGCAACGATCTGGCGCCCGAAATGGCCCGATCGCGCGGGCGTCATTCACAGTGCGATTGCCGGGCTTCTTGTCCATGGCTTCTATCTCGGCGGGACTGCGGTCGCGATCTTCCACTCCGTGCCTGCGGGGCTGTCTGCGCTCATTCCGGGACTGCAGCCGATCCTGACATCCACACTCGCAAATCGCTGGCTCGGTGAGCGAGTCACGCCGCTGCAGTGGCTCGGGCTCTTGATGGGCCTCGCCGGGACGCTGATCGTCCTGCATGGGCGTTCACTCTCGGGAGAGGCGGGCTGGGGCTGGTTGGGCACGTGCGTTGCACTCATCAGCATCACGCTCGGCACGCTTTATCAGAAGCGCTACTGCACCCATATCGACTGGCGGACCGGGAATTTCATTCAGTTCGTCGCGGCGGGGCTGCTGTTTGCGCTCGGTGCATGGTTGTTTGAGACGCGTGTGATCGTCTGGAATCGCGAGTTTGTGCTCGGCCTCGCCTGGCTTGTCATCGCGCTTTCGATCGGGTCGATCGGGTTGCTCTACTGGCTGATCCGGCATTCGGCCGCGACACGTGTGGCGAGTCTCTTCTATCTGGTGCCTGGCGTCACCGCGATCATGGCGTACGTGCTGTTTGACGAGCGGCTTGATGTGATCTCGATCGCCGGCATGGTGATCTGCGCCGCGGCTGTGCTGCTGGTCAATCGCCCGATGAAGACGGACGTCTCGCCGGGCAGCTAGTCGCGCGTTTTTGCGTAAGCCGCGAGCGCCCGCGCGCGTGCAGCCCTGTGGTCGACGATCGGCTCCGGATAGGTTTTTCCCAGCGTCACGCCGGCTGCGGCCAATTCCATCGGCGTGGCTTCCCACGGCTGATGGATCAGTTTGGCCGGAAGGCGCGCCAGCTCCGGCACCCACTTCGAGACGTAACAGCCGTCGGGGTCGAACTTCTCGCCTTGCAGTATCGGATTGAAAACGCGGAAGTAGGGCGCGGCATCGGCGCCCGAGCCGGCAACCCACTGCCAACTCGCCGGATTGCTACCGGGATCGGCATCAACCAGCGTGTCCCAGAACCACTTCTCCCCCTCGCGCCAGTCGATCAGCAGATGCTTCACAAGGAACGATGCGACAACCATCCGCACGCGATTGTGCATGATGCCGGTGTGCCAGAGTTCGCGCATGCCGGCATCGACGATGGGATAGCCGGTGAGACCGCGCTGCCAGGCGCGCAACGCCTTGCGATCGTTGCGCCATGGGAAGGCGTCGAACGAGGGCTGGAGATTTTTCTCGGCCAGTTGCGGAAGATCGAACAGCAGATGGCGCGAGAACTCGCGCCAGCCGAGTTCGCTCAGGAATTTCCCGACACCGCTGGACACCGCGGGTTTTCTCGCGGCGGCGAAATTGGCGGCGTGCCAGACTTGTCGCGGACTGATTTCGCCGAAGCGGAGATGTGGCGACAGCTTTGAGGTGCCGTCGCGATCGGGGCGGTCGCGCAGGGATGCGTAGTTTGCGATGTCGTTGTCGAGGAAGTCCTGCAGTCGTTCCTGCGCGGTGACTTCGCCCGGCGTCCATGTCTCGCGCAATCCCGACGCCCAATCGGGACGCGTCGGTTCCAGGTTCCAGGAGGCGAGGTCGTCGGTGGCAACCTTCGGGCCGGCTTTCAGTGTCTTTGGCGCGGGCAGGGGCTGCGGCGGGTCGCCGAGGCTCAGGACGCGTTTCCAGAATGGTGTGAATACGCGCAGGCCACGGCCCTCCTTGTTGCGCAGGTTTGAGGGCCTCACCAGCAGGTCGCCCGGAAAGCCGTGCGATGCCACGCCAATACGGTCGAGGGCCGCGGTGACAGCCCGCTCGGCTGCGGCCTGTCCTGGGACATCGCTCTCGATCCAGTGGACCGCGGCGGCACGGGCCTCCTGTGCAAGGCCTGCAATGACCTCCGTGGCAGGGCCCCGGCGCAGGATCAGTGACTGGCCATGCGCGTCTAGGCTTCCGTGCAGGCTCCGCAGCGACTGGGCGAGCCACCATCGCGACGCACTGCCGATCGGCCGTTCGTGCGGGTGTTTGCCGTCCTCGTCCAGGACATAGAGGCAAAGGAGCGGCGCGCCGGTCTCTGCGGCCGCGTGCAGCGCCGGATGGTCGGAAAGCCGCAGGTCGTCACGGAACCAGACGATCAGGGGGGAGGCCGGGGAACCCGTCATTGCGCTGGCGATCGTGACTGCCGCAGCCGGATGCGGCCGCCTGGCGAACTGTTAAGGGGACGGTAAATATAAACTGTCAAAATCAATCGATTTTTCATCGGAATACATTTTCTGAGGACGACACGATGGCACTCGGCTTGGGGAAGAATTCCTTCGGTTTCCTGAAGTTCAAACTCGGGACAAAGGCCACGATCTGCGCGGCGATGCTGATCGCGGCAACCACCTCGATGGTGGTGGGCGCAGCCTACTGGTCGCTGAGCACGGAGTTCGAGGCAAGGGGCAAATCCGACATCGAAACCAGTCTTCGAACGCTGGCTCTGGCATTCGCCGAGACCTATGGCGACGCCAGGATCACCATCAAGGACGGCATTGTCAGCCGCGCCGAAATCCCGGCGATGCCTGAGTTCAAGGATCACCAGACCGTGGACCGGGCGACGTC
The DNA here is from genome assembly GCF_000497575.1 of Afipia sp. OHSU_II-C1. GTDB lineage: Bacteria > Pseudomonadota > Alphaproteobacteria > Rhizobiales > Xanthobacteraceae > Afipia. Next base: position 4,536 of record NZ_APJI01000005.1, read on the forward strand.
CTATGTGGGCGGCAACGCAACTCTCTTTGTCTATGACGAAGCGATCCGGCAGTTCGTTCGCCGGACCACCAACGTCAAGAAGGAAAACGGCGACCGAGCCGTCGGGACCCAGTTGGCGCCGGATCATCCCGCGCAGCCGGTTATCCGGAGCGGGCAGGCCTATAAGGGACCCGCTGTGCTGTTCGGCAAGAGTTTCATGACCGCCTATCAGCCGGTGTTCGACCCGGCAGGGAAAATCATCGGAATTCTCTACGTCGGAATTCCGACGGCGCCGCTCGATGCGATGCTTCTTCACGCCATGCAGATGATGACCGCCGCCGCAATCGTGGGAGCGTTGCTGGTTCTCGGTCTGACGATGCTGATCGTGCGCAGCGTGACAAAGCCACTGCGCTCCGTCACCGATACGCTCACGTCGCTGGCAGAGGGCAAGCCCGATGTGACGATCAATCATGTCGATCGTTATGACGAAATCGGCTCCATCGCCCGGACCATTGGCGTGTTTAAGAACAACTCGCTCGAGCGACGCCGGCTTGAGGCGGAGCGGAAGACCGCCGAGGCGGAGTCGGCCCAGCGACGCAAGGCGGAACTGCAAAGCTTTGTGGATGAATTCCAGTCCAACGTTGGCGGCATCATCGACAAGGTGCTGCATTCGTCCGGTGAATTCGAGAGTGCTGCACGCAATCTCATGGAGACCGCGCGCAGCACGGCGCATCTGTCAAAGGCCTCCGCTAATGCCTCGACACAGGCATCCGAGCATGTGCGCAACGCAGCCGCTGCATCGGAGGAACTGACAAGCTCCATTGCCGAAATCAGCCGCCGGGTTCAGGAGTCAAACGGCATTGCCGCCAGCGCCGTTCAACAGGCGGTCGCCACCGATGCGCGGATGGCCGATCTGTCGAAGGCGGGCGATCGCATCGGCGATGTCGTAAAGCTGATCACATCAATTGCGGAGCAGACCAACCTTCTGGCGCTCAACGCGACCATCGAGGCTGCGCGGGCAGGCGAGGCCGGACGCGGTTTCGCCGTGGTGGCGCAGGAGGTCAAAAACCTGGCCGGCCAGACCGCGAAGGCGACCGACGAGATCAGCAGCCACATCGTCAACATGCAGTCCGCTACCCGTGAATCGGTCGCCGCGATCAAGGCCATCGGACAGACCATCGAACAGATCAACGACATCGCGACATCGATTGCTGCGGCGGTCGAGCAGCAGGGGGCGGCGACGGAGGAAATCGCCAAAAGCGTTCAGGCTGCCGCGAGCGTTACTACCGAAGTCGCCGCCAATGTCGGCGACGTTGCCAGCGGTGCGAACCGGACCGGCGAAACCTCAGACGAGATATTCAAGTCGGCGCAGGTGCTGAGCGGCGAAAGCCTGCACCTTCAGGCCGAGGTCGGGCGCTTCCTTGATGGCGTCAGGGCGGCGTGACGGTTTTCTGCGCTGGAACCCTTGCCTGAGTGCAACCGGAACGGCAGTGATGCGTACCTACTGCGGGTCTGGATAGCTCGGGAGGTTCATTTGAAGCGAAATGTCATTCTTTATCTGGCGACGCTGCTGGTCATTGTCCCGATCGATTTTCTGTTTCTCGGACTTGTCGCAAAAGGTTTTTTCACCTCGCAGGTCGGCGAGATGCTGGGCACAATCCGCATAGCGCCGGCGATCCTGTTCTATCTGCTCTATGCGGCGGGCATCCTGATCTTTGTCAGTGCAGGTCCTGACGCGACGTGGCAGTCGACGCTTTCCTACGGCGCACTGTTCGGTTTCTTCTGCTACGCGACGTTTGAACTGACATCGCTGTCGCTGCTGAAACACTGGACCTGGCCGGTGGTGATCGTTGATATCGCATGGGGCTCCTTCGTGACGGCGGTGTCCTCCACGCTGGGGCTGTTCGTCGCGAACTGGCTGACCCCGCGGATTTGACGGCGGCAATAAAAAAGGGACGCAACGCGTCCCTTTTTCTTCTCGGTGTCCGCCGGGTTACCTCGGCTGCGGAACGATCCGGATATAGGGCTTCGGCGATTTCCAGCCGCCCGGATAGATCGTCTTGGCTTCTTCGTCGCTGACCGAGCCCGCGATGATGACATCCTCGCCCTGTTTCCAGTCGGCGGGGGTGGCAACGCGATGCTTGGCCGTCAGTTGCAGCGAGTCGATCACGCGCAGGATCTCGTCGAAGTTGCGCCCGGTGGTCATCGGATAGACCAGCACCAGCTTCACTTTCTTGTCGGGTCCGATGATGAACACCGTCCGCACCGTCGCGTTGTCGGCTGCCGTGCGGCCATCCGCGCCGCCGGTCGTATCGGCCGGCAGCATGTTGTAGAGCTTCGCGACCTTGAGTTCGGTGTCGCCGATCATGGGATAGTTCGGCGCGTATCCCTGCGTCTCCTTGATGTCCTCGCCCCACTTCTCGTGCCGGTCGACCGGATCGACGCTGATGCCCATCAGTTTGACGCCGCGCTTGTCGAATTCCGGTTTCAGCCGCGCCAGCGTTCCGAGTTCGGTGGTGCAGACGGGGGTAAAGTCCTTGGGGTGCGAGAACAGCAGGGCCCAGCTATCGCCGATCCAGTCGTGAAATTTGATGCGTCCCTCGGTGGTATCAGCCTCGAAATCGGGCGCCACCGCGCCAATCTGGATTGTCATGGTTTTGGCCTCACGTACTTGGAGTTGCGAGGAAAATCTCGCTGCGGTGATATATCGGCATATGCTCCAAAACGAAACCGGGTCGCGAAAAGGGCAACGTCTTTCTCTCGAAGGACGGCTCTTCGGAAAATCCGTTCTGCCGCAAGCTGGATTAATGAAAATTCATAATTGTCCGGTGCGCGCTCACTTTTTCGCTATGCCCCGAATTTGACTTTGATGCGCCGCAACGCCGCCGGTTCCGGCTGGCATTGGATGAACCATGCGGACGGTCAGTGCGACCAATCCGCAACCATAAAGGAAAGAAGCGCGCTCCGAATCGCTTCATTAACGCTTCGTTTACATCCGCATGAAAATGCTGCGGGACACAAAAAGAGAATAGTAACATGACGTCCGCCTCGATCATCTCCAACGCTCCGCTTTCCGAACTGATCCGGAAAATCGAAACCAGCTCCGTTGCCGACCGCGATGTGTCCGCTTACGCGCTCGCTTTCGTCCGCGATGGGGTCATCACCGGTGAGGGGCCAACGACCACAGGCCGCGTGCATTTCTCGCGGGCGCTGGATGCGGACGATGCAGCCTGGTGCGCGCGCATTCTCAACGCCGCGGCGAACACCAACGAGCCCATCAGCCGCGCCGAGGCTGAAACCCTTTTCGAGATCAACAAGGCCGCGACCGAGCGCAGCGACGGCGGCCGGTTCGACGATCTTTTCACCAAGGCAATCGTTCATCACGCGGCAGCCGCTTCCGGCCTGCCGGTGCCGCCTCGCTCCGTTGCGCTTTCTCCCGAAACTTCGATCGAGAGCTGGGCGCCCACCACGGCGGTTGGCGTCAATACCGAAGTACTCGAGTGGATCGCCGGCCAGATGCGTGGCACCCGCCGCAACAATCGCGCACTTGCGGTGCTGGTCGCGAGCCTGATCGGCGCGGCGACCATGCCGCTTGCACATACGCTTCCGAACTTCCTCGACCTTGGAATGTAAGGCGAGCGGTTCGCGAAACAGGACGAGCAGGCGTTACTTCACGCCTGCCGTCTTGGCCATCTCCGGAAGGCCAACCGTTTTTCCCGGAAATCCCGCCACATCGAAGTAGTGCTGCTGCTGGACGCGCTGGAATTTCAGCACGGTTCTCAGGCCGTTGGCCGCCGGCTTGCCGGAGATGGTGGTGGCGAACGATTTCGGCGTCAGGCCATTCGGCATCGCTTCCGTTATCACACGGCCCATCAGTATGCCCTTTGGCTTGCGCTTCAGGCCGAGAAGGTGCGCGGCGGTGATGCCGACGTCGGCATTGCTCACGGGCAGTTCACTGACAAAACCGGTTTTGAAATCAGGACCAATCGCCGCCATGAAATTCATGGTGTCGCCCCGGCTGAAACTGCCGTGCATGCCTTGACCCTGCCGGAGCACGGTGTCGGCGATCTCGACAGAACACAGCGTCGGTTCATCGCAATCCGTGGAGTAGGAACGGAAGTTCACGACGATTGCCGGGTGCGGCGTCACCGCCTTGCCCCTTAGGCTGAGAGTCGACAGCGGCAGCGTGCCGGGAAATTTCCCGAGTTTGTCTTCGACGAAAATGCCGCTGACATAGTCCTGCTCCAGCAGCGCCTGCACGGTGCGGCCTGCAAGCTTCTTGTCGCCCTTCGGCAGATAGATCAGATCGGAGCCGCCGTTGGTTGCGACCACGAGGTCCGGCTTCAGCGGGTCTTTGCCCAGCAGACCGTTGCCGGCCTTGGGATAGGCGTTGGCGCCAATCTGCTTGTTGCTGTCGTTGGGATCGAACAGCGGCAGGTTCAGCGTTTTTGCAAGATCGAGTGCGAGGAAACCGAGTGGCAGAAAGCCCGTCGGTGTATCAGGATAGGTGTTCTTCACCGTCGGACTGGTCTTGCTCTCCTTCGAGATCGTCGAGAAGCCGTGATCCGCTGAAACGATGATGTTGGTGCTGGCGGAGAGCCCGAGATCGTCCAGCGCCTTGCGCAGTAGCGCGAGATTGTTGTCGGCGTTCCTGATCGCCGCGAGCGAGGAGGCGCCGTTGATGCCGGGCGTCACGCTGTTGAGGCTGTCGCCCTGATTGTGCTGGGTGCCGTCCGGATCGCGCGACCAAAACACCAGCACGAAAGGCTTGTTGCGCGCCTTGAACATCGGCAGCACGACCTTGCTGGCGACGTCGGCGAGATATTCCTGCTGCTTGATGTTGGCGACGACCGTTCCGGGCGTCTTGGCGTCACCGGCTTTCCCGTTATCGCCGCGGCCAGGTGTCGCGAGGGGAAGGTTTGCGGCGGTCAAGGCGGCCTTCATTTCATCGGACAGCGGAATGCCGATCGGCTTGCCGTCTTTTTCGACCGCGCCGGTCTGATCATCGATCGTGATCGTCTTGGTTCCGGTCCGTTCGGTATGATCGAACAGGAATGTCGGGCCAACCTTGCCGATGGCGGCGGTGCTGAACCCCGCGTCTCGCGCGGCTTTCAGTAGGGTTTCCTCGTTGAGGTAGTCGCCGTTGAAGTCCTTATCGATCTCACCCAAAATCTGGTCATGCTCGATGAACGGTACCACCGTGCCCAATTGGCTCGGAACCGACTGCACGGGATGGCCGGTATAGATCGAGTTGCTGAAGGTGCCGGTGTCGCCGAGATAGTGCCCGGTCGACATCCCGGACGCATTGGCCATGGTGAAGGTCGGGAACAGGGAGTGGGGGTTCTTGAAATTCACGCCCTTGTCGCGCACGGCGGCCATCGCAGGCGCCAGTTCGGGGGTGACCTTAAGCGCGCGGAGCCCATCTGGCACGAACAAAATCAGGTTGCGGGGCTGGCTGTTTTGAGCGAAAGCCATAGCCGATGACAACGCCAAAAAACCGAAGGAAATGAAAGAAATGGTGCGGCGCATGGGAGACTCGCTTTGGCTGGATATGCGGTCAATGCAGGTGTGCGGAGCGGTAGCTTGGTGTAGTTAGGCCCCGCGACAGAATTGTTACAACCAGCCAAGCATGCAAAATTGCGGTTGAAAGCTATTCCGGCCGAATTCCGCCCTTAAGGTCCAAATCACCTCATGTTCAAGAAGATACTGATCGCCAATCGCGGCGAAATCGCCTGCCGGGTCATCAAAACCGCGCGCCGTATGGGCATCAAGACGGTCGCCGTCTATTCCGAGGCCGACCGCGATGCGCTCCATGTCGAGATGGCGGATGAGGCCGTCTTCATCGGGCCGCCGCAGGCCGCCGAGAGCTATCTCGTGATGGAGAAGATCGTCGAGGCCTGCCGCCAGACCGGCGCCGAGGCGGTGCATCCGGGCTACGGCTTCCTGTCCGAACGTGAGGCCTTCCCGCGCGCCCTTGCGGCGGCAGGGATCGTTTTCATCGGCCCCAATCCAGGGGCGATCGCCGCAATGGGCGACAAGATCGAATCCAAGAAGGCCGCGGCCAAGGCCAAGGTTTCCACCGTGCCGGGTTATCTCGGCGTGATCGAAGACAGCGCGCATGCAGCCAAGATTGCCGACGAGATCGGCTATCCGGTGATGATCAAGGCATCAGCCGGGGGCGGCGGCAAGGGCATGCGCATCGCGCACTCGAAGTCTGAAGTCGAGGAAGGCTTCAACCTGGCCAAGGCCGAAGCGAAAGCATCGTTCGGCGACGACCGCGTTTTCGTCGAAAAGTTCATCGTCGATCCGCGCCACATTGAAATTCAGGTGCTCGGCGACAAGCATGGCAACGTGATCTATCTCGGCGAGCGCGAATGCTCGATCCAGCGCCGCAACCAGAAGGTCATCGAAGAGGCGCCGTCGCCGCTGCTCGACGAAGCCACGCGCCGCAAGATGGGCGAGCAGGCCGTCGCGCTGGCCAAGGCCGTGAACTACGATTCCGCCGGCACGGTGGAGTTCGTGGCGGGCCAGGACAAGAGCTTCTACTTCCTCGAAATGAACACCCGTCTTCAGGTCGAGCATCCGGTGACCGAACTCATCACCGGTGTCGACCTTGTTGAGCAGATGATCCGCGTCGCGGCCGGCGAGAAACTCGCGCTGACGCAGAAGGACGTCACGCTGACGGGGTGGGCCGTCGAGTCGCGCGTCTACGCCGAGGATCCGTTCCGGAATTTCCTGCCGTCGATCGGCCGCCTGGTGAAGTATCGCCCGCCCGCGGAGAGCAAGGTGGACGATATCACCGTGCGCAACGACACCGGCGTGCAGGAAGGCGGCGAGATCTCGATCTATTACGATCCGATGATCGCCAAGCTGGTGACCCATGCGTCATCGCGCGCCGCCGCCATCGAAGCGCAGTCGCAGGCGCTTGATGCGTTCTATGTCGACGGCATTCGTCACAACATCCCGTTCCTGTCGGCGCTGATGAATCATCCGCGCTGGCGCGAGGGCAATCTTTCGACGGGCTTCATCAATGAAGAATTTCCGAAAGGCTTTGGCCCGCGCACACCGGAAGGCGAAACCGCAAACCGGATCGCGGCGGTAGCTGCCGCCGTCGATCATATTCTGGGCGAGCGCAAGCGCCAGATTTCCGGCCAGTTGAACGGCCGCGCCGTGTCGCGTGAGCGTCGCCGCGCGGTGTGGCTCGACCGGAACGAAGTGCAGCTCGAAGTCGCGCGGGACGGTGAGGGCATCGCGGTGCGTCTCGTCGGCGCCGACGGCGCGCTCGGACAGCCGGCCACGCTGCTCTCGAACTGGAAGCCGGGCGATCCGGTCTGGCAGGGCACCATCGCGGGACACCCCGTCGCTGTGCAGGTGAGGCCGATGCCGAATGGCTTCCGGCTGGCCTATCAGGGTTATGAACTGCCTGTGCAGGTCTTCACCGAAACCGAAGCGGCCGCCGCGCGCCTGATGCCGGTGACGTCAGCCGCCGATACCGGCAAGAAGGTGCTGTGCCCGATGCCGGGTCTCGTGATCTCGATCGCCGTGACCGAAGGTCAGGACGTGAAGGCCGGCGAGACCCTTGCGGTCATCGAGGCGATGAAGATGCAGAACGTCCTGCGCGCCGAGCGCGACGGCGTTGTGAAGAAAATCGCCGCCACACCGGGCGCGACACTGGCTGTCGATGCGCTGATCCTCGAATTTGCTTGAGGGTGAAATGGTCCCGCAGGAGAAGCGCGAAGCATTCCGTGCCATCCTGTCGGGCCGTGACGTGGTTCGCCCCGGTTCGGTCTACGATCCGATCTCGGTGCGCATCGCCGAGGATGTCGGGTTCGAGCTTGGGCTGCTCGGCGGATCTGCCGCGTCGCTGACCATTCTGGGCGATCCGGACCTGCTGCTGATCACGTTGTCCGAGCTTGCCGAGCAGGTGCGCCGCATTTGCCGCGCCGGAAAAATCCCCGTGCTGGTCGACGCCGATCATGGTTACGGCAACGCGCTCAATGTCCGTCGCACCGTTCAGGAGCTTGAAGATGCCGGCGCTGCGGGTCTCACCATCGAGGACACGCTGCTGCCGCAGGCCTACGGAGAGGCCAAGCCGCAGGTGATCTCGATCGAGGAAGGTGTCGGGAAGATGAAGGCTGCGCTCGACGGGCGCTCCGATCTGTCGCTCGTCATCGTCGGCCGCACCGGCGCAGCGTCGATCACCAATATCGACGATACGGTCGCGCGCGCGAGGGCCTATGAAGCGACCGGCGTCGATGCGCTGTTCTTCACCGGCCTGAAAACCCGCGCCGAATTGCAGGCCATCGCCGCTGCGACGAAACTGCCGATCATCATGGGCAGCGCCGATGGCGAACTTGCCGACATGGCGTTTCTTGCCAGTCAGCGCGTAAAAGTCGCCAATCAGGGACATCAGCCGATTGCGGCCGCAACGCAGGCTGTTTACGAAACGCAAAAGGCGTTGCGCGACGGTGTTGCACCGAAGGACTTGAAGGGATTGCCGTCGGCGGAGCTGACCAACCGCGTGATGCGCGGTGCGGACGTGAAGATACGCAACGACGAATTCCTCGGACTTAAGAAATAAATCCGCGAGGCCGGTTCGATGAGCGACGTCATTCGCCACATCATCGTGCGAGGGAAGGTGCAGGGCGTCGGATACCGCGCCTGGATCGAGGGCGAGGCAGTGGCTCGGGGGCTCGCCGGATGGGCGCGCAACCGCAAGGACGGCACGGTGGAAGCGGTGCTGTCCGGTTCCGAATCCGGTGTGGCGGCATTGATCGAAAAATGCCGGCACGGTCCCGGCATGGCGCGCGTGACGGCCATCGACAATGAACCGGCCGGCGATGACATGTTGAAACTGCGCACGTCCGGCGAACGCTTCTCCGTGCTGCCGACGATCTAGGCCGCAGTGAAAGTTACCTTGCCGCAGCTTCCTTGCGGAAGGTCGCGGCCAGAATACGCAGCGCGGCCCGTTTCGATGCGTCGCTGACTCGGGAATAGAGCATCACCTGCGATGCGCTCAGCCGAGGTAATCCGAATGCCGGTCCGACATCGATCATTCCCGCGGGTGCGATCCGTTTCGCCAGCGGCGCGACAGCAAGGCCCGCCGCCGCTGCGGCAACGACGGCGCTCACACCGCCGCCGATGAAAGCCTCGGTCCATTTCACCTTTGCCTTGTCGAGCGCCCGCGTCGCGCTGGCGCGAACGCCGCACGGCGCTGCCAATGCCGCGACGCGCAGCGTTTCGCCTCTGGCCCAGCGGAATCCGGGCGAGGCGAACCAGCCAAAGTCATCGATGCAAAGTGTTTCCCCGCCGCGCCGGCTGCCTTCCTGACGCACGACAACCGCATCGAGGTCGCCGCCGTCGAACGCATCCAGCAACGTTCGTGAAAAATCGATGGTGACCGCCAGCGTTAGCGACGACGATGCGGCGTTCAGTTTTTCAAGAATGGGCACGAGTTCGGGACCGGCGGCATGATCGCTGATCCCGAGAGTCAATTGCTGGCTCACCGGAACAGATCCCGCGACCGCGCGATCATGGGCAGCCATCAGCACGCGCGCGTTTTCCTGAAAGGCCGCGCCGTCGGCGGTCAACCTGACGGCGCGGGGAGAGCGCTCGACCAGCCGCTTTCCGAGCGTGGCTTCAAGGCGCTGGAGTTTCATGCTGACGGCCGCCTGCGTCGTGCCGAGGGCCTCGGCGGCGCGGGTGAAGCTTTGAAGTTCCGCTACCAGCAGAAAGGCCTGAACGGTGGGAATGTCGAGGGTATTCATTTCATCATCACATATCGTTATGATTGGTATATCAAATCATAAGATGCCAATATGATGAGGACTGGTCTACCTTCTCTTCATGCGCTGCGGCGCAGTCAATTCAGGAGAAAGTCCATGCCCCTCATCACAGTCCAGTACACCTCACAACGGAATGCTCCCTCGCTGAAGGCCGATATCGCGGCCGCTGTCACCAAGTTGTCGGCTGACATTCTGCACAAGGATCCCAAGGTCACCGCCGTAATCGTGCAGTCCGTCGATCCCGCCGACTGGTTCGCAGGCGGACGATCGCTGGCGGAGCAGAAGCTGGCCAGCGTCTGGGTCGATATTCACATCTCGGACGGGACCAACAGCAAGGACGAAAAGGCTGATTTCATAGCCGAGACGTTCAAGCGGATGGATGACCTGCTGGGACCGCTGCACAATGAGAGCTACATTTACGTCCATGATGCGCGCGCGGATGCTTACGGGTTTGGCGGCCTGACGCAGGAGCGCCGCTATATCGCCGGCAAGCTGGCGGCCGCGCCACGCAGCGCCGCGGCTTGAGATTGGTTCGCAGGCTTATGAGCAGGCGCCGTCGAGGATTGCAGGATTATCCTCGAAGGCCTGTCTCCGCCTCAGAGGCTTTGATCGAGGCTGATGTGCGGGGTCGTCTTTAGAATGCTGTTCCGTTGGGCAAGGGCCAGATCGTAGTCCGGCTTCAGCGCAATGGCGGAGTTGAAGCTTGTGAGGGCTTCCTGATGCCGCCCGAGTTGCTGGAGGGCGAGGCCGCGATTGTAATGGAGCATTGCGATGAGCGGCTGAAGGCCGATCGCGAGCCTGAGCTGTTGCTCCGCAGCTTCAAACCTGTGTTGCTGGAGTAGCGCGACGCCGAGGAGATATGTCGCGTCGACGTGCTTCGGTTCAGCTTGCAGGATGGCCCGGTACATTTTCTCCGCTTCCGCGATCTGCCCGCGTTGATGAAAGCCTTTGGCCGCGTTGAGATTGGCCGGTACCGCGCGCCGCCGCTCGGCGTCGAGATTCTTCAGCAATTGAGCCGCGTCGGAATGATTGGGATCGGCATCCAGAATCTGGCGGCAGGCTTGGGCGGCTTCCTCAAGGCTGCCCTCCTTTTTCATGCGTAGTGCACGATCGAACACCACCGGCAAGGTCAGGGGCTCAAGCGCTCCGCGAGGGTTACGCTGGTCACGCGTGCTCACGCGCAGACATTCGACCCGCCGATCGATGCCGCCGAAATCATACTTGTAGGGAAAGTCACCGGTCTGAAGATCGTAGACCGCGAAACCTTTCTCGATGCCCCAGCGGACGCATTGCAGGTGAAGCACGAAGCCGGGAGGCGGGCGTTTGACGTTAAGGTCGCGTCCATTCAGCAGGCTGATCAGCGAACGGTTCTTCCAGTCGATCAGGCTGGCCTGAATGCCGATCCGGTTTTCTCCCTGCCAGAGAATCGGCAGGTACAGCGCATTGTCCGCGAAGCAGCACCGCAGCATGTTGCGGAAATTATTCATCATGCCGTAGGGCAGCCGCGGATGGTACCGCGCGGCGAGCTTGGCAGCCCATTGCAGTTCCCAAAATTTCAGAAGCGCCTCGATATCGTCTTCAATCGTCTCCGGCGTGGGGGTGGTGATCCTGTATTCGCCGTCTTCAGCCTGCCGCAAGGCGGCGCGCGCATTCCGCCGCGCCTTCGCATCGAGCCTCTCGTAAAGGAAGGCATCCCAGGTACCGGGCAGGTTCACATAGACATAGATGTCGTGATCGATGCCGTCGCCGTCGTCGGGGCGCTGGATCTTGTCGGTGATGAAATCGGATGATGGAAACTCGTCCAGGAAGAGCTTGAGGCGCTCCGGCGAGGCGAAGATGTTTTCAAGGTGAAGTCGCGCCCAGTTCAGCCGCTTGGCGTGGCTGGCGAAGGCGAGAATTGTTTGTTGCGCGAATTTGGGATCGCAAATGAAGCCGGTATAGCCGGCGAAGTATCCGCCGCCGGTGCGCAGTTCGTTGTGGAATTTGCCGTCTCGGCCCTGTTCGGTCCGCAATTGCAGCGGGAAGAAGCCGACATAGTCCGAGGAGTTGGCGTTCTCTTTTGCAGCCAGAACGATCCACTGACAGCCGAGCTTTTCAAACCACCCCGCAATCCATGTCCAGGACATGTAGAACTGCGCTTCGGGGTCCGCTTGATACACAGCCTCCCAATTGCTCCGAACGCGGAGCAACGTGTCCCTGGTTCTGATCACATCCACATGCATGGCGTTGACCTTTGCTCCGGAGAGCGCTGGCGCACGAATGAGAAGTGTCTGCAGGCGAAGGCTGTTCTGGCTGTATGTCCTTGCTCAAAAACCGAGATTGGCCCGATTACGCCATGGAAGGGCGGCTATTGGCAAGGCTGTTCCCGGTGGCCTCAGGCGCCAAAGACGTCCTTGAAGGCCTGCCTCAGGGCCACGTCCACGTCTGTCATCGCCACCGGCAGGCCCAGGTCGACAAGGCTGGTGACGCCGTAGCGCGGGTCTTCGACCCCGCAGGGGACGATGCCCGAGAAGTGCGTGAGGTCCGGCTCGACGTTGATCGAGATGCCATGCAGTGAGACCCAGCGCTTCAGGCGCACGCCGATCGCGGCGATCTTGTCCTCATGCGAGGGGCCTTTCTCGGGCCGCGCCACCCAGACGCCGACCCGGTCCTCGCGCCGTTCGCCGCGCACATTGAAGGCGGCGAGGGTGCGAATCGTGAATTGCTCGAGACTGGCGACATAGGCGCGAACGTCGGGCCGGCGGCGTTTGAGGTCGAGCATCAGATAGACCACCCGCTGGCCGGGGCCGTGGTAGGTGAACTGTCCGCCGCGCCCGGTCGCAAACACGGGGAAGCGCGCATCGAGCAGATCGACGGCCTTTGCGCTGGTGCCCGAGGTGTAAAGCGGGGGGTGTTCCAGCAGCCAGATCAGCTCGGGCGCATTCCCGGCGGCGATGTCCGCAGCGCGCTTTTCCATGGTCTCGACAGCGTCCTGGTAGGCCACTGGCGAATCCGCCACCCGCCACTCGGCGGGCGGGCCGGAGCGGGGAAAAAACGACGTCAAAGCAAGGTCTTCGCGGCGCTCCTGGAGCATATTAACCATTGAGTAACCATAATCGTGCTGATCTGCGTCCATCATTCATGTGTGGGTGTCAAATCAAAGTGGCAACTCTCGATAACGTCTCGGTCGATCTGATGGTGGTTCTGGGGACCACCTCGATGCCTGTCCATCAGGTGATGCGGCTCAGCCGCGGCGCGATCATCGAGCTCGATGCGACCGAGCAGGACGAGGTCAAGGTGCTCGCCAACAACCTGCCCATTGCCAGCGGTGTCGTGGTCGTCAACCGCAACCGCATCGCGGTCGAAGTCAAGCAAATGTTGCCCCGGACGCCGGATCACAGATAGTCGGGAAAAGCCTTGCCGAACCATCGGCCTAGGCCTTGTCCCCCCAATCCTGATTTGTTACACGGGCGCCGTTGATCCGCGCCGGGTGCGAATCCGGGGCCGATCTTTTAGCGCTCGTGGCGGAATTGGTAGACGCGCTGCCTTGAGGTGGCAGTCCGTAACAGGGTGGGGGTTCGAGTCCCTCCGAGCGCACCACCTCACAAAGCATTGAATTTATTTAGCTTCTCTCCGACGTGCCGGGCATGGCGCGCAGGTGTGGGGATGGACGTTTCCGTCTCGGTCCTGGACAGCTTTTTCGTGGCGTCTGCGACCGGCGGTTGTGGATCGCGTGTAGAGCGCCGCCATCTGCCATCCGCCCACCGAACAAATGAGACCGACCGTTGCGGTGAGAACTCTCAAATCGGGTTGCGGACGATCTGCGAACGGACGGGATGATCTGGATTCCAGGCGGCATCTTTCGCATGGGGTCGGACAACCACTACTCCGAAGAAGCCCCCGCCCATCGCGTTACTATCGATGGTTTCTGGATGGACAGGACGCCGGTTACCGGCAGTTCAAGGAGTTTGTGAAGGCCACCGGTCACGTCACCGTCGCGGAGGTTTCTCCAGACCCCAAAGACTATCCCGGCGCATTGCCGCATATGCTGTATGCGGCGCGCTGCCGGGCAGCCGCGCCACACTGTGCGGTTTGCTTGCTGCCGAGATGTCCGTGTGTGCCGCCCGTTTGTGAAACGACAGTTCGGCGGGTTGCCGCAGCAGGATTGCGGATGCTCGCGAGGCCGCTTTCTGCCGTCCCAGCCAGACCGAGCGCACTGAACGCGAGGCGTCGCGAGCCGGTGTTTCCACTGCACCGAACATGAAGCCGCTCGGAGGCTTTGCTGCGATAGCCGGGCCATGAATCCAGTACGGTACCCATTGTGCAGGGCTTGTGACGGTCCTGGGCCGTTCAGGCGTCGCAGGGACGACTTGGACGACGCGATAGCCGCGCGTCTTCAACTCGCGAAGGATCACAGGCAATGCGGCTTGTGTCCGCGCCTGAATGTCGTGCAACAGCAGGACACCTTTTCCCTTCGCCTCGAGCCGGGACAGCGCATAGTTGACGACCTGCGTTGAGGAAATGTGCCGCCAATCGTCGGCGGGGAAATCGGCGCTCCATGTCATGAGGCCCCGCTTGCTGAGTTCGGCTTCGAGCAGATCGCCGCGGCGCAGACCTGGAATCCGGAAGAACGGCGCGAGTTGCGAAGGATCGGCGAGGGCGGCCGAGACGTGGGCGATGCCGTCGTCGATTTCGGCCCTCATGCGCTCGGGCGGTAATTTGCCGAAGAACGTCGGATGGTTCTCGCTGTGGGTGCCGACGGTGTGCCCGGCATCGTGAACGCGGCGCACATCCTGCGGGAATTCCTTGGCCATGCGGCCGACGATGAAGAACGTCGCCTTGACGCACTCAGACGCAAGGATGTCGAGGATGGCATTGGTATGAGCCGGCAGCGGGCCGTCGTCGAAGGTCAGAGCCACCTCATGATCTTCGAGGGGAAGCGTCTCGCCGTATTGCATGGTGCCGATCCGCGGATGCTCCTTCGGATCCACCACGATGGTGCGCGAGGTGCCGAGCGCATCGTGCCTGCCGTTGCACTCGGCCGCATGGGCAACGGTGGCTCCAAACGAAGCGGCAGCCAAGGACAGGCCGAGCGCTGCGAGGAGCGCAGTGCAGGTTCCGCTGGCGGTTCGGCGCATGGACAATCCGTTGTGACGCGAGATCGTCGTGCTTAACGCCGGGGCCGTGAACGCATGCTTAATCCGGCGGGTATTCCTATCGGTCATTCGACGAACTCTTGATCGGTCGGGGACCGACCAGATGAACGACCTTGTAGCCGTTGCGCCGGAGGTACTGCAGAAACGCGGGCAACATTTTGGCGGTCTGGGCCTTGGTGTCATGGAAAAGGATGATTCCATTTCCCTCGTAGTCGAGCCGTTCGATGATGAGGTTCAACTGCTGCTCCGGAGTCATCGGATTCCAGTCGCTGGCCCAAAGGTCGGCACCGAAAACCGCGATCCCGCGTGATTGAAGGCTGCTCAGCAGGGCGGGGGTCGAAGCAAAGCCGGGAAAGCGGAAGAAGGGTGTCGAGGGTACGGATGTTGCCACGCCATGCAGGGCTTTCTCGTCGGCGGCGATCCCGCGATCGATTTCCTCCAGCGCACGTTGCTGGCCGATCTTGTCGAGCGGCTGATGGGACCAGGTGTGATGGCCGATGCTGTGGCCGGCGGCCGCAATCCTTTTGACAATGGCCGGGTTGGCCTCCGCGTTTCTGCCAATCAGGAAAAACGTGGCCAGCACGCATTCGTCGGCCAGTGCGGCCAGGACTTTCGTTGTGGTCGCGGGGAACGGGCCGTCATCGAATGTCAGGGCGACTTCCTTGTCAGCCAGCGGCAGGGTTTGCGGGAAGCTCTTGAGGCCGACGCGGGGAAATGCCTGCGGGTCGACCGTCATGACACGAGAGGTGCCGAGCGCGTCCTTGCGCGGGCACTCCGCGGCGCTGGCGATCGAAACCGACGCGACAAAGGAGAGCAGTGCGGCCCTTAACACAGTCATGACAAATCCGGAGTGTGATGGTTCGCGTCCGCATCGTTCTGCAAGATACGGATTTCGCGCGCCGCACATTTATCATTGCGCGCGGCGGTGTCGATTGGGTATTGCCTGAAACGCATACGCAAATCAGCAGACCTCCATTGAATCAGTGAGGCACGGCATGGCCGATCAACAAGACCTTGCCGAGGCGGACGCCGCTCACGATTCCGTGCTGGACCACTATCCCATGAGGGCCGAAGACGGCGAAATTCGTCCCCGGTTCGTCGGGATGATCGCGGATGCGGTTGAACAGGGCGATTCCGCGTTCCTGCGGAAGGTCGTCGCTGAACTCCACGAGGCTGATCTCGGCGATCTGGTCGAGGCGCTGGAGCCCGATCTGAGGCCTCGGCTGGTGGAACTGACCGGCGCGGCCTTCGACTTCTCGGCCCTCAACGAGGTCGATGACACGGTTCGAGAGGAAATCCTCGAGGAACTGGAGCCGGAAACGGTCGCCGAAGGCGTCCGAGAACTGGACTCCGACGACGCCGTCGAACTGCTCCAGGACCTGGACGAGGAAGACAAGGAGGAGATTCTCGAAAAGCTGCCGCAGTCCGAGCGCGTCGCGCTGGAGCGCAGCTTCCATTATCCCGAAAATTCCGCCGGTCGCCGCATGCAGACGGAATGCATTGCCGTGCCGGACAGCTGGACCGCGCTGCAGGCCATCGAATACATGCGCGATACACCGGGGCTGCCGGACCGGTTCTACGAAATCTATGTTGTGGACAAGGACAAGCGCCTGAAGGGCGCGGTGCCTCTCGATGCGCTTTTGCGGGCCCGTCGTCCGGGGCCGATCATGGATCTGGCCGACGAGGACCGCCGCCGGGTGCCGGATCACGAAGATATCGCCGAAGTGGCGCGCATGTTCGGCAAGTACAATCTGGTCGCGGCTCCGGTGACCGATATCGACGACCGTCTCGTCGGCGTCATCACCATCGACGACGTTGTCGACGTGATCGAGGAGGAGGCCGACGAAAACATCAAGGCGCTGGGCGGCGTTGCTCCTGACGAAGAACTGTCGGACTCGGTGTGGACCATCGCCAAGAGCCGGTTCAACTGGCTGCTGGTCAACCTGGCCACCGCGTTTCTTGCGTCGGCGGTGCTCGGCCTGTTCGAGGGCGAATTGCAGAAGATGGTTGCGCTTGCGGTGCTTGCGCCGATCGTGGCCAGTCAGGGCGGCAACGCCGCGACCCAGACGATGACCGTCGCGGTGCGCGCGCTCGCCACCCGCGAACTGGGTTCAAGCAATGCCTGGCGCGTGGTGATGCGTGAAGGTCTCGTCGGTCTGGTGAATGGACTGGCATTTGCGGCCATCACCGGCGTTGCGGCGGCGGTGTGGTTCAAGACGCCGGGGCTCGGCATCGTCATCGGCCTCGCGATGATCTGCAATCTTGTGGCCGGCGCACTGGGCGGCATTCTGATTCCGATGGCGCTTCAGCGCTTGCGTGCAGATCCGGCGGTGGCGTCGGGCACCTTCGTGACGACCGTCACCGACATCGTCGGTTTCTTCGCGTTTCTTGGTATCGCCACGATGTGGTTCGGCCTCAAAAGTTAACGCTGCCTGTTTCGGCATAGGCTCCCTGCGTTTGCATGGGTCCATGCGCACACCAGCGCCTCATTCTCGCCACCTGCCGCAATAAAACCAAGTCATCGCAGGCCGCAAAACATCGATATTTTAGCGGCCTCTTTGAATCTTAGGCGAACGTGACGTTGTCGCACGCGACCGTCCATCACGCCAAAATCATCCGGAGCTAAAAATTTTGATACGAACGATCTCCGCCGTGGCGGCGCTTTGCGCGTTGTCGTCTGTGGCCGAAGCGCGTGTTCGCACACCGGCCGTGTCGCCCGAATGCAATATCACCATGCCTTGCATCGGTGTCGACAATCCCGTTCACGCACGTCAGCGTCATCAGCGCAGAGCCGAGCCGGCATTTTCCATGATGCAGCCGGCTGCATCGCCTCGCCTGAGCAGGCGACAACAGCGGGCGCTAGAGCGTGCGCAGCGTAACTCCGAGCCGGCGCCGCGTGCGGTTGCCGAACGCGCATCCCACGCATCGGAAGGGTACTCCACCGGTCTCGTCGGTCCGCTCGCAGCCAAGCTGGCATCGATCCAGGCGGCTTGCCCCGGAACGCATGCGATCTCGGGCATTCGTCACACGCGCATCGCGGGCACGCGGCGGATGTCGCTGCACGCGCAGGGCAAGGCGGTGGACGTGCGCGGTCCTTACGGCTGCATCTACGCACAGCTCAAGGGCTGGAGCGGCGGTTACTCGACCGACTCCGGACGCGTGCAGCATATCCACATTTCCTATGACGAGGCGGGTGGCCGTGAGATGGGCCTGCGCTTTGCTCACGGTGGCGGCCGCCGGTCGTGGCGCGAAGCCAACGCACGGATGCGCTGACCTGAAGAAAGAGACCGTCCGGAAATATCGGCTTTCCGGACGGTTTTTCGTTAACCTGCGATTAACCATGTTGGGCCGACCCTCCGGCTGCGGAGGTGTCACATGCAACGGCTACGGCTGAAGGCAGACGGACGGATTGTCGAGGTGCTGGATGGGCGGGAAGCCCCGCTGGTGCCTGACATGCGGGGCAATGAGCCAACGCCCAGGGCCGCCGCAGCGCCGGTCGTGCGCGATCTGCGCCTTCGCGCAAAACTGACGCAAGCCGAGTTTGCCTCGCGCCTCGGCGTACCACTCGAAACCATCCGCAACTGGGAGCAGGGCAAGCGCTCGCCGCGTGGTCCTGCGCGCGCGCTGCTGACCGTGATCGCGCATGAGCCTGATATGGTTTTTGCCGCACTCGCGCGGCGATCCTGACCGGGGATGATTCATTTCCGCCCGCCTATTCTTGGCAATGTGGCCTGCGCGGTTCAGGATGGTGCGCTTTCCGGCATTCAGGAACGACGCTGAGGCACGAGATGCACACCGTTGAAGCGAACGGCGCCAACATTCCGGTAATGGGCCTCGGGACCTGGGAACTGCGCGACCGTCTCTGCGCGCGTGTTGTCGAGCAGGCGCTTCGGCTCGGCTATCGCCATATCGATACGGCACAGATCTACGAGAACGAACGCGAGGTCGGCGAGGGCGTGCGTGCCTCCGGCGTCAAACGCGCCGACGTGTTCGTGACCACCAAGGTTTGGACCACGCATTTCGCGCCGAACGACCTGCTGCGCTCGACCAAGGAAAGCCTTGCGCGTTTGCGCATGACCGAAGTCGATCTGCTTTTGCTGCATTGGCCCAATCCCCAGGTTCCGCTGGAAGAAACACTCGGCGGACTTGTGGAGGCGCAAAAGCTGGGTCTCACACGTCACATCGGTGTGTCGAATTTCACGGTGGCGCTGATCGAGGAGGCGGTGGCGAAGTCCGCGGCGCCGCTGGTTTGCAATCAGGTCGAGTATCATCCGTATCTCGAACAGAACAAGGTGCTGACGGCTTGCCGTGACAACGGGCTCGCGCTGGTCGCGTACAGTCCTGTGGCGAAGGGGCGCGTCAAGAACGCGGAGGCGCTGAATCGCATCGGCGCGCGTTACGGCAAGAGCGCGGCGCAGGTCTGCTTGCGCTGGCTGGTCCAGCAGAACGTGGTCGCCATCCCGCGCACGTCCAAGGTTGAGCGGCTGTCGGAAAATCTCGACGTCTTCGATTTCAATCTCACCGACGAGGAAATGGGCGAGATCTTCGCGATGGGGACGCGCGGCGGCCGCATCACCGATTTCGGTTTCGCACCCAGATGGGATTGAGTGTGGCTTGATCTTGCCGCGGGGATCGCCCATTCAGGGCGATCATGTTCTTTTCGATCTCCAAGATACTCGGCTTCTTTGTCGTACCGTCCAACACGGTCGCGATACTTTGCGCGCTCGGTGCGCTGCTGCTGACGACGCGATTTCGCAAGGCCGGATCGCGTATTCTTGCAGTCGGCGTCGTATCGTTGCTGGTGCTGGGATATTCGCCGCTCTGCAATGTGTTGATGCTTCCGCTCAGCGAGCGCTTCCCGGCCTGGAGCGCCGCCGGGCGCGCGCCTGACGGGATCATTGTCCTCGGCGGGGCGATCGACCCTGAGCGCAGCCAGGCGCGGGGCTCGCTCGAAATGGACGCCGCCAGCGAGCGGATCGTGGCCATGCTGCAACTGGCCCGCCGCTATCCGTCAGCGCGCATCGTGTTCAGCGGAGGCAGCGCCAACCTGATCGAGACGCCGGTTCCGGAGGCGCCGATTGCGGGAGACCTGCTGGAAGATTTCGGAACGGCGCGCCAGCGCATCGTGCTCGAGAGCCAGTCGCGGACAACGGACGAGAACGCAACCTTTACCCGCGATCTGGTTTCGCCGAAGTCCGGCGAGCGGTGGCTGCTGGTGACATCGGCCTTCCATATGCCGCGCTCCATCGGAGCGTTCCGGAAGGCCGGCTTCGACGTCGAAGCCTATCCGGTGGACTGGCGCACGCGCGGTTGGCGCGATGCGACGGAGTTTTCCATGAACCTGAGCGCTGGTCTTGCCCGCACCGATGTCGCCGTCCACGAGTGGATCGGACTGATTGCCTATTGGGTGACAGGGCGCAGCAGCGAACTGTTTCCGGGACCGCGCAGGGTCAACTAGGGCACGATCCCGGCCCGAAGGGCCAAAGAACTTCAGTCATGCCGTGGCAGGCCGAGACGATAGACGCCGCGAAAATCGTTCGGGTCTGCCGGCTTGCCCTTGCGATAAATCACAAGGCGGCCGGCCTGCGCGAGCGCCACGGCGGACCTCCTGATCGGGACCAGCAAGTCATGCCAATCGTCTCCGGCCGCGATGGCGTGTGCAATCTCCGGCGCACTGAGGGTCTTGGCATCGGCACGCGCCAGCACGCCGAGAATGGCGTCGTCGAGCGATACGTTATCGAGAACTTTCGAATCGGAATTGGTCATGACCATGCCATGACGCATCTGAACCCGTGCGGCAAGCACACAGGTGCAGGAACTATTTCGACATTGCGCGATAGGCGTCGGAATCGAACTGGCGGCGCCATATCACGACCACAATGGCCAACGTGGTTGCGATCAGGACCCATGGGCTGATGAACCATCCGAGATAGCCTAGCGCAAACAGAAAGGCGCGCTGGCCGCGATTGAAGTGCCGGCCCGCTGACTGGAACAGTTTTGTGGTCCGCATCACATGCGATTGCGCTTCGGGCGTATCTCGCTTCTCGGCAAACGGCATAGCGCCGAGCAGGATGGCGACGTAATTGAACAGTCGATAGGCCCAGGAGAATTTGAAGAACGCATAGACGAAGATCACGATCAGCCCGACGCATTTGATCTCCCAGAGCGCAGGAGAGCTTCGGATGCCGAGCGGCAGCGTAGAGAGCACCGACATGGCCTCTTCGGTCGATCGCAGCAGCGTCAGTCCGCCGCCGATAGCCAGCAACGTGGTGGATGCGAAGAAGGCCGTGCCGTTTTGCAACGAGGCCATGATCTGCATGTCGACCATCCGTGCCTCACGGTCGAGGATGCGCCGCACCCACACCTCGCGATAGATGCTCATGCGGGCGTTCAGGCTGTTGCGTCCATGCGCGGTACGCTCGAGCGTGATCGCATAGACCATCCACGCTAGAACGAAGAACGCGATCGCCACGAGGTCGGCAGTTGCAAACAGGTTCACGATTCGATGCCTTCCGAGGAACCGTTGCCACGATAGAGCATGAACCGGACAAGTGCGAAGCGGTTTCGGCTGCTTTGATGGGCCGGTTGCCTGTCGCGCGCCGGGCATGGCAAGGTCGCCTCGCAGGAGAACTCAATCGATGGCCTTGACGCTCGTTATTGGAAACAAGAACTACTCCTCGTGGTCGATGCGGCCGTGGATGGCGCTGAAAGGTGCCGGAATCGCTTTCGACGAGATCGTCATTCCGCTCTACACCGGCGATGCGGACAAGCAGCGCATTCTGAATGTCACCCGGTCGGGCAAGGTGCCGGCGCTGGTCGATGGCGAGATCACGGTCTGGGATTCGCTTGCGATCATCGAGTACGCCGCGGAGCGCTACCCCGATGCGCGTCTGTGGCCGCAGGATGTCGCTGCCCGCGCTCACGCACGCTCGATCTCGGCGGAGATGCATTCGGGCTTCATGCCGCTTCGCAACGAATGCGGCATGAACATTCATCGCCCGATCCATTCAAAGCCGCTGTCCGACGACGCCAAGGCGAATATCGCGCGCATCCAGCAGATCTGGACCGAGTGCCGGGCCCGGTATGGCGGGCAGGGGCCCTACCTGTTCGGCGCTTTCACTGGCGCGGACGCAATGTTTGCGCCGGTGGTCCATCGCTTTCGAACCTACGCCATCGATGTAACGCCGCCGGTCCGCGACTATATGGACACAATGCTGGCGGATGCGGCTTTCCGGGAATGGACCGATGCGGCGCTGGCCGAAACGCTGATGATCGAAAGATTTGAGACCGATTGAGCCGGGGAGTGCGCCATGGGAATTCTCGACATGCTGACCAGCGTGATGGCGGCGCGCGCGGCAAGCGAACTCGACCAGACCGTCATTCCGGTGGTCCTCAGTGAGGTGCTCGGCAGCGATCGCCAGGGCGGGCTGTCCGCGATCGTGGCCAGGCTCGAGCAGGCCGGGCTGGGCGATCAGGTGAAGTCCTGGATCGGCACTGGCCAGAACCCGCCGGTGAGCGCACAGCAGCTCCAGGAGGTGTTGGGCAACGATCTGGTGAGGCAACTTGCGGTCCGTTTCGGTATTCCGGTGGACCAGCTTTCGACAGTTCTCGCACAGGTTTTGCCGGCGGCCGTCGACCGGGCAAGTCCTGAAGGGACGTTGCCGGTCACGGCGTAAGCTTGCGTTGCTAACGCACTGAACTTGCCCGGGAATCGTTTCGCTGCGCCGATATGGCAAAATTGCGGCGTTGCACCCGGCTGGACCCTGCCTTGTTGCTCGCGCAAGGCCCTCGAAACACGACCAAGATATTGATAAATAATAGCTATTTCGTCGTTACCCATGTGCTGGTTTATCTGGCAAATGGGGGCTCCACGTGCTATACACCTGCCGGGCGTCAAACTGGCTCTGCCGGATAACGGCAGGCCGCCAAAATGCGCGTATCGCGTGATGGAGCAGAGTGTTGAAGCACAAGTACATCGTCGGAGAGACTGTCTATTTCACGGCAAGCAACGTGGCGCGGCCCGCTGCGAGCGGAACCTACGAGGTGATCCGCCTCCTGCCGACAGACGGTGACGACTGCCAGTACCGTATCAAGAGCTCGACCGAGGCCTTTGAGCGCGTGGCCAAGGAAAGCCAGCTCGCCGTCGCCTGATCAATTCGGCCTGACGGAATTTCGCCGCGGTTGCAAGGCTTGGTCTGGTTCGTTGTGAAGGGGACCTTGCATGAACCGGGCCTGGGCCACGTCGATCGAGAACTTTTGGCATTCGCAGAGCTTGCCGATGTGGCTGACCATTGCCGCAGTGGGCTTCTTTGCGATTGTCCTGCTGGTCACGCTGTTTCGCGCTGAGCGATCGGTCGCGAACGGCGCGCTCACCGTCATCACTTTGCTGGCCATCGGCATCGCGGTCACCACCATGATGCGCGCATCCGGCGTGAGCGGCGGTTCGCCCGGCGATCTCAAGTTCTCCATTCAATCCGGAGCATCGCTGCCGGCCCTGGCCTGTCTCGACGGGCTTGCCGGGGAGAGCGTCGAGGCGGCTTGCGAAAAGGCGCTGTTTGCCTCGGCCGATTCCGTTGCCGCCGGCGTGTCCTATACCGCCGGCCAGATCACGCGGCTGGCCGCTTTCGGCAATGTCGCTGCTGCCAACAAGGTCATGACGCCCGAACTCAATACCCTGAGGCGGACGATCGAACGCGACCGTTACGGACTGGTCGCGCAGGTGCTCAAGACGCGGGAGGGATGCTCGCTCTCGGCGCCGTGCCCCTTCTTCCAGTCCCTGACCAACTCGGGTCAGATCTCATCCAACATGAGTGAAAACCTCTACGACGGCTTTGTCGGCCGCTATGCCGCCGCGTGGAACGCACCGCCTGCCGCTGTAGCCGGTGCGGGGACGGCTCCTATCGCGGCGCTTGGCACGGCACCGCTGCCGGGCAGGCCGGTGTCGGGCGATTTCCCGAGTGCGGCCTCGATTCCTCCGATCAACATCATGACGCCTGAGCCGTCTGCGCAGGGTGCTCAAGCCGCTCCGCGCTCGTCGGAGCCCGCAGCCGCACCAGCCTTTCGTAACGTCCCGGGCGCGGTCATCAATCCCCAGCCGGCGCCGGCTGCTGCGAAAAAGGCCGCGCCACAGCCACAGAAATCGCGTGCACAAGCTCCCGTGCAGCTTGCGCCTCCCAAGGAGAGCGATGATAACTGATCGCTCTTCTTTCACCTGAAGCGCGATGTCCTGGCATCGCGCCGGCGATTCCGAATATGCCGCTTCATCTCGTCAAGCTCAGCGTCGGTGCCACGTCCATCAAGGATCTTCGGGGCTGGATTGCCGAACGCGTGAAGCAGGCCAAGGCGAAGGGCCAGCCAGCGCGCCATATCCACGTCACCCGGATGTCGCCCAAGCGCGTTGACGAACTGCTCGATGGCGGATCGATCTACTGGGTGATCAAGGGCGAGATCGCCGCGCGTGAGAAGATCCTCGGCATCGAGCCGTTCCGCGACAAGGACGGCATCGGACGATGCCGCCTCGTGATGGAGCCCAAGCTGATTGCCGTGTCGCCGCGGCCGATGCGCCCGTTTCAGGGCTGGCGCTATCTCGATCCGAAAAGCGCGCCGCCCGATCTGGGCAAGGCCGCTGCCGGCGTCGCCGCAATGCCAGAGCCGCTGCGGCGCGAACTGCGCGAACTGGGCCTGCTGTAAGCTACGCCTTGATGTTATCGATCAGCCGGGTCGTTCCGATTTTCGCGGCCACCAGCAGCCGCACCGGTCCATCGTCAAACGATGAAACCGGTGCGAGCGTTTCCGCGTGCCGCGCCTCGAGATAGTCGAGCGCAAAGCCGGCCTGACGAATGAGATCGGCGCCGTCGGACAGCGCTGCCTTGAAGCTGTCACCGTCCCGCATCCGCTTCGCCGTAGCCTTGAGTGTGCGAAACAGCACGGTCGCGGTGCTGCGCTGGTCGGGTGACAGGTAGACGTTGCGCGACGACATCGCGAGGCCGTCTCGTTCGCGGATGATCGCGCCGCCGATCACCTTCACCCCGAGATCGAGATCGCGCGCCATGCGCGTGACCACCTTGAGCTGCTGAAAATCCTTTTCGCCGAACAGCGCCATGTCCGGGCGCACCTGTGTGAACAGTTTGGCGACAACGGTGGCGACACCGCCGAAGAAATGCGGACGGAATTTATCCTCGAGCCCCGCCAGTGCCGGGCCTTCCGGCGCAACTCTGGTTGCGAAGCCGTCCGGATACATCGTCTTCACATCCGGATTCCAGATCAGATCGACACCCTCTGCCTTGAGACGCGCGAGGTCTTCCTTCCATGTGCGCGGATAGGAGCCGAGATCTTCATGCGCCGCGAACTGCGTGGGGTTCACGAAGATCGACACGGCGACCTTCTGTGCACGGCGTTTGGCAAGACGAACCAGCGACACATGGCCGTCATGGAGCGCACCCATGGTCGGCACGAGGGCGAGAGTCGCATTGCGTTTGCCGAGCTCGGCGCGCGCGCGATGAAGGGATGAAAGCGAACGTGCGATGATGGGGGAGCGGGTCATTCGTGCCGATGTCTGGAAGCGGGTGATCGGGGCGCAGTCTTAACAAAGCTGGCGGTGCGAGCCAACGACCACCGGTAGCCCACGCCCGGACCCGCCGATTCATCATGAAGTAGGGTCCATTCGAATTTTACTTGATTCTTTCTGGACTTGGCCGAAGATATCCACAGGGGTTCACGTATGCTTTTGCAGACGAGTCAGGGGCAATCCGGGTCGGCGCATGTCGTCGTGCTGGGCAACGAGAAGGGCGGGTCGGGGAAGTCCACCACGGCGCTTCACGTCGCCGTTGCCTTGCTCAAGGCCGGGCAGCGCGTTGCCACCATCGATCTCGACTCCCGTCAGAAGAGTTTCACCCGCTACATCGAGAATCGCCGGGCGTGGGCCCAGCGCACGGGCCTGTCCCTCGAACTGCCGCACCACTGCTGCGTTGCCCTGGGCTCCAGCATGCAGATCGGCGAGAACGAGATGTCGGAGTTCGAGCAGTTCGCCGCCGCGGTCAGCGCGGTGGAGCGGACCTACGATTTCATCGTCATCGATACGCCGGGGACCGACAGCTACCTGATGCGTCTGGCACACTCGATGGCCGATACGCTGGTCACGCCAATCAACGACAGTTTCCTCGATTTCGACGTTCTTGGTTCGGTTGATCCGGCGACCTATTCCGTGATCGGCGAAAGCCACTACGCAACCATGGTGAAGGTTGCGCGCAAGCAGCGCCGCGACCTCGACGGCGCCAGCACCGACTGGATCGTTGTCCGGAACCGGTTGTCGATGCTTGGATCGCGCAACAAGCAACTGATCGCGGAGGGGCTCGACCAGCTCTCGTTCCGATTGGGTTTCAGACCGGTCGACGGCTTCGCCGAACGCGTGGTCTATCGCGAGTTCTTCCCGCGCGGCCTGACCGCACTCGACGATCTGGATGAGGCGACCCTGGGCACCCGCCCGAACATGGCCCATGTGACCGCCCGGGAGGAGGTGACCGGCCTGTTGCGCCACCTGAAGCTTCCGATCGACGAGCGAGGCCGCCGCCGGGCCGCGACCCGTGCCGAATGGTTCGCCCAGGTGGACCGTCCGCTGGAAAATCACGGGCTTACAGCCTAATTTCGAGGCGTTGCGCCCGGTTTCGCAGCGGTTCCCAGTTCTCGGTTCCGCCGCCCAGGCTCAAATTGTTGATCTAGGCCAAGAACTTTTCAGCCAATTCGTGCTTGGTTATTCATGACCCGTAGACGAAAGCACGCATCCAGGTGCCATTGGCATGTTTGATGCATTGCACAATTTACTGGTCTAGGTCAGACACATGACGGGAAATTAAGTTGGTTTGTCGCTAGTCTGTCATCATCTATCTAGACAAGTGCGAAGGATTCTAAAACACTGTGTTGTGAAGGGCAGTCTGGACCAGGATTCCGGCTGATACCTGACAGGTTCGAGGACGAGATGAAGCGCGGAATTTTCATCCTGCTTGGTCTGTTTGCGATCGTGGTCGTCGCATACTTCACCGCGAGCAAATGGGCGATCCGTCACGAGACGCTGACGTTCTACGATGCTGCGCGTAACCGCCAGATCGACGTCGCGATTGCCGTGCGCCGGGACAAGGAGATGCAGGCAAATGCCGGCATGCTGACCTTGCCAGTCGCCGTCGTTAATCACGGCAATACCGTCAAGTTCACCGAGTATTCCTTCCTTGCCAACGTGCTCGCCGCCCGCGGGTATTTCGTGACGAGCATTCAACACGATCTGGCCGGCGATGCGCCCTTGGTCACCAAGGTGGGCGAGTTGTATGTCGGCCGCCTGCCGGTCTATCAGCGCGGCGTGGCGAACATCGAATTCATTGTCGATCAGATGCGGAAGATTCAGCCTAACGCGAATTACGATCAGCTTACGCTGGTTGGACATTCGAACGGTGGCGACATCTCGATGTATTTCGCCAAGATGCATCCGGATAACGTGAAGAAGATTGTCACGCTCGACAATCTTCGCGTGCCGTTCCTGACCGAAGGCAAATTCAAGATTCTCTCGTTCCGTTCGAAGGATCCGGTGTTCAAGGCCGACCCTGGCGTCGTGCCTGATGACGATACGTGCGAGCAGTCTGGTATCACTGTGGTCAACACAGGTTTCCAGCATACCGACATGAGCGATCGCGGACCTGACAATGTGAAGACATCGATTCAGGGTGTCCTCGACAAGTTCCTGGAAAACGAGAGCAAGCTTGGGCCGGTCGATACGACCAAGAAGATCGCCGTGCCGAAGCCCGACTCCGTGGCGCAGGTCGCTCCTCCTATCAACTAACCGTCTGATCGCTCGGTTACCGATGCGCCGGGCTGCCCGGCGCGTCGCACGTTTGCGTGAAACAACACCTTCGCACGCGATTCCCGCTTGCTCTCGCCATATTCCATTGGTGGCATGACTTCTGCTTGGTTCGTTGCGTCTAAGTGGCAAGCGAGGTGAGAGTCATGGCCGTCAGCAACTCTTTTCAATCTCCCAGCCTGGTGCCGTCGGCGCGGGACCGGATCACTTCAGTCATCAGTGACGATGAATGCATGTCGCGTCTTGCGCGCGCCGTGGCTGAGCACGATGACCGGCGGCTCCGCGAAGTCGCGGAGCTCATCGGACGGCTTGCGGTGCCGATCGAGTAGGGCGGTCCTCAAGCGGTTTCCGGCCGGAGAATTGACCAACCGCTTCCCGCGCTCCACATAGGACTCGCACCCAACTGCGAGTTCCCATGACGCGCGATCCGACCATCCCGAAATCCGGCGAGCAGCCCCTTACAGGGCGTAATCGCACGGATGCGCAGACATCGGCGTCGGCGGACATCGCAGCGTTTGTTGCCAAGGCGCGCGCCATGACCCCCGGCAAGGCGGGCACGGGCCGGCTTATCTTTGCGCTGGACGCGACCATGAGCCGCCAGCCGACATGGGACATGGCGTGCCAGCTTCAGGCCGACATGTTCCGCGAGGCCGGCAGCATTGGCGGGCTCTCCGTTCGCCTCGTCTACTATCGCGGCCTGAGCGAATGCCGTGCGAGTCCGTGGATCTCGGACACGGCGCATCTCGCGAGACTCATGAGCAAGATCGACTGCCAGGGTGGACAGACCCAGCTTGGCCGCGTGCTGGCGGATGCTCGGCGCGAGGCTGTGGCCTCTGGTGTGCGAGCCATCGTGTTCGTGGGCGATGCGATGGAAGAAAACGTCGATGCGCTGTGCGCCACTGCCGGTGAACTCGGCTTGCTCAAGGTGCCGTGCTTCATGTTTCAGGAAGGCAACGATCCGGCGGCGGAGGCGGCGTTCCGTGAGATCGCGCGGCTGACGGGCGGGGCGTGGTGCCGCTTCGATATGGGCTCGGCGGCGCAATTGCGCGAACTTCTCCGTGCGGCGGCAGCCTATGCCGCGGGCGGCCGGGACGCTCTGATGAGGCTGGCGAAGAATACCTCGGGCGCTGCGGCCCTGCTCGGGCAAATGAAGTAGGCCCGCGAAGGCGCGGCGTTATTTCGCAATATGTCGGCTTAACAAATCCCGATATCACCATAGATCAGGTATGCGTGTCGGTGGCACACACTGCTGCCGAGAGATTTGCAAGGATGATCAAAGGCCCATGCCAACCCTGATCGCAGGCATCGTTGCCGTCGCGCTGCTTTATGTGGCGCTGAACATCATCAAGGGCGCCGATCCGAAATGGCTCGCGAAAATCATCCGCGGCGGCGGCGGCGTGGTGACGTTGGCCGCTGCCCTGTTCATTGGGGCTCGAGGCGAACTCGCAGTGGCGATCCCGCTTGGCATTTTCGGCGCGGGTCTGCTCGGCTGGTCGCCGTTCGGTGCGCAACTCGGTTCGGCCTGGGGCAACTATGGCCCCGGCGCGTGGAAATCACAGGGGCAGAAGTCCCAGGTAAGGTCCCAGTTTATAGAGATGACGCTCGACCACGACACCGGAGCGCTTGAGGGGCTGATTACTGCCGGACCCGAAGCGGGGCGTGTACTGGACGAGTTCACGCTCGACGAACTCATTGCTCTTGCGCGAGGGTTCGACGCCGAGAGCTGGGCGCTTCTGGAAAGCTATCTGGACCGCCGGTTTCCCGCCTGGCGTGAGCACGCGCAGGGCGAGGGGGCAGGCCGGGGTGGAAGCGAGGATCGCCGCGCGGCGCCGGGTGGAAAAATGACGGCGGAGGAGGCCTATCAGATCCTTGGCCTGAAGCCGGGTGCGGGGCGTGACGAAATCAGCCGGGCTCATCGTGGGCTGATGAAGAAACTGCATCCCGACCAGGGGGGCTCGACGTACCTCGCTGCCCGTGTGAACGAAGCCAAGGACACTCTTCTTCGCAATCATCGCTGACTCCAGCACGCAACATCACGCTACAAACTGCGAGCAGCCGTCTTCTCTGATTGAAATGCCCCTGCGGACGCCCGCCGTTGTCCGGCGTGATCAATCCTGCAATTAAGGTTTTAGAGACCAAATCTTGAAAAATGGTTGCGTGCGCGCGCGGCGACAAAAGAAAAAGCCCGCGACAGCATCGCGGGCTTTTTTGTTTCGGTTTTCGGATCGCAGGCCGTGATCAGTTCCTGATGGCGATGCAGGAAATATCGGAACGCTTCAGCGTGCGGCATGCAGCCTCGGCGGAGTCCTGATTGAGGCCGGCGAAGCGAGCGCGATAGAGCGTCTTGTTGCCCTTCGACACGGTCTCGGTGAAGGGATCGGCGTCGCTCAGCAGTCTGCTGGCTGTGCCGCGCGCCGCGTCGAGACGCTGACGGGCTTCGCTTTCAGTTTCGAGCGCGCCGACTTGAATGATCCATCCCGAGCGCGCCACGGTCTTGATCGCGCCGTTGTGCTGAGCGGTCTGGGTCGGCTGCGCCGGCGGCAAGGCGGCCTGCTGGACGGGCTGCGGAGCAGGCTGCTGCTGCGGAGCCGTGGAAGTCTGGAGAGCGACGGCTTGCGCGCCGAGTGTGGTAGGCGGTGCGCCGCGTCCGGGATCGGCATAGGCCATCGTCTGGGCATGCGGTGTCGATGACGACGGGGCAGGGGCGGAGCCGATAATCCCCTGACCGATCCCGTTGCTGGTGTTGGGCTGGGCGGGAAGCGGTGCCGGGAAGTCGCTGCGCGTCTGGTTGTAGGCGACTGGCCAGGGCTCGGCCCGGCGATCGGCCCTCGATTCAGCCCTGGATTCAGCCTTGGGCTCGACCCTGGTTTCCACCTTGGTTTCGGCCTTGGCGACGACGGTCTTCGAGGTCTCTGCGACTTCCGTCTTCTGCGGTGCCGGAATAGCGCTGGTGGCAACCGGAGCAGGCGCGTTTGGCGCTGCGGACGCAACCTTGGTTTGACCCATGCGAACCTGAACCGTCTTGACGCGAACGGGAGTCATCGGCTCGGCGGAGCCGGGAATGGCTGCGAGAGCCTGCGAGGAGATCACGCCGCTGGTAAGGGGAGCCGGTGCCGGCTTGTCCTGAGTTTCAGCCGCGACCTTGGCAGGTGCTGCTGCCGGGGCGCGCGGCGCGGGAAGTGGAACAGGTTCCGGCGGAGCGGATGCAACCTTGATCGCGCCTTGCACCTGAACAGCCGCGGCGGGCTTGGACTTGGTCTCAACCTCATCGTTGTCGTCGGCGCTCGCGACCCTGGTGTCGCCGCGTTCGGTGATGGCGGCAACGGTGCGGCGGGTCGAGGCCTCGTCGAGGTTTTCGGCGAGCAGGTTGCGCATGATTGCGTCGCGCGAACCGCCGCTGCGTCCGCCCATCACTACGCCGACCAGATAGCGATTGCCGCGCTTCATCGAGGTCACGAGGTTAAAGCCGGAGGCGCGGGTATAGCCGGTCTTGATGCCGTCGACGCCTTCGACGCGGCCGAGCAGCTTGTTGTGATTGCGGATCGAGCGGCCCTTGTAGTTGAACGCTTCAGTGGCGAAGTAGCGATAGTATTTCGGGAAGCGATCCTGAATGGCACGGCCAAGCGTGGCCTGATCGCGAGCGGTAGTGACCTGTTCGCTATCCGGAAGACCCGACGCGTTCTTGTAAACCGTCTTGCTCATGCCGAGCGCGCGCGCCTTGCGCGTCATCGCCTTGGCGAAGTCGTCTTCGTCGCCGGCAATCGCTTCGGCGATCACAACGGCGGCGTCGTTGGCGGAGCGGGTCACGAGACCCTTGATGGCGTCTTCGACGCGAAGTGTCTGACCGGGACGCAGGCCCAGCTTGGTCGGCGCCTGCTGCGAAGCGTGGGCTGACACGTCCATCATCGTATCGAGCTTCATCTTGCCGCTCTCCAGCCGTTCGAACAGCATGTAGAGCGTCATGATCTTGGTGAGCGAGGCGGGATGGCGCAGGCTGTCGGCGCTGGTGGCCTGAAGCGTGCTACCGGAATTGGCGTCGACGATGATGGAAGAGAACGCGGGGCTGTAGCTGGATACGGCTGCGTGGCTGCGGTGCCTGTGACGCCGCCGGGCGTCGGCAGTGTCGATCGTAAAGGTGACGGCCACGGAGACGGTGGCGACGCCGAGAAGGCAAAGACCAAGCGTGCGCAGTGACGCTGACGATTTGACCCCAAGCATGAATATCCCCGTCCGATTCCCAGTTTATTCGCCTCGTTCTGAGGCCAAATTTGGTCCGGCCGTAGCCCAATTCGGGAAGCTGGGCCGTCCATGCGAAGCGGCGGCTCGTGAGGCCGGCGCCGGATGTCGCCCATCCAGGCTAAGGCATTGGAACCGCGCCGCTTTTCGAATTCATCGCGAAACGCGAAAAGCGCAGGGAATCAAAGTAGGTGGCCACGGTTTCAAAAGGGTTAAGCAAGCGTTTCCGCGATGCTGCGGTTTTGTCTCGGATTTAAGACGTTTGTGCGACGCACAAGATTCTTGACTTCTATTGTGCGTTGCAGTACCACTAAAGTCGTGGTTAGGGAGCCGGGTACCTCCCGGCAGGTCAGGTCATCAGTCTGGGAAAAGGACACTCTGTAATGGTCAAGGTTGAAGAATTTCAGCAGTTCGGCAAAGAGCAGTTCGACGCAGCGGTTGCATCCGCCAACACCTTCTCGAGCGGCCTTCAGTCGATTGCCACCGCTTACGGCGACTACGCCAAGAAGTCGTTCGAAGACACCAAGACCTTCGTTGAGAAGCTGTCGGGCGTGAAGTCGATCGAAAAGGCCATCGAGCTTCAGACCGAATACGCCAAGACCTCGTACGAAACGTTCGTTGCTGAGTCGCAGAAGATCGGCGAACTCTACACCGATCTCGCCAAGCAGGCGTTCAAGCCTTTCGAAGGCATCGTCGCGAAGGTTTCGGCGACCACTCACTAATTTTACGGTTCTCTACCAAGAGAAAAGCCCGGCTTTGCAGCCGGGCTTTTTTATTGTCGCGATTTGTTTTGCTTACTTCGCGATGCGCAGTTTCGAGAGCGCGGTGCCGATCGAACTGAACGCCGTATTGATGCCGCTGGCGCTGGTCGTCGAGAAGTAGGTGCTGCTGCTGCTCGCGCAGTACGACATCACGCTCGATGTGGCATCGTTGGCCGTGTTCACCTGAATCGTATAGATCTGGATGCCGCTGGCCTTAGCGTTGTCGCACAGCAGTCTCTGGCGGGCATCGATCGACGACTGACTCGAACTGAAGCGGTTCTGGGTGTTGTCGCCGTCCGAGAGCAGAATGACGACCTTCGTATACTTGAAGTTGGAGTCTTCAGCCGGCGCGTTCAGCGGCGCCTGTTGAAGCAGCGAGATCCAGCCCCATGCCATGCCGATGGCCTGGTTGGTGTTACCGTCGGGCTGCATCGCGTCGACCTTGTCCTTGAGCGCAGTCCAGTCGTAGGTGAGAGGAAGAATCTCGGCCGGGCAATCCGGATAGTTCTCCGCCGGAAACTGGGTGGCGCGATCCGTCATATTGGTTGCGGTCGCGGTCGTGTTGTAGGGCGCGGTGCTCAGCGTGTCGTAGCTCTGGTCGCGATCCGAAACGCAGCCGGTCCAGTTGTTCTTCTTCGTCGAGGTCCAGTTGCCGCTGGCGCTGTTACAGTCGCTCTGCGTCATGAAGCCGAGGGCGCCGCCCCACCAGTTGGTGCACTGGCCGAGGTCCCATCGCAGCCAGTTGGCGTTCTTGTTGCCTGTTCCGACGTTGACGTCTTTCGCGAACGGAATAATTGAGATGTAAACGTCGCCGTCGGTCTTCGCGGCCGTCTTCAAGGTATCGATCAGGTTCTTGGCTGCTGTTTTCAGGGCATCCATCTTGCCTGCGCTCGCCATCGATCCGGTGTTATCGAGCGCCAGCGCCACGCGCAGCTTGGTGGTGCCCCAGACTGTGGTTGAACTTGCGCCGAAGTCGAGCTTGGGAAGACCGACCATTTTCATGAAATCGGTGTCCATCGAGCCGGAGCCGGTCAGAACGACCTTCGAGCCCTGGGCCGTGCTGCTGGTGTAGACCGCAGTCACGGTAATGTTCTGCGCTTCGGGATGCTTGAAGAGCGCGTTGAAATAAGCCTGCGCTTTCTGGTTGATCTGGGCCGTGGTCAGGCTGGTCGCGTCCTTGGAAATCATCAGGGCCGCGGTATCGAGCGCCGACTGCATGGCGGTGCGGGCGTTGTTGACGCGGGCGTAGTCGACGGCCGCGCCGACGAAGCCCAGGAGCGGGACGATTGCGATGGCGAACAGGACGGCCACGTTGCCGCTTTCCGCTCGGCGGAAGCGGGCGAGTGATCCGCGGACCCGACTGAAAATCGATGCATCGTTCATGGCGTCACCAGAAGAGTAAGGTTCTGGGATGCGGGATAGGCCGGAGGCGTGAAGAGGTAGTAAAATGCTGCGGTGAATAACGGGTACACCTGAGGACAAGCCCGTCTGCGGTGCCTGTGTTGCGGGTTCATGGTGAAGGCCGGATTTCGCACTTCGTTCGAATTTTATCGATTCGCCCACCGGATCAGCGGCATCTGAGGTACGGGAACGCTTGAAAATGGATGCAATGTTCATGGCGGCCACCAAAAATGGATCCTGCCATGTCGTAGAAGCCGGCGATGAAGGGGCGGTAAAAGTTGACGCCAATCTACGTAAAATGCCTCACAAAGCGGCTTGTTCCGGCTTCAATCCGGATACATCCTCAACACCGTCTCAATCCGCCACGACGAAATTGACGTGAATTTCGGGCACTTGCATTAACCACAGGCGGTGGTTGCACTGCCGTGGTGCTGTCTGCCGGACACGGTTTCAGCCGGTAACGGTATGCTTGCGGGCGGGCGCACGGCGACCCATATTGTTAATGTGATCAAAAGGCGCTTTGCCTCGGGCAGGGGCGCCGTTTTGTGGGGATTTCGAACTTTCAGGCCATGCTGCACGTGTCTTCATACCAGGAACCAGTCCCGGCACCCGAGGTGTCCGGTGAACGAACCACCTTCTTTGGCCTGCGCATGAGCAAGGACGAGAACGACGGCAGCGGGCGGGGCAGCGGTCCAGGCACGTCTGTCATTACCAAGGTCAAGCCGAAGACCAAGCGACCGAACCTCTATCGCGTCCTGATCCTGAACGACGACTACACCCCGATGGAGTTCGTTGTTCATGTTCTAGAGAAGTTCTTCAACAAGGACGTTGAAGCCGCCACTACGATCATGTTGCATGTGCATCATCACGGCATCGGCGAATGTGGCGTTTTTACCTACGAAATCGCTGAAACCAAGGTGACGCAGGTGATGGACTTTGCGCGAAAACATCAGCATCCTTTGCAATGCGTGATGGAAAAGAAGTAGCATTTGAGTCTCGTTCGTTTTGTGGGAACCGGACGAGATGATGAGGACGCGAACAGGTTGCAGGAACTGATCAAGCCGGGACCGGACGACAAACGATCGAATGAAATGGCGGGGGCCATAAGGGACGCGAATGCCGACTTTCTCTCAGAGCCTTGAACAATCCCTGCACCGTGCGCTTGCCATCGCAAACGAGCGGCACCATCAGTATGCGACGCTCGAACATCTGCTGCTCTCGCTGATCGACGACTCGGACGCTGCCGCCGTGATGCGCGCATGCAGCGTCGATCTCGACAAGCTGCGCGGCAGCCTGGTCAATTACCTCGAAACCGAATTTGAAAATCTGGTTGCGGAAGGCTCCGACGACGCCAAGCCGACGGCCGGGTTCCAGCGCGTGGTGCAACGCGCCGTCATTCATGTGCAGTCATCCGGCCGCGAGGAGGTCACCGGCGCCAATGTGCTGATCGCGATCTTCGCGGAGCGCGAAAGCCATGCCGCGTACTTCCTGCAGGAGCAGGACATGACGCGCTATGACGCGGTGAACTACATCAGCCATGGCATTGCCAAGCGCCCCGGCGTGTCCGAGGCGCGGCCGGTGCGCGGCGTCGACGAGGAAGCCGACGCCAAAGGCAACGACGACTCCAAGAAGAAGGGGGAGGCGCTCGAGACCTATTGCGTCAACCTCAACAAGAAGGCGCGCGACGGAAAGATCGATCCCGTCATCGGCCGCAACGCCGAGATCAACCGCGCCATTCAGGTGCTGTGCCGCCGCCAGAAGAACAATCCGCTGTTTGTCGGCGAAGCCGGTGTCGGCAAGACCGCGATCGCTGAAGGTCTCGCCAAGCGCATTGTCGACAGCGAAGTGCCGGAAGTGCTGGCCGCTGCGACCGTGTTCTCGCTCGACATGGGCACGCTGCTTGCGGGCACGCGCTATCGCGGCGATTTTGAGGAACGCCTCAAGCAGGTCATCAAGGAACTGGAAGCGCATCCCAATGCGATCCTGTTCATCGACGAAATCCACACCGTGATCGGCGCCGGGGCGACCTCGGGCGGCGCGATGGATGCGTCCAACCTGCTGAAGCCGGCGCTGGCGTCGGGCACGATCCGCTGCATGGGATCGACCACGTACAAGGAATATCGTCAGCACTTCGAGAAGGACCGCGCACTGGTGCGCCGGTTCCAGAAGATCGACGTCAACGAACCGACGGTCGAAGACGCGATCGGCATCCTCAAGGGCCTCAAGCCTTACTTCGAGGACTACCACAAGCTGAAGTACACCAACGACGCCATCGAGGCGGCGGTGAACCTCTCGGCGCGCTACATCCATGACCGCAAGCTGCCGGACAAGGCGATCGACGTGATCGACGAGTCGGGTGCGGCGCAGATGCTGGTGCCGGAGAACAAGCGCAAGAAGACCATCGGCATCAAGGAAATCGAGACGACCATCGCGACGATGGCGCGGATTCCGCCGAAGTCGGTGTCGAAGGACGACGCCGAAGTGCTCAAGCATCTCGAGACGACGCTCAAGCGCACGGTGTTCGGTCAGGACAAGGCGATCGAGGCGCTGGCCGCGTCGATCAAGCTCGCCCGCGCGGGCCTTCGCGAGCCGGAGAAGCCGATCGGCTCCTACCTGTTCTCGGGTCCGACCGGTGTCGGCAAGACCGAAGTTGCCAAGCAACTGGCGGCGTCGCTCGGCGTCGAGCTGATCCGCTTCGACATGTCGGAGTACATGGAGCGGCATACGGTGTCGCGCCTGATCGGCGCGCCTCCGGGCTATGTCGGTTTCGATCAGGGCGGCCTGTTGACCGATGGCGTGGACCAGCATCCGCACTGCGTGGTGCTGCTCGACGAAATCGAGAAGGCGCATCCGGATCTCTACAACGTGCTGTTGCAGATCATGGATCACGGCAGGCTGACCGATCACAACGGCAAGCAGGTCAACTTCCGCAACGTCATTCTCATCATGACGACGAATGCTGGCGCGGCCGACCTTGCACGTCAGGCGTTCGGCTTCACGCGCAACAAGCGGGAAGGCGACGATCAGGAAGCGATCAACCGGCAGTTCGCGCCGGAGTTCCGCAACCGTCTCGATGCCATCGTGTCATTCGCGCATCTGAACACCGATGTGATCGGCATGGTGGTCGAGAAGTTCGTGCTTCAGCTCGAAGCGCAGCTCGCGGATCGCGATGTGACCATCGAACTGTCGGAGCCTGCGAAGGCCTGGCTGATCGAGCATGGCTATGACGAGCAGATGGGCGCGCGGCCAATGGCCCGCATCATTCAGGAGCACGTCAAGAAGCCGCTGGCGGACGAGGTGCTGTTCGGCAAGCTGAAGGGCGGCGGCCATGTCCGCGTTATCCTGGTGAAGGACGAGCAGGGTACCGACAAGATCGGTTTCGAGTTCGTCGAAGGACCGGTCACGCCGAAGCCTGAGAAGTTGCCCGGATCGCGCAAGCGTTCCACGCCGCGCAAACCCAAGGGCGGGGATGGCCCGAAGGGTCCGGCCAAGCCGCTGATGAAGGTCTGAGGCGAAGCACAACAGAACAACGAAAACCCGGCGGTCTCACGATCGCCGGGTTTTTGCTATCCTGATCCGTATCCCGACATTCTCGGCTGTGTGCTCTGGAAATGAAACGGCGAAACCCGGATAGGTGGTTCGCGGCTGGTGTTGTGACCATAACGCTGGCGATGACCACTCTTGCGCGCGGCGATGAGCCGGATCCATCGGCGCCGCCGATGCCCGCTGCTGCCACGGCCAGGGATGGCAACGCGCGCGAGGCGATGTGCCTGATGATCGAATCTGCCGCGTCCGCGCACGGCCTGCCTCTGGAATTCTTCGCCCGCGTGATCTGGCAGGAGAGCCGGTTTCAGCCTGATGCGGTGGGACCGGTGACACGGAGCGGCCAGCGCGCGCAGGGCGTCGCGCAATTCATGCCGGGCACGGCCAGCGAGCGGCGGCTGCTCGATCCGTTTGATCCGGTGCAGGCGCTGCCGAAGTCCGCCGAATTCCTGCAGGAGCTGCGCGAACAGTTCGGCAATCTCGGGCTCGCAGCGGCCGCCTACAATGCGGGGCCGCGGCGGGTGCAGGAATGGCTCGCCGGCACCGGCTACATGCCGTCCGAGACCCGCAACTACGTCTATGCCATCACCGGGACGCCTGTGGACGACTGGGCTGCGGCCGGCAAGAGCGGCGCGATCAAGGATCGCACGCCGCCCGCCGGCTGCCGCGAACTCATGGCGCTGTTGCAGCGCGCGCCGAACCCGTTCGTCACCGAGCTTGCGCAGCGCGTGAAGCTGGGCGCGGCGATGCCGTGGGGTGTACAGCTTGCTGCGGGTTTCTCGCGTGACAAGGCGCTGGCGATGTACGCCCGTTCCATGAAGCGACTGAGCGCAGTCATCGGCGATCGCGATCCGAGCCTTCTCAGTTCGATTTTCCGCAACCGCGGGACACGTCCGTTCTATCAGGTGCGCGTCGGCGCTGACACGCGCGCTGCCGCCAATGAGTTGTGCGATCGCATCAGGCGGGCAGGACAGGCGTGCATCGTGTTGAAGAACGCGGAGCAGCATGGTTAACCGCTGCGGGCGCTGAGCGCGGACGAAATTCAGGAAATCTCTTGCGACGGTTAACGCAGCAGCCAAATCGCATGCAAAAAGAAACCCAATATTTGCAGGCATAACTTGAGTTCGCGCGCGAGATTTTATCCTCAACAGAATGCTAACGCGATGCGGGCATTTTTCGCTTAAGTTTTGCGAAACCGTTTTCCAATCATCTGACCGGGGGCAGCGAAACCGTTTCGCCGCAGTCTGTGAGGAGGCCGTCGTGCTGACGTTCGGAATTATCGGTATTGCATTTGCAACCTTGTGCGTTCTCGGTTCGCTGTCGTCATCCGCGCGCGAGCCGTCGATCTGATTTTGGATCTGATTTTGACCCGCCCTTTGCGGTGAATGTTCTCGGCGCGCACCGATAGCGATGCGCGCCCCGCAAGCTGTGCAATTGAGCGGTACGGCTCCGCGAAATTAGCGCCTCCGATCCCTTGACGGCGGGGGTGTTTCAACCGCGTGATGAATTAAACGATTCACCCGGTATTTTGCCCCCTTGGCACTTCCCGTCCTCGATTCTCCGAAATGGCAAAGCGCGCCCGCCGCATTCGCGCTGGGTGTAAAATCCGCGCTGTCGTCGATCCTGGCGCTGGTCCTGTTCGGGACCTTCATCGGCGTCGGCGCATTCGCCCATGACACCGGCTTCACGCTGGGCTGGGCGCTGGCGAGCACGGTGCTGGTCTGGGCCGGGCCTGCACAGATCATCTTGATCTCAACATTCCATGCCGGGGCCACAGTGCTGGAATCGGCGCTCGCCGTCACCATCAGCGCGATCCGCCTGCTGCCGATGGTGGTCTCGGTGCTGCCGATGTTGCGGTCGCCGGAGACGAAGATGCGACAGCTTGCGCTGCCGGCTCATTTCGTGGCGGTGACGGTCTGGGTCGAAAGCTTTCGCCTGCTGCCGCAGGTGCCGCGCGAGCGGCGGATTGCATTCCTGAACGGCCTCGGCAGCGGGTTAGTGTTCCTGAGCAGCGTGGCCACGGCGATCGGCTACGGACTTGCCGCGAACCTGCCGCCGCTGCTGGCTGCGGGAATTCTCGCGCTGACGCCGCTGACGTTCCTGCTATCCACGGCACGCAACGCGCACAGGCTGGTGGACAAACTGGCGCTGGCACTCGGGCTTGCGCTTTATCCGCTGGTGCAACTGCTGCAAACCGGCGTGGATATCATGATTTGCGGTCTGACTGCGGGCACGATTGCCTATGGTGTCGATCGCATCCGGAGGCGCGCATGAGCGGGCTGTTCGGGGATGGGCACGCCATCTTGCTGCTGCTGTTCGCAGGCTTCCTGTCGAACGAGGTATGGCGCGTGCTCGGCCTTGTGATTGGCGGAAATATCGATGAAAGCTCGGAATTCCTGGTCTGGGTGAGGGCGGTCGCTGCCGCCATCCTTGCGGGCGTCATCGCACAGATTCTGATTTCACCGCCCGGAGCGCTCGCGACGGTGCCGGGTGTGGTCCGCTACAGCGCGGTTGCTGTGGGGATTGCCGTGTTTCTGGCCACACGTAGGTCGGTTTTCGCCGGCGTGATCGGCGGTGAAGTCGTCGTGCTCGCCGGCAAATGGTGGCTGGGCTGACGGTATGATCCCGAAAACTCGAAACCGGTTTTCGGAATAGATCATACCGAGGCCAAAGCGTCTCAGCCGTTCAGCGCTGCGATTAGCCGTGTGGCGTGATCCTCCAGCACCTTGACGTCCTCCTTGCGGCTTGCCGGCGGCAGCAGCGCAACGCCTTCAACCCGAGGCATGACGTGGACATGAAGGTGATAGACGACCTGTCCGGCGGAAGGCTCGCTGAACTGTTGCAGCGTGATCCCGCTTGCGTTGAAGGCCTTCATGGCGGCCACCGCGATTTTCTTCGCCGTGCGGGCGACATGGGCGAAGCTGTCGGGCGAGATGTCGAGAATGTTGCGGGCCGGGGCCTTTGGAATCACCAGCGTATGACCGGGACAGCGCGGCATGATGTCCATGAAGGCGAAGGTATGTTCGTCCTCATAGACCTTGTGACAGGGAATCTCGCCGCGCAGGATTTTCGCGAA
Organism: Afipia sp. OHSU_II-C1; assembly: GCF_000497575.1. Lineage (GTDB taxonomy): Bacteria > Pseudomonadota > Alphaproteobacteria > Rhizobiales > Xanthobacteraceae > Afipia. The sequence goes on from NZ_APJI01000005.1 coordinate 45,296, forward strand.
AATATTGTTGGTGTCGTAAGCGGTCATGGGGCATCCCGGAGAAGAGGCGCGTCACAATCGCTGCCCCGCGCCGCGCGGTCAAGCCGGGTTGTTCGAGCCTCATGCATGTCAGGAATTCACTGTGCGCTCGGGTATGCCGGTCGCAATCTCGTCGATCCGGTCGGCAAGGTCGGTCAGATCGCGGTGAAGACCGTCCAACGTGTAGGCCAGTCCGAACGTCCGTCCGACGGCGTTGAAATCGAGTGCGCGCATGACGCCGGACTGTCGCAAGCCGCTGAATGTCTCCGTGAACGCCAGATGCACCGCGGGCAGGTCCGTCCGTGGAACCACGGTGACGGCGTCGAGCGCGGTTGCGCATCGCTGCGTCAATTCGGCTTCGGCGCGGAGCAGGGCGGCTGCCGCAGGCGCCAGGGTCGAAGCGATCGCGGCGGGAAGGGGCTCGCGGAGCACGTTGCCGATGGCGACCAGATCGTTGCGCACGCGCCAGAGGGTTCGCGGAATTGCGGAAGGAATGCGATGATCGGCGAGGCGAGAGGCGCGCTCCCTGTCGGCATCTTTCAGGGCTTGTTCGACTGCTGTCAGCGCTTGCCGCAAGGCGGCGTGCTCGAGAGAGGGCGCCAGCGGTTCGCCGCGTTCAAGCGCCTCCGCCTCGGCGAGCAGGAGTTTTTGTATCCGCGTCAGCACGGTGATCGAGCGGGCCACCACGACGGCATGGGAACGCGCGGGAAATATCAGCACCGTTGCCAACACGCCGATCAGGCCGCCCAGTCCGATCTCGATGATGCGGTCGAGAACAAATTGTTCGACCGGCGCGCCGGCCGGTTCGGTCAGCAGCATGATGGCCGCCGTGACCGGCGCCACCCGCAATTGAGGCCGAACCGCCGCGCCCCACACGGTGACGCATGTGACGAGCACAAGGGCGATACCAATTCCCAGCGATGTATTTGAATGGAAAGCTGCCGCAAGCCCGCCGAAGATCGCGCCAGCGAGGGTGCCGATCATGCGTTCCGTGGCCGCGCCCAGCGTCCCGCCGATCGAGCCTTGCATCACGATAATGACGGTGAACACCGCCCAGTAGCCCTGTGGCAGGCCGAGAGCCTTGTAGGCAGCGTAAGCCGCGCCGACGGCAATGGTGACACGTACGGTCTGGCGCAGCTCGGAGGACCGGCGCGTCAAGAACTCTCGAATCCGTGCAGCGATTGAAATCAAGGCGTTTCCCGCAGCGGCACTGTGATCAGCAAGCGGAACTCAGGTTAAGCGGCTTGTGCGGCGGTCACAACGCCTGCGTGTCAGTCGTCACCGTTGGCCTTGCGGAATGGACCGGCCTCGGTGAGTTCGCGCACAGCCTCCTGCACGTAGCTGCGCTCATGCTTGAGATAGTCGCGGATTGCCCGGCGCAGCGCCGGATCGGCGATGTAGTGGGCGGAGTAGGTGGTTTGCGGCAGGTAACCTCGGGCGATCTTGTGCTCACCCTGCGCGCCGGCTTCGACGCGCTTCAGGCCGTGCCGGATCGCGAAGTCGATGGCCTGATAGTAGCAGACCTCGAAGTGCAGGAAGGGATGATGCTCGATGGCGCCCCAGTGGCGGCCGAACAGGGTGTCGGAGCCGATGAAGTTGATCGCGCCGGCGATCCATTTCCCGTCACGTTTCGCCATCACAAGCAGCACGTCTTTCGCCATGGTCTCGCCGATCATGGTGTAGAAGGCGCGGGTGAGATAGGGCCGCCCCCACTTGCGCGAGCCGGTCTCCATGTAGAACTCGAAGAACGCGTCCCATGCATCGGGCGTGATGTCGTCGCCGGTCAGGGCGTGAATGCTGATGCCGTTGGCAAGCGCGTCGCGGCGTTCGCGGCGGATCGCCTTGCGATGACGCGAGGCCAGGGTGGCGAGAAGATCCTCGAACGTGCCGTAGCCTTCATTGCGCCAGTGGAATTGCTGATCGGTCCGTTGCAGGAATCCGTGTTCGGCGAGGGTCGTCCATTCGTCTTCGCGGGCGAAGGTGACATGCACGGACGAGGCGTGGGTGGCGCCACACAGCGCGATGAGGCCGCCGGCCAGCGTTTCGCGGACACGCGCAGCTTCCGGGCCATTGCGCACCAGCAGCCGAGGGCCTGTTGCTGGCGTGAACGGGACGGTGGCCTGCAATTTCGGATAATAGCTGCCGCCCGCGCGCGCATAGGCGTCGGCCCAGCCGTGGTCGAACACGTACTCGCCCTGCGAGTGATTTTTCAGATAGCCCGGCACGAGGCCCACGACCTGGCCTGCCATGCGTGCCACCAGATGGCGTGCGGCCCAGCCGGTGCGCGCGATGGCAGAGCCCGACTCTTCCAAGGCGGCAAAGAAAGCGTGCGTGACAAACGGGTTGTAGCCGCCATCCGAATTGGCACACGCATTCCACTCGTCGGCCGTGATCTGGCCGACCGAGGAGACCGCTTCAAGGGTGATCTCGCAGGAATCCGTCAAAGAGCAGGTGTACCGTGGCCGTGAGAAACCGAAACCGTTCAGGAGTATAGATCGGTTCTTACGCGGATGACTTCAAGTATCTGGCATCCCGCTTTCGGCCTACTCCGGGATGAAACCCTCGAAAGTCATCTGGTCGGCATATCGGGTGCTGCGTGCGCGCTGTTCCGGGGTCCGCACAGTCCATGTGATCAGCGCGCAACTGAAGATGTTGCGCGCGATCCAGGGCGCTGGTGCTGGAAGATCGTCGACCCGGTAGCTGACGAAATGTGGCTGCGTGCGGAAGGCGTGGCGCAGGCCGGTCATCTCGCGGGTTTTCTCGGGAGGCAGCCGCGTCCACTCGCCGTCGGTATAGTGTCGTTCGGCGACGATGCCGCGCGGCAGGCCGGGCATCAGGTCGCGGATCGCGATCACCTGATCGGGATCGAACGACATCGCCGCCACCGGTCCGCTGTACGAAGCCAGCACTTCGGCCATCCGCCTCACCACCGTCCGGCTGCCGTCGAAGCGGCTCTTTATCTCGAGCACCAGCGGGACACGTCCGGCGACGCGCGTGCAGAGATCACCCAGGGTCATCATCCGCTCAGCCGTGTGCTTGAAGCCGACCTGCTTGAGCTGTGCCGCGGTCAATGACAGCAGTTCGCCGGTGCCTTGAGTCAGGCGGCCGAGCTCATAGTCATGATGCACCATCGCTTCATTGTCAGCGGTGGGCTGAAGATCGACCTCGATCGCGAAATTGCCCGCGACCGCAGCGTCGATCGCGGACGGCATGTTCTCGATGATGCCGCGCGCACGGTCATGCAACCCGCGATGGGCAATCGGCCGTGCCGTGAGCCATGCAGGCGCGCGCGCAGTCATCGGCTTGTTTTGGTGAGCATGATCTTGTCCAAAAATCGGTGCCCATTTTTCGGGATCATGCTCAGGCGACCTCGAAAATGCCTTCGACTTCGACGGCGGCGTCCGAAGGCAGGGCGGCCACGCCGACCGTGGTGCGGGCATGGCGACCCTTGTCGCCGAACACAGCGACCATCAGGTCCGACGCGCCGTTGAGCACCTTGGGGCCCTCAAGGAAATCCGGTGTTGCGTTGACGAAGCCGCCGAGGCGCACGACACGTGCAACCTTGTCGAGATCGCCGAGCGCCATCTTGACCTGCGCCAAGAGGTTGATCGCACAGCCGCGTGCGGCGGCCGCGCCTTGCTCGGTGGTGACGCCGGCGCCGAGCTTACCCTTTGCGATCAGCTTGCCTTCCGGGGTGTTGCAGACCTGGCCGGATACAAACAGAAGATTTCCGGTGCGCACGAAGCCGACATAATTCGCGACGGGAGGGTTGGGCTGATGCAACACAATGCCCAGTTCGTTCAACTTCTGCTCGACCGTTCCCGCCATATCAGTCCCCGATGTTTGTTGATATTTGCCCGGAATGAAGTCCGGCATTTTAAGCCGATATGTCGGGCGCGCCATACTTCGCCCATCGTGGAGCGACATGCAAGCACGTCAGCCCGGTGGATTTGGCCCAGATATTTCGGGCGATTCCACGGCTTTGCCCCGGTTGCGGCGCAATGCTGCGGCTATTATTCTTCGATTCTCATTGTCTTAAAGGAGACACCATGCGTCGCGCGCGCCGGATTTCAGGTTATGGATTGGCTGCCCTGTCCGCTGTGTTTCTGGCGTCGGCATCAGGCGGAGCGCATGCGGCGCCGAGCGTGGCATTTCTCGCGCATCAGGCCGTCTATGATCTGAGCCTGAAGACATCGCGCGGCAACGCCAGTGTCAGCAATGCGCGCGGCCGTATCCTGTACAATTTCGCCGGCAGCTCCTGCGAAGGCTATACCACCGAATTCCGGCAGGTGTCGCAGCTCGATACCGGCGAGAACAAGACCACGCTGAGCGATCTGCGTTCGACGAGCTGGGAAGACGGCGAGGGGAAGAGCTACCGCTTCAAGATCGAAACCCGTATGAACGATACCGACACGACGTCGATCGACGGCATGGCGGAGCGTGACGGCAAGACGATCAAGGTCAAGCTCAAGAAGCCCAAGGCGAAGACGTTCACCATCGAGGGCGCGGTGTTTCCGACGGAGCAGGTCAGACGGATCATCGAGGCCGCGCGCGAGGGCAAGTCGCTGCTCGAACTCGTGGTCTATGATGGCTCCGACGACGGCGAGAAGGTTTACAACACGCTGACCGTCATAGGGCAGCCGATCCCGGGAACAAAGGCGCCGGCAAAGCCGGATGCGGCCAGCGCCAACGAGAAGTTCAAATCCCAGACCCGGTGGCCGGTCACCGTCAGCTACTACGACCGTGCAGCGAAATCGAATTCCGGCGAGCAGACGCCGGTCTATGCGATGTCGTTCGAGCTTTATGAGGACGGCGTCTCGCGCGCGCTCTCGCTCGATTACAACGATTTCGTCATCGCGGGCGCGATGGACAAGATCGACATCAAGGAAACCAAGCCCTGCAAATAGGCGGGCGCTATTCCGCCTTGGCCGGTCCATCATAGGCAATACCGCGCATCACCGCGGCATTGCCGAATTTCTTGCGGACATCGTCCATCGCGCGTTCGGCGTGTGCCAAGCGCCGGTCGAGCAAATCCTGATCGTCGGCTTCGGCACCGGGTTTCAGTGCGCTGACGCCCGCTCCGATCAGCCTGAACGCGGTACCGTCGATCTCGCGGCTGAGCATTTCGCGCACTGTCGCAAAGATTCTGGTGGCAAGCTGGGTTGGGACCTGAAGCGATTGCGAGCGGGTGCGCTGCCTGAAATCCGCAGTTTTTAGTTTCAGCGTGATGGTGGAGCCGGAGAGATCGCCGCTCTTGAGGCGCGAGGAGACTTTTTCGCACAGCCGCCACAGGATTCTTTCCAGCGTCGCGAAATCCCGCACGTCAGATTCCAACGTCGTCTCGTTGGAAATCGTTTTGGCGCCGCGATCGGCGACGACCTTGCGGTCATCGATGCCGCGCGCCAGCCGCCACAGCCTCCGTCCCTCGGGACCGAACTGTTTCATCAGATCGATCTCGTCCGAACGCTGCAGATCCTTGATGAGCCGGAAGCCGCGTTGCGACAGTTTCTCCTGCGAGGCAGGACCGACGCCGTAGATAAAGCCGACGGGCCTTTCAGCGAGCATGTCGCGGGCTTCGTCCTGGTCGAGTGCCGCGAAGCCGCGGGGCTTGTCGAGGTCGGAGGCGATCTTGGCGAGAAACTTGTTCACCGACAGGCCGACCGACACGGTGATGCCGATGTCGCGCTCGACCTGGGCTGCGAACCGCGCAAGTACCTTGGCCGGGATCATGCCGTGCACGAGTTCCGTGCCGCTGAGATCGAGGAATGCCTCGTCGATCGAAAGCGGTTCCACCAGCGGCGTCAGCGCCATCATCGCCTGGCGAACTTCGCGCCCGACGCGGACATACTTCGCCATGTCGGGACGCACGACCACCGCCGAGGGGCACAGGTCGAGCGCCTTGAACATCGGCATCGCCGAGCGCACACCATAGGTGCGCGCGATGTAGCAGGCGGCGGAAACGACGCCGCGCTTGCCGCCGCCGATAATGACCGGCTTGTCGGCGATGTCCGGATTGTCGCGCTTCTCGACGGTTGCATAGAACGCATCGCAATCGATATGCGCGAGCGCCAGTGTTCTGAGAGAGCGATGCCGAACCATACGGGGCGAGCCGCATTCAGCGCAGCGCATCGCCTTTACCGCCGTGTCCGACAGGCAGTCGCGGCAGAAACCCGGCGAATCGGCTGGCGGACGGTCGCTCACTGAATCATTCCCAACGTGGTTCCAGCACCTCGCGCGCATTGGCGACGGCCTGCGGTGTCAGCTGCGAGGCGTCGGCGAAGGCCTTCACGGTCGCGTCATCGCGCACGATGAAATCGAGCACGCCCGCGAGGAACTTCGGGTCTGCGGCGGCGGTCCGGAGGGTTTGAGGGCCGATACCGCTCTCGGTCAGGAACAACCCTAGCCGTTCGGGATCGGACGCCAGGAAGGAGAGCGCCTGAATCGCAACGAATTCAGCGACTTCCTGAGGGGTTTTAGGGCCCTTTGTCATTGATCGTGTTTGCCTTTCCGTAACTTATCGTCTCTATTTTGAACCCATCATGCCCGAGTCATCACGGCGTGGCGAATTCAATGGTTTCAGCACGTACGGGCATTTTGCGGGAATTGGAGGGCCAGGATGGCCAAAACCGTCCTGATCGTGGAAGACAACGAGCTCAATATGAAGCTCTTTCGCGATCTGCTTGAGGCCCATGGGTATCAGACAGTCGGCACGCGCAACGGGGTTGAAGCACTCGACCTCGCTCGCAGACACCGGCCCGATCTCATCCTCATGGATATTCAGCTACCCGAAGTTTCCGGTCTCGACGTGACTCGCTGGATCAAGGCGGATGTCGAATTGCGTGCGATCCCGGTGGTCGCGGTAACGGCTTTTGCCATGAAAGGCGATGAAGAACGTATCCGTGAAGGCGGATGCGAAGCGTATTTGTCCAAACCGATCTCGGTTGGGAAGTTTATTGAGACGGTTCGACGGTTTGTCGGCTAGGAAAGTTTGGAGAATTCGATGTCCGCGCGCGTTCTGGTCGTTGACGACGTTCTCGCCAACGTAAAGCTGCTCGAGGCGCGGCTGTCCGCGGAATATTTCGACGTGGTGACGGCGAATTGCGGAACGCAGGCGCTGGAGATCTGCGAGCGTGCGGAATGCGACATCGTGCTGCTCGATGTCATGATGCCCGACATTGACGGCTTTGAGGTCTGCCGCCGACTCAAGTCGAATCCGAAAACCCATTTCATCCCGGTCATCATGGTGACGGCGCTCGACAGTCCGTCCGACCGCGTGCGCGGGCTCGATGCCGGCGCCGACGATTTTCTGACCAAGCCCGTGTCGGATGTCGTGATGATCGCGCGGGTGCGGTCGCTGACACGCTTGAAGATGATGACCGACGAATTGCGCATGCGCGCGATCACGTCGCTCGAGATCGGCGTCAACGCGCCGGAGCGCGACGCTGTTGCCGATACAGGCAGGGGCGGGCGTATCCTGCTGGTGGATGACCGGCCGTCGTCCTACGAACGGCTCGCTCCGGTGCTGGCCACCGAGCACAGCGTGGATGTCGAGCCGAATCCGGCTGAAGCCGTATTCCACGCCGCCGATGGCAATTACGACTTGCTGATTGTCTCACTTGGCCTTGAGAATTTCGACGGCTTGCGGCTTTGCAGCCAGGCGCGCTCGCTGGAGCGGACGCGCAGTGTGCCGATCCTTGCCATTGCCGATGCCGACAACAACGCGCGGCTGCTGCGCGGGCTGGAGATCGGCGTCAACGACTACCTGCTGCGGCCGGTGGACAAGAACGAACTGCTGGCGCGCGCGCGCACCCAGATTCGCAAGCGCCGCTATACCGATCACCTGCGCGACAATGTGCAGAACTCGATCGAAATGGCGATCACCGATCCGCTGACCGGGCTGCATAACCGCCGCTATATGGAAAGCCATCTCGCCACATTGGCAGAGCAGGCCTCGATGCGGGCCAAGCCGTTGGCACTGATGATGCTCGATATCGACTACTTCAAGTCGATCAACGACACCTATGGCCACGATGCCGGCGACGATGTGCTGCGCGAATTCGCCGTGCGCATCCGCAAGTCGATCCGTGGGATCGATCTGGCCTGCCGCTACGGCGGCGAGGAATTCGTCATCGTCATGCCTGAAACCGACCTGCACGTGGCGGGGATGGTTGCCGAGCGCCTTCGCCGCTCGATTGCCGGCGAGCCTTTCACGATCGAGAAGGGCGTCAAGCGCATTGAGGTGACCATTTCCATCGGCATCTCGACCCTGGAAACCAAGGGCGAGCCGATCGGTGCCGTTCTCAAGCGCGCGGATCAGGCGCTGTACCGCGCCAAGCACGATGGCCGTAACCGCGTGGTCGCCGCGGCGGCTTAACTCGCTTTCGTTCTTTCTTCTTCTTTCGGCTCGAAGTATGCGCCGGATAAGGGGTCAACCCAGCACAGGTGATCGTGCACCTGCTTGACGCCCGCGACATTCTCGGCGGCTACGATGATGGCTTGCCGCGTGCGCTCGTCCGTGATGACGCCGCAGATATCGACCACACCGTTGCGGACAAACACCTCCAGCCCGGAGGGGCCCCAGTCATGACGCCCGATCTCTTTGAGAATGCGGGTGTGAATGTGTGAATCGTCCGCAGTGGGGTCGGGGACATCGCGTGCGAGGCCTGCAACAGCCCGGACGAAATTCTGGCGGCTGATGATTCCGGTGAGCTTGTTGTTGCCGTTCATCACGGGAACGCGCTTGATGCGATACCTTTCCATGATGGCTACGACATCGGCGAGCGGAGTGTCTTCAGTCACGGTTTGCACGTCGCGCGTCATGATCTCATCAACCCGGCGTCCGGCGGTCTGGACATAGTCCGCGGCCTGACGTCCCGGGCCCAGAATGAAATCAAGCCAGCGCGGCCGTTTGCGCTGCGTGCCGATCTCACGCCGGCGCAACAGGTCGCGCTCGGTGACAATACCGACCAGTGCACCCTTCAGGTCAACGACAGGAAGGCCGCTCAGATGGTTGTCGAGCATAAGCCGAGCGGCATCAGCGATCGAGTCACTAGGGGCAACCTTGATGACTTTACGGGTCATGATGTGATGGGCTTTCATGAGGTCACCTTTGCATGCGGGTCTGACTGATGCGGCCCGAATGGGCTTTCATTTGTTTAGTGTGATCGCTTCTCCTTCAATCACCTTGATGCACATCAAATGGCGGAGGTTCTCCCGCTGCTTTGAGCCATATCAAGCCAGAAGGTTCCGGCTCCGGCTAAGTTGAGCCCAAGGAGATTGCCATGGCCATCAGGGACTTCTTGCTTCCGCTTGTCAGCTATCCGAAGCCGACGACAAAGGCTGCGATCGAGACGGTGTTTCAACTGAGCGAAAGTCTTTTGTCGGCGGGAGCCCGCAACGGGAATCATTCGACCATCTCGCAACGCGTCTCGGCGGTGGTGTACGAGATCGAAATCGAGACGGGCCTTTACTTCGAAGGCGCCCATATGGGGGAGTTTCTCGAACGGGAGGCACGAAAGAGCGCAGCGAATGCACAGCAGCTCGTCCATAGTTTCGAGGAGGTCGCTGCGCATCACAATGTGATGCACCGCTGTCGCCTCGAGCGCCGGGTGCCCTATGACATGACACGGAATCTGGTGGAGTCGGCGCGGCTGCACCACGTGACTGTTCTGCCCCTCAGGAAGGACACCGAAGACCAGTTTGATCTCGCCGAGCAGCTCATCTTCGAATCAGGCCGTCCGGTTCTGATCTTTCCGGAAGAGCCGCTAAGGCCGCTGGCGACGGCTATCCAGACTGTTGCCGTGGCGTGGGACGGCAGCCGTCAGGCGGCACGAGCCGTCGACGATGCGTTGCCGTTTCTCCGGCGCGCGCGGACGGTGAGGGCGTTCACGGCGACAGACGACAAACCGTTGTCGTCCGCCCAGGCGCAGCAATTCGTCGAGTATCTGGCGGGCTTTGGAATTGAAGCGATCCATGAAGATGTCAGAAAAACCGATCAGCATTCGATCGGCAGTTTCATGGAGGCCTACATTGCGTCCCGTGGAATCGATCTTCTGGTGATGGGGGCTTACGGCCACTCCAGACTGCGCGAATTCATTCTGGGCGGGGCGACGCGGTCGATTCTGGCCAATCCGCCGTGCTGGGTCCTGCTGTCGCACTGACCGCTGGCCGGGCAGGCGCGAAGCTCGCCATCAAATGAAAAACGGGGCCGAAAGGCCCCGTTTCCGCATGTAAGCAATTGAAATGCTTACTTGATCTTGGCTTCGCGGAATTCGACGTGCTTCTTCGCGACCGGATCGTACTTCTTCTTCACGAGCTTGTCGGTCATCGTGCGCGAGTTCTTCTTGGCAACGTAATAGAAGCCGGTATCCGCACTGGAAACGAGCTTGACCTTGATGGTGACCGCTTTGGCCATGTTCAGAACCTCGGATGTCAGGAATCGGTAGCAGTCCCGACAGGCCGGGCCGCGTTTGGGCCGCAACCTAGCTTCGAACGCCCTAAAGTCAAGTTTTTAGGGCGCTTTATTCCAAAATCCGGGATATCCCGGATTTTGCCCGCCAAGGGTCCCGGTTGGATGGGTCTGAGGGGCTATTCCGCCGCGTCCGCAGCCCCGGCAGGCTCGAAAAACCGGTTTTTGGGCCGTGGCAGGCCAAGATTTTCGCGCAGCGTGCGGCCCTCGTAGTCCTTCCGGAAGATGCCCCGCCGCTGCAGTTCCGGAACCACCTTGTCGACGAAGTCGTCCAGCCCCTGTGGCAGGAACGGGAACATGATGTTGAAGCCGTCGGACGCGTTCGTCACCAGCCATTCCTCCATCTGATCGGCGATGGTGGCAGGTGTGCCGACGAACGAGAGGCCGCCGTAGCCGCCGACGCGCTGGGCAAGCTGCCGAACGGTCACATTGTTCTTGGCTGCGTATTCGACCAGTCGGTCGCGGCCGCTCTTGCTGGCATTGGTGTCCGGTATCGGCGGAAGGGGACCATCCGGATCGAATTTCGATGCATCGGTGCCGAGGATGACGGAAAGCCCTGCAATCGCGCTGTCATAGTGGACGAGGCTGTCGAGCAGATCGCGTTTCTTTCGCGCTTCCTCGATCGTGTCGCCGACCACCACGAATGCGCCCGGCAGAATCTTCAGGTGATCGCGATCGCGCCCCAGCTTGTCCATGCGGCTTTTGATGTCTTCATAGAGAGCTTGCGCCTGGGAGAGGGTACCGCCGCCGGTAAACACTGCTTCGGCGGTCTCCGCTGCGAGCTGTTTGCCGGGTTCGGACGCGCCAGCCTGCACGATCACCGGCCAGCCCTGCACGGGTCGCGCAATGTTGAGCGGTCCTTTCACCGAAAGAAATTCGCCCCTGTGATCCAGTGTGTGCATTTTCGCGGGATCGAAATAGAGCCCGCTTTCCACGTCACGGGCGAAAGCATCGTCGGCGAATGAATCCCACAGGCCGGTGACGACTTCGAAGAATTCACGCGCACGCCGGTAGCGTTCGCCGTGCTCCATGTGATCGTCCTTGCCGAAATTCAGCGCCGTTTCCGGATTGCCGGTGGTGACGACATTCCAGCCCGCGCGCCCGCCGCTGATATGGTCGAGCGACGCAAAGCGCCGCGCGACATGATAGGGCTCATCGTAGGTTGTCGAGCTTGTTGCGATCAGGCCGATGCGCTCCGTCGCGCCGGCCAGTGCGGCCAGCAGGGTGAACGGCTCGAACGATGTGACCGTATGACTGCGCTTGAGCGCGCTGATCGGCATGTTCATCACCGCGAGGTGATCCGCCATGAAGAAGGCGTCGAATTTGCCGTGTTCAAGTTTTTGAATGAAACGCTTCAGATGCGAGAGATTGAAATTGGCGTCGGGAAAACTGCCGGGATAGCGCCATGCGGCGGTATGAATGCTGACCGGGCGCATGAACGCGCCGAGGCGCAACTGGCGTGGGCTCATCGGACTCTTCCCCTGACGATTTTGAGGCGGCACTTGAAGTGGCGCTTGGCGATGCAAAAGGATCAGGGATTGTATGGGGTGGCGCGATGCATCTCGCCACGGAAGATTATTGTTTTTTAAGTTGACGCCGGGGGTGTTTCTTCTCGGCCGATCAGATCATCAGCCCCTGAAATCCTTCGGCGCAAAACTGAGGTCGAGCATGCGCCACTGGTCGTAGCGATCGGCCGGCAGCATGGCGTAGGGTTGGCACTTCTCCAGCGCATCCATCGCACTGCGCATCAGGGCCGGACCTTTTGCCGACGCGCTGGCTTCGATCAGAAGCGGTTCCGCCGCGAGCTTGCCGTCACGCTGAAATGCCACGCGCAACACGATCCGGACATTGTCGGAAGGCGACACCGACTTCGGCAGGATCGAACAGGTCTTGAGATGGGTGCGCAGCGCGGCAGCGTCTTCGTTTGAAATATTCGCTTTCGCGGTCGCCTTGGCGTCGAAGTCACCGGCCGCTCCTGCATCGGGGAGGGTGAACATCATGCCGAACTTGCTGGTGATGTCGGGAGCCGCGGTGGGGACTTCCTGCTGGGGCTGCGCCGAAGGTGTCGCCTGAGGCTGTGCCTGCTGCGGCGGCTGCTCGGCGGGTTTAGGCGGCTCCGGCTGCTGCTTGAGCGCGGCCTGCCGCGTCTCCTGCTTTGGCTTCGTCGGCGGAGCAGGGGCAGGTTTCGGAGGCTTCAGCGCGGCCTGTTGTGATTCTTCCTGGGCCGCCTGCTTTTCCGCGGAAGCCTGCTGCCGGGACATGTCGGAATCCTGGGATTTGTCCGAAAGCGTCGGGAAATCGTAGTCAGGCTCCTTGGGAAGCGGCGGAGCTTCTTCCGGCGTGACGATATCGATGGTGATGGCTTCCGCGGTTGTCGGCTCGAACGGATGCACGCCTGCCAGCAAGAGCCAGGCTGTCAGGGCCGCAACATGTGCGGCAACCGATATGGCGGCGCCGGTACGCATGAAACTGTCGTTCGCTCATCCCCCGGGGCGGACGTCTCGCCGCCGTCGGGGCAGCATATCAGTCCGCGCGGGAGCAAGAAACCACAACCCTTGAAACGACAGCTTTTGGGTCAGCTTTCGCTTAGCACCGAGGCGATCATTGCGCCGACCGCCATGTCGTCCTGCTGACCGAAGCCGTGATGGTACACCGTGCCGTTGCGGCGGATCAGGATCATGGTCGGGGTTCCGCGCATGCCGTAGCTAGCCATGGTGACGGGGATCGGCGTGTCTTGACCCGCGATATCCACTCCGATCGGGAAGGTGAGCTTGTTCTTAAATGACGTCCCGCTGCATCGCGCCGCCGTAGAAGTGGAAAAACGGCACCTCGGCGGCATGCGATAGCGGTCCCAGCGCAAGGCGTTTGTCCAGCTCGCGCAGCACCATCTTTGTCATCTGGTGAAGATCCGCGAGCGACAGCGAACCGAGTTCGACCCACACCAGTTCGACAAGCTCGGCATCCGCATGGACGACGCCCTCAACCCGGTGGGCGATGGCCGATGCATCGGCGGTGAAAAATCGCGTATCGAATCGCCGGACGCGGCCGGGCGGGGTGATGGCGCGGGCGATCAGGAACAGTCCGGATGGATCGGGCAGCAAGCCGGCGTCGGCGAACGGTTTCCATTCGCCGGTCAGCTTCGCCGCTGCGCCATTCATGCGCGCGACTTTCCGTCCGAGACAAAGGCCGGTTTCCTCGCAGGCTTCGCGAATGGCCGCAACCGCCAGTGCGCGGGCGCGGGCAGGCGCGATCTTCGGGCTGCCGCCGACGAGTTTCTTCTCAAGCCCCTTGGGGATTTCCGCGGCTACCGGAATCTTGTTGTCGGTGGCATCGACCCGACCGCCGGGAAACACGAACTTCCCCGGCATGAAGATGACCTTGTCATGCCGCTTGCCGACGAGGACTTTGGGCACGCTTCCGCTGCGATCCACAAGGATCAGTGTCGCGGCATCTTTCGGGCGGCGGTAAGGATGACTGTCGTCTTCCTTCTCTTCTTTCTCGGGCTCGCTCATTTCACCACGGTTAGCTTGGCAATCGTACCTTCTTCGACGTCCGCGGGGCGGCTTTCATCGAAGCCGTGCATGCGGAACGCCCACTGCAATCCAACCACTGCGCCCTTGACCGGCTGAAGTAGCAGCAGCGACGAGGCCAGCGTGAAGGGGAGGTAGAACGCCAACTGCAGCAGCATCGATGGCGCATAGTTGGTTTCGATCCAGAGCGCGATCGGCACGATGATGTGGCCGACGATAACGATCACGAGATAGGCCGGCAGATCGTCGGCGCGGTGATGGCTCAGATTTTCTCCGCAGACCGAGCAGTTGTCCGCGACCTTCAGAAACGCGCGGAAGATCTTGCCTTCGCCGCAGTTCGGGCAGCGGCAGCGCAACCCGCGCGCCATGGCCTGCCAGACATCGCGTTTCGGCAAGGCCTGGGTCGCTGGCGTCCATGTCGCGGCAGGCATAGTGCGGCTTTCCATGATGGCTCCTCTGAAAGGCGCTAGCCTTTCTTTTTCGATTTGCGCGCCTTGCGGGAAGGCTTGCGCGGTTTCTTCCTGTCCTTGCTATCGCGTCCCGGCCGTGCCTTGCCGCCTGCATTCGGCGGTCTGGCGCGGCTGTCGCGCATACGGCCGCCACGGGGAGCGGTTCGCCCTTCGGACAACAGTTCGAACCGCAGCGCCCCGGCCACAGGTGCAGCTTCTACCAGACGAACCTGCACCACGTCACCCAATCGATGCATGGCACCGCTGCGCGATCCGATCAGGGCGTGGCGGGTTTCATCGTAGTTGTAATACTCGCTTCCCAGGGTGCGCACGGGAATCAGGCCGTCCGCGCCCGTGTCGGCCAATTTTACGAACAATCCCGCGCGGGTGACGCCCGAGATTCGCCCCTCGAATGTCGCGCCGATGCGGTCGGCGAGGAAATGCGCGATCAGCCGGTCGGCTGTTTCGCGTTCGGCCTTCATCGCGCGGCGTTCGGTGAGCGAAATTGCCGCAGCGACTTCGTTCAGTGTTTCAAACGTCTCGGTTTCGGGGAGGGCGCCTTCGCCGAGCCCAAGCGCGCGGATCAGCGCGCGATGCACGATAAGATCGGCGTATCGGCGGATTGGCGACGTGAAATGAGCGTAACGCCGGAGATTCAGGCCGAAGTGGCCGTAATTGTCCGCCGAGTACTCTGCCTGCGCCTGCGAGCGCAGGACGACTTCGTTCACCAGCGATTCCGCGTCGCGTCCCTTCACCTGGGCAAGAATGCGGTTGAACACGGCAGGACGCAGCGCGCCCGTGGCGGAGAACGGCATTTCCAGCGTCTTGAGAAATTCGCGGAGGTTGTGGACCTTCTCCACCGTCGGCTCGTCGTGCACGCGATAGATCAGCGGCAGGGTTTTCTTCTCAAGCGTTTCCGCCGCCGCGACGTTGGCGAGGATCATGAACTCCTCGATCAGCCGGTGCGCGTCGAGCCGTTCCGGCGTTGTCACGCGGTCGACCGTGCCGTCGGCTTTCAGAAGAATCTTGCGCTCGGGGAGATCGAGATCGAGCGGATCGCGCTCGTCACGGCCGCGTTTCACCAGCGCATAGGCATCCCAAAGCGGCTTCAGGATCGGATCGAGCAGGGGGCCGGTGGTGTCGTCAGGACGTCCGTCGATGGCAGCCTGGGCCCGCGCATAGTTCAGTTTCGCCGCCGAACGCATCAGCACGCGATGAAACGTATGCGAGCGTTTGCGGCCGTCCTTGTCGATCACCATGCGCACGGCGAGCGCACCGCGCGGCTCGCTTGGCTTCAGCGAGCACAGATCGTTGGAGATGCGCTCGGGAAGCATCGGGACCACGCGGTCCGGGAAATAGACCGAGTTGCCGCGCTTGAGCGCCTCGCGATCGAGCGGCGACTGTGGCCGCACATAGAATGCGACATCGGCGATGGCGACGTTGACGATGTAGCCGCCCTTGTTGTTCGGATCGCTGTCCGGTTCGGCATGGACAGCGTCGTCGTGGTCCTTGGCATCCGGCGGATCGATGGTCACGAGCGGGACGTCGCGCCAGTCCTCGCGGCCTGCAAGCGTCGCGGGCTTGGCGGCTTCGGATTCGCGGATCACGTCGGCAGGGAATTCCTGCGGGATCTCGTGCGCGTGGATCGCGATCAGGCTCACGGCCTTTTCGGTCTTGAGCGAACCGAGGCGTTCCTTCACCCGGCCGGACGGCAGTCCGTAGCCGCGCGAGCGCATCAGTTCCACGCTGACCAGATCGCCATCCTGCGCGCCGCCGGAATCCTTCGCGGCGATGGCGAGGTCGCGTCCCGCCTGTTTCTTGTCGACAGGGATCATCCGGCCGTCGCCGTTTGGCATCACGCGATAGATTCCGAGGGCGCGGTGCTGTGTCTTGTCGAGCACCTTGATGACGCGGCCGCGATAAGCCTTCTCGTGTTTGCTGTCGGGCTTTTCGACACGCAGCAGTGCGCGGTCGCCGACGCCAGCGGCGGTGCCGGGAGCGGCCTTGCGCGGGACATGAATGCGGATGACCGGGGCAGGGCCGTCGGTTTCCTCCAGCCATTCGGCGGGTGAGGCGAGGAGCTCGCCGTCGCTGTCACGGCCGGTGATGTCCGCAACGATGGTTGGCGGCAGCGATTTCGGTTCGGCGACTTTCTTGCCGCGCCTGGCGATCAAGCCTTCGTCGGTGAGCTCGCGCAGGATGCGCCGGAGCGCCGCGCGGGATTCGTTCTTCAATCCGAAATGCCGCGCCAGTTCGCGTGTGCCGGCTTCACCGGGATGCGCCTTGACGAACGCGACGATGCTCTCTCGGTCGGGAAAGGCTGTCGTCGCGTCGCTTTTCTTTTTCATTATCCGCGTGCTTTACCGGCGCTCTTCTTTTCAGCGACCTTCGTGACCTTGGCTGCGGCGACCTTCGATGCCTTCGCTTTGGCTGCCTCCGTCAGCGACACAGGTTCTGCTGCTTCCTTTTTCGGTGCGGCCTTTTTCGCCACAGCTTTCTTCTTTGCCGCCGGTTTCTTCGCGGTTTTTTCCGATGCGGCAGCGTCGTCGGCCTTTGCCGCTGGCGCAGCCTTCTTCGTCGCCTTCTTGGCGGCGCGCTTCGGCTTGCCGCCGGTCTTGGCCGCGCGCTCCTCGATCAGGGCAATGGCTTCCTCGATCGTCAGCTTTTCCGGCTCGATGCTGTCGGGAATGGTCGCGTTGATGCCGTCGATAGTGACGTAAGCTCCGTAGCGGCCTTTCTTGAGCATGATCTTGCCGCCGCGCGCGGGGTAGTCGCCGACCTCCTTGCCGGGATCAGCGCCGAACCGGCGGCTCGGACCTTTCGCGACCTTCTCGGCGATCAGCGTGATCGCGCGGTTGAGGCCGACATGGTAGACATCGTCACCCGCTTCGAGGCTCGCGTAAGTCTTGCCGTGGCGCACGAACGGACCGAAACGGCCGATGCCGGCGGTAATGACTTCGCCGTCCTCCGGATGGGGGCCGATATCGCGCGGCAGCGACAGGAGCTTCAGCGCGAGTTCGAGTTCAACGTCGGCGGGCGACATGTTCTTCGGAATGCCCGCGCGCTTCGGCTTCTCGTCCTCGCCGTAGTCCTTGGGCTCGCCGAGCTGGATATAGGGACCGAAACGACCCGCCTTGACCGCGACTTCGAGGCCCGACACCGGGTCCTTGCCGAGTGGACGATCGCTCGATCCGCTCGATGCGGCCAGCGGCCGGGTGTAGCGGCACTCGGGATAGTTCGAACAGCCGACAAAGGCGCCGAACTTGCCGGCCTTCAGATTGAGCTTGCCGGTGCCGCAGCTCGGGCACTGGCGCGGGTCGCCGCCATCGGCGCGCGGCTCGTAGATGTGCTCGCCGAGCATCGCGTCGAGCACGTCGAGCACTTCGGTAACGCGAACGTCCTTGATTTCGTTGACTGCGCCGATGAAGTCCTTCCAGAAATCCGTCAGCACCTGTTTCCAGGAAATCTCGTTGTTCGAGATCAGGTCGAGTTTTTCTTCGAGGTCGGCGGTGAAATCGAACTCGACGTAACGCGCGAAATAATTCTCAAGGAACGCCACCACGACGCGGCCCTTGTCCTCGCCGTGCAGACGCTTTTTCTCGAGCTTCACATAGCCACGGTCTTTCAGCACCTGAATGATCGAGGCATAGGTCGATGGGCGGCCGATGCCGAGTTCTTCCATGCGCTTGACCAGCGAGGCTTCCGAAAAGCGCGGTGGCGGTTCGGTGAAGTGCTGGGTGACGCTGAGGCTTTCGCGCTTGAGTGCTTCGCCCTCGCTCATGGCGGGGAGGCGGCGGCTGTCTTCATCCTCGGGATCGTCGTCGCGGCCTTCCTGATACACCGCGAGGAAGCCGTCGAACTTGATGACCTGACCAGTGGCGCGCAATTCGAGCACGCGCGCACCCACCTTGCCGGTGATGTCCACCGTGGTGCGTTCCATTTCGGCTGATTCCATCTGGCTGGCGACCGTACGCATCCAGATCAGCTCATAGAGCCGGGCCTGATCGTTATCGAGCCTGGACCTCAGTGAAGCCGGGCGGCGCGACAGGTCGGTCGGCCGGATCGCTTCGTGGGCTTCCTGCGCGTTCTTGGCTTTCGAACTGTACTGGCGCGGCGAGTCCGGCACATAGGCCTTACCGTAGTCCTCGCCGATCACCTTGCGCGCCTGTGTGATGGCGGACGGATCGATCTGCACACCGTCGGTACGCATATAAGTAATGAGGCCGGTGGTCTCGCCGCCGATATCGATGCCTTCATAGAGGCGTTGCGCAATGCGCATGGTGTGCGCAGGCGCGAAACCGAGCTTGCGGCTGGCTTCCTGCTGCAAGGTCGATGTTGTGAACGGGGCCTGCGGATTGCGCCGCGCCGGTTTGGCTTCGACCGTGGTGACGGCGAAGTTGGCGGCTGCAAGAGCCTTCTTGAAATCCTCGGCTTCCGCGCCACTGCCGATGTCGAGGCGTTGGATTTTCTTGCCGTCGGCGCCGACGAGGCGCGCCTCGAAGGATTCACCGCGCGGCGTCGCCAATGTGGCGAGCAGCGACCAGTATTCGCGCGGGACGAACTTCTCGATTTCGAGTTCGCGGTCGCAGACCAGCCGCAGGGCAACCGATTGCACGCGGCCGGCCGAGCGGGCGCCAGGCAGCTTGCGCCAGAGCACGGGGGAGAGGGTAAAGCCGACGAGGTAGTCCAGCGCGCGGCGCGCCAGATAGGCATCGACCAGTGCGCCATCG
Organism: Afipia sp. OHSU_II-C1; assembly: GCF_000497575.1. Taxonomy (GTDB): domain Bacteria; phylum Pseudomonadota; class Alphaproteobacteria; order Rhizobiales; family Xanthobacteraceae; genus Afipia. Next base: position 64,491 of record NZ_APJI01000005.1, read on the forward strand.
ATCTGGCGCGGATTCTTCATGGCGTCGGTGACGGCCTGTTTGGTGATCGCGTTGAAGACGACGCGCTCGATCTTCTGATCCTTCAGTGCGCGCTTCTGCTTCATGATCTCCAGGACATGCCAGGAGATCGCTTCGCCCTCGCGATCAGGGTCGGTTGCCAGGATCAGCTTGTCGGCACCCTTGAGCGCCTTGGCGATGTCGTTGAGACGGCCGGCTGCCTTGGGGTCGGTTTCCCAGATCATCTGGAAATCGGCCTCCGGATCGACCGATCCATTCTTGGCCGGAAGGTCTCGGACGTGACCGTACGAGGCCAAAACCTCGTAGGAGGAGCCCAAATACTTGTTGATCGTCTTGGCCTTGGCAGGCGACTCGACAATGACGAGATTCATTTGATTCCAATAACTTACTGGGGATACGCGGGCCGGAATCGCAAGATTCCATCAGGCTGGCTTGGCCGATACATGGGTAAAAGGGGGTCCGCTGTCAAATGGGGATAAGGTGATGAGGCCGGACGTTGGGCCAAAATTCGCGCAAAAGTTGTGATTTATGGGTACTTATGATTGTGCATCTTATGCGTGTATTGTAAAAATATACCCTTAAATTGATCGATTCTCACGTTGGAAGGGGTGGTACGCGATGACCGCTCGCGATAGCCGCAGCGACTTCGTACCAGCCGATTCCGTCGCCAGAGATGGTGGCCCGGCGGAGGCCGCGAGTTTCATTTCAGGGGCGGTCGCGGAGCTGGCGCAGCTCTCTCGACGTCATCGCCTCGACATGCTGGCGCATCTGCTCGACATGGCACAGCTCGAAGCCGACGACATCGTCCGGCGGCAACTGACCGGTAGCAAATTCTAGGTAGCTGCGGGCGCAATCACCTTGGTGTCCGTCTGATCGAGCAGGCGGCCGTCATGAGCCAGGATCTGCAACTTGCTGAGCGGCAATCCGTCCTGCTTGTCGACCAGTGAGCTGCAACTTTCGCCCGGTTTAAAGGCATATTCCTCACCCCACTGACGCATCGCGACCAGCACAGGAAACAGCGCACGCGCCTTCGCGGTCGGCACATAGTCCTGATAGGCGCTGCCGTCAGACGCAGGCTTCACCTCAAGAATGCCCTGCGTCACCAGCGAGCGTAGCCGCACGGTCAGAATGTTCTTCGCCACCCCGAGATTTTTCTGGAACTGGCTGAAGCGCCGTGCGCCGACGAGCGCGTCGCGGATGATTAACAGCGACCACCAGTCGCCGATGGCGTCCAGCGTCCGCGCGACGGGGCACACATCGCCCTCAAGACTCTTGCGTTTCACGGCTTGACCTCCGGTCACGAAATTGTGGTTGCATCATAGAACTAAACCCGCTACTCAGCAAGAGTAGTTTTATTATGAAACCAGAAACCAAACTGATCAAAACAGGAGCGTTCCATGAGGCTAAAGGGAAAAACGGCGTTCATCACGGGTGGCAACAGCGGAATCGGGCTGGCCACCGCGAAGCTGTTCGTGACGGAAGGCGCACGCGTCGTGATTACCGGCCGCGATCAGGCCAAACTCGATGCTGCGGTGAAGGAACTGGGGCCGAACGGGTTCGGCGTGAAAGCCGACGCCACCGATGTGGGAGCGCTGGAGAAAGCATTTGCGCAGGCCGAGGCGAAGTTCGGCAAGCTCGATATAGTTTTCGCGAACGCGGGCATCCCAGGCAACACGCCGCTGGGCGGCACCACGCTTGAAGCGTTTGAGACTGTCATCAAGACCAATCTCACCGGCGTGTTCTTCACCGTGCAGGCTGCCGTGCCGCATCTCAACGACAACGCATCCGTCATTCTCAACGGCTCGGTGATCTCGGTACTCGGCAATCCAGGTTATTCGGCTTATGCCGCGACCAAGGCCGGCGTGCGTGCAATGGCGCGCGTGATGGCGTCCGAACTCTCGCCGCGCGGTATCCGCGTCAATCTGGTTTCGCCGGGCGCTACGCGCACGCCGATCTGGGGCGATCGTTTCGCGTCGCCGGAGGCTTTCAAGCAACTCGAGCAACGCATGTCGCTCTCCACGCCGCTTGGACGGATGGGCGAGGTCGATCATATCTCGAAGACAGTGCTCTTCCTTGCGTCGGACGACGCCGCGCATGTGCAGGGCCAGGAGATCTTCATCGACGGCGGTTCGACGGCGTCTCCCGCCGGCGCGCCGATCTATCGCGGCTAACGCTACAGCAACGACACCATCCCGCCGCCGTGGCGTTCCAGCCGTCCTGCCAGTTCAAGTTCGAGCAGGACGGTTCGCACCACGGCGGGGGACACATTGGTCAAGCGGATGAGGTCGTCGATCCCGATCGGCGAGGGGCCGAGCAGGTTGATAATGCGCGGGCGGTCACTGGCGGCGGGTTCATCGTCCATTGGCTGGCCGTCGTCGGGCTCGCTCATCGGCAGTTCGGCCGGGCGCCCCATGATCGGCTGAACCGCGTTGATCACGTCGGCAGCCTCCGTCACCAGCGTCGCGCCCTGTTTGATTAGATCGTTTGTTCCTGCCGCGCGCGGATCAAGCGGCGAGCCCGGCACGGCGAACACCTCGCGGCCCTGTTCATTGGCGAAGCGCGCGGTGATCAGCGAGCCCGAGCGATGCGCAGCCTCCACAATAATGACTCCAAGCGAGACGCCGGAGATCAGCCGGTTGCGGCGGGGGAAGTCCCGCGCGCGCGGGCCGTGGCCGAGCGGCATTTCGGAAATCGCGCTGCTGCCTGAGGCGATAATCGCTGCCAGCAGGTCTTCATGCTCCGCCGGATAGATCTTGTCATGTCCGCCGGCCAGCACCGCGACGGTGCCGGTATCGAGCGTGACGCGATGCGCGGCCTGATCGATGCCGCGTGCCAGACCGGAGGCGATCGCAAAGCCCGCGCTGCCGAGATCGCGCGCAATGGTCTGCGCGAATTTCAGTCCCGCGCCGGATGCGTTGCGGGAGCCGACGATGCCGATCATCGGCTGCGTCTGGACATTCAGGACGCCGCGCACTCCGAGCAGCGGCGGAGAGTCGTCGATCAGGGCGAGGCGCGGCGGGTACCCATATTCCCCCGGAGCAAGCAGGGCGACGCCGATCCGTTTGCTGTTTTCGATCTCGCGTTCGGCTTCGGCCTGCGTGCAGATGCGGCCAACCTTGGAAGCTCCGCCGCGCTGGGCGAGATCGGGCAGGCGGTCGAGTGCGGCGCGTGCACTGCCGAAATGATTGACGAGGGAGCGAAAGGTGCGCGGTCCGACATTGTCGGAACGGATCAGCCGCAGCCAGTCGATGCGCTGCGCGTCGGTCAGTCTGGTCGTGGCTGAAGTCCTGATGTCCACGCGGCCCCCGTGGACGGGAGTGTTGCGCAACTTGGCTGGCCGGACAATCCCGACTTGTGCGCGTTCGAGCGAATCAACCGCGACAAACGGGCAGCCTTTTGAGGATTGCGGCCAGATCGCATAAGCCTTACCGATGCTTTGTGAACGGTTGTCCTGGCTGCCTTTTATTTCGGTGAATCCGAATTATTCGGTTGGAATGCTGAGAATTGCTTATGAGCGTATCCAATACTGCGCCCGAGTATTTTCCTGATCCCAATCACCCAACTCGCAATCTATCAGGCATCGGCCAGATTTCTGCCGGTCTCGTCAAGGTATGGATCTGCGTGATCGGCAGTGTTCTGTTCTGTCTGGCGACAGCGACGTATCTTCTTTATGAATCAAACCAGAACACAAAGTTTCTGCATGGCATGGCCAGGGCCTTTCCAGAACGGCTTGGCGCAGACTGGACCGCGGGGACTGTCGACGGGCTTCCCGTCTTTTCAGGTCTTGTTTTCTTAGTCGCTCGTTTTGGTCACCCGATCCTGTTCTATGTCGTTGAGCTTGGATTGCTGACCTGCCTCTTTTGGTCATGCTTTTCTCTTGCGCTCCGCCTCGCGGGACAAGCTGGTCAGTCCGCTTCCTTCCAGCTGTTGCTCACTGGAGCACTTGTTCTCCTCGCGCACGCCGGCGCGCCAGTTCTTTTTGGATATGGCGTCGCTGATCAGTATCTCATCGGAGGATATCTTCAGCCCTCGGAATTCGGCGTGCTTTTTCTTGCGTCATTCGCCCTTGCGCTTGCCGGATTTAGAAACTTTGCGCTTGTTGCAGCCGCTGTCCCTGCCGCGATCCACGGAGGGTATGCGATGCTTTCGCTCATCGTCGCCGGAAGCATGATGCTGTGGGATGGTGCGTCGCGACTCAACCTGAGTACGAAACTCGTGGCCATCGCGTTAATCATCGTCCCGCAGATTGATCTGGCATTACGGTTTGCGCCCACCGATTACGCGACCTTCCGGGAGGCTGCGGGCATTCTCGCGTTCGAGCGTATACCCCAGCATTCCGATCCTGCCCGCTGGTTGAGAGGCGAGGCTTACGCGAAGCTTGGTCTGGTGATCGTCGGCATATGGCTGGCACCGCGCGGTTTGCTCCGAAACGCCCTTGCTGCACTTCTTGTCTGGGCAGTAGCTGGAACTCTCGTTGTCATCTCAACCGGCGCGGCTGGTCTCGCGCTTGTCGCGCCTTGGCGCGCGTCGATCATTCTTGTCCCTGTCTCGACGCTTGTCATATTGGCGCGGCTTGGAGAGCTGTCATTTGGATCGTCACCATTTCGGCGAGGCATGGCAGTGGCAGGTGCCGTGGTTATCCTGCTCGCGCTATTTGTTGCAGGAAAGGAAGCGGTGGCGAAGTTTAAAAGCTACCGCGATCAAGGAGTGCCTGAATACGTTGAGTTCCTGCAGGACAACCATAGGCCGGGTGATGTCTATCTGACCGATCCTTTCAATCAAGAATTTCGGCTCGATGCGCTGAGCGCGCAATTCGTGTCGTGGAAAACCCACCCGTATCTTGATCGCGAGGTGCTGGAGTGGCGTCGGCGCGTCCTGCTGGCGCGCGAAGTCTTCGGTGATCAGGGCGGAAAAGAGCCGTTGAATTGTGCTGCGCTTGGAAGATTGGTGCGGTTGTATCCCGTCACGCACGTGCTGGTGGAAAACAGAGACATTCCGGCCGGTGAAATATGCCCGCCGCTTGAAATGGTGTTCTCCGCCGGGCGGGCCAAAATCTTCAGGCTTGATCGGACGTCGCTGTAGTGTGGCGGGGTTGAAAGGCTCCGTTATTTGCTGCCGATCTTACCCTCGGTGCCGTTCATCAGCCGCTGGATATTGGCGCGGTGCATGATCCAGAGTGCCGCGGTCATGAGCGCAAACACGGCAGCGAGCGCCGTGTGTTGTGACCAGAACAGCATCACCGGCACGATGAGGCTTGCGACCAGCGCAGCCAGCGATGAGTAGCGGAAGATCAGTGCGACCGCGATCCAGATCGCGCAGAACGCCAGGGCGGCAGGCCAGAACAGTCCGAGCAGCACGCCGATATAGGTCGCGACGCCTTTGCCGCCCTTGAATTTAAGCCACACCGGGAAAAGATGGCCCACGAAAGCGCCGACGCCTGCGGCGATTGCGGCGTTAGGCCCGCCGAAATGTCCGGCCACGATAACCGCAATCGTACCCTTGAGCATGTCGCCAATTAATGTCGCGGCGGCGAGGCCCTTGTTGCCGGTGCGCAGCACATTCGTTGCGCCAATATTGCCTGAGCCGATCGAACGGAGATCCTGCGTGCCGGCGATCCTGGTCAAGATCAACCCGAACGGGATCGAGCCGCACAGATAGCCGAACAGAAAGGCCAGCACGAAACTGAGCACGAAGGCCGTCAGAAAGCTGGTCATGTTACCTCACTGGCGCATGGCCCGCTGAAGCGACTCGGCGAGGGGAGCATGCGTCTTCGATAATAAATCAACACGCTATGGGCGCAAAGCAGAGTCGGTTATTGCCATTCACACGTGCTCATAGACGGTGCGTCCGTCAACGATGGTGCGCGCGACACGGCCGGTGAAGCGAGCTTCGTCGAACGGAGTATTCTTGCACTGCGATTTCAGGTCTGCCGGATCGAGCACCCAGGGCGTGTCGAGATCGATCACGATCACGTCGGCGGGCGCGCCGGGCCGCAGCGAGCCGCCGGGCAGGCCAAGCAGTTCGGCGGGGCGGGTGGACATGGCGCGGATGAGCGTCTTGAGCTCGATGTCGCCGGAGTGAACGAGGCGCAGTCCAGCAGACAGCATGGTTTCGAGACCGATCGCGCCGGCGGCAGCTTCGGCGAACGGCAGACGCTTGACCTCGACGTCCTGCGGATTGTGGTCCGACATGATGACGTCAATCAGCCCGGATGCGAGGGCCGCCACCAGTGCCATGCGATCCTGTTCGGTGCGCAGCGGCGGCGACAGCTTCAGGAAGGTGCGGTAGGGACCGATGTCGTTCTCGTTTAGCGTCAGGTGATTGATCGAGGCCGATGCGCTGACGTTCAGGCCAGCATCCTTGGCGCGTTTGAGGATATCCAGGGAGTCGGTGCAGGTCAGCGAAGCGGCGTGATAGCGCCCGCCGGTCAGCGCGACGAGGCGCATGTCGCGCTCCAGCACGACGGCCTCGGACGCATTCGGGATTCCGAACAGGCCGAGCCGTGACGCGAGTTCGCCTTCGTTCATGACGCCTTCGCCGACGAGGTCCGGGTCTTCGGTGTGCTGCACGATCAGCGCATCGAAATCGCGGGCGTAGGTCAGCGCGCGGCGCATCACCAGCGCATTCATCACGCTCTTGTCGCCATCGGTGAAAGCGACCGCGCCTGCCGCCTTGAGCAGGCCTATCTCGGTCATCTCATGGCCCTTCATGCCCTTGGTCAGTGCGGCCATGGGATGAATGTTGACAATGGCGGTGTCGCGAGCGCGGCGGAGAATGAAATCCACGGTCGCGGAGTTGTCGATCACCGGATTGGTGTCGGGCTGGCAGACAATGGTGGTAATGCCGCCTGCGGCAGCCGCGAGGCTCGCCGAGGCAAAGGTCTCGCGATGGCCGGCGCCGGGTTCCCCGACGAAGGCGCGCATGTCGACCAGGCCGGGGGCGACCACCTTGCCGGCGCAATTAATAATGTCTGTGCCTTCGGGAACGCCCGCTGCGCCTATGCCGCGGCGCGCGTCGCGGATCATGCCGTCGGCAATCAGCACGTCACCGGGACCGTCGAGATCGCGGGAAGGATCGATCATGCGGGCGTTGGCGAGCAGGATGGGGCGTCGATCTGTGCGCATGTGCTTCACGCGTTAGGCAGGTTGCGAGCCAGTGCTTCGAGCACTGCCATGCGCACCGCCACACCCATTTCGACCTGTTCGCGGATCAGCGACTGCGCACCGTCCGCCACAATGGAGTCGATCTCGACTCCGCGGTTCATCGGCCCCGGATGCATCACCAGCGCGTCCGGCTTGGCATAGGCGAGCTTCTTCTGGTCGAGGCCGTAATAATGGAAGTATTCCTGACTCGAGGGAATGAACGAGCCGTTCATGCGCTCGCGTTGCAGCCGCAGCATCATCACGATGTCCGCGCCTTCGAGGCCTTCGCGCATATCGCGCGCGACCTCGACACCCATGCGCTCGATGCCGGGCGGCAGCAGCGTGGAGGGCGCAACCACGCGGACGCGCGCGCCCATGGCGTTGAGCAGGATGATGTTGGAGCGGGCAACCCGCGAATGCAGGACGTCGCCGCAGATGGCGACCAGCAGACCTTCGAGCCGGCCCTTGTTGCGGCGGATGGTCAGCGCGTCGAGCAGCGCCTGAGTGGGGTGTTCGTGCGCGCCGTCGCCGGCATTGATGACCGAGCCGTCGACTTTCTGGGCGAGCAGTTCCACTGCGCCTGACGCATGATGGCGCACCACCAGAATGTCCGGATGCATGGCGTTGAGTGTCACCGCCGTGTCCATCAGCGTCTCGCCCTTGCGGATCGAGGACGACGAGACCGACATGTTCATGACGTCCGCGCCGAGCCGTTTGCCCGCGATTTCGAACGAGGACTGGGTGCGGGTGGAGGCTTCGAAGAACAGGTTGACCTGGGTGCGGCCGCGCAGATTGGTGCGCTTTTTATCGACCTGCCGGTTCAGTTCGACGAATTCTTCGGAAAGGTCCAGAAGGCCGCTGATGTCGGCCGCGGAAAGGCCCTCGATGCCCAGCAAATGCCGGTGTCCGAGGACGAAAGTCGATTTTGATGCAGTTGTCATTAAAGCAAGAGCTATAGGCAGAGTTGCCCGGCGGAGCAAGGCGGATTCGGCCTCTGAGAAGTTTTCCCCCGCTGATGTCCGGGCAGGGTAAACGGCTCGAAAGCATGCTGCGGAGCATTGCTTCTATCGTATTTTCGCCGTCGTGGCCGGGCTCGACCCGGCGGCATAATAACGGACGCCGGGTCATGAGACTTACAACTGCAATCCTGCTGGGCGGCCTTGGGGTGTCTGCGGCGGCGGCTCAGCCGTTGCCTGCGGATTTTGTCTATCTGCGCGATGTCGATCCGACCATTGTTCAGGACATGCGCTATGCGACGGCCAACAATTTTGTCGGGCGCGTGCTGAACGGCTACGAGGCGGGCGAGTGCATTGTCACCCGCAGCGTCGGCGCCGCGCTGAAGCGTGTGCAGCAGGATCTGAAGCCGCTCGGGCTGTCGCTCAAGGTGTACGACTGCTATCGCCCGCAGCGCGCGGTGGACGACATGTATGCGTGGGCGCAGGACGGCCAGGAGACACCGGCGCAGCGCCGTTACAATCCGAAAATGCGCAAGGCCGATCTGTTCGAGCTTGGCTACATCGCCAGACATTCAGGACATTCGACCGGCAAGGCGGTGGATCTCACGCTGGTGCAATTGCCTGCGACAAGGGTCGCGCCGTTCGATCCGAAGGGCGATTATGCCGATTGCACCGGACCGCAAAATCTTCGCGCGCCTGACAGCAGCGTCGACATGGGCACCGGGTACGATTGTTCTGACGAGAAGGCGCATACCGGCTCGAAGGCGATCACGGCGCAGCAGCGCAGGTGGCGTGAAACGCTGGTCAGCGCGATGGCGAAGCAGGGATTTGCGAATTTCCGGCTGGAGTGGTGGCACTTTTCGCTGCCGGGTCCGGGAAATACCGCGTTCGATTTTCCAGTGGCGAAACGATAGTCGCCTTGAATTTCAGTCCGCCGAGCATAGCTTCGTCACATGAGCGCACGACCCGGCGCGCCAATGCAGAAAGGCCTCGTCATGAGCAGGGGCGCTATTGCAGTCACGACCGTTCTTCTGGCCATTCTCGCAGCCACGATATGGTGGGCGTGGCAGGGCTGGGTTGCACATTCCGATGTGCAGATGTCGATCCATGGCTACATCGCCATGGGACTGGGGATTTTCTTCTCGCTTCTGATCGGTTTTGGCCTGATGGCTTTGACGTTCTATTCAAGCCGTCGCGGTTATGACGATCTTCCGCAGGCGAAAGAGCCCTCCAGCAAAGAACCGGCCCCGCACAATATTCCGTAACAGGATGGCGTGAAACGCGCCGCGTTCCGGTGTAACCTGTTGTTCTCAACTGCGAGAACGACACATGACGCAATCGATCCTGTCCGCCACAACCGAAGTCTTCAACCAGTCGCCGCCGTTCGAGGACGTCGATCTGTATTCGCTTGATCGCCCGCTTGCGGAAGCGGTTGCGGCGAACGGCGGTGAGGGTGTCGCGGCGGAGCTTGCCGATTTCGGCAAGCACTGGGGCTCGGCGGCGATGGCGCAGCGTGGCCGCATCGCCAACGAAAACACACCGAAGCTCAAAACCTTCGATGCGCGCGGCTTCCGCCGAGACGAGGTCGAGTTTCATCCGGCCTATCATGAACTGATGGCGCACAGCGCCCACGCCGGCATTCACAACTCGACCTGGAACGCGAATGGCGAGACCGCGGGCGGAGCGTCCGAGGTCGTACGCGGCGCAAAGTTCTTCATCGCCTCGCAGGTCGAGACCGGGCATTTATGCCCGATCACCATGACCCGCGCGGCAGTCGGCGCGCTGGCGGTCGATCCGGCGCTACGCGCAAAGGTGATGCCGGTGCTCGGCACCCGCAGCTACGATCCCTCATTCGCCCCGTGGTGGACCAAGCGCGGCATGACCATGGGTATGGGCATGACCGAAAAGCAGGGCGGCACAGATGTGCGCGCGAACATCACGCGGGCGGTGCGTGACGGCGACGCCTATCGCATCACCGGGCACAAGTGGTTCATGTCGGCGCCGATGTGTGATGCATTCCTCGTGCTGGCGCAGACGAAAGGCGGGCTGACCTGTTTCTTCATGCCGCGCTTCGCGCCGGACGGTTCGGTCAACGGCATTCACTTCCAGCGCCTGAAGGACAAACTCGGCAACCGCTCCAATGCCTCGTCAGAGGTGGTGTTCGAGAACGCCTACGCGTTGCGCCTTGGTGAAGAGGGGCGCGGCGTGCCGACGATCATCCAGATGGTGTCGCTGACGAGGCAGGATTGTTCGCTGGCCTCCGCAGGCCTGATGCGCTCGGGCTTGGCGCATGCGCTTCACCACGCCCGCCATCGCAGCGTGTTCCAGAAGCATCTTGCGGATCAGCCACTGATGCGCAGCGTGCTCGCCGACATGGCGTTGCATGTGGAAGCGTCGACCGCGCTGGTGATGCGGCTGTGCCGGTCGTTCGACCGCGCGCCGTCGGACAAGGCGGAAGCGGCTTACATGCGTCTGCTGACGCCGGTGGTGAAATACTGGACCTGCAAGAGCGCGCCGGGCTTTCTCTACGAGGCGATGGAATGCCTTGGCGGCAACGGCTACGTCGAGGAGGGCATTCTGGCGCGGCACTACCGCGAGTCGCCGGTCAACGCGATCTGGGAAGGCTCCGGCAATGTGATGTGCCTCGATGTGCTGCGTGCACTGTCGCGCGAGGCTGACGCCGCGGCGGACGTGCTGCGCGGTCTCGTCGACCAGACCAAGGGACTGCCGGGTGTGGTCGGAGCGGTCGGCTTCATCGCGAAGTCGTTTCGTCAGCCCGACGCAGAGCGTGTTGCGCGGCTCGCCGTGGAAACGCTTGCCCTCGTCGCCGCAACCGCCGCGCTCAACGAGATATCGCCGAAGCATGCCGAACTGTTCGCGAGAACGCGGCTCGATGCAAATCACGGCAATCTCTATGGTGCGGTCGATCTTGCCGCGGATGATATTCGCGGGCTGCTGGATCGCGCATTGCCGGCGTGACGATGGGCGATCAAAATTCCGCTCACCGGATTCCAGGCTGATTGCCCTCGTTTCGCGCGCAATGGCGGAATGGATCATTAATGACTGGCCGTCAAAATCCGCCCAAATAGGCTGGAGACCGGACCATGACTGCTGCTGAAAGCCCTGCTGACGCTGCCCCTGTGTCGCCGCCGGGCAAAAGCCGCGAGCCGCGAGTCTGGAAGTTCATCGGCACCAGCCTTTGGGGCGTCGCCCTGTTTGGCGCGATGTTCGCCGGGCAGGTTGCTGTGGTCGCCTATTTCCTCGTTATGAGCGGCGAGCTCATGGACACCGGCGCCATGACGGCCCTGCTCACGAACGGGCGGATCATTTCGCTCTCGGTGATTATGGGGTTGCCGGCCATCCTTGCGATGCTGTGGCTCGCGACGCGACTGTCGCGGACACCGTTCGCCGACTATCTGGCGCTGCGCTGGCCATCGTGGCGCATGCTCGCGGCAGGCGTCGCGAGCATGGTGCTGCTGATGGTCGCGTGGGAAGTCATCAGCCGCGTGGCGGGACGCGAATCTTCACCGGGCTTCATGATCGATGTCCTGAAAACAGCACGGGCCGATGGTGCGCTGTGGCTGCTGGTTTTCGCGTTCTGCGTGGCGGCGCCGATTGTCGAGGAGTTCTTCGCGCGCGGATTTCTCTATCGCGGCTGGTCGGAATCGGTTCTGCGTCCCGCAGGTGCGATCCTGCTGTCATCGGCGGTTTGGACGATGATGCACCTGCAATACAACTGGTTCTTTCTGGCGCAGGTGTTCTCTATCGGGTTGCTGCTCGGATATCTGCGCTATCGCAGCAACTCGACGTGGCTCACCGTGATCCTACACGGTCTCAACAATCTTGCCGCGACCATCCAGACCATCTGGCTGGCGAACAATCCCTGAAGCTTTAAGTCACCAGCGCGATGGCAATTGGCATGGTGACGATGGCTAGGGTTGTCTGCAGTGTCAGGATTTCCGCAACCAGCGCGGCATCGCCACCCATCTGTCGTGCGAGCACGTAGGCACTCGACGCTGTCGGAACCGACGAGCAGCAGGCGACAATCGCAAGGCTTGTACCAGACAGCCCGAAAGCCAGACCGAGCGATATTGCGAAGATCGGCATCAGGACAAGTTTCAACACGCACGACAGCAGCGCCGGCGGACCGGGCCGCAGGACGCCCCTGAGTTGAAGTCCCGCGCCGACAACGAGCAGCCCGAGGGCGAGGGAAGAGCGGCCGAGTGCATCGATGAATTCATCAATCCATGTTGGAAGCTTGAGGCCGATCGGGTTGGCGGCCAGACCAAGCGCGCAGGCCCAGATGAAGGGGTTTTGCGCGATTGTCAGCAGGATACGCGGCCATGACAGCCGCGTCGGCGCAGCGTAATGCGCCAGCACCCAGACCGACAGGACGTTCAGGATGGGAATCATCGCCACCATCGCCACGGAGGCGAGGGTGAGTCCGATATCGCCATACAGATTTCCGGCGACCGCCAGCGCGACGTAGGTCTGCCACCGGCAGGAACACTGAAAGATCGAGGTGAATGAAGGGCCGCTGACGCTCAGCCGCTTCATGAGGATCGGCCGCAAGGCGAGGCACAACGTTGCCATCAGCAAAACAGCGATCAGCAGCGCGCCGCCGACACCGAACAGCGGCACTTCTGACAGTTTTGCACGCGCAAGTGTCCGAAAGAGGAGGGCGGGGAACAGCACATAATAGACAAGCTGCTCGGTTCCGACCCAATGGGATTCCTCTTTCAGAAGGAGACGGCGCAGCGCAAAGCCCATCACGATCAGCAGAAAGATCGGCACGATGGCCGCAACGATCGTCAGCATTGGTCAGTGGTCTCCGGACGCCTTGCGCAATGTCGCGAGCCGGTCCAGCGCGCCTTGCAGAATGAAAATCGCCGCGTGTTCGTCGATCACCTTCGCGCGTTTCGCGCGGCTCATGTCCATGTCGATCAGTTCGCGCTCGACCGCGACGGTGGACAGCCGCTCGTCCCACAGGCCGATGGCAAGCTCGGTGAGTTTCGCGAAATTGCGGGCGAAGGCACGTGTCGATTGCGCGCGCGGGCCTTCGCTGCCGTCCATGTTGATCGGCAGGCCCAGAACAAAACCAGCAACGTTGCGCTCGGCGGACAGCTTGAGCAGCCGCGCGGCGTCGGCCGTGAAAGTCTTGCGCTGAATGGTTTCGATGCCGGTCGCGAGTTTACGATCCGGGTCGGACACGGCGACGCCGATGGTCTTGGTGCCGAGATCGAGCCCGATCAGGGCTCCTCGTGCGGGCCAGAGCGCGGCGGCTTCGATCAGCGGCAGGATGGGTGCGGGCATTGCTTCGCTTATCACGCGAGGAGCTTGCGTTGCAAAGCCTCAGGCAGGAAGTGTCCGGGATCAGCCGGCTCAGGCGTTCTGCTTCACGCGCCGCTTCGGCGCCGTGCCGACCGAGGCCATGAGCGTACGCAGCGCCAGCACCGGAGGAGAAATTTCACCCTTCCGCCAGATCAGCGGCGTGACGATCTCGCTTTGGGAGCGGGGGATAGGGTTGCGGCGCACGTGCGTCAGCGGCATGGCATCCAGCACGGCCTCCGGCATCAGGGCAATCCCTGTGCCAGCCGCGACGCAGGCAACGATCGCATGGTACGAACTCAGATCCAGCACCCGCGAAGTGGTCAGGCTGTCGCGCCTGAGCCAGCGCTGAAGGACGCGGCGATAGGCGCAGCCGTCCGGGAAGGCGATCAGGCTCTGTCCCTCGGCATCGCGCGCGTTTCTGATCGGCTCGTGGTCGAGACTTGAGATCACCATCAATCGCTCGCGAAACACGGGCAGATGGGCAAGCGTCCGCGAAGACGGAGGTTCTGCGATAAACGCGGCATCAAGCCGCCGTTCGGTCACCGCATTGACCAGGGCATCGTTGGTGCCGGTGATCAGTTCGAGGCGCACATCGGGATAGCGGCGGTGAAACTCCGCGAGCACGGCGGGCAAGCGGCTGGCGGTGGTGCTCTCCAGTGAGCCCAGTTTCAGCAAGCCTTGCGGCGCGGTGCCGGAGACAACATGGCGCGCCTCTTCGGAAAGATCGATCAGCCGCGCGGCATAACCCAGCAACAATTCACCGCTCGGCGACAGGTGCAGGCGCTGCCGGCTGCGATGAAAAAGCGGAGTGCCTACTGCGGTCTCAAGCTGTTTGATGCGCGTGGTGATGTTGGAAGGAACGCGGTGCAGTTTCCGAGCCGCCTTGACGATCCCGCCTTCCTCGACAACCGTCTTGAAGATCTGCAGATCGGCGAAGTTCATCGTTCTGTTCTCCGGTGCGACTGACAATATTTCCAAATCGAGAACAAAGCGTTCTCAATTATTCATTATTCAGGAATTTAAAACCAGCGTACTCTTCTGGGAAACGGATTCAAGCTGCGGCGTGCGGGAATGTTTCTCTCTTGCCGCCTGCTGCAGACAGCTTCGATCAAGTCCGCCATGTCGTCCACCACTGCGCCCGCTGTTTTTTCTGCGCCGCCCACAGCCGTCACCGCTGTATGGACCGGGCTGATCGGTCTGGCCGTGGCGATGGGAATTGGCCGCTTCGCGTTCACGCCGCTGTTGCCGCTGATGCAGCAGGATGCGGGTCTGACTCTCGTGCAGGGAGGCTGGCTCGCGACTGCGAATTACGTCGGCTATCTGGTCGGAGCGGTGATCTGCATTTCCGCATCGCCCGCGCCGGCGCGGGCAATCCAGTGGGGCCTGACGTCAATTGCCGTGTTCACCCTCGGCATGGCGGCGACGGACCAATTCTGGCTGTGGCTGGCGTTGCGGTTTCTTGCCGGTGCGGCGAGCGCGTTGGTTTTGGTCGGCGTATCCGCCTGGGCCATGCCCATCCTCGCACATCTTGGCAAGACGTCATGGTCGGGGCGGGTGTTCTCCGGCGTCGGTGTGGGAATTTGCTTTGCTGGTTTGATAAGCCTCGTCGCGGGCGTGACCGGATTGGGATCGCGTGCGACGTGGATCGTTCTTGGTGCGACCGCCGCGGCTTTTGCATTTACGTTGTGGCGCCGTCTCGCGAATGATGCCGCGCAGGCTCCCCCGGCGGTCGGAAGGGGGCACGCACCACTGTCCGCTCACGCATGGCTCGCGGCGCTCTGTTATGGCGCTTTCGGTTTCGGCTACATCATTCCCGCGACTTTTCTGCCCGCGCTGGCACGCGATGTGATCACGAATCCTGCGGTGTTCAGTTGGGTCTGGCCGGTGTTCGGGGCTGCGGCTGCGATATCGACCGCGCTTGCCGCGCGCTTCTTGCCGGGACATTCGCCCCGGCGGCTTTGGGCTTACGGGCAATGGGTCTTGGCCATCGGCGTGATCGCGCCGGTGCTGGCGGTCAATCTTTACGTCCTGCTGTTTTCGGCGTTGTGCGTCGGCGGTACGTTCATGGTCATCACCATGGCCGGCGTTCAGGAGGCGCGGCGTCTGGGCGGCACGCAGGCACCGCGGCTGATCGCCGTCTACACCGCCGCGTTCGCCCTCGGGCAAATCATTGGACCTCTCACCGTGAATCTGTTCCACGGTGGTTTGACGTGGCCCAGCGCGATCGCAGCGTTTGCGCTGGCGGCAAGCAGTTTTACACTTGGCCTGAGCGCACGCGCGTCCGGCGACACCGGTTGATGCGCAAAGGCGAGCCGAACAATGTGATAGTTAGAATTCCAGCCGAAAGAGCCTCGACCACCCCAACATAGATGAGAAACCGATGTGGCCCGACCGTAGAATTATCGAACTGTTCAAGATTCATGTTCCAATCGTTCAGGCACCAATGGCTGGTGTCCAGGACGTCGATGTCATGATTGGCGCTGCGGAGGGCGGGGGACTTGGATCGCTGCCGTGCGCGATGCTGTCGGTTGAGAAGGCGCGTGAGCAGGTTCAGATCTTCCGTCAGCGCGTCAGTGCGCCGCTCAACATGAATTTCTTCTGTCACACACCGGTTGAAGCTGATGCAGACCGCGAATCCGGGTGGCGCAAGCGGCTCACGCCTTACTTTCAGGAGCTTGGGCTCGATCCCGGTATGAGCGTGAACGCCGCCAATCGGGCACCGTTCGACGCGCAGATGTGCGAACTGGTTGAAGAATTGAAGCCTGAAGTTGTGAGCTTCCATTTCGGCTTCCCGGACAACGCGCTGCTGAAGCGCGTGAAGGCGGCGGGAGCCATCGTCATCGGCTCCGCGACCATCGTAAAGGAAGCTGTGTGGCTCGAGCAGAACGGTGCTGATGCGATTATCGCGCAAGGCGCGGAAGCTGGCGGACATCGCGGAATGTTTTTGACGCAGAACATCGCGTCGCAGCCGGGGACGATGTCGCTGGTGCCGCAAGTCGTGGACGCGGTGCGGGTGCCGGTGATCGCCGCGGGTGGCATTGCCGATGGGCGAGGGATTGCGGCAGCCTTTGCGCTTGGGGCTGCGGGCGTCCAGATCGGAACAGCCTATTTGCATACGCCAGATTCAAAAATCAGCGTACTTGGGCGAGCGGCGCTGACCGGGGCGACTGACGAGTCGACCGTCATCACCAATGTGATGACTGGCCGTCCTGCGCGTGGCGTCGCCAATCGGCTGATGCGGGAGGTCGGGCCGGTGTCGTCGGAGGCACCTGCGTTTCCGCACGCTGCGACGGCACTCGGGCCGCTTAAAGTTGCGGCGGAGAAGTTGGGACGGGTGGATTTTACGAATCTGTGGGCGGGCCAGTCTGTGGCTCTGGGACATCAGATGGGTGCTGCTGACCTGACTCGCGCATTGGCGGCCGAAGCGCTCGATCGGATGCGCAGTCTGGCGGGATAGTGTCATACGCAATGTTTGACACAAGCATTTGAGATCGTTCTACTAATTCCGGTTGCGACGGTATATGCGCGACTTATTTGGCGTTGGCGATCCACGCTGAATGCTCTATGAGGGCGGCTAAATACAGCCGTCCCTGGAGTCTCCGGAATATGTCAGTCGATGCCGCCACCGTCCGCCGGATCGCGCATCTTGCGCGCATCGCCGTGAAGGATGAGGAAGTTTCCCATTTGCAAGGGGAACTCAACGCGATGCTGGCCTTCGTCGAACAGTTGTCCGAGGTGAACATCGATGGCGTCGAGCCGATGACCTCGGTCATGCCGATGGAGATGAAGAAGCGCGCGGACGTCGTCAGCGACGGCGAGATACCGGACAAGGTCCTCGCCAATGCGCCCGCCACCGAAGATCACTTCTTTCTGGTGCCCAAAGTCGTCGAATAGAACCCGAGGCAAACGCCATGTGCCTGTTGTGCAGCGACGAGAAGGCTTATGCGGCCTACATGACCTATCTCGACGAGATGGAGCGGCAGGGAAAGAATGTCGATCCGGACAAGGCTATCGACGCGGTGATCGACATGCTCGAAGCCGAGGCGGCGCAAGCCAAGAAAAACAAGTCTCCCTTTATTTGCGATCCGATTGAAGAATAAATGACCGACCTGACTTCACTGACGCTCGCCGACGCCCGCGAGGGGCTGACGCAGAAATCCTTCACGGCACTGGAACTGACCGACGCGCATCTCGCCGCGATGGAAAAGGCGCGTGTGCTCAACGCCTATGTGCTGGAGACACCGGAGCAGGCGCGTGAACAGGCGCGCGCGGCGGATGCGACGATCGCGAAAGGCGAGGCGGGCCCGCTCGCGGGCATTCCACTCGGGATCAAGGATCTGTTTGCCACCACCGGGGTGCGGGCCACGGCGTGCTCGAAGATTCTCGGCAATTTCATTCCCCAGTACGAATCCACTGTCACCTCTCAGCTCTGGCGTGACGGTGCGGTGATGCTGGGCAAGCTGAACTGCGACGAGTTCGCGATGGGATCGTCCAACGAGACCTCGGCGTTCGGGCCGGTGGTCAATCCGTGGCGGCGCGAAGGTTCGGATGCCAGCCTCGTTCCCGGCGGTTCATCGGGCGGCTCCGCGTCGGCGGTGGCTGCAAACCTCTGCCTCGGTGCAACGGGCACCGACACCGGCGGTTCGATCCGCCAGCCGGCGGCGTTCACCGGCATCGTCGGCATCAAGCCGACCTACGGCCGTTGCTCGCGTTGGGGTATCGTGGCGTTCGCTTCGTCGCTCGATCAGGCCGGCCCGTTCGCGCGCACCGTGCGTGACACCGCGATCCTGATGCGCTCGATGGCCGGTCACGATCCGAAGGACACGACGTCGGTCGATCGTCCCGTGCCGGACTATGAGGCCGCCATCGGCAAGTCGGTGAAGGGCATGAGAATCGGGATCCCAAAGGAATACCGGCTCGACGGGATGTCCGGCGAAATCGACAGGCTGTGGGCGCAGGGCGCCGAGTGGCTGAAGGCTGCGGGCGCTGAGCTGGTCGAGGTCTCGCTACCTCACACCAAGTACGCATTGCCGGCTTATTACGTTGTCGCGCCCGCGGAAGCTTCAAGCAACTTGGCGCGGTACGATGGTGTTCGCTATGGCGCGCGCGTCAATGGCAAGAACATCGTTGAAATGTACGAGAACACCCGCGCCGAAGGGTTCGGCGCCGAAGTCCGCCGCCGTGTCATGATCGGGACTTACGTGCTCTCGGCCGGGTATTACGACGCGTACTATCTGCGCGCGCAGAAGGTCCGCACGCTGATCAAGAAGGACTTCGAGGACGTGTTCGCAAAGGGCGTTCACGCCATCCTGACTCCGGCGACGCCATCCGCTGCATTCGGCATCGGTGAAAAGGGCAAGGCCGATCCAATCGAGATGTATCTCAATGACATCTTCACGGTGACTGTGAACATGGCCGGACTACCCGGCATCGCAGTACCTGCGGGTACCGACGGGCAGGGGCTGCCGCTCGGCCTGCAACTGATCGGCCGGCCGTTCGATGAAGAGACGCTGTTCTCGCTCGGCGAGGTGATCGAGCAGGCGGCGGGACACTTCACCGCGAACAAGTGGTGGGCCTGATGCAGGCGGGGCAGGAAGGCCTTGCTGATCTGCGCGCTGTCATCGACCGGATCGACCGCGATATCGTGGCCCTGCTTGCCGAACGAGTTAAAGTTCTGGATCAGGTGATCGCCGTCAAGGCACGTGACAATCTTCCTGCCGCCATTCCCGACCGGATCGAAGGTGTTGTCGCCAATGTGCGCGGGGAAGCAAAGGCTGCCGGCATGCCTCCCGATCTCGCCGAGGAGATTTGGCGCAGGCTGATCGACTGGTCGATCGCCTATGAGGACCGGTATCTGGGTGGCGCAGAGAATCCGTTGTCGGTGAAATCCTGACGCGAAGGACCTGCGGCGCAGGTCATGCCCACCCGCCTTGTATTCACCACTTTGTCCGCCGAATGCCTGATAGAGGCGGTATGTGTTCATTAACTGCCAGCGGCGATAACGGCCGGTGGGATCGGTGATTATGCGTTGGGTGCGTCCTCTCGCCAGTGTTGCGTTCGTGTCCGGCATTCTGCTGGGCTGCGCCTCGATTCAGAACGCACCGGTTAATCTGCCTGGCGCAGACAATCTTGCTGACAGAGGCAATATCGGCTTCGGCGAGACGACGAGTTACGACGACACGGTCGTCGGGCTGTCCTTCTCAGGCGGCGGGACCCGCGCCGCTGCGTTTTCCTTCGGCGTGTTGCAGGAGATGGAACGCATTCCGGTTCGCGGCGCGCAAGGCGCGATGATCGATCGGGTCGAATTCATCTCCGGTGTGTCGGGCGGTTCGGTCACGGCGGCCTATTTCGGTTTGCGAAAGCGGGCCGCTCTTGCCGATTTTCGCGAAAGGTTTCTTCTGCGCAACGCGGAGGAGGGGCTGCAGACAAACCTTACTCTGGCAACTCTCTCACGCGCGGTCGCGGGTGGTATCAACGACTCGACGGGGTTTCCGCGCTGGCTCGACGCCAATCTGTTTCAGGGCGCAACGTTTCGCGATCTGGGCCTGACCAGCCGGCCGCAGGTCTGGATCAATGCCTCCGACATTTATAACAGGACGCCGTTCGTGTTCGGCGCGGTGGCATTCGGCGCCATGTGCAGCAACCTGTCCGAATACCCGCTGGCAAATGCGGTTGCGGCTTCGGCAGCGGTCCCCGTGGCGTTCGCGCCGGTTGTGATCCAGACGTTCCCCGGAAAGTGCAATGACCGGCTGCCGCCCTGGATCGTGCGTGCGCGGGACAATGCCAATTCGCCTCCGATGCTGAACTCGTTCGCCAAGGCGATCAGCCGGTACCACGATGGCTCGATGCCTTACATCAAGCTGCTCGATGGTGGCCTCGTCGATAATTATGGCCTGGCCGGCATGACCATCGCGCGGCTGTCGTCGGATACGCCGTATGGACCGCTTAACCCAAGGCAGGCGGTGAAACTGCGGCGTGCTCTGATCCTGGTCGTCGATGCGAAGACCGGCTTGTCCGGCAGCTGGATCAATACCGTGGAGGGGCCGACCGGGGCGGAACTCGTCAAGGCTGCGGCAGACACCGCCATCGATGCCAGTGTCGCAGGCAGCTTCACTGCATTCAACGCGACCATGACAGACTGGCAGGGTTCGCTCGTCAGATGGCGCTGCGGATTATCCGCGGCGGACAGGGCGCGCTATGGCGCGGGCCCAAACTGGAATTGCCGCGATCTGAAATTCTATGTCGGCCGGATCGGTTTCGATCAGCTCGATCAGGCCCGCGCGGCGGACCTCGAACGGGTGCCGACGCGCTTCCACCTGCCACCCGAGCAGGTCGACAGCGTTATCGAGGCCGGGCGCGATGCGCTGCGGGCGAGCCCGGTTTTCCGCAGTTTCGCAGCGAACCTGTGATCTGATTCGGGGTTTTCTCACCCGCGCCATCAAGGTAAAAGGCGCCCCATGAACGCACCCGTCAAATCGTCAAAACTCATCAAGGGCGCCACCGGTGACTGGGAAATGGTCATCGGTCTGGAAGTCCATGCCCAGGTGACTTCCAACTCGAAGTTGTTCTCCGGCGCTTCAACCGAATTCGGCGGCGCGCCGAACGATCACGTCTCGCTGGTGGACGCGGCGATGCCCGGCATGCTGCCCGTTATCAACGAGGAGTGCGTGGCGCAGGCGGTGCGCACCGGGCTTGGCCTCAAGGCACAGATCAACCTGAAATCGACCTTCGACCGGAAGAACTATTTCTACCCGGACCTGCCGCAGGGCTACCAGATCAGCCAGTACAAATCGCCGATCGTTGGCGAGGGCGCCGTGGTCGTCGATCTTCCTGGCGGCGAGAGCGTGACGGTCGGTATCGAGCGGCTGCATCTGGAGCAGGACGCCGGCAAATTGCTGCACGATCAGCATCCCACCATGTCCTTTGTCGATCTCAACCGTTCGGGCGTTGCCCTGATGGAGATCGTCTCGAAGCCGGATATCCGCTCCGCCGAGGAAGCGCAGGGCTACGTCGCCAAGCTTCGCTCGATCCTGCGCTATCTCGGCACCTGCGACGGCGACATGGAGAAGGGCAACCTGCGCGCGGACGTCAACGTCTCGGTGCGGCGGCCCGGCGAAGCGCTCGGGACCCGCTGCGAGATCAAGAACATGAACTCGATCCGCTTTATCGGGCAGGCGATCCATTACGAAGCCCGCCGCCAGATCGGAATTCTGGAGGACGGCGGCACCATCGATCAGGAAACCCGGCTGTACGATCCGAACAAGGGCGAGACCCGCTCGATGCGTTCGAAGGAAGAGGCGCACGACTATCGCTACTTCCCGGACCCCGATCTGCTGCCGCTGGAGTTCACCGCCGACTACGTAGAGGATTTGAAATCGAAGCTGCCGGAGCTGCCGGACGAAAAGCGTGAGCGCTTCATCGCCGAAGTCGGCCTGACGCCGTACGACGCTGGTGTTCTGGTCGCCGAACGTGAAAGCGCGGGCTTCTTCGAGGCGGTGCTGGGCAAGCTCGCGGACAAGGCGCGTGACGGCAAGCTCGCAGCGAACTGGGTCATCAACGAACTGTTCGGCCGCCTCAACAAGGAAGGGCAGGATATTGCCTGGTCGCCGGTATCGGCGGAGCAAATGGCCGCGATCATCGACCTGATCGGAGAAGGAACCATCTCCGGCAAGATCGCGAAGGACCTGTTTGAGATCGTCTGGACCAAAGGCGGCGATCCAAAAGCGCTGGTCGACAGCCTCGGCATGAAGCAGGTGACGGATCTTGGCGCCATCGAGAAGGTGGTGGACGACATCATCGCCGCCAATCCCGACAAGGCTGAGCAGGCGCGCGCCAAACCTCAGCTCATGGGCTGGTTCGTCGGTCAGGTGATGAAGTCATCGGGCGGCAAGGTGAACCCGCAGGCGGTGAACGACCTGCTGAAGGCCAAGCTCGGCATCTGAACATCGTTAACGAGAGGATGCAGAGGGCGTGCGGCGTCGCTTCCGCGCGTCCTCCGGCCGTCTCGTTTTTTGTTTTCGATGCGATGATGAGCGTGCGACGCCATCGCGCGGACAACGAAAACGTCTCGTGAGGTGGAATCGATTTGCGAATCAGATTCGCAAAAAGGGCGGGAAAAGTTCGCGGGCGCGAGCGATGATCGCGCCAAAACCAAATTTTCCAGAAAATATTTTTGTTGCCAAAAAAAGCGACTCAGAGTCCGCGAAACGCGTTTTTCGACGGGTGCAGAGTTATGTGCGGTTTTACAGGCGTTACGATGCGCGTTGTGTTGCGATGAAAGAAATCGCTGCGGCACAGCCGTTTCTTTGATGCGCGATGTTGCTTCTCTCTCGGGTTTTCTGCGCGCGATGGAGTGTCGTGTCGATGCGTTGCGGCGCTTCCGTTTTGTGTTTGCAGCGTGCGGCGCGCCTTGTGCGTAAACACTTCCTTAAGCGGGACACTGTTTTTTTGAACGCGTTGGTGTAATCCAGATGAAGTGCATTTCGATTCCCGAGTGCACACAGCGATTAAGCCATCTCACTAACTTAGGAGGGCAACATGGCCAAGAAAGCGAAGAAGGCGAAGAAGGCGAAGTCGGCAGTGAAGAAGACTGCCAAGAAGACCCGCAAGGTCGCCAAGAAGAAGAAGTAAGGCTACGCCTTATGGAATTGCCGGCACGTGATGCCGGCACCGTCACAAGAGCCGTCAGACTATTCTGTTCGCAAGCGCAGATTTGAACCGGCGGCTCCGGTCGACGAAAGAGGGTGTCGGCGAGACATCAGGCGAGACGGCCCGGCCAACCGGTCAGGCAGAAGAGTTCAAGAGCTCTTCGTTCGTTGCGGGGGATGACCTCGCAGTTTCCCGGCAGGGTTACGCCGGTGAAATCTCAGTCCTGACGTGTTCACCGACGCCCTCGTTTTTTTGACTCGCGCGATCTCGCCGTTCCGGCGCATGCAGCGGCAGTCATCCGAAATCCAGACCCATCTCCTGACGTTGAGGCCGCGGCCGACGTATGATGTCTGCTGCCCGATACTCCCGCCGCGACCGGCCGCGTGGGATCGTTGAGGCATGGTCGAATATTGCCGCTTGCGTGAAGCCGCCTCATGCCGTGGTTATTGCTTTGCCAAATACGATGGTGAATCGATTTTCACGACCATCGGGAAAGCCCTGCAAACAGCGGGTTTCTCAAGATTCGACGCGCGCCGGGCCGATGTGGTCTTCACGTTCGATTCATAGCGATGCTTAAACAGCGATTCAAATTTTAGGGGTCATGATGATCCCAACAAGCCGGCAAAACGGCGAACGCGTATTCCGCAGGATTGGCAAGCCGGTTTTGCGGAATACGCGCCAACAAAAGCAACGGTCGCGTCAAACAGAACAACGACAGGAGCCGCGCTCGCCGCGGCAGGGGATTGCCAGCCGCCACCGCGCGGCGAGAATCGGAGAGCCAGGATGTTTCAGGGAACGATTGATACCGGCAGCGCAATGCCGATCGAGGCCGCGGCGAACGGCGATGTGCTGTTTGACCTCGGAATGATCTATTCGACTGGCCGCGGCGGCCTGATCGATCTGGTCGCTGCGCACAAGTGGTTCAACCTTGCCGCGCTCAAGGGCCGGGGCGACGCCATTCCGCTGCGCCGGGAAATCGCGGGCCTGATGTCGGACGTCGAGATCGCAACCGCCCAGCGTGAAGCCCGTGCATGGATGGCGACGCACTAAGGCGACTCGCGCGGAAGTAGGCCATTCATCGATACTTTCGATGCGGTCGGGCGGTCGCGCTGCGCTTCGGTTTTCTGTCGTTCGCAAAATGGCCCTTGTTTCCGGCGGCCGAATATTTGCGCTCTGAACCGTCGTGCTGCGTGATCTCGCGGCGATGCGACGTCCGCCGGCGTTTCGTCCAGTTACATCGATGACTTGAATGCGGGTGGCGGAGACGGAGGGATTCGAACCCTCGATACCCTTTTCAAGGTATGCTCATTTAGCAAACGAGTGCCTTCAGCCGCTCGGCCACGTCTCCACAGGCTCGATATGCCTTACGCGGTCACGCGCCGCAAGTCGCTGCAGACTTTTCCTGAACTTAGCCTTTGATATGAGGTCCGGGCGGCAGTTCTTTGTCTCACGTTATAATGTCTTCGGCAGCCGCAACGCCGCTCAGAGGCCGGTTCGGGGTTCCAAGACCGTCGTGACAGCCTCTAATACGAGGGAATACGGGCATCACAACGGCCTGTTGTCCCCGAATCCCGTGAGCTTAAGGGCAGGCAACGCAGGCTTTTTCCGTGTCTGCGATTCGACAATTCACAGGTGAGGGGAGTGTTGCGGCCGTGTGCGTTGCCACATAGGCGTTTCAGCGGAACATTTTGGGGCAACTAGAATACAGTAATATTATCAGTCACTTGAACAGGTTCCGCTCGGATTTTTGCGTGCTATTTGTGCAACACCTCCCCAAAAACGGCCGGAACAGCACCGTTTCAAGGCGGTCCTTTGTTGCTTGATCACGACTGTTGGGCAATGGTCATCGAAGCGACGGAGGGGGGCATCCCGAGGTCGTCCCGTTTGGGAGTTTCGCTTAAGTCGCTCGCGTTCAGCGGGAGTGTCCGAAAGCGCGAGGCGACCGGGCGGTTAGCGGGGATCAAGGGAACCTACCACGTGGTGTGACTTACACCACCGGCCTGGAACCTTCCCTAGAGAGCAAAACTTGGAGGTTTTATGAGCACCATTAAGAGCCTTATCCTGGGTTCGGCTGCGGTTATCGCAGCGTCCGCCGGGGCACAGGCAGCCGATCTTCCCGTCAAGGCGAAAGCCGTTCAGTACGTGAAGATCTGCTCCCTTTACGGCGCGGGTTTCTACTACATCCCGGGCACCGACACCTGCATCAAGCTGGGCGGCTACGTCCAGGCTGACGCGAACATCAACGCCGGCAACTACGGCAAGCCAGCCTGGGATGAAGGCGGGTTCCGCGCCAACGGTACCGGCAGCCGCGACAGCGACTACTTCACCACCCGCGCTCGCGTTCAGCTGAACATCGACACCCGTACCGCCACCGAATACGGCGTTGTTCGTACCTACTGGTCGAGCAACTTCGAGCATTCGACCGGCTTCGGCCCGTCGTCGGGCAACCTGACGATGGACTACGGTTTCGTTCAGTTCGCCGGCTTCACCTTCGGTAAGGCGGTCTCGGGCTTCCAGACCCCCTGGGGTGCTTACGGCGCCAACAACAACACCTCGTTCCTGCTCGGCGGCTACGACAACGCAACCGGCATCACCCAGGCTGCTTACACCTGGCAGTTCGGCAACGGCGTGTCGGCTCAGATCGGTGTTGAAGACAACCGCGTCATCAACCGCGCTCAGCTCCTGAACGCAAACCTGACCCAGCCTGCTACGGCAGCTCTGACCGGTGTGTACACCAACTCGTACGGCGGCAACGTTTCGCCTGACATCGTTGGTAACGTGCGTATCGACCAGGCCGCCTTCACCGCTCAGGTGTCGGGCGCTCTGCACAACGTGCACGCCAACTACTACGCTGCAACCACGGCGCTTAACGGCGGCGCAGCTGCAACGATCGTTGAGCCGAATGGCCATCCTTCGGATGAATGGGGCGGCGCAGTGTCCGTCGGCATTCAGCTGAAGAACCTGCCGACCGGCCCTGGCGACAAGCTGTCGTTGGATGGTACCTGGGCGACTGGCTCGACCAAGTATCTGATCAGCGGCGTGACCGGCAACAACTTCGACAAGTTCGGCAGCGCAGACTTCGCTGGCAGCTACCAGAGCCTCGCGGTTCTTCCGCTGTTCGACGGTGTGTACACCACCGGTGGCAGCATCCAGAAGACCAACGGCTGGGGCTTCCGCGGCGCTTACGTCCACAACTGGACCCCGAATTGGGAAACCAGCGTGTTCGGCAGCTACACCCAGATCGACTACAACGGCACTGCTTCTGCAGCGATCTGCGGCGTTCAGGCTCTCAACACCGGCGCGAAGCTCAACGGTTACTCCTGTAACCCTGACTTCAAGATCTGGCAGGTTGGTTCGCGTACCGCCTGGACCCCGGTTCGTAACCTGACGTTCTCGGGCGAAGTCATGTACTCCTACCTCGACCAGTCGAACACTGGCTCGGCCACCCTCGCTGCCGCCAACGTTGCTGGTACGTTCAAGCCGGCTGGCGTGTACGACTACAAGGATCAGGGCATCTGGTCCGGCAACCTCCGCGTTCGCCGCACCTGGTAATCGCAATCGCCTGACGGCGATTACGACCTGAACTAAAAGAACCTCCGGCAGGAAACTGCCGGGGGTTTTTCTTTATGCGGTCTTCTTTCCCGAATGAGAGAGGATGACGGAGTTCTTGCCAAGCATACGTGTGTCGTCCCCGCCAAAGCGGGGATCCCATAACCACCGAACGTCGTGATGGCAGCAAGAAGATCGCCCCGGTATTCCTCACAACCGGAAACTCAGGGCTATGGATCCCGACCGTAGCCTGTCATCGGACCGGCGAAGCCGGACCCGTTGGCCGGGGCGACGTGAGGGGAATGGCTTCTGGTGTTCCCGGCGCGGGCCGTTATGCCCCGTCACACCGCGCGCAGAACGCGACGATACGATCCATCGTTGGCTTATCTGCCAGCAGGGGCGCGTGGCCCTGATCGGCCACCTTGACCAGATCGATGTCCGGCCGCCGGGCGATCATGTCCTGCACGCCCTGAGGCGAGAGCAGGTCTGACAATTCGCCATGGATCAGCATCAACGGAATGCCGGCGAGTTTGTCGAACAGCTCCCAAACCTGCGGCAACGGACTTGCCGGGTCGAGACCATCCAGCGTGCGCGCGATGTTGAGATCGTAGGTGCGCTCCAGTCCGCCGCCGGCTTTCTCCCGGAACGCGCGGCGCGCCCACGCCATCCAGTCGGCGTCGGTGAGCGAGGGAAACACGCCGCCGAACAGGTCTCTCATGCCGCGCGCGCCTTCATCCCAGGTCGTTACGGGAGGTGGAGAGGCGAGGTAGCCCTTGATCTTCATCAGACCGCGGATATCGAGCTCCGGGCCGATATCGTTCAGAATCACGCCGGCCAGCAATTGGGGCTGTGCCGCCGCCAGCGCCATCGAGATGAGGCCGCCACGCGATGTGCCGAGCAGAATGGCGCGCGTGATCCCAAGCGACGCGGCGATTGTCATCACATCGCCAAGCTCGACCGGGACCGCGTATTTGGCGGGATCAGGATCGTAGTCCGACAGCCCGCGCCCGCGATAATCTATGGCGACGACTTTGCGCGGCTTGGCGGGATCGGTCGCGATCGCACGGGCGATCTCGTTGAAATCTTCAGTCGTCCGCGTCAGGCCCGGCAGGCACAGCACCGGCAGCAAAGCGCTGTTGTCGGGGCCGATGACCTTGGCATGGAGTTTCAGCCCGTCGGCTGACTGGCAGAAGACGTCGCGGAATTGTGCGGACATTAACTTTCCTTGCGAACGGGCGTGATGCAGCCGGGACACCGGAGGCTGGCGATCTGTTGAGGCTAAAAGTTTTCTTGAGATGGGTCGCCGGGTCAAGCCCGGTGATGACGGCATGTAAATCTGCGTGGCGGCGAAGTCTGAATCACTCGGCACCCGCGCCCCGGCGCAAATCGGCTTCGATCAGCAGCTTGCTGCCGCCGCCAAACCGAGAGCGGTAGACCTGCAGGTTCTCCATGATGCGCTGGACGTAGTTGCGGGTCTCGGAGAACGGAATCTGCTCGACCCAATCCACTGCGTCCACCTTGGGATCGCGGGGATCGCCGTAGCGCTCGATCCATTTGCGCACGCTGCCACGCCCGGCATTGTAGCCGGCGAAGGTCATGATGTAGGAGCCGCGATAATCTTCGATCAGGCCGCCGAGTTCAGCCGCGCCAAAGGCTGCATTGTAGGCCGGGTCGGACTTCAGCCGGTTCAGGTCGAACGTTGCGCCGTGCCGCTTGGCGACGTATTTGCCGGCGGCGGGCGTCACCTGCATCAGGCCATATGCCTGTGCGGGTGACACCACGGAGGGATTGAAGGCGCTTTCCTGCCGGGCGATGGCGAACACGATTGCCTTCTCGACCTCAGGCCCGAAATCCTTGTACGGCGGAATGCCGATCACAGGGTAGGCATAGTGATCGAACGGCATGCCGCGGTTCAGCGCGGCCTTGCCAACCAGCAGCATGCCCCGCGCATCGTTGTGACGCTGCGTCAGCTCGCAAAGCGCGAGCAAGCCATCCATGTCGGCGCGCTCACCCATGTCAGCGAGAATGGGAATGGCGATCTCGCGCTCGTCCAGTGCGTAAAGAAGCTCGACGGCGCGGACAATCTCCAGCCGCTCGCCACCGCGCGAGCGTCCGGGCACGCCATTCAGCGCGATCTGTGGCAGCCCAAGCTTCGCCCGTGCGAGTTGTCCGTAATAGCTGGTCGACTGCGCCGCAGCCGATTCATACGCTGCGCGGGCCTCCTGCGAGCGCCCGGCAGCCTCGGCGGCGCGGCCCTGCCAGTAACCGGCGCGGGCGAGCGCCGTCGGATTGACGCTGCCGACACCGATGCGCGCAAAGTGCTGGGCCGCAAGATTCGGATCGTTCAGGAACCGCAGCGCAATCCAGCCCGCGGTGAATTCCGACTCTGTCTTGTAGATGTCGCGGGCCGGCAGCGATGCATCGCGTGCGATGGCATAAGCGAGCCGAGGCTCGTTGGTGTCGAGCAGTTTGCGCGCCAGCAGACGCCGCTCGATCCACCACTCGTCTGCATTGACCAGCCGTGCCGGATCACGGGGCGCCGCCTGCATGGCGCGCGCAGCTTCCTGGAATTTGTCCTCGCGCCGGAGCCATTGCGCCTTGCTGAAAAGATACAGCGGGTCGTTGTGCAGGTCGCTTGGTATCGCATCGAGCAGGGCCTTCGCATTCGAGGCCTTTTTGTTGAGGGCGATACGCGCCTTTGCCAGCGCGATATGGCCGCTGCCGAGCCGCCTGGCGGAGCGCAACGCGGCTTCTGCGTTGTCGCCGCTATACAGAAGCATATCCATCCGGATCTTGATGTCGCCGGGCGTCAGCAGCGTGCCGAACCGCTCAAACGCGGTGTCTTCAGTGTCAGACGAGAATGGATCGCCGCGCCACGCTTCACGCACTAGCCGCTCTGCGCTTGCCCGGTCGCCGCGGGCCAGCAGCGCGCGAGCAAGCATGAAGCGGCCCTTGGCGGAGATCGGCTGCTCGCCGTTGAAGAATGCGAGGACGGTGGAATCGTCGCGTTTGTCGTCCCACAGAGCGGCTTCGCCGCGCCGCCGCAGGAACGTGACGCTTGGCCAGGTCGGATTTTCGGCAATGAAATCACGGTAACGTTCGACAGGTGCGCCGTTATCGTCGCTGCGCAGGATCATCCATTCGGAAAGCTTGCGCGCAACGGGATCGGAGAGCGACGCCTGAAGCTGCGTGGCGTCGGCCGGCTTCCGCTTGCGAACCAGTTCGATGATCTGTTCGAGCGTGTCCATGTCGGCCTTCGACGTGGACGATGTCGTGGATAGCGCCAACGCCACGGACGGCTTTCGGGGCGGAGCAGGGCGCGCGGCGAGAGCCTTCGGTGCAGGCGCGGCCGGCGTGGCTTTTGCGGAAGCCGGGGCCTTTTGCTGATCCGGTTTTGCCGGTGCGGTTTGCGGCGCCTGGCGGGAGATCGGCCGGGGCTTGGGCAGCGGAACGGCGGACGCGGCATATGAAACCAGCGCAATCGCGCCAGCGCCGAAGAGTGCAGCACTCCAGCGTAACAGCCGGGCTGATCCCGCAGATGAAGGAGCAAATGGCATCACGGGCGGCCTATGCGGCGAATCATTCAAGACCTTCGCCTTCAGGTGTAGTTCATTGAATATGTGGACAAAACACCAAATGTGTTAGAACAGGCACAATGCCGCCACACCGCGGCAAAATAGCGGCTGATACGGGGCGTTCCTGGCTCCGGGCGGTCGATATTGTCCGGGACTTTCATCGCGTTCCGGGACCCGGTATCAATCATTAATCGCAGCGTGCGAAGCGTTCGGAGACAGAGCAATGGCAACCAAGACGAATTTCAGGGGGTCCCTTACCGCCTTGGTTACGCCGTTCAAAAATGGGGCGCTGGACGAGGGCGGCCTGCGTGAGCTTGTGAACTGGCAGATCGAGCAGGGTTCACACGGTTTGGTTCCGGTGGGAACCACCGGTGAAAGCCCGACCCTCAGCCACGAAGAGCACAATCAGGTCACCGAGTGGTGTGTCGCGGAGGCGAAGGGCCGCGTGCCTGTTATCGCCGGCGCTGGCTCGAACTCGACACGGGAAGCCGTCGCTCTGGCGAAGCACGCCGAGAAGGCGGGCGCCGATGCCGTGCTGGTGGTGACCCCTTACTACAACAAGCCGACGCAGGAAGGGATGTATCATCACTTCAAGGCGGTGAACGATGCGATCGGTATTCCGATCATCATCTACAACATCCCGCCGCGTTCGGTCGTCGATCTGTCGGTCGAGACGATGACAAGACTGTTCGAGCTGAAGAACATCGCCGGCGTGAAGGACGCCACCGCCAATCTCGCGCGCGTGTCGCAGCAGCGCCACGCGATGGGCCCGGATTTCATCCAGCTCTCGGGTGAGGACATGACCGCGCTAGCCTATATGGCGGCGGGTGGTCACGGCTGCATTTCGGTTGTTGCCAACGTGGCGCCAAAGCAGTGCGCGGATTTAATGGTTGCCGTGTTGAAGGGAGACTATGCGGCCGCGCTCAAGATCCAGGACCGGCTGACACCGCTGCACGACGCGATCTTCAAGGAGCCAGGTCTTGCGGGCGCCAAGCATGGCCTCAAGCTGCTCGGCCGTGTGCAGGAAGAAGTTCGCCTGCCGCTCGTGCCGGTGACGCCGCCGACCGGCAAAGTCATCCACGACGCGATGGTCTATGCTGGATTGCTCAACTGATAATCTTGGAAAGGGAATGAGCCGATGCTCGAGGAGTTCAAGAAATTTGCCCTGAAAGGCAATGTTGTCGATCTCGCGGTCGGCGTCATCATCGGCGCGGCGTTCGGAGCCATCGTGAACTCCATGGTGGCGGACATCATCATGCCGATCATCGGCGCGGTGACCGGCGGGCTCGATTTCTCGAACTACTTCACCGGCCTGTCCAAGACGGTCACGGCAACCAACCTGGCCGACGCCAAGAAACAGGGCGCGGTGCTGGCATGGGGCAGTTTCCTCACGTTGACGCTGAACTTCATTATCGTCGCATTCGTCCTGTTTCTGGTCATCCGTCTGATGAACCAGTTGAAGGCGAAGCAGGAAGCGGCGCCCGAACCTGCGGCCATGAGCAAGGACCAGCAACTGCTGACCGAAATCCGCGATCTTCTGAAAGCGAAATAAATTACTATCTGTCACCAGCGGACATTTTGACGGGGCAAGCTCTAAGCGCCGTCAGCCGTACTGAAGGATTGCGTGTTCACGCGAGCCATATTTTTCGCGTGTATGCGCACCGAGGCACCTGATGGCCGAGAAGAAAGAACCCACGATCAAGGTCATCGCCGAGAACCGCAAGGCGCGGTTCAATTACGCCATCGAGGACACCGTCGAGGCGGGCATCGTGCTGACCGGCACCGAGGTCAAGTCGACGCGTAACGGCAAGACCACGATTGCGGAGTCCTATGCGGATTCCAAGGACGGCGAAATCTGGCTCGTCAACGCCAACATCCCGGAGTATCTGCAAGCCAACCGCTTCAATCATGAGCCGAAGCGCGACCGCAAGCTCCTGCTGCATAAGAAGCAGATCAACAAGCTGATCGGCGCGATCGAGCGCGAGGGGATGACGCTCATTCCGCTGAAGATGTATTTCAACGAGCACGGCAAGGTGAAGCTTCAACTGGCTCTCGCGAAGGGCAAGAAGCTGCACGACAAACGCGATACCGAGAAGAAGCGGGACTGGGCGCGCGAGAAGGGCCGCTTGCTGAGGGCGCGAGGTTAACGCCGAAAGGGCTAATGTTCTCGGATAACTCAGCCTCCAGGATGCAAAGGATACTGCGATGAACCAGCCGAATCTGATGGACGTGGACTGGAGCAAAATTCCGGCGCCGGTCGACGACGGCGCGGCGAAACATCTGGTCGGCATGAAAATGCCACCCGTTGTGCTGCGGGCCACCGACGGATCGCCGGTCAAGCTGGCGTCGTTGCCGGGGCGGGTGGTGCTGTTCGCCTATCCGCGCACGGGAGAACCCGGCAAGATCAGCCTCGTCGATGACTGGGACATGATCCCCGGGGCACGTGGCTGTACGCCGCAAACCTGCGCATTTCGGGATCTGTTCAAGGATCTGAGGGATGCTGGCGCGCAGCATGTATTCGGCATTTCCACCCAAGACAGCGCCTATCAGCGCGACATGGTCGAACGGCTGCACGTGCCGTTTCAGGTTCTGTCGGACAGCGATCTGGCGTTGACCCGCGCACTCAAGCTGCCGTCGATGGATGTCGCAGGACTGACGCTGATCAAGCGGCTGGCGCTGATTATCGACGACGCGACGATCACCCATGTGTTCTATCCGGTGTTTCCGCCGGACCGGAATGCGGGCGATGTGCTCGCATGGCTGCAGGCCAATCCGCGCTAACCCAGATAGTTCTGCACGCTGGCAAACACCGCCCTGAACATCTCGGGCGTTAGAACGCGGGTGTTCGTGTTGTAGCGGGAGCAATGATAGCTGTCGAACAGCCGGAGGGAGCCCACCTGATGCTGCGCGCCGTGTGCAAACGGAGCATCCGCTGCGCGAACGCCGAGCGTCCTCAGCGTTGTATCGTGCGCCACCCGACCAAGCATGACGATCGCGCGCAGGCGCGGCATCTCGTCAATGGTTGCATGGAAGAATGTACGGCAGGTCTTGATTTCAGCGGGCAGGGGTTTGTTCTGTGGCGGCACACAGCGCACGGCATTGGTGATGCGGCAATCGATCAGCGTGAGCCCGTCGTCAGGGCGAGCTTCGTACGAGCCTGTCGCAAAGCCGATGTCGATCAGTGTGCCGTAAAGCAGATCACCGGCAAAATCTCCGGTGAAAGGCCGCCCTGTGCGGTTTGCGCCCTGAAGCCCAGGCGCGAGCCCCACAATCAGAAGCTGCGCGTCGATCGGGCCGAAAGAGTAGACTGGTGCGTTGAACCAATGCGGATGCTGCGCGCGGTTCGCGTCACGATAGTCTTTCAGGCGGGGGCAGAGAGGGCAATCCGGGCCGGGTTCGTTCGATTGCCCGGAAACAGAAGAAGAAGGGCCGGCACTATTGCGCCGGCTCTCCTTGGTCTTTTCTTCAATCGTCGAATTCGTCATCGCCCCTTGGCGCCATTGAGCTGGTCGTCGCCCGCTGCAGGAATTGCGGCGTGTGCTGACGAGGTTCGCGCGGTTCGCGAGGAGCAGGGCGCTCGCTCGGATCGCGGCCAAGCTTTGCTTGTAGCTGGACCAAATCAGTAAAGACATCCGCCTGGCGGCGCAATTCGTCGGCGATCATCGGCGGTTGGCTGGCGATGGTGGAAACCACTGTTACCCGCACGCCGCGGCGCTGCACGGCCTCGACCAGCGAGCGGAAATCGCCGTCGCCCGAGAACAGCACCATCTGGTCGATGTTCTCCGCGAGCTCCATGGCGTCGACGGCGAGTTCGATGTCCATGTTGCCCTTGACCTTGCGGCGTCCGGAAGCATCGATGAATTCCTTCGTCGCCTTGGTGACGACGGTATAGCCGTTGTAATCGAGCCAATCGATCAGCGGTCGGATCGACGAGTATTCCTGATCCTCGATAATGGCAGTGTAGTAGAAGGCCCGAACGAGAGTGCCACGACTCTGAAACTCAAGGAGCAGCCGCTTATAATCTATGTCGAAACCAAGGGTCTTCGCTGTTGCGTATAGGTTTGCACCGTCAATAAACAGCGCGATCTTGTTCGTGGCAGAAGGCATCAGTTTTTACTCGCATCGTTGTTATCGCATGTATTCTTGGCGCGTATCCATCACCGCGCATTCCCATTCAATTCAGTTGTTATTCGCTAGAAGGTTTAGAGAGGATAAAGGACGCAAATATTCCGCGCGGCTGAGGCAGCTGCGCAGATTGCCGCACACCGTGATGAAGCAATGAAGCGATTTCTTGTCCATGGGACTAATTGACCCTCAGCTATGCTCTGGCGGGGCCCTTCCGGCAGCGGCGATTTACGGACCAATCCGAAAAACATGCTTGCGGAAAGGCTCTGGTCGCTATACCTAGCGCGCATAGCGACATATTCTCAGATCCAGACCCGGAGCGGCAGCCGATGGCGCGCGTCACTGTTGAAGATTGTATCGATAAGGTCGACAACCGGTTCGACCTCGTCCTGCTCGCCGCACACCGTGCGCGGATGATTTCCTCAGGGTCGCCCCTGACCATCGACCGGGATAATGACAAGAATCCAGTGGTTTCGCTACGTGAAATCGCTGATACGACCATTTCTCCCGAGGATTTGCGGGAAGAACTGGTCCATTCCCTGCAGAAGTTCGTCGAAGTGGACGAGCCGGAACCCGATACTGTGCCGCTGATCGGCTCCGCCGGCGCCTCTGTGGACGCCGACGACACCGAAGTGGCGGTCGAGCGCATGACGGAAGAAGAGCTTTTGAAGGGTCTGGAAGGCCTTGCTCCGCCTGAGGAGCAGCCCGAGGAAGACGAGTAAGTCCGTTTCGGACCGATTTTCCGGCACTATACGCTGGTTTTCTCAAAGGCCCGGGCGGATCGCTCGGGCCTTTGCATTTATTGACATTTTTAGCGTCTTCCTTGCGATTATCGGAGAACCGGCGATATTGTGAATGACGGTTCCTTTTTCAGGAATCGAAGGCGAGGCGAGCAGGCGGATGGCGATCTGGCGGCGAAATCAGCCCCAAATGCAGGCGGCGAGCGAAGCGGCCGCAGAGGCTCCGGCTGGCCCGCCGCCACTGCCGGCGAAGAAGCCCGTCCGGACCAAGATGATGCGCCAGTACGATCTGGTGGACAAGGTCCGCGCCTATAACCCGAATACCGACGAAGACCTGCTTAACCGGGCCTATGTCTACGCCATGATGGCCCATGGCGAGCAGAAGCGCGCCTCGGGCGATCCGTACTTTTCCCATCCCCTCGAGGTCGCCGCGATCCTCACCAACCTGAAGCTGGACGACGCCACAATCGTCGCGGCCCTGCTTCACGACACCATCGAAGACACCGAATCGACCCGAGCCGAGATCGACCAGATGTTCGGTTCTGAGATCGGCGCGCTGGTGGATGGGCTGACCAAGCTGAAACGGCTCGAACTGGTGTCGCGCGAGGCAAAGCAGGCCGAGAACCTGCGCAAACTGCTGCTGGCGATCGCCGACGACGTGCGCGTGTTGCTCATCAAGCTCGCCGATCGGCTGCACAACATGCGGACGCTGGAATTTGTGCCGCCGGCGTCACGTCACCGGATCGCGGAAGAGACCCTCGACATCTATGCGCCGCTCGCCGGCCGCATGGGTATGCAGGAAATGCGCGAAGAGCTGGAAGACCTGTCGTTCAAGGTGATCGATCCGGAGGCGCACGCCGTCGTGGTTCAGCGCCTCGATGCGCTTGAAGCCCGCGATCGCAACCTGATCGGCGAAATTGAAGCCCAGCTTTCCGCGAAGCTCTCGAAGAACGGCATCAACGCGTACGTCAAAGGACGGCGCAAGCAGCCGTTCTCGATCTGGGTGAAGATGGAGCGCAAGTCCGTCGGCTTCGAGCAGTTGTCCGACATCTTTGGGTTCCGCATCATCGTCAACAGCATCGCCGAGGTCTATCGCACGGTCGGGATCGTGCATACGACTTGGCCGGTGGTGCCCGGACGGTTCAAGGATTACATCTCGACGCCCAAGCAGAACGATTATCGCTCGATCCACACCACGGTGATCGGCCCCGGCAAGCAGCGCGTCGAGCTGCAAATCCGCACCGAGGAGATGGACCGGGTCAACGAGTACGGCATCGCGGCGCATGCCATCTACAAGGATGGCGTCGGCTCGCCCACAGAGCGGCTCAAGCTGGAATCGAACGCATTTGCGTGGCTGCGCCACACCGTCGAGGTGCTGTCGGAAAGCGCCAATCCGGAGGAATTCCTCGAACATACCAAGATGGAGCTGTTCCACGATCAGGTGTTCTGCTTCACGCCGAAGGGAAAGCTGATCGCGCTGCCGCGCCATGCCAACGTGATCGACTTCGCTTACGCGGTGCATACTGACGTCGGCAACAGCGCAGTCGGGTGCAAGATCAACGGCAAGTTCGCGCCGTTGTCGTCGGAATTGCAGAATGGTGACGAGGTGGAAGTCCTCACGTCGCAGGCACAGTCGGCGCCGCCGACTGCATGGGAGTCACTTGCGGTCACCGGCAAGGCCAAGGCCGCGATCCGCCGCGCCACCCGCACTGCGGTGCGCGATCAGTATGCCGGTCTCGGTCGGCGCATCGTCGAGCGCCTGTTCATGCGCGCCAAGATCGTCTACGCCGACGACAAACTGAAGGGCGCGCTTCCGCGCCTCGCGCGGGCATCCATCGACGATGTGATGGCGGCGGTGGGACGCGGCGAAATGAAGGCGTCGGATGTCGCGCGCGCGATGTATCCCGATTACAAGGAAGAGGCGCGTCTCAGCGGCAAGAAAGCCGCTGGCGCCAAGCCCAAACCATCAGGCGACGCCAAGGCGTCGAACGCGATCCCGATCCGCGGTATCAACAGCGATCTGCCGGTGAAATTCGCGCCGAACGGCGGCGCGGTGCCGGGCGACCGCATCGTCGGCATTGTGACGCCGGGTGAGGGCATCACGATTTATCCGATCCAGTCGCCGGCGTTGAAGGATTTCGAGGAAGAGCCGGAACGCTGGCTCGACGTGCGATGGGACACCGATGAAGCCGTGCCGCGGCGTTTTCCGGCGCGGCTGCACGTGCAGAACGTGAACGAGCCGGGCAGCCTTGCCCAGGTCGCATCGGTGATCGCGGAACACGATGGCAACATCGACAATATCAGCATGAGCCGCCGCTCTCCGGATTTCACAGAGCTCACCATCGATCTTGAGGTCTATGACCTGAAGCATTTGAACGGTATCATTGCTCAGCTTCGTGCCAAGGCGGTCGTCGCCAGCGTCGATCGCATCAACGGCTAATCGCATCACTCAGGTTTTCCATGCCCGCCATTCCGCCGCTGCGTCTCGGGGTCAATGTCGATCACGTTGCAACCCTGCGCAATGCGCGTGGCGGACGCGTGCCGGATCCAGTCCGTGCTGCGCTGCTTGCGATCGAAGCGGGGGCTGACGGCATCACCGCGCATTTGCGCGAGGATCGCCGTCATATCCGCGACGAGGACATGGCGCGGCTGAAAGCCGAAATCTCCAAGCCGCTGAATTTCGAGATGGCGGCGACGGCTGAGATGCTGCAGATCGCGCTGGCGACGCAGCCGCATGCGGCCTGCCTTGTGCCGGAGCGGCGCACCGAGGTCACGACAGAGGGCGGGCTGGATGTGATCGGACAGCGGGACGCGCTGGGTCCTTTCATTGCGCGATTGAACGACGCCGGCATTCGCGTCTCCTTGTTTATCGCCGCCGACCCGGCCCAGATCGAGATGGCGGCCAAACTGAAATCGCCCGTGATCGAGATTCATGTCGGTGCGTGGTGCGACGCTGTGGTCGAGGGACAGAAACAAAAAGCCGAAGCCGAATGGCAGCGCATTGTCGCTGGCGCCAAACTTGCGCAGTCCGCGGGACTCGAAGTTCACGCCGGGCATGGTCTCGATTACGTAACGGCGGAAGCCATCTCGGCACTGCCTGAGATCGTCGAACTGAACATCGGACACTTCATGATGGGTGAGGCGATCTTTGTCGGTTTGCCCCAGACCATTCGAGACATGCGGGCGGCGATGGATCGTGGCCGGAAGTCGCTCCGGGGCCATGTGAGATCATGATCATCGGCATCGGGTCGGACATCATCGACATCACGCGCATCGAGAAGGTGATCGGGCGTCACGGCGACCGGTTTATCGACCGGATTTTCACAGAGGCTGAGCGGGCCAAGGCGGAGCGGCGCTCCAAGATGCCTAAACTGATCTGGGCGACCTATGCCAAGCGGTTCGCCGCCAAGGAGGCCTGCTCGAAGGCGCTGGGCACCGGCATCCGACGCGGGGTGTGGTGGCGGGACATGGGGGTGGTCAACCTGCCCGGCGGCCGTCCGACCATGAAACTGACCGGCGGCGCACTGGCGCGGCTCGAATCCCTGCTTCCCCCGGGGCATGAGGCGCGGATTGACCTCACAATTACGGATGACTGGCCCCTGGCGCAGGCGTTCGTCATCATTTCGGCGGTCCCGGCGGCGAAAACCTGAGCCCTTTTGGACCAATGGTCGGAATCACTCAAAAATCTAAAATTCACTGAACTGTCAGACAATTAGCAAGTTTTCATGAGCCCGTTGATTGCACCCCTTGCGACAACGGTCTAAAACCCGCGCGGGTGATTTGGGCGGCGTCTTCGCCTCCGATGGGCATAAAAGGTCCAGTTCCGAGGCATGAAAAACCAGGATTCGAAAGAACAGATGAGCGTGACAACACCGGCCAAATCCGAAGGCGGCGTCGGCGAGACCGTCCGCGTCGTCATTCACGCGCTCATTATCGCGCTGGTGATCCGCACCTTCTTGTTTCAGCCCTTCAACATTCCGTCGGGATCGATGAAGGCGACACTGCTTGTCGGCGACTACCTGTTCGTCTCGAAGTATTCATACGGTTACAGCCACTATTCGATCCCGCTGTCGCCACGGCTGTTCACCGGCCGCATCTTTGGCTCCGATCCCGCGCGTGGCGATATCGTCGTGTTCCGCCTGCCGAAGGACGACACCACCGATTACATCAAGCGCGTCATCGGACTGCCGGGCGACCGCATCCAGATGAAGGAAGGGCTGCTCTACATCAACGACAAGCCGGTTGAGCGTGAACGCCTGCCGGATTTCGTCGGTGAGGATCCGTGCGGCTCGGACGCTACGGCACGCGTCAAGCAGTGGAAGGAAACGCTGCCCAACGGCGTTATCTACAAGACGCTCGATTGCGTCGATAACGGCTTCTACGACAACACCAATGTCTACACGGTGCCGCCCGGTCATTTCT
Source organism: Afipia sp. OHSU_II-C1 (assembly GCF_000497575.1). Lineage (GTDB taxonomy): Bacteria > Pseudomonadota > Alphaproteobacteria > Rhizobiales > Xanthobacteraceae > Afipia. Next base: position 103,997 of record NZ_APJI01000005.1, read on the forward strand.
TCATGATGGGCGATAACCGTGACAACTCCACCGACAGCCGAGTCCTGTCGGCTGTGGGTTATGTGCCGTCCGAGAATCTGATCGGCCGCGCGCAGATGATCTTCTTCTCCATTGCCGAAGGCGAGCAGGCCTGGCAGTTCTGGCGCTGGCCGGTCTCGGTTCGCTGGAATCGCATTTTCTCCATCGTGCGATGAGCGGCGACCCCGCAATCGTCAAAATGCCTCCGAGTACGGACGACGCCGCGAGTGCCGGTGCCGTAGAGACCAAGCCTGCGAAGAAAAAGGCGCGCAGGCCGAGCGCGAAGGCTGCCGCAAAAATTATCGAGGAGCGCATCGGGCACACGTTCGCCGATCCTGCGCTGCTGGCGACCGCTTTTACTCATGTCTCGGCACTGAAGTCCGTTCGCCGCGGCGACAGCTATCAGCGGCTGGAGTTCCTCGGCGATCACGTCCTGGGTCTGATCGTCTCGGACATGCTCTATCGGGCGTTCCCGAAAGCGGACGAAGGCGAGTTGTCGAAGCGTCTCGCCGACCTGGTTCGCCGCGAAGCCTGCGCCGATGTTGCCAAGTCGCTCGGGCTGGATGAAGCCATCAAGCTCGGATCGGTGGGCGCTGGCGCCGGGGCACGGTTGCGGAATTCGGTACTGGGGGATATCTGCGAAGCTGTGATCGGCGCCGTGTTCCTCGATGGCGGCTATGCGGCGGCGGCTCAATTCGTCGAGCGCAACTGGACCGAACGGATGCGTAAACCGGTTCGCCCGCTGCGCGATCCGAAAACGATTTTGCAGGAATGGGCGCAGGGCAAGGGATTGCCGACGCCGGTTTATCGCGAGGTCGAACGGACCGGACCGCACCACGATCCGCAGTTTCGCGTGGCGGTGGAATTGCCGGGACTGATCCCGGCAGAAGGTATTGGCGGCAGCAAGCGCGCGGCCGAGAAGCTGGCGGCGACGGCGTTGCTGAAGCGGGAAGGCGTAACGGGCGGCAACGATGCCTGACGAGTTGCAAGAGAATTCATCGCAAGAGACGCGCTGCGGCTTTGTCGCGCTGATCGGCGCGCCGAACGTCGGCAAGTCGACGCTGGTCAATGCGCTGGTCGGATCGAAGGTCACCATCGTCTCGAAGAAGGTGCAGACGACGCGTGCGCTCATCCGCGGCATCGTGATCGAAGACAACGCGCAGATCATTCTCGTCGATACGCCGGGCATCTTCGCGCCGAAGCGCCGGCTTGACCGCGCCATGGTGTCGACGGCATGGAGCGGCGCGCATGATGCCGATCTGGTGTGCGTACTGCTGGACGCCCGCGCCGGTATTGACGACGAGGCTGACGTGATCCTGACCAAACTGTCGGCGGTCAATCACCCGAAAATTCTGGTGCTGAACAAGATTGATCTGGTGCCGCGAGAAAAACTTCTTGCGCTGGCGCAGCAGGCCAACGAACGCCTCCAGTTCACGCAGACCTTCATGGTCTCCGCTTTGTCGGGCGATGGCGTTGACGATTTGCGCCGCGCTCTGGCCCGGGACGTGCCGCCGGGTCCGTTCCACTATCCTGAAGACCAGATGTCGGACGCGCCGCTCCGGCACCTCGCGGCGGAAATCACCCGCGAGAAAATCTACCGTCATCTGCATCAGGAACTGCCGTATCAGTCGACCGTGGAGACGGATTCCTGGCAGGATCGCAAGGACAAGTCGGTGCGGATCGAGCAGACGATCTATGTGGAGCGCGACAGCCAGCGCAAGATCGTGCTCGGCAAGGGCGGAGCGACGATCAAGGCGATCGGTGCGGATTCGCGCAAGGAGATCGCGGAAATCGTCGGTCAGCCGGTGCATTTGTTTCTGTTCGTGAAGGTGCGCGACGGATGGGGTGATGATCCGGAGCGTTATCGCGAGATGGGGCTGGAGTTTCCCAAGGAATGATGACCGGACCCGACGTCAAGGTGCCGACGAACATCTTTTACTTCGAAGTGCTGCTGTATCTGTCGCTGCTCATCGATGTGCTGTCGGCCGCCCTTCTGGACCGGATGCCTGACGATGTCACCGAGTCGACGAAGCTGGCCGTCAATTTCATTGCGGTCATGATGACGCTCGGATTTGTCCAGCTCGTCTGGCTCACAGCGCACCGGCGCAAGCGTTGGGCACGGACAATTCTGGTCGTGGCGCTGATGCTGTCGGTTGCGTCCATTGTCACGACGATGGGCGAAACCGGACTGCAATTCGGCACGTTCGTGGACATCATTTCGACAGCGCTGACGGCGCTGGGATTGTCGTTTTCATTCACCGGCGATGCGAAGGACTGGTTCCAGCAGCCGGAATAAGCGCGTGCGGTCTGCCGCCATGTTGCTGCGGATGAGGCCAGAATCCTGTAAGCTTCAGCTATGGAATGGACTGACGAAGGCATCGTTCTGGGCGTGCGGCGACATGGTGAATCCAGCGCCATCGTCGAACTGCTGACGCGCAGCCATGGCCGTCATCTGGGGCTGGTGCGCGGCGGCGCCGGCTCGCGAATGCGCCCGCTGCTTCAGCCCGGCAATACGGTGAGCGCGGTCTGGCGTGCGCGGCTCGACGAGCATCTCGGATATTACGCGATCGAAGGCACGCGGCTGCGCGCGGCGACGATGTTCGGATCGCCGCATGCGGTCTACGGGGTGACGCATATGGCGTCGCTGGTGCGGCTGCTGCCCGAGCGGGACCCGCACGAAGATATCTACGAGATGCTGGAAGCCATCCTCAACGATTTCGACGATGCGGGCATGGCGGGCGTTCAACTGGTGAAGTTCGAACTGGCGATGCTGACCGAGCTTGGCTTCGGCCTTGACCTGTCGTCCTGCGCCGCGAGCGGCACGGTGAACGATCTGGTTTATGTCTCGCCGAAGTCGGGCGCGGCGGTTTCCCGGCAGGCGGGCGAGCCGTGGCGCGACAGGCTGTTGCGGTTGCCGCCGTTCCTGCGCGAGAGCGATGACGGGGCCAACGGCTGGTCGGGTCAGGACATCGAGGACGGCTTCCGGCTGACCGGACTGTTCCTGCTGCGCAATGTGCTGGAGCCGCGCGGGCAGGGCCATTCGGACGCGCGGGACGGCTTTATCGCCGCGGTGATACGGCCGCGCGCGAGGGCCGTTGCAGAATAGACAAACGGGCCGGATTGCTCCTGGCCCGTTTGCTGCTCATCGACAAATCGAAAATCAATAATAGCGATAGTAACGCGCACGCGGACGATAATATCCGCCGTAGCCGTAACCGTAGTAGGGGCGCGGGGCGTAATAGCGCGGGGCGGTCCGATAGCAGGTGCGCACCCAGGCATAGCCATTCCAGACCGGGTTGCAGACCACCGCGACGGTTTCAGCCTGCCCGGTAGCAATCCCGGCCAGACCGCCGGCAAGCGGCATGGCCTCGGCCCGGCTTCCGGCCAACAAACCGGCGCCGATGAGCGCCAACGCGGCCACTGCCGCCAAAACAAAACGACGCATTCCAGTTCCCTCCGGGGTCTGTTCCCGGCTCGCCTGTTCGGTTGACCGGTTGATCAGGACGGCCCGGGCAGACCCATACCCAGACCTATCCGCATGATGTAGCAGGGCAAATTATGGCGGAACAATTACGAACAGGTGATGTCCGCCTAATTCATTTGTTGTTCAATTTGCCCGGGGACGTTAACCCCTTGCCATGGGCAAAAGACTGATTCCACCGGAGCCAATGGATGTTCAGGAGGTCGCACTCCGCGAGGCGCTCGAAGAGCGCTATCTCGCCTATGCGCTTTCGACCATCATGCATCGTGCGCTGCCGGACGCACGCGACGGCCTGAAGCCGGTTCATCGCCGCATCCTGTACGGCATGCGGCTGCTGAGGCTCGACCCCGGCACGCCGTTCAAGAAATCCGCCAAGATCGTCGGCGACGTGATGGGCTCGTTCCATCCGCACGGCGACCAGTCGATCTACGACGCGCTGGTGCGCCTCGCGCAGGATTTCTCGTCGCGTTATCCGCTGGTCGACGGGCAGGGCAACTTCGGCAACATCGACGGCGATAATCCGGCCGCCTATCGCTACACCGAAGCGCGCATGACGGAAGTCGCGCGGCTGCTGCTCGAAGGCATCGATGAGGACGCGGTCGAATTCCGCCCCAACTACGACGGCCAGTCGAAAGAGCCGTTCGTGCTGCCGGGCGCGTTTCCAAATCTTCTCGCCAATGGCGCGCAGGGCATCGCGGTCGGCATGGCGACCTCGATCCCGCCGCACAACGCAGCGGAACTCTGTGACGCTGCGCTGCATCTGATTGACAAGCCGAACACCAAATCGCGCGGCCTTCTGAAATATGTGAAGGGCCCGGATTTCCCGACTGGCGGCATCGTGGTCGATTCCCACGAAAGCATCGCCGAAGCCTATACGACCGGGCGCGGTTCGTTCCGCGTGCGCGCGAAGTGGGCCCAGGAAGAGGGCGCGCGCGGCACCTGGAACATCGTCGTTACCGAAATTCCGTGGCTGGTGCAGAAGTCGCGGCTGATCGAACGTATCGCCGAACTGCTGAACGAAAAGAAACTGCTGCTGGTCGGCGACATTCGCGACGAGTCGGCGGAAGACGTGCGCATCGTCATCGAGCCGAAGTCGCGTAACGTCGATCCTGAAGTGCTGATGGAAACGCTGTTCAAGCAGACCGAGCTTGAAAGCAAGATTCCGCTGAACCTCAACGTGCTGGTGAAGGGCCGTATTCCGAAGGTGCTCGGCCTCGCTGAATGCCTGCGCGAATGGCTCGACCATCTGCGCGATGTTCTGATCCGTCGTTCGAATTACCGCAAGAACCAGATCGAGCATCGCCTCGAGGTGCTGGGCGGTTACCTGATCGCCTATCTGAACCTCGACAAGGTGATCAAGATCATCCGCACCGAGGACGAACCGAAGCCGGTGCTGATCAAGACCTTCAAGCTCACCGATCTTCAGGCCGACTCCATTCTCAACATGCGTCTGCGCAACTTGCGCAAGCTTGAGGAAATGGAAATCCGAGGCGAGGACAAGGATCTTCGCAACGAGTTGAAGGGCATCAAGGGCGTTCTGGCTTCCGAGGAAGAGCAGTGGAAGAAGGTCGCCGAAGGCGTCAAGAAGGTGCGCGACACCTTCGGACCCAAGACGCCGCTCGGCAAGCGCCGCACACAGTTTGCTGATGCGCCGGAGCATGATCTCGCCGCTATCGAGGAAGCGCTGATTGAGCGCGAGCCGATCACGGTGGTCGTGTCCGACAAGGGCTGGGTCCGAACGCTGAAGGGCCATGTCGAGGACCTGTCGAACCTCGCATTCAAGACCGACGACAGTCTGGGCTTTGCGTTCTTCGCGGAAAGCACGTCGAAGCTGACGCTGTTTGCCAGCAATGGCCGCTTCTACACGCTCGACGCGCAGAAGTTGCCGGGCGGGCGTGGCCACGGCGATCCGATCCGCATGACCATCGACATGGAAGGCGATGCCGACATCATTTCGATGTTCGTGCAGAAGAGCGGCCGGAAGTTCCTCGTGGCAAGCAGCGACGGGCAGGGCTTTGTCGTCAACGAGGACGATTGCGTCGCCAACACCCGCAAGGGCAAGCAGATTCTCAATGTCTCCGCGCCGAACCGGGCTGCCGCCATCGCCACGGTAGCGGGGGATACGGTTGCCGTGATCGGACAGAACCACAAGATGGTGGTCTTCCCGCTGGAGCAGGTGCCGGAAATGGCGCGTGGCCGCGGCGTGCGTCTGCAGCGCTACAAGGAGAAAGGGCTTTCCGACATCATGACGTTCACTGCGAAGGACGGCATGACGTGGAAGGATACCGCCGGCCGCGAGCAGGGCATGTCCTGGAAGGATCTCACGGACTGGCGCGGCAACCGTGCGGACGCGGGTCGCCTCGCCAATGGTTTCCCGAAGTCGAACAAGTTCGGCAAGGTGATCGACTGAGGTTAAAGCGCCGGCCAGTCACGCCGGCGCTTTAGTGATCGCGGCTTGCTCCCTTTGACGGCGAAGCTACATTACCGGCCACGTCCAATGAGCCGGTGAGCAAATGGTCCGCTACAATGAAATCCGCGATGGCGAAGTTGCCGTCGATCCACCGCCGCCGACCGACGCCGGTCTTGTTTTTATTGGCCGCATTCACACGCCCTGGATCGATAGGTTGAAGACGCCGCGTCAGGGCCGTCACGATGGACCGGTGTGCAGAATCGAGATTTTCGAGCCGTGGGTGCCTGCGCTCAAAGGGCTCGACCGGTTCACTCAGGTGGAAGTGATCTACTGGCTGCATCAGTCGCGCCGCGATCTGATCCTGCAGAGTCCAGCAGGCGATACCAACACACACGGCACGTTCTCGCTGCGGTCGCCGGTGCGTCCCAATCCGCTCGGCACGTCCGTCGCCAGGCTCGTCGGGATCGAAGGCAACATGGTTTTGGTGCGCGGACTTGACTGTCTCGACGGCACGCCGCTGGTCGATCTCAAGCCGGATCGCTGCCAGTTCACGCCCATCGCTCCGCCGCAGCCGGGCGATTTTGAGGCCGGCGGTTGAGGCGACAGCGGACGTGAGGCAACCGTCCGAACGGCAAAAGCCATCGAGACGCTCGGTGGATATCGATAAATTTATAACGATCGTTTGTGAGTCTTTTCACCATCGCGCCGCGATGCGCATGCGCTCAAATCGCGCCTACACCCGGTCTTAATTCTTCGAGGCTTTCCGTTACGGGAGGCGCGGCAAATGCGGCCTGCGAGAAGACGCGCCATCGATACTTATCAAAGGATTTTGACCATGAAGTACAGACACTTCATTGCCATTGCATTTGTCACCCTGTTAACCGCGTGTACGAACGGCGGCACCGTGTATCAAGTCCCGGTTGAAGAAGCGCGTCGCATCCTCGTCGCGACTAAATTCCCGCCCTATCTTTTCGGCAACATGACTCCGGATTGGTACATCAACGGTGCGGTCAATTCGGAGGTCGTCTTGATTGCCCGTAAGGATGGCAAGGAAGTCGTCCGGTATGTTGCGTCCTTGAAGCAGGAGAGTCAGGGATCGACCCGCGTGAGCGGGGAACTAAAGGAGACGAGCGCTCCTGCCGGCAAGACAGAGAAGAAGCCGACTGACAACCCTGCGCTCAAAAATCTGTACCTCGTTGCGATAAACGAGCGGATTGCCTCGGCGCTCGAGCGCCGTCCGTTTGATATGGGGCGGGTTCGTCCTGCTCTGACTGCTGCAGCTATCGGCAACATGGGCGCCATCAGAGCATCCGCGGATGAAGCCGCAGCAGCGTCCGAGCGTCTTGAGCGCGGCAGACGATAAGGTGCAAGTGCGCGGACGGGACTGTCTCGACCGCGCGCTGTGGATGTTCTGGTGTCCTAGCCGGTGACGGCGATGGCCTCGATCTCGATCAGCCATTCCGGCGCGGCAAGAGCCGACACGCCGACAAGTGTGCTGGCCGGCGGCGGCATGTTCGCGAAAAACGGCGTTCGCGCCTTTGCGATGATTGCGCGGTGTTCGGGCCGGTAGTTGACGACATAGGTCGTGATTTTCACCACATCCGAGAACGCCGCATTGGCCGCGGCGAGGGCGAGGCCGATGTTCTTCATCACCTGCGTTGTCTGCGCGGAAAGATCTCCGGCACCGACAAGCGCGCCGTGTTCATCCAGCGCGACCTGACCGGAGATGTAGATCGTGCGCGCCCCTGACGCCACGACGACTTGAGAATAGGCCGGGTTCTGGAAAAGTCCTGTCGGGTGCGGGTGTTCGAGTTTTGCCATGGGTCGTTGCCTCCATTTTCTTGCGCATCTTCTTACAGGACAGGATTGATGCCCGGATGTCATTTCGTGCTGGGTCAAGATTTGCTGTTGCAAATCACTTGCAACTGGGGGTGCCGCTGTGCATATTGGCGGTATGGACGCACGATCTCCGTCAATGCCGCCTGACCAGGCCGCCAACCCGCCTGTGCCGGGGGGGTGGCGTACGGCGCGTGGCGAGCCGTCGCTTGCGGACATGTTCGGTTCCATCCGCGTCGTCAAAGGCAGCTCGTTTTGGCGCAAACTCGCGGCTTTCCTTGGGCCTGGCTATCTCGTTGCCGTCGGCTATATGGACCCCGGCAACTGGGCGACTTCGCTCGCGGGCGGTTCCAAGTTTGGTTACGCACTGCTCGCCGTCGCGCTGATTTCCAACATCATGGCCATCGTACTGCAGGCGCTGTGCGCGCGGCTCGGCGTCGGCTCGGGTCGTGACCTCGCGCAGGCTTGCCGCGACGCCTATCCAAAGTGGGTGTCCTGGCCCCTGTGGTTGCTTGCGGAGATCGCCATCAGCGCGACCGATCTTGCGGAGATCATCGGCACCGCCATCGGTCTCAATCTGCTGTTCGGCATTCCGCTCGAGATCGGCGTGTTGATTACGGCGGCCGACGTGTTCCTCATTCTGGCGTTGCAGGCGATCGGCTTCCGCTGGATTGAAGCGTTCGTGGTGGCGCTGCTCGGCGTTATCGCGGCATGCTTCGCGGTGCAGATTGCGATGGCCGATCCCGACTGGGGCCAGGTGATCCGTGGCTTCGCGCCGACGGTCGACATCGTCGCCAATCGCGACATGCTTTATCTCGCACTCGGCATCCTCGGTGCGACGGTGATGCCGCACAATCTCTACCTGCATTCCGGTCTGGTGCAGACGCGTGGCTATGGGGACACCGTGCCGGAAAAGAAGGAAGCGATTACGCTCGCGACCATCGATTCCACCATCGCGCTTTGTCTTGCGCTGCTGATCAACGCGTCGATCCTCATTCTCGCGGCGGCAACCTTCCACAAGGCTGGCAAGACGGATGTCGCCGAACTCGATCAGGCTCATGCGTTCCTGTCGCCGCTGCTGGGCTCAACGCTGGCGCCGACGCTGTTCGGCATCGCGCTGCTCTGTTGCGGATTGAATTCGACGGTAACGGCGACGTTGTCCGGCCAGATCGTGATGGAAGGATTTATCAACATCAAGATTGCGCCGTGGATGCGGCGTCTGGTGACACGCGCGATTGCCATCGTGCCGGCGGCGATCGTGACGATCTGGTACGGCGAAAAGGGCACCGCACAGCTGCTTATTCTCAGTCAGGTCGTGCTGAGCCTGCAATTGCCGTTCGCCATTGTACCGCTGGTGATGTTCACGGCGAGCAAGGCGAAGATGGGGACGTTCGTCGCTCCGCGATGGCTGTCGTTCATCGCGGCGATCATTGCGGCGGTCGTGATCACGCTCAATGTGAAGCTGCTGATCGATTTCGTGATCGGCTAACGCGCTTACTTGTCTTTTGAATTCTGGTCGAAGCGTTCGCGCGCGGATTGGATCTGCGGCAGGTGATCGAACGCCCATGAGCCCAGGTGCTGCACGGGCGCCTTGAGCGAATGACCAAGTTCGGTCAGTTCGTAGTCGACCCGCGGCGGGATGGTCGGGTAGATCGTTCGCGTGACGAGGCCGTCGCGTTCGAGGCCCCGAAGCGTCAGCGTCAGCATCCGCTGCGAGATGCCGCCTACCATGCGCTTGATCTCGTTGAACCGGCGCGGGCCGTCGCCGAGCAGCATGATGACCAGTACGCTCCATTTGTCCCCGATGCGCGAGAGAATAGACCCGACGGCCTGGCAGTCGCCGGGCAGATGCCGTGCGGGCGGGGCGGTTACATCGGTGTGTGCGGGTTGCATGGATGTGCTCAAGTTCAAAAAATGTGCCGTCTTGCGGTGTTTAGCAGGGGTCACCATTAGTGTCCAGGTATCAATCTGATACTAGAGCTAAAGGGGAACCTATGAAACTGCTCCATATCGACGCCAGCATCCTTGGCGGCAACTCAGTCTCGCGGCAGCTCTCGGCAGCGGCCGTCGAGCGTCTGCGCAAGACCACTCCGGACCTCGACATGACGTATCGCGATATCAGCGCGACCCCGCTGTCCCACCTGACTGGCGAGCATCTCGCAGCGGCTCACGGCGCGACACCGGAAACACCTGCGGTGCGTGAGGACATCGCGGCAAGCGCTGCTGCGCTCGACGAATTTCTCGCCGCCGACATCGTTGTGGTCGGAGCACCGATGTACAACTTCACCATTCCGAGCCAGCTCAAGGCCTGGATCGATCGCATCCTCGTTGCCGGAAAGACCTTCAAGTATTCGGAGAAGGGTGTTGAGGGGCTTGCGGGCAACAAGCGCGTGATCGTGACCATCTCGCGTGGCGGCTTCTATGGTGCCGATACGCCGGCTGCGGCGGGCGAACACCTCGAAACTTACCTGCGCTGGGTATTCGGCTTCATCGGCGTCAAGGACCTTGAAATCATCGCTGCGGACGGCGTTCAGGTCGGTCCCGATCAGCGCGAGAAGGCGCTTGTGGGCGCGCTTGCGGCGGCCGGTGCGTTGCCTGCTGTATCGGGGCAGCGGGCTGCTTGAGCGGTCTCCCGTCATGCTCGGCATCATGCCGGGCATGACAATGACTAGTCCTGTGGCTCGAGTGCCTGCGAGCCGATGGCATCGACGCGAAGCCAGCCGCTGGGGGCCAACCGCTGCTGCGGCAGGAAGCGGGCCTTGTAGTCCATCTTCCGCGACCCTTCGATCCAGTAGCCGAGATAGACATAAGGAAGACCGAGCCGCCGGGCGCGGGCGATGTGGTCGAGGATCATGTACGTGCCCATCGAGCGGCTTTCCTCACCGGGCTCGAAGAACGAATAGACCATCGACAATCCGTCGCTGAGGATATCGGTCAGCGCTACGGCAATCAGGTCGCCGCCCTTGCCGGTAATGCCGCTGTCGGCGGTGCGACGGCGGTATTCGATGATGCGGGTGGAGACATGACTGTCTTCCACCATCATTGCGTAGTCGAGCACGGTCATGTCCGCCATGCCGCCGTCGCGATGGCGGGCGTCGAGATATGCGCGGAACACGGAATACTGTTCGGAGGTCGGCACCGCCGTGCGCAGTTCGCTGATGATGTCGGCATTGCGCGCCTGAATTTTACGAAAATTGCGCGACGGGCGGAATTCGTTGGCGATGACCCGCACCGACACACAGGCGCGGCACTGGTCGCATGCCGGACGGTAGGCGATGGACTGGCTGCGGCGGAACCCGCCGTGAGTGAGGAGATCGTTCAACTCGCCAGCCTTGTCGCCGACGAGATGCGTGAACACTTTGCGTTCCTGCTTGCCCTCCAGGTAGGGGCAGGGTGAGGGCGCCGTCAGATAAAACTGCGGCGTATTGCGCGAGTGTTGTGTCACGTGTGGCCGTGTGTCTCCGGTCTGCGCGATTCCCTCCATAGCATCGCGCCGTGGAGGCCCGGGGGTCAACTAATTTGAACGCGCTAAGGCTAGTATGACGCGGCTTTCAGACCGCATTATGCACAGTTCGGGGCAGACCACATGGATGTGATCTTCCCGGGACAGTTGTTGCTCAGACCTGAGTCGTCGGCACGACAGGCGCACGGACGTTGCTGTTGATGAAGACCGTGCCGAGCACGATGTCATGCAGCAGCCGGCGGCGGCCGTTGAACAGTCCCACCAGCAGGACCAGCGGGCTCAGGAACGAGACCGATACCCAATAAAGGACGGCGTGAACCGCACCGAGGATGAAGTAGGGTTTCTCGCCGGTCCAGGTCCGCATCTCGATGTCCATCATGCGCATGCCCACGGTGGCGCCATTCGGGCCGCCGAGTGACATGCCGTAATAGAGCAGCGCCCAGATCACCGAGAACGGCGAGATCAGCCAGAACAGAAACCAGCCAAGGCCCAGTGTCACGATGCCGAACAGAGTCACGAAGATGACTGCGAGGATGATCGGTATCGACAGGATCACGAGGTCGATCAGAAATGCAAAGGAACGCTTGGTCAGCACGCCGCGAAACAATTCGGGCTGCAACCACGGATCGTAGGCCTGCTGTGCACTTGCGCTGGCGGATGGATTATTACGCCAGGTCGCACCCGATGTGCCGCCAGTGTTTCTCGTGTCAGACATGGAAACCCTCCTCAGCGGCCATTGCCCGGGCCGCCCGCTGCGCACATGGCCCCGGCCTGTGGCTGGCGCAAGGCGGCTTAGGCTCACATGGAGAAAAAGTTATCCGGCGGGTTGCGGAGCGGTCAGCGCCCGGCCTTCAGCTTTTCCGCCGCCTGCGGCGCAAAGTAGGTTAGAACGCCATCGGCACCGGCACGCTTGAACGCGACCAGACTTTCCATGATCGTCCGGTCGCGGTCGAGCCAGCCGTTGTTAATTGCGCCGGCGATCATCGCGTATTCGCCCGACACCTGATAGGCGAAGGTCGGCATGGCGAAGGTGTCCTTCACGCGCCGGACGATGTCGAGATAGGGCAGGCCGGGCTTGACCATCACCATGTCGGCGCCTTCGGCGATATCGAGTTCGACTTCGCGTAGCGCTTCGTCGGAATTCGCCGAGTCCATCTGATACGTGCGCTTGTCGCCGGTCAGTGTTTTCGCCGAGCCGATGGCGTCGCGGAACGGGCCGTAGAATGCGGACGCGTATTTCGCTGCATAGGCCATGATCTGTACATCGCCGAAACCGGCGCGGTCGAGACCGGCGCGAATTGCAGCCACTCGGCCGTCCATCATGTCCGATGGCGCGATGATGTCACAGCCGGCTTCCGCCTGGACCAGTGCCTGTTGCACCAGGATGGCGACGGTCTCGTCGTTCAGAATCCGGCCGTCCTGCAACAGCCCGTCGTGGCCGTGGCTGGTGAATGGGTCGAGCGCCACGTCGCAGAGGATGCCGAGATCGGGAAACTCCCGCTTGATCGCGCGCACCGACTGGCAGACCAGATTGTTGGCGTTCAGCGCTTCGGAGCCGGTCTCGTCGCGCAGCGACGGCTCGGTGTAGGGAAACAGCGCAATGCAGGGAATGTCGAGTTTCATCGCGCGCTCGGCGTCCCTGACGCACTGGTCCACGCTCAGGCGATCGACGCCCGGCATCGAAGCGATCGGCGCGCGCAGGTTGCTACCGTCGACCACGAACAGCGGCCAGATCAGATCGTCGGTGGTGAGTACATTTTCACGCACCAGCCGCCGCGCCCATTCCGACTTGCGGTTGCGGCGCATGCGTGTGGTCAGTTCGAGGGAAGGGGCGGCAGCCGTGTCCCGATGCGGCGTATCCCGCAATTCGATCGGACGCCCGAATTTGATCGCCATCTTGATGCCACTCCCGCGCAGAAAAGATATTTTACATGTAGCATCTGCCGGGCGGCCCGTCACCGCACGGGAGCGTCATCGGCGGATTGATTTTACCGGCATAAAGCGCCAAACACGCGTCATGAACAAGGACCCCCGGCAATCGATGGCTGCGCGCATGACCCGAAGCGCCAACGACGACGTTCCGCGCGATCAGGTCAACCTGGTTACTGCGATGACGTCGCCGGACGCTGAGACCGGCGAAAGCACATGGACCACCCGGCTCGTACTGTTCCTGCGCGTCATGGCCGTGCTGTCGATGATCAAGGGACTTTATCACTGGGCGCAGATCACCGGCTTCATCGGAGGCGAGGAGAGTGCGTTCGAGGCGCAGACCACGCAGTGGCAGACCGCCACGGTTTATTTCGCGGTGATTGAACTCGTCGCGGCGGTGGGGCTGTGGCTCGCGACGCCATGGGGCGCCGTGGTGTGGCTCACGACCATTGTTTCGACGGCGGTGATCGAGCTGATGTTTCCAACGATCTATGGTGGCAACCTGTTCGCGGTTCTCGTCTCCCTGATCCTGCTCGCGGCCTATCTCGTCCTGGCGTGGTTTTCGGCGCGGGAACGGCCGCCATAGTGCGGCGCGGCAGGGCACCCGCGCCTTGATGCTTGACGGAATCTTTCAAATTCGAACGAACGGTGTTCCGGAACGCGACAGGATGCGTGACGAAGCGTGAACATCGGCCGTTTTGGGTGAATCAAAACTAACAAAAAGCCCTTGTTTTATCGATGTAACATACGATTCACCGTTTCAAATAAACCATCTCTTTATGCTGTTATTTAAGCTGATCTTCAAACGCCTCCCTTAGTTTGCACCTATCAGGCGAGACAAAAGTTTCGTCGAATAAGTCGTAAAAACGACAACAGGGGAAGTGTCATGATCAAATCCGCCGCTACGGCCATTGAGCCCGCACGCGACAACGCCGCTGCACCCGTGCAGCCGCTTTATCTCGAAGCCCTCACGCTTGTTGAACGCCTGCATCGCCGTTTGCTCGACGTCATCAAGGACGAATTCGACCGCCGCGGCCGCAACGACATCAATTCGGTGCAGGCTTTGCTGCTCTATAACATCGGCGACAAGGAACTGACCGCAGGCGAGCTGCGCACGCGCGGCTATTACCTCGGCTCCAACGTCTCGTACAATCTGAAGAAGCTTGTCGAGATGGGTTTCCTCGATCATCAGCGTTCGCGCGTCGATCGCCGCTCGGTACGCATCCGTCTGACCGCGCAGGGCCAGGAAATCCGCCACATCGTCGACGCGCTGTATCAGAAGCACGTCAAGACAGTGGAGCAGGTGGGCGGCATCTCGAACGCCGAGTTCGCGACGCTGAACAAGTCGCTGCATCGCCTCGAGCGCTTCTGGACCGACCAGATCCTGTATCGGCTCTGAGCCTTTCATAAATTCGGGTCAGCCGGCTGATTCAAAAAGATCGGCGGCCCATCGTTCTTCCTTGCAGTTTTACGCCGGTGCCCTCCGGCTGTTACCGAAGTGCGCGAAAGATGCACGCGGAAGAATTCCGCACGAGTTTCCCCTGGTGTGGGATATGCGACTAGGCGCCTTCGGGCGCCTTTTCGCGTTTGGCTTTCAGAGAATCGACTCGTAAACGAGTCCTGAATCCTCGCCCGCCAAATCCAAAAATATGATTCGAGACTCTTGCGCGGAGTCTTTCCATCATCCTCCCATCATGAGGCCGATTCTCAAATTCGCCGGCGACCGGCTGCAGGTCGCGTTGATGCTCGTTCTGCTAGCCGCGTGCTCGCTGAACGTGATGTTCCTCTGTGCGCGGCTGTAAGCCGCGTCCCCCAGAGGGGCGGGTTTCTCCAAAATACCGGCCCTTCCGGCGGAAATTAAGTTGCCCAACCCGGAGGGTTCCAGACTGGAAATGTGGGCAAAATGGCCCCTCGTTGGGCCCAGCGCGGGGCAGATGGCACCGAAATCGCGCTCTGGAGCGATTTGGCGTGGTAACTGCTGGCACGGCGGCCCACGGGGCTGACGCAGAACAGGGCTGTCCCGCATAAATAGCGGCCCACGGGCTTGGAACTTGGCCACCCCCGCCAGATATGGTATCTCGCGCCTGCCGCCCTTAGATGACACCGGAGCAGTTTCAGGAAAGCCCGAGATCCGGGTTTTCGTCAGAAAATGCTCCCAATCAGGCCGCCCGTAGCCGACCTTGAAAGCTGCGGCGGTGGAGACATTATGCAATGAGCTCATCTGCCAAGACTGCATCCGCTCCCGATTCGTTTTTCACGGCCTCGCTTGCGCAGGCCGATCCGGAGATTGCCAACGCGATCAAGGGTGAACTCGGTCGTCAGCAGCATGAGATCGAGTTGATCGCTTCCGAGAACATCGTCAGCCGTGCCGTTCTCGAGGCGCAGGGCTCGGTGATGACCAACAAGTACGCCGAAGGCTATCCGGGCGCGCGCTATTACGGCGGCTGCGAGTTCGTCGACGTTGCCGAAAACCTCGCCATCGATCGCGCCAAGAAGCTGTTCGGCGCGAACTTCGCCAACGTGCAGCCGAACTCCGGCAGCCAGATGAACCAGGCTGTGTTTCTCGCGCTCCTGCAGCCGGGCGACACCTTTATGGGTCTAGACCTTGCCGCTGGCGGACATCTGACCCACGGCGCGCCGGTCAACATGTCCGGCAAGTGGTTCAAGCCGATGCACTACACCGTGCGCCGCGAAGACCAGATCATCGACATGGATGCCGTTGCGAAGCAGGCCGAGGAGATCAAGCCGAAGCTGATTATCGCTGGCGGCTCGGCCTATTCGCGCGCCTGGGACTTCAAGCGTTTCCGCGAGATCGCCGATAGCGTCGGCGCATATCTCCTGGTCGACATGGCGCACTTCGCCGGTCTCGTCGCTGGCGGTGTCCATGCGTCGCCGGTGCCGTATGCGCACGTCACCACGACCACGACGCACAAGTCGCTGCGTGGCCCGCGTGGTGGTCTGATCCTGAGCAACGATGAAGTCATCGCCAAGAAGATCAACTCGGCGATCTTCCCCGGATTGCAGGGCGGCCCGCTGATGCATGTCATCGCGGCGAAAGCCGTGGCCTTCAAGGAAGCTTTGCAGCCGGATTTCAAGATCTACGCCAAGAATGTGGTCGAGAACGCCAAGGCGCTCGCGGAAACGCTGCGCTCCAATGGTTTCGAGATCGTGTCCGGCGGCACCGACAACCACCTGATGCTGGTCGACCTGCGGCCGAAGGGCCTCAAAGGCAACGTCTCGGAGAAGGCGCTGGTTCGCGCCGGTCTGACCTGCAACAAGAACGGCATTCCATTCGACCCCGAAAAGCCGTTCGTCACGTCGGGCCTGCGTCTCGGCACCCCGGCTGCGACCACGCGCGGCTTCGGCGTCGCGGAGTTCAAGCAGGTCGGTGCGCTGATCTCGGAAGTGCTCAATGCCGTCGCCCAGTCGGGCGAAGGTTCGGCACCTCTGGTTGAAGCGTCGGTCAAGGAGAAGGTGAAGGAACTCACCAGCCGCTTCCCGATCTATCAGTAAGGGGTACGCGGAATGCGCTGCCCGAGCTGCAACAGTCTCGATACGCAGGTAAAGGATTCGCGGCCGACGGAAGATTCGGCCGTGATCCGGCGGCGGCGCGTCTGCATGGCGTGCAACTTCCGCTTCACTACGTTCGAG
Organism: Afipia sp. OHSU_II-C1; assembly: GCF_000497575.1. Classification (GTDB taxonomy): domain Bacteria; phylum Pseudomonadota; class Alphaproteobacteria; order Rhizobiales; family Xanthobacteraceae; genus Afipia. Next base: position 120,785 of record NZ_APJI01000005.1, read on the forward strand.
CGCGTGCAGCTTCGCGAACTCACCGTGATCAAGCGCAACAGCCGCCGCGTTCCGTTCGACCGCGACAAGCTGGTGCGCTCGCTCCAGATCAGCCTGCGCAAGCGCCCGGTCGATCCCGAGCGCGTGGAGAAAATGGTCTCTGCCATCGTCCGCGAGCTGGAAAGCGGCGGCGAGTCGGAGATTTCGTCGGAGGTGATCGGCGAGACCGTGATGGAGCATCTGCGCCAGCTCGACGACGTCGCCTATGTCCGCTTCGCGTCCGTCTATCGCAATTTCCGCGAGGCCAAGGATTTCGAGGCCGTGCTCGGCGAACTGTCGGGCGAGGACGAACCGCCGCGGCCGGCGGTCGTGCGCAAGTGATTTTTTCACGGCGCGGCGTTCGCTAATCCGCTAGCTTGATCGCTGTGCCGGATACCTCTGACCCAATGTCTCAAGATTTTCGCTACATGCAGCTTGCGCTGGCGCTTGGCCGGCGCGGGCAGGGCCGCACGTGGCCCAATCCTGCCGTCGGTGCGGTCATCGTCAAGGATGGCGTCATCGTCGGGCGCGGCTGGACCCAGCCCGGCGGGCGGCCTCATGCCGAACCTGAGGCGCTGAAGCGCGCGGGCGATGCGGCGCGCGGCGCGACGCTCTACGTCACGCTGGAGCCGTGCTCGCATTTCGGGAAATCGCCGCCGTGCGCGGACGCGATCATTGCCGCGGGTATCGCGCGGGTCGTTTCCGCCATCGAAGATCCAAATCCTGAAGTCGGCGGGCAGGGCCATGCACGGCTGCGCGCTGCGGGCATCGCGGTGGAGGTCGGCCTTTGCAAGGATGAAGCTGCACGCGATCACGCCGGGCATTTTCTGCGCGTCGGCCAGAAGCGCCCGTTTGTCATTTTGAAGCTTGCCGTGTCCGCCGACGACAAGATCGCGGCGGCGGGCCATCGGCCGGTCGCGATCACCGGCGAAGCGGCCAAGGCGCGCGTGCATCTGTTGCGCGCGCAGAGCGATGCGATCCTTGTCGGCATCGGCACGGTGCTTGCCGACGATCCGTTGCTCACCGTGCGCCTGCCGGGACTGGAAGCGCAATCGCCCGTGCGTGTGGTACTCGATCGTGCGCTGCGATTGCCGGGGGCAAGCAAGCTTGTGCACTCCGCGCGGCAGACGCCGCTGTGGATCATGACGTCCAGTCTGTCCGAGGCTCCGGCAGCGATGAAACTTGGCGCGGCCGGAGCGCAGGTCATCCGCGTGCCCGTGGCAAATGAAACAACGCCCGGCCTCGATCTCAAGGCCGTTTTGAATGCGCTGGCCGAGCGCGGGATCACACGGCTGATGGTGGAAGGCGGCGCGCGGGTGGCGTCGTCATTCCTGAGCGCCGGGTTGATCGATGAGGTTTGGCTGCTGCGCGGGCAGGGGACCATTGGCATGGATGGTATTCCGGCGCTCGATACACAGCCATTGTCTGTCGTCACCCAGTCGCCTCGCTGGCGCGCGCGTGCTACCGAGGGCTTCGATAAAGACACTCTCACGATCTATGAACGATCATGATCCGGAAAAGTGGAAACCGGTTTTCCGATCAGATCATGATCAATTAAGAAGAGACCTAGATGTTCACCGGCATCATCACTGACCTTGGCGAAATCACCAGCATCACGCCGACCGCGCAGGGTCAATTGCATCGGCTGCGCATCGCATGCCGCTATGACCAGACCACCATCGCGGATGGCGCATCGATCGCCTGCAACGGCGTTTGCCTGACGGTGGTGCAGTCCGGTGTCGATCAAGGCAGAACGTGGTTCGATGTCGATGCGGCCGCCGAGACATTGCGCCTGACAACGGCAAAGGGGTGGGCGAAGGGCACGCGCCTCAATCTCGAACGTGCCCTCAAGATCGGCGACGAACTCGGCGGGCACATCGTTGCCGGGCATGTCGACGGCATCGCCAGCATCATCTCCCGCGAAGATCTGCCGGACATGGCAAGGTTCGAACTGCGCGCGCCGCGCGATCTTGCAAAGTTCATTGCGGCGAAGGGGTCGGTGGTGCTCGATGGTGCGTCGCTGACGGTCAATACCGCTGTTGACGACACATTTTCCGTCCTCATCATTCCGCATACGCTGCAGGTGACGACGCTGAGCGACTGGCGGGCGGGGTCGGAAGTCAATCTCGAAATCGATCTGATGGCGCGTTACGCCGCACGGTTGATCGAGATGAAATAGAACTCGTGCCGTAAACGGGATAGGCATGCGTAAGCAACTCACCGAGCAGCAGGTCGAGGTTTTCCGGGAGCGCTTGCTTCGTGTGGCCGAGAAGCTGTTTGCCAGGCACGGTGCCGCCGGCGTTTCGATGCGCCAGATCGCCCAGGCGCTCGGCTACAGTCAGACCGCGGCTTACCGCTACTTCGCCAACAAGGACGAAATCCTCGTGGCGATGCGGGCCGCAGCCCTCGATCGCTTCTGTGGTCACCTAGAAGCGGCGTTCGACCCGGCGAGGGATGCACGCAAGAATGCGCGCGCGGTCGGACAGGCTTTTCTCGATTTTGCGCTGAAACATCCTGACACCTATCGGCTGATCTTCTTCACGGAGAATCTCGAGGAGGCGATTGCACCGCAGTTTCCGACGACGATGACGCGCTTTCGCGCCACCATGACCACCTATGTGCAAGCGCTTGTCGATGCCGGGTATATCCAGGGCGATGTCAGGACACTGGCCGAGTCCTTCTTCTCCGCCGCGCACGGGGTCGTCATGATGCACATGAGCGGCCTGCTGCGGACGGTCAGCGAGCGGGATGAACTGCATCTCGCCTCCATGCGCCTGATTGCCAGGGGCGCCGGCATGTCGGAAGTCACGCGAACCGGCGCGCGGAAGCCTGTCAGGGTTGCCGTCGGCGAACGCGCCGTGGCTCGCAAAACTTGACGCTGTTAAATTAATTAAATAGCTTCCCGGCGAAATGCGCCGGCGGTCGATCGGCCGATAATAATCAACAGGGGAAACGTCATGCCGCTTTTCAGCGATTACCCGGTCGCAACGCTTAAGGATGTCCTTCGGTTCGAAACTGAGAAAACGCTCGAACAGCGCTATGACGCGCGCAGCGTCTACGACGTCTTCGCCAAGAGCGCCTCGCGTCATCCTGACCGCACTGCGCTGACCATGCTGATGTCGGGTGCCGACGATGAGACGCCGCGCATCGTCACATATCGTCAGTTGCTCGAAGGCATCACCCGCGCGGCGAACTTCTTTGCGAGCCTCGGCGGGCCGGGCTCGGGGGTCGCCTACATTCTTCCGAGTTTGGTCGAGACCCATTTCACTCTGTGGGGCGCAGAAGCGCAGGGCTATGCGGTACCGATCAACTTCCTGCTTCAGCCGCAGAACATCGCGGATCTCGTTCGCGCAGCAGACGCGAAAATTCTCGTGGCGCTTGGGCCGCATCCGCAGCTCGACATCTGGCAGAAGGCCGTTGAGGTCAGCAGGCTGCTGCCGGACGTCAAGCTGGTGCAGGTCTCGCTATCAGACGCGCCGTTGCCTGAGGGTGTGTTCGGCTTTGCGCCCGGTCTAAAGGCGCAGGATGGCAACGCGTTGACCTTCGGGAAGGCGCGGAGCGGCGATGACGTTGCCGCCTATTTCCACACCGGTGGCACGACCGGCTCGCCGAAGCTCGTCACCCACACCCATCGCATGCAGATTGCAGCGGGGTTTGGCGGCGCTGTGTTGCAGGATCTGAGCGAGACCGATGCCATCACCAATGGGCTGCCGCTGTTTCACGTGGCCGCGACGATTTCCTGCGGCTTGTCGTTCTTCATTGCGGGGGCGAATGTCATTGTCCTGTCACCGGCGGGGATGCGCAACCCGGTCATCATCAAGAATTTCTGGAAGATCGTTGAGCGCTATCGCGCAACCGTGATCGGGGGCGTGCCGACGGCGCTGGCTGCGTTGCTCAATGTGCCGGTCGATGCCGACATTTCGTCGGCGCGTTACAGTATCTCGGGTGCATCGCTGCTGCCGCGCGCCGTTGCCGTGCAGTACCAGAAGATGACCGGGACGGCGATCCACGAAATTCTCGGCATGACAGAGACTGGTGGGCTGGTGTCCATCGATCCCGCATCGGCGGATCCCGTGCTGGGTTCGGTCGGCATTCGCCTGCCGTACACAAAGGTCGTTGTCCGCAAACTCGCCGCGGACGGTTCGCTCGGGGAGGCCTGCGTACCGCACGAGGTCGGTGTGATGACCGTCTCCGGTCCAAACGTTACGCCGGGTTACAAGGACCAGAGCCAGAACAGCGGCGCACTGCGCGACGGCTATCTCGACAGCGGCGATCTGGCTTACACCGACGAGCAGGGGCGGCTGTTCATCGCGGGGCGCTCGAAGGATCTCATCATCCGCAGTGGCCACAACATCGATCCGGTTCTGATCGAGGATGCGCTGCAATCGCATCCCGCGGTTGCGCTGGCTGCGGCGGTCGGCCAGCCGGACAAATATGCCGGCGAACTGCCGGTGTGCTACGTGGCGCTCAAGCCGGGCGCGCAGGCGACTCCCGATGAACTGAAAGCATTCGCCGAGCCGCTGATTGCCGAACGCCCGGCATGGCCGAAGCAGATCATCGTCATCGACGCCATTCCGGTGACCAGCGTTGGCAAGATATTCAAGCCTCAGTTGCGGACCGATGCCGTGCAGCGGCTGGTTGCTCAGGTGGTTGCAGAAGCCGCGGGAACGGCCGATGCGGTGATCGACGTGGCCGCCGGCGGCAAACGCGGCATCGACGTCAAGGTGGTGCTGCCTCGTGCGACGGCTGGGCAGCAGGCTGCGGTTGAGAAGGCGCTGGAGGGCTATTTGTTCGACTACAAGGTCGCGCAGGCCGTTTGAAACGGTTTCCGAGCTGCATCCCTGCTTTGAAAGGGGCCCGTTGTACTTGGCTTTGTAGCGCCCAGCGACTACAAACGCGCAAACACGGAACCCCTTTGACTGGATGGAATGATGGCTGAACCGCGGCGCGCAGAACTCAAGGACCAAACCGATATCAGCGGCGCGACCGTCGTCATCATCGAAGCCCGCTTTTACGACGATATCCAGGAAGCGCTGCTTCAGGGAGCGATCAAGGAGCTTGAGGCCGCAGGCGTCGGCTACGACGTCATCAGCGTGCCGGGCGCGCTCGAAATCCCGGCGGCGATTGCGATTGCCATGGACGCATCGAAGAAGAATGGCCGGCAGTACGACGGCGCCATTGCGCTCGGCTGCGTGGTGCGCGGCGACACCATTCACTTCGAGATCGTGTCGATGGAATCGTCGCGCGCGCTGATGGACCTCGCCGTGGCGCGCAGCCTGCCGCTCGGCAACGGCATCATCACAGTGAACACCACGGAACAGGCGTGGGAACGTGCCCGCGCCGACAAGCTGAACAAGGGCGGCGACGCGGCCCGAGCGGCGCTCACCATGATGCGCATCAAGAAGCGTTTGGCAAAACCGCTATGAGCGACGCCAAGAAAACCAGCGATAAGGGACCGGGGGACCGAAAGGCCAACCGGCGCGGCGCGGCGCGTCTCGCGGCCGTACAGGCGCTGTACCAGATGGACATCGCTGGCGCGGGCATCGGTGATATCTTTGCCGAATTTGAAAGCCATTGGCTCGGCAACGAGGTCGAAGGCGATACTTATCTGCCGGCCGAAGCGGCATTCTTCAAGGACGTGGTGTCCGGCGTGGTCCGCGATCAGAGCAAGCTCGATCCGCTGATCGACAAGGCGCTCGAAAGCGGCTGGCCGCTCAAGCGCATCGACGCAATCCTGCGTGCGACCCTGCGGGCAGGGGCGTATGAACTCGAACATCGCAAGGATATTCCGGCGCGCGTTGTTGTATCGGAATATGTCGACGTCGCGCATGCTTTCGTCGACAAGGACGAAACCGGCATGGTGAACGCCGTGCTCGACCAGATCGCGCGGCAGTTCCGCGCGGGCGAGTTCACGCGGACGGGGCACTGAGCATGACGGCGCCGGGTGCCAAAGCATCGGGCGAGGACGATCTGATCGCACGCTACTTCCGTCCGCTCGCGACCGATCCCGGGGCGTTCGGCCTGGTCGATGATGCAGCTCTCCTGAAGTCGTCGGGCGATGATCTTGTCGTCACCACCGATGCGATTATCGAAGGCGTTCATTTCCTCCCCGATGACCCACCGGGCACCGTTGCGCGCAAGGCGTTGCGGGTGAACCTGTCGGATCTGGCCGCCAAGGGCGCCGTTCCCGCAGGCTTTGTGCTGACCCTTGCGCTGCGCGAGGCGAGGGACGAATGGCTGGCGCCGTTCGCCCGCGCTCTCGGCGAAGACGCCGCAATGTTCAACTGTCCGGTGCTTGGCGGCGATACGGTCTCGACGCCGGGACCGCTGATGATCTCGGTCACGGCATTTGGCCGCGTTCCGCCAGGCAAGATGGTTCGCCGCACGACTGCGAAGCCGGGCGACCGGATCGCTGTCACCGGCACCATCGGGGATGCAGCGCTGGGCTTGCGCGTTCTCAAGGGCATCGCAAGCGAGGGGCTCGATACTGCCGCGCGGGAATTGCTCGTTCAACGCTACCGCGTTCCGCAGCCGCGCAGCGCGCTTGCTCTTGCTGTCCGTGATCACGCGAGTGCTGCGATGGATGTGTCGGACGGATTGGCGGGCGATCTCGCCAAGCTCTGCGCCGCGTCTGGCGTTTCGGCTGCAGTTGATCTGGGGGCTGTTCCGCTCTCGGCTCCCGCGCGGGCGTTACTTGCGAACAGCAGTGCGGACATCGAAACCATGGTGTCTGGTGGTGATGACTACGAGGTCCTGTGCGCTGTCCCGGAGAATCGGTGGGATTCGTTCGTCGCCGCTGCGGAACAGGCCGGTGTGCAGGTCACTGCCATCGGCAGGATTGAGGCAGGTACGGCAGCGCCCCGGTTCCTAGACACGACAGGCCAGCCGGTAGTGCTGAAACGCTTGTCCTACAGCCACTTCTGACAATTTCGCACTGCAACCAAAAGATCTTCGGTGGATTTGTTGAAACACCCGAAAAACGGTCACACGGCCGTTGGTGGCGTTGCGTCAAGGGTATGATTTTGGCATTGTCCGCGCCGAATTGAGGCAGCTTTTCGCCTTCGAAAACGCATGACTTCTTTTTTGCGCGCCCGGCCACCCTGTATGGCCAGTGGAGCGTTTCTGGGGAAACAGCAGGGGATCTGAGGCAACATCAATGACAGCATTATGGTTGATTGTGCTCGCGGGAGCACTTTCCATCGTCTACGCCGCGTGGGCGACCTCGTCGGTGCTTGGGGCGGATGCGGGCAATGCTCGCATGCAGGAAATCGCGGCGGCGGTGCGCGAAGGCGCGCAGGCCTATCTGAAGCGCCAGTACATGACGATCGGTATCGTCGGCATCGTGATCTTCGCGCTGCTGGCTTACTTCCTCGGCATTCTCGTCGCAGTCGGCTTCCTGATCGGCGCCGTGCTCTCGGGCGCTGCGGGCTTCATCGGCATGAACGTCTCGGTTCGCGCCAACGTGCGCACCGCGCAGGCGGCGACCAAGTCGCTGGCCGGTGGTCTTGAACTCGCCTTCAAGGCGGGCGCGATCACGGGTCTGCTGGTTGCCGGTCTCGCGCTGCTCGGCGTGACGCTGTACTTCATGTACCTCACCAAGGGGGCAGGGCTTCCGGCGAACAGCCGTACCGTTGTCGACGCCCTGGTGGCGCTTGGCTTCGGCGCTTCGCTGATCTCGATCTTCGCCCGTCTCGGCGGCGGCATCTTCACCAAGGGTGCGGACGTCGGCGGCGATCTCGTCGGCAAGGTTGAAGCTGGCATTCCGGAAGACGATCCGCGCAACCCTGCCACCATCGCCGACAACGTCGGTGACAACGTGGGCGACTGCGCCGGCATGGCGGCTGACCTGTTCGAAACGTATGCCGTGACCGCGGTCGCGACCATGGTTCTCGCCGCGATCTTCTTTGCCACGTCGCCGCTGCTGGTGAACATGATGACGCTGCCGCTCGCTATCGGCGGCATCTGCATCATCACCTCGATCGTCGGCACCTTCTTCGTCAAGCTCGGCGCCAGCCAGTCGATCATGGGCGCGCTCTACAAGGGGCTGATCGCCACCGGCGTTCTGTCCCTGTTCGGCGTGGCTTTCGTGATCCATCAGCTGGTCGGCTTCGGTCCGCTCGCGGGCGTGAAGTACACCGGTCTCGCACTGTTCGAGTGCGGCGTTGTTGGTCTGGTGGTGACGGGTCTCATCATCTGGATCACCGAGTACTACACCGGCACAGATTTCCGCCCGGTGAAGTCGATCGCACAGTCGTCGGTGACCGGTCACGGCACCAACGTGATCCAGGGTCTCGCCATCTCGATGGAATCGACCGCTCTTCCGGCGATCGTCATCATCGCGGGCATCCTGATTACATACAGCCTCGCCGGCCTGTTCGGCATCGCGATCGCGACCACCACCATGCTGGCACTGGCCGGCATGATCGTCGCGCTCGACGCTTTCGGTCCGGTGACCGACAACGCGGGCGGCATCGCCGAAATGGCTGGCCTTCCGAAAGAAGTGCGCAAGGCCACCGACGCGCTCGACGCAGTCGGCAACACCACCAAGGCCGTCACCAAGGGCTATGCCATCGGTTCGGCCGGTCTGGGTGCACTGGTGCTGTTCGCTGCGTACAATGAAGATCTCAAGTTCTTCATCGCCAACGCTGCGAAGTATCCGTACTTTCAGGGGGTCATTCCTGACTTCTCGCTGAACAACCCGTACGTTGTGGTCGGTCTGCTGTTCGGCGGCCTGCTGCCGTACCTGTTCGGCGCGATGGGCATGACCGCTGTGGGCCGTGCTGCCGGTGCAATCGTGGAAGAGGTTCGCCGCCAGTTCCGCGAAAAGCCGGGCATCATGAAGGGCACTGACAAGCCGGATTACGGCAAGGCCGTTGACCTTCTGACCAAGGCCGCGATCAAGGAAATGATCATTCCGTCGCTGCTGCCGGTGCTGTCGCCGATCTTCGTCTACTTCGTGATCTATGCGATCGCGGGTGGCGGCGCGGCTGGTAAGTCGGCTGCGTTCTCGGCAGTCGGTGCGATGCTGCTCGGTGTGATCGTGACCGGTCTGTTCGTCGCGATCTCGATGACTTCGGGTGGCGGTGCGTGGGACAACGCCAAGAAGTACATCGAGGACGGCCACTTCGGCGGCAAGGGTTCGGATGCTCACAAGGCAGCCGTGACCGGTGACACCGTCGGCGATCCCTACAAGGATACGGCGGGTCCTGCCGTGAACCCGATGATCAAGATCACCAATATCGTGGCGCTGCTGCTGCTCGCGATCCTGGCTCACTGATTGTCACAGATCACTGAACGGAGAACCCCGCGACTCGCGTCGCGGGGTTCTTCTTTTGTGCGGATGCCACACGCGATTGTTGCGATTTGATGACAGGTTGAACCGTTATCAACGCCAAATATTTCTGGGCTTCGAGGAAACCCGATCAAGATCGTGTGCGTTGCCTCTTGTTGAACAAGGGAGGCTATACATGGCTGCAGACGATGGCGATCCGTTCGAGCAGGGGAAACTCGCGCGCTTCAACAACGAGCCGCACGATAATCCCTATCCCGAAAACACCGAGCAGCATCAGCGCTGGGAGGCTGGCTACAGGTTCGTTGAACAGGGTTTGATGGCCGTGTGACGGATTTTGGTATCAAAGCAAAACGGCCGCCCTTGGGGCGGCCGTTTCTTTTGTGAGGGAGCGTGGCGTCAATTGACGTCCATCTTGAGGCCTTCCTTGTTGATGATGCCGGCGAACTTCTTGATCTCGGCATCGATGAAGGCGGTGAATTGCTCGGGCGTTCCGTAGTCGGGAACGGCACCCATTGCCGCGATGTTCTTCTTGATGTCGTCGCGTTCCAGCATCTTTTTGATTTCAGCGTTGTAGGCATCGATGATGGGCCGTGGCGTTCCAGCTTGCATGAACATGCCGAACCAGGACGAGACATCGAAGTTGGCGAGTTCCGGCGCGCTCTCACGCATGGTCGGGACGTTGGGCGCCTTGAAGCTGCGCTCCGGCGTCGTCACCGCAAGCGCGATGAGCTTGCCATCTTCTGTCTGCGGCAGTGAGGGGTAGAGATTGTCGAACAGGATCGCCACGTCGCCGCCAAGCGCGCCCGTCAGAGCCGGCCCAGCGCCACGGAACGGAATGTGGGTCATCTTCACGCCGGTCAATTGCATGAACCAGACCGCCGTGAGATGCGGGCTTTGTCCAACTCCCGAGGTCCCGTAGTTCAGCTTGTCCGGATTGGCCTTCAGGTAAGCAATCAGTTCCTTGATGGACTTGATGCCGCTCGAAGGATGCGCCGAGACGATATTGGGAATCCGGATTGCGTTGCTGACTGGCTGCAATTGATCGGCCTTGTAAGGCAGGGACCGGAAGATGCTGAACGCGACCGCGTTGGGGCCCGGGTTGCCCACGAGGATCGTGTTGCCGTCGGGCTTTTGCTGCACGTAGTAAGCGGTGCCGATGGTCCCGCCGCCGCCGGATTTGTTTTCGACGACGGCCGATATGCCCCACGCTTGCTGCAAATGCTGTGCGAGATAACGGCCGATCACGTCGGTGCTGCCGCCGGGAGCTGCCGGCACGATAATTCGCACCGTTTCTGTGGGACGCCACTCCGCGGCTTTCGCCGGGCGTGGCCAGAGCGGACTTGTGGTAAGCGCCGCAGCGCCTGACAGCACGGCACGGCGGGACAGTGAATGCGTCATCGGTATCCTCCCAGCTACATCTCTTTGCGAGATTGTTGGGGGCAAGCGTACCGGTGACGTTTTGTGGCGGCAAGTGCGGCCATGAACGCCGCGCTGAAGGGTGTTTCGCGCAGCAAAATACCGGCGGCCGAGCCGCCGGTGAGCGATGCAATCAGCGCGGGCTGAGGAGCTTGAAGAGCGGGGTCAGGTAACTCATTTCCTGTCCGCTGGTCGGTGTGGTGCGGCTGATGAAGTCGAAGATCTTGCCGTCCTGGAGTCCGTAATTGGCAACGCGCTGGACCGTCCGGTTCTTGTCGAAATAGATCGCAATCACGCGCTGGTCGATGACCTGTTGCTGCATGAACGCGACCTTACGCTCCGAGCGCTGGGAGATGTAATAGAACACTTCGCCGCTCAGGGTCGCGACGGTGGAGGGCGTGCCCATCACAATCAGGACCTGGTCCTGGCTGGCGCCGATCGGAATTTGTTCAAGCGCGCCGGGAGGGAGGATGTAGCCCTTCTGGAACTGCTCGCCGGTGCAGGCAGTGAGTGCTGCGCAAACCAGCGCCGTGACGGCGGCCATGCGCAGACGGGTCGAAAAGCGCCGCGCTCCGGCGATCTGGAAACCGGGCTGTCTGGAAACGGTCATGTCTCGCGTGGCCTTCCTTCTTGCCTCTTGCATCAGCCTGAGCGTTGACGTACCGGGCAGGACTTCCGATTTCAACACACCAAAGGCCGTCAGGGCGATCAGGGATCGCCGCCGGCTTCGACGCGGAACCGAAAATGCTTTGGCCGTTCAATCGCTTCAGGAACCCCACCGTCCCGCGCGGCACCATTGAAGCCATCTATGGCATGATCGTGGCGCAAGCGCGAGAACCGGCGTTTTACACGGACCTTGGCGTCCGTGACACGGTTAATGGCCGATTCGACATGCTGATCCTGCACCTGTGGCTGGTGTTGCGCCGGTTGCAGCCGGTTGAAGGGGGAAGCGCCCTGTCGCAGGCACTCTTCGACCGCTTCTGCGCGGACATGGACGACAATCTGCGCGAAATGGGGGTCGGAGACCTGACCGTTCCAAAGCGAATGCAGGCGTTTGGTGAGGCGTTCTACGGGCGCTCGGCGGCTTACGATATGGCCCTCGAGGCGGGCGAGGCGGAATTGGCGCTCTCGCTGTCCAAGAATGTCTTCAATGGCGAGGGGCTGGAGAATGCGAAGGTGCTGGCGGGTTACGTCCGTGATGTCAGCGCCCGTCTGGCGGCCCTGGACGATACGGCGGCCCGCACGGGGGCTTGGGCGTTTCCGAAGGTTGAAGTTGAACTGTTGCGAGCCAGGCCATGAGCAAGGGTCATATGACTGACAGCGATCTTCCCTGGAGCTTTCCGGTGATGGTCGCCCAGCTGCCCGAGACAGGACTGCATCAGGTTCTGGAAGCTAGTGCGGCCCAGCGCGAACTGATCGCCGCGGCTGCCGGGGTGAATGCGGTGCTGCGCGCTACGGCGTCATTCGACGTGAGGCCCGAGCCAGAAGGCCACGTGAGCGTTACCGGGCGGGTCAAGGCGCGTGTTGAACAGACTTGCGTGGTTTCGCTCGAGCCTGTCGAGAACGACATTGACGAAGATATTGCGGCTGTTTTCGCGCCGCCCTCGCAAATCCCTGCTAAAATGGCTCAGAAGGAAGAGGGGGACGACGCCGAGATTCCCGATCCCCCCGAACCGATCATCCATGGCGCCATTGACCTTGGCCAACTGGCGACGGAATTTCTTGTTTTGGGAATAGATCCCTATCCGCGCAAGCCGGGGGTGACCTTCGTGCCGCCAGAAACCCCTGAAGACCCTGACGAACACCCGTTTGCGGCCCTTAAGGCGCTCAAGGAGAAGCAGGGCGTGCCTCAAGGCAAAAAACCCAAGGGAAAATGACAACGCTGCCGGGAGCGCTTGACCGAACCAGCCGCCTGGGTCAAGCCGTTGTATCGCACCACAAAAACGCTATTGTCGCTGCCCGGCTGGGGCTGCGCTGTTTTTGGCGAAGACCTCCGCCTACCGCTGTCGCAACGATGGCTTTCAGCTCGCGGCCAGTTGCTTCGAGGCCGCAACGATCAGGTTTCCGGGACGCTTATGCCGCAAAAGGTTCGAATCGCGCTTGACGCCATGGGCGGCGATTTCGGTGCATCGGTGGTAGTCCCAGGGGCGGCGCTCGCCTTGATGCGGCACACTGACGTCGAATTTCTGCTGTTCGGCAACAGCGCGTTGATTGACGAGCAGCTTGAGTCTCATCCAGCACTGAAAGCCGTCTCAAAGGTCTTTCATGCCGATATCGCCATCAGCATGGATGAGAAGCCCAGTCAGGCCCTGCGCCGCGGCCGCAAGTCATCCTCGATGTGGCTGGCGATCGATGCCGTCAAAAAGGGGGAGGCGGACGTCGCCGTCTCTGCCGGCAACACCGGCGCGCTGATGGCGATGTCGCGGCTGAATCTGCACATGATGCCCGGTATCGACCGTCCGGCCATTGCGGCGGTGTGGCCGACAGTACGCGGAGAGTCTGTTGTGCTCGACGTCGGCGCTTCGATCGGCGGCGATGCCCGCCATCTCGCATCGCTGGCGATCATGGGAAGCGCCATGGCGCGCGTCCTGTTCGATCTCGAACGGCCAACGGTGGGTCTGCTCAACATTGGCGTCGAGGAAGTGAAGGGCGTCGAGGCTGTTCGCGGAGCCGCCGAACTGCTCCGTGCCATGAACCTGCCGCAGCTCGACTTCATCGGCTTCGTCGAAGGGGACGGCATCGGCAAAGGTGCTGCCGACGTCATCGTCACCGAAGGCTTTAGCGGCAACATTGCCCTGAAGACCGCCGAGGGAACGGCACGGCAGATCGCGGAGTATCTCCGCAGCGCGATGAGCCGGACCTGGCGCTCCAAGCTTGGCTACATTTTTGCGCGGGGCGCCTTCAATGCGCTGCGCGACAAGATGGACCCTCGCAAGGTCAATGGCGGCGTCTTCCTTGGGTTGAACGGCGTGGTCATCAAGAGCCATGGCGGCACGGACGCGGAGGGCTTTGCGTCGGCTGTCGATGTTGGTTATGACATGGTCCGCTACGATCTCCTGCCCAAGATCAATCAAACACTCAACCGCGACGGCCACGCTCTTTCGATCGTGCCGAACGCGCAGGAGGCTGTCTCGTGACTGTGATGCGTTCGGTTGTGCTCGGCTACGGCGCTTATTTGCCGGAGCGCATTTTGACCAACGCCGAACTGGCGAAGATGGTCGACACCTCGGATGAGTGGATCATCCAGCGCACCGGCATCAAGCAGCGTCATATTGCGGCGGAGGGTGAGTTCACCTCGCATCTCGGTCTCAAGGCCGCACAGGCAGCGATCGCCAATGCCGGGATCGACACGCAGTCGATCGATCTGATCGTGCTGGCGACCTCGACACCCGACAACACATTCCCGGCGACGGCGGTTGCGATCCAGAACGGTCTGGGAATCAACCACGGCGCCGCGTTCGATTTGCAGGCGGTCTGCTCCGGCTTCATTTTCGCGCTGGCGACCGCGGACAATTTTCTGAAGACCGGTGCGTTCAAGCGTGCGCTGGTGATCGGGGCGGAAACCTTCTCGCGCATCCTGGACTGGAACGACCGTGGAACCTGCGTGCTTTTCGGGGACGGTGCCGGCGCGGTGGTGCTTGAGGCTCAATCGCAGGCCGGAACTTCTGCGGATCGCGGCATCCTGACCACACATCTGCGTTCTGACGGCCGTCACAAGGACAAGCTGTTTGTCGATGGCGGCCCCTCGAGCACCCAGACCGTCGGCCACCTGCGGATGGAAGGCCGTGAAGTGTTCAAGCACGCCGTCGGCATGATCACCGACGTTATCGTCGACGCATTTGATGCGACGGGGACCACGGCCGACGACATCGACTGGCTGGTTCCGCATCAAGCCAACAAGCGCATCATCGATGCATCTGCGAAGAAGCTGCATATTGCGCCGCAGAAAGTGGTGCTCACTGTCGACCGTCACGGAAACACCTCGGCGGCATCGATTCCCCTCGCGCTTGCGGCTGCGGCCGACGACGGGCGCATCAAGAAAAACGATCTTTTGATGCTGGAAGCGATGGGCGGCGGTTTCACCTGGGGATCGGCGCTATTGCGCTGGTGAGTCTTTTGCTAAAGTCTGTCGATAATTGAAAACAATTTCATGCTGTTGCATCGATGAGCAAGGTTGACCCTCGGTCGCTAAGCTCATAATTTCAGAACATAAATTTTTTCGCCGTGAGCGGGGCAGGCGATGACCGGAACCGGGAAGACAGTCACACGCGTTGATCTGTGCGAAGCCGTCTACCAAAAGGTAGGGCTGTCGCGCACGGAGTCGTCTGCGTTCGTTGAACTGGTGTTGAAAGAGATTACCGACTGCCTCGAGAAGGGCGAGACGGTGAAACTGTCGTCATTCGGTTCCTTCATGGTGCGCAAAAAGGGCCAGCGTATCGGCCGCAATCCAAAGACCGGAACGGAAGTGCCGATTTCTCCGCGACGGGTTATGGTGTTCAAGCCGTCAGCGATTCTCAAGCAGCGTATCAACGGCAATGGCAGTGGTGGCGGTAGCGCCGATAGCGCCGACGACTGACTGACTTAGGACAAAGACGGACCTAGGACGGCGGCTTTCAACGGGGAGCCAGCATTTTGGACAAAGCGCCGGATGCGTTTCGGACAATCAGCGAGGTCGCTGATGACCTTGATGTGCCGCAGCACGTCCTGAGGTTCTGGGAAACGCGCTTCAACCAGATCAAGCCGATGAAGCGGAGCGGGGGACGCCGCTACTATCGCCCCGATGATGTCAGCCTGTTGCGTGGCATCCGCCGGCTGCTTTACGGCGAGGGCTACACCATCCGCGGTGTCCAGCGCATTCTGCGCGAGCATGGCGTGAAATCGGTCCAGAGCCTCACCGACGGGTCCGCCGATCATGCTACCGCGCTGTTCGATGGACCCTCGTTCGGGCCGGAAAAGGGCGAACACGCCCCACACCTGGCAGCCGACGAAGTGGAGATCGACACCGAGGACGAACTCGCCGCCGCCGACGAACCTGATGCCCACGAAGAGGAGTATCCCTCCACGCTGTCGCTGCGCGATCTCGGACCGCCGCTTACGGAGATCTCAGCGCCCAAAGCGGTGGTGCAGAAGCCGGTGCAGCCGGCTCCGCTGAACGGCCCATCCGGCGCCGAGGCCTATGCCCCGCCGAATATCCGGAAAGGCGCGCGGCCGATGGATCGCGGCAAGCTTCAGGCGGCGCTGGACGATCTGATCGGCGCGAGAGCGCTGATCGATCAGGTCCTGAAGGAAGGCTAACCCGTTGCTGTTTTGGCCGCAGGGCGCTGGTCCTGCGGGGTTTGCCAGGCTAGTCGACCTAAAGCTTGGAATCAGGGCATTCCCCCGGGGGGCAGCCCCTTCTTGCACCATGGCGCGAACGGGGCTACAGGATCGGTGCCTCATGGCACGGTTCGGAGCGTAGCGCAGCCCGGTTAGCGCACTAGTCTGGGGGACTAGGGGTCGGAGGTTCGAATCCTCTCGCTCCGACCAAACTCTCTCCTTCGGGGGTATCTCCACTCCGCAGCGGCCTCAAACCAACTCGCCGCGAGATCACAGGCGGCCGGTTGTGCAGGACTGGCCTGATTTTCAGCGCGTCCGCAGATTGGGATATCCGCTCCACGCCGGCTTTGATACCTTGAGAGATCGATTGTGGTCGGGGGGTGTATGCGGCGTCCTGATATTGATCTGCTCCGAATTCTGCTCTGTGGCACAATTATTCTCGTTCATGCGCTTGCGATTTTCTCTTCCGAGCCTCACTACCACCTCAAGAGCGCAACATCGTCGGCGGCAGCTACCCTTTTGTTCGACTTCCTGCGCGCTGCGGCGATCTCATCATGGTTCGTCGTGGCTGGCTGGTCAGCGGTCACATCGCTGAGGGCACGAAGCCCCGGCCGCTTCGTAAAAGAGAGAGTGACGCGGCTGCTGGTGCCGCTGGCTTTCGGCATCGTGATATTCGGATCCATCATCAAATATATCGAGCTTAACGACGGGCGCGACATGGGCTTCCACGGCTTGCGCGAGGCCGAATGGATGCAAGGGATTTTGCAGATCGATCCGCCGATCCATTACTTCAATTTCTTCCCTTACAATCTCACGCGCCTCCCCTTGATGTCGTGGTCGCACCTCTGGTTTCTGGCTTACCTGTTTCTCATATCGATCGCGCTTCTGCCGCTGCTGGTGCGTCTCGCGCGTCGCGTGCCGCGTGCCGAGATGCCTTCAGCTTTCTGGGTCTATCTCCCGATACTGCCCATGGCCGCGCTGCTCACGGTGTTTCACGGATATTGGCCATACTTCCCGAACCTCATCGCGGACTGGACCAACTTTTCCTACTTTGCGCTCTGCTTTGTGCTGGGTGCGGGGGGTGCTGCTTGGCCGGGCTTCGAGGCCAGGATTCGGACCGAGGCTCCGCGGTTGCTGACGCTGATGCTGATGGGTTTTGTCGGTCTTGTGCTGTTTGGTGAATCGACACCGGGCCGCGCCTGCATTGCCCTGGTTGCGTGGGGCGGCGTGGGGGCAGGTTTTGGTTTCATGTCCCGTTTGAAGCCAGCCCACACGCGGACAACTGCATATCTCAGCGAAGCAACGCTACCCGTGTATATTGTCCACCACGTGCCGCTATTGATGATTGGCATAATGCTGCTGCCGCTTGCGATACCGGTCTGGCTCAAGATCTTGACGATATGGCTGGCGACAATGGCGGTTTCGCTTGCAGCCTATCACTTTCTCATCAGGCCATGGGCACCGGCTCGCTGGATCATGGGGATGGCTGCAATCTCGCCGCGAGCAGGTCCGACGACGCAAGCAGAGCCTGATGCCGTTCCGGAGACGACCTAAGGAAGGTATCCTTTCCCGGAAAGTCCGAGTTCCGGCTGTTTTCTATCGCAAGTGCCCGAGCCAGCGGCGAATAAGTTTTGCCAGCCGCACCGCGCCTGAGCGCTCCGCTCGGGCGATGTCCGCCACAAGCCCTTCGATCGTGGCCTTGTTGCGCTCCATCTCGTGAGCAAAGCGCACATGAAGTGCCGCCAGTTCATTCCTGAGTTGCGTTTGGTCGAGAAGCCGTGGTCCGGCTGGTTTCATGTGCATGAGCCAGGAACTGTAGAATTCTATCTGCGCTCGCCGGAATGCTTCGGAATCGATCGCCGGATTCTGGACCATCTCGTCGATCACCGACTGGTAGATGCCTTCAAGGCGCGTGACCGTAAGATCGAGATCGGCTTCCCGTCTCACGCGCTGGCTTACGGACGCGGCATCCCGTGCATCGTATAAGCCGATCGCCTCGATCAATCCGCTCAGGGTTGTTTCCCGCGTGAGCATTCCGACGCCGAAGTTGAGGCTCCGGCCCTGTTCGTAGGCTGCCGAGGTCACGAGACCGCCGAACCCGCGAGCATCAACGAGAACAACAGCCGCGCCGGCAGCCATGGCCTCCAGCGCCGTTCGCGCCGTGGCAAATACGATATCGGCGCTTGCCGCGAGGCGCTCGATATCATCGACCGGCCGGCCAACCCCGTGACCGTAGGCTTGAAACGTCAGCCCGCAGCGATCGCACGCCTCCTGGAGAAGGGTGGTGAGGCCGGCATGTTTTACAAGGGAAACAGCGCCGCCGGGTTTAGCCGGAAGCATGTCTCCGCGCTCAACGAAACGGCACAGATCGACGGCATTCGGCAGAATGCCAACCTGTTCGGGGGGCACGCCATGTGACGCGACAAGGTTCGCGCGGCAGGTTTCATCCACGGCGAACAGCCGTCGGACCTGCGGAAAACGCGGAGGCTGATCGAACCAGGGATTTGTGCCGTGGCAAAGCGATACCACGGGGGCGCGTGGAAAGGCGAGTATTGCTTCAGCCGTGACCGGCATGTGTTGGCCATGGATGACGTCGGGCGGACGATCAATCTTCAGAAGGTTATCGACAACAGGAATTCCCCGGTCCGTCAGTTCCTTGGCGCGTTCTCCGATGGAGGGAGAATACACGGCGACTTCGTGCCCCCGTTCCGACAAGCGCAGTGCGAAGTCCCTGACAACGATCTCCGTACCGGTGCGCATCCCTAACTGAATGTTTGTGAAGAGAATGCGCAACAGGAGGCCTCTTACGGGAGCGCGCGCTGTGAGGCGACGAGGTGGTGGATGATCTTTTCAACGTGATGCCAGCGGATAACGTCCTGATAAATTCCGTCCGCCAGCCGAGCCTCTCCGTAGGATTCGTATTTTGGCTTCGTTGAGGGAGGCCGGATAACATCCGCGATTGGAGGGGGCACAAAAAAGCGCTCCGTTCGCGCGTGACCTTCTTCCTCGATCTGCCTGATCTCGATCAATTCGAATTCGATGCCGGGATAGCTGTCGATCGCGGCAAGCTTTGCTTTCAGTTCGTCGTCAGAAAGGTTGAGCTCAAATGCAGGTTTGCCGCTGTCGCTGCATTCGGCTAACAGCGCCGGAACGACTTCATACTGCAGAACTTCAACCTTGTATCCCAGTGCACGGGACGCCCGTTCGGCAGCGAGCCGGCCAATGATATGGGTCAGATCATGGCTCACCGAATAGAGCTGCCATCCATCGACAACCAGTTGCTCGGTCCGGCTGGTGACCAGTATGTCGGCAAGCTTCTCCGTCCACCTTCGGAATGGCGTCGCGTCTCCCGCAAGAATCATTCCGTAGAGGTCGCGGTCAAGGACAGCCCCGAATAGCCTGGAGCATTGTCCGCCGGCACTTTCGACGATCCGTGCGGAAGCCTGCAGCCGGTCACGGTCGGTGCCGGATCTGGATCCGGTGGTCAGGATCGTGCAAACCGGTTTTGCGCGAGATAACCAGCCATGCAGCCGCAACTCATGACCCGGATGCGCGACAAAAGCCGCGGAGCGGCGGTCGGGATTGTAGTTCTCAATCATAGGACCCTGTATAACCATCGCACCGAAGGATCAAGTAACGCGTAAGGCAAAATGACGGAACAGAACGAAGCTCGAAGCGAGGCCGCAAACTGAATGTCGCGGATTGTTCAAATCGTCCGGCAATTGCGAGGGCAGGAATGAAGGCCGCCGGTACATCTGATGCGCTGGCTCATACGGGCTACGCGATCTGCACGATCCCGCGCTCGGGTAGCAATTTCCTGGGGCAACTGCTTGCGAGCACCGGATGCCTGGGGCGGCCGCTGGAATATTTCAATGGACCTGCAAGGCGGGTCCTTGATGATCCGACCTTTCCCGATGATCCATCTGAGCAGATGCTCAGGATCCGGACTTTGGGTGCGACGCCGAATGGCGTTTACGCGCTCAAGTTGTTTCCAAGCCAGCACGACCTTGTTCGTCCGCATGTGTCATGGACCGAGGCATTGCCAGATCTCCATTTCATTTATCTCGAAAGGCGTGACGTGCTCGGTCAGGCGATTTCCTGGGCGCGCGCTCAGCAAACCGGTCAGTACCGATCGACGCAGCCGCTACAGGCCGCTGCAACGTACGATTTGCAGCTGATACATGCCCGGCTACGGGATATCGCTCGGGAACAAGCGCGATGGACGGCGTTTTTTGCCAGGACGGGAATCAAACCGACGACATTGATCTATGAAAAGTTGATGGAGGACCCGCAAGAGGGTGTTCGCCGGATCGCGGATCTCTTTGGATACGCTGAAACAGCGGTAATTGATCCTTCCAAGATCAATCTCAAAATCCAGCGTGATGAGGTGGTCGAGGATTGGCGCAAGCGGTTTGTGTCCGAAGCCGGAGATTCATCCTACATCGACTCATTCTGATCTCGTTGCGATGCGATCGTCGTTCCGGGGCAGGTGCGTTTGTTATTTCGCGGACTCGCGGCCTGACAAGCGAATGAGCTAGAATCCCGGGACGATTCGCCGGGAGCTTTCATGAACGAGAACTTGATTTCCGTCTGCCAGATGTTCCTTATCCCGGCGACAATTCTGTTCGCAGCTGTTGGCGTAGCCAACAGTTCAGGTCTGAAACTGCTTGCCTGTTTCCTTGGTGTCGCCACAGCCGGACTGTGGATTTATCGCGTCTGGTACTGGGCGGGCTTGTCGCTGATGGATCGGAGAACAGCGTTGGGACTGGCCGGTCTCTATACGCTCGCGTGGGTGTTTACATTTCTGGTTCAACTCAAGAACATGTTCTCACGCGGATATGGCGGACGCTGATCCGCCGTTACGCGGGATACTGAAAAGCCATTGCAGCATCGACGGCGCGTGTCAGCAGATCGAGGTCGACTGTTGAGACGATCGGTTTTCCCGCGCGTTTGGTCGGCGCCTCCGGTGTATGAGACTGGCAAAAAACCAGAAAGTAGTTGAGCTGGAAAAGGGTGCTCAGATTGAGCGCCCAGCGCTCTGATCCGGGATAATAGTTGATGTACTTGGTAGCCATGAGATCGATCAGGGTCGATCCGGGTCTGGCAAAGGGCAGGTTTCCATACGCGGAGCCGTGCGCCGCGACAATAATATCCGCGCCATGGAGCAGGCTTACCTGATCCTCGAACGCGAGGTTGCCGGGTTCGACGATCGCGAATCCGATTCGCGTAAGTGCGCGAACCACCTCGTCTTCGTTGGCGATTGTCCGGTCCGAATAGGTGACCTGGTTCCGCCGCGTCAGATAAATCATCTTCTCAGACGAGGGGCGGATGGCCTGCAGAGGGCGGGCCAGCAACGGGCGAACTTCCGGAACAGGGCGAAAGCAATTTCGCGAGTCGATGGCCGTTGACAAAATCACCTCGCGGCAGACTGCGACGTCCTTCTTTATGATCTCCACATGCGATTTGATGTCGAATCCCGCAGCCGCGAGAATGCGCGGCCCCCAGGCCGGGAAAAACGATGGAAGCAATATCTTCGCCCGTCCCGACAGGATAACATCCCGCCATATCAACAGGGGGGCGAGGCAGTCGAAGATGAAATGACCATATGCGGGACTAGCGCGATGGAAGCAGTGAATGACGGGTTCCTCGACGATCTGCCTCGACGCCTGCAACGATAGTACGCGCGCAGTTTGAAGGCCCGGGTCGATGGCTTCGGCGATCGAGGCGGTTTCTTTCAGGACTCGCCCGGCCTTGTCGACGCAGACGCTCAGCTGGTCGTCGATGGACAAGTTGCTTATGCGGGCGAACTTCACGTCAGCGGATAGGTAGTTTCTGTCACCGAATATCCTCAGAACCTCGGAAGGGGAGGGCTCGTCGGTGCTTTGGAAAGTATCGAATGGGGTTGATCGCTGAACCTGACGGGGCACAAAAGAATAATGTCCGAGCTTCGAGGTCCAAAAGACTTCATCCCGGGTTAGCGGCTGCCCCGCCCATTCATCGACCGAGATGCTCGAGTAGCTCATCGAAATGGTTTCATGAGGGTGCGATAGACGGATCGTGCAACGGCGAATGCCACGGGATGTCCGCGCAAGCTCCGGTGCCCCCACAGCCTCAGACTTTCCATGCGGTCGTTTCGCTTCTTGCGTTTCTTGAGCCGGGTGTTGCTTGTGAATCCATCACTCGGATTAGGTCGTCCGCGCTTGGCGCGATAGGTCGCATCCAGAAAGCCATAGCCGTACTTGATGTCTGGTTCGAGGTGGCAGCCTTCGGCCCATTCGTTCCATGCATTGATGAAAACGAGGCGGTCGTCGGGATCTCGCTCCGCCACTGTCTTCTCGCTGGCCTCGTTCAACCAGCGCTCGTAATTGTCGGGGGTGCCGTCCAGAACGATCAGTGGATTTTTTTTCCTGCGCGCAGTGTTGTCCCATGACGGGAAGAGGCCGCGGTAAACGCGCCGCTTGCGGTAGTCGTGGCTGAGATATTGCGTGGCGATGTCGTTGAACTTGAGTGCGATGGCTTCCGTCGTGCTTTCGATGCCGGGCAGGTCGCCGGCGTAGTTCTTCACCAGACAGTTGTGGGGCGGAAACTCGACGCCGGCATCGAAGCCGAAATGCTCAAAGCTGGTGTTGCCATGGGTGAGGGCCGCGACCAGATGAATCTCGCCGATCCCGTGTGCCCGGCAGAATTCCCGCCAGCGCCGGACCGTTGCGGCGGGATCTGGAATTTGCTGCGGCCGATAGACCACCAGCAGAGGTTTTCCATCGACCCGCAGATAACGCCGATCCCGGAAGAACGGCAACAAGCTCTCGATAAAGTCGATATCGTTCTTGGGCGAATAGGTTTGCTCGATCAAAATCTGATGTTCGGATGCGTCCCACGCCCGCGTCCAGTTTTCATTCGCCCAGCAAAGGCAGAATTCGATATCGGCTTTCTTGTCGGCGAGAAACTCGTCGACCGGCCGCTCCAGCAGGCGGCGTCCGCCAAACCAGTAGTAGTGAAAACAGAACGCGTCGACGCCGTGGGCTTTGGCCTCGCGGATCTGCTGATGTTGAACGCTCCGGTCCCGCAGATCGTAAAATCCGTTACTGGGCTGGTGAGGCTGGTAATGTCCCTCAAACAGCGGCCGGGCCTTGGTGGCGTTGGTCCATTCGGTAAACCCCTTACCCCACCACGCGTCGTTTTCAGGGATTGGATGGAATTGCGGAAGATAGAACGCGATGTACTTCAGCTTGTTTGCCTGACCGGCTACTTGTTCGGTCAGGACGATTCCTTTTCTCTCCGGATTTCGATCAATCGGTTCTGCGCGCACAACAACCTGATACACGTGCGCGTACTCGGTTGATTCGAATGCGTCCCGTTTCGATTGCGGTGTCCGTTCCCATCGCTCGGCGAACTCCGATTCCTCTGGGCGAACGACGACGAAGGCGACTTCCGTTATCTTGAACCGCGCCTGCTCGAAGAGGCTCTGTATGTTCTTGATGCCGAAGAAACGAATGTGAGTCCGATCAAGCAGCCCCCAGTCCTGATACGCGAAATCGTTGTCGGCCAGGCAGGCTATTATGGCCGCATGGCCCACATGAGGTATTGATACAATCAGGCTGCCGGTGTCGTTGAGAAAATCGGCGGCCGATTTGAGTGTTGTCCAAGGATCGTAAAGATGTTCGAGGACATCCGCGATCACGATGGCATCGAATTTCGTGGCGCCGAGGGCAGCAGACCAGTTGGATTCATCAAGATTTGCGTGGATCACTTCCTTGCAGAAGCCTCGAAGTATTTCCACGCACTGGGAATCGCGTTCGATCGCTGTGACCTCGCAGCCGTTGCTCTCGGTCATCACACGCGAAATCGAGCCAGGCCCCGCGCCGATTTCAAGTACCTTTTTGTTGCTGCCAACAAAGCGCAGCACGTTCGCGGGTGCGGTGTTGCTGCCTTTGTCGATTTCGTAGCTATAAATATCGGCCGCCGAACTCATGCAGTTTCTCTTTCGAAGAGACTTCTAAAATCGCGCAGTTGTCGGGTCTGCACAAATAGGGGGCTGTTCGCCGCGTTTGCGCAAATTGAGACGTCTCTGAATTCGGCTGTTCGCCAAATACTGCCCGAAAAATCCCCTGCCTTCAAAAAACACAACATCGCTTTTTTGGTTCTCAAAAAACAAATAAAGCGCCTATCTACGTAATTTGGGCAGAATAGCAAAAGAATTTCATGAAAACGATACTGATGTGGGGCGCCCCGGAAGCTGATGGGTGAACTAACCTTAATGAGATGCGTCTCGCCCATGGCTTTGCCCCTGCGCGAGATATACATGACCGGCGTGGTCTGTTAGTTTGGCGTCCATAATCCGGGTTCTACTGTTTACGTTTCAGCGTATTTTTTAAGAATAGCCGCGCTATGCCGATCGCGTCGAAACATGTTTGTATTCTGATGGGAGTGAAAAACGGGGAGAGGTTTCTCGGCGAGCAACTCCGGTCGATTCAGGAGCAAACCCATCGGGATTGGTCCATGGTCGCGTCTGACGACGGCTCATCGGATCGGTCCATCGAAGTCTTGCAAACGTTCGCCCGTGGCTGCACATCGTCGGTCGTTGTATTTTCGGGGCCGAGGGAAGGGTTCGCAGAGAACTTTATGTCGCTTGCGCGAAACAAGGAGTTGCGCGCAGACTATTTTGCATTCAGCGATCAGGACGACATCTGGTCCGCGGACAAGCTCGAGCGTTCCCTTCGCTGGCTTGAATCGATATCTCCGGAGATTCCCGCGATATACTGCTCGCGAGCGGAATTGGTGGATCGGGAGGGACGCCATATTGGATTTTCGCCGTTGTTCAAAAGGCCCCCGTCCTTTCGGCATGCTTTGGTGCAGAACATCGCGAGCGGCAACACGATGGTGTTTAACAGGAGCGCAAAGCATCTGCTGGAGACAACGCCGAGCCTCAAGGTCAATTCTCATGACTGGTGGGGGTATCAGATCGTGACCGGTGCGGGAGGCGTTGTGTTCTATGATCCGGTGCCGACGATAAAGTACCGCCAGCATGGCGACAACGCCGTCGGACTGGAAACGACGCTGCGGTCCCGGTGGGGGCGCATCAGGGCAATTTTCTCGGGAGGTCTCAGCGCATTGACCGATTCAAACATTCAGGCGCTGCAGGCGTCGAGATCGCATCTGACGAATGCAAGTCAGAAGGTCCTTGACGATTTTTCTGCGGCCCGGAACGCGTGGTTCGCTTCCCGCCTTTATGGTCTTTGGAAGTCCGGTGTGTACCGTCAGACACTGCCTGCGACGTGCACGCTTTGGTTCGCAGCAATTGCGCGAAAACTTTAGATGACGGTGTCGTCGATCATTTCCCAGGACAAAGTGCGCCCGATCCTGGTGACCGGGGGCGCCGGATTTATCGGGACCAATTTTATTCTCGATTGGCTGAAGGCCGAGAAGGCGCCGATCATCAATCTGGACAAGCTCACCTATGCCGGGAACCTCGATAATTTCAAAACGATCTCTTCGGATTCGAATCTTGAATTCGTTCATGGCGATATCGGTGACGCTGAACTGGTCAAAGCAATCCTGGAGCGCAACAAGCCGCAGGCGATCCTGAATTTCGCAGCGGAGTCCCATGTCGATCGTTCGATACATGGCCCGGGCGATTTCATCGATACGAATGTTGTTGGTACATTCAGGCTGCTGGAATGTGCGAGAGATTACTGGGAGCGGTTAAGGGGCGAAGAGGGACGGGAGTTCCGCTTCCTTCAGATATCGACGGACGAGGTATATGGATCGCTGCAGCCGTCACAGGACGCGTTCACGGAAGGAAATGCGTTCGTGCCGAACAGTCCCTACGCGGCTTCCAAGGCGGCTGCCGATCATCTCGTGCGGGCCTGGCATCGAACCTATGGACTTCCGGTCCTGACCACTAACTGCTCGAACAATTACGGACCGTATCAATTCCCGGAAAAGCTCATTCCGCTGATGATCAGCCACGCTTTGGGCGGTAAGCAGCTGCCGATCTATGGTGACGGACTGCACAGCCGCGACTGGCTTTACGTTGCCGATCACTGCTCTGCGGTGAAGACGGTATTGCGGGGGGGCCGTGTCGGAGAAGTCTACAACATTGGAGGCCGGAACGAGAAAACCAACAAGGAAGTGGTTCTGGCGATTTGCGGCGTGCTCGATGCCGAGATCCCGCGCGCAGACGGGAAATCGTACGGCGAGCAGATCGCTTCGGTTCCGGACCGCCCGGGGCATGATCGCCGGTATGCGATGGATGCATCAAAGATCGTCAGCGAGTTGGGATGGGCGCCACAGGAGACCTTTGAAACGGGTCTGCGCAAGACTGTGCGCTGGTATCTTTCCAATCATGACTGGCTGGCGGGGATCATGTCAGGCTCGTACCGCGACTGGATACAAAAGAACTACGGGGTTCGATGAAGACGATCCTGCTGTTCGGGAAAAATGGCCAGATCGGATCGGCGCTCCAAACGGTGTTGAGGACGCGCGGGGCTGTTGTCGCTCTTGATCGAACCACCTGTGATTTGTCCGACGTCGATCAGCTTCGGTCGGTTATCGGTTCAGTCAAGCCCGACATCATTGTCAATGCGGCGGCATATACTGCGGTTGACCGCGCTGAAAGTGACAAGGATCTCTGCTTTCGCGTGAACTCGCTTGCGCCCGCGGTGATGGCGGAGGCGGCAAGCAGGCTCAACGCAGTTCTTGTGCATTACTCGACGGACTATGTCTTCAGCGGCGATAAGCCCTCGGCGTATCTGGAAGACGACCGGCCCGACCCGCTAAATGCATACGGCCGATCCAAGCTTGATGGTGATCAGGCAGTCCTGGCGTCGGGCTGCCGTAGTATCATTTTGCGCGTCGGCTGGGTTTACAGCGCGGCGGGGCAAAACTTCGCCAATACGATTTTGCAGCTCGCACGCAAGCAGGACAGGATCACCGTGGTCGCGGACCAATTTGGCGCACCGACTTCGGCTAGATTCATCGCGGATACGACCGCGAACCTGATTGATCAGATCAATCTAGACAAGCCCCAGCGTTTCGGTGTGTTTCACCTGGCCGCGGCTGGCCGTGCGTCCTGGCACGGCTATGCGACGGAGCTGCTGCGCGAAGCCCGTCGGCTGAACTTCGGACTGGGAGCTGGTCCGGATGACGTCGTTCCGATTTCGTCTACCGAATACGCGACGGTCGCGCCCCGGCCGAGAAACAGTATGCTGGATACCGGAAAGATCCAGAGAGTTTTTTCTGTCCGGATGCCGGACTGGCAAGTGGGTGTACGGCAACTGGTTCAAGAGTTGAGTAAAGAGCTGACATGACCAAGACACGAAAGGGCATCATCCTGGCAGGGGGGACAGGCACGCGATTGCACCCTGCCACGATCGCTGTCAGCAAGCAGCTGTTGCCTGTTTTCGACAAGCCGATGATCTATCATCCGCTGTCCGTTCTGATGCTGTCGAATATCCGTGAGGTGCTGATCATTTCGACGCCTCAGGACCTGCCGCGGTTCGTGCAACTGCTCGATACCGGCGAGCAGTGGGGGATGAATTTCCAGTATGCTGTTCAGGAGAATCCAGACGGCCTGGCTCAGGCGATAACGATCGGCGCGTCGTTCATCGGAGAGGACGATGTTACCCTTATTCTTGGCGATAACATCTTCCATGGTCATGGTTTGCCCGAACTACTTACTCAGGCGTGCGCCCGGCAGAACTGCGCCACGGTGTTCGCATGTCACGTACCGGATCCGCAGCGTTACGGCGTTGTTGAATTCGATGCCGGCCGCCGTGCGGTTTCCCTGGAGGAAAAGCCGCTGTCGTCCCGGTCGAATTTTGCCGTAACAGGTCTCTACTTTTACGACAACGAGGTGATCAAGTTCGCGCGATCACTCACGCCGTCAGCGCGGGGCGAACTGGAAATTACCGATCTCAACCGGCTTTATCTTGAGCGAGGACGCTTGCATGTCGAGATCATCGGCCGGGGATTTGCGTGGTTCGATGCGGGGACTCATGAAACGCTCCTTCAGGCGGGGCAGTTTGTGGCGACTCTCGAGCAGCGTCAGGGTATGAAGATCGCCTGTCCCGAGGAGATCGCCTTCTCGAAGGGCTGGATCAACGCCGAAAAACTTGATCAGTTAGCGGATGCACTAGGAAAGACAGGATACGGTCAGTATCTCAAGGGGCTTCTCGCCGACAGGTTCAGATTGTGAAGATTACGCCGACGCAAATTCCCGACGTGTTTGTTCTCGAGCCACAGATATACGAGGACGACCGGGGGTTTCTGTTTGAAAGCTTCAACAGCCAGCATTTTGCGAAATTGTTCGGGGCCGGAATATCGTTCGTTCAGGATAATCAGTCGTCGTCACGGCAGGGTGTTGTGCGCGGATTGCATTATCAGATAGCGCCGAAGGCCCAGGGCAAGCTCGTGCGGGTCGTGCAGGGGGAGATTTTCGACGTGGCCGTCGATATGCGGAAGGATTCCCCCTCTTTCGGACAATGGGTTGGGGATGTCCTGAGCGCCGCAAACCGGAAGCAGATATGGATCCCCGAGGGTTTTGCGCACGGATTCCAGGTCCTGAGCGCGACAGCCGATGTGCTTTACAAGATCACCAACTACTGGTCTCCCGACTGCGAACGAAGCGTCAGATGGGACGACCCTGTTCTCAACGTGAACTGGCCCGCGGCCATCACTGCTGTTTCGGAAAGAGACCGGACGGCGCGCAGCTTCGCTGACGCTGACTATTTTTAGGCCGGAGAGGAAATGAGGCCGTCGAAAACGGCCAGTACCTTGTCTTTTCCAGCATCGTGAGAGAACTGCCGGATGAATGCGTCCTGTCCATTCGACGAGAGCTTTTGCCATAGAACCGGATCGCTGCAGGCAGCAATAATCTGGTCGGCCATATCATTTGGAGAGTCGGCGATGAGGATGGTTTCGTTGTGTACGAGCTGCATTCCCTCCGCCGCAATCGTGGTTGCAACCACAGGAACGCCATAGCTCAGACTCGTCACGATCTTCCCCTTGATCCCGCCTCCGAAGCGGAGCGGGGCGATGCTCAACCGGCATTCCGCAAACAGCGGCTGGAGATCCTCGACATAGCCACGCACATCGATATTGTCGCCAGCCAGATCCGATATCTCGCCGGGGATTTTTGAGCCGACGATCACGAAGCGCTCCTTGAAACCTTTCGCGAGCAGGTGTGGCCAGACTTCGCGCACGAACCAAAGTACGGCATCAGCATTCGGGGTGTGCCCGAAGCCTCCAATAAAAAGGATGTCTTTTCGATCATTGAAACCACTGGACGGACGGAGCGTCGATTGCTGTTTGCCGCTCCGCCGCTTCGTCCATTTATCCTTGATCCATTCCATGATGTTGTTTGCCGCTGGCGCAGCGGGAATCTCGCGAAGGATCGGAATTTGATGGAGGGGAGCGTCTGGCAAGAGCGATTTTAGCAAGTCTTTCTCGTAGGTGCTCACAACGATCGTGGCGTCTGCCCGCTGGATGAGGCTGAGTTCGGTGGTGCGCATTTCGTCGGCCGAACGGATCTGGGAAGGATCGCCGCTCAACGCGGCTTCGCGCTGCATTCGTAAGAAATGCAGATCGACGGGATGGAACACGATTCGGGTTTTTGGCGCGGTCTTGCGGGCGAGGTCGAACAGATGCATCGCGACATGGGCGCGATAAAACAGGATGATGTCGTGACGGGGACCAAGAGTCTCGATGACGTTGAAGATCGACGGCCACTTGCGGGACGAAAGCGTATCAATTCCAAGCCGGCGGAGCGCTTTTGTATAGCGTCCGGCTTTCCGGAGATCGAATGGAGCGAAGGTGACCTTGTACCCCGATCGGGCCAGAATCTGGAGATAGGAGAAGGTGCTCGCCGATCCGCTGTCCTGATCGGGCGTTGGTGTTGAATGATCGACGATCAGAATTCTTCCGCGCACGTTGCTAAAGCCGGTCAATATTGAACAGCGGAATGGAGCTGTTCAGCACCTTGATTGCGTCGGGTTGATTTTTTCCGATCACCGCGAGATCCCATGTATCGTCCGAGTGAATTTTCTGGACGGCGATCTTCGCCAGCCAGGGCGCAAGCCGGGACTTTCCGTCTCCTGTTGCAACAAGATCTGAATCATAGACAGCCAGATCGTATCCGTCAGTCAGTAACTGTTGAGCGAGGTCAGCCAGCGGACTTTGCCGGATATCGTCTGTATTGGCCTTGAAACTCAAGCCAACAAGCAGAATGCGCGAGCGGGGCGGCGGGGCGCGTCTCTTGATCTCGGCGATCAGGAAGTCAGTGTGAGCTTGATTGCTCGCAACAATATGATCGATAACAGGCGCGCTAATTCCCGACACCTTCATATGGTGAGCAAGCGCCTGAATGTCCTTCGACAGGCAGGGGCCGCCGAATGCGCCGCCGGGCCGCAGATACGCGGCTGAAAGATTCAGCTTTGTGTCCATGCAGAAAAGCTGGAACAGCTCCGATGGGCTGATGCCGGAGCTGGCGGCGAGGCGGCCCACTTCATTGGCGAAGCAGACCTTCAAGGCATGAAAACTGTTGTCGGCGAATTTAATCAGTTCCGCGGTCTCAAGAGACGTTGCGACGATGGGAGCATCAATGCCCGCGTACAACTCCTTGAGCTTGTCGGCAGTTCCGGGGCTCTGTTCGCCGATGACAATTCTCGCCGGCGCGAAATAATCCGCCAGAGCGCACCCCTCGCGCATGAATTCGGGATGGTAGGCAACGTGGTAACGCCGGCCCGGTGGCTCGCCGATAGCTGCAAGGAGCGCAGGCATGAGCGTCGTCGTCATTGTGCCCGGCAGCATTGTGCTTCGGAACACCAGCAAAATTGGCTGTAAATCTGGCGCCCTCAGCCGAATGGCTTCACCCAGGGTCTGGGACGCGGTGCGCAGGTCCGCAAGATCCAGACTGCCGTCGGGCAATCCGCCGGTGCCGACACAGATGAAGGCAACGTCGGCTTCTGCGATATCGTTCAAACCTGCTGCTATGGACAGCCGGCCTTCTGCGTGGCCCACGGCAATAATCTCACCAATGTCCGGCTCCCGAAATGGGGCGAGGCCGCGCCCGAGAACATCGCAGACGGCGGCATTGTTATCCACTCCAATCACGGTGTGGCCTTCCCGTAAAAGGGCCGCCGCAGTCACAACGCCGACATGCCCAAGACCGCAAACCACAATACGCATCAGTTGCCTTCGTACGAATTATTCATTGGGAATCTTTTCAAGTGCCGACGATGTTGTCGGGTCGGGAAAATTGTGTTCGTATTTTTTAGTGATTTGAGCTCTGCCCAATAAGCGTTCTCCTGATCGGATCAGCGCCGCGCAGATGCAGATTGACTATTAAATCGAAGCCGATTGGCTTCTTTGGAGCACCTGCAATTATCGCTGCGAATATTGCTTTTCTCACCGGAAATTCATGGCGATAAATTGAGAACATTCGTCACCGTACAGGAGCGGCAGCAGGCTTCGATTCAACAGGATATCGGTGGCTTCTCCATATGACGGGTGGCGAGCCCGGTATCTATCCACAGTTCGTAGAGCTTTGCGAGGCCCTGACCGAGCGTCATTTTTACTTCGGTCAATTGCGATGAGGATTTTTCCGGACGCGCAACCCTCGCGCACCGGCAGTTATTTGAAGCCGGGCGCTCGTTCTTTGCTCTGAGGGCGGATTTCAGCCGGCTTGCGGTTCGGAGGGCGACGGGATCGCTATCGCAACTTGCCCCGCGCGGCGACGGGAAGAATACCCACGATCTCGTCGCCCCGAACCATCACGACCTCATCCGCCATATTGACCACCACACAGACGTGATTCGGGACAATGCGAACGACGTCGCCCACAGCCGGACGCGTATTGCTCTTTGTCAGGTCGAGAAAGCCGTGCTCCTCCGCGAAGCGGGCGATCCTGGCTTCCGGGTGCTCCAGGATCAGGCCATAGCCATCGAGGCCGCCTGTGTCGGCGGTCAGGGTTTTCGAACCAGCATCGAAAATGCCGCGATCCGGCCCTGCGCGGCTGACAACGGTGGAATAGACGTGCAGGGCACAGTCGTCCCACGTGGCAACGCCTGCCGCGACCTGCATGCGGTCATTGTAGATGTA
Source organism: Afipia sp. OHSU_II-C1 (assembly GCF_000497575.1). Taxonomy (GTDB): domain Bacteria; phylum Pseudomonadota; class Alphaproteobacteria; order Rhizobiales; family Xanthobacteraceae; genus Afipia. The sequence continues at coordinate 152,925 of NZ_APJI01000005.1, forward strand.
CGTTCCCGGCCGGTGCTCGGTGGCGCCCCTTAACTGCCCGACGTTCTTGAGATTAGGTGATCCGCCGGTCGACACAATGGCCGGATCGAGGCCCAGTTGGCGCAGGCCGCTCAGGGCTTCGTCGTAGAATCGCTGCGCCTCGCTCCAACCTGTCTCGGTTGGATACATCAGGAGGCCCGCAAACGACACACCCGGGGTATTCTGGATCTGGTCAGCGAGAACGATGGCTTCTGCCGGTGTCTCGACACCGGCGCGCTTGCGGCCGGTGTCGCACTCGATCACGACTGGCAGGGCGCGTCCCGCGGCCGCCGCAGCAGCCGGTAAACCGGCGATGACGACCGGGTTGTCTGCCGCGACGGTGACACTGGTCTTCGCCAGGAGGGCGCCAAGGCGCGCCATCTTTTCATCGCCGATCAGGTTGTAGCTGATGAGGATGTCGTCGATCCCGCCCTCGGCCATCACTTCGGCTTCGCCTAGCTTCTGGCAGGTAATGCCTTTTGCGCCGGCCTTGATCTGAAGGTGGGCGAGCATTGGACTTTTATGAGTCTTGATGTGCGGCCTGTTAGCGACGCCTGCATCGTCGCAGATTTTCTGAATACGCGCGATGTTGCGCTCCACGCGATCCATATCGATGACAAGTGCTGGCGTTCCGTATTCGCGGGCGATTTTTGCGGCAAGCGGGCTGGTCAACGGGCTTTCCTTCCTGGCGGTGCGTGAAATCCGGTGGTCTCATCGAAATCACGCTGATTTCAACTTTGCCCGTATAAGAGGCCGTTTCACAAGAGATTGATCCGGTCAGGAAACCTTGCTTGTCCAAATTCACCCTTATTCCGGTCCGATGATATGGAACCGTTGTTGCTCCTGCGAAGTTAGGCAGGCGTTCCGGATTTTCGCTCCCGTTCACTTCCGGGACGGATCTGTCCAAATGTGAGGTGCAATGTTTTTGTTTGAATCAATCAGCCGGCGACTGGCCGTGGCCGCTGTTTTGGGACTGTCATTTGTCTCCGTGGAAACGATGGCGCAATCGGCGCAACCATTCGCCGGCATGTCCGGTGTGTGGTCGGGGAAGGGCTCCATATCCCTCGAAGGCGGGGCGAAGGAGGCTATCCGATGCCGGGCGACCTATGCCGTGAGAAGCGACGGCAATGCCCTCCAGCAGACGCTGCGTTGTGCCAGCGACAGCTACAAGATCGAACTCACCAGCAATGTCGTGTCCGATGGCGGCAGGCTGACCGGCACCTGGAGTGAATCAACCCGCAATGTCAGCGGTGACGTCCAGGGCACGACGTCCGGCGGGCGATTTCAGGTCGTGGTGAGCGCGGGCACGTTTTCGGCAGACCTCGTGCTGACCACCCGCGGAAACTCCCAATCGGTTGTCATCCGTTCGGCGGGCGGGGAATTCAAGGGCGCCAACATCACGCTCACACGTACCTAAGCGGGCGTGTTGGCATAGGCGAAGGTGGCGTCAGAACCAGATCGGCCTGCCTCTGAAGAAGACGTGGCGTTTGACTAATGCCGCCATTCGAATATCGCCCGTCGCCGGAAATCGATCTGCATTCGGCAGGATGGTCGCAGACTTCGATTTGTCGATGATCGAATTGCACCCATAGATGTTGGTGTCGATCTTTTCGCAGTCGGGTGCTTCCGAATAATAGTCGTCGAAGACGACGACCTTTGAGTGCTTCACGGCATTGTAGTCGAGCGCAATGGTCTGGACGCGGTGGTCGCCATCGATAAAGACGAATTCTGCGCGGACGTCGTGGGAGTGGAGTGTTTCAGCGGTCGTTCCCTGAAGGAGCCGGTATTGAAAACCGGGGTATTGTGAATTGATTTCGTCGAAGCGCGCGGCAACGCGTTCTTTTGCGAATGCTCCCTTCCCATTGAATACTTGCTTGTGAAATTCGGCATCCTTGGTGTCAAACACGTCATAACCCGTATAGGCAACAACGGGGTTATGGCGAAGCGCTTCTCTGCACAGCAGCACGCCCCGATCACCCTGATTTGTTCCGATCTCTACAATTGAGCGGGGCTTGTAGAGGGCAACGAGACTTAGAAGCTGGTCGTAGCGCATTGTAACTTACTTCTTCAGCATTCGAGTTCTGTGTCCGGGATAGGAAAGATGGCTGGCAATCTACTGATGCTTCATATCCGGTCTCGGCGGCAGGATCATACCCGCGGCGATGCCCACAGCCAGTACATAGAGCCAACCCTGATAAAAATCGGTGAGATGCGAGTTGAACACTGAACTCAGCACATTTTGCACGACTGCGGTGAGACCGGTCCATGCGATGGCGCCGCTGCCGCGAAATGTCAGCAGATGCAGGATCCACATGGCGTAAAGCGCGATGGCTCCCAGAAGGCCCCACTGAATCGCAAACAGAAGTGTTTGATTGTGCGGGTTGCCAATTGCAGGCGCGCCGGCCTGCTTTGGAGCATCGCGGGTCAGCAGGACTTTGGCTGATCCTGTCCCGTGACCGATTATCGGTGCGGTTTTGAAGAGTTCGATTGACTTGCTCCACAACTCCAACCGCTGTCCAACTGATGTCGTTCCTTGTTCCTTCTGAGCAACGCGATACTCGCTGAATGCGGCAGATACCTTGTGCTGGAGGTTTGGAGAGATCGACCAAAGTCCGGCGATGGCAACGAGCAGAGCAGGGCATGCGATCCAGAAGTGGCTTGGCTTCAGGTAGCGATATGCAAACAGGACAGCGAGGATGGGAGAATAGACCAGCGCGGTTCGCGATACGTTGACAAAGGCAAGATTGGTCAAGAGTGCGATAGCGATGATTGCTGCCAAAGCGGCGATCACCCGCTGTCCGCGGCGAAACGATTCAATTGCAATGGCGGCGAGTGCGAATGCGCAAAATGCGAAGCCTTGGCTCTGGTCGATGTAATTCTTGACCGGAACGCCAGGCTGGTCCGACTTGTAGTGAATAGACAGTCCCGGCCAGTACAGCGCTATCCACGAGTACAGCATGAGAACGGTGCACGATGCGACAAAGGCGTAGAAGACATATCTGCCGCGATCGGACTGGCTGAAGCAGTAGATCAGTATCGGTATGCCCAGGAGTTTCGCCATGGGGGTCAGCCCGCGAAACCTGTCGGGCCAGGAAAGATCATCTGCCCAAAAGACGCCAAGCACCGCAATAAGGCACAGAGCCAGCGCGGCCGCGCTCGCGGGGTGCTTCAGGGACTGAAGGAATGCCGCCGGTCTTACCGTGCTGAGAAAACCCAGCAGAAAGATCAGCCCACAGATCGACGCGAGAGATGTTGACCAGGGCAATCCGGCGGCCGCAATAATTGCGAAATTTTCCGTACCTTTCCGCCGAGCAGCCTGTGCGGCTGGCCGATTGGGTCCGATCCAAATGAAGAAGCCGTTCCAGACATCGGCCAATTCTCGCTTTATTGCGGCGTACATTACCCCTCGACGGCGCTGTTTTTTGGTGCGGACGGCGGAAAATATGCGATATAGCTCAAGATGATAACCCCATCAGGCGGCAGCTGCCGCTTTCGAATCGGACTGTACCCGGAAGTTGGATGAGCGCAATCGACGGCTATATCGTGCGAACGACGTTGCTGGCGTTCCTGTTGATTCTCGTCTCCCTGACGGGCGTCATCTGGATCACCCAGGCGTTGCGCGGCATCGATTTGATGACCGGGCAGGGCCAGTCGATACTGGTCTTTCTCGGCGTGACAGGCTTGGCTATTCCGCTCCTGGCGATGATCATCGCGCCCATCGCCCTGCTGATTGCGGTGATGCATACGCTCAACAGGCTCGCGACCGACTCGGAAATCATCGTGATGAACGCAGCCGGTCTTTCGCCCGGAAGGCTGCTGCGGCCGTTCCTGTACGCGACGTGTGTGGTCAGTCTGCTGGTCGCCTTTCTGTCGATTTATTTTGCGCCGGAATGCTTGCGAGCCTTGCGGCGATGGCAGACCGAGATCGGCGCCGACGTCCTCACCAATATTCTGCGGCCTGGTGAATTTCAGAGGCTCGGCCCGCTGACGATCCGCATTCAGGGGCGGCAGCCGGGAGGACTTCTGGTCGGGATTTTCATCGACGACCAGCGCAATCCGGCAGAACGCATCGATATTCTTGCGGACCGGGGCACGGTTCAGAAGAACGAGCGAGGCTCCTTCCTGATCCTTCAGGACGGCAACCTGCAACGATTTGAGACAGGCAAGAAGGATCCGGCGCTCGTTGCGTTCAACAGCTATGCCTTCGACCTGTCGCAGTTTTCCAATGTCGTTCAGAACGTGACTTATGGTCCGCGCGAGAGGTCGATCGGAGACCTGATATCGCCACCGCCTGACGATCCGATCTTCAAGCGGGTCCCCGGCGAATTCCGGGCCGAACTGCATGACCGGATTTTCGCGCCAATCTATCCGTTTGTCTTCATCCTGATGGCGTTCGCCATCCTTGGCGCCCCGCGCACCACGCGGCAAAATCGCAACTTCGCCATAGCAGTTCTTGTGGTCGGAATTCTGGTGCTGCGTATCGCGGGGTTCGGGCTCTCGACGGTGTCCACATCGAAGCCGCTCGCTATTCCAGCTCAGTACCTCTTGCTGGCAATCGTCAGTGCGGGAAGTCTCTGGATGATTTTGCGGGGCGTGATCATTGATGCGCCGGCAAACCTGCTGGGTGTGGTTAACAATCTTTTCAACCGGGTCGCGGCATTGCGGACGAGATGACTCCGGCGCTTCGGCGGGCGATTGAACTTGGGTGAGGCATGGCAATTCTGGTTACCGGTGGCGCTGGTTACATCGGAAGTCACATGGTGCGTGAGCTTTGCGACAACGGCGAAAATGTTGTCGTGCTCGATAATCTCTCGACGGGTTTTCGAAACGCTATTCCTGAAGCCGTTCCTTTTGTTTTAGGGGATGTCGCGGACAGTGCGCTCGTCAACCGGATACTGACGGACCACTCTGTTTCGACAGTTATTCATTTTGCCGGGTCGGCGGTTGTCACGGACTCGGTGACCGATCCCCTGGGTTATTACGCCAACAACACCTGCGCCTCTCGTTCGCTGATCGAGGCGGCTGTCAGGAACAACGTCCGTCATTTTATCTTTTCATCCACTGCAGCCATCTACGGAGGAGCCGGCGGTTACAGCATTTCGGAAGATGTTCCGACATCGCCAATTACGCCATACGGCTGGTCAAAGCTGATGACGGAAATCATGCTTCAGGATGCTGGCGCCGCACATGGACTGAAGTACGCGATCCTCAGGTATTTCAACGTGGCCGGGGCAGATCCGCTTATGCGGACCGGTCAGTCGACCCCCGGCGCAACCCACCTCATTAAGGTCGCGGTTCAGGCTGCTCTCGGCATCAGACCTCGGTTGGAGGTTTTTGGAACGCAGTTTCCGACGAGCGACGGCTCGTGCATTCGCGATTATATCCACGTCACCGATCTGGTCCGGGCTCATTCCGATGCGGTCGCTTATCTGCGCGGCGGCGGGGAGTCAGCAATCCTGAATTGCGGATATGGGCGAGGATTTTCCGTGTTTGATGTGGTTCGCACAGTCCAGGCCGTCTCGAAGTCGACATTTCCCGTTGTTCACGCGGCCCCACGCAAGGGTGACCCGATCGTGGTGGTGGCTGCGTCCGAAAAGATAAGGAATGTTCTGGGATGGTCGCCGCGATTTGATGATCTGGAGACGATCGTCGCCCATTCGTACGCCTGGGAACGAAAGCTGACGGGGCGATGAATCGTGAGGGTGCCATGCGCCCTGCGGCGCTAGTCGCGTAACGTGGCTGGGCGATTTGTCTCGGTATGGGCCGGGGCGTTGTCCTGAACCGAAGAGAGAGCGATCAAGCGCACGATCTCGGTGTTCTGTTCAGACATCGCGCGAATTCGCAGATGAAGATTTAGCACAGCTACCAGCGTCACGACGATAAAGCAGTACAGGATGAGGTCGGCACCGCGTCCGACGCCGACGGCATGCGCCGCGATGTTCGTGAGGTCCGGAAGAAGCACCATCACAATTCCGGCGACTGCAATTGTCGTAATAACGCCCCCAACCAAGCGGGAGCGCCGCCACTGTGAAAGCGAATACGCGAATATTCCCAAAAAGCAGAGAACCAGAATTCCCTGAAAAATCACCTGTACATCCTCCGAACGAGTAAATCTTTCAGGATGCTGACGGCTCCGACCATGCGCTGGCCTTTGGCCATGGAATAGTCGGTGTAGATGATGGTGCAGGGCGCTTCGGTGTAGCGGAGGCCCAACTTGCTGATCAATTCCAGAATTTCCGAAGCGTGCGCCATACGGTTCTGGCGGATGCGGATTTTTCTGGCGGCATTCGCACTAAAGACGCGCAGGCCGTTATGGGTGTCGCTGATTTCGAGGCCGGTTGTTACCCGCGTGTAAAGCGTTGCCAGTTTTAGAAGCAGCCGCTTGCTCAATTGCATTCCGACCGTATGCCCAAGGAACCGGGACGCCAGGACGACGTCGAAGCGTCCGCTATCAAGGATCTTGACCATGTCGGCCGCATCGATCGGCCGGTGTTGACCGTCGGCATCGAACGTTACGATATGATCGGCTCCCCGAGACAGCGCGTAGTCGATGCCGGTCTGAAGAGCCGCGCCTTGTCCGAGATTCACCGGATGCCGGCAGACGGTCGCACCGGCATTTCTGGCGTTGATTGAGTCTTGTCCGATGAACAATCGTCGACAACGATGATGTTCGAAAAATACTGACGCGCCGCCGCAACGGTATCGCCGACAACAGCTTCCTCGTTGAATGCGGGAACGACGAGCCACGTGGTGTCGAAGGTCACCGTGAGTAATCCGCTGGCTGAAATTTCGGTCGAGGTCGAGGCGAGAATACAAACCCTGCAACTGCAAATACGTTTCCGCCGGACCGATGTCAAATGAGACCGTGAGGAGCGGGCCCCTGCGGGACTATCAGGAACCGAGCAGCCGTCGGCAACGCTGAACGATGGTGTTCAATCCTCGAAGTGGGGCGGTTATGCGCCACGAAAAGCTGGCGAGGATTTTCCCGTTCAGGTCGGCCAGACGCCCGATTTCCGACCGCAGCACGGTTCTTTCGGAACTGTGTTCTGCGTTCAGGATGGCGATTTGCTCCTCCATCGTGGCGTTCTGCCGTCCAAGGAGTTCATTATGTGCGACTGCGTCCGAGATATCCTGCTTCAGCCCGGCAATGGTGGCCTCCTGCTCCTGCGTTTGTAAGGCCAGAACGCCGGCATGTTGATCGATTTGCCAGGCTTGCAGTTCAGCGGCTTCGCGCTTCAGGCGCTCATCGAGCAACAGTGAGTCGACCAGTGCCGCATCGATCGGGAAGCGCCCGCTCATGCTCCTGGGCTTTGTGATGCAGTCAGAGTAGGCGTGCAGGGTATCGCGGACATGGTCTGACCAGGCTGGAATGCCGGCAGCTTCCCGGGACGATTGCCTGTGCCGGCCAAATGCATTGGCTATCTTCTGGCCGATGTCATTGATGTCGTGAGGATCACAGTAGTCGACCGCGTCGCCAAAGTGCTCCCTGACGTTCGGCTGGTTGCTCAGAATGACATTTTTTCCCGCCGCAAGAGCTTCCAGCCCCGAGAGTGGCGTTCCTTCGGCCCAGCTCGGTAACGCAACGACAGATGCCGCAGAGAGTGCTGATGAGAGGAGGCCGGACTCGTTCGAGACCCGGCCGAGGAAGTGAACGTCCGGTCCGCCGAATTTTCTGATGAGGTCTGCGTATTTTTCATCAGTGATATCCCCGGCAAGCACGAGGGATAGTCCGTGTTTGCGTGCTGCGACCGCCAGCATCAGTTGATTTTTCCGGGTTTCGATACGTCCGATGCAGAGAACGAACTGTTCCGGAACTGCCGGGAAGGTGCTTCGGAACAGTGAGGAGTCAACCTGACCGGCTGCCGAAGGTATGGCTGCGTTCCGAACGAGCGACCCGTTTACGGGCTTTCCCGCAATGACTTCCAGGTTCGCCTTTTCTTCTTCGCTCAGGAAGGCGATGTGATCGGCGAGGCCGAGCATAACGCGCACCTGATCATAAAAACCTGAAACAGGCTCGGGCCGCTCCGAGAATGGAATTTTCAGGAAAGAATCGTACTCGTCTTTGAATGAGAGCAACTCTGCATCCGGTGGAACTGGGTCCATCGCGTTTTCAAAAATCGCGATCAGCTTCTGATTCCATAAGTGGCGGGCGGACAGATCAATGAAGATGGGAGAAAACAGAATACGTGCTCCGCGCGTTCGGAGCGATCGGAGTGTTGCGATCGCTTCGGTCGGCTCCCAGACGTTGAAAACGTGAGCGATCTCCGATCTGCCGACGTCGTCAGGCGTTGCCATGCGGGCGTCAAGGCCTTGCTCGCGCAGCGTCTTCGCCAGCTCCGGAACACGCGTTGAGGGGCCGCCGGCGAAATAGCTCTCGGCTTGATGAAGAATGAGGGCGACCTTGCCAAGGTCGTAAGGTTGCGATGCTGGTTTTGCGCGCGCCTTTTTAGGCGTGACGATCTTGCCCGGAAATTTATCGGCAATCAGTTTTCGGAAGGCGGTGTCATGCTCGTTGGCAAAGCGGTCCCAGGTCTGACCCAGAACCGGGAGGCGCGCCGCTACCTTCGCTGCAACAAGGTCGGTGAGAACGCGTCGGAGGTCAGTTGAACTGCCTGTGGCAAAGGGGATGTGAGGATAGTCGGGTATCCAGCCGACATCCGGTGCGATAATCGGCGTGCCGCACGCAAGCGCCTCGATCGCGCTCATCGGTCCGCCTTCATAAAGCGAGGGGACCAGAATGTAATCCATGTTGCGGTAGAACTCCGGCATCTCGCCTGGCGCAAGCTCGAGGCCGGGGCGGGGCCATCCGGAGCTGGTGAAGTACCACTCGATTTCAGGGATATCGAGCACGTCGGCTACGATATGCTCGCCTTTTCTCTGCGTATGATACGTCCTTCCAACGACACCGATCCGAAGTTTTGGTGAAAACTCGGCGAGATCGACGCCGGGTTTGATGACGACCGAGTTGGTGAAACCTTTTGCCTCCAGCAGCGCATGATATCGCTTCGACATGCAGACGTTCAGGTCGACGGAGTGCGCAGTGTGAAAGAACAGCTCCCGGGCGTCGGCGTGCTCTTCGAGGTGAGTGAGAAACGCAACCTCCAGTTTTGAAACTCGATCCTTCCGGGCGCCATATGTCATGTAGTACTGGATGGTGGCGAGGGGATTTTCGTCAAGATCGTAGGTAACGTAATCAAGCCGCTCGGCGAGCTGCCGTGCGCACTGTTCCAGTATCCAGCCCTTGTCCGAAAGTTTGATGTGAACCGAGAGCATCATATCCGTTATTCTTGCTAGCCACCGTTAGCCGTAGGAATTTTCTGGCAGCATGGCGGGGATATATGGAGGATCCGGCGGCCCAGCCGAATGCCTGGCAATCAGACCAGCGGCGCGAGTCGCCTGTCAGTGACGTTCGTTATTGAGCAGGCCAACCATCATTCCGTGCATTCTTCGCGCAAGCGTCGACCATGAATGATCCCGCAGCCACGTATCGGACGCGTTGATCACTTTCATTCGCGATGCCGGATTTTGAAGGAAATCGATCACCCCGTCAGCGATGCTTGCTGCATCGTTGCCGCGAAGCCGATGGACTGCGTTACCCAGATCTTCGAAAATCCGCACAGGCGTCACTACAACGGGGCGTCTGCTCGAAAGGGCGGTGCGAGCGGCTGCGCTCGATGCTTCTGTTGTCTCCTGGTACGGCAGCACGACGATATCGCAGTCGGCCAGGAGCCGGACCGATGTTTCCTGAGGCTGAAACTCCGTATGCCATTCGATCGATGCCGCGATTCCAAGATTCTTCGCAATTTTTCGGCACCGCTCGATTTCCTGGGCCGAGACCGGGTCCGGATACTCCGCCATGACAAGGCGAAGAATTGCGTCTGGCCAGACGTTTAGAATCTCCGGCATTGCCTCGATAAGCAGGCTCGTTCCCTTGTGAGGAAAGAAAAATCCATAGCTCCCGATCAGTGGCTTCTCGAGCTTGCTTCGCATGGCCCTGGGCTCGATGCCCTCCAGGAGTTCCACGCCTTGAGGAAACAGCGTGACATTCTCGGTCAGGCCCGCGGCCTTCAGCAGGTTCAGATCGTATATAGTATGAACCAGAACGCGATCGGCCGACTTCAGGATGCTTGAGGCGTCCTGAAGATAAGTCCCCCCGGAATGCGCGATGTGCTTCACGTTATGCAGCGTCACGACCCGCCGCAGGTTTTTCAGCGCCGGATCTGCAAAGATTTTCTCGACTACGGCCATCGGAACGAAGGCTGGATGCCACTGGAATACGACGGTATTGGCGCCGGACACCGCGATCTGATCGATGATCCCTTTCGCCGCTCCGAGGTCGCCCAGCTTCCAGGCTGGAATGACAGGCTCGCCGTTCCTGGTTTTGCCAGGGGCCGACCGTTCATCGCAGATAATCGTGATCTTGTCGGTATGCTCGCCAAGCGCCTTGACGAGATGCCGGGAATATTCGGCAATGCCGCATTGAACATCAAAGGTTGAAATCCACGCGATCCTTGTTTCAGAATGAGCTTCGTAACCAAGAAGCTGGCTTGCTATGGTCTCCAGTCGGCTTGAAAATGATGAGGGATCGAACCAGGGCGAAACCGTTGCCCATTTGTCGGCCTCGTGGCCGTTGCCAGTTTTCCGTCGATTCCTGATTTCGTTGAACGCTTCACGCAGTTTTCGCCGCAAGTCTGCTGTATTTGGTTCGATCCATGTTGATCCGTTGGTTGCCAGGTGGCTTTCCGATTGGGAAAAACGATAGTCGATCAGGCTGGCGTTGGCTTCGTTGATGAAATCCATGTGGCCGCCGTGTCCCGTTACGATGAGCCGCAGCCCCCCAGCCAGAGCTTCCGCAGCCGGCAGGTTCAAGCCTTCTCCGCGGGTAGGAAGCACGACCACGTCGGCTTGCCCGTAAAGCGCGAGCAGTTCGTCTTCGCTGAGATCGGTGTTGATGAACGTGATTGGTGCGTCCCGCACCGGTGTCTGGGCTCGCTCCGACAGGATGTTTTCCACCTCGTTGTGAGGATTTGGAAACCCCTTGATCACCAGCCGAACCGGATCGGTTGAATCAAATTCCTTTGTGTAGGCGTCAATAAGAATATCGACACCTTTACGCGGGAAGCATGAAGAGACGTGGAGAAAGACAACTTCCAGTTTGAAATTGTCGACGGATCCAGCGGCCTTTCGTTCGGCAATTTTCCGGAAACGGTCAAATTTTGAAGGATGCTGTACGACGCGGACTGGCAACCTGACGCCCGAATCGATCAAGGCCTTTTCAACCGTTTTCGTCGGCGCGAGAACGGCGTCATATCCTGCGTTAATCGCCTGAACCATCTCATCCGGAAACAGGCCTTCTTCCCAAAAGATCAACAGTGCCTTGAGGTCGTATTCTTCTTTCGGGACGAACAGAGGGTAGTGCTGCACGATGGCGACGCGCTGTGTACCCTGTGGAATTTTCTGTTCGGATGGTTGTGCGGAAAATACCCCGTTGAATTGTCCAACGGTGATCAAGCGAGCGGCGGCACGGCTATGGTCGCTCAAGCTGCGATAGATCGCCCGGTTGACCTCTGAAAGGCTGTAATTGCCTATTGTATGGCCAATTACATCAAACGTGATGTTCAGCTCCGGGGTAGGGAGGACAGCTGCAACCGGAGCTGCTTGCGACGGACGGAGTTGAATGCGGACGTTCGACGCCTTTCGTTTGATCCGGCGCAGGGTGGTGTTCAGGAAGCGCAGGGGGCTCGTGATCTTCCAGGACAGGCTGCTTTTGAGACGCAGGTTCTCTGCGTAGTACGTATGAGCGAGTTGCTCCCAGAGTCTTGCTACGGTGGCGCGATCTTCAGCTTCTTCGATCTTGATGCGAAGCTGGCGCGAAGCAGCTTCCATTTCCTCGATCTGGCGCCGCAGACGCTCCGCTTCAGAACCGCGAATGGACATTTTTCCCCAAAACGTAATCGTCTTTACGAAGCTTCCTTGAACTCTTGAATAGGCGAAAGCGGGGTTGAATTAAACCTCCCTCCGTCCGGGAAATTCTTCATATTGTGACGGTTTGAAACCCATGAATTTAATGAGCTGGCCCGCGCAGCCGGACCGCAAGGTGCTCTTTCAGCGCGATTTGCGGAATGCCGTTTGATTCGAGAAGAATTCTCTATTTTCTGGCTATGAGCGGTGCCGGACGGACGCATTGCCCACTCAACCGTAAACGCGCAAAAGTACTGATCTTCGCGGGGAGATTGTTTATACAGGGGGAGTCGTTTGGGGTAGCCTTAGGGGCTTCTAAAATTGTTAGCGTTTTCAATGGGTTTTACCCATTTGGAAGTGTGATGAACGTGTTGAACTGAGTGAAAGTCGAACTTGATGAAAAAGACGGCACTAATAACCGGCGTTACCGGCCAGGACGGGGCCTACCTTGCGGAGCTGCTGTTATCCAAGGGTTATTCGGTGCACGGTATCAAGCGGCGCACGTCGCTCTTCAACACTGATCGTATTGATCATCTATACCATGATCCGCACGACAAGGGTTACGACCTGACCCTCCATCATGGTGACCTGACCGACTCATCAAGCCTCATTCGTATCGTTCAGGAGGTTCAGCCCGACGAGATCTACAATCTCGCAGCGCAGAGCCACGTTGCGGTATCTTTCGAGGAGCCGGAATACACAGCGAATTCCGATGCTCTAGGCCCGCTTCGCATTCTGGAGGCGATCCGCATTCTCGGGCTTGAGAAGAAGACGCGGTTTTATCAGGCGTCGACCTCAGAACTGTATGGGCTTGTTCAGGAAATCCCGCAGAAAGAAAGCACACCCTTCTATCCACGGTCGCCCTATGCGGTCGCAAAGTTGTATGCTTACTGGATTACGGTGAATTATCGCGAGGCCTACGGGTTGTTTGCGTGCAACGGCATTCTGTTCAATCACGAATCGCCAATCCGCGGCGAAACATTCGTTACGCGGAAAATCACGCGCGCGCTGGCGCGTATCAAACTCGGTCTTCAGGAGAAGGTTTATCTAGGAAACCTGAACGCCCTTCGAGATTGGGGGCATGCGCGTGATTATGTGGAGATGCAGTGGCTGATGTTGCAACAAGACGTGCCGGAGGATTACGTCATAGCAACGGGCGAGCAGCATTCAGTTCGTGAGTTCCTCGAAATCGCGGCGAAGGAGGTTGGCATCACGGTCCGCTGGGAAGGAGAGGGCGTCGACGAAAAAGGATACGATACGTCCACCGGACGATGTATCGTTGAAGTCGATCCGCGTTACTTTCGGCCCGCTGAGGTGGAGACGTTGTTGGGAGATCCTGCAAAGGCGTACCGCCAACTCGGATGGTCACCAAAGACATCCTTCGTCGAATTAGTGACGGAGATGATGAGAGAAGATTTGAAGGTTGCTCAGCGAGATGAGCTCGTGAAGCAGCATGGCTTTAAACATTTTAATTATAACGAATAGGAAATGCATCGCCAGCCGCTGCTCCATGCGCAGATCTCTCAAAGAAGAACTTCTTGGGTCGGAAGATTTTCTTATGTTTTGATTGAGGTTGCTGCCGCTATATGTCGGTCTGGAATATGGGGATGCCGTTGAGAAGAAAAGTACTAGTGACCGGGGCATCCGGTCAGGACGGTTATTACCTCATCGATTTGCTCCAGAAGCAGGGGTGCATCGTTCATGCCCAGTCGCGCCGTCAGACACATCCGAACAGCCATCTGAGTGGAACGTACTGGCACGTCGGCGATCCTACGGACGGCGACTTTCTCGACTCGCTGATTGCAGGCGTTATGCCTGACGAGATCTACAATCTCGCGGCGATCTCCCGGCCGGTCTTGAGTTGGGGATTGCCGCGGGAGACGGCCGAGGTGAATGCATTTTTGCCTCAGCAGATTTGCGAACTGCTGCTCAAGCACAAACCTGGCTGTCGGTTCTTCCAGGCTTCGTCATCCGAGATTTTTGGAGACAGTGCCGATCGTGTTCAAAACGAGCAGACGCCGTGCGTTCCGAAATCTCCATACGGCGCTGCAAAGCTCTATGCCCATCGCATCATTGGGGCCTATCGGACGCAGTACGGTCTTCACGCGTCGACGGGAATCCTGTTCAACCACGAAAGCCCGCAGCGTCCTCTTTCGTTCGTGTCGCAGAAGATTGCCTATGCGGCGGCTGCGATCTCTCTCGGTTTGTCCCATACACCCGAAACCGACGAGCGTGGTCGGCCGATATTGCGCGACGGGAAAATTGCGTTGGGCGATCTGAGCGTTCGGCGCGATTTCGGCTTTGCGGGTGACTATGTGGAAGCGATGCGGTTGATCGTCCAGCATCATGCGGCGGATGACTACGTTATCGGCACCGGTGAAGACCATTCGATTGAGGAATTTTGCAACGAAGCGTTCAACCTGGTCGGCCGCAAATGGACGGACCATGTCAACGTCGATCCAGGTTTGCTTCGAAAGGTCGACAGCCACTATACGCGCGCAAACGCCGCCAAGATCCGTTCTGTGCTGAACTGGCAGCCAAAAGTCGGCTTTCGTGAACTCGTTTCCATAATGGTCAAGGCGCAGATCGATTCCATTCAGAGCAACGTACCATTGAGCGGAGAGCCCGATAACGGCCGCCGTAGCGTGGAATGTTGATGCGGGTTTTACACGCTTACAAAGTTTATCTTCCGGGCGTTTATGGCGGGATTCCCTCTGTCATAGCGATGCTGGCAAGACTATCGCAGTCGGGATTTGCGACGGAAATCCTTGTTGCGCGCGAATGCGGCTTCGCAAGCAGATACAATTTTGAAGGTGTTGACGTCGAGGCTGTCTCATCCATCGGGATGGCGATGTCGACCCCGCTTGCACCCGCTTTCCCGTTCAGATTCGCGAGGCGGGCGAGGGCCTCCGACATTGTCGTTCATCACGCTCCCTTTCCGTTGACGGATCTGGGGATATTGCTGATGCCGAAAGAGCCGGCTCTTATCGTTCATTGGCATGCGGAGGTGATCGGTCGTCTTCGGCTGATGCGATTGCTGACGCCGTTCATCCGGAACTCGCTCAAGCGCGCGGACGTGATTGTTGTTTCCGATCAGGCCATCGTCGAAAAATCTCCCTTCCTGAAGGATTTTGCCGACAAGTGCGTCGTTGTTCCTTATGGATGCGATGTGACGTACTGGGGCGAGCTCAGTTCATCGCAGCGCGAAGCCGTCGACAATTTGCAGAAGCAGCATCCGAGACTTGTGGTCGCGGTCGGCAGGCTTGTCAGTTACAAGGGATATGAAGTCTTTCTGCGGGCCATGCAGGATGTCGATGCCTACGCGGTTATTATTGGAGAGGGGCAGCTCAAGGCCGAGCTCAACAATCTTGCCGCGGAACTTGGTATCCTTGACCGGGTCAAATTCGTGGGCGTTCTGGAGCCCCATGAAGTGAAGCAATACATCCATGCCGCCAAAGTGCTGGCGTTCCCGTCGGTCACGGAAGCGGAAGCTTTTGGGATTGTTCAACTGGAAGCGATGTCGGCCGGCAAGCCTGTTGTGAACACGGATCTTGCGACGGCGGTGCCGAATGTGGCTCGGGACGGCAAGGAGGGGCTGACAGTTCCACCCAGTCAACCGGTCGAATTCGCGGGAGCGCTCCGCCGGTTGCTGGATCAGCCTGATTTCGCCGCCAGACTGGGCGCCGCGGGTAAGGAGCGCGCCTATGCTGAATTCAGCCAGCCGCTGTTTTTGTCTCGGATGCAAGACGTCTATAAAAAGGCCGTGCAACGGCGCCGATCGACTCGGTGAGCAATGGCTGATGGCGTTCCAGGAACGAGTGAATATCCGATGCTGATGGCTGGGCGGAGACAGATGCGCAACCAGGCGCAAATGGCGCTGCAGGACGCCATTGATGGCCTGTCTCTGTGGGCTCTCTGGGGCAAGCTCGGCTGGAACGATATCCTGCAGCGCTATCGTCGTTCGCTGCTTGGGCCGCTTTGGCTCACCGCAAGCATGGCGATCATGGTCATATCTCTGGGACTGGTTTATTCGAAGATATTCAAGACGGAACTGCGTGACTTTATGCCATTCCTCTGCGTCGGGTTGCTGATCTGGGGGTACATCAGCGCAATCCTGTCCGCTGCCGGGACACTGTTCACGGGGGCGGAATCTTACATCAAGCAGATCCGTTTGCCGTACTCGGTCTATGTGCTCCGCTTCATGTGGAGCAACGTCATCATCTTCGCGCATAATTTTGTCATCTACTTCGGAATCCTCATCTACTTCCAGATTTGGCCCGGTAGTGTGGCGCTCTACGCGATTCCAGGCTTTCTGCTGGTGACGCTCAATGGTGCGCTTGCAAGTATGTATCTCGGCATGATGTCGGCGCGCTTCCGCGACATCCCCCAGATTATTGCAAGCTTCATCCAGATCGCTTTCTTCGTGACGCCGATCATGTGGAAGCCGGAGTTGCTCGGCGAACATGCCAGCATTATGGATTTCAACCCGTTCTTTCACCTTATCGAGATTACGCGCGGACCATTGCTGGGACAAATGCCGTCGGTAGTAAATTATCTCGCGGTGGCCGTTATCACACTGTTGAACGCAATTTTCGCGATTGCGTTTTTCATTCGCTTCCGCGCTCGTATTTCGTACTGGGTGTAGGCGATGTTGCAATCACACGATATCGGCGGCCCGCAGACGCTCCTTCGTCTCGACAACGTGAATGTATCGTTCCCCGTGTATCACGGCGGATCGCGCTCACTGAAAAAGGCGATCCTCTCACGCAGTTCGGCCGGGCGCATTGCCCGCGATGCGAACGACCGGATCACCATCGACGCATTGCGTGATGTATCTCTGTCATTGGACAAGGGCGACCGGCTCGCCCTGATCGGTGCGAACGGGGCAGGAAAGACAACGCTGTTGCGGGTCATGGCGGGAATCTACGAGCCGTTTGCGGGCACCGTGCAAATCCATGGTCGGATTTCGCCGATGTTCGATATCGGACTTGGTATCGATAGCGATCTCAGCGGTTATGACAACATCCGGATTCGTGGCCTCTTGCTCGGCCTATCGGCGAAGCAGATTGATCGCATACTGCCTGAGATCGTCGAATTTACCGAACTTGGCGACTATCTCGATATGCCTGTGCGAACCTATTCGTCGGGTATGATCCTGCGACTGACGTTTGCGGTGGCAACGTGCTACGAGCCGGAAATCCTTTTGATGGACGAATGGATTTCAGCGGGCGACGCTCATTTCATGACGAAGGCTCGGGATCGCATCGATTCCTTCGTCAAGAAGGCGAGTGTTCTGGTGCTTGCGTCGCATAATCTGGATGTCTGTCGCCGGTGGTGCAACAAGGGGGTCTGGATGGACAGGGGGAGCGTGAGAGCGTTCGGTCCGGTCGAGGAGGTTGTCGCGCAGTATCACGCCCATGAATACTGATTGTGAATGGATCGCGGCCGAATCACGGACACGCAGTAAACGCACGGAAGCCGATACTATGCTGAATAACCCCCAATGATCGCGTGAGACCAGTCTCCGAAATGCTCGTCGGTTTTGAATCCAGCATCCTGAGTGGCCCGATGACCGGGGTTGCGAACTATACGTTCAATATCGTGCGCTGCGCATTGGAGCTGGATCCCGAAGTTGGCTTTTCAGGATTCCAGGGGCGGGATTGGCGCAGATTCGATCTTGGAGCCGCCCAGGAGATCGCTCAACGCAAGCAAACTGATTCCGATGGGCGCTTGAGCGCATACGCGCGCGTCAGGCGCCGCATGCGCGACCGTGCCGCACAGATTCCTGGTCTGCGCGGAGCCGCGGCGATTTATCGCGAGACACGGCGAAAGAAATTCGTGTCCTCGGTCCACAGCCAGTCGCTCGATCTGTTTCATGCTTTCAATTTCCGGCCGTTGACCGATCCGGGCATTCCCGTTCTGCCGGTAATTTATGATCTCTCGACGTTTCGGCATCCGGAATTTCATCCGGGAGACCGCGTGAGGTGGCTGGAGCCGCTGCGGCAGACGATCGAGCGCGCACCTTTGGTGCAGACCATTTCGGATTTCAGCCGACGGGAAATTGCCAGCCTGTTCGGCTATCCGATGGCGCAGATACTTGTCGTGCCGCCGGCCGCGGCCCCGTTGTTTGCGCCGCTCGGTGAAACAACAACCCAGCCGGGACTTGATGCGTTGGGTCTTAAGTACGGCCAATTCTTTCTTGTTGTTGGGACGCACGAGCCGCGCAAAAACATTCGGACTGTGATTCAGGCCTATTCGCGGTTGACTCCGTCGGAGCGCGCGCGGTGTCCGCTTGTGCTCGCGGGTGGACGAGGCTGGGGCAATCTCGATCTGCCTGAACAAACGGAGACGCTGGTCAGAGATGGATCGGTCCGGTTCGTGCACGATGTGACCGATCCACAATTGCGAAATCTCTACGAGGGCGCGCGCTTGCTGCTCGCGCCGTCACTCTATGAGGGTTTCGGAATGCCTGTCGTCGAAGCGCTGGCGTGTGGAACGCCTGTCGCGTACAGCGCCGACACGGCGATGGAAGAAATCTCAGGAGATACCGGCTCGCGGGTTGGCGCACTCGATGTCGATGGATGGACCGGCGTGCTCAGGAATGCGCTCAACAGCACCGATCATGCTGATCCTGCGCGCCGCACTGAGCGGATTGCTCGCGCGCAAGAGTTTGACTGGCGGCGGAGTGCCGGACTGGTTCTCGATGCCTATCGGCGCATTTTGAACTGATTTCTCGGTTCGGCGACAATCAGCCAGAGTTAACGCGAGCATCCCTGCGGTGCGATGAAATGATAAGGGAAGGTGAATTGTTTTCCAGTCCGTGTGCGCCGGAGCGAAAGGATGATTTCACGCTCCGCTGAGTAGGCTTTCCCGGGCAGGAATTTTGCCATTCGTTCCTTGAACTCAGGATCTGTATCCATCACAACGGCGCCGCCTTTGCGGAGCTTGTCGTCATTGTACCAGGTTGCTCCGGCGATTTCGCGATAGGCGAGCGCGGTCACGTTGCGTTTGGCTTCGATCCCGACGCCGTAGGTGGCTTGTCGGCCGCCGACGAAATAGGCAGGGCCGCAAGTATATTTGCTGTCCCAATCCTGGAGGATCAGCCGCGCGGCCTCCGCGGTTGGCTCCTGCATCGCGCTGTGGCTTGCGAATACCGTAAACACGACAGCCGCTATGATCCCGGCAACGAGGTAAAGCCCCGCGATCAGGGGGACCACACGGCGCTCAACCCAGCCCTTGCAGGATTGGCTCCATTCCATGAATGGCGCGACGGCGAGGAATGTCAGCATGATGTAGGGCGCGGCGAAACGCGCCAGGAAACTCAGCCCGGTAATCATGACAAGGACGATGAGGGCGGCGTGGGCGAACACCGCGGTAAAAAGCAGAAATCGGGACGTAGTAGACTGGTCGGATTTCCGGGGGCGGAATTCAAGAAACCTCTTCCACACGCCGATTGCGACAATCGCATATCCAGGTGCTCCGAAGGCGAGATATCCTGCGAACAGTTCGGCGATGCCGGTCAGGCGTTGCGAGAGCGAACTCTGAAAATCGAAGTGGTCGAGCCCATACTCGAATGCAGCGCTATGTCTGAGCACAGCGACGACATGAGGTAGGATCAACGCCATGCCTGTTGTGATCGCGGCGTAAAAGCCGGGTCGTTTCAATATCTGCCGGTAGCAGGGCAAAAAAAGAATGCTGCCTGCCATTCCGAAGAACAGAACTACGGCATTGTACTTTGTCAGCGCAGCCACGGCAGACCAGAATCCGAAGGCGATCCAGTCGCGCATGCGATCGGATTGGGCCGCCCGGAGAAAATGAAAGACGACGGCGGGCCACGATGTGAGCTGCAGGATGTCGGCGTTGAGCGCAAAGGAGAGAGGCGCGAAGATCGTATAGGACGATGTGCCGTACAGGAACGTGAAGAGCAGGGCATTGTCGCGCGTGGTGGCCAGCCGGAGCGTGCGATAGACATAAATCAGTCCGATCGCGATGAGGAACTGTCCAGTCAGGATCATGACAGCGGCGGATGTGCCGAAGAGCTTGTCAACGATCCCGCCAATCCAGACCATCATCGGCGGATGGAACGGCGTGACGATCGGAAATTCACGTCCCCACGCGATCAATTCGCGGGTGTCGTACATCGCGGTTGGAAACACGGCGACAGCGAGTAGCACCGGAAGCAGCAAGGCAAGTCCAAGAACGGCAAGCGCGGGGCCGCGCCGCAGGCTGGAGTGATCCTCATTGGGCATGACGATGATGTGCCTCGATGCCTTGTAGATTCGCGTGTCTTTGCAGAGATAAATATAGCAATCGAGGCCGCGTGTCGGGTGTTGCGGGCGCAGGCGGCGCGGAAGCCCTCCCCATATTGACCCTGCTGGGATTAGTCAGATACGGCTAGGGACCGCGGCTGAAAGCCGCCGCAGCAGGTGAGATGACGCCGCCATGGCCTCGTTTCTCGATACGTGGCTCGACGGTGTCGATGAGGGCTGGGGAATTCCGGCGTTCCTCGCGCTCTTCATCCTTTTGTGGACGGTCTTTCTTGGTATTGCGTACCTGAACGCGGATCTGCATCCGGACGTTATCGAGGCCTGGGCGATCGGGCGAACGCCGGACTGGGGCGGGGCCAAGCATCCGCCGTTGATGGGCTGGGTTACCCACGCGTGGACGACGGTTTTTCCGGCCCGTGATTGGTCGTTTCACCTGCTGGCGATGACGAATTCCGCCGCGGCGCTCTGGATTATCGACCTGATGACACGGCGGTTTGCAAGAGGCGACAAGCGCGCGATCGTGCTGCTGCTGTTGCTGCTGCTGCCGGTCTATCAATTCCAGGCCCAGCGCTTCAATGCGAACTCGGTATTGTTCGCGGTCTGGCCGCTGGCGATCTATTGCTTCCTGCAGTCCTTTGAGACGAGGCATGCCGGGTGGGCCGTGGCGGCGGGACTGGCCGGGGCGCTTGCGATCCTCGGCAAGTACTATTCCGCATTTCTGATCTTCGGCTTCGTTTTCGCGGCCATCTGGCATCCCGTGCGCCGGGCCTATTTTGCGTCGGCGGCGCCCTGGATTTCAGCCGTCGCAGGCCTGCTTCTACTGGCGCCTCACATTCACTGGATGCTCGGTTCGGGGACCAGTCCCTTCGGCTACGCGTTGGCAACCCATGGCGGCCTTACAGCGGGGCGTGCCTTCCTGTCCGGCCTGACCTTCCTGTTAGGGATCGCAGCTACCCTGGCGCTGCCAGGGCTTGTCTGGGCCGTCATGATCCGCACAAGAGCGGGAGACTACCTGAAAGGGCTGGCGCCGCTCGATCCAGGTCTGTTGCTGATCCTTCTCGTGGCCGTTGGTGCGATCCTTGCCCCGCCTGCGGTCAGCCTGATGCTTGGAAATTCGCTCAGCGCGGTCTGGGCCTCGCCGGGGCTGTTTGCCTTCGTACTGGTCGCGGTCTGCACCGCAAGGTTTCCCGTCAGCCGGACGGAAACCCGAAGGCTGGCCGCAGGTGTGCTTGCGCTCACGCTGATCGCGGTGGTTCTGCTTGCACCTGCTCATGCCTATTACCGGAACCGGCATCCGTTCAGCGAGGGGCGGAACTACTACAGTCCCGCGGCTGCTGAAGTGATGAAGCGCTGGCGTCAGATATCGTCAGTACCGTTGAAAACGGTCAGCGGTGACAAGCTCGCGATGGCGCTGGCCTTCTACTCACCGGACCATCCGGCTTACGTCATACCCTTCAATCAGCAATACGTCTGGCAGACGCCGTCCGACGCGGCGTTGCGAGAAGGCTGGGCGACGATATGCCTGCCGGATGAGGAAACCTGCCAAGTCTGGCTGAAGCACCAGGTTGCACCGGTAGCGCCGGGTGCCATCAGTCTTGATTTTGTGGTGCAGCCGCAATGGTGGGGCTCGGCAGGCATCCCGGCGCGGATCACCGGGCTCCTCGTTCCGCCGCGCGCAGCGCGCTGAGATGAGAACCGTGGCCGCCCGACTGTCTTGGTTGATGACCAGGCGAGGGGCTGTTCCGCTGCTGATCATCTGCCTCTGGGCGGTAGCGGCGTTTCCCAATCTCTCTGTGCGCTCATTCATCTGGGAGGAAGGGACGAACGCCGAGATCGCGCGGGACATTCTGTCCAATGGCAACCTGCTTCAGCCGGAGGTTTATGGACTTCGCTGGAACGAGAAGCCGTCGCTGCTGCCGTGGTTGATCGCCGGAGTTGCGAAGGTCACGGGCGAGGTCAACGAATTTTCCGCGCGGTTGCCTGCGATGATCGCGGTGGTGCTGACGGCGCTGCTGGTTCAGTCGCTGACGCGGCGCTACGCCAGCCTGAATGCATCGCTGCTCGCAGCGTTACTGTTCATGTTTTCCCCGATGCTGTTGCAGAAGCTCGCGATCGCCGAGCCGGATACGTTGGTGACGCTGTTTTCGTTTGCCGCCTTTGTTGTCTGGTGGAACGGCGTTGAGGCCGGCCGCGTCGGCTGGTGGCGCTGGATCGGATGCGGGTTACTGCTCGCGATCCTCGCCATGGCGAAAGGACCCCAGCCGGTGGGCTACTTTGTACTCGGCGTTTCGGCCTATCTCGCCGTAACGAACCGATGGCGCGATATTCCCGGGCTCCTGGTCAGTTTGTTGATCCCGGCCACCGCAACAGTTGCATGGGCAGCCGCAGTTTACCGGCCGGGCGACGAGGCGACCTGGATCAGCTACGCGCGATTAGGCTCAGCTCCGAACATCGGCAACTACATCGTCCAGAACGCGCGCGTTTTCTTCAGCCTTACTGTAGAGCTGATGCCAGCCATCCTGCTAGCGCCGTTCCTTTGGTACGCAAAAAACGACGGCAGGGCTGTTCCACATGTGGCGCTGCCGCTCGCGCTCTATGCTGCCTTGTGTACGATCGTTGTGGTGTTGTGGCCGGGTTCGAACAGCCGCTACGCCATGCCGTGCGTTCCAGCGATTGCAGTGCTTGCCGGGTTGGCTTGGGATGTAACGACAGAAGCGAAATACGGATGGTTGCGGCGTATAGCCGTGGCAATCGTCTCTGTGCTCATCGTCTTTCAGATGATGTTCACGAATGCGGTTGTCCCTCTATTCGCTGACAAATTTGGCGGATCGCGGATCGCGGGGCAGGGCATTGAGCGAGCCATCCGGGCCAATCCCGCTCCCGTGTTTTGCACCAGTCTTGCGACCAATCAGCTTTTTTATATGAGGGCGGGGCCGGTCCGTTGCGTTGATCCGGCCGGCCTTGGTTCGATTCTCGCGCCCGCATGGCTGATTATTCCGCGCGAACATGCACCGCTTTTGGCACAA
Organism: Afipia sp. OHSU_II-C1; assembly: GCF_000497575.1. Lineage (GTDB taxonomy): Bacteria > Pseudomonadota > Alphaproteobacteria > Rhizobiales > Xanthobacteraceae > Afipia. The sequence goes on from NZ_APJI01000005.1 coordinate 176,197, forward strand.
TTGAATTCTGGTCTCGGGGCGCGGTTGGCGGTGGAAACTGACACGGGACCCCACCTGTCGCTTATGCGGCTCGACAGGCGTTGAGCGGCCGTCCAACCAGTCGTCTACCATAGTTCAAAAATTGAATTATTGGCCAATCTGGCTCGCGAGCCCGCGGTCGGATGCTTTTGCGTCCGCGCAGTAAATGCCAAAGTTCCCCTAGATTAGCGGGTTTTCCAAGACGAGGGGCGCCTTCCTCATCGCGCGCCATGGCGCTTGACTAGTTCTAAAAAAGAACTGTAACTTCGCGATCAATAAAAGAAGCCGAAAACGGCAGCAATTGAAACGAGCCCGCCCGGCTTGAGTTGCGGGGCACGGGACATGTTCACAGGGGAGGAGAGACGATGATCAAGGGTTTGAAGCTCGCGTCAGCGTTGGTGGTTGCGCTGTCCGGTTCGGCCTTCGCCGCCGATACACCCGGTGTTACCGCAACTGAAGTGAAGGTCGGAGGCGTGTTCCCGTTCAGCGGGCCCGCGTCATCTATCGGTCTCGTGGGCAGGGGCGTTCTCGCTTACGTCCAATCGGTCAATGATCGCGGCGGTATCAACGGCCGCAAGATCAATTACATCGCCTATGACGATGCCTACAGCCCGCCGAAAGCGGTCGAGCATGTCCGCAAACTGGTCGAGAGCGATGAAGTTGCCTTCATGTTCGGCCAGCTTGGCACGCCCGGTAATACGGCAACGGCGAAGTATCTGACGAGCAAGAAAGTCCCGGCGCTCGGCATTGTGAGCGGCTCGAACAAATTCACGAACGTGAAGGATTTCCCGATCACGACGACCAGTCTCGTCAGCTTCGATACCGAAGGAAAAATTTACGCAAAGTATTTGAACAAAACGCTTCCCGGCAAGAAATACGCGATCCTTTATCAGAACGACGATCTCGGGAAAGACTACGTCAATGCCTTCAAAGAGCTGATGAAGGGCGAGTTCGACAAGCGTGTCGTCACCGCGGCCTATGAGATCGCGGACCCGACGGTCGATTCCCAAATCGTGAATCTGAAGAGTTCGGGCGCGGACGCCTTGCTGGTTGCAGGAACGCCGAAATTTGCCGCCCAGGCGATCCGCAAGGCATCGGAGATTGGGTGGAAACCGACGTTGTTGCTGAACTATCCGTCGGGTTCGGTCGGAGCGACCTTGAAACCTGCGGGCTTGGACAAGTCCATCGGCGTGATTGTCGGAACCATGACGAAGGATCCGACTGATACAAAGTGGAACAACGACAAGGGTATGAAGGACTATCGGGCCTTCATCGACAAATACATGCCTGGCGTCGATATCTCCGATACCAACTACATCTTCGGGTACACCCAGGGGATGATTCTCGAGCAGATCATCAAGCAGTGTGGTGACGATCTGTCTCGCGAGAACATTCTCAAGCAGGCAAAGAACCTGAAGGACATTGCTCTTCCAACGGTGCTGCCGGGCGTTCTTGTCAACACGAGCGAGAGCGTGAACCAGGATTTCACCCAGATGCGCCTGCAGCGCTGGACGGGTGAGAGCTGGGATCAATTCAGCGACGTGCTGGACGCGAAGTCCGAATAGCCCGTGAGATGAATCGAGGCCGGCACTCTTGCGAGATGCCGGCCTTTTTTGATTTGTTGTCCAGTTTTCTGGAATTCTAGAGAGGAGAGGGCCGTGAAGGGCTTAATGCAAAATCAGCCGCTGCTTCTGTCGTCATTGTTGCGGTATGCGGACCGGTTCCATGCGGGCACGGAAATCGTGTCGCGCACTGTCGAAGGCCCAATTCATCGTTATACCTATCGCGACGCTGCACGACGCACCCGGCAACTGGCCAGCGCGTTGCATCGCTGGGGTGTCAGGTTCAGCGACCGGGTCGCGACCATGGCCTGGAATAACTATCGCCATTTCGAGCTGGAGCATGGTGTAACCGGTATGGGCGCCATCTGGCATGCGATCAACCCGCGATTGATCCCGGCGCAGATCTCCTACATTGCCAACCACGCAGAAGATAAGGTTCTGTTTTTCGAGAGTTCATTCCTGCCGCTGGTTGAAAAGCTCGCACCCGACCTGAAGACCGTCCGGTTGTTCGTCTTGATGGTCGACAGCGCTTCAATGCCGTCTGCGACGACGATACCCAACCTGCAATGCTACGAAGATTTCATCAAAACCGGCGACGAAGATTTTGTCTGGCCCGAGTTTGACGAGCTATCGGCGTCTTCGTTGTTCTACACTTCAGGAACCACGGGCAACCCCAAGGGCGTGCTCTACTCCCATCGGTCCGATTTGTTGCACGTTCTGACGGAAAGCGGAGCGCATAGCTTCGGCTTTACCGCGCTGGACACGGTTTTGCCAATGACGCCGATGTTTCACGCCAACGGCGCCTGGGGGTTTACCTACGCCCCGCCGATGGTGGGCGCCAAGCTCGTCCTGCCGGGACCGAAACTCGATGCCGCAAGCATCGCCGAATTGATCGAGGCCGAGGGGGTAACGCTAACCGCCGGTGTGCCGACGCTCTACACAAAACTTCTGCAGCATTTCACGGAGCAGGGCCGTGGCGTCGGAACGTTGAAGCGGATCGCGGTTGCGGGATCTGCGCCGGCACCAAGCATGATGGAAGCCTTCGAACGCCTCGGTGTTTCGGTCAATCACATCTGGGGAATGACGGAAACGAGCCCCACCGGCACCACGCCACAGCCTTCACGGAAAGTCGCAAAATCGTCGGCGCAGGAGCAGCTTCACCGCAAGACCATGCAGGGGCAGCCGCTCTTTGGTGTCGATGTGAAGATCGCGGACGAAAATGGAAACGAGATGCCCCGCGACGGCAAATCCAGCGGCCGCCTGATGGTTCGCGGTCCCTGGGTTCTCAGCGGCTACTACCGCGAAGAAAAGCCTTTGCTGGAAGACGGGTGGTTCAACACGGGCGATCTCGCCGTGATGGATGATGACAACTACATCCAGCTTACCGATCGAGCCAAGGACGTCATCAAGTCCGGTGGTGAGTGGATCAGCTCGATCGATGTCGAGAACCTGGCGATCGGTTGCCCCGGCGTGGCCGAGGCGGCTGTCATCGGCATTCCCCATCCACAATGGGAGGAGCGTCCACTGCTCGTTGTGGTGCCATCTGCATCGGAACCGGCGACCGCAAAGTCGATCATCGCATTTCTGGAAGGGAAGATCGCCAAGTGGTGGATGCCGGATGATGTTATTTTCATCGACGCTCTGACCTACGGCGCGACCGGCAAGGTGCAGAAGATGGAGTTGCGCCAGCGCTTCGCTGGGCACTACACCGCGCAGAAAAGCGCGTAACGGAAAAGGCGCCAGAAAATCTGGCGCCTTTGTCAATAGATCGAACTGATCGTCTGGAACGTTGCTGTTTAAGCCGCCCGAGCCTTTGCTCGCGGGGTTTTGGCCTTGGCCACCCTCGCAGGCTTCGGCGGGATAGTCTTCGGGCGTGCACCAGGACCGGGATGGACGTGAACTTCCTTCGCCAGCAATGGCTCGCCGCATTCAGAGCAGATCATGACCGGGTTGAACTGGTGGCCGCATTTCTGATGTTCGTGCAGCAGCGGACGGCCGCGCTCATCGACCATATGGATATCGCCCCAGTGAACGATCGCCATCATGATCGGGTAAAGGTCGAGGCCCTTCTGGGTGAGAATGTATTCGTGCCGCTTGGGCGATTCCTGATAGGCGACTCGCCGCAGGACGCCGAGACGGACCAGCTTCTTGAGGCGCTCGGCCAGAAGATGCCGGGTGATCCCGAGAGCGGACTGAAATGCCTCAAACCGGCGGGTCCGCAGGAAGCATTCGCGCAGGATCAGGAGGCTCCATCGGTCGCCGATTACGCCGATGGTACGGGCCATGGAACAGGGTTCTTCTTCTAGTTCATCCCATCTCATCGTGGTCTCCGGTTCGTGCGCAAGGCTGATCGTCGGTTCATGTTATATAGCCTGCATACGTACCATTCTAAATAGGCACTGAGTTGGACAAAAGTCCTATTTTGGGCTGGGTGGCGTAAAATCTGCCCGGAAGGCCAGATCGAATTGACAGTTCAATTTTAGAACTCTATGAATGACCCACGCTCCGGGCAAGGGCGGTAAAATATCAAAAGACACGTCGGACGACGTGTGACGGAGGAGGAGGAGAAGCGCGTGACCAGTCCCTTGAAGGTCGAGTTTCAGTTCGATTTCGGTAGCCCGAATGCCTATCTGGCAGAATATGCGATTCCGGGCATCGAAAAGCGTACCGGCGTCAAGTTTGACTATGTCCCGGTGCTGCTTGGTGGCATCTACAAGGCGACCAATAACATGTCGCCGTCCGACTCGCTGCGTGGCATCAAGAACAAGCCGGAGTTCAATGCGCTCGAGACCGAGCGTTTTCTCCGCAAGTACGGCATCACCAAATTCAAGCAGAACCCGTTCTTCCCGGTCAACACGCTGACGCTGATGCGCGTCGGCACGGCGGCCCAGTTTGAAAACATGTTCGAGCCCTATTTCCGGGCCGCCTATCATCACATGTGGGAAGAGCCGAAGAAGATGGACGATCCGGAGGTGTTCCGGAATGCATTCCTGTCGTCGGGTATCGACATCGACCGGCTTTATGCGCGTGCGCAGCAGGATGATGTCAAGAAGCGCCTGATCGAGGTCACCACCGATGCGGTGAATCGCGGCGCATTCGGCTCGCCGACCTTCTTCGTCGGCAAGGAAATGTTCTTCGGCAAGGATCAGGTGCGCGACGTGGAAGAGTCCATTGTCGAACAGCTCGGCGCGGCGAAGGCCAAGTCCGCCTGATCGCGGCTTAAGGTTCTCGCCATCACGCCTTTGCTCGGGTAAGGCCGACAGGCCGTCCCGCCAGGAAATCAGGAAGAAGCAGATGTCCGGTCCCCTTCATGGTGTGCGCGTTCTGGATCTGACCGCGGTGGTGTCGGGACCGTATGCGACGATGTTCCTGGCGGACCAGGGCGCGGATGTGCTGAAGGTCGAGCCAACTACCGGAGATGGCACTCGCCGGAGCCGGAATCTGATCGATGCAGCTGGCGAATTCTCCGCGCTGTTCGTGTCGTGCAACCGCGGCAAGCGCTCGCTTTCGATCGATATAAAAAGCAACGCCGGCCGCGAAGTGCTGGCCAAGCTCGCTGCGCAGGCGGACGTGTTGGTGCAGAACTTCCGTCCGGGCACGATGGAGCGCCTCGGGCTCGGTCATGAGGAATTGCGCAAGAAGTACCCGCGGCTGATTTACGTCTCGATTAGCGGGGTGGGCGACAGCGGGCCTTACGTCAAAAAGCGCGTCTATGATCCGATCGTCCAGGCGCTGTCTGGTTTTGCCGACATCCAGTCGCAGCCGGGGACCAACCGGCCGCAGATGATCCGCACCATCGTCTGCGACAAGACGACGTCGGTGTTCACGGCGCAGGCGGTGTCGTCGGCTCTGTACGCACGCGAGAAGACGGGCAAGGGCGACCACATCCAGGTGGCGATGCTGGACGCCATGATCTCGTATTTGTGGCCGGAAGGCATGATGCAATACACCGTTGTGGGCAAGGAGACGGCGGTCGGCGATCCGAACGATCGGCCTGATCTCGTATTCCAGACGCTCGACGGTTACATTACCGCCGGCACCATCTCGGATTCCGAGTGGCTGGGCTTCTGCAACGCGACCGGCGACCCAGCACTGGCCAAGGACGAGCGTTTCGCCACGCCGAGCGCGCGGTTCATCAACGCCACGGCCCGTATCAACACCATGCAGACGTATATCGGCAAATACACCACGGCTGAATGGCTGAAGCGGCTGGACGAGAACGATGTGCCGTGTTCGCCGATCCTGCGGCGCGGCGAAATCATCGACAATGAGCAGGTTGTGGCGCGGGGTCTGATCGAGGAATTCGAGCAGCCGACAGTTGGCCGTGTGCGGCAGCCAAAGCCCGCGGCGATCTTCGAAGTCAACAAGGCTGCCATAGGAGGTCCGGCGCCGCGGGTCGGCGAGCACTCCCGCGCGGTGCTGCGCGACCTCGGCTACAGCGATAGCGCCATCGACGCCATGATCGCAAACAAGGCTGTTAGGGCGGCGGGGTAAAAAACCGCGATGCTCACCGCATCGCGGGTACTTTCATCGGAAAATCAAGCTTGCTTTTTGACAGGAGCACTGGGCGGCGTCGGCGTCATATTCGCTGCCATTCCGCTGCGATATCCCGGCCGCGCCTGGATGCGTTCGAGATAGGGGTGGGCGTTGTCGCAAATGCCGACACCGTAAGCGATCGCCCAATCGAGACATGTCGTGAGTAGAATGTCCGCGCTGGTAAACTGATCGCCCATCAAGAACGTTCGCCCATCGGCGAGAGCCACTTCGACGTGCCGCAACTGCTCGCGAAAATACTCGCCGGCTTTGGCGACGACATCGGGGGCAATGCCGTAGATCGGCCCAAGCGCGTCAGCGCTGTGGCGGCGCATCACGTAGAGGCTTGTTGAATCAAGCTCGGTCACAATGAAAAAGCACCATTCCAGCCACTTGGCATACTGCGCTTTGTCTTCTGGAATGAGCGATCTGCCTGGCCCGCCGTAGGTGCGCGACAGATACGCGACAATGGCGGCGCTCTCACCGATTGCGAAATCGCCGTCCTGCAGCAACGGCACTTTTTGGCGCGGGTTGAGCTTGGTGTATTCGGCGGTCTTGGTCTCGCCGGTGCGAGGGCCGATGGCGCGGGTTTCGTAGGTCAGGCCAAGTTCGGCCATCGCCCAGTGCGGGCGGACCGTACGGCTGGTTCCGACGCCCCACAGGGTGAGGTGCGGTGCGGTCGCCATGTCACCAGGTCTCCACAGAGGGACGCAGATCGAGTTCGTGAGTCCAACCGTCGCGCTTCTGGTGATGTGTGAACCAGTACGCGTCTGCAATCGAGTCTGTCTTGGTCAGGCTGTCGGCCGGGATGTCGCTAGCTTCAATACCCTTAGCGGCCTTCATGCGCAGATGAATCGCCTCGCTGTCCACGGCCGCGTCGATCAGCAGATGGACAACATGAATATTCTTGGGGCCCAGTTCGCGCGCCATCGCTTGGGCCACGGCACGGAGGCCGAACTTGGCAGATGAGAACGCGGCAAAACCTTTCCCGCCGCGCACACTCGCTGTTGCGCCGGTGAACAGGATGGTGCCCCGGCCGCGCGGGAGCATGTTCTTGGCGGCTTCGCGGCCGACAAGAAATCCGCCATAGCAGGCGAGTTCCCATGCCTTGAAGAACAGCTTCTCGGTGGTCTCCAGCAGCGGCTTGTTGACGTTGGACCCCGCGTTGTAGAGGCAAACCTCGATCGGCCCGATTTCCTTTTCGATGCGCGCAAACATGGCCTGCACATCGGCTTCCTGGCGGGCATCGACGCTGATGGCGTGGACTTCACATCCTTCCGCCTTCAATTCATCGACAAGCGATTGAGATTTCGCTGCGTCGCGGCGGGCCACGCATACCTTGTATCCACCCTTGGCGAATCGGCGGGCGACCGCCGCACCGATAGCGTCACCCGCGCCGACCAGCAAAACCACGCCGTTGCCCTGAGCCAAGATCGTTTCTCCCATTAAGTTCTTATTTGATACTTTCTTTCATAGCGGCCATACCGATCCTTGTAAACGAATATCGTCGCAATCTGCACCGACCTGTGGCCTATGGGTGGGCTGAGGCCGGAACCAAGATCTATCGCGCCGCATCATTCAGATTGACTAGTTCTAAAAAAGAACGCTAACGTGCGTCCACGTCAAGACCGCCGCCGAAGCGGTCGAAGAATATTGCCGGAGGATAAATTGGCTAGCGCTCAACCCGAATTCGATGTTTCCGATATTCTGGATGGATTGCCAGAGCGGCTACACGACACGATGGCACGCGCCGTCGCGGAAACCCCGGATCATCCGGCCCTGATCGAGGATGGCCGAGCCTGGTCTTATCGGCAACTGGCCAACAATGTTGACCAAACCGCTGCATCACTGACCGCATTGGGCATTCGTCCGGGCGACCGGATGATGATTGTCAGCGAGAATAGCATCGCGCTGGTGGCGCTTCTGCTGGCTGCCAGCAAGATCAACGCCTGGGCCATTGTTGTGAATCCGCGGCTATCGCCACGCGAGTTGGATCAGATTCGCGATCACAGCGGCTCGCGCCGCATGTTCTTCACGGCTGATGTCTCCGGCGAGGCTGCGAGCCATGCGCAGCGCGTGGGCACGGAAATCGCGAAGGTCGGTCCGCTCGACAATATCGGCGTCAGTGCGTTGAACGAGACGACGACGCCGGAGCCTGTGCAAACCAGTCCGGCGAAGCAGGTGGCTGTCCTGATCTATACGTCCGGGACCACAGGGACGCCAAAAGGCGTCATGCTGACTCACGAGAATCTGCTGTTTAGCGCCAGGACCACGGCGCTGCTCAGGCGGATGGACAATCGGGACAAGCTCTACGTCGTTCTTCCCATCTCTCATATCGTCGGTGTTTCGCTGACTTTGATGACGCTGATGACAGGCGGCACCGTCCGGCTGGTCAGCAAGTACGATCCCGCAGCGCTTGCAAAAGCCATCGCGGAAGAGGGGATCACCATCCTCAATGGTGTGCCGGCAACCTATCAGCGCCTGCTTGAGTACAAGACGCTTTCCGGCGTCCCGAAACTGAACAAGGGTTCGCTGAGATATATTGGCGTTGCTGGCGCGCCGCTCGATCCAGATTTGAAGTCCCGTGTCGAAGCAGAGCTTGGTCTGCCTCTGCTGAATGGATACGGCATTACCGAATGCGCGCCGGGGATTTCTGGCGTTCGGATCGAAGCGCCACGCCCTGACAGTGCGGTCGGCCAGATTGTGCCGGGCGTGGAAGGGCGCATCATCGATCGCGACGGCAAGCTGGCAGCGAACGGAGCTGTGGGCGAACTTCATGTTCGCGGAAAGAACGTGATGCTCGGATACTACCGCGCGCCTGATTTGACAGAGAAGGTCATCGATCGCGATGGATGGTTCAATACAGGCGATCTAGCGTACCTTGACGGCGACTGCATGTTCATCGTCGGGCGCACCAAGGAAATGATCATTCGTTCGGGATTCAACGTCTATCCCGCCGAAGTGGAAGCCGTGCTGAGTTCGCATGACGCAGTCGTGCAATCCGCTGTCGTCGGACGTAGTGCCGACGGCAACGAAGAAGTGGTGGCGTTCGTTCAGCTGCTGAAGGGCTCTAACGTGACGCCCTCCGAACTGATGGCGTTCGCCGGCAAACAGCTCACATCTTACAAGCGTCCATCGCAGATCATCGTGCTCGATGCATTGCCGGCGACATCGACGGGCAAGATTCTCAAACACAAGTTGGCTGAATCGTTGCGAGGCACCTGACGTCTCGTTGAGACGCCGCCTTCGCTGATGAACTTTGAAAATTCCTCTTTCTAGGAGAAAGATCTTGCAGAAACGTAACGCGACCGTGGCGGTGATCGGCGCCGGAGATTTCATCGGCGGCGAAATCGCCAAGAAATTCGCAGCCGAAGGTTTCACGGTCTTTGTGGGGCGCCGTCAGGGCGAGAAACTCGAGCCTCTGATGAAAGAGATCAGAGATGCAGGCGGAACGGTATTTGGCCGTTCGCTCGATGCGCGCAAGGAAGAGGAGATGATTTCCTTCATTTCCGACGCCGACAAGCATGCTCCGCTGGAAGTCTGCATTTTCAACATCGGCGCCAACGTCAATTTCCCGATCCTCGAAACCACCGAACGGGTCTTCCGCAAGGTTTGGGAAATGGCCTGCTACTCCGGCTTCCTTGCGGGACGTGAAGCAGCCCGGGTGATGCTGCCGCGCGGCAAAGGTGCGATCTTCTTCACCGGTGCGACCGCGAGCTTGCGCGGCGGTTCGGGGTTTGCGGCTTTCGCCAGCGCCAAGTTCGGTCTTCGCGCCGTCGCGCAGGCGATCGCGCGGGAGCTTGGACCGAAGAACATCCACGTTTCTCACCTCATCATCGATTCCAGCGTCGATACGGAGTGGGTGCGGCAACTGATCGCCAATCGCGAGGGCAAAGAGGCGATCGAGAATCTCGATCCGAACCGCCTGATGCGCCCGGCTGCGGTCGCAGAGACTTATTGGCAGCTTTATCAGCAGCCGCGCGATGCCTGGACGTTCGAGACCGAAATCCGCCCGTTCGGCGAGAAGTGGTAACGGAGCCTTCCGATGGAGCTGAAGCTTTCCAGTGAAGATGCGGCGTTTCGGGATGAGGTAAGGGCCTTCATCGCGGACAACTATCCGCAGGAAATGCGCGTGCCGAATCCGGAAACGGATCTGACCAAGGAGCAGTCGATGCTCTGGCACAAGATCCTGCACAAGAAGGGATGGATCGCACCGCTGTGGCCGAAGGAATACGGCGGGCCCGGCTGGTCGATCACACAGCGCTTTATCTGGGAGCAGGAAACCACGCGCGCCGGAACGCTGCCGCCTCTGGCGTTCAGCGTCACGATGGTTGGGCCTGTTATCTATACGTACGGCAACGACGCGCAAAAGAAGAAGTTTTTGCCGCGGATTCTGTCGGGCGAGGACTGGTGGTGCCAAGGTTACTCGGAGCCTGGCTCAGGATCGGATCTTGCGTCGGTTCGCACCAAGGCAGTGCGTGAGGGCGACCATTACATCGTCAATGGCCACAAGACCTGGACCACGCTGGCCCAGCACGCAGACTGGATTTTCTGTCTGGTGCGTACGGACCCGACAGCGAAGGCGCAGTCGGGCATTTCCTTCCTGCTCATCGATATGAAGAGTCCGGGTGTAACGGTTCGGCCGATTATCACGATCGACGGGTCGCATGAAGTCAACGATGTCTTCCTGGAGAACGTCCGCGTTCCCGCCGAAAATCTGATCGGTGAGGAGAACAAGGGTTGGACTTACGCGAAATTCCTGCTTGGCAACGAGCGGACCAGCATGGCGGGCATCGGGCGCTCGACACGCTATCTGAACAAGCTGAAGAAGATCGTGAAGGCCGAGATTGCCGAGGACGATCCTGCTTTCAATGAGTTCACCAAGGACATTGCCCGCGTCGAACTCGATGTGCTGGCGCTGGAAGCCACCGAGCTTCGCGTTGTTGCGCAGATGGCGCGGGGGATCGATCCGGGACCTGCGGCCTCGCTGTTCAAGATCCGGGGCACCGAAATCTTCCAGCGCATCACCGATCTGACGCACCGGGCCATTGGCAACTACGGTCTGGCGCTACGCGAGCATCCGGCCAGCGCAAACACCTTCATGCCGGGGCCGGCCGATGGTCACACCGCGCCAGAGAAGTATCTGAACGCGCGCAAGCTCAGCATTTACGGCGGATCGAACGAGATCCAGCGCAACATCATCGCGAAAGCGGTGCTCGGTCTTTAATCGCGTCGCACGAGGCATCCGGTGGATATTCAGTTTACGGAAGAACAGGAACTCCTGCGTAGCAGCATTCAGAAACTGCTACGCGACCAGTACGATTTCGATACGCGTCGTAAAATCGTCGCGACGGAAGAAGGGTGGAGCAAGAAGCACTGGAGCGCTTTCGCGGAGCTTGGCCTGCTGGCCGCCCCCTTTGCCGAGTCCTCTGGCGGGCTTGGCGGCGGACCGCTGGCGACGATGATCGTGATGCAGGAATTCGGCCGCCATCTCGTGGTGGAGCCCTTCTTCGAGACCGTCGTGCTGGCGGGTGGTCTGATCGAGGATGTCGGCACCGACGCACAACGTGAAGAATTTCTGCCACCGATCATGGCGGGTGAAGCTGTCTGGGCGCTGGCATGGACCGAGGGCCGGTCGCGGTATGACCCCAATAATGTAGCAACAACTGCCAAGCGCAGTGGCGACAACTACATCCTGAACGGTGCGAAAGCCGCGGTGATGGGAGCGCCATGGGCCGACAAATTGATCGTGTCGGCGCGTACGCTCGGCGGGCCGCGCGACAACGCCGGTGTCAGCCTGTTCGTCGTTGACCGTCAGTCGGCTGGACTTCATCTGCAAAGCTTCAAGACGATCGATGGGCGGCGCGCGGCGGAGATCACGCTGAAGGATGTCAGCGTGCCGGCAAACCGTCTGCTCGGGGTTGAAGGCAAGGGCGTGTCAGCGCTCGAAGCGTGCAGGGATCGTGCCATTGCTGCCCAGTGCGCCGAGGCAACCGGGGCGATGGCTGAACTGAACGCGGCCACGCTGGAATACAGCAAGACCCGTAAACAGTTCGGCGTGACCCTTGGAACATTCCAGGTGTTGCAGCACCGGATGGTCGATATGTTCATCGCGCTCGAGGAGGCGACGTCGCTTACCCAGCACCTGAACCTGAGCGTGGCTGACCGTGATCCGCAAGGATCGAAGCTTGCGTCGGGCGCAAAGTCGAAGATCGGCGAGGCGGCCCGTTTTGTGGGCGAGCAGGCGATCCAGCTTCATGGCGGCATGGGCATGAGCGACGAACTCAATGTCGGTCACTATTTCAAGCGCATCGCATCGATCAACATCCAGTTCGGCGACCCGACTTATCACCTCCTCCGTTACGCCCGCGCCGCCTGATCTTCGATCGACCCTCTTGCATGGCAGCATTGCCAGAGCCAGAGGCACTTTTTGTTATATGATGGATATAATACAAAAGAACTTCACCTAGAGCCTGCTGACAGTTGGCTCACATCCTGGAGATCATCGGATGGTAGATGCAGTTATCGTTTCCACCGCTCGCACGGGCATCGGCAAAGCCTATCGCGGCGCGCTCAACAACACCGAAGGTCCCACGATGGCGGGCCATGTCATGGCCGAGGCAGTGAAGCGCGCCGGGATCGATCCGGGCGAGGTCGAGGACGTGGTGATGGGCTGCGCGATGCAGCAGGGCACCATGGTCATGAACGTTGCGCGCAAGGGCGCGATCCGCGCCGGACTTCCGATCACGGTCGCCGGTACGACCATCGACCGCCAGTGCGCGTCGGGTCTGCAGGCGATTGCTGTCGCCGCGCGCTCGGTCATGCTGGACGGCGTCGAGATTGCTATCGGCGGCGGCATCGAATCGATCAGCCTCGTTCAGAACGAGCATATGAACAAGTTTCATGCTGTCGACGATGAGCTGATGGCGATGAAGCCGGACATGTACATGTCAATGCTGGAGACCGCCGAGGTGGTCGCTGCGCGTTACAACATTCCGCGCGACAAGCAGGACGAGTACGGCCTTGAATCCCAGCGCCGCACCGGCGCCGCCATTCAGGGCGGACGATTCAACGATGAAATTGTGCCGTTCAAGACCAAGATGGCTGTGGTGGACAAGGAGACCAAGCAGGTCTCGTTCAAGGATATCACCCTGACCAAGGACGAAGGCCCGCGTCCAGATTCGACCGCCGAAGGCATCGCCAGCATCAAGCCGGTGTTCGAGGGCAAGACCATCAGCGCCGGCAACGCCAGCCAGCTGTCTGACGGCGCCTCGGCCAGCGTCATCATGAGTGACAAGGTCGCTGCCAGGAAGGGCCTCAAGCCGCTCGGCATCTTCCGTGGTTTTGTCGCTGCGGGCGTCGAGCCGGATGAGATGGGTGTCGGCCCTGTGGTCGCGATTCCCCGCCTGCTGAAGCGTCATGGTCTCAAGATCGATGACATCGATCTCTGGGAATTGAACGAGGCCTACGCCGTCCAGGTCATCTATTGCCGGGACAAGCTGGGAATCGATCCGGAAAAGCTCAACGTCAACGGCGGCTCGATCGCCATGGGGCACCCTTACGGGATGACCGGCGCGCGCCTGGCCGGACACGTTCTGATTGAAGGCCGTCGCCGCAAGGCCAAGTACGGCGTCGTGACCATGTGCATCGGTGGTGGCATGGGCGCGGCTGGACTGTTCGAAATCGTGCATTGATTGCTCTACGGCGTTGGTCTCCCTGACTTGCGTCTTAAACTGGCCCGGCGCCCGATAGGTCGCCGGGCCTCTTTTATGAGGATTGGCCCGGAAAACATTTATCCCTGGCCCGAACAAAACTCCCCTTGATGCGTTCTAGAGCGTCGATCAATATTTGGCATCGATCCCAACCGATTGGGTGCGGACGTGTTGCGACGCAAGAGCATTGCTTTATCGCTGATCTCTCTCACCATGCTTTCCAGCGGGCTTGTTCTGGGCCAAACGACGCAGGCGACAACGCCGAGCACGCAAAATACGCAAGCTGACAAGCCCACGGATGCGGCGGCACAGGCGACGGGGACGATTCCGGCGCAATCGGAGCCTGTTACCGTTGCGCCTGCCCAGCCGGCAGAGGCGACACCCGCTCCGGCACCGGCCCCGCTGTCTCCAGCCGAGCAGAAAGCCGCCGACAACAAGGCTGCTCTTGATGCGTTACTCGGCGAAGCGATGGCGCTGAAAGCAAGTTATGAAAATTCGAGGCGAGGCAGGAGCAAGGCGCCGGTATCTCTGTCCGCATTCCGTAGCATGGGGTTGCGCCTGCAGATGGCCGCAGCCGCTGACCCCGCGAATGCGCAGGCGCTGGAGATGGCCAATGCCATGCGCATGATCCAGTACGGAATTCTTCAACCGTCCGTTCAGATCGCTGCCGTCGCCAACCGTGAACTCTATGCCCATGAAATGGGACAGCGGATGCGGGACGATGGAATGAAGGTGGAGGCGTCCGGCCGCGGCAACAGTACGGTCCGGTTTGTGTCGCCGCAGATGACGCGGCAGATGGCCATGCAACTGGTCGAGACGGCGAAGATTCCGGAGCAGGCCAGGGCTCTGCAGTTCAGGCGTGTGGTCTTCAGCAGCGGCCGCCGCTCCTGGACATATGACGTGGCGCGAGGGCGGCTTCGCTAAATCGTTCTCAATCTGCAAGCAGAAAGAGGCCGGTCGATCGGACCGGCCTCTGATCATTTTGGTGGTGCTCAGCTTATGCTTCGAGCACGGCGACAATTTCGAGCGTGCGCGGGTTCACGATCACGATTTCGCCGCCCACCAGGAAGAACTCATATCCACGCCAATCGGGGTAGATCGTGATAACTTCCGGCGGGAGCGGGTGGAAGCTTACCGTTCGCGGAACTCGCGTGCCGACGGAGATCGAGAAGTTAACGTTCGTCACAGGCTTGATGTTCTGCTTGGTGATCGAGGTGCGGATCGTCGTGCGCTGCTCGGTTGTAAGCTTTGCGCTGGCGCCAGCCTGACCGGTTGTTGCCCCGGTCTTCTGATCGCCCTTCATGCCATCCCTTTCGGCGGCATTCTTCTGATCGCCCTTCATGCCGTCCTTCTCAGCGGCGTTTTTCCGGTCGGCCTTCATGCCGTCTTTCGACCTGTCCATATTCGTTTCGGACGCAGCCTTGCCGCTCTTCGTATCGGGGGCCGTTTCCGCGCCCTTCGACTTCATGCCGTCTCGGGTGTTGTCCTGAGCACGCTGGGCATTTCCGCCTTCACGCGGCACCTGAGCCTGACCGCCCTTCATCTCACCGGACGGTGCAGCCTTTTCAGCAGGTGCGCCGGCTGACGGTGCGGGCTGGGATGCAGCAGGCGCGTTCGGCGCATTGCCAGGCGTCTGCGCTGAGACCAGTCCGGCGCTGCCGATCAGGGCGGCGGTCGCGACGGTCATCAAAAGCTTCGTCTTCATGGTATCCTCCTCGTTGTCTGCCCAATCCTCAACGAGAAGCCATCGGCTCTGTTCCTTATAAAAATGGTATGTTGCGTGAACAGCGGTTCATCCGGAACATCGCTCCGGGATGAGTGCGGAATTTTTTCGGATTACGAAATATCGTGTGATGGGGCGCGGTAGCCGTAGGCATGCGCTGCTGCAAACATCGCCCACATCGCGCCCAGCATCATCCAGAAATGCCGCCAGTGGTCGACATCGATGATGAAGGCCTCGCAGACCGTGCCAAAAAACGCGGAAAAAACCGCCAGATACATCCGCTGCCAAGGTACGCGCACGAAGATCAGCTTGAATCCCATAATAACGGTGATGAACACAAGCGCCGGGAAGCAAACCCCGGCGATCCAGCCGCCGGACATGAAGGCGTTCAGGAATGAGTTGTGCGTGTCTTCGGGGAAGAACTTGGTGAACTGAAGCGGGCCAATCCCCCACGGGAGTTCAAGGGCCATCTGGAAGCCGAGCGCATGCCGCCCGAAGCGTCCGAACCGCCCGCTGTCGTAAGTCTGGTTCAGGCTTGCACGTTCCTTGAAAAGATCGCCGATGGAATCGATTGAGAGCAGTGCGACCAGGAGCAACGCGGAGCAGACTACTGCCGCAACCGCCACGGTGACGATGCGTGTGCGCTGCGCCTGTGACGGCGTCGTCACGTACATCAGCATCAGCATGAGGGCCGAGCAGCCTATCAATTGCCCCCAGGATGCGCGGGAGAACGCAAGCAGGACCGCAAGGCTCACGATCCCGAGCGCAATCGCGCTGCGGAACGACTTCCAGAAAGTCTGGGTCACGACGCTCTGCAGCAGAAACAAGGCCGGCAGGATCAGGTAAGCGCCGAGCACGTTCGGATCCTTGAACGTCCCGCGCGCGCGGCTGTAAAGCGTGAAAAGGTCGTAACCCGCGAGATTGAAGTAACCAACGATGCCTGCCAGGGACGCAATCAGCGCTCCGAAGATCAGACCTCTCCGAAGATACTCAAGCCGGATGGCGGTGTCTTCCGCCAGAACCATCGCAAAAAACAGACACGTGATCGCCATGTACCATGAGGTCAAAATCCAGTTCAGGATCTCGGATTTGTCCAACAGGTATATCGAGCAGATGGTGTAGCCGACGTTCAGCAGGAAGAGCAGGATCAGCAGCGGAATGAACACCGGTCGCATGCGTAGGCCGGTCGCAAAAAAGAAGACCACCGACGCCAGCGTCATCAGTTCATAGGGGCTCGGCTCGATGAAGACGATCGCGCCGCCTGCGCCGACTGCCCACATCAACGCCCCCTGGATCGCCGCGATGCCGGGCGGCGTCGCAGTTGCGGGAAGGGCGTAGTCTGCGGCTGCGAGTGAAGCCATTGCGAACCGGAATCCTCTCCGCGCGTTCTGCGCGTCAGCTCAGTGGTTCGAGCATGATGTCGTCCGAAAGCCGCGTGGCAATCCTCGGCGTCATGCTCAGTAGGCGTTTTCGCCCTTGATCAAAGCGAACGGTGTCTTGAAGAGGATGTACAGATCGAACAGGACCGACCAGTTCTCGATGTAATACAGGTCAAACTCGACGCGCTTCTGGATTTTCTCGTCGGTATCGACCTCGCCGCGCCAGCCGTTGATCTGCGCCCATCCCGTGATGCCGGGCTTGACGCGATGGCGCGCAAAATATCCGTCGACGGCTTCGTCGAACAGGCGGCTTTGCAGCTTGCCTTGCACCGCATGGGGACGGGGGCCGACCAGCGAGAGGTTACCCTTGAAGACGACGTTGAAGAGTTGCGGCAGTTCGTCGAGGCTTGTCTTGCGGATGAAACGGCCGACGCGGGTAACCCGCTTGTCACCCTTGGTCACAACTTTCGAGGCCAGCGGGTCGGCCTGGTCGTGAAACAGCGACCGGAACTTGAAGACGTCGATGCGCTCGTTGTTGAAGCCATAGCGCTTCTGCAGGAACAGCACGGGGCCGGGGCTGTCGAGCTTGATGGCGAGCGCAACGAGTGCCATCACCGGTGCAAGCAGGACGAGGATGATCGCGCCAACGATGCGGTCGAATGCCGACTTCAGCACCATGTCCCAATCCGTAATCGGCTGCTCGAATACATCAAGGGTTGGGACTTTGCCGAGGTACGAATAGGAGCGCGGGCGGAAGCGCAGCTTGTTGGTGTGCGCCGACAAGCGGATATCAACGGGAAGCACCCAGAGCTTTTTCAGCATGTCGAGAATGCGCGTCTCTGCAGAGATCGGCAGCGCAAACAGCACCAGATCGATCCGGGTGCGGCGGGCGAATTCAACGATGTCGTCGATCTTTCCAAGTTTCGGCTGGCCGGCACAGGTGTCTAGCGCGCGAGAGTCGTTGCGATCATCGAACACGCCGAGGATCTGAATATCGGAGTCATCCTGCGCGTTGAGCGCGCGGATCAGGTTTTCACCGTTCTGGTCGGAGCCGACGATGATCGTCCGGCGGTCGAGGCGGCCTTCACGCGCCCAGCGGCGGACCATCGAGCGCAGAATGATCCGGTCCGCAAACAGCGCACCCAGTCCGACGAAGAAAAAGGCTGAAAGCCAGACGCGGGAGATCGTATCTCCCAGCTTGGCGAAGAACGATGCACCGATGAACAGCAGGAAGACGAAAGCCCATGACGACGCCATGCGCGTCATCTGCCGGAGTTGCCCCCGGAATATCTGCACATCGTATATTTCAGCGGCCTGAAAACTGATGACTGCGCAGGCCGCTACCCCGACGATAGCCGCGGCGTACTGAAAGGAGAAACCGCTAGTGCCCGGCAGCACATACCAGAGATACAATGCAAGCCCGACTGCCGTCAGCAGCAGGAAATCCACGATCCGCACAATGCCGCTGATCACGACTGTGGAGTAAGCCCGCCGGACTTTCTCATTGGCAACGGCAAGAGCCGCCGGAGAAAGGCGTTTGCGGCGCTCCAGCCGAGGCGCGCCTTCGGCCGCGCTCATGGTGGCTGTTCCCGCCGCGGCGGCATTCATCATCGTTCGGACGTCGATCGGTTCCACGGCTGAAATTTCCGCTGTTGTACCGTCATGTGGCGACAGGCCAAGGAGAACCAAGGTTCCCGGCCTCATGCCTAGACAACAAATCGGAAGAATTGGTTATCGTCGATAAAGGTAGGTTAACGTTCGTTGAACGCGTCGCGATAGCCGCTGATGATGCCGTCGACCATCGCCTTCTGGGAGAAGTGAACGAAGATGCGTTCGCGCAGGTTCCGGGCGCGCTCACGGGTCGCGTCCATGTCGGCGAGTGCCATTTCGATCGCGTCCGCCATCGCACCGATGCTGTTTGCGACAAAAAGTCCGCTCGTGTGTGGCCCGAGGATTTCGGGGATGCCGCCGACGCTGGCTGCGACCATCGGGATACCGGCGGCAGCGGCTTCGATAACAACGTATGGCATCGAGTCGCCGCGGGAAGGGACCACCAGCAGCTTGCCCTTCGAGAAACCAAATCTCGCCCTGACATGGCCGATAAACCGTACGGCATCACCGAGGTTCAGGCGGCTGACGAGTGCCTTCAGGGCCTCCGTTTCCTCGCCGTCCCCTGCAAGCGTCAGCGTCACAGGCTTGCCATCGGCCCGCAGCCGCGCCACGGCCTGGATCAGGAGGTCCGCGCCTTTGATCTCCCGAAACTCGCCGACATAAACAATATCGGTCGCATCTTCGGCCACCGGCACCGGGTCGAATTCGGACGCGGTGACGCCGTTGAAAACGCAGCGGACCAGCCCGCCGGGCTTGCCGACGACGCGCAGATAGGTGTCGCGTGCAAAGGCGCTTTCAAACAGGAACAAGTCGGTGCGGTTCATGAGGGCGCGTTCCATCCGCGCATAAGCGGCGCCCTTCAGCGTGCCGGGTGGATAGTGCAGGGATCCCCCATGCGGGGTGTAAACCCTGATCGACTTCTTCGACTTGCCTTTCAGGCGAACGAACGCACCGGCCTTTGCGCCATGTCCATGCAGCACGTCCGGCTTGAGGGACCGCGCGAGGCGCAGGAAATGCAGGGCGGTCAGGCTGTCGATGGGGTGCGGCTCCCGGCGGATGGCAAGGCGATAAATCCCGAGTTTGAGTTTCGGGGCGATCTCCTTGAGCGCGGCTTCTGCGCGCTCCCCGCCGGTCAGGCTGTCGGCGAGAATGCCGACCTCATGTCCACGTTCGGCCTGTCCCACAGCAAGGTCGAGGATATGACGGAAAATCCCCCCGACCGGCGCGCGAACAGCGTGCAGAATTCGCAGCGGAGAAGTCGAGGTCTCGGGCATCGTCAGAACCAGCGTTCGGCGACCACGACGGTGTCCCCGGGTTTCAGAAGCGTACCAGGCGGTACGACGGCCTGAACGGTGCCAGCTTCGCCCATTCGGGTTAATTTGATGCTGCTGCGCTGCGCGCGAGGGGTGAAGCCCCCAGCAATTGCGACGGCGCTCTCCACGGTCATGTTGGGCACGTAGGGATATTGGCCGGGAGCGGTGACTTCTCCGAGGATGAAGAAGGGCCGGTATGTTTCGACCTCCGCGGCGACATAGGGCTCGCGAAGGTAGCCGTTCTTGAGCCGGGCCGTGACCGCCGCAGCCAGCCCTGTTGGCGTCAGGCCGCGCGCGCGAACTGCGCCGATCAGCGGCATGGTGATCGAGCCGCTTGCGTCGACCGTGTAGGTGTTGGTGAGACCTTCCTGGCCGTAGACAACAATGCGCAGCCGGTCGCCGGAATTGAGCCGGTAGGACTCATCGTGAGAGCCGCCGGCGGAATCGACCGGGGTTGTCGCGACGCTCATCGCACGTATGGGCTGAACCGGACCATAGGCCATTGCGTCGAGGCTGCCGTTATCGATGACCGCCACCGGCGCAGCCGTTTTCATGCAGCCCGACATCACGAGCGCGAGAATGAAGCAGAAAAGACGCGCGCGGCTGCGCTGCATGGGAGAATCCAAATAAGTATCGAGTCTGATTAAGAGCTTTCATGGTTAATAAAATGTGACCTGAGCCCGTTTGGGCCACTGCCGGGAAGGGTGAGCACGTCCCTCGATTAACCCGGCAGCAACCTTAATGGAGTGTAATCAGCTCCGTAAATGATCTGGATTCGCGCCAGTGCCGTAGCGTCCGGGTGGAGAGTGTTCGATGCGTTTTTCGTTCTGGCGTGACTGGATGGACAAGGTGCCGTTCCGGGCCAAGTCTGCTGCCGCTCCGGCGATTGCAGCGCCCGTACCAGTTGCGCCTGCCTCATCCCCGGAGCTTGGCGACGTCGATCTTCGGGCCATCTGGAATACGCTGGTTCGCAAGCGGATGTGGGTCATCGGGCCGACTGCGCTTGCGTTCGTGCTCTCGCTTCTCGTCGTCAATATCATCACGCCCCGGTACAAATCCGAAGCCCGCATCCTGATCGACGGGCGGGAGAACGTCTTCCTGCGTCCGACCGGCGACCGCGCCGAGGAGCGGGGCAGCCTCGATGCGGAAGCGGTGACAAGTCAGGTCCAGTTGCTGTTGTCGCGCGAACTGGCCCGAGAGGTCATCAAGGCGAACAGGCTCTCGGAGCTTCCCGAGTTTGACCCGGTTCTGCGCGGCGTATCGCCGTTGCGAACGCTGCTGGCCCTGTTCGGCATCGTTCGTGATCCCTTCAAGATGACCCCGGAGGAGCGGGTTCTTGAGGCTTACTATGAACGGCTGACCGCCTATGCCGTCGACAAGTCGCGCGTGATGGTGATCGAATTTCAGTCGCAGGATCCCGAACTGGCGGCGCGCGTCACCAACTCCATTGCCGATGGCTATTTGGTGCTTCAGCAGGCCGCGCGGCAAAATCAGGCAAAATCGGCCTCGCAATGGCTGCTTGTCGAGATTGAGAGTCTGCGCAAGAAGGTTGCGGACGCCGAAGCTCGGGTCGAGGAGTTCCGCTCGAAGTCGAACCTTTTTGTGGGCACTAACAATACCACGCTGTCCAACCAGCAGCTCGGCGAACTGAACACACAGCTCAACAATGCGCGGGCGCTGAAATCCGACGCGGAATCGAAGTCGCGATTGATCCGCGAGATGCTTCAGAGCGGCAAGCCGATCGAAGCATCGGAAGTTCTCAATTCCGAGCTGGTTCGCCGCCTGTCCGAACAGCGCGTGACACTTCGGGCACAGCTTGCCGAGCAATCCTCCACGCTGCTCAGCGGTCACCCACGTATCAAGGAATTGAAGGCGCAGATCCTGGATATCGATCGACAAATTCGCGAAGAGGCGAGCAAGATATCCCGTTCGCTCGAGAACGATGCCCGTATCGCGAGCGCCAGGGCTGACGGGCTCAATGGCAGCCTCGATCAATTAAAGCGCCAGGCGTCATCTACCAACGGTCAGGACGTCCAGTTGCGTGCGTTGGAGCGCGAAGCCAAGGCGCAGCGTGACCTGCTGGAATCCTATCTCGCCAAGTATCGTGAAGCGACGACCCGCGAGAACATCGATACAGCCCCCGCTGACGGCAGGATCATTTCCCGGGCAATCGTATCGAACACACCGGCATTCCCGAAGAAGCTTCCCACGGTGCTGATCGCAACCCTGGCGACGCTGATGCTGAGCGGAGGTTACATCGCGACGGGTGAGTTGCTTCGTATGACTGCGCCACGCCCCGGCATTGCGGTGCGTGCTCCAATTGTCGCCCCACGCGATACGCCCCAGCAAATGCCCGCCGGTATCGTGGAAATCGAGCGACTTGCGGCCATGCTGCGCGGCGGCTCGGCTCGGAAAATTACCGTTATCGGCGCCCATCAGGACGAAAGTGTAACGCTGGTCGCGCTCACGCTCTCCCGATTGCTGTCGCGGAATTCCAAGGTTGTTCTTGTCGATCTTGCGATGGCGTCGCCGACGCTCGCAGCTGTGTCGACCGATCCGGCGTCGCCAGGATTGACCGAATTGATGCAGGGCTCGGCTTCATTCAGCGACATCATCACCAAGGATCGCCTGTCCCCGGTCCACATCGTCGGGGCAGGGCGCGATGCCGCGCAGCGGCAGCTTCTGCAATTGCCCCGGATCAATCTCGCAATCGATGCGCTGTCGCGTGCCTATGATTATGTGGTGCTCGATGCCGGCACTGCTTCGGATCTGCCCGCGAACGTCATCGCTGCGCAGGCGCATGCGGTTATCATTCCCGACCCGGCGATCACCACGACCGCGCGCGAGATGATGAAGAGCCAACTGCTTGAATCAGGGTTTGCCGGCGTGACCATTCTCGCCGCGCCGCTGAAGGTCATCGACCTCGTTGTGCCGGGTGAACGGGTTGCGGCAGCCTGAGCCGCTCGCGGAGATTTCCGACTAGCGGGAGATCGCGTTGCGCAGCAATTGCGCCATGTGCATCAGTGCCGGGTTGTGTTTGACCAGCCGCTTGGCGTGAGTCAGTGACGACATGCCCAGCGCCGCGAACTTGCCCCGCGCGGTCAGGGGAATGAACGCATCAACAAGCGGCTCGTCTTCCTTGCAGAAGGTTAGCTTGTACTCGTCCGATCCCACGCCGAAATCCACCGACCGATAGCCGCGATCGCCGAAGTGATCGATCATGTAGCGCAGCAGGATCAGGCCAGGGCTGTAACGCGCGTTGTCCGAAATCGTGTAGGTGTTGAACATGGTGGAAAACCGCTCGCCATCGGCGACGCAGGAGAACACCGAAATCAGCTCGCTGTCGCATTCGAGTGCGTGAAGCTCAATGGCGCGGTCGCCGTTTGGCAGTTTTGCCAGACAGGCGCTGCGAACAAAGGCTTTGGTCGCTTCATCGGAGAAGATATCAGGCAATTTCGAAAGCGCCATGCGCTGCGGCTTGATGATGAAGAATGCATCCAGCAGCCGGTTGATATCGGCGTCTGTCGCCGCAACGAAATAACGATAGCCCGGAAGACTCTGGAGCTTGCGCTCCTTGTTGCGCAAGCGCCGCCGCGTCGACGTACTGACGCGATCCTCCGGTTTGCAGCCGGGCGTCATTGTCATCATGGGGCAGGGGTTGGTCGAAGGCTGTCCGGCAAGCTGCGCCAGCGGATTGACGATGTTTTGCCAGCGCTGCGGTTGTTGCGCGAAAGCCAGGACGTCGATGTCATCCGTTTGGCCGCGGATCGCGGAGACCAACGCGTCCACTTCTGCGCGGGTCATGGTCTCGATGAAATCGCGGCGCCATAGCGCCATATTGAATGTTGGGTGCTTGCCGCCCATGAAGCGCGCGATCTTCGCGCCGTTCTCTCGGCTAACCACGAGCGGTAGCAACAGCAGCGGCCGATTGTCCGCACCGCTGGCGATAACGATAAGGGGCGTTGCGCCCTCATGCTTTCCGATGGTTTGCTGCCATGCGTCGAGCAGCTCGAAGCGCTGATAGGGGGTAGAAAGATACTCGGGACCTTCGAATGCCCGCCAGCGTGCCTCGGACTCCGGCATACTGCGAACAATATCGACGCGCGCGATCCGGTTTGAAGCCGGATGCGTCTGCGAATTTGTGTCGGAGCCGAGAAGTGCTGCAGCCATGGCCATCTGAGGACCTGAATTCCTTGGCATTTTGAGATTGCGGCTTGGCCGACCTTATTCAAAGAAATGTCAACAAAGAGTAATGAGAATACAGGCGCGGCTGGCGATGGCGCGCGCAAGAGGGGGCCCAGGTGCGGTTTCGGAGGAACATGCTGGCGGATGTGGGGCTTGAACTCGGCTATTTCTCCGGCTTGGCGCGTATACTCGAGCGGCGAACCGGCGGCTCCGGGGCCATCCTCAAATTCGAGCATGTCCGGCCCCGGCGCGGCGATCCGTTCCAGCCGCTGCGACCGTATGAGATCACGCCCGAATTTCTCGACAAGGCGATCGCTGCCCTGAAGCGGTGGGGCTTTGATTTTCTGTCCATCGGCGAGGTCGCCGAGCGTGCGCAACAGCCAGCCCTTGCGCAGCGCTTTGTCTGCCTGACCTTCGATGGCGCGCATCGCGACTTCATGACTTACGCCTATCCGGTGTTGTCGCGTCATCGGGTGCCGTTTACCCTCTATGTTCCGACGGGCTTTGTCGACGGTATCGGCAAAGCGTGGTGGCTCGCGCTTGAGCAGGTCATTGCACGCAACGCCCGGATCGGCCTTGTGATGAACCGTGCCGAAAGGCATTTCTTCGCCGCCGGTCTTTCGGAGAAGGATCAGCTTTACGATGCGTTGCACGGGTGGATGATGACGCTTTCACCGGACGATGTTGCGATTGCGATCGGCGATCTGTGCGGTCGTTACGGCGTTGATATCAACGCTATCTCGCGTGACATTGCTATGAACTGGCAAGACCTCGCCAAACTGGCGCGCGATCCGCAGGCGACGATTGGAAGTTCGACGGTCAATTATCCGAACCTCGCGCGCACAAAGGGCACGAGCGCCTTAAGGGAAATGTCCATGGGCCGAACGGTGCTGGAAACTGCGCTGGGCGGCCCATGCCGTCATTTTGCCTATCCGTTCGGTGGACAGGGATGTTTCGGGCCCCGGGAGATGATGCTGGCGCGCGAAGCGGGATTTATCAGCGCCGTGTCCACCGGGCCCGGCGTTGTCAGATCCGACGGTCAATCGGACCTGATGGCATTGCCGCGGATTGCGTGGGATGGGCGACGGAATTCGCTGCGCGCGCTCCGCGTAGTTCTGTCGGGGATCACCCTACGGAAGGCGAAGGTGCGCGTGCAGGAACCTGCGGTGAATTACGGCTGAGGATCCGGCCGCGACATCCATGCGATAAGCGGCATGGCGGGCAGCACCCAGCCGAGACCGGCCACCACGTAGAAAATCGCCTGCGCCAACTTTGACGCCGCCAGCCAGGGGGTTTGGGCGATCACCATACCGGCAAGCGACCAGACAATAACCAGCACCAAAAGGCCGAAGGTTCCGATCAGTTTTCGCGTGCGGATTGTCATGACAGAATTGTGCTGGTGGCTGCGAATACGCGGCTTGCGTGGAAAAGTGCGGCGACTATAAGGACCGCGCGAATTCATTCAAGGCTGCATTTTCGGACCATGACCGCCGCAATTCCAATCGTTCCACAGGCTGGGGCCGCAGGCATGCGCGGTGTCCGCGTTTGGCTCATCATTGTGGCCGCATTGGTGGTCTGCACGCTGATGGTCGGCGGCGCGACACGGCTGACGGAATCCGGCCTCTCCATTGTCGAGTGGAAGCCGGTAACCGGTACCATTCCGCCGCTGACTGACGCCGAATGGAGCCGGCAGTTCGAGGCCTACAAGACCATTCCGCAATATCGCGAAATGAATCGCGGAATGAGCCTGTCTGAATTCAAGACCATCTTCTGGTGGGAGTGGGGACATCGGCTGCTCGGGCGGCTGATCGGCGCGGTGTTTTTACTGCCGTTTCTCTGGTTCCTGTGGCGCGGTTTCCTGTCGCCCGGGCTTCAGCGCAGACTATGGATCATCTTCGTGCTTGGCGGTCTGCAGGGTGCGGTCGGATGGTGGATGGTGAGTTCGGGCCTCACTGAACGGGTCTCCGTCTCGCAGTACAGGCTCGCCATTCATTTCATGCTGGCGCTTTTCATTTTCTCGGCAATCGTCTGGCTCCTGCGGCGTCATACTCAGGGCGGCGTGCCGTCCGTGGCTCCGCTGCGGGTAAAGGTCGTGGGCAGGATCCTGCTGGCGCTGGTGTTTCTGCAGCTCTATTTCGGCGCGTTGGTGGCAGGCCTGCGCGCCGGCCGCGTGTTCAACACCTGGCCGCTGATCGATGGCGCATTCATCCCGTCATCCGCGCGGTTGTTCTTTGAACAGCCATGGTGGCGGAATTTCTTCGATAACACCCTGACCGTTCAGTTTAGCCATCGCATGATCGCTTATACACTTGTGGTCGTTGCCGTCGTTCATGCGATCGACGCTGTCCGCTCCCGGACAAGTCCCGCTATCGTGTCCGGCGCACTCTGGATCGTGGCGGCGATGCTTGTTCAGGTGGCCATCGGCATCCTGACGCTGCTCAATCAGGTGCCGATCGATCTCGGTTTGGCTCATCAGGCTGTCGCGATCGTCATTCTCACGATGACGCTGTTTCACGTCGAGCGGCTGGGCAGAACGTTGCCGGACAGAACGCCGGCCAAACTTCGTCTGGTGGTGGGCGAGGGCGGCTGAAATCGAACTATTCTAAAGTCTCCGGAGATGCAGGAATTCCCTGATTCACAGGCGTTTCTTGCATTTGAGACCTGAGTCACGATTTGGTGCGGTGCCGACCTGCTTTAACTTCGATTTGCACCGCGATAGAACGAAAATTCCTAACGCTGATTGTCACAAGGCCTTCCATGTCCAACGCATTCGTCCAGGCAGCCGTCATTCTGTTGCGTGAGGGCCTTGAGGCCATGCTTGTGATCGCGGCGCTTGCCGGCTATCTCCGGAAGGTCGGAGGCGGTCACCGCGTCACCGCGCTTTACGGCGGTGCGCTTGCCGCTGTCGGCTGCAGTATCATCGCGGCATGGCTGTTCGCGGTTCTCAATTCCGGTCAGCATAACGATATTTTCGAAGCGATCGTGATCCTCTTTGCCGCCGCGCTGATGCTCTACGTCAGCGGCTGGCTGATGGTGAAGCAGGACCCGCGCGGCTGGCAGGATTATCTTGCGCATAAGGCTGATAGCGCGCTCGCGCAGGAAACTGCCTGGGCTGTTGGCGCGCTTGCATTCTTTGCGGTGTTCCGCGAAGGCGCCGAAACCGTGCTTTTCATCAATGCGCTCGCGGTGACTGAAGGCGGCTGGAGCCTGGGGCTGTTCGCGGGCCTTGCCGCTGCAACGGCTGGTCTTGTCGTGTTGTTCTACTTCATAAACCTGATTGCGCGGAAGATCCCGCTGCGCCCGCTGTTCATCATCACGTCGGCGTTCCTGTTCGCGATGGGCATCAAGTTCATCGGCGAGGCTATCCAGGAATTCCAGGAACAGAGCCTGTTGCCCGTTACTGAGTTGAAGAGCTTTGGCTGGCTCCAGTCTCTCGGGCTGAATGCCACGCTCGAAGCCGTGTCAGCACAGCTTCTTGTCATTCTGTTCGCTCTTGCCACATTTTCAATCGTCCAGCGCAACGCCCGTCTGAGCCGCGAGGACAAGGCGAGAGCCTCGGGCGCTGTGAAGACCTGATTTTCCGATAGCACCTTTGCTCTCTGCATAATGAAAAACGCGGCGCCATGCCCGGCGCCGCGTTTTGCATTCAGGGGCTGGCTGAAGATTTTTAAGCCTTCAGCGCCTGATCGAGATCTGCGATCAGATCTTCCTTGTCTTCAAGCCCGACCGAAAGCCTGACGACATCGACGCCTGCGCCAGCCTGCGCCTTTTGCGCATCGCTGAGCTGGCTGTGCGTGGTCGAGGCCGGGTGGATAATCAGGGACCGTGTGTCGCCGACGTTGGCCAGATGCGAGAACAACTTGACGTTCGACACGAGGTTGATGCCCGCGTCATATCCGCCCTTCAGGCCGAAGGTGAACACCGCGCCCGCACCCTTCGGCGAATATTTCCGCGCGAGGTTATGATAGCGGTCGCCGGGAAGGCCTGCGTAGCTCACCCAGGCGACGGCAGGATGTGCGGATAGCCATTCGGCGACAGCCTTCGCATTGTCGGAATGCCGCTGGACGCGCAGGCCGAGCGTTTCGATACCGGTGAGGAGCAGGAAAGCATTGAACGGCGACAGGGCCGGGCCCAGATCTCGCAGGCCGATCACGCGCGCGGCAATCGCAAACGCGAAGTTGCCGAAGGTCTCCTGTAGCTTGATGCCGTGATACTCCGGGCGGGGCTCGCTCAGCACAGGATAACGGCCATCGCGCGACCAGTCGAACGTGCCTGCGTCGACGATGATGCCGCCGATGGAGTTGCCGTGGCCGCCAAGAAATTTTGTCGCCGAATGCAGGACGATGTCTGCGCCGTGATCGATCGGCTTGATCAGATAGGGCGACGCCAGCGTGTTGTCGACAATGAGCGGTACGCCGGCCTTGCGCGCGATGGCGGCGATGGCCTCGATGTCAGTCACTGTGCCGCCGGGATTTGCAATCGACTCGATGAAGATCGCCTTGGTTTTTGGTGAAAGCGCTTTCTCGAAGGTCGAGACATCGTCGGTGTCAGCCCAGACAACGTTCCAGCCAAAGTTCTTGAACGAGTGATTGAACTGATTGATCGAGCCGCCGTAAAGGCGCCGCGCGGCGATGAATTCATCGCCGGGCTGCAGCAACGCGTGAAACGTCACCAATTGCGCCGCATGACCCGATGCGACTGCCAGCGCAGCCGTGCCGCCTTCGAGCGCAGCGACGCGCTCCTCGAGCACTGCGTTGGTCGGATTGCCGATGCGGGTATAGATGTTGCCGAACGCCTGCAACCCGAACAGCGAGGCGGCGTGATCCGCGTCGTTGAACACGAACGATGTGGTCTGGTAGATCGGCGTCGCGCGGGCGCCCGTGGTGGGGTCCGGCTGCGCGCCAGCGTGAATGGAGAGCGTGGAGAAGCCCGGCAATCTTTCCGTCATAGGGTGTCCTTCTGAGCGCCGCGAATGGGCGTGGAGAAGATTATGCTGCGGGCGGATGCGCGCGGCGTCAAGCGGTTCGCGACAATCGGCCTTAACTGGCAATGAACCTGACGGTTTTCGCAGCCCCGCTGAAACGATCGTTCTGCGGTGCGCCGGATTCAGGGCAGGTCGTTCTTGTCCTTGGCGGCGCGGTCAGCCGCCGCGGTTGCACCGCCGGTTACGCTGCTGCGATTTAATGACAGTCGCATGTTGCTGGTTGGAATCGGCGCGCGCTTGGAACTGATGGTGCGCGAGTTGACGCCCACCCACTGAATTTCCGACGTCAGCCGCGCGTATTCGATTTTCGGGCAGCGGTTCATCACTACCTTTACGCCGGCGGCTTCCGCCTTGGCTGCTGCGGCATCGTTACGAACGCCGAGTTGCATCCAGATCACTTTTGGCGGCACCGGCAGCGCCAGCGCATCGTCGACGACCGCCGCGGCGGCCTCCGAATTGCGGAAGATATCGACCATGTCGACAGGACGGCCGATGTCCTTCAGCGATCCCACGAAGGGCTTTCCCACGAGACTCTTGCCAACCTGTCCCGGATTGATCGGGATCATGTCGTAGCCGCGCTCGACGAGATATTTGAACGCGAAATAGCTCGGGCGCACATTGACCGGCGATGCGCCGACCATGGCGATAGATTTCGTATTCGTGAGAATGGCTCGGATGTAATTGTCGTCGTAGGCGTCGTGGTTCACATCAACTTCCATCTGTTTTCGTCATTGCGAGGAGCGGAGCGACGAAGCAATCCATCTCTCGATCGCAAAGGTGGGTTGCTTTGCGGAGTTTATCATCCGGCCGGCGAAGCCGGACCCGTTGGCTCGCAATGACGAGCAATATGGATCAGCGGTCTTCCCACTTGGGATCGCGCTTTTCGATGAAGGCGCCGATGCCTTCCTGCGCGTCGCGCGCCATCATGTTCTCGGCCATCACCTGGGCCGCATAGGTGTAGGCGTCCGCGAGGCTCATTTCGGCTTGCCGGTAGAACGCTTCCTTGCCCACCTTCAGCGTGTACGCGGACTTGAGCGCGATCTTCTTCGCGAGGTCGATCGCGGCATCGCGCTCCGTTCCCGCCGGAACCACGCTGTTCACCAGCCCAAGCTCATACGCACGCTGTGCGGAGACGTGCTCTCCTGTCAGCAGCATATGCATGGCGTGTTTGCGCGGCACGTTACGTGACAGCGCAACCATTGGCGTCGAGCAGAAGAGCCCGATGTCGATGCCCGGCGTGCCGAACGTTGCCTGTTCGGATGCGACCGCCAGATCGCAGGTCGCGACCAGTTGGCAGCCCGCTGCGGTTGCAACACCCTGTACGGCCGCTACCACAGGCTTGGGCAGGCGAACGATAGCCTGCATCATTTCGCTGCAGGATTTCATCATGTGCGAAAAATAGGCTCTGCCTTTGTCGGCGTCGCTGCGGCGAGCGGTGAGTTCCTTGAGGTCGTGGCCCGACGAATAGGCTGGTCCTTGCGCAGCAATGACGACCGCGCGGACACTTTTTTCCTCGCGAATGGAAACGATGGCTTCGTGAATCGCGGCGATCATCGCTTCCGACAACGCGTTGCGCGTTTTGGGCGAATCCAGCGTGAGCACTGCGATGCTGCCGACGTTCTCGCGCAGGAGCGGCGAGGAGGCCTGCAATGGAGCACGTGATGTTTGCGCGGTCATAGTCTTTAGGCTCAGATTCCAGGTTCGCTTTTGGGGTCCGTCAGGCTCGCTATCGTGCTCACCCTAAGATACAAAACCGTCACATACGAGAGCAGGGCAGGACATACGTTCCATGAGCAAGGCGAAAATGACGGTGGCAGAACTCGAAGCGTTTCTCCACAGGGAGTTTCCGCAGGCCTTTGCCAGCGGTGAAATCCTGATCGAGAGCGCCGACGGTGCGACGTGCCTGCTGCGGCAGCCGTACAGCGAGCGGATGCTGCGCCCCGGTGGGACGGTCTCCGGCCCGACGCTGATGGCCCTGGCGGACTTTGCCATGTACGTGGTGCTGCTCTCCGCCATCGGCCCTGTCGGATTGGCCGTGACGACCAGCCTCAACATCAATTTTCTGCGCAAGGGCCAGCCCGGCCAGGATGTGCTGGCGGCCGCCAAGCTGATGAAGCTCGGCAAGCGCTTGGCTGTCGGAGAAGTCAGCCTGTTATCAGGCACTTCGCCCGATCCGATCGCCCACGTTACCTCAACATACTCCATTCCTAATACTCAATGATTTTAGGGGTAATATAGCACCATATTTATAAGCTGTTGTTTTTAGTAATGTATTTTTGCATTTTGCGTATTGACGCTTCGGGGCGGGTTATCTAGAACCTCGCCCAGTCCGGCGAACGCGCCGGACGTGCCATTTCACGGACAACTCACATGAAGACGTTTTCGGCAAAGCCAGCCGAGGTCAACAAGAAGTGGGTGCTGATCGACGCCAAGGGCTTGGTCGTTGGTCGCCTCGCGACTTTGGTTGCCATGCGCCTGCGCGGCAAGCACCTCCCGACTTATACTCCCCACGTCGATTGCGGTGACAACGTCATCATCATCAACGCGGCTCATGTCGTCCTTACCGGACGCAAGCGTGACAACAAGGTCTACTACAACCACACCGGTTTCATCGGCGGCATCAAGGAGCGCACCGCGAAGTCGATCCTCGAGGGTCGTTTTCCTGAGCGCGTCGTCGAGAAGGCCGTTGAGCGCATGATCCCGCGCGGTCCGCTGGGCCGTGTGCAGCTCGGCAACCTCCGTGTTTACCCGGGCGCCGAACATCCCCACGAGGCGCAGCAGCCTGAAGTCGTGGATATCGCATCGTTGAACCGCAAGAATACGAGGGCCGCATAATGTCCGATACCATGCAGTCTCTCGATCAGCTCTCGGCGCTGAAGACGGCGGCGCCAGACGCTCCGAAGTACGAAAAGAAGGTCGACAAGCTGGGCCGCGCCTATGCGACCGGCAAGCGCAAGGACGCGGTTGCCCGCGTCTGGATCAAGCCGGGCTCCGGCAAGATCGTCGTGAACACCCGCGAGGTCGAGGTTTACTTCGCTCGCCCGGTGCTTCGCATGATGATCCAGCAGCCGATCGTCGCTGCCGCCCGTCAGGGCCAGTACGATGTGGTCTGCACCGTCGCTGGCGGCGGTCTGTCCGGCCAGGCTGGCGCGGTGCGTCACGGCATCTCGAAGGCTCTGACCAACTTCGAGCCGGACCTGCGCAGCGTCCTCAAGAAGGGCGGCTTCCTGACCCGCGACTCGCGTGTCGTTGAACGTAAGAAGTACGGCAAGGCGAAGGCCCGCCGGTCCTTCCAGTTCTCGAAGCGCTAATCGTTTCGTTCAAATTTTCCGCAATCCGCGGGATCTGCAAGATTCAAAAGGCGCCTTCGGGCGCCTTTTTCTGTTCCAGATACAGCCGAATTGCAGAGATTTTTCCTGAAAATTTTGTGACCGCCGCAAACGGAGTGCCAAGACACCGTTGCTAGCTTCAACGAAGGCTGAGGGGGCTATTCCAGCTCCTCTATTTAAAAGCGCTGCATAGAACATGCCGGCTGGCACACATTTGTCTCTCGACATTTCAACGCTGTATCTCGTCGCGACGCTGGCAGCCGCACTGCTCGGCGCAATGCTGCTGTTCTTCTGGCGTCAGGAAAAGATCGCGGCGCTAGGCTGGTGGGGCGCTGCTTATATTCTCGGCGCGGCATCGGTCGCGCTGTGGACGGTGGGCGGCCCCGAGCTTGGCTGGGAGCTGTCGCTCGCTGTTAACGCCGTCGGCTTCATCGCCTGCGGATTGATGTGGGATGCGGCGCGCGCGTTCCACGGGCGCCCCGCGAACTTGATCGGAGTGATCGCCGGCCCCGTACTCTGGATCGCCGCGGTCGTTGCGCTTGATCCGATCGATCCCGAACTGCGGATGATCATCGGCGCGGCCATTGTCGCCGCCTATGCCGCGCTGACCGCCGGTGAACTCTGGCGCGAACGCCGCAAGAGCCTGCGTGCGCGCTGGCCGGCGATCTTCGTGCCGCTGTTGCATGGCGTCGTCCTGATGCTGCCGATTCTGCTCGGCGACCTGTACAGGTCTGCCGATGCAACGATCATGGCGCAGGTTTGGGTCGCGGCGTTTGCCGCCGAGCTTGTGATCTATGCCGTGGGCACAGTGTTCATCATCGTCATGCTGGTGTCGGAGCGGACGGTCAGCGCGCACAAGACGGCTGCGTCCATCGATCCGCTGACGGGCCTGCTGAATCGCCGCGGCTTCAGTGAGGCGACATCGCGCATGATCGAGCGCGAGGCCAAGGCCGGACGCCCGGTGACCGTGATGATCTTCGACATCGACCATTTCAAATCGGTCAACGATCGCTTCGGCCACGCCACCGGCGATGACGTGCTGCAGGTATTTGCCAATGTCGTCGTTGCCTCGCTGCGTATTACCGATCTCGTCGGCCGCGTTGGCGGTGAAGAATTCGCAGCTCTCCTGCCATGTTCTATGGATGAGGCGCTGGTTGCCGCCGAACGCGTCCGCGAAGCCTTCGAGACGTGCGGTGTCGCCATCGACGATGTTCCGCTGGAAACCACGGTCAGCATTGGTGTCGCGGGCGGGCCGGCCAATACCGAACTCGAAGTGCTGATGGCGTCGGCCGATACCGCGCTCTATCAGGCCAAGCGGGGTGGACGTAACCGTGTGGAAGCGGCGACCGAGCAGCCGCTGTCGCTGGAGGATGCACGGCGCAAGATGATCCGGACGGCTGCCGCGCCCGGCGAGAAGGCGGCTGCGAGCCACGCCGAGGCGCTCGCCTGAGATTGCTAACCGTCTGTTTACCATGCGCGCCCTACGATGCGGCATGACCATCGTACGCAGCCACGATTCACAGTCCGACATCACCGCCCTTGAAGCGACCGTTGCCTCCGCACGGGCCGGCTTTGCGTGCATGTTTTCGACATCCGACGAGTATGAGAACGCCCTGATTGCCGCGCGCCGGGCCGAGGGGCGCTATCGATCGGTGTTCGACTGGCAGCCGGTGGTTCTGGGAGGCTGCGCGCTGGCGCTGCTGGGAGCGCTCGTGACCTTCATGTGAGGCTGTTAGCGCAGCAGTATGGTTTCAACAGGGCGCTCGCGGCGCCCTTTGTCTTTTCCGGTCCGCGTTTTTGCGCTAGAGCCGCCCCCTGATAACCAGAAAGGGCGGACAACCATGATCACCGAAATCGCACAGATCGAAATCAAGCCGGGCAGCGAGAAGGATTTCGAGGCGGCCGTCGCCAAGGCGGAATCGATCTTCAAGCGCTGCAAGGGCTGGAAAAGTTTCGAACTGCACCGGTCGATCGAAAAGCCGTCGCGCTACCGGCTGCACATCAAGTGGGAAACCCTCGAAAACCACACGGTGGATTTTCGCGAATCCGACAATTTCACCGAATGGCGCGCGCTGGTCGGGCCGCATTTTGCCTCGCCGCCGGAGGTCGAACATACCAACACGGTGGCGAGCTTCTGACACTATTCCCCGTCATTGCGAGGAGCTATTGCGACGAAGCAATCCAGTCTTTGCTGTCAAAAGCTGGATTGCTTGGCTTCGCTCGCAATGACGAACGTTTACGTCACGCTATCTTGAACTCCGGTTCGCGCTGCTCGTCCTCTTCGCGCAGATAGGTGATGATCACCTTCACGATCGCCATCAGCGGCAGCGCCAGCGCCAGTCCCCACAGCCCGAACACGACGCCGAGCAGGATCTGGAACGCGAACAGCGTCGCGGGCGGGATGTCGAGCGCCTGACGCTGGATGATCGGCGTCAGGATGTAGCTTTCCAGCGCGTGCACGCCGAGAAACAGCACGAAGGCACTGAAGGCCGCAACCCAGCCTGAGGCGAGGCTTGCCAGCACGATGATGAGGCCGCCGATCAGGGCGCCGACGGTCGGGATGAACGCCAGCAAGCCGGCCTGAATGCCGAGGATGAAGGCGCTGTCGATCCCGATGATCGTGAGGCCAATCCATGTCACCAGGAACACGGCGGCCATGGTGATCATCTGCGCGATCAGCCAGCGCTCCAGCGTGTCGCTGATCCGGTCAACCACGGCCGTGACACTTGCCCGGTGTTTCCTGGGAGACAGCGCCAGCACGCCTTTGCGATAGACGCCCGGCTGCGCCGCGAATGACAGGCCGAGAAACACCACGATGAAGAAGTTGCCGACGGCGCTGACCGTGCCGAGCAGCAGCTTCAAGGTCTGGCTGACGATGGCACCGCCGCCGGAGGCGAGAGCGCCTGCGCTCGGCAGGTTTTTGGGAAGGCCTGGAGCGGGGGCCGCTGCCGGCGTGTCGGTGGCGCCCGCCGGCGTTGCTGTCACGCTGCCGAGTTCGAGATAGCTGGTATCGACGCCATGCTGTTCGAGGAACGTCTTCACGGTCACAAGTTGCGACTTGAGGGTGTTGCTCAGAACGGCAGCCTGCCGGGCGATGGTCGAGCCGCCGAGGAACACGACGCCGGACAGAAACCCCGCCAGCACCACGCAGACCAGCGCGAGGCGCAGCGCGTGCGGCCCGCCCATGACCTTCCGCAGCAGATTCGTCATGGCGGTGAGGGCGACGCCGAGCAGGATGCCCGCGAACACCAGAAACAGCGTGGCCGCATAGTACCAGGCGAACACCAGGAAGGCCGTGAAGGCGACGACACCGATGCCCCCCACTGCGATCGACCACGCAAGGTCACTGCGGGTCTGCACTCGGGTCTCGATGGGGGCTGACACGTGCGGTCCTCTTCCGTTATTGCGGTCGCAGTCTTTCCCGAAAGGCCGCGCCGGATCAAGAGAAGATGGCGTGACAGCGGCGTCGCCTGCGCCTAATCCAGAGGCTTGCGCGCAGAATCAAAGGTCACGCCGCATGAACTGGAAGAGATGGGTCGGCCCGGCGGTGCTGCTGGCAGCGCTGGTGATCGGCGAGCGAATCTACCTTTACCGGCCTGACCACAAATACCGACTTACCCTGGAAGTCGATACGCCCGGCGGTGTCCGCTCGGCGTCCGGCGTGATCTCGGTGACCCCCAATCGCGCCTATGGCGGCTCCGGCAGCGGACCGGCCGGCCCCCGCATCAAGGGCGATGCCGTGTTTGCCGATCTCGGCAGCGGGCGAAATCTCACGGCGCTCCTGCTGCACGGAACGAACCCGGCCGAGACGGATGGCCTGAGCTACCTGCCGCTGCGTGCGTTTGCCGCGGTCGGACGGCGGATCGATTTCCGCGACGTCAAAAAGCAAACCGGGAGGGTCGCTGTTACGGGCGAGTTGATCCCGACGTTGGTGACATTCGCCGATGTGTCGAACCCCGCATCCGCACGCGTGGTCGATCCCGCGAAGCTGTCGGTTGCCCTTGGCGACAGGTTCGGGGTGCGGCGGATATCAATTGACATTCTGCCGGCGGGAGTATGGCCGCTGGATTTTGGCGGCGCGCTGGGCGAGCCGGTGACGCGGGATATTCAGTCACGGCTGCCGTGGTCAAACGATCCGGCAAAGGCGGCCGCGGCGCTGAGTGCGGCGGGGATCGTCGCCGTGCCGCCGCCGGATGCGGGCTTCAGCCCGGTGCAAGCATTCCAGCGTGAGTAACGCGGCGTCTCGCTTTCTTCCGATTCAATTTTCAAACAGCATGCGCGCGTGGGGCCTGCCCATTCGCGCCAACGAAAAGGCGTGCGTCATCGCTCTCGCGCTCTGACAGCGCGAGGTGAGCTTTTCGTTGTGCCCCTTGATGCGCGCGCCGAGGCCTGCCTCGTTCGCGCCCCAAACAACGAGGGGCATGGAGCGCCGCGAGGCGCACCTTGTGTTCGTTTCGCTTCCGGCATCGCGTGCGAAGCGATGGTCTTCCGGAAGCGCATCGCCTTGCGGCGCTCCACTGCGGCGATTTT
>NZ_APJI01000006.1:0-265000 GCF_000497575.1 Afipia sp. OHSU_II-C1
TGGAGCGCCGCAAGGCGATGCGCTTTCGGAATCCCATCGCCTCGCAAGCGATGCCGGAAGCGAAACGAACACAAGGTGCGCCTCGCGGCGCTCCATGCCCCTCAAAGTTTGGGGCGCGAACGAGGCAGGCCTCGCGCGCGCTGTGAGGGGCAAAACTAAAAGCTCACCTCGCGCGATGCGCGAGAACGAATTCGCGTGGCTGTTTGAAAATTGAATCGGAATACAATGTGACAAACGCTGTCACATCACACTCAATCGCCGTCCACCCTCACTCAAAATCCTTGCGCGGATTCATCGGATGCTGGTCGCGCCATTTCTCCATCAGCGCTTCGAGTTCCGCATCGTTGGCGTCAGGCAACACGATGCGGGTTGTGACGTACAGATCGCCGAACCCGTCGGCACCCGATGCACCCTTGATCGGCATCCCCTTGCCCTTGAGGCGAAACGTCCGGCCCGATGAGGTATTCTTCGGAATCGAAAGCTGCACCGCGCCGTCGAGCGTCGGCACGCGCACCTTCGCGCCGAGGACGGCTTCGTACAGCGTGACCGGCAGATCGAGACGCAGATCGTTGCCGTCAATCTTGAAGTAAGGATGCGGCGCGATGTTCACCGTGATCAGCACATCGCCGGGACGATGACCGGGCGCGGTTTCGCCCTGCCCCTTAAGGCGGATCTGCTGACCGGCGGCGACACCTGCCGGAATCTTGACATTGAGTTCCTTGCCGGTCGGCAGACGGACACGCCGCGTCGCGCCGTTGATGGCCTCTTCAAGAGCGACCGTCATCGTAACGGCGACATCGAGATCGGTGGCGAACGGCGTGTCGTACTCGAACGTGCTCGCGCCGCCGCGCGGTCCGCCGCCCATTCCGGCAGCGCCGGCCTGGCCGCCGAACATGCTCTTGAGGATGTCCTCAAACGCGCCGCCGCTGGCGAAACCGCCTGCGCCGGGTCCACCCGGATGTCCGCCAGTGCGGAAGGAATATTCGAAGCCGCCCGGCCCCGCGCGGCGTCCGCCGCCGCCCCCGGGGAAGCCGCCCTCGAAACCCTGAAACTTCGGTTTGCCCTCGGCATCGATCTCGCCGCGATCGAACTGCTTGCGTTTGTCCTCGTCGCCGAGGATTTCGTTCGCCATGTTGAGTTCGGAAAAGCGTTCAGCCGCTTTGGGGTCGCCCTTGTTGGCATCGGGGTGGTGCTTCTTGGCGAGCTTGCGATAGGCGCTCTTGATCGCCGCAGCAGTGGCACCCCGCTGCACCCCCAGGACCTCATAGGGGTCGCGCATTCGTTCGGTCTCCTTACAGGAATTCAGGTTCGGGCCGACCGGCCCTTTGCCCTGATGTGGTGTTTTCGTGACAATCCCGCAACGGGTTTCATCCGGAACGGTGTCGAAACTACAAACGTTGCGGCGGTTCTGGCCGGACGTTCAGGCGGCCTAGCTGCGCTTCCAGGGCTTCATGTTGCGGATTTCCCAGGGGCCCTTGCCCTGCTGGCAGGCCTCGCCTTGCAGCCAGCCTTCATTGGCACCGCGCACATAGCTGGCAAGGAAGTCCCGGCAAGTGCGCCCCTCGGACGTATATGTCGAGGCCAGCGGCGTGACCGACCCCCGCGCGCCGGTTTCGGGATTTTCCCAGGGCTGGCTGACGTCCTTCTGGCCGCGGGTCAGCACATCGGACGCGGCGTTGCGCGCCAGCGCGAGGTCGGCATCGGTGAGGTTGGTGTCGTCGTGAGAGCGGATCATCGGGCCGATCGAGCCGGTGACGTCCGAAACATCGTCCTTTTTGGCGTCCTTGCCGAAGGGGCCCATGCTGCATCCCCCGGCCGAGCAGCCGAGAGCCACCAGCACAGCAGCGGTGACAAGCCCGATCGGCGATAGGCCGCGGCTCTCGCGTACCCTATATAGGGAACGCTCGATAACACGCTTGGCACGAAGAGGCGCCAGGGTACGCAACCGGATACTCCAGACATGAACGGTCCGAACACCATCAAAACCCCAGGTGAGTTAATTTCCGGTGATTTCACCGCGGCCGACGAGCCTTTTGGGCTGTTTGCGGTGTGGTTTGCCGAGGCGGTGAAGTCCGAACCGAACGATCCCAATGCCATGGCGCTGGCCACCGTGGACGGCGACGGGCTCCCGGACGTCCGGATGGTCCTGCTGAAGGGCTTTGATACCGCCGGTTTCGTGTTTTACAGCCATATCGACAGCGCCAAGGGCCGGGAGCTTGCCACTACCCCCAAGGCCGCGCTGCTGTTCCACTGGAAATCGCTGCGGCGGCAGGTCCGCATCCGCGGCGCCGTCAGCCGGGTCACCGACGCCGAGGCCGATGCCTATTTCGCGACCCGGCCGAAGCAGGCGCAGATCGGCGCCTGGGCCAGCAAACAGTCGCAGCCGCTGGAAAGCCGGATGGCGTTCGAGAAAGCCATCGCGATCAATACCGCGAAGTACGCCATTGGCGAGGTCCCCCGCCCCCCCGGCTGGAGCGGATGGCGCATCACGCCGCAAGCGATCGAATTCTGGCACGACCGCCCCTTCCGCCTGCACGACCGCATCGAATTCCGCCGCGCGGCACCCGATGCCGAATGGAGCAAGACGCGGCTCTATCCGTAACTGATGTCCTGAACGCTAACGCCCGAAGGCGAGACCCTCATTCATGCCGACTTCAACTCCCGCCGACTCCAACGCGCCCAAGCGCACCTTGCTGCTGACCGGCGCCAGCCGCGGCATCGGCCACGCCACCGTGATCCGCTTTTCCAGCGCAGGCTGGCGCGTCATCACCTGTTCGCGTCATCCGTTTCCCGAGCAATGCCCCTGGGACGCCGGCCCCGAAGATCATATCCAGGTC
This sequence comes from Afipia sp. OHSU_II-C1, assembly GCF_000497575.1. Classification (GTDB taxonomy): domain Bacteria; phylum Pseudomonadota; class Alphaproteobacteria; order Rhizobiales; family Xanthobacteraceae; genus Afipia. Next base: position 2,838 of record NZ_APJI01000006.1, read on the forward strand.
GACCTTTCCGATCACAAGGACACGGCACGCGCCATCGATGAAATCCGCGAGCGGCTCGAGGGCGGCGTACTGCATGCGCTGGTCAACAACGCAGCAATCTCGCCCAAGGGTGACGGCGGCGCGCGCATGGGATCGATCGACACCGATGTCGATGTCTGGAGCCATGTGTTCCGCGTCAACTTCTTCGCGCCGGTGATGCTGGCACGCGGTCTGATTGAAGAGCTGAAAGCCGCGAAAGGATCGGTGGTCAACGTGACATCGATCGCGGGCTCGCGCGTACATCCGTTCGCGGGCGCAGCCTATGCGACATCGAAAGCGGCGCTCGCTGCGCTGACGCGGGAGATGGCGTCGGACTTCGGCCGCGTCGGGGTGCGCGTCAACGCGATCGCACCGGGCGAGATCGACACGTCGATCCTGTCACCGGGCACCGACAAGATCGTTCACGAACAGATCCCGATGCACCGGCTCGGCACACCGGATGAAGTCGCGAAGATCATCTACGTGCTGTGCACCGAAACCAGTTCGTACGTGAACGGCGCCGAGATTCACATCAACGGCGGACAGCACGTGTAGGCATCGACAAAAAGAAAGAGCGGAGCCGACGCCCCGCTCTTTTGTTTGTCTCGCCGCAAAATCAGACGACGTTGATCTTCACGTCGAGATTGTTGCGGGTTGCGTTGGAGTACGGGCAGACCTGATGCGCGGTGGCAACCAGCTTCTCCGCGTCGGCACGAGCAACGCCCGGCAGCGCCACGGTCAGCGCGACATCGAGGCCGAAGCCGCCTTCCGAACGCGGGCCGATGCCCACATCAGCCGTAACCGTCGTATCCGCCGGCACTTTGACGCCGACCGTTCCCGAAACCGCCTTCATCGCGCCGATGAAACAGGCCGAATAGCCGGCCGCGAAAAGCTGCTCGGGATTGTTGCCCGGTCCGCCGCCGCCACCGAGTTCCTTCGGGGTCGCAAGATTGACCTGAAACGTGCCGTCCGTGGTCGAGGCTTTGCCATCGCGGCCGCCGGTTGCTGTGGCCTGGGTGCGATAAAGAACTTTGGTAGGCATTGGATTTTCTCCTGGGATTTCACTCGAAAAGCGGACCAACAACTCTGCGCTGCCTCCCGCCGGGGAACTGAACAAGGTCATTTATATCGTGCACGATATAATCGCGCAACCTATATTTTGAATGGCAGCCTTGCAAAAATGCGTTGCGCGATTCAATCGCGCGCGCCTTAAATAGATGTGATCCCTTGCTGAAACACTTTTGAGGACAGGCCATGGCCGCCCGACCAACTGCGGACGATCTGCTGAAGATCGATAATTTCGTCTGCTTCGCCCTTTACTCGGCGGGGCACGCTTTCACACGGCTATACAAGGCCCTGCTCGACCCGCTGGGGCTGACCTATCCGCAGTATCTGGTGATGGCTGTGCTCTGGGAGAAAGACGGCAGAACGGTCGGCGAGATCGGCGAGAAGCTCTTGCTGGAATCGAGCACGCTCACTCCCCTGCTCAAACGGCTTGAAACCGCGGGCATGGTCCGCCGGACACGCGATCAGGACGACGAACGGGTTGTAAGAATTCAACTCACGCCTAAGGGCGCAGAGCTGAAGCAGAAGGCAATCGAGATTCCGCAAGCGATCGGCTGCTCTACCAACCTCACGATTCCCGAAGTGATGAAGCTGACCGCCGATATCAAGGCGCTGCGCGAAAAGCTGCTCGCCGCGCAGGCGGCGTAGCTTAACCGGCCTTCCTCTGTCGCGCAGTCGAGCGGCCTGCCTTCTTCGCGGCGGGACGTGGCTCGGCTCGCGACGCGCGTACCGGACGCTGCGCGGGCGTCTTGCCCTTCAGACTCTGCTTCAGGGCATCCATCAGGCTGATCACGTTGTCGGCCTTCGCCGGCTTCTCGACAGACTTGATGGTCTTGCCGGCTGCCTTCTGCTTGACCAGTGCTTTCAGCGCGTTTTCGTACTCGTCCTCGAATTTTGAGGCGTCGAAGTTCGCGGCCTTGCTGTCGAGAATATGCGCGGCGAGCTCGACCATGTCCTTCGAGATTTTCGGCGTCTTGATATCGGCGAAGTAGTCTTCCTCGCTGCGAACTTCATAGGCATAACGCAGCGTCGTTGCGAGCAAGCCCTTGCCGAGCGGCTCGATCGCCACGATACGTTCGCGATTTGATAAAACGACGCGGGCGAGCGCCACGCGATCCTGATCCTTCATCGCATCGCGGATCACCGCAAAGGCATCGAGGCCGGCATTGCCGTCCGGAACCATGTAATAGGGACTGTCCAGATATCTGCGGTCGATCTCGTCGCGCGGGACGAAGTTGTCGATGTCGATGGTGTGGTTGCTCTCGAGCTGAACAGCTTCCAACTCTTCCTTCTCGATCTGGACGTACTCGCCCTTGCTGACTTCGTAGCCGCGGCCCTTCTGTTCTTTCTCGACCACTTCGCCGGTCTCGGAATCCACCATCTGCTGCTTCAGCCGGTTTCCTGTCTCGGTGTTGATCATGTGAAAGCGGGTTCGTTCGACCGTGGTCGAGGCGGGATAGAGCGCCACCGGGCAAGTGACCAGCGACAGCTTCAGCGAACCCTTCCAGTACGCACGCGGCAACATCGGCGACCTCCAACTCAAACGCATACCCGGGACGGAACCCCAACAGGAGCCGCAGGTTTTGGTTCCTGAACTCCCGCCTGGTGGCGCATGATACAATTGTTCCGCGTTTATTGCATCGTTGGGAATGCCTCGCCGTGGCCCAAAAAAAACTTAAGGTTTACCGAACAAAACGTGATTTCACCAAGACGGCCGAGCCGAGCGGCCGTACCCCTGTGGCGCCGGCCAAGGCGCGACGTTTTGTCATTCAGAAGCACGATGCGACGCGGCTGCACTACGACCTGCGGCTGGAGTTCGGCGGCGTGTTCAAGTCATGGGCGGTCACGCGTGGCCCGTCCCTCGACCCGAAAGACAAGCGCCTGGCCGTCGAAGTGGAAGATCATCCGCTCGACTACGGCGATTTTGAAGGCACCATTCCCAAGGGCCAGTATGGCGGCGGCACCGTGATGATCTGGGATCGCGGCTACTGGCTGTCGGACGATCCCGACCGCGGCTTCAAGAAAGGCGATCTCAAATTTGCGCTGGAAGGCGGCAAGCTCCACGGCGAATGGGTGCTGGTGCGGATGAAGCACGACCGCAACGGCGGCAAGCGGACCAACTGGCTGCTGATCAAGCACCGCGACGAATACGCCCGCGAAGGCAAGGCAAACAACATTCTCGACGACGACACGTCCGTCGCATCAAGCCGCACCATGGCCGAGATCGCGGCCGGCAAGGGCCGAGGTCCTACACCGTTCATGACACGGAAATCCAGGCGAGCGGATGCTGTGTGGGATTCGAACAAAGGTCTCGCGGCTGGCGAACGCAGCAAGAAGAACCCAACCAGGACGCCCGCTACAAAGGAGAAGCCTGCAGCCAAGAACGCAAAGGCAAATGCCGTTGCAAAGCTCCCTGATTTTATTGAACCGCAATTGTGCGCTTCGGTCGACAATCCTCCCTCCGGCGGCAACTGGGTGCACGAGATCAAGTTTGACGGCTACCGGGTCCAGATGCGGATCGAGAACGGCGAAGTGACGCTGAGGACGCGCAAAGGTCTCGACTGGACCGGAAAATTCTCGGCGATCGCCAAACAGGCAGCGAAGCTTCCCGACGCCATCATCGACGGCGAGATCGTTGCGCTGGATCACGAAGGCCGTCCGAGTTTTGCCTCGTTACAGGCGGCGCTGTCCGACGAGAAGACGGATAATCTGATTTTCTTTGCGTTCGACCTCCTGTTCGCGGAAGGTGAAGATTTGCGGCCGCTTTCACTGTCGGAGCGCAAGAAACAACTGCGGCTCCTGCTCGATGGCAAGCGCAAGCGCGATGAAGGAACCATCCGCTACGTGGAGCATTTCGAATCCAACGGCAACGCCATCATGGAATCCGCGCGCGCGCTGTCGCTCGAGGGCATCGTGTCGAAGAAAGTCACAGCACCCTATCGCTCAGGACGCTCCGATAGCTGGACCAAGGCGAAGGTCCGCGCCGGACATGAGGTTGTGATCGGCGGGTGGAAAAGCAACGGCGGTAAATTCCGCTCGCTGATGGTTGGCGTGCCGCGCAACGGTCACCTCGCCTATGTCGGCGTCGTCGGCACAGGCTACGGACAGGCCACGGTCAAGCGGATCATGCCCGACCTGAAGGCCAACGCAGCGGCAAAAAGCCCCTTCGGCGGCGAAGGCGCGCCTAAAAAGACATCTGACATGCACTGGCTGAAACCGGAGCTCGTGGCCGAGATCGAGTTCGCCGGCTGGACCGGGGACAACATGGTCCGGCAGGCTGCGTTCAAGGGATTACGCAAGGACAAATCGGCAAGCGAGGTAACCGCAGACAAGCCCGCCAGGACGCATGTCGCGACGTTGTCCGCGAAGACGAACGGCAAGACTCCTGCCGCACGCGGCGCCGCCTCGCGCGGTGGCGACAACACCGTCATGGGCGTCACGATCTCCAATCCCGACAAGGCGATGTGGCCTGATGGCGGCGACGGCGAGCCTGTCACCAAGCTCGACCTCGCTCGCTACATGGAAGAGGTCGGCGACAAGCTGATCGCGCATATCAAGGGCCGGCCCTGCTCGATCATTCGCGCGCCCGATGGAATCGGCGGCGAGACCTTCTTTCAACGCCATGCCATGGCCGGCATGTCGAAATTGCTCGATCTGGTGAAGGTCTCCGGCGATAAAAAGCCGTATGTGCAGATCGATCGCGTCGAGGGTCTTGTCGCGGTGGCACAGATCGGCGGACTCGAACTGCATCCCTGGAACTGTGCACCGGATGAGCCCGATGTGCCTGGACGGTTGGTGTTCGATCTCGATCCATCGCCCGATGTCGCATTCTCCGCTGTGGTCGACGCGGCACGCGAGATGCGCGAACGATTGACGGATCTCGGGCTGGAAAGCTTCTGCAAGACCACCGGCGGCAAAGGGCTGCATGTCGTCACCCCGCTGAAGGACGCGAAGAAGGACAGGATCGACTGGAAGACTGCCAAGGCGTTCGCCCAGGCGGTGTGTCAGCAGATGGCCGCGGATAGCCCCGAGCACTATCTGCTGAACATGTCGAAGAAGCAGCGCGAGGGCAAAATCTTCCTCGATTATCTGCGCAACGACCGCACGTCGACGGCAGTGGCGCCGCTGTCGCCGCGCGCACGCATCGGGGCGCCGGTGTCGATGCCAATGACATGGGCGCAGGTGCGCAGCGATCTCGATCCGATGAAATACACGCTGCGCACGGTGCCAGCACTGCTCGCGAAGACCAAGGCATGGGCCGACTACGACAGCGCCTCGCGGCCGATCAAGGCGGCGATTGCGAAGCTTGCGAAATAGCTACGTGGCCAGAATTACAGCCACCGCTTCCACTTGAAGAACAGATACGGCCCGATCGCCGCGACAAGCATTGCGATGAGCGCGGATGGATAACCCCAAGGCTGCTCCAGTTCCGGCATCATCTTGAAGTTCATGCCGTAGATCGACGCGATCAGCGTCGGCGGCATCAGCACCACCGCCATCACCGAGAACAGCTTGATGATGTTGTTCTGCTCGAGATTGACAACGCCGAGCATGGCATCGAGCACAAAGGTGATCTTGTTCGACAGGTAAGAGGCGTGGTCCGTCAGCGATGACACGTCGCGCTGGAGCGTCTTAAACTGCGCCTTCTGTTCCTTGCTCCAGCGCCCGGCATCGGTCTCGACCGTGACGAAGGAAATCAGCCGCCCGATCGAAACAAGGCTTTCACGGACCTTCGAGGTGAGATCGCCCTTCTTGCCGATGGTCAGCAGAATTTGAGAATAGGTGCGCGCATGGCCGCGCTCGGCGGAAGGCTCGAAAATCTGCGACGAAACCGCATCTACATCAGCGCCGGCGCGCTCGAGAATATCAGCACAGCGATCAATCACGCCGTCGAGCAGTTCAAGCAGGACACCGTCGCCAGTAATGTTCGGCGAGCAGCTTCGCGCGAGTTTCGCCGCGATCAGCGAGAAGGGTTTCGGCTCGTCATACCGCACGGTGACAAGGCGATGATCGGTCAGGATGAACGTCACCGGCGTGGTGCGCGGGTTGCCTGAATCGGTTGCGCACATCAGGGTCGCCGTCATGTAGCGCGCGTTGTTTTCGATGTAGAGGCGGCTGGAAATCTCGATTTCCTGCATGTCTTCACGGGTTGGAATTTCGATTCCGACCAGCTTCTCGACCGCCTTGTCCTCGCCGGGCGAAGGCGTCTTGAGATCGATCCAGATCGCATCCGGCGGCAGCGCTTCGGCCTCGACCTTGTCGAACTTCTTCAGGGAAGTTGAGGTAGGAACGAAGACCGACAACATAGGCGACTCCCGGAATCTCTTTCGCAACCACGTGTCGTCTATCTGCTCTCAAAGCGCAATCTCTCCGATTCCTGTGCGTCCGGCGACAAGACATACAACTGTCATACGGGACCAGAGCAACTTGCCCCGGCAATTCTCCCGGTGGCATGGCGCGAACGGCCGTGGCTGTTTATCGATCTCACAGACCGCATAACGAGGATGTGATCGATTTCCTAACGGGCAACCGCCTCATGGAAGCATCGATTCGCCGGACACCTAGGAAATGCCATTCCCCAAAAGGCCATTCGGGACGGGTCGGGAGGCCGGGAATCCACACCTTGCCAAGCCTTTGGGCAGCTCGCGGCCTAATCGCCCCTTCGCCTGAGGCGCAAATGCCACAGGTAGCGTGCTGCATGGCAAAACCGGCATGGAACGGCTGGAAAAACGACACGTTTCAGCGCAAATAAGGGGTAACGAAATCGGAAGCATCTTCCGGCTAGATTTGGTGTGAAGACACACCCCCGCGCCCATTTTGGAACTTCGGAATGTCCTCGCTCGGCTCAAAAATTATCGTTCTCCTCGCGGGTCTTTCGCTCGCCGGTTGCATGCAGGCGACATCGGCCACTTACGAGAAGTCTCCGGAGGCGAGCCTGAAGCCTCGCGACAAGGAGCTTCTGGCCAAGGCGCGATATGAGAAGGTGCCGGTTGCGGAGCCGTTCCGGCGTGCGATCGTCAACTATCATCGCAAGGAATCGCCGGGCTCCATCGTCGTGGATTCCGACAATCATTACCTCTATTACGTCCTCGATGGCGGCAAGGCGATCCGCTACGGCATCACCGTTGGCGAAGAAGCGCTCGCGTTCTCCGGCATCGCCCGCGTCGGCAACATGCAGGAGTGGCCGAAGTGGACCCCGACCGCGGACATCCACAAGCGCATCGAGGGCTTGCCGCAGTCGGTGCCCGGCGGCCCGGACAATCCGCTCGGCGCCCGTGCGCTCTATCTCTATCAGGGTAACCGCGACACGCTGTTCCGCATTCACGGCACCAACCAGCCGGAATATATCGGCGCATCGATTTCGTCGGGCTGCATCCGCATGACCAACGAGGACGTGATCGACCTCTATAGCCGCGCCAAGCAGGGCACGGTGGTGGTGGTGCTCGATCCGAAGCAGGGTGACTCGCCCTACAATTCAAAGATGGCGCTGCAAGGCGCCGGCGGCGGAGCGGGTTCGTTCTAAGCTTCGCTGAATTAACCAGATCAAAAGCGCCGGTCAGTCCGGCGCTTTTTTATTGAGCGCCGCTCCGCCGGGACAACTTGCCACGCGGCTTCGCAGGCGCCGCCGGCTTGCCGTCATCGTCCTCTGAAGCGGCCTCCGGTGCGGCCTCGGATGGCTTTCCGGATGCTGCCTTCTCTTCCGCAGTCGGACGCGGCGGAGCTTCCTCGGGCCGCTCAGCCGGCATCAATGGCGCGATGGCCGGCAGCGGATCATAGACGCCCCACTGGCACAGTTTGTAGTTGCCGCGCCGTTGGGCCAGATCGAGATGGATGTGGTCCTCGTGATACCAGTCCGAACCCGGCCCAAGCACTGTGGTAAAACGTGTGCAGACCGAGGCCAGCACCTTCTCGCGAATGTCGCGTGACTCGGTGCGATCGGTCAGCGACAGCTTCCCGCCGTTTGCGAATGTCACGCCTCTGATGTCCAGCGCGTTGGCGAGTCCATGCTCCGAGAGCTTCGCGCCCCGGACACGGTTGCGGCCACGGCATTCGAAGGAATCGAAGTTGTCCAGCTCGCTGATGGTCGTACCCAGCTTCGCCGCCAACGGCACCATGTCGGTGCGAATCCAGTCCGCAACCGCGGCAGCCATCGTACAGCGCAGGATTGCCGCAGGCTTCAGCGCCACCCGCTGGGTCGGAGACACCACAATCGCCTCAAGGCGCACAAGATCTTCACCGCCGCATCCGCCGGGGCCTTTGATGGCCGGAATCGAAGGCGCAATCGCGATATCTTCGGTCAGCGCCTTCCTGCAAGCCGACGGTTCAGGCGCCTTGGCCCCCGCGGGCTCTTGCGATGGCATCGCCTGACCGGCCGCGCCTCCCTCCGGCTCAACCGCGGAGGGCGCATCGGCAGGCCGCGGCCGCGGCAACGGCACATTGGCTCTTGCCTCCAGCGAAGCTGCGCAGGTAAGGACCACCGCCGACGCCAAAATAACGAGCACCGGCAGTAACCCGCCGGTGGCATGCCAGTCAGAAGGCCATTTGCGGGCCGCATGGTCCGCGCTAATGTTCATTCCAATCCCTTCGGGGAGCACAGATCACCGACAAAAAGAACGTCTTGAGGAGGGAATACCGAATGCTTGGATTGATGCAAAATTGGCCCCTGTTGTGTCATCGGATTATCGACCACGCAGCGGCGATTCACGGCAAGCAGGAAGTCGTGACGCGATCGGTCGAAGGGCCCATTCATCGCACCAATTATGCTGAAATTCGCGCGCGCGCCCTGAAAGTCGGCCAGCAGCTCGACAAGCACGGCATCAAGATCGGCGACCGCGTCGCCACCATCGCATGGAACACCTGGCGTCATCTCGAAGCATGGTACGGCATCATGGGCATCGGCGCCATTTGCCATACCGTCAATCCGCGGCTGTTCCCGGATCAGATCGTCTGGATCGTCAATCATGCGCAGGACCGCATCATGATGACCGATCTCACGTTCGTGCCGCTGCTGGAAAAAATCGCCGACCAGATGCCGTCCGTTGAACGCTACATCGTGTTCACCGACAAGGCTCACATGCCGCAGACCACGCTGAAGAACGTGATCTCCTATGAAGAGTGGATCGCCGAGGTCGATGGCAATTTCCAGTGGAAGGAGTTCGACGAGAACACCGCCGCCGCGATGTGCTACACCTCCGGCACCACCGGCGATCCGAAGGGCGTGCTGTACTCGCATCGCTCGAATGTCCTCCACGCGCTGATGGCCAACAACACCGACGCACTCGGCACCCGCGCCAGCGACACCATGCTGCCGGTGGTGCCGCTGTTCCACGCCAACAGCTGGGGCATCGCGTTCTCCGCACCCACCATGGGCACCAAGCTGGTGATGCCGGGCGCCAAGCTCGACGGCGCGTCGGTCTATGAGCTGTTGTCCACCGAGAAGGTCACCTATACCGCCGGCGTGCCGACGGTGTGGCTGATGTTGCTGCAATACATGGCGGCCGAGAAGAAGACCCTGCCCGACCTCAAGGTCGTGATCTGCGGCGGATCGGCGATGCCGCGCTCCATGATCAAGGCATTCGTCGACATGGGATGCGAAGTCCGGCACGCCTGGGGTATGACCGAAATGAGCCCGATCGGTACGGTTGGCGCACTCAAGCCGCCGTTCGCGAATCTCACCGGCGAAGCAAGGCTCGATATCCTGCAGACACAGGGCTATCCGCCGTTCGCCGTGCAGATGAAGATCACCGACGATGCCGGCAAGGAACTGCCGTGGGACGGCAAGACTTTCGGCCGTCTCAAGGTGAGCGGACCGGCCGTCTCGAAGGCGTACTACCGCGTTGAGACGAATATTCTCGACGACAAGGGCTTCTTCGACACCGGCGACGTCGCGACCATCGACGCCGATGGCTATATGCGGATCACCGACCGCTCCAAGGATGTCATCAAGTCCGGCGGTGAGTGGATCTCATCGATCGACCTCGAAAACCTCGCGGTCGGCCATCCGAAGGTGCTGGAGGCCGCGGTGATCGGCGTCCATCATCCGAAGTGGGACGAGCGTCCGCTCTTGATCGTGCAGCTCAAGCCGGATCAGAAGGCGAACCGCGAAGAGATCCTGCAATACATGGACGGCAAGATCGCCAAGTGGTGGATGCCGGATGACGTGCAGTTCGTGGACGCCATTCCGCATACCGCCACCGGCAAGATCCTGAAAACCGCGCTGCGCGACCAGTTCAAGGACTACTCGTTCCCGACCGCAGCGGCTTAAGGTCGTCGGTCCGGCCCAACAGAATGCCCGGCCTTGTGCCGGGCATTTTCGTGACCGGTTCCCAAACGCGCTTCCCACTACCCCTGAAAATGCGTTAGTTGACCGGCGCGCCCGTTCAGTCCGGCGCCAGAATGGACAATCAAGGCATGGCCCGCCGAATTGCTGCCGCATACCAGATGGAGCCAATCTCCGCCCTTGCGTCGTGGTCGCGACGCCTCGCGGTGTTTTCGCTGATCGCCTCCATCGTTGCGGTCGTCATCGTCAGGTTCGGCGTGCTCGACTTCAAGCCGGCGCTGACAACGCTCTTCGGTGCGCTCGCCTTCGCCGGTCTTTCGATTCTGGTTGGCCTCGCCGCCTTCGCAGCCATCTGGCAGAACGGTTCACGCGGCATGAGCCGCATCCTGCTGGCCTTCCTGATCGATGCGGCAATCCTCGCCTACCCCGCCTATCTCGCTTTCCAGTATCGCGCGCTGCCGGCAATTCACGACATCACCACCGACCCGATCGACCCGCCCCGGTTCGAGGCATTGGCCCGGCTGCGCGCAGGCGACGGGGCGAACCCCGCCGTCTACGCGGGTCTCTATTCAGCCGAACAGCAGCGCACCGCATATCCCGACGTCGAGCCGATCAACATCGATGTGCCGGCGCAGAAGGCCTATGAGATGGCCCTGCGTCTGGTGAACCGGCACAAGTGGCTCGTGATCGACGAACGTCCACCCTTGCCGCCCCAGCGGATCGGCCGCATCGAGGCGGTCGCGCGCACGCCGGTCATGGGTTTCCGCGAGGATGTTGCGATCCGCATCACGCCGGACGGCGACAGCGCCCGCGTCGATATGCGCTCATCGTCGCGCTATTTCGAGCACGACCTCGGCTCCAACGCGGCCCGCATCACCAAGTTCGCAGAGGAACTCAATGATGCGGTGGATAATGCTCAGCCGGTCAAGAAGCTGATCACTCCGGCCAAGCCTCAGGCCAAGGGCGCGACCAAGCGATAGGTGCCATCGATGGTGGGATCGCCGTCGGTCGCCACCACATTGCGCGCGACCAGATCTTCAAGGTGCGCCAGCACTGAATAGCCCGCCGCACCCATCAGCCGTGGATCGATACCTATATAGCTCGCGCGCACGATGGTCGGAATATCCGCCTCACCCTTGGCCAGCCGATACAAAATCGACTCTTCGCGCGCCTTGCGGTGGCGGATGAGGAATTTCACAAACCGCACGGCGTCGGGAATTTCCGGACCGTGCCCGGAAAAGTAAAGCTGCTCGTCGCGACGGGTCAGTCGTTCGAGCGAGGCCATATAATCAACCATCGATCCGTCCGGCGGCGCGACGATGGACGTCGACCAGCCCATGACATGATCACCCACGAACATCAGCTTGCGCTCGGTCCATGCGAAAGCCATGTGGTTGGCGGTGTGTCCCGGCGTCGCAACGGCCTCAAGCTGCCAGCCCTCCCCGGTGACGATCTCACCGTCCTTCAGGATCACGTCCGGACGGAAGCCGTAGTCCGCGCCGGATTCCGTCGGCGCAAGCTCGCTGCCGTGACGCGGACGCGAGGCGCGATGCGGCCCCTCGGCATAAACCGTCGCACCAGTCGCGGCCTTGAGACGCGGCGTGCCCGGCGAATGGTCCTTGTGGGTGTGGGTGAGAAAAATATGGGTCACGGTCTCGCCGCGCACCGCATCAAGCAGCGCCTGTATGTGGGCTTCGTCAGCGGGACCCGGATCGATGATGGCGACGTTGCCCCTGCCGACGATGTAGCTCACCGTTCCAGTGAACGTGAACGGGCTGGGATTGTTGCACAACACCCGCCGCACACCGGGAACGACTTCGTCCACGACGCCGGGCGCGAGAGGAAAATCCCGGTTGAACGGAATATCTTCGTTATCGCTCAAGTTCAGCCCTCATCCGGCACGGCGTTACGAGAACGCCTGAATGCCGGTGATGGCGCGTCCGAGGATGAGGGCGTGAATGTCGTGGGTGCCCTCGTAGGTGTTGACGGTCTCCAGGTTCTGCGCGTGGCGCATCACGTGATATTCGCTCGAAATGCCGTTGCCGCCGTGCATGTCGCGGGCCACGCGGGCGATGTCGAGCGCCTTGCCGCAGTTGTTGCGCTTCATGATCGAAATCATCTCGGGCGCCATCTTGCCCTCGTCCATCAGGCGGCCGACCCGCAGCGAACCCTGAAGGCCAAGCGCGATCTCGGTTTCCATGTCGGCGAGCTTCTTCTGCACGAGCTGCGTCGCCGCCAGCGGCCGGCCGAACTGCTTGCGGTCGAGCGTGTACTGCCGCGCGCGCTGGAAGCAGTCTTCGGCGGCGCCCATCGCGCCCCACGAAATGCCGTAACGGGCGCGGTTGAGACAGCCGAACGGGCCTGCGAGGCCTGAGACATTCGGCAGCAGCGCGCTTTCCGGAACCACGACGCCGTCCATCACGATCTCACCGGTGATCGAGGCGCGCAGCGACAGCTTGCCGCCGACCTTCGGCGCGGACAGGCCCTTCATGCCCTTCTCGAGGATGAAGCCGCGGACCTTGTTGTCATGGGCGGCGGACTTCGCCCAGACCACGAATACGTCGGCGATCGGCGCGTTCGAAATCCACATCTTGGAGCCGGTGAGGCGATAGCCGTCCGCGACCTTCTCGGCCCGGGTCTTCATGCCGTCGGGATCGGAACCGGCATCGGGTTCGGTCAAACCGAAGCAGCCGACCCACTCGCCGGTGGCAAGCTTGGGCAGGTATTTCTTGCGCTGGGTTTCGTCGCCGTAAGCGTAGATCGGATACATCACCAGCGACGATTGCACGCTGTTCATCGACCGATAGCCGGAATCGACGCGCTCGATCTCGCGCGCGACCAGGCCGTAAGCCACGTAGCTGGCGTTGGCGCAGCCATACTCTTCCGGCAGCGTCACGCCGATCAGGCCGAGTTCACCCATCTCGTTGAAGATCGCGCGATCGGTTTTCTCTTCGACATACGCCTGCGTCACACGCGGCAGCAGCTTGTCCTGAGCGTAGGCGCGCGCCGTGTCGCGGATCATCCGCTCGTCCTCGGTCAGCTGCTCGTCCAGAAGGAACGGATCGTCCCACTGGAATGTCGCCTTGGCTGGCTTGTCCTTGGTCTGCGGGCGGGCACTCATGACAAAATCCTTTCAGCTTCAGTCTGCTGCTGTGAAATCACGATAAATCGTCGGCGTCAGGTTGCAAGCTCAAAACCTGTTCCCAGGCAGACGCGCATCTAGCCTTCAAACGGCTCATTGGCGATAATTTCGATGCCGAAGCCGGAGAGGCCTTTGTAATCGTGAGCCGATGACGTGAGATGCCGGATCGATGTCACGCCGAGATCGCGCAAAATCTGCGCGCCGACACCGACCTCACGCCATTGCCGATGACGGTCTGCTTCCGCCGAACTGTCTTCGGCAATCGGAGCAACGGGCACACCCGCAGCGCCATCGCGCAGATAGACCAGCACGCCGCTGCCGTTCTTCTTGAAGTGCTCGAGCGCGGCGTGAATCCGGCCCGATCCAAAGAATATATCCTTGGTGATGTTCGGCTTGTGAAAGCGCGTCAGCACATTCTGACCGTTGCCAACGCCCTTGTAGACGAAGGCGACATGATGGATCGGATCGAACGGCGAACGATAGGCATAGCCGTCCAACTGCCCGATCGGGCTGTCGACGGTGAAGGTCGAGACCCGCTCGATCAGCTTCTCACGCGCCTGCCGGTACGAGATCATGTCAGCGATGGTGACATGCTTGAGGTTGTGCTTTGCCGCGAACTGCACGACCTGCTCGCCCTTCATCACCGTGCCGTCGTCGTTCATCAGCTCGCTGATGACACCGACCGGCGGCAGATCGCACAGCTTGCAAAGATCGACCGCCGCTTCGGTATGACCGGAGCGCAGCAGGACACCGCCATCGCGCGCGATCAGCGGGAAGATGTGGCCGGGGCGCGCGAAGTCGCTGGCGCCCGCATTGGGATTGGCGAGGGCCCGGCAGCACACCGTGCGTTCTTCGGCCGAAATACCGGTGGTCATGCCGGGCTTGTAGTCGATCGAGACCGTGAAGGCGGTCGTGTGATTGGAGTCGTTATGCGCGACCATCGGATCGAGGCGAAGGCGACGCGCATTGTCAGCGGTGATCGGGGCGCAGACGATGCCCGAGGTGTGGCGGATGATGAAGGCCATCTTCTCCGCCGTGCAAAGCGTGGCGGCGACGATCAGGTCGCCCTCGCCTTCACGGTCATCGTCGTCGGTCACCACGACGATTTCACCGGCGGAGAACGCCTTCAAAACTTCCGGAATAGGATGGGCCATAACGCGCTCTTGCTCTCGAAAAAGGGTGCAGATCGTATGGCGCAGGGCGCGGGCCCGCGCAACAGTCCCGTCCACATAGCCGTCATCCACCGGCCCTTGGCTGCCTGAAACGACAGATATGTCCCTGCCAACTCCGGGCAAGGGCCCCATTTCTCACACAGGGAGCGAATTTCGCAGTTTTAAACGAGGAAAGCTTCCGCATGGCGGAATGCGTCCGTCGAACGGCGCCTCAGGGCAGAACTTCGCGCCGCTCGCTTAAAAGGCCGTCCATCTCGGCGCGCTTCTCTTCGAGGAGGCCCTGATCGGCGGCGTCGATCACCTTGTAGAGTTCCGCGGCATCGGTGATACGGGTCACGGTCACATAGTCCGCACCGGCGGCATAAATATCCGGCACATCGGCCAGCAGGTCGGCGGTCGAGATGATCTTTGCGTCCGGATTCATCGACCGCACATGGCGGACCAGCTTCTCGTTGTTGGCGCCCTTCAGCAGGGAATCCGGTACGCTAAGAATAATGATCTCGGCCTTGCCGACCCCGGCATGCAGCAGGGTGTCGATGTTGCTGATGTCGCCATAAATGACGTGAATGCCGCGTGCGGTCAGCGTGCGAAACACATTCGGATTGAAGTCCACCACACTGATCTGGTCGAGCAGAGACTTGTTCTGGCGCTCGATCTCGCTGACCAGCGCGCTCGCCGCACGAAAGAAGCCAAGAATGACAATGCGCCGCGCCGCGCCATGGCCTCCTGCGTGTTCGCCGTCGGCGTTCTGGGTCTGATCGAGATCGCGAAATCCGATGCGCTTGAGCGCACCGATGGCCCATCGGGTGATCGGGTCGCTGCGCATGATCACAAAGGTTGAGAGAACCGCAAGGATCACGAATGCGAACGACGCCGCGCTGGATGTCTCTGCTGTGATATGCCCCGCCACGATTCCGGTCTGAATCACCACGAGCGAGAATTCGCTGATCTGCGCAAGGTTGAGCGCGGGCAGCAAGCTGGCGCGCAGTCCCTGCTTCATGAAGTAAAGCGGCAGGAACGTCGTGACGATACGACTCACCACCGTGAATACCGCGATGATCAGCGCCAGCGAGATGGTCGATGAATTCGGAATGGGAATCGTCATCCCGAGCGCCACAAAGAACAGCGTGATGAAGAAGTCCCGCAGCGTGGTAACTTTCGCCGTGACGTCGAGCGCATAGGGAAATGTCGAGAGCGACACGCCCGCCACGAGCGATCCCATTTCGCGCGACAGATGCAGGCGTTCGGCGACTTCGCCGATCAGAAAGCACCATGCCAGCGCACCGAGCATGACCAGTTCGGGACTGCGCGCAATCTGGTGAAATATCTTCGGCAGGACAAACCGGCTGAGGATCATCGCGGTCGCAACCAGCAGCCCAACGCGGCCGATCGACAACAAAACGATACTGATCTGCAAATCGGCGAGGCTGGGCTGCACTGCGAGAAACAGAATCGCAAAAATGTCCTGGAGGACCAGGACGCCGAGCGTGATCCGCCCCGGCAGCGTATCGAGTTCGCGTTTTTCGTAGAGCACCTTGACGATGATGACGGTGCTCGACAGCGCACAGGCCACCGTCAGATAAAGCGCGTCGAACTTGCCGCCCCCCAACGACATGCCGATGGCGACGAAGAATGCCGCCCCAAGCAGACAGGCGCCGATCAGCTGTCCGCCGGCAGCGAACAGGATGACGCGGCCGGCCCGGATGATCTTCTTCAGGTCGATTTCCAGCCCGATCATGAACAGCATGAAGATCAGGCCGAGTTCGGAGATCGTGCTGATCGATTCCTGCGATTTGACCCAGCCCACGCCGTAGGGACCGATCACGAAACCGGCGACCAGATAGGCAAGAATCAGGGGCTGGCGGAAAAAATGCGCGCCAAGCCCCAGCACCCAGGCAAACAGGATCGAAAAGGTAATATCGCGAATAAGTTCGTGCATGCCCTCGGCCGGCTGGCAGCAATCAATAAAGGCTGAATCACCTTGTGTATAAGGGCCTGAATAACGTCATGAAAGCAATATCCGAGGCGCGATTTACGCAGCCCCGGACGCATCAATGACGACAGTTCGCCGCAGCCGTCTCATGCCATGCCGCCGCGGAGCGATCACGCGCAAGCAGAAACATAGCGTCGCCTCTGTCGGAATCACACGGATGGTGTCCGTGATGTGACAATCGCTAAAAACACGCAGACCAGACCGGTCCCTCGGCTTGAATAACGGATCGGCCTGTATAGGTTCGTTCGGGCGCCGGGGGCTTCGGAGCAGTACAGGTTGGTCATGAATTCGAAATTGAATTTGATTTTGGCGCTGGTCTTTTTATTGAGCGGCTGGAACGCAGCGCAGGCAAACGACGAAGGATCGCCCACCGGCACCTGGCTGACCGAGAAGGGTGACGCCCGAATTCAGGTCTCCCAATGTGGAAGCTCCCTCTGTGGAAAGGTCGTCTGGCTGCGCGAGGCAATTGATCCCGCCACAGGCCGGCCGCAGACCGACTCGAAAAACCCGAACGCCTCCCTCGCCACCCGGCCGATGATCGGTGTCCAGTTGTTTATCGGAATGAATCCTTCCGGCCCCGGCCGCTGGGCTGGCCGCATCTACAACGCCGACGACGGCGGGGTGTATGACAGCAAGATCGCCTGGATGGGCCCCAACACGCTCCGTGTCGAAGGCTGCCTCGGCGCGATTTGCGGCGGCGAAAATTGGACCAAGGTCGGCGGACGCTGATAGCAGCGTCAGTCGCCGCCCGAGAATTTGGCGACCCAAAAACGGAAAATATGTTTTATTTTCAGGGAGTTATGGTCGGAGTGGCAGGATTTGAACCTGCGACCCCTGCGTCCCGAACGCAGTGCTCTACCGGGCTGAGCCACACTCCGACATGGGCGCCGGTATAGCGTCGGCTCTCGCGAACCGCAAGAAGCTGTATAAGGATCAAATCCCTCAAAAAACGCCACGATGGCGCGGCTCTTGTGATGAAACTTGGTTTGAACACGGCAATTGTCCCCGCCGCCCGTGCAGCGGATACCGCTGCACGCTGCCTCGAAGGCGGCGGACTTGTCGCGTTTCCGACCGAGACGGTCTATGGGCTAGGCGTGGACGCCACCAATGCCCGCGCTGTGGCCCGGCTTTACGAGGCGAAGGGACGCCCGTCGTTCAATCCGCTCATCGCCCATGTCAACGATCTGCAAGCCGCAAAGCGGATCGCGCGTTTCGATGACAGGAGTCTACGCCTTGCAGAGGCGTTCTGGCCGGGACCGCTGACGCTGGTGCTGCCGAAAGCTCCGGGATGCCCGGTGTCAGATCTTGCCACCGCCGGACTCGAGACGGTTGCCGTTCGCGTTCCCGCACATCCGGTGGCGCATGAAATTTTACAGGCTTTCGGCAAGCCTATTGTCGCGCCGTCAGCCAATATCTCGGGACATGTCTCGCCGACTACGGCAGAACACGTCTTCGGCGATCTTTCCGGCCGTATCGATCTCATTATCGACGGTGGACCGGTGTTGGTCGGCGTCGAATCCACCATTGTCGGCTGTTTTGAGACGCCGCTGCTGCTTCGGCCGGGCGGGCTTCCCCGCGAGGACATCGAGCGCGTGCTGGGCGGGAAACTTGCCCGGATGCCGGAGGACAACGGAGTTGCCGAAGCCCTTCCGCTGGCGCCGGGCATGCTGGCCTCGCACTATGCCCCTCGGACCCCGGTCCGGCTCAATGCGCACCGGTTGGAAGCCGGCGAAGCGTTACTTGCGTTCGGGCCCAGCGCAATCCCCGGCTCTGAGCGGGCCAGCGTCATGAATTTGTCGGAAGCCGGCGATCTGGTGGAAGCTGCCGCGAATCTTTTCAGTTATCTTCGCGAACTCGACGCGCGCGGCTCCCGCGCCATCGCGGTGATGGCGATTCCGAATGAGGGTCTCGGCGAAGCCATCAACGATCGCCTGCAGCGCGCGGCCGTTCCGCGAAGCTGATTGGGAAGAACAACAAAGAAGAACAAAGATGAATATCGTGCAGCCACCGCCCACCGTTCTGTCGCCCGAATTGCTGGCGCGCTTTGCCGCGATCGTTGGCGAGAAGTATGCGGTGACCGATCCGCACGACGCCGCCCCCTACCTCACCGAAGAGCGTGGGCTGTTTCAAGGCCACTCACCGCTGGTCCTTCGTCCGGGCTCGACCGCGGAAGTCTCCGCGATCTGCAAGCTCGCCACCGAGACGAGAACCGCGCTGGTGCCGCAGGGCGGTAACACGGGCCTCGTCGGCGGCCAGACGCCGCACAATGGCGAAGTGGTGATCTCGACACGGCGTCTCGACAATATCCGCGCCGTCGATACGCAGTCCAACGCGATGACCGTCGAGGCTGGCGTGATCCTCGCGAATGCACAGCAGCGCGCGACCGATGCCGACCGGCTGTTTCCGCTCTCGCTCGGCGCGGAAGGAAGCTGCACCATCGGCGGCAACCTTTCCACCAACGCCGGTGGCATCGCCGCGCTGGCTTACGGCGTCGCCCGCGATCTCGTGCTCGGGCTCGAAGTCGTTCTCGCGGACGGGCGCATCATGCATGGCCTGTCGAGCCTGAAGAAAGACAACACGGGCTACGACCTGCGTGATCTCTTCATTGGCGCAGAGGGCACGCTCGGCATTATCACCGCTGCGACGCTGAAGATGTTTCCGAAGCCGCGTTCCGTCGAGACCGCGTTCGCTGCCATTGTCTCGCCGGAAGATGCGCTCACGCTGCTCGACATATCCCGCAGCATCGCCGCCGGAAGCCTGACCAGCTTCGAACTGATCCCGCAGATCGCCATCGACTTCGTGGTCAAGCACGGCCCTTCGATCCGCGCGCCGCTGGAGGGCCGGCATCCGTGGTACGTGCTGATGGAAATTTCATCACCGCGCGACGATGCCCGCGACACCATCGAAGCGATCCTCGGCAAGGGCATGGAGGACGGTATCGTGAACGACGCAGTGATCGCCGCGAACTTGGATCAGCGCAACGCGTTCTGGAAACTGCGCGAGGTCATTTCGCCGGCGCAGAAGCCCGAAGGCGGCTCGATCAAGCACGACATCTCCGTCCCCGTCGCCGCCGTTCCGGAATTTCTGCGCGAAGCCGACGCCGCTGTGACCCAACTCATCCCCGGCGCCCGCCCGTTTGCGTTCGGTCATCTTGGCGACGGCAATATCCATTACAATGTGAGCCAGCCGATCGGAGCCGACATGGCGGAATATCTCGCGCGCTGGCACGACATGAACGATGCGGTGCATGCGGTCGTTGCAAAGCACGGCGGATCGATTTCCGCCGAGCATGGCATCGGTGTGCTGAAGCGCGATGAGCTGCCGCATGTCAAAGATCCCGTTGCGCTCGACATCATGCGGTCGATCAAACATCTACTCGATCCATTGAATATCATGAACCCCGGCAAGGTGCTGTGACGGAATCATCGGCCGCGCCAAAGAGCAGCTTCGCGGTCACCACCGCCGAGGACGCAGATATCCCTGCGATTGTCGCGTTGTGGGAGCGGTGCGAACTGACGCGGCCGTGGAACGAACCCCAAGCCGATCTCGACCGCGCGCGCAAGAAACCCAATTCGGACGTTCTTGTCGCCCGCGACGGAAACACTATCGCCGCCACTGTGATGGTCGGGCACGACGGGCATCGCGGCTGGGTTTATTATGTCGCTGTGGACCCTGATCAACGCGAAAAAGGATACGGCCGCGCGATCATGACGGCAGCCGAGGACTGGCTCCGCGATCGCGGCGTCGAGAAACTCCAGTTGCTGGTCCGTGCAGACAACACACGCGTCCAGGCGTTCTACGAAACGCTCGACTATGAAGAGCAGGAGCGTGTCATCTACGCAAAGTGGCTTGATGGCCGCCCGATGACGCCGTGATCACGACTTTCGACAAGAATTAAGGGCAACTGTATGAGCGTGAGCGACCGCATTCGCATCAAGGACATCCGCCTGCTCTCCGACAACAAGTACAAGCTGCGATCAACGACCTTCGACTGGCGGCGCTCCAGCGGCGAATGGCAGACACAGCACCGGGAAACCTTCGATCGCGGCGATGGAGTGACGATCCTTCCCTACAATCTGGCGCAGCAAACCGTGATCCTGATCCGTCAGTTCCGCTATCCCACCTATGCCAATGGATATGACGGCCTGCTGGTCGAAGCACCGGCCGGTTCGCTCGACAATGCCGAGCCTGAAGCGCGCATCCGGTCCGAAGCGGAGGAGGAAATCGGCTATCGTCTTGGCCCGATCCGGAAGATCTTCGAGGCCTTCACAAGTCCGGGCGCGGTCACCGAAAAACTTCACTTCTTCATCGCCGAGTATCGGTCCGACATGAAGGTCGGAAACGGCGGCGGCCTTGCCCACGAAGGCGAAGACATCGAGACGCTGGAATTGCCGATCGCCGAGGCACTCGCCATGATCGCGGATGGCCGCATCGTCGACGCCAAGACGATCATGCTGCTGCAATACGCGGCGCTGAACATTTTTCGCGACGTGACCGGCGCGAAGCACCTCTAGAACAGCGAGCCTCTAAAACAAAGAGCCCTGCCCGTTGTCCTCTTCGGGTGCGGAGATCTTGAGCTTTCTTTGCGATTCCTTGGGTTGCTTGCGGGCCGCGGCCTCGGCGATGGCAATGTCCTCGTCGCTGCACGGCAGGATCAGGTCCGGGCTGTCATTGGCGACGCGGTTCACCGCGGTTGAGACCTCGTGCCAGACGAACGTCCCGGCCCGCGGCGCGACCAGCAACTCCAGCGCGGGCTCGAGATCGAGTTCATCGCCTCCAAGCCAGCGATCGAAATCCCGCGGATCAATCGACACCGGGACGCGATCGTGCAGCACCGCCATCTCCGGGGCCGCCGCCGCCGTGACGATGGCCACGGTGTCGACTTCCTCGCCGTTCGGTCCCATCCAGGTTTCCGCAACTCCGGCAAAACCGATCGGTTCGCCGTCGCGCCGGCGGATAAGATGCGGCTGCTTGCGCGTAGGCGACGTTTTCCACTCGTAGTATCCATCCGCCGGAAGTATGCACCGCCGCCGCCGGATGGCGTTGCGAAACGAGGGCTTCTCGAGAACGGTTTCGGCGCGCGCATTGATGACGAGGGCGAACGTGCGCGGGTCCTTGGCCCATGACGGCAGAAAGCCCCACCGCATCAGGCGGAACTGGCGGACGCCGTTTTCGAGGATCACCACCGGCACCGGCTGGGTCGGAGCAACGTTATACCGGGGTGGAAAATTCGGCTGTTCGCGGTAGCCGAACAGCCTGCGCAGCGCCTCGGGAGATGATGTAATCAGGTATCGCCCGCACATAAAAAGACTCGGAAATGAAGCCGTGGCGGTGGAAAATGACATATAAGCGAAACTTGTTCAGCCACCTTTAACCTGCGGTGCCCAAACATCCAGCACGATGTCGCATTCCGCCCTCCACGCCATGTCCCCCGCTGACGACGAGTGCGGCCCTTCAGACGCCCAGTTGGCCGATGACATGGCCGCCCGCGCCCAGCTGCTGAGCGACGCCAACATCAATCCCCGCACAGGCCTTGCCACCGATTACCTGAATCATTTCAACGAAGCGATCATGCTGCTGGAAATGATCCCCGACATTCCCGAGTGCTTCGAGGACTTCCTCGGCTGGCAGCCGATGAGCTATCGCGAGCATTTCGCGGCCTCCAACTTCAAGGGCCGCGACCTTGCTATCAGTGCCTACGATTCGAGCGATCCCGCGGTCCGTGCCGAATTCGACAACATCACCTCCACCATGACCTCGATCCTGACCACGGTTGGAGACGCCATGCGCCAGGTGCGACATACCGAAACCCGCACCATCCTGGCCGAACAGGCCGCGGGCTGGGTCAAGCCGCTCGTCACCCTGGCAGGCTCCATGATCAACGGCAGCAGCAGCGATGCCGGTGACATCGACCAGATCATGAACCGCTGACCATGACCGGCTTTTCCCATACCGGCCCCCGGCTCGCGGTCAGCGCCGGCATTTTCCGCGACGGCAAGATCCTGCTGGTCCGCCGCGCCCGCGAACCGGCCAAGGGCGTCTACACCTTTCCCGGCGGCCGGGTCGAATTCGGTGAAAGCCTGCATGAGGCGCTGGCCCGGGAGGTCCGGGAGGAAACCGGCCTCGAGATCGAGATCGTGGGCCTTGTCGGCTACCGCGAGGCGCTGCCGCCCCGCACCGGCGGCCATGGCCATTTCGTCATCCTGCCGTTCGCCGCCCGCTGGGTCGCCAATGACGTCGCGCTCAACGACGAACTGGACGACGCCCGCTGGCTCTCGCCCCAGACTGCCGTGGACGGCCTGCCGGTCACCCATGGGCTGAACGACACGATCCGGGCGGCGGCGGCCATGATGGGGCTTTAGCTCCGCCTTGCTTCCGGCCCGTTGAACGGGCATATGCGGCCCTCATGCTTAAGCGGATTTTCGCAGTTTTCCTGATGGCGGCACTGGCCGGGCCGGTTCCGGTCCGGGCCCAGGACGCGGCTGCGCCGTTCGACGGCGATCTCCAGCGGCTGGCCGAAATCCTCGGCACCCTGCATTACCTGCGGGGAATCTGCGGCACCAATGAAGGCCAGAAATGGCGCGCCGAAATGCAGGCGCTGGTCGATGCCGAGACACCTTCAGGCGACCGCCGCAGCCGGATGATCGCAAGCTTCAACCGCGGCTATAACGGGTTCCAGCAGACCTACCGTTCCTGCACCCCCGCCGCGAATGTCGCCATCCGCCGCTACCTCGAAGAAGGCTCGAAAATCTCGCGGGACCTGACGGCGCGTTACGCCAACTAAATTTCCGGTGGACAGTCTGCCGCAGCCCGACGGGGAATGCCTGAAATAACGCGATAACTTGAATTCGCGCCGTTAACCTTTCCTAAAGAACCGGCTCGCGGGCTCCGTCCTGCATGCTAATGCTCTGTGCAGTTTCAACGTGCAGTCCGCCCGGACGCGTTCCACAGGCAAATTGATTTCATGTCGCATCCTTACCCATGGACGCCCGCTCACGGATTTTCGCCGGATCAGGATCAGAAGCGGGCGGCACTGAATTACCTCAACGAGGCATGGGCGGAAGCGCGTCACGACGGTGTCGACGGCGATTGCCTGGCGCAGGCCAGCCTGTTCGCCGCATTCGCCGAACTGGTCAGCACCTATGGCGAGGACGCCGTGGCGAAGTTCGTCGAAGGTCTCGCTGGCCGCATCCGCAGCGGCGAATTCTCGGTGGTCGAGTTCAAGCAGTAAGACGCGGCTTTCGCCATCGTCGCTCCTGATTCAATTTTCAAACAACCCGCATAAACCACGCGCGCCATCGCCCCTGTTGTTATGACGGCGCGGGGGCGCCCGAAGCTCTTTTTCGTTCCTCCCTCAAAATGAGGGCGCGCGGAACGCCGGATGCGCGAGCGCATCCGCAGCCCCGTGTGCAAAAGTGAAAAGCACACGAGCGTAGTCGCCACGGTCACGCCGTTTGCATCCGGCGTTCCGCACGCGGTGGTGCTCCGGCTTGTTTCGTGCTCTCCCCGGCAACGCCCTCGGGCTGACGCCGTCGTCTCCGCGGTACTTTTCTCCTCCGGTCGGAGGTGAAAAGAGCAGACCGGATTTCGCAGGACCACACGACTTGGGCCGGCGCGGACGCGCGGACGTATAACGTGTCGCCACGTTAAACTCCCGCGCACAGCGTGGTTCGTCAGCGCTGGCTCGGATGACTCACACGCCCTCTGTACGAGGAACGCGCCCTGTCACCATTGCTCGCGCCTGACGCTGCCGCGCCACCGCATCCCGCCCCGCGTATCGTGACGATCGCGAAACGCCCCTCATCAACGGGGCGGGACACGCCGAACATAAGAGAGGTCTGGAGGGCGGGGACACGTATCCCCATCACGAAATGTTTCGAGAGTCCGCCGTCATTTGGGGGCGCGCGTCTTCGTGCGAGCCCGGAATCCACGGCCACTCAGGTGATTTTCGCGGTCATGGATTCCGGGCCTGCGCCAAGGGGCGCATCCCGGCATGACGGTGGGAAATTGCCATGCTCCATCCGGGCTACGCTGGCTTTGTGGTTCGCCTCCACAGCCAGCCGCTCACTACGACGGCGGCAAGCATGCCGACAAGCTGAGCGGCGATGAAGGCCAGCACGCCTGCCGGTGCGATTCCGGCGAATGTATCCGACAGCGAACGCGCAACTGTCACCGCTGGATTGGCAAACGACGTCGAAGCCGTGAACCAGTAGGCCGAGGTGATGTAGAGCCCGACTGCGTAAGGCACCGCCGACGGCGCACGCGCCACGCATCCCAGAATCGTCAGCAGCAGTCCGAACGTGGCGATACCCTCGGCGAACAATTGCCCGCCGCCCGAACGCACCGTGGCCGAAAACTGCCAGAGCGGCAGTTCAAACATCAGATGCGCCGCCCACACGCCTGCGATCCCGCCAATCACCTGCATCGCGATGTAAAGCGCGGCGGTCTTCCACGGCAGTTCGCCGCGCATGGCGAAGGCGATCGACACGGCGGGATTGAAATGTGCGCCCGAAATCGGGCCGAAGATCAGGATCAGAACGACGAGAATCGCACCGGTGGGCAAGGTGTTGCACAGGAGCGCGACGGCGGCGTTTCCACCCGCGAGCTTCTCCGCCATGATTCCAGAGCCCACGACCGCCGCCAGCAGAAACGCCGTGCCGAGCCATTCCACAAAGGCACGTTGTGCGAGTGAAGGCATCAGGACCGTTCGGGCGCTTTCGTGGCGCCGTCCATCTCGCCGATGTCCTTCAGTTTGTTGCGGAGAGCGAGTTCGTCGAGAGAGCGAATTGGAAGAGCAACGAAAATTGCGATGCGCTGATTGAGCAGCCGGTAGGCCTCCTTGAAGGCCATCGCGATCTCGGCGGGCGTGCCCGTCGCTTCCGCCGGATCGGGAATGCCCCAATGCGCCGTCATCGGCTGCCCCGGCCAGATCGGGCACGACTCCGCCGCTGCGCTATCGCAGACGGTGAATACGAAATCGAACAAGGGCGCGCTGGGACGGGCAAACTCAGCCCATGACTTCGACCGAAAGCCGGACGTATCGTAACCGAGATTTTCCAGCAGCTTGATGGTCTCCGGATGAACCTGACCCTTGGGCTGGCTTCCGGCGCTGTAGGCGCGGAACTTGCCCGCGCCGATCCTGTTGAGGATCGCCTCGCCGATCACCGAGCGCGCGGAATTGCCGGTGCAAAGGAATAGGACGTTGTAGATATGGTCAGACATGGCCGCCTCTAGCAACAGGCCGAAGCCGCAGCAGGCTTCATCTCCGGCGCACAACACGCCGATTTCTTCTCATGCGCGATACGCGCCTCGTTCTCGCCAGTTCCGTCGCCGTAATTGGTGCTTTCACCCTTGGTGAGGAAAGTTTCCCAGGAGATTCCGGCCGGATCACCGATCCACGATTTTTCCGACTTCGCGTAACAGCAGGCAGTGTCGCCCTGCTCGATAATCTCGCCACCGGCAACGCGAAGCCGTGCGTAAACCTCCTGCAGCTCCTCCGTGTCCTCCACCTGAATGCCGAGATGATCGAGCCCGGCTTCCCTGCCCCGCGCCGAAATCGCGAAGTTGACGCGCGGATCGTCCAGCATCCACTTCGCATAATCGGATTTTACGATCGAAGGCTGCGCGGCGAACAATGCCGAATAGAACCCGATCGATTGATTGAGGTCGTTGACGGCGACGTGAACATGCAGACGTTTCATGGGATCGCTCCTTCTTTTAAGCAGATACCCTGGTGCGCTTGCGCACGGGCTTGCAGGCGACAGCGGGAGCGCATTCGACCGCCCCGCCGCAGCAGTTTTCGGTGAGATATCCGATCAGACCGTTCATGGTGTCGAACTGGGCCGCGTAGATCATCGAACGGCCGTCGCGGCGAACCGTGACAAGGCCTGCTTCGCGCAACCGGTCGAGATGAAACGTGAGGGCATTGGGAGACAGGCCGAGATCCGCGGCAATCTCGCCCGCGGGCATCCCGTCGGGCCCCGCCTGCACCAGCAGGCGATAGGCATCCAGCCTGTTCTCTTGCGAAAGGGCGGCCAGCGCCGCGAGGATATCGGGCTTGTTCATATTTCAACGATTATTGAAATATTTTCGCCGGCGCAAGAGATATTTCAATGATTGTTGAAATAAGATGAAAAAGGCAATCAGACGGACCTTCGACGTCGATAAACTTCGTTGACTCAGCGTGACGATCAATCCGCCGGTGACAACGTCACTTCTGCCTTATTCACGCGAACTGGCGCGATTTGCGGGCAATAAATCGATAGCTATCCGCGCTGGAAAGGCGCACAGTCAACTCATGCCAAACCATCAGGTTGCCGCAGAGCGCTTCTCATGATCACGAGAACGCGGCGGGAGACGGTCACCTTCAAACATCCGGCGCGCATCAAGGGCATTGAACGCCTGCTTCCGGCTGGCGCTTATGAAATCGTGACCGACGAAGAAATGATCGAAGGCCTGTCCTTTCCGAGCTTTCGGCGCGTCGCCACCATGATCATGGTGCCGGGCGCACCGCCGCATCATCACTCGATGGAAATGATCGCCATCGGTTCGGTCGATCTTGCCGACGCGCAGCATCGGGACGCGGTGGCGCCAAATGTCTGACGATCCCGTTGATCTCGATTCCCGGCGCGGTATGGCAGCGCAGAAAGCGACGGGACTGCGGCGCATTCTCGCCGACGCCGAGAGCCACGCAGCCGTCCTGCGCGAGCGGCAGCTTCAGATCGAGACGGAGTTGCTCGACACGGATGCAACATCGTGGCCCGAAGCGGCGGCGAAGGCGCGTTACATTCTGAATCTCTATTACGCAACGCTGGGTGTCCACGATACGCACCACCGCGATCTGGTCGCCTCGGTCCTCAAGGATTTCGCGCGGCTCGACAGCGAAAGCTGACTACTCTTTCCACCTCGATTGTTTTCCGCGAACGATTGATCCTGAAACTTCATTGAGACGTTCGGCGGGAACGGGAGGACTATGCATGCTTGATATGACAACGAAAGAGCTCTCGTCGCGGCACGTCAAACCGGAAGAGGCGCTTCGGCTTGGCGTCGTTTCGGGATGGTACACCACCAAGATGAGCGGGACGTTCGTCACCGGTCCCCATGCCACCCATGCCGACGCCCTGCTCAAGATCGCGGAACTGAATCCGCCCCCGCCGCTTGTCGCAAAGCGCAAATCGTAAGGCGCGGCCGAAACACCGGATAATTCATGAGCACTGAGCGGCATCTCGCCCCGCTGCGCGACGTCGAGGACGAAAACGACCAGCTTCGGCAACTGCTCATTCAGGCAGGTGTCGAAGCTCATGCCCATGTTGTCGCCGCGAAACTTCAGACCGTCCTGATCGGCGAGCTTCATCACCGGGTGAAGAACATGCTGGCGATTGCCTCGGCGATCGCCTCGCAAAGCCTGCGCGAAGCCACCGGCGTCGAGGCGGCGGCAAAGACCATCGCCAGCCGTCTGGCCGCGCTCGGCGTGTCCCACGATCTTCTCATTCGCGAGAGCTGGACCGGCGCGGGCTGCCGCTCGCTGATCGAAAACGCAATCCTCGCGTTCCAGACCGAGGGGCTGGCGCAGTTCACGATCACCGGCGAGAACGTGGCCGTGTCATCGGGACCTGCGGTCGGATTGTCGATGGTCATCCACGAGCTCTGCACCAACGCGCTAAAATACGGCGCGCTGTCGGTGCCGGGCGGCCGCGTCTCGATCAGATGGTCGGTCGATGCCGAGGCGGAACGCTTCACCCTCGAATGGAAGGAAAGCGGCGGGCCGGCGGTGACCGAACCGAAGCAGAAGAATTTCGGCAGCCGGTTCATCGAGCAGGCGCTGCCCGGCCAGCTTCAGGGCGAGGCGCGGCTGATTTTCGATCCGGCCGGTCTCGTTTGCCACGTCAATATTCCGGTGACGTCGTTGCAGGAGCCGGTGATCGCACTGGTTTAACACGTCAAACAACAGGCCCGGCATCGATGCCGGGATGACCTTCACACACATGATTGGAAACACGTGACTGGAATCAAGATTCGCGTCGGCTACGAGATGATCTACGATTTTCCGCAGGCCACGCCGATGATTATGGTGCTGGGCACGCACTTCACGCGCGCGTCGGATGTCATCACCCCCGATTTTCTCACCACGACCCCGCCGGTGCCGATCACGCCCTATCGCGACATTTTCGGCAACTGGTGCAGCCGCATGGTCGCGCCGCCGGGACGGATTCGCCTTTTCGCCGATGGACTGGTCCGCGACAGCGGCGTGCCGGATGTCGCCGTCACATCGGCGATCCAGCACGCGGTGGAGGATCTGCCGCCGGACACGCTGGTCTATCTGCTGGGCAGCCGGTACTGCGAAACGGATCGCCTGTCGGACATCGCGTGGAAGCAGTTTGAAAACACCGCGCCGGGCTGGGCGCGCGTTCAGGCGATCTGCGATTTCGTTCATCGCCGCATCAAATTCGGCTACGAGCATGCGCGCGCGACCATGACGGCGTTCGAGGTTTACAACGAAGGCAAGGGCGTCTGCCGCGACTACGCGCATCTCGCCATCGCGCTCTGCCGCTGCATGAATATTCCGGCGCGCTACTGCACCGGCTACCTCAGCGACATCGGCACGCCGAAACCGTGGGTGGGAGATTTCGCCGGCTGGTTCGAAGCCTATATCGGCGGCCACTGGCACATGTTCGATCCCCGCAACAATGTGCCGCGGATCGGCCGCGTGCTGATCGCGCAGGGCCGCGACGCGTCCGACGTTCCGATCACACAGACATTCGGACCGAATGAGCTGATCAGCTTCAAGGTCTGGACCGATGAAGTTGAGTGAGGCGGCTTGCGATCCTGATTGATGGATTTCGCGAAAACAAAAACCCCGGCATCGCTGCCGGGGCGTTGTTCGGTAGCTCTTCAGATCACGCCTTCAGCGTCTCCAGAAACCGCACCGTCTCGCCGGTCGACGGGGTTGCGACCTCGCCCTGCCACATCACGCGCTTGCCGCGCACGAAGGTGCCGACCGGCCAGCCCTTCACCTTCACACCGTCATACGGCGTCCAGCCCGCGCGCGAGGCGATCCACTTGTCGGTGATGGTTTCCTCGCGCTTCATGTCCACGACGGTGAAGTCGGCGTCGTAACCGGCGGCGATGCGGCCCTTGCACGCGATGTTGAACAGCCGCGCCGGGCCGGCGCTGGTGAGATCGACAAAGCGCGCAAGCGACAGCCGTCCGGCGTTGACGTGATCGAGCATGATCGGCACCAGCGTCTGCACGCCGGTCATGCCGGACGGCGAAGCCGGATAGACCTTGTCCTTTTCTTCCAGCGTATGCGGCGCGTGATCGGAGCCGAGCACATCGACAATGCCCTGCTCGATGCCGCGCCAGATGCCGTCGCGGTGACTTGCATCGCGCACCGGCGGATTCATCTGCGCCTTGGTGCCGAGCCGTTCATACGCTTCGGGCCCTGCGAGGGTGAGATGATGTGGCGTCGCCTCGCAGGTAGCGACATCCTTGTGGTCGCGCAGGTATTCGATTTCCTGCTTGGTCGAGATGTGCAGCACATGGATGCGCTTGCCGGTCTCGCGCGCGAGATTGACGAGGCGTTGCGTCGCGATCAGCGCGGCATCCTCGTCGCGCCACACCGGATGCGAGCGCGGATCGCCCTCGATGCGCAGATGCTTGCGATCGTTGAGGCGGTACTCGTCCTCGGCGTGAAATGCGGCGCGGCGGCGGATCACCTTGAAGATGCGGCGCAGGCTGTCGTCGTCCTCCACCAGCAGCGAGCCGGTCGATGAGCCGATAAACACTTTCACGCCCGCGCAGCCCGGCGCGCGCTCGAGATCCGGCAGGTGATTGACGTTCTCGCGGGTGCCGCCGATGAAGAATGCGAAGTCGCAGTGCATCCGGTGATGCCCGGCCTTCACCTTCGCGGTGAAGGCTTCCTCGGTCACGGTCAGCGGATTGGTGTTCGGCATCTCGAACACGGCGGTGACGCCGCCGAGCACCGCGCTGCGCGAGCCGGTTTCGAGGTCTTCCTTGTGGGTGAGGCCCGGCTCGCGGAAATGCACCTGGGTGTCCATCACGCCGGGCAGGATGTGCAGGCCCTTGCAGTCGATCACCTCGCCCGCGCTCGCCCCAGCGAGCGACCCGATCGCCGCGATCCGCCCGTCGGAGATGCCGATATCCCGCACCCCCTCGCCGTCCTGATTGACCACGCTGCCGGATTTTAGAATCACATCAAATGTCTGGGCCAATGCTCGAAACTCGTCTGGTGGCGGGGCTGGATGGAGGCCATGCAGGCCTTGTTGTCGGCAGTTTAGCGCCTTAGGTTGCGGTGTAACAACCAAGCGGGGCGCATATCCCCACAGAACGCCGGGAATATCCGAGAAAACCTTATGAAAGCAGCGTTTCTGCCCGACCGCGGCGTCGTCAAAGTGAGCGGCGAAGATGCGAGGGCATTCCTCGACGGACTGATCACCACCAATGTGGAACTGGTGCGGCCCGGTGTGGCCCGGTTCGGCGCGCTTCTGACGCCGCAGGGCAAGATCATCGTGGATTTTCTTGTCACCGAAGCGCCGGAATCCCATGGCGGCGGCTTCGTGTTCGATTGCCCGCTGGCGCTCGCGCAAACCTTCGCCACCAAACTCGGATTCTACAAGCTGCGGAAGAAAGTCACCGTCGACAACCTGTCGTCGCAGCTCGGCGTGATGGCGGTGTGGGACGGCGCCCCGGCGACGAAGCCCGACCTTGCGTTTGAAGACCCGCGCGACCCGCAGCTTGGCTGGCGCGTTTTCGTGCCCGACGATCTCGTCGACGAAACAGCGGCCGCCATCGGCGCGGACGTGACCGAGAGCGACGCCTTTGAGGCGCACCGCATCGCCTGCGGCATTCCGCGCGGCGGAGTCGACTTCATCTACAGCGACGCCTTCCCGCACGAGACCAACATGGACCGCCTGCACGGCGTCGATTTCGACAAGGGCTGCTATATCGGCCAGGAGGTCGTCTCCCGCATGCAGCATCGCGGCACCGCCCGGACGCGGACGGTCCGCGTCCGGCTCGGCAGTTCGGTGCCGGAAATCGGTCTGCCGGTGACGGCGGGCGACAAGGCCGTCGGCACCATGGGTTCGTCGGCGAACGGCGTGGGCCTCGCGCTGCTGCGCACCGACCGCGTTGCCGATGCACTCGAGGCCGGATTGCCGCTGACCGCAGGCGGGCTCCCGATCAGCCTCGTCTCGGCTGATGACGTGAAGGCCGCGCCGAAGCAGGCCTCCGCATGAAAAGCGCGCGCCTGCATGACGATGGGCTGGTGCGCTGCCCATGGCCGGGCGAAGACCCGCTCTACATGGCCTATCACGACACCGAATGGGGCGTGCCGGACTACGACGACCGCGCGCTGTTCGAGAAACTGATCCTCGACGGATTTCAGGCCGGGCTGTCGTGGATCACCATCCTGCGCAAGCGCGACAACTTCCGAAAGGCGTTCGACGATTTCGAGCCGTCGAAGATCGTGCGCTACAGCGACAAGAAGATCGCCGCGCTGATGAATGACGCCGGGATCGTGCGCAACCGCGCCAAGATCGAAGGCACCGTCAACAGCGCCAAGGCCTATCTGAAGATCATGGAGGAAGGTCCGGGTTTTTCCGCCTTCCTGTGGGACTTCGTCGACGGCAAGCCGAAGATCAACAATTTCAAGACCACGGCCTCGGTGCCTGCATCGACGCCTGTTTCCATCAAGATGTCGAAAGAGCTGGTCGCGCGCGGGTTCAAGTTCGTCGGACCGACCATCGTTTACGCCTTCATGCAGGCCACCGGCATGGTCAACGACCATCTCGTCGCGTGCCATTGCCACGAGACGTGCAGCAAGCTGAAGAAGCCGGTGCGCGTAAAGTCCAAATGACCACGAAGAAACCATCCCCGTCCAAGGCGGGACGCGCCTGGCAGCGGATGCTGTCGGGCCGCCGTCTCGATCTGCTCGATCCCTCGCCGCTGGACATCGAGATCGAGGACATCGCGCACGGCCTTGCACGGGTTGCGCGCTGGAACGGACAGACCCACGGTGCGCACATCTTCTCGGTGGCGCAGCACACGCTGCTGGTCGAGGCCGTGTTGCGTCAGCATACCCCGCGCGTCGATCATCGTGTGCGGCTGGCGGCGATGCTGCACGACGCGCCGGAATACGTGATCGGCGACATGATCTCACCGTTCAAGGCGGTGATCGGAGGATCATACAAGGTCGTCGAGAAGCGGCTGCTGTCGGCGATCCACATCCGCTTCGGCCTGCCCGCGACCCTGCCGGCCGAGATCGAGCAGCAGATCAAGGCCGCCGACATGGGCGCGGCCTATCTCGAAGCGACGCATCTTGCCGGCTTCGCGCAGGCCGAAGCCAAACGCCTGTTCGGCCGCGATCCCAAGCTGCCTGCGGCGACCGAAAAAGACTATGTGACGCCATGGTCGGCCGGGCGCGCCGAAAAGCAGTTTCTCGCGCGATTCAAGGCGCTGCTAGGCTGACCGCTTGCATTCATGTTCACCGTCATGGCCGGGTTTATCCCCGGCCATCCACGTCTTGATCGCAGTGCAACGAAAGACGTGGATGCCCGGAACAAGGCCGGGCATGACGAACGAGAGATCAGCGGTTTCAATTCCAATCCTGTAATGGCGGTTTGGCGACAGCAGGCATATACTCGTGCGGAACATAAGGACCGCCATGATTCACGTCTGCTCGCTTGCCGCCCTGCCCGCCACCGTCGAAGCCACCGGCGCGCAACACATCCTCACCGTGATGGCCAATGTCGCCCAGGTGGTGCGCCCGCCGTCGGTGCTGGAAGCCAATCATCTGCGCATCCAGATGGACGACATCAACGAGCCTGCACAGGGTTTCGTCGCGCCGTCGCATGAACATGTCGAACAGGCGCTGACTTTCATCCGCAGGTGGGATCGCGCCGCGCCGATGGTCATTCACTGCTATGCCGGAATCAGCCGCTCCACCGCGAGCGCATTCATGGCGGCCTGCGCGCTCAATCCGCACCGGGATGAAACCTCCATCGCGCGGCAGATCCGCTCGGCATCGCCGAGCGCCTATCCGAACCGGCTGATCGTCACGCTGGCGGACGAGGTGCTCGGGCGCGACGGACGCATGGTCCGCGCGCTCGATGCCATGGGTCCGGGCAACATGACCATCGAGGGCCGGCCGTTCCGTGTGGACCTCGAATGAGATCCCTCATTGCGAGCGAAGCGAAGCAATCCATAGCAACGGAAAGACTGGATTGCTTCGTCGCTGCGCTCCTCGCAATGACGGGGCTTTTGCATCATGAACGATAAAGTCCTCACACCGATCGAGATCGGCCTGACGGCGGCCATCGTGTCGATCGACGGCAACGAACCGTCGATTCTGACCGCCTCCGGCGGCGACGGCGACGAGCTCGAAGGCTTGCCGTTCGGCCCGTTCGACGCGGTCGCTCATCGCACGCTGGAAATCGGCCTGCGCTCATGGGTGGAGGAGCAGACCGGCCTGCGCCTTGGCTATGTCGAACAGCTTTACACATTCGGCGACCGCGGCCGCCATGCCCAGCGCAGCGACACCGACGCCCATGTCGCCTCGGTCGGCTATCTCGCGCTGACCCGCGCCGCAGACAGCACCTCGAAGCCGCAGGTGGCGGGCGCGACCTTCAAGCCATGGTACCGCTACTTTCCGTGGGAAGACTGGCGCGACGAGCGCCCGGCGATGATCGAGAAGGAGATCCTTCCCGCGCTTGAGGACTGGGCGGCGCAGTCCGAAAAGCCGGATACCGCCCGCGCGCTGGCACGCGGCGACCGCGTCCGGCTTTACTTCGGCACCCATGATTTTCATAGCGTTGGGGCGCAGTGGGATGAAGAGCGTGTGCTCGACCGCTATGAACTGCTCTACGAGGCCGGGCTGATCGAGGAATCCCGCCGCGACGGGCGTCCCGCCGCACTGGCGCGCAAGACACTGCCGGCGCTCGGCTCGCCGATGCGGTTCGACCACCGCCGGATTCTCGCCACCGCCATCGCGCGGCTGCGCGCCAAGCTGAAATATCGCCCGGTGGTGTT
This sequence comes from Afipia sp. OHSU_II-C1, assembly GCF_000497575.1. Lineage (GTDB taxonomy): Bacteria > Pseudomonadota > Alphaproteobacteria > Rhizobiales > Xanthobacteraceae > Afipia. The sequence goes on from NZ_APJI01000006.1 coordinate 37,553, forward strand.
TGAACTTCTGCCGCCGGAGTTCACACTAACCGAATTGCAGCGGACCGTGGAGGCCATCTCGGGGCGTCACTTGCACAAGCAGAATTTCCGCCGTCTGGTGGAGGCCGGTGCGCTGGTCGAACCGACCGGCGAAATGTCGACCCAGACCGGCGGACGCCCGGCGGCGCTGTTTCGTTTTCGTCGCGAAGTATTGCAGGAACGGCCCGCGCCCGGATTGCGGGTAAGGGGACGACGCTAGAATGAGGTGAGAATGGGGAGCCAGAGCGCGGCATCGGTACAGCCTCACCTCTCCCGTGGGGAGAGGTCGACGCGCGAAGCGCGGCGGGTGAGGGCGTACGCTCTCACGACAGATTCTACGCCCTCACCCCAACCCTCTCCCCACGGGAGAGGGAGCCCCGCCACACCAGTATCGACACAGGCATTCCAATTCAAACGGATCAGTCCCCAGAAGTTGATAGGCCACTAAGCGGCAAAGAATTTTTCGCGCGATCCGAAAGCCCTCGCTGAGGCGGATCGCGCAAGGAGGATCGATGGAATTTATTGCGCTCGTTCTTGCCATCATCGCGATCGGCATTGCCCGCAACGTGACCATGCGCTCGAAAGAAATGGAGGCGCGGCTGTCCCTGCTCGAAGCCTCGCTCGCGGGCGGCGCGCGTCCATCGACAATCAGAACGGATGCGCCGATCGCTCCGCCGATCGTGCCCGAAACGGCAACGCCTGAATCAGCCGAACGGGCCGCGTCGACTCCGCCGCCGCTGCCGCCAGCCGGATCGCGCTATCGGGAGACGGTGGACGGCGACATTCCTGAAACACCCGCTGAACCTGCCGCACAGGCTGGCCCCGGCTTCGAGGAGCGCATCGGCACCCGCTGGGTGGTCTGGGTCGGCGGACTGACGCTCGCGCTCGGCGGCGTCTTCCTGGTCAAGTATTCCATCGAAGCCGGACTGCTCGGCCCCGAGGTGCGTGTGCTGCTCGGCGGCCTGTTCGCGCTCGGCCTGCTCGCCGTCGGTGAGTTCGCACGGCGCAAGGAGAGCCTGTCGTCGATCGCACCGCTGCCGATTGCCAACATCCCGGCGATCCTGACCGCAGCCGGAACGGCGGTCGCATTCGCCACCGTTTATGCATCCTACGCGCTCTACGGTTTTCTCGCACCTCCTGTCGCCTTCGTCCTGCTCGGCGCGGTCGCGCTCGGCACCCTCGCCGCCGCGCTCTTGCACGGCCCGGCGCTTGCTGGCCTCGGCGTTGTCGGCGCGTTCGTGACGCCGGTGCTGGTGGCGTCGGACAAGACGGACTACTGGGCGCTCTATATCTATATCTCCATCGTCACTGCAGCCGCCTTCGGCCTTGCACGCATTCGCCTGTGGCGCTGGCTGGCCGTCACCACGATTGTTTTCGGCGCGCTCTGGATGCTGTTCGACATCGCACGTGCCAATACGCTTGGCCCGCATGCGTTCGATATGATTGTGAGCTTCGCACTGGCCGCGGTGCTGGTGGTCGCAGGATTCATGTTCGGCCCGTCGGCGGATCAAGGCCAGGTCGAGCCTGTATCGTCGATATCGCTCGCGGTGTTCCTGTTCGGCGCCACGGCGCTGGTGCTCGGCCACAATCACGCCGATGCGGCGATGATCGTGTTCGCGCTGCTGGTCGCGGCGACTTTCGCGATTGCATGGCGGGCGGAGAGCGCGACCGGCACGATCGGCGCCGCCGCGCTGTTCGTCTTCGCGGTGTTTGCCGAATGGGCGATCCGCGCCAATCCAGAACTCACCGTAATGCCCGGCGGCGCAATGCCCGGCATCGGCACGCGCGCCGACGAAGGCTCGATCAGCATGCATCTCATCGCGGCGGCGGGTTTCGGCGCAGCGTTTGGCGCAGCGGGTTTCCTGGCGCAGGGCCGCTCCGTCAGCGCGATCATTCCGGTGATCTGGGCGGCGGCCGGCGTGTTCACACCGCTGGCACTGCTGGTCGCTCTTTACGCGCGCATCGCGCATCTGGATCGGTCGATCCCGTTCGCGATCATCGCCATTGCAGTCGCCGGCGCATTCGCCGCGGCGACCGAACTCCTGACCAAGCGCGATACGCGTCCCGGCCAGATGATTGCAACCGCCCTGTTCGCCACCGGCACGCTGGCAGCGCTGGCGCTGGCGTTTACGTTCGCGCTGGAAAAAGGCTGGCTCACCATCGCGCTCGCGCTGATGTCGCTCGGCACCGCATGGATCTCCATGAAGCGGCCGATTCCGTTCCTGCGCTCGCTTGCCGCGATCCTCGCCGGCATCGTGGTGCTGCGGACCGGCCACGATCCACGCATCGTGGGCAATGACCTCGGCACCACGCCGATCTTCAACTGGCTGCTGCTTGGCTATGGCATTCCGGCGGCCTCATTCTGGCTCGGCTCTTACTTCCTGCGCCGCCGCGGCGACGATGGCCCGCTGCGCAGCCTAGAAGCCGCCGCGATCCTGTTCACGGTGCTGCTCGCCTTCACCGAAATCCGCCACTATATCAACAACGGCAACATCTACAGCCGGTCGTCGGATCTGATCGAGATCGGCCTGCAGGTCTGCGTCGCACTGGCGATGGCGATCGGACTGGAGCGGCTGCGCATCCGCACTGGCAGCGTCATCCACAACGCGGGCGCGCTGCTGCTGACATGGTTCGCGGGCCTCGCAATTCTGTTCGGATTGTTCTTCATCGCGAACCCGGCGATCTGGAAGATCGAGATCGCAGGCACGTTCATCAATCCGCTGATCCTCGGCTACGCGCTTCCGGCGATCCTCGCGCTGCTGCTGTCCTATGCCGTGGCCGGACGCCGCGCGGCGGCCTATACCAACACCATCGCGGCCGGTTCGCTCGTTCTTGCCCTGGCCTGGATCACGCTGGAGATCCGCCGCCTCTATCACGGGCCGTTCCTGGACAGCTTCCGCACCTTCGACGCCGAGCAGTACACCTATTCGGTGGCGTGGCTGGTGTTCGGCGTGGTGCTGCTGGGCATTGGCCTGCTGCTGCCGTCGCAGCGCGCGCGCCTTGCGTCGGCTGTCATGATCGGCGTCACCGTGCTCAAGGTGTTCCTGATCGACATGTCGAACCTGACCGGCGCCTACCGCGCGTTCTCGTTCATCGGTCTCGGCCTTGTTCTGGTCGCGATCGGGTGGCTGTACCAGCGTATCCTGTTCAGGCAGACGCGGCCGCCTGCGCAGGAGCCGGCTGCCGGTGCCTGACCATGCTCTTTGCGGTTTAGAGAGCCAAGGCTTAGATAGAAGGTATGGCAAGACCCCGTACCTTCGATCCCGATGACGTTCTGGATATCGCGCGCGACATTTTCTGGCGCAAAGGTTTCCGCGGCACATCGCTTGAAGACATCACCGCCGAGAGCGGACTGACCAAGCCCAGTCTCTACGCGGCTTTCGGGGACAAGAACGGACTGTTCCTGAAAGTGCTCGACCGCTATCACGACAGGCTGATCGTGCGGGCCGAAAAGGCGCTGGCGCAGGGACCATCCGCGCGCGAGGCGATCTCGAAATGGCTGGACAGCTTCGTGCCATCCTGTTCGGGCAGCAAGGGCACGCGGGGCTGCCTTTCGATCAATACAGCGTCGGAAGGTCTGACCGATCACACCGACGTGGTTGCGAGCATCGGCCGTTTCAACGGGCGGCTCGAACACCTGATCCAGCAGCGCCTCGAGGCCGGCCGCGCTGAATTTTCCAGAGATTTCAATCCGAAGACCGCGACATACTTCGTGATGACCGTTTATCACGGGCTGATGGCGATGGCCCGTCAGGCGCCGAGCGCGGCCAATGTCAGAGCAGCCATCCAGACTGCGATGTCGTCGCTCGCTTGACTCGCCGACTTCATTATATACTTTGAAGTACATAATGAAGTTGACAGATCGAGGAGACCATCCGTGAAAGCCATTCAGCTCCAGGCATTCGGCAACCCCGCCGAAGCCGTGAAACTCGCCGACATTCCCGATGTGGGAGATCCCGCTTCAAATGAAGTGATCGCGGCCGTCGAAGCCTCCCCGATCAACGCCACCGATCTTTTGATCATGGCGGGACGCTACGGATATCTGCCGCCGCTGCCGGCCGTCATGGGCGTCGAAGGTGTCGCGCGCGTGATTGCCGTCGGCTCGAACGTCAAGCACCTCAAGGAAGGCGACCGGACTCTCATTCCGTGGCTGCAGCCGACATGGACCGAGCGGGTCAAGCTGTCGGCGTCATGGCTGCGTCCGTTGCCGAAGGCCGATATCCAGCAGTTGTCGATGCTCGGCATCAATCCTGCGACGGCCTATTTGCTGCTGACCGATATCGTCAAGGTACCGCGCGGCGGCTGGGTGATTCAGAACGGCGCGAATTCGTCCACGGCGCGCGCGCTGATTCCGATCGCGAAATCTCTCGGCATCAAGACGGTGAACGTGGTCCGGCGGCCTGAGGTCGTCGACGAGATCAAGGCGCTCGGCGGCGACGTCGTGCTGGTCGATGGGCCGGATCTGGCAAAGCGTGTGGCAGCCGAGACCGGCAAGGCGCCGATTCCGCTGGCCATCGACATGGTCGCCGATACCTCGACCGCCAATCTCATGAACTGCCTTGCGCCGGACGGCGTGCTGGTTTTCTACAGCGCGATGAGTGGCAAGCCGTTTGTCGGCCCCGCCCAGCCGATGATCTTCAAGAACATTTCGCTGCGCGGATTCTGGCTCGGCCACTGGTTCAAGACCGCAACCGACGACAAGCTGGTGCCCATGTACGAGCATCTGGCGGGCATGATCGCTTCTGGCGCCATCACGGCACCCGTCGCCGCCACCTACAGCTTCGACAAGTTTCCGGAAGCCATCGCGAAAGCCGCGAAGTTCAGCGGCAAGATCATCCTCACACCGAACTGAAGACCATGATGCCGCGCTCAGCGCGGCATCGCTTACTCGCTGGCGGAGCGGCGCAGCTCAAGCGCCGGTTCGCTGCGAACCGAAGCCGGACGCACCTCGGCACGCGGGGTTGCATCCGCCGACTGGGTCACACCGGGCGCACGCAGCGAGCGCGGACGCGAGATCGAGCGCGCGAGGAACACGCGCGCATTGCCGTGCTTGCGGAAATCGCAATAGGCGAAGCCCATGCCCGACACGGAGCCGCGGAAGCTGACATTGTCGGTCTTGTTCAGGTTGAAGCACGGCTCGAAGGGAATGCCCTTGATCGATGCGCAGATCTGCTGGCCGCGCACCTGAAGCGTGTTGGACGGCAGCCGCATGTGACGGGTCTCGCCGGCACCGCTGAACTGCACCGCGCCTGCCGCCGCGCCGTCATTGGTGATCTTGCCGACGCCCTTGGTGCCGTCGAAGCAGGTGAAGGCGAACATCTTGTTCGCCACGAACTTGCGCGCTTCGTCCGCGTTCAGGGTTTCAGCGAACACCGGCGCTGCAACCGAACCGGCAAGCAGGGCTCCAAGAACGATGCGCACGAGCATGCGGACTACTCCAACTGACTGAACTGCGGATCATGAAAACCCACCGGGCCGAGCGCCCGGCGGTTTACCCCTTAACCCGCTGATTACCATACCAACCATGGCAACATTGGAGCACCATGGTTTGTAAAGTCTGAACATCCTCAGGAAATTCTCACCACCGTTCGGCCGCGAAGCTGGCCGGCGAGAATTTTCGGGCCAGCGTCGAAGACATCGGCAAGACCGATTTCCTTAGTCATTTCAGCAAGTTTGGCATGATCGAGGTCCTTCGCCAGGCGCTCCCAGGCAGCCTTGCGCGGGCCAATCGGACACATCACGGAATCGATGCCCAAAAGGCACACCCCGCGCAAAATGAATGGAGCGACCGACGACGGCAGATCCATACCGCCGGCAAGACCGCATGCGGCGATGGCGCCGCCGTACTTCGTCATCGAGAGCAGATTCGCCAGCGTGGTCGATCCGACGCTGTCGATGCCGCCGGCCCAGCGCTCCTTGCCGAGCGGCTTGCCCGGTGCCGACAACTCGTTGCGGTCGATGATCTCGGTTGCGCCAAGGCCGCGCAGGTAGTCATGCTCGGCAGCGCGTCCGGTCGATGCGATGACCTGGAAGCCGAGCTTGGAGAGCAGCGCCACCGCGACCGATCCGACGCCACCGGCTGCGCCGGTGACGATCACCGGGCCGTCCTTCGGTGTGAGGCCGTGCTTCTCCAGCGCCAGCACCGACAGCATCGCGGTGAAGCCCGCGGTGCCGATCGCCATCGCTTCGCGCGTGGTCATGCCGTCCGGCAAACGCACCAGCCAGTCACCCTTGACCCGCGCCTTCTCGGCGTAGGCGCCGAGATGAGTTTCACCGAGACCCCAGCCCGTCGAGACGACCTTGTCGCCGGCCTTCCAGCCCGCATGCGATGACGCCAGAACCGTGCCCGCGAAATCGACACCGGCGATCATCGGAAAGCGGCGCACCACCGGCGACTTGCCGGTGATCGCGAGTCCGTCCTTGTAGTTCACGGTGGACCATTCGACCGCGACGGTGACGTCGCCGTCCATCAGTTCCGCCTCGTCGAACTGCGTCAGCGCCGCCGTGGTGCCCTTTTCAGCCTTGTCGATTCTGACTGCCTTGAACGTTGCCAACTTTTCTCTCCGTCTTTTCTTGTGCGGTTGAAATCCGGCCCCCTGATTGGCGGCTCCGGTCCGCTTTGCCAAGCCCCTTCCGGCGTGATCCGCGAGAAGCGGGAAGCGGTTTTCGGCGAAGATCGTGCCCGCAGCGAAAATAAGTCCGCAGCCACCGTCACATCGCTGAGCGGCCCGCGGACGCATTCCCGCCATGCGGGAATTTTTCGGCATGCCTCTGGCGAGGCTCCGGATGACCTGCTATATTAGTTTTGCTCGATATGAGAATAAGTAACGATCTCGCGAGCGAAGGAACGCCGGCAGATTCAGTCCGTCGTCCTTCAAAGGAGCCCGAGTTTGGAACGCCGGCCCAAAAGGCCGGATTTCTCAAGGCCCTAATATGCTCAAAATGAGTATATTAGGCGATACAAGGAGGCTGCAATGCCGATCTCAGGAATTTACGGTCCCGACGATTTCGGGAATCCGGTCCACCACCAGCCGGTCGGTGTCACCCGTCCGCTCCTCACCGACGCGGACCGCGCGCGCGCATTGCCGATGCCGTCGCTGGAATGGACGCCCGAGGTCGAGCGCGCCACCGCGCATCTCTACGCCAAGGTGAAGAACGTCATTCCCGAGATCGAGTGGCCGTTCATGGCGCCTTACGTCAAGGCGATCAACGATCTGAAGAAGCAGCGCAACGCGGTGATCCTGGCGCACAACTACCAGACCGCGGAAATCTTCCACTGCGTGGCCGACATCGGCGGCGACTCGCTGCAGCTCGCGCGCGAGGCGACGAAGGTGAAGGAGAAAGTCATCGTCCAGTGCGGCGTGCACTTCATGGCCGAGACCTCCAAGATCCTGAACCCCGACAAGACCGTGCTAATTCCGGATTCGCGCGCCGGCTGCTCGCTGGCCTCAAGCATCACGAGCGCGGACGTGCGCCTGTTGCGTGAGCGCTTCCCCGGCGTGCCGGTGGTGGCCTATGTCAACACGTCCGCCGACGTGAAGGCGGAGGTCGACATCTGCTGCACGTCGTCCAACGCCGTGCAGGTGGTGGAGAGCCTCAACGCCGACACCGTGATCTTCCTGCCGGACCAGTATCTGGCGAAGTACGTCGCCTCGAAGACAACGGTGAAGATCATCGCGTGGAAGGGCGCGTGCGAAGTGCACGAGCGCTTCACCGGCGACGAACTGCGCACCTATCGCGAGGCCGACCCGTCCGTGCAGATCATCGCACACCCCGAATGCCCGCCCGATGTGATCGCCGAAGCGGACTTCACCGGTTCGACCGCGCACATGATCGACTGGGTGCGCAAGCATCAGCCGAAGCGCATCGTCATGGTCACCGAATGCTCGATGGCGGACAACGTGCAGGCCGAACTGCCGAACGTCGAGTTCGTCAAGCCGTGCAACCTGTGCCCGCACATGAAGCGCATCACGCTGCCGAAGATTCTCGACAGCCTTGTCTACATGCGTGAGGAAGTGACCATCGATCCCGCGATCATCGGCAAGGCCCGGCGCTCGGTGGAGCGCATGATCAATCTGAAGAACTGAGAGGCGTGGCTTTTGCAAACTGTTCTGCGTTCACCTCTTCCCGTTGGGGAGAGGTCGGCGCGTAGCGCCGGGTGAGGGGGTTCGGTGCTCATGACTATTTATCGAGCCCCCTCACCCCAACCCTCTCCCCCAAGGGGAGAGGGAGCACATAGTGCCGGTAGGTAGGGCAAACATGACAACATCCCCTTCTCACAATCTCTCGCAGTCTTCCGACATCATCATCGTCGGCGGCGGACTCGCGGGCCTGTTCTGCGCGCTGAAACTCGCGCCCCGCCCCGTCACCGTAATTTCCGCCGCGCCGCTCGGCGAAGGCGCGTCCAGCGCATGGGCACAGGGCGGCATCGCGGCGGCCGTTGCCGAAGGCGACAGCGCCGAAGCTCATGCCGCAGATACGATTGCGGTGGGCGGCGGCATCGTCGACGAAGACGTCGCGCTCGGACTCGCCCGCGAAGCCGGTGCGCGCATCCACGATCTTCTGCAATACGGGGTGCCATTCGACCGCGACCTCGAGGGCAGGCTCGCGGTCGGCCGCGAAGCCGCGCACTCGGCACGCCGCATCGTTCACGTCCAGGGCGATCGCGCCGGCAAGGCCATCATCGCGGCGCTGATCGACGCCGTGCGCAAGACGCCGTCGATCCGCGTGATCGAGGGTTACACTGCCGAAGCGCTGCTGACCGGGGGCGATGCGGTCACCGGATTGCAGATGCGCAAGGCGGGCGATACGGCAGCCGCGCCGGTGATGGTGCCCTTACGCGCCATCGTGCTGGCCACCGGCGGCATCGGACATCTGTATGCGGTGACAACGAATCCGGCCGAAGCCTGCGGATCGGGTCTGGCAATTGCCGCGCGCGCCGGCGCAATCATTGCCGATCCGGAATTCGTGCAGTTTCATCCCACGGCGCTCAATGTCGGCCGCGATCCCGCGCCGCTGGCGACCGAAGCGCTGCGCGGCGAAGGCGCTACACTGGTCAACGGCAAGGGCGAGCGCTTCATGCTGGCGCGCGATCCGCTGGCAGAACTTGCACCGCGCGACATTGTCGCGCGCGGGGTGTTCGCGGAAATCGCGGCCGGACGCGGCGCATTTCTGGATGCAACAAAAGCGCTCGGCGCGAGCTTCGCGACAAAATTCCCGACGGTGTATGCAAGCTGCATCGCGGCAGGCATCGATCCGGCGAAGCAACCCATCCCGATTGCGCCCGCTGCGCACTATCACATGGGCGGCATCGCGGTCGATCATCACGGCCGCACCTCGCTGAAAGGGCTCTGGGCCGGCGGCGAAGTCTCATCCACCGGCGCGCATGGCGCCAACCGCCTCGCCTCCAATTCGCTGCTGGAAGCCGTGGTCTATGCTGCGCGCATTGCCGACGACATCAACGGCAATCCCCTCGCCGCGGCAGGGAGTCCGCGCGACGGGATGATCTCGCGCAACAGTGCGATGCCGCCGCTCCGCGAGGCCAATCTGCGGGAAATGATGAGCTCGCATGTCGGCGTGGTCCGCGACGGCGACCGGATGATGGACGCAATCCAGACATTCGCAGTGATCGAGCAGACCACCGGCAACATCGCGCTGCGCAACATGGCGACCACCGCGCTGATCGTGGCGGCCTCCGCCTGGTCACGGCGAGAAAGCCGCGGCGCGCATTTCCGGTCCGATTGTCCGGCGGAAGATCCGGCGCAGCGGCATCGCACGATGACGACACTCGATGAGGCGCGTAATATCGCGGCATCGATGACCGAGGCCGCGCCTCGCAAACGCACTTCGACTGGAGCCTGACCCTTGAGTATCAGCGACGTCCTCAATCCCGCCGCCCTGATGCATCCGGACGCATTCCTGTCGCCGCTGACCATCGACGATGCGATCGCGCGCGCGCTTGCCGAGGATCTCGGCCGCGCCGGCGATGTCACATCGGTTGCGACCATCCCGCCCGCGGTTCATGCCCATGCGGTTCTTGTCGCGCGGCAGGCTGGTGTGATCGCGGGGCTGCCGCTGGCCGTGGCGGTGTTTCAGCGCCTGTCGCCCAACATCAACATTCAGGCTCATGTGCGGGACGGCAACGCCGTCGCCAAGGGCGTCAACGTGCTGACGATCTCGGGCCCGGCGCGCGCCGTGCTCGCAGGAGAGCGCACCGCGCTGAATTTTGTCGGGCGCCTGTCCGGTGTCGCGACACTTACATCGGATTACATCCGCCATGCCGGCGTGACCAAAATGCGGGTCTGCGACACCCGCAAGACCACGCCGGGACTGCGTGCGCTGGAAAAATATGCCGTGCGCTGCGGCGGCGGTTTCAACCACCGCTTCGGTCTCGACGACGCCGTTCTGATCAAGGACAACCACATCGCGGTGGCGGGCGGCGTCAAAGCCGTGCTGGAGCGCGCACGCGCGCATGTCGGTCATCTGGTCAAGATCGAGATTGAGGTCGATACGCTCGATCAGTTGCGCGAGGTGCTGGCGACCGGCCTTGCAGACGTGGTGATGCTCGACAACATGGACATCCCGACCCTGCGCGAGGCGGTCGCGATCACCGATAGACGCGTGGTGCTGGAAGTGTCCGGCGGCGTGACGCTGGCGTCGATCGGCGAGATCGCCAAGACCGGCGTGGATTATGTGTCAGCCGGCGCGCTGACGCATTCGGCGCCGAACTTCGATGTCGCGCTGGATATTGATGCGTAGGATTCTTCTTATCCCTCCCCCTTGTGGGGAGGGTGGCGCGTTGGGAGCGAAGCGAACAATGCGTCGGGTGGGGAAAGCTCCCACCGCGTGCGATGACCCCCCACCCCGGCCTCCGCTTCGCTCGGCCGACCCTCCCCGCAAGGGGGAGGGAAAAATGCAGACGTCGATGTGTTGACTACTACTTCCCGCTCGACATCTCAGCCGAACTCTTGGCCGCTTCGGCCAGCTTGGCGGAGATCGCCGCGGTCTCCGCAGCGGTGCCCCAGGTCGGCGCATCCTTGCCGTCGCCCCAGGCGCGCGGACGATAGAAGGTATGTACGCCGTACTTGTACATCTTCTTCATCTCGTTGACCCATGACGGGCGCACCCAGTAGGCGTGATAGTGCGTGGACTTGCCGACTTCCGGCAGCCACAGCCGCCCGTCGAGGCTTTCGCGAGCGATTTTCTTCGCGCGCTCCCACATATCCGGCTCCTTCACCACATCGCGGATGCCGTCGCAGGCGAAGGTGAACTGGCAGGACAGATGGCGGTGCGAATTCTGGTACACGACGCCGCACACCGTGCTCGGATAGTAGCCGGAGAACGCGCGGTTCAGCACCACCTGCGCCACCGCGATCTGCCCGCGCACCGCTTCGCCGCGCGCTTCGAAGTAGATCGCATCGGTCAGGCACTTTTCGGACTTCGCGCGCGACTTGGCGTCGAGGCCGAGGCGTTCCGCCGGTGTCCGCGGCCGCTGGTTCTCGCCGGTGACTTCGCCCTTGCTGGCGACGCTTTCGCCGCCGGTTGACGGAGCTGAAGACTGGTTCGGCGCCGCCGCCGGCATTTTCATGTCCGGATCGATTCCCGGAATCACGATCACCGGTTCTTCGCCGGGCTGCCAGCGTTCAAGCGATCCGCTGGTCACGCCGAGCGAGGAATTGCCGAAGAACAGGGTCGCGGTCTGGAACGAGAAGCCGTCGCGGTTGAGTTCCGGCTCGGCCGCAGCGCTCTCTTCGCTGCCCGATGAAGGAGCACCGGCGTTCAATGGATGATCGGCCGGGATGTTTTGCAGCGAGACGGATGATTCATACTGCGGCAGGCGCGGCGCATTCAGCGCGGCTTCAAGCTCGGCATCGAGCGGCGCCGATGCATTCACCGCCGGAGTATCGGCCTCTGCGGTTTTCGCGCCGCGCACCGACGCATTCGAATTCGGCTGATCCTGCTCGGGCTGCGGCGCGGCAACAGGTGCGGCCACTTCAGGAACGTAAAGCGGAAGCCGGTCGCCCTTCGACGAGCGCACGACTTTCGGGAAATCCGACTTTTGCAGCGGACGCAGCACCGGCCCAAGCGGATCGCGGCTGACGGAGCCGGTGAAATCCACGCCCGTGCTGTCGAGGCTGGCCAGACGATAGGTGGCTGTTTCGCGGGTATTGGTGCCGATCGGGCGGGGCAGATTGAACGAGGCGACCTGCAACATGCGGCGCGACGATGCGAAGATGTATTCCTGCCAGCGCTCGGCGACGCCGGGCTGGCGCGCCAGCAGTGACGCGAGATCCTGATAGCCGATTTCGGTCGGGCTCACTGTCAGGAGACAGAGAACAAAGCCGAAGGGCGCGAACCGCGCGCCCTTCGACCCGTTACGCAACACAGACATCGATACGCTCACGCAACTAACGCTTATACACACGCAACCGAACCGCACGTTCAGTGCAATTCGATCAATTTCGTTGGTATCGAATTAAAGTTGCCGGGGGGTTAATCGCCGCGTCCCGCGCGCCACACGCAAGCGCGTGCCTGAAAACGCGCGATCACATCGAAAGCCTTGGTAAACAGCGTCTCCAGCAAGGTGGTAAAGATCGCGTCAACAAAATGAGTGAACGCAAATTGACGCGGCTCCGCGGGACAGCCAAGACTCGCATCGATGGCGCCGCACCCACAATGTCGTCCCCGCGAAAGCGGGGACCCATAACCACCAAAGGTCGTGGTCATCAAAGAAAGAGCGACACGAACATCACACGTGGGGTCGAAGACTCAGGGAGTATCGGTTCCCGCTTTCGCGGGGACGACACTCGTTATGGAGTCACTCAATCCGTGATCGCCAGCGAACTCACGCCTGGCTGGCGACGGCTTTGCCGAGAGCAGCCTGTGCCGCGGCGAGACGCGCAATCGGCACGCGATACGGCGAACACGACACGTAATCGAGGCCGGTCTCGTGACAGAATGCGACCGATGCGGGATCGCCGCCGTGCTCGCCGCAGATGCCCATCTTGAGTCCGGGCCGCGTCTTGCGGCCGCGCTGCACGCCGATCTTCACCAGTTCGCCGACGCCGTCGCGATCGACCGAGATGAACGGATCGATCTCGAGGATGCCGCGCGCGACATAGGTGCCGAGGAAGCTCGCGGCGTCGTCGCGGCTGATGCCGTAGGTGGTCTGCGTGAGATCGTTGGTGCCGAACGAGAAGAATTCGGCGGTCTTCGCGATCTCGCCCGCGAGCAGGCAAGCGCGCGGCAGTTCGATCATGGTGCCGGTCTGATAGCTGAGCTTCACGCCGGTTTCTTTCGTCACCGCCTGCGCGGTGGCGTCGATGCGCGCCTTGGTGATGTCGAACTCGGCACGGGTCGCGATCAGCGGCACCATCACCTCAAGACCGACCGGCTTGCCGGTGCGCTTGCCGGCCTCAACCGCGGCCTCGAAAATGGCGCGCGCCTGCATCTCGGCGATTTCCGGATAGGCGATCGCCAGACGGCAGCCGCGGAAACCAAGCATCGGGTTGAACTCGGCCAGTTCACGCGCGCGGTCCGCGATCTTGCGGGCGTCGGTGTTCATGGCGCGGGCGACTTCCTCGATCTCGCTCTGCGAATGCGGCAGGAACTCGTGCAGCGGCGGATCGAGCAGGCGGATGGTGACCGGTAGGCCCTTCATGATCTCGAACAGATCGACGAAGTCGGCGCGCTGCATCGGCAGCAGCTTCGCCAGCGCCGCGCGGCGCGAGCCTTCGTCCTCCGCGAGGATCATCTCGCGCACCGTGCGGATGCGCGTCTCCTCGAAGAACATGTGCTCGGTGCGGCAAAGCCCGATGCCTTCGGTACCGAACTTCAGCGCGGTGCGCGCGTCGGCCGGCGTGTCGGCATTGGTGCGGACCTTGAGCTTGCGGACCTGATCCGCCCAGCCCATCAGCGTGGTGAAGTCGCCGGACAGTTCCGGCTCGATCATCGGCATGCGGCCGGCCAGCACCTGGCCCATCGAACCATCGATGGTGATGACATCGCCTGCCTTGAAGGTGCGGTTGCCGACGGTCATCAGCCCGCGGCCGTAATCGACGCGCACGGTGCCGCAGCCCGACACGCAGGGCTTGCCCATGCCGCGCGCGACCACCGCCGCGTGGGAGGTCATGCCGCCGCGCGTGGTGAGGATGCCCTCGGCCGCGTGCATGCCGTGAATGTCTTCCGGCGAGGTTTCGACACGAACCAGAATGACCTTGCGGCCATCGGCCTGAAGCTTGGCGGCCTCATCGGACGAGAACACGATTTCGCCTGCGGCGGCGCCGGGTGACGCCGGCAAACCGGTGGCGATGACGTCGCGCTTGGCGACCGGATCGATGGTCGGATGCAGCAACTGATCCAGCGAGGCCGGATCGATCCGGGTGATCGCGTCCTTCTTGGTGATCAGGCCTTCTGTGGCGAGATCGACCGCGATGCGCAGCGCGGCCTTCGCGGTGCGCTTGCCGTTGCGGGTCTGGAGCATCCACAGCTTGCCCTGCTCCACCGTGAATTCCATGTCCTGCATGTCGCGGTAGTGCTTCTCGAGCAGCGTGTAGATCCGCGTCAGCTCCTTGAACGCGTCCGGCATCGCGACTTCCATCGACGCCTTGTCGGAGCCGGATTCCTTGCGCGCGTATTCGGTGATGTCCTGCGGCGTGCGGATGCCCGCCACCACGTCTTCACCCTGCGCGTTGATGAGGAATTCGCCATACAGCCGCTTCTCGCCGGTGGACGGATTGCGCGTGAACGCCACGCCGGTCGCCGAGGTGTCGCCCATGTTGCCGAACACCATCGATTGGATGTTGACGGCGGTGCCCCATGACTCAGGAATGTCGTGCAGGCGGCGATAGGTCACAGCGCGCGCGTTCATCCATGACGAGAACACCGCGCCGATCGCGCCCCACAACTGCGCGTGCGGGTCCTGCGGGAAGTCCTCGCCGGTTTCACGGGCCACCGCTTCCTTGTAGCGGCCGACCAGATCGACCCAGTCGTCCGCCGTCAGTTCGGTGTCGAGCGAATAGCCCTTGCTGTCCTTGTAGGTGTCGAGAATGTCTTCGAAGTGATGATGCTCGAAGCCCAGCACAACATCCGAATACATCGTGATGAAGCGGCGATAGCTGTCGTAGGCGAAACGGCGATCGCCCGAGAGGTCAGCCAGCGCTTCGACGGTAATGTCGTTCATGCCGAGATTGAGCACGGTGTCCATCATGCCCGGCATCGAGGCGCGGCCGCCGGAGCGCACCGAGACCAGCAGCGGGTTCTTCGAGTCGCCGAACGTCTTGCCGGCAATCTTGCCGACCGTGACCAGCGCCTTCTCGACCTGCGACTTCAGATCCTTCGGGTAGGTTTTGCCGTTGGCATAGAAATACGTGCAGACCGAAGTCGGGATCGTGAAGCCGGGAGGCACCGGCAATCCGAGATTGGCCATCTCCGCGAGATTGGCGCCCTTGCCGCCGAGCAGATCGCGCATTCCGGCCTTGCCCTCGGCGCGACCGTCACCGAACGTATAGACCCACTTGCCGGCCTGAACGGTTTGCTTCGCTGCAGGCTTTGCAATCTTCTTCGCTGCGGGCGCGGGCGTCTTCGCGGCGGCTTTCACCGCGACCTTGCTCGCGGGTTTCGCGGCAGCCGGCTTCGCTTTCGCGGCCGGCTTCGACTTGGACACTGATTTCGGAGAGGACTTCGCGGCAGATTTCTTCGATGAGGCTTTGGCCATGGCTTCCAGACGCTGCATGAGTGAAACGGCAGCGGCGTTACACCACGGTTGCCCGGCGGGGCGCAAGCGGCTCCCGGCGGATATCCGCGTTTTCGATCACGGACGGTTACAGATTGTTACAGGAACGGGCAAATGGTTAGGTTTTGCGTCCACCCTGTAACAATCTGAAATATTCCGTTACTTAATGATACCCAATCCGATGATCCCGACCAGGATCAGATAGATCGCAACGATGAAATTCAGCAGCCGCGGCATGACGAGAATCAGCACACCCGCGATGAGAGCGACGATGGGCTGAATGTTGGCGACGCTGATGGACATATGAATCTCCCGGCATGGATGGAAAGGACAAACGGCAGGACGAACACGAATCGAAAAAGGAATTTATCCTTGTCTCGCGCATCGCAACAGCCAACGGCTGCGACAAGCGGTGAGTTCCATAACGATTCAAACTTCCATTGCGCACAGCCGCGTCACCTCCACGAAAATGCCTTGGTGAAATCACAGTCCCGCGGGAACGATGATCGGCAAAGGCGATTGTCACCGCTGGTTGATCGGCCTGTGCCGGTTTCCGAGCGTGATTGACGTGAGCGAGCCGCTCTGCGCGATCAGGCTCCTTGTCAATTGAGGAGAAAGCCATGCGTAATCCCCTTCTGGCAGCAGCGCTGCTGGCCACCGCCACGGCGATGCCGCTCGCGGCCGAGGCCCAGCAGCGCATCATTGTCGAGGAAGGCGTGACAACCGGCCTCGCACCCGGCGTCGGCATCATCACCGAGGATGAACGTCCGCGTTTCCGTCAGTATATCGTTGAGGAGCGTGTGCCGTCATATGCGATCGAGTCGCCGGTGCGCGTCGGCACTATTCTGCCGGAAAGCGGCGTGACCTACTACGACGTGCCGCAGCAATACGGCGCGACCAGCTATCGCTACACGGTGGTGAACGATCGCCCGATCCTGGTCGAGCCGCGGACGCGGCGCGTGATGCAGGTGATCGATTAAAACCGGCTTCAGCCTCGTTTGAGCCGGAAGGGTCGTCCCCGCCGCTCCCGCTCAAACAAAACAGCCCCGCTTCGGCTTTTCGCCGGGCGGGGCTTCTTTCGTGACGCCGTTACGATCCCTGCAGGATCGACAGAATGCTGTTGGTGGATTTGTAACTCTGCAGGACGTTGTCGCGGAATGACGGGCTCCAGCCCGATGCCTGCCGCTCTTCATCGCTCATTGCGGAATAACTCTGCAGAATGCCGAGGCTCAATTGCGTGGGATCGCCGGTCTGCTGGCTCTGCTTGAGTGAGGCGAGGATGTTCGCACGGGTGCGCGAATCCAGTTCCTTCTTCGCCGCGTAGATTTCCTGGTTCGAGAACTTCTGGTCCTGATTGAGCGTGATCGCCGACAGGGATCGATTGTCGAACGACGAGAAATCCACGAGCTGACCAAACTTGCGTTTCGGGTCGTAGATCAGTTCCGTCTTGTTTTCGGCAGCCAGTTTGGCCTGCGCATCGAGCGCCGCGCGGGCATCGGTCGCGACCGTGGTGAATGTCTTGGTCGTTCCCGCCGGGGCGCCGTCAGGATATTTCGCCAGATAAGCGCCGACCGGATCGCCCGACACGCTCGGCGCGATATCCGGCTTCTGCTTCGCGGCCTCATAACCTTTCAGCACGGCGGCGCGCTGCGTCGCCCAGGTGGTTGTCGCCTTTTCCTCGGCGCTTGCCCCGTCGAGATAATCCAGCGCGGCCTTGTAGACCACGGTGTAATTTCTGGTCATCGACGTCGCCGCGGCGGCGGGCGCAAGCGCGGCATTAAAGCGGCCGGTCAGCTCCTGCGACGCGACGCTCTGCTCGTCGGCCGTGAACTTGCCGGCGCTGTTGGTGGCGATGGCGAACAGCGAGCGGCGATCCAGCGACGACAGATCGATCGTGGTTTTTCCGTCCGTGGTCAGCGGACCACTGACCTTCGCCGCCGCATAGAGCCTGTCGAGCGCCGTGCGGGCGTCGTTCGTGACCGTCGTAAAATCAGGCGTCGCCGCTTCGCTGGCCAGCTTGGCCTTGGCGGCGTCGGACAGCGTCAGATTGGTGGCCGCGTTGGGATCAAGCGGGGTGCTGTTGCCTGCATCCGCTGCATTGAGCGCATCGGCAAGCGACGGCTGCGTGGCGGCGGCGCGCGCATAGGCGGAGCCGTACTGGGCGTAAGGGTTGTAGCCGTTGATCGATGTCATGCGGGTCCCGGCCTTCGCTAACGGCTGTTAACGGAAGTTACCGGAACCTTACAGAACATGGTTAACGGGGGGTAAACGGCGAAGGCGAGAGGGGCAGCGTTTACCCACCGGGTCGTCCCCGCGAAAGCGGGGACCCATAACCACTGACCGCTCAGTTGGGCAGGTCGGTTGGACGTACTCGTTTAATGTCGCTTCGACAGGGAATATGGGTCCCGGCCTTCGCCGGGACGACCAGATCGGCGTCATTGCGAGCGAAGCGAAGACGCGCGTAAACGCGCTAATGGCTCCTCGCAATGACGATCAGAATCCCGCTCAGTCCTGGATCTTCGAGAAATCCGCCACCGCGCGCGTCGCTTCGCGAATCTCGTTCAGCAGCTTCAGACGATTCTCGCGCACCTTCGCGTCGTCGTCGTTCACCTTCACCTTGTCGAAGAAGGCATCGACCGCCGGACGCAGCTTGGCCATCGCCGTCATCGCGGACGCGAAGTCTTCCTTGGCGACGGCAGCGCCTGCCTCGGTCTTCACCTGCGCGATGGCGGCGGCGAGCGCCTTCTCCTCATCGAGCTTGTAGAGCGACGCATCCGGCGCACCGTCAAACTTGCGCTTGTCCTTCTTCTCCTCGATGGCAAGGATATTGGACGCGCGCTTGGTGCCGGCGAGCAGGTTCTTGCCGTCGTCACTGTCGAGGAATTTGCCCAGCGCCTCAACACGGCGCACGACCATCAGAAGATCATCCTGACCTTCAAGCGCGAACACCGCGTCCACCAGATCATGCCGCGCGCCCTGATCGCGAAGCTGAACTTTCAGGCGGTCGGCGAAGAAGGCGAGGAGATCAGGCACCAACTTAGGCTCGATGGCCTTCGGACGAGGATTCACCAAGTCAATATTTCCGTCCGCATCCTTCACAGAATCAAAAACAGTCGTCATTTCATAAATCTGCTCATGAATGACTTGCTGATGAGAGCTTGCAACAACGGCCAGCGGCAGCCGTATTCCATTTTCCAATAGTAAACGGATGACGCCCAAAGCCGCACGGCGCAATGCAAACGGGTCTTTCGATCCCGTCGGCTTTTCATCGATCGACCAGAAGCCCGTCAGAATGTCGAGCTTGTCCGCCAGCGCAACGGCGATGGCGACCGGATCGGTCGGCACGCGGTCGGCAGGTCCCTGCGGCTTGTAGTGATCCTCAATTGCCGCCGCGACGGACGCATCTTCGCCCTGCGCCAGCGCGTAGTATTTGCCCATCAGGCCCTGCACTTCGGGGAATTCGCCGACGACTTCAGTCAGCAAATCCGCCTTCGCAAGCTGCGCGGCGCGCTTGGTCTTCGACACATCAGCGCCGACCAATGGCGCGATCTCGGCGGCGAGCCGCTCGATGCGCGCGATGCGCTCCGCCTGCGTGCCGAGCTTTTCATGGAACACGATCTGCGAAAACTTCGGCAGCCGGTCTTCGAGTTTGGTCTTCAGGTCCGTCTCGTAGAAGAACTTCGCGTCCGACAGGCGCGCGCGGATGACGCGCTCGTTGCCCGCGACGATGGCCTTGCCGCCGTCGGAGGCCTCGATGTTCGAGACGAGGATGAATTTCGGCGCAAGTCTGCTCCCCTCCCCCTTCCGGGGAGGGGTCAGGGGTGGGGGTCCGTCGCGCACCGGATCTTGTTGCTCACCCCCCTCCCCAACCCTCCCCCGCAGGGGGGGAGGGAGTGAGGGATCGCGAACAACGAAGCACTTCTGGTTATTGCGAATGGTGGCGCGGATCACTTCGCCGGGGATCGACAAAAATTCTTCGTCAAACGAGCCCATCAGCACCACCGGCCATTCGACCAGACCCGCGACTTCATCGAGCAGCACCTGATCCTCGACCAGTTCAAAGCCCTGCGCGAACGCCAGTTCCTTGGCGTCCTCGAGGATGATGTTCTTGCGGCGCTCGGGATCGAGCACGACCTTCGCGGCTTCCAGCTTCGACACATAGTCGTCGAAGCGGCGCACGGTGATTTCACCGGGCGCCATGAAACGATGTCCGCGCGTGGTTTGCCCGGCCTCGATGCCGGCGACGTCGAACTTCACGACGTCCGGCTCTTCGGTTTCCGGACCGAAGGTCGCGATGATCGAATGCAGCGGGCGCACCCAGGTCAGCGCGCCGTTTCGCGCGGAGCGTTCGCCCCAGCGCATCTGCTTGGGCCACGGGAAAGTGCGGATGATCAGCGGAATGATTTCCGCGATCACGTCGATGGCGGGACGGCCCTCTTTTTCCAGAAGCGCGATATAGAAATCGCCCTTTGGATCTCGCTGGATCTTCGCTTCATCGAGCGACTTGAGACCGGCGGCTTTCAGGAAGCCCTGCACGGCAGCGTCAGGCGCGCCAACCTTCGGGCCCTTGCGCTCCTGCTTGAGGTCCGGCTGGCGCTGCGGAATGCCGTGCACGGTGAGCGCGAGACGTCGCGGCGTCACGAATGCCTTTGCGCCTTCATAGACGAGGCCTTCGGCGACCAGCTTGTCGGTCACCATCTTGCGCAGGTCATCCGCCGCCTTCGCCTGCATGCGCGCGGGAATTTCTTCGGAGAACAGTTCGAGGAGAAGATCGGGCATCGGCTTTCTGTTCTCTACGCCCCTCCCCCCGCTTGCGGCGGGGAGGGCTCGGGGTTTGCCAATAACTCCCCTCCCCCTTGCGGGGAGGGGTCGGGGGTGGGGGTCAGCGCATTCTGAATAACAGCAAGCACGCCTTCGATGTTGCTCAACACGTCATGGTTCCAGAAACGCAAGACTCGATATCCTCTCTCTTCGATCTGCCGCGTCCGGTGCATATCAGCCGCGTTCTCCGCGTGCTGACCGCCATCCAGTTCGATGACAATCTTTGCGCGCCGGCTGGCAAAATCCGCGATGAACGGACCAATCAAAGCCTGACGCCGGAAATGCGAGCCGCTCAGCGCAATGTCATGCCGAAGCCGATGCCATAGCACCCGCTCGGCTTCGGTCGGCTGTGCGCGCATGCGATGCGCGAACTGTCGCTGACGATCATCCATAGTCCGCGATTGAAGCACATAGGCCAATGCCTGTGGACCCCCACCCCCGACCCCTCCCCGCAAGGGGGAGGGGAGCATAGGCATCGCGCCTCTCACGCCGCCCTTCCCGCTTCGGTGTGCACCCAAGCTTCGCCGCATGCCTTGGCGAGTTCGCGCACGCGCAGGATGTAGCTCTGCCGCTCGGTAACCGAGATCACGCCGCGCGCATCGAGAAGATTGAACACATGGCTGGCCTTGATGCACTGGTCGTAAGCCGGCAGCGCCATCAGATGCGCCTCGCGCTTGCCATCCTTCCATCCTGCATCGAGATATTTCCTGCAGGCGCTTTCCGCCATCTTGAACTGCTCGAACAGCATCGCAGTGTCGGAGTGCTCGAAATTGTGCCGCGAATATTCCTGCTCGGCCTGCAGGAACACATCGCCGTACGTGACCTTCTCGTCACCCTCGCGACCGTTGAAATTGAGGTCGTAAACGCGGTCGACGCCCTGCACATACATCGCAAGACGCTCAAGGCCGTAGGTGAGTTCGCCAGCGACCGGCGCGCATTCGACGCCCGCAACCTGCTGGAAGTAGGTGAACTGCGAGACTTCCATGCCGTCGCACCAGCATTCCCAGCCGAGGCCCCATGCGCCGAGTGTCGGGCTTTCCCAGTCGTCCTCAACGAAGCGCACATCGTGCAGATGCAGATCGACGCCGATGGCCTCGAGCGACTTGAGATACAGATCCTGAAGGTCCGGCGGCGACGGCTTCAGGATCACCTGAAACTGGTAGTAGTGCTGCAAGCGGTTCGGGTTCTCGCCGTAGCGGCCATCCTTCGGACGGCGCGACGGCTGCACATAGGCGGCGTTCCAGCGCTTCGGGCCGAGCGCGCGCAATGTCGTCGCCGGATGGAACGTGCCCGCGCCGACTTCCATGTCGTAGGGCTGCAGGATGACGCAGCCATGGTCGGCCCAATAGCGCTGCAATGTCAGGATCAGGCCCTGAAACGAGCGCTCGGGCCGCATGTGCGGAGGCAGGGAATCCATCGGAAATCTTCAAGCGTTGGAAAGGGGTGATTTGCGCGCGGACCGTATCGGCGCAGGCTAACGGAATCAAGGCGATAGCCCACCCTGATGCGGATTCCTACCTGAATTGGTGCGATTTTAGCGATCCTCCGAACGCCGGTTTAACCGCCCCGGCAAGCCGCCTTCCCGCGTCCGCACTTCGTTAGCAACTGCCCCCTAGCAATGGCTCCATTGCAACCAACGGCCGGGGAAAACCGGCGGTGCTGTTCGACAGGGACGACAATGATTGCCTTTCAGGTTCTGGCCGCCGCGGCCATCATGGCCGCACTTTGCATCATGACCATCAACGACGTGCGCAGGCACGGCTGATTTCAGGACAGACTAACCCGGCCTGTAGGTCCCGGTGTCGGGATCGCGGCGCAGCTTGGGCATGCTTTCCTGCTCGGCAGGCTTCGCCTTGCGCGCGTCATCGAGCTCACGGTTGATGCGCTTGCCTTCGCGCACCGCAAGGCGCACCAACGCTGCGCCACCCAGAATTCCGGCAGCGATCAAAATCAGCGGCGGCATGATCGGTCTCCCGTCCTACAATCCGTAACGCGCCCAGATCGCGCGCTCTTCCAGCGCCGAGATCAGGTCCTCTGAAAATCCCGGAAAACCCGGCAGCGCCGCTCCTGCACCGGGCTTGCGGCCCGCGAGCCCGGAGAGAAGCCCCGCCGCCGGCGCAATCACCGGCGTCTGCACCTTCTCGCCATAGCGCGCGCGCAGCACCGTGCGCAGGTCGCCGAGCGCATCCGCAAGACCGAGTTTCACCGCGCGCTCGCCGGCCCAGTATTCGCCGGTGAACAGATAGTCGCCCTCGCCTTTCAAGCGCGCGCCGCGGCTGTCCTTCACCAGCGTGATGAAGGTGTCGTGAATCTCGCGCTGGATCGCCTTCAGCCGCGCGACGTCGTCGGGATTTTCAGGAAGAAACGGATCGAGCTGCGACTTGTTCTCGCCGGACGTATAGACCCTGCGTTCGATGCCGACCTTCTTGATAAGATCGACGAAGCCGAACGTGCCGCCGACCACGCCGATCGAACCGACGATGGAGGATGGATCGCAGAAAATCTCGTCGCCCGCGCAGGCGATCATGTAACCACCCGATGCCGCGACATCCTCGACGAACACCAGCACCCGCAGCTTCTTCTCGGCGGCGAGCTGGCGGATGCGCTGATAGATCTGCCGCGACTGCACCGGCGAGCCGCCCGGCGAATTGATCACCAGCGCGACGGCTTTCGCGCCCTTGGTCGAGAACGCCCGCTCCAGCGTCCGGGATACACCCGCCAGCGACATGCCCGGCCGCAGCGGCGTCACCGCGCCGATCACGCCGGACAGGCGCACAACCGGCACCACCGCTTCGCCGCGCCAGCGCGCCGGCAGCAAGTTTTTCAACCTCTCGGCAAAGTGACCGCCGCCGTCATTCTCAGCCATGAAACGTCCTTCATCTTCACGGTTTATTATTCGGTAACTGGCATCAGGAGCCAACAGCACATTGAGCAAACGTTAAGCACGTCTTTTGTGCCGAAAATGCGTGCTAAGGGTCTGATCTGACGCGCTTTCCTTGAGCTTTCGCCATTGTCGGCGGAGCGCGCCCAAGAAACTGGAACGCACTTTGCTTTGCAACAGATACGCAGGCTGCAACGCCGCAGCCACTAAGGTGCAGAAATGAAGATTTACCTCCTGATCCTTTTGATTGGCGCCCTTTTCGCCGCCATCCACTTCACCCAGACACCCGAAACCGAGCCAAAGCGGGTAACCCAATAAGCAGGCAGCCTGCCTGCTGAGCGTTCAGCGGGTTACCTTCGCCAGCGGCAGAGCGGCTTTCCCGCCGAGGACAGCCTGAGCCTCGCGACCCGCCTTCCCATCCATATCGAGCAAGACCAGGCCGGGATGCAGCGCCATCGGCGCCCGCCCGCCCTTGATCGCGTTTACCAGCACGCGGATGGCCGGTGTCCCCGGACCCGGATGGACCGGCAGGATTTCGATGCTGCCGAACCCCCGCCCCAGCGCCGCCAGCACCTCGGCCAGTCCATCCGCCCGCCAGATCAGCGTCAGCACGCCGCCGGATTTGAGCATCCGCCGCGCCGCATGAGTCCAGGTCGCGAGCGTATCGGCCGCGGCCACATGCGCGGATTGCCGCGCCGGGTCCGGCGACGCCCGATGTCGGGCGGCATCGTTGAACGGCGGATTCATCAGGACACCATCGGCCGTATCGGGACCGAGGCCGGACACGGCGAAGACATCCGCGCTCGCGGTCACGTCGAATGTCAGCACCTGCGCGGCGATCTTGTTCGCCTCGGCATTGATCCGCGCCAGCGCCGCAAGCGTTTCGTCGATCTCCGTGAGCACCAGATCGAGCCCGGCGACGCGATGGGCCACGCAAAGTCCCGCCGTCCCGACACCCGCGCCGAACTCCACCACGCGATCGCCCGGTTGCGCCGGTGTCGCCGCGGCGAGCAGGACCGCATCATGACCCGCGCGGTGTCCGCGCCTTGGCTGGCGCAGCCGCAACTGGCCATCGAGAAACATGTCCTCGGTCACATCCGGAATGTCAGTCGGGGCGGGGTCAGTCATCGTCCCGCAGTTCATGAGCCAGACCCGCGTCGGTGAGCAGGCGGCGCGCGGCAACAGCATCGTCCTCATGGACCAGGATGCGCCGCGGCAGCACGCCCAGTGATCCGTCCATGATGCTCATGTTAGTGTCGAGCACGAGGTGGTGGATATTGGCGCCATCCAGCAACGCGCCTACCGCGGACACCAGCACCGCATCGTTGGTCCGCACCAATTCCTTCAAAACAGCCGCCTCCAGCGGTTGGAACGGGTTAGGTGGTCCGTTCGTTGCTCTTGCCGCATCGCACGGCAGTTTCTATTGTGGCCTTACATTCATCCGGAGACCGGACGTGGCGGTTATTGTACCCTTTGAGAGCCACTCGACGCCATCGATAGATCGGTTGGTTGAGCTTGTTGCGCCCGATATGGAGCGCGTCAACAGCACGATTCTGTCGCGCACCGGCTCGGAAGTGACGATGATCCCCGAGGTCGCCAACCACCTGATTTCGTCGGGCGGCAAGCGGCTGCGCCCGATGCTGACGCTCGCGATGGCCAACCTCACCGGCTACACCGGCGAGGGCCATATCAAGCTCGCCGCCGCCGTGGAATTCATGCACACCGCGACGCTGCTCCATGACGACGTGGTGGACGAAAGCGAATTGCGGCGAGGCAAGCTGTCGGCGCGAATGCTGTGGGGTAACGAGGCCAGCGTGCTGGTCGGCGACTTCCTGCTCGGCCAGGCCTTCCGCATGATGGTCGAGGTCGGCTCGCTGCGCGCGCTCGACATTCTCTCCTCCGCCGCCGCCACCATCGCCGAAGGCGAAGTGATGCAGCTCGCGGCGGCAAAGAACACCGCGACCACCGAAGACGAATACCTCGCCGTCATTCGCGGCAAGACCGCCGAACTGTTCGCTGCCGCCTCCGAGGTTGGCCCGGTGATCGCGAACCGCCCCAAGGCGGAACAGACGGCGTCCCGTTCCTTCGGCATGAATCTCGGCATCGCTTTCCAGCTGATCGACGACGTGCTGGACTACGGCGGCAAGGCCGCCAAGCTCGGCAAGAACGTCGGCGACGATTTCCGCGAAGGCAAGATCACGCTTCCGGTTGTGCTTGCCTTCCGGCGCGGCAACGACGCCGAGCGCGAATTCTGGATCAGAACGCTTGAAAAGGGCGAGATTGGCGACGGCGATCTCGATCACGCCATCGGTCTGATGACCAAGCATCGCACTCTGGAAGACACGATGAGCCGCGCGCAGCATTACGGCGCGATGGCGGTCGATGCGCTGGCGCTGTTCCCGCCGTCACCGATGAAGACTGCGCTCG
The DNA here is from genome assembly GCF_000497575.1 of Afipia sp. OHSU_II-C1. GTDB lineage: Bacteria > Pseudomonadota > Alphaproteobacteria > Rhizobiales > Xanthobacteraceae > Afipia. The sequence goes on from NZ_APJI01000006.1 coordinate 63,433, forward strand.
AGCAGGTCGTCGCGTTCTGTCTGGCAAGATCGCACTGAAGCCACTCTTTCGTCATTGCACGCGAAGCAATCCAGCAGGAATGCGCCGCATCCAAGAAGCTGGATTGCTTCGTCGCTAACGCTCCTCGCAATGACAGAAAATTATGTCAGCTCAGCACGCCGGCGTGAACCCACCATGCCGGATATGCGCGCGCGATCAGTTGCGCAGCGGCACGCGCATCGGCTTCACTTGCAAATATCGCAAAGCATGTCGCGCCCGATCCTGACATGCGGGCAAGCCGAACGCCGTCCGTTTCGCGCAGCGCCTGGAGCACATCGCCGATAATCGGCTCGACCTTCAATGCAGGCTTTTCGAGATCGTTGGTGCCATGTCCAATCGCCTCGATCCACGCATCGAATGACGCGCCGTCCTCCGGCCAGCCCCGCGACAGCATCACATCACCGATACCGGCAAGAAGTTCGCCCTTGCCGAGACCGAGCGCTGTGAACACATCCTTGGTGGCAACGCCGACGCGCGGATTGACCATCACGCACGGCATCGCGGGAATATCCAGCATCGACAGATTCTCGCCGACACCGGTCATGGTGCAGGCACGCGAGGCGAGACAAACGGGAATGTCCGCGCCGGTTTCGCGCGCGACGCTGACAATGCGGGGGTCGTCGATCGCAAGGTTGTTCGCCCGCGCCAGCAGCCGCAACGCCGCCGCCGCATCCGCGGAGCCGCCGCCGATCCCGGCCGCGACCGGCAGATGCTTGTCCAGCGTGAAACGGCCCAGCGTCAGCCCCGGAATGCGTTCGCCCAGCAGCAACGCGACACGCACCACCAGATTGTCAGACATCTCACCGCAGTCCTTCGCACCGGGACCGCCGGTCGCAAGAAGAAGGTCGGGGCCCGGCGTCAGCGTCAGCGTGTCCGCACAGTCGGCGAACACCACGAGACTCTCGATGTCATGATAGCCGTCGGCGCGGCGGCCAAGAACACGCAAGGTGAGATTGACCTTGGCGCGCGCGGTTTCAGTCAGCAGTGTCATCGGGATCAGCCATTCCGGGCGAAAACAGATCGCGCGGGCTCGCCTGCGCCTCAGCGGTTATTGAGGACAATGGATTGCCGGGTCAAGCCCGGCAATGGCATCGCGAGGCGCAGCCGACGGCGGAAACGGCGATCAGCCGCCCCGGCCGTCTTCCTTCTTCTTCTCGGCGGCCGCCGCGTTGGACGTGTCCTCCGGCAGGCCGTCGCGCAGCTTGGCCTCGATCTTCGGAAGTTCCTCCGCCTCAGGCTTGAGGTCGCGGGCATGGGCCCACTGGAATTTGGCTTCCAGCGTCCGTCCGACGCGCCAGTAGGCATCGCCCAGGTGATCGTTGATGGTGGGGTCTTCCGGCTTGAGGTCGATCGCGCGTTCGAGATGCTTCACGGCATTGTCGTAATCGGCGATGCGATAGTAGGCCCAGCCCAGCGAGTCCACGATGTAACCGTCGTCCGGGCGCTGATCGACAGCGCGGCGGATCATCTTCATGGCGTCGTCGAGATTGATGCCCTGATCGATCCAGGAGTAGCCGAGATAGTTCAGCACGTGCGGCTGCTCGGGCTGCATCTCGAGCGCCTTCTTCAGATCGACCTCCGCCTTCGCCCACTGCTTCGAGCGCTCGAAGCAGATGCCGCGGAAGTAGTAGAGCACCCAGTTCTGCTTCTCGGCGCCGGCCTGCGCCTCGATGCCCTTGCCGTAGGTCTCGCCGCAATCGGCGAACTTCTTGCGGGCGCGCTGGATATTGCCCAGCGCCATGATCGCCTCAAGGTCCTTCGAATCCTCGGCGATCACGGTGTTGAGAATCTTGATGCCCTCGTCGGTGCGATCCACCGCGTCCAGATCGGTGGCGAGCTGGATCTGCGCATTGCGCTTGAGCGGCGAATTCGCGGGCACGCGCTCATAGACCTTGATCGCCATCTGCGGCTTCTTCACCGACTCATAGAGATCGGCGAGCGACAGCAGTGCGAGCGAATGGTTCGGGTTGAGATAGAGCGCGAGCTGGAGATAGACCAGCGCGAGATCCTCGCCGCCCCGGCGCGTCAGCGATGCGCCGATGCCGTACAGCGCCTCGGCCGCACCCTGCTGTGGATTTTCAGCCAGCGGGGCGAGCTTCTTGCCCGCCTTGGTCTCGCGAATGCCTTCCACCACCAGCGGATGACGCGCGAGCTTCTTGTCGAAGCCTTCATAGATGGCGGCGGCCGCAGCCGGGTCCTTGTTGCGCGACAGCCAGCGCGCATAGGCGTCCGACACGCGCAGCGCCGAGTCGTCGAGCTTGTAGGCACGCTCGAAGCGGACGCCGGCTTCCTTCTGCTTGTTGGCCAGTTCCAGGATCATGCCGGAATGCAGGTCCTTGAAGATCGGGTACCACTCCGGCCCCGCGAGCTTGTCGATGGCGCTGATCGCGGTCTGGGTGTTGCCCGCGCCGTAGCTCGCCCAGCCCGACAGCAGCGTCGCGACCAGATCGGTGATCGGCCCGCGGACCGACTGATTGATGTTCTGCTGCGCGGCGCCGTATTGCTTCTGCTTCAGCGAGCGCACGCCCGCCACCAGCCGCGCGACGCGATTGTTCTTGTCGATGGTGAGAATGCGGTCGGCTAGCTTCACGGCTTCGTCGATATCGCCATCGGCAAGCGAGGCGATAAACGCGCGGTCGAGCAGTTCATTGTTCTTCGGGTCCGAGCGCAGCGCGGCGCGATAGAACGCCGCGGCAGCAGTCGCATCGCGATCGACGCTGGCATGGCGCGCGGCGAGGTAGCTGCCGGAGACCGTGAGACCGATCAGATCGCGCGCACTTGGATACGGCGCCTGCTTGGCGTCTTCGCTGGCGCTTGTGCGGGTCTGGGCCGCAAGCGGACCGGCGGACGCAAGAACCGATGCGAACGCGAGAGTGGCGACGGCCACGCGGCTGAAACGACGTTGGAGGATCACGCTCGCCGGCTCCATGGATTGAAAGGGGTGCGACCGGTCAGGCCAGCAGCACCGGGACAATGGCTTGTTTAGCCCGCATCCGCAAGGATTCGAGCGGCCGGTCGAGGAGCCCAGCTACTGTGGCGCAATCGTGGCCGGTCCGCGAATCTCGCGCAATCGTGCTCACATTGACTGATAATTAGGCCCGCCGCCGCCTTCCGGCGGAACCCAGGTGATGTTGCCGTTGGGGTCCTTCACATCGCAGGTTTTGCAGTGGACGCAGTTCTGCGCATTGATCTGGAACCGCAAATCCGCGCCCTCGCCAACCCACTCATAAACGCCCGCCGGGCAATAGCGGTTCGAGGGACCCGCGAACACATCGTGCTCGGAGGTCTTCTGCAGGTTCATGTCCGCGACCTTGAGATGGATCGGCTGATCCTCCTCGTGGTTGGTGTTGGACAGGAATACCGACGACAGCCGGTCGAAGGTCAGCTTGCCGTCAGGCTTCGGTCCGGGAATCGGCTTGTGCTGTTTGGCGGGATCAAGCGTCTTGCGATCGGGCTTGGCATGCGACTGGGTGCCGAAGAATGAGAAACCGAACAGCGTGTTGGTCCACATGTCGAGACCGCCGAGCGCGACGCCGATCACGGTGCCGAACTTCGACCACAGCGGCTTGACGTTGCGGACCTTGAACAGGTCCTTGCCGACGGCGGACTCGCGCCAGCTGTTTTCGTACGCGACCAGTTCGTCATTGGCGCGGCCCGCGGCGAGCGCCGCAGCGACGTGCTCGGCGGCCTGCATGCCGGTGCCCATCGCGTTGTGCACGCCCTTGATGCGCGGCACGTTGACGAAGCCCGCGGCGCAGCCGATCAGCGCTCCGCCCTTGAAGGTCAGGCGCGGCACCGACTGATAGCCGCCCTCGGTGATCGCGCGCGCGCCGTAGGCGATGCGCTTGGCGCCTTCAAAGACCGGGCTGATCTTGGGATGGGTCTTGAAGCGCTGGAATTCCTCGAACGGCGACAGATACGGATCGTCGTAGTTCAGATGCACCACGAAACCGACGGCGACGAGATTTTCGTTGTAGTGATAGAGGAACGATCCGCCGCCGGTGGACATGTTCAGCGGCCAGCCGAAGGAATGCTGGATCAGCCCTTTCTTGTGCTTGGCCGGATCGATCTGCCAGACCTCCTTGAGGCCGATGCCGAACTTCGAGGGCTCTCGGCCCTTGTCGAGTTCAAACTTCGCAATCAGCTGCTTGGTGAGCGAGCCGCGCGCGCCTTCGGCGAACAGTGTGTACTTGCCGAGCAGCTCCATGCCGCGCGTAAAGCTGTCCTTCGGCTTGCCGTCGCGGCCGACGCCCATGTCGCCGGTGGCGATGCCGCGCACCTCGCCGTTCTCGCCGTACAGCACCTCAACGGCAGCGAAGCCTGGATAGATTTCAACGCCGAGCGCTTCGGCGCGCGGGCCAAGCCAGCGGCAGACGTCGCCGAGCGAGCCGATGTAGCAGTGATGGTTGTCCATCAGCGGCGGCATCATGAAGTTCGGCAGCTTGATGGCCGCGCTTCCCGTCATCCAGAAGAACTGATCGTCCTTCACCTGGGTCTTGAGCGGGCAGTCGGCGTCCTCGCGCCAGTCCGGGACCAGCTTGTCGAGCGACACCGGATCGATCACCGCGCCGGACAAAATGTGCGCGCCGACCTCGGAGCCCTTTTCAACCACGACCACGCTGAGATCCGGATTGATCTGCTTCAGACGGATGGCTGCGCTGAGGCCCGAGGGGCCTGCTCCGACGATCACAACGTCGAATTCCATGGAATCGCGTGGCGGCAGCTCTTCGGTGCTCATGATCTCATCTCAAAATGGGGTGGTTCAGAATGCTTCTAATCATCGTTCTTCCCGATTTTTGACGCAAGAACAACCCCGTTTCGCTGCAACGCAATCCGATCTACATTGGGTCTCGTGACCGCCCCCGAACAAATGCCCACCGCGCGCCAACTTCTCGCTTTCTATCTGGAAGCAGGGGTGGATTGTGCGTTGTCGGAGACCCCGGTCAATCGTTTGTCCGAAGACGCGGCAACCGAGGAACGGCCGGCGGCCAAACCCGCGTTGTTCCGCACTGCGAACCCTGCGCCCGCGCCGGTGCGTGCGGAGCCCGTGCCCGCACCCGACGCCGCAATCACATCAGCGCGCGAGATCGCGCCGAGGGCCGCGTCATTGCAGGAACTGCGCGACCTGCTCGAACGATTCGACGGCTGCGCGCTGAAGTCGACCGCGACGCGGCTGGTGTTCGCCGACGGCAATCCACAAGCGAAGATCATGTTCGTCGGCGAAGCGCCGGGACGCGACGAGGATCTCGAAGGACTGCCGTTCGTCGGACGCTCCGGCAAGCTGCTCGATTTGATGATGGCGTCGATCGGCCTCGACCGCACCACGGCCTACATCGCCAATATCATTCCGTGGCGGCCGCCCGGCAATCGCGATCCGTCGCCGCAGGAAACGCAGATCTGCCTCCCCTTCATCCGGCGGCAGATCGAACTGGTCGATCCCGACGTGCTGGTCTGCCTCGGCAAGCCGTCGTCACAGGCAGTGCTCGACCTCAAGGACGGCATCATGAAGACGCGCGGCAAGTGGTTCGACTACGACACCGGCACACGCAAGATCAAAGCGATGGCGACCTTCCATCCGGCCTATCTGCTGCGGCAGCCGATCTACAAGCGGATGACCTGGCAGGACCTGCGCGCGATCCAGAAGGTTCTGCAGGCCGGCAAGACAAACTGAGCCAGCCTCTTTCCACCTGCATCGCAAGCCTCGCATGGCGGCCATATCAGGATTGGCCGTAGAATAATCTCCTATTTACATCCATAAACGCGGAAAGAAATAACCGCGAAGCATTGACGATGAATATGACGGTCAACACGGCAGAAGCCATTGACGACACGCGCGCGCGGGCGAATGTCCGCCGTCTTGCGGTCGCACAGGCCCTGACCGGCGCGAATGCCGCCGTGGTGTTTGCGACCGGCTCGATCGTCGGCGCGACGCTCGCGCCCAGCATGTCGCTCGCGACCCTGCCGCTGTCGATCTACATGCTCGGCCTCGCGGCCGGCACGCTGCCCACCGGCATGATCTCGCAGGCTTACGGCCGCCCCGCGGCCTTCATCGCAGGCACCGCGTGCGGAGCGCTGTGCGGCCTCCTCGCCGCGATCGCCATCCTGCAAAGCTCGTTCGCCCTGTTTTGCTTCGCGACGTTCCTCGGCGGCGTCTACGGCGCGGTCTCGCAATCCTATCGCTTCGCCGCGACCGACAGCGCCAGCGCCGCGTACCGGCCGAAGGCGATCTCGTGGGTGATGGCGGGCGGCGTGTTCGCAGGCGTGCTCGGCCCACAGCTCGTGCAGTGGACCATGGATCTGTGGCCGCCTTATCTGTTTGCGGTGAGCTTTCTGGTTCAGGCCGTCGTTGCGCTGATCGCGATGGCGGTGCTTGCCGGCGTCAATGCGCCCAAGCCTGTCGCCGCGCAAATAACCGGAGGACGGCCGCTCACCGAGATCATCAAACAACCACGGTTCATCGCCGCCGTGATCTGCGGCGCGGTCTCGTACACCGGCATGAACTTCCTGATGACGTCCGCCCCGCTGGCGATGAAGTTCTGTGGACTGTCGCTGAGCGATTCCAACTTCGGCATCCAGTGGCACATCGTCGCGATGTTCGGGCCGAGCTTCTTCACCGGACATCTGATCGCGCGCTTCGGCGCGGCGAAGGTCGCCGCGGTCGGCCTGATCCTGGAAGCCATCGCCGCCGTGATCGGACTCTCGGGCATCACCGCGATGCATTTCTGGGCGGGACTGTTCGTGGTCGGCGTCGGCTGGAATTTCTCGTTCGTCGGCGCTTCCGCACTGATCGTGGAGACGCATGGCCCGCAGGAAGGCAAGAAGGTTCAGGCCTTCAACGATTTCATCGTGTTCGGCCTCGTAGCGATCGGTTCGTTCTCTTCGGGCCAGCTGCTCGCCAGCCATGGCTGGTCGATGGTCAACATCGTCGTGTTCCCGGCGGTGGCACTCGCGCTGACAAGCCTCGTGCTCGCCGCGCTGACGCAGCGGCGCGTGGCGGCCTGATCAGCCGATTGCAAATTTCACCACGAAGACAATTGCGAGCAGCATCACGGCGGGCTTTGCATCCGAGAAGCGGCCCGCGAGAATTTTGATCACCGCATAGGTGATGAAGCCAAGCCCGATGCCGGTCGCGATCGAATAGGTCAGCGGCATCGCAATGGCGGTGACAACCGCCGGCGCGTACTCGGTCACGTCGTCCCACGCCATGTCCGCAAGACCGCGTGTCATCACGCAGGCAACGTAGAGCAGCGCGGCAGCGGACGCATAGGCCGGCACCATCCCGGCCAGCGGCGCGAAGAACAGCGCCAGCAGAAAGAACAGCGCGACAAACACCGCGGTCAGTCCGGTGCGCCCGCCGGCGGCGACGCCGGAGGCGCTTTCGATGTAACTCGTGGTGGTCGAGGTGCCGATCAGCGCGCCGAACATCGCGGCGAAGCTGTCCGCCATCAGCGCCTGCTTCATGCGCGGCAGATTGCCGTCCTTGTCGAGAAAACCTGCCCGGTGCGTGACGCCGATCAGCGTTCCGGCATTGTCGAATACGTCAATGAACAGAAAACTGAACACCACGACCAGGAATGTCAGTTCGGTGGCGCGCGAGAAATCGAGCTGGAACAGGGTCGGCGACAGCGACGGCGGCAGCGACACAACGCCGGTGAAGCTGGTAAGCCCCATCGGCAGCCCGAGCAGCGAGACCGCGAGAATGCCGATCAATGTGCCGCTGGCAATGTTGCGCGCATTCATGGCCACGATCAGCGCGAACCCCAGCAGACACAGCACGGGGGCCGGATTCGCGACACCGATCGGCCCCGCAGTGACCAGTGTCGCGGGGCTGGCGACAATGATCCTGGCCTGCTCGAGCGCGATGATCGCGAGAAACAGCCCGACACCCGCGGAGATCGCGAACTTCAGGTTTCGCGGAATGGCGTCGATGACATATTCCCGCAGCCGGAAAAACGTCAGCGCGAAGAAGATCACGCCTGAACAGAACACCGCGGCCAGCGCCTGCTGCCATGTGTACTTGTAGCCGAGCACCACGGTGAACGCGAAGAACGCGTTGAGCCCCATGCCGGGCGCAAGCGCGATCGGGTAATTCGCCAGAAACGCCATCGCCAGCGACGAGACCGCCGCCGCAAGGCATGTGGCGACGAACACCGCGCCCTTGTCCATGCCCGCATTGGCAAGGATCGTGGGATTAACGAACACGATGTAGACCATGGTCAGGAACGTCGTGAACCCCGCGACGAATTCGGTGCGGACGTTCGTGCCGTTTTGGGTGAGGCCGAACCGGCGATCGACGATGGATTCCAGGGACGTCTGCGACGGTTCGCTCATCTCGCCTCGCTGCTATCTCGGCCTCGGCCGCACAATGGCCCAGCCGATCCGCAACAGCGGCTGGCGGCCCCTGACCGTGCGCTCGAACGCGCGCGGCACTTCCGGCACAAGACCGGGAAAGCGTTTCTGAATATCTTCGGGAGGGGTGCCTGCGGTATCCGCAGCGCGCCACACCACCACGCCGCCACTCTCGTTGAAGCGCGCCGACGTCATCCACGGCGTCTGCTGCGGTGTCGCATCGAACATCACATGCGGGCGCGACGCCGCGGCGAAGCCGATCAGCGTCGCGATCTGCGGATCGCCCGCGACCGCCGCGAGCGGACGGCCGGTGCGCCGCTCAAAGCTCTCGCCGAAGAAGCGCCCGATCTCGCTCGCCGGAAGCGATGTCTTCACCTCGGCGCTTCCGATCCACGGCTGGATGAAGGTGATGCCGAGAATGACGGCCACCGGCGCCGCCATGATCACAAGCCACACCGAGCGCAAAAGCTGTTGCCGCCGCAGTGCGATGAGATCGCCCGCGGCGACGATGATGGCGAGCCCGGACAGCAGCAGCGCAACGCCGTCGCCGCCGATGATCTGATCCCTGTCAAACAGCGCCGCAATGAAACTCAGAACAACGGGCGGGACCAGCGCGAACACGTAAACATAGAGGCGCGCATACGGATCGAGCGGCGGACGGAAGATCAGCGGCGGATCGTCCGCCTTGCGGTCGAGGTAACGCGAGTTGACGATCAGCAGCAGCACCACGCCCGAGAGCGCGAACAGCAGCCCGGCCAGAAGTTCGCCCCATCCGAGCAGCCGGTCCTGCAACTGCGTCACCGCCGGCAATGACGGCAGCATCGCCGCATCCGCCCGCAGCAGCCACACCAGATAGGGCAGCACCACCACGAACACCACGACGGCCGCATAAAGCGGATCGGTCGAGAGCAGCGCGCGCCTGCCCTTATGGGTCGCCAGCACAAAGAACGCGAGCATGACCAGCAGCGGCAGCGCCGCCGACGTAGTCAGGATCAGGAGACCGATCTCGACCGGCAGCATGAACCACGCGCTGCGCCGCCCCTGCCCGATGATCTGCCAGGTATGAAGCAGCGTCAGCGCCCAGAGTGGCCGCGCGAGCATCAGCGGACCGAACTCGGCGCCGGGAAAGGCGAAGGCGGTGATGGTCGCGGTCAGTCCCACCGCAAGAACCGCCTGCTGCCCGCCGACGATGGCGCGGCCGAGCGCGAACAGCGCCCAGAACGTCACGATGAAGCAGAGCTGCGACAGCAGGTAGACGCCGAAGATGTGATTGCCGGACAGGCGGAAAGCGACATCGGCGAGCCAGAACGCCGCGGGCGGACCGAGATGGGTGCCGACCTGATATTCCCGGCCGAACGCCAGCACCGTGGCGACTTCGCCCGGCGGGCTTCCATACAGCAGCCAGGGCAGGAACAGCCACAGCGCCGCCTGCGCCAGCACCACGAGCCAGAAGATCAGGCGGGGCCGGGCGCGGACCAGTTCAACGATCAGGGAGGTGAAACGCATGAAACGCCTGAGCCGAGAGGTTCGTCACTGATAAAGTGCACAAGGCGATCAGGCAACCGAACCGCTCAGATCGCCGCGACGGCCTCTTCGGGCGACATGACCATCTCGATCTGGGCAGCCTTCGGAGTGTCGTCGTCCCCAAAATGCTTGCGGCGCGACGCCGCGACAGGCGCGAAAAAGCGGCGGTGATGGACCGTCGGGCCGAGCCGGTCGAGCGCTTCGAGATGCGCCGGAACACCGTACCCCATGTGCTGCTCGAAGCCGTAGCCGGGGTAATCCTGTGCCAACCGGCACATCAGCCGGTCGCGCGAGACCTTGGCGACGATCGAGGCAGCCGCGATCGACACAACAATACCGTCGCCGCCAATCACCGCCTCGCAGTCGCAGGACACGGCCAGCCGGTCGCGGCCGTCGACAAACACATGCTTCGGCGTCTCGGGCAGCGCACGCACCGCGCGCGCCAGCGCCCACAGCGATGCACGCAGGATATTGTCGCGATCGATCCGCGACGGCGGCGCCGTGACGACAGACACCAGTGCGGTGGCGCAGATTTCCTCGAACAGTTCCTCGCGGCGCTCCCGCGTCAGGCGCTTGGAGTCATCGAGTCCCTTGGGAATTCGTTTCGGATCGAGAATGACAGCGGCGGCCACCACCGGACCGGCGAGCGGTCCCCGTCCCGCCTCGTCGCAACCCGCGACCGGCCAGACACCGCGCTTGATCAGCGCGCGCTCGCGGCGAAAGCTCGGCGGCGTAACGGCAATGACACCGGTTGGCTTTGCTTTCTTTGCAGCAACGGGAACTGCGGAGGGCTTTGTTCGACTCATGCGGCTATGCTTGCGTTCTTAAAGTAGAACGCGCAACCGCTAATCCCCACTATTATTCCGGCAGATGAACACGCCTGTCATCCCCGACCTCAATGCCGGGGGCAATGACAACTTCCCAGGGATGGCCGTCGGGATCGGTGAAATATCCCGAATACCCGCCATAATCGGTGCGATGCGCGCCCTTTTGCAGCCGCGCGCCTTGAGCGACGGCGAACGCCAGCACGTCATCGACTTCGCTCTCGCTTCGGCAGTTCCACGCCATGGTGATTCCCCGAAAGCCTGCGGGCTGCGGCTGCACCGGAATAGCGGCATCCAGCGCCAGCTTGTCCCATGAATACAGCGCCAGAACCGTCGCACCGGTGTCGAAAAACGCGACTTCCTCGCCTGTCACTTGGAGCTTTCGCTCAAAGCCCAGAGACTCGTAAAACGCGATGCTCCGGCGCATGTCGCTGACACCGAGGGTCACGACGGTGAATCGCGCAACCGGTTTGGGGAGACTCATCACACAGCGCCCTTTGCAGTCAGAACAGATCCAGTTGCTCGTTTGCGGGCTTGGGCCGCGCAAAGTGCGCGGTCGTCAGCCTGGAACGCCGCTTGTTGAGGCCGAGCTTCTCGCACGCGATCTCGAACCGCCGCCCGATCATCCATGCCATCGGCCCGGTGCCCTTCATGCGGGTGCCCCACTGCGAGTCGTAGTCGCGGCCGTCGCGCATGTCGCGGATCAGCGTGAAGACGTGGCGATAGCGGTCCGGATAATTCGCCATCAGCCACTCGCGGAACAGATCGCGCACTTCAAGCGGCAGCCGCAGCAACACATAGCTCGCTTCCTTGACCCCGGCATGCGCGGCGGCATCCAGAATGCGCTCGATCTCGGAATCGTTCAGCGCCGGGATCACGGGTGCGACCATCACCGTGGTCGGAATTCCGGCCTCCGCCAGCAGTCGCAGCGCCTCCAGCCGCTTCGGCGGGGTCGCGGCGCGCGGCTCCATGGTGCGGGCGAGTTTGGGGTCCAGCGTTGTCACCGAGATCGCGACCTTGGCGAGATTGCGTTTCGCCATCCGCGCCAGAATGTCGATGTCACGCGTCACCAGCGCGGATTTCGTGACAATGCCGACGGGATGCCCGGTGCGCTCCAACACTTCGAGAATGCCGCGCATGATTTTGTGCTCGCGCTCGATGGGCTGATACGGATCGGTATTGGTTCCGATCGCGATCATGCGCGGCTCGTAGCCCGGCGCAGACAGTTCCTTTTGGAGCAGTTCCGGCGCGTCGGGTTTGGCGAACAGTTTGGACTCGAAATCGAGCCCCGGCGACAATCCGAGATAGGCGTGGGTCGGACGCGCGAAGCAATAGACGCAGCCGTGCTCGCATCCCCGGTACGGATTGATCGAACGGTCGAAGCCGATATCGGGCGAGTCGTTGCGGGTGATAACCTTGCGGGCGGTATCGACGGCGACAGTGGTCTTGAAGGGAGGCAGGTCTTCGAGACTCTGCCAGCCGTCGTCGAAAGTGACGCGCGCCTCGGCCTCATAACGTCCGCTGACATTGGACTGCGCGCCGCGGCCCCTGCGCCGCTGGCGGTCGATCGCCACTTCAATCTCGGCAAAGGGAGAAGGACCACCCGCCGGATCAGAGGGCGGCGTCACCGGCGGGTGTTTGAGGGCATGGGATGCATGACTCATGGAAAGAACATAACATCGCATGAGAACAAAACAAGAACTTCAGCAACCCCTCCCACAGATTCTTTTGAAGCCCGTTCGCCCCGGCGGGGTTGTTCCGAGGGTGACCGGCCCCGGATCACGGCCGTTAATGAATGCCGCAAAAAGCTGCACCTGACGGGCTGTCCTGAGTGTGACAAGATGATAACGATGCCGCATCTGTCGTCCGGCTATCACATATTTCACCAAGTCATGATCAGCGTTGTCATTCCCACCGAAGGCGTCGAGCAACCCGTTGTTGCCACCCTCGCGGCCCTCGTGCCGGGTGCCGCCGCCGGCATCATCCGGGACGTGGTGCTGGTCGATCGCTCGCAGACCGACACCATCGAGCGGGTGGCGGATGTCGCCGGATGCAATTTTCTGAAGTTCGACGGCTCGCGCGCTGCGGCGCTCGCGGCGGGCGCCGAGCAAAGCCGGTCTCCCTGGCTGCTGTTCCTGCTTCCGGGCGCGGTGCTGGATTCGGGCTGGATCGACGAAACCTCACAATTCATCCAGAACGTCTCCCTGAGCGGCCGCCAGCGGGCCGGCATCTTCCGCTATGCGCGCGCTCCTTATGAAGACGCCACGGTGCGCGACGGGGTGAAATCGCTCGCGCGCTTCATCTCCGGCCCCTCTCCCGACCAGGGCTTGCTGATTTCCCGCGATCATTATGAGCGGGTCGGCGGCTATGCCCCCGCTGCGCGACGGGCGGAGGCCAAACTGATCTCGAAGATCGGCCGCGCCGGCCGTGCGGTGCTGCGAACCCGGATTTTCGTGGCCGCCTGATAATACTTGACCGCGTCAACTTATTAGTTGACCCCGTCAACAATCATGCCAAAATGCCCGTCACATCAGGACGAGGCATTGCTGGCCGATGGACACCCTTCATGACAGCGGAAACGGCGGCCGGATCGCCGCGATCCGGCGGTTCAACCGCTTCTACACCCGCAAGATCGGCGTGCTCGAACAGCATCTGCTGGAAAGTCCGTTTACGCTGACAGAAGCCCGCGTGTTGTTCGAACTGGCGCATCGCGATGGCGCCCTCGCCAAGGAGATCGGCGCCGGGCTTGGCCTCGATCCGGGGTACCTCAGCCGCATCGTCCAGGCTTTTACCGATCAGGGACTGATCACGCGCAAGCCGGTCCCCGCCGACCGCAGGCAATTCGAACTGGCGCTCACCGCCAAGGGCAAGCAGGCCTTCACCCGTCTCGAGCGCGCATCCCATGATGAAGTCGGCAAGATGATCGCGGCATTGCCGGCGGGCGGCGAAGAACGCCTTGTCGCCGCGATGACGACCATCGAACGGCTGCTTGGCGACGAAGCCCCGCGTCCCGAAGTGACCTTGCGTACCCACAAGCCCGGTGACATGGGCTGGGTCGTGCAGCAGCATGGCATGCTCTATGCGCGCGAGTACAGCTGGGACATCTCGTTCGAAGCCCTGTGCGCGGAGATCGCGGCGCAGTTCCTGAACAATTTCGATCCCGTACGCGAACGATGCTGGATTGCCGAGATGGACGGCCAGCGCGTCGGCTCGGTGTTTCTGGTGAAGCACACCGATGACGTGGCGAAGATTCGTTTGCTGCTGATCGATCCGGCGGGACGCGGTTTCGGGATCGGCAAGCGGCTGGTCGACGAGTGCATCGCTTTCGCGCGCGATTGCGGCTACCGCAAGATCACGCTGTGGACCCAGAGTATGCTGCTTGCCGCGCGCGGCATTTACCAGAAAGCAGGGTTCGTGCATGTCGCGACCGAACCGCACCACAGTTTCGGTCACGACCTGATCGGCGAGACGTGGGAGCTTGACCTGTGATGTCCTCGCGTCGCGAACCAGCGCGGCGCATCACGCCGGACCTCATCGCGTTTCACAAGATCGACGCGAAGCGCCTTCGTCTTGAAGCACGTCGCCACGCCTTGCGGAGGGTCTTTGCGTGGCTGGTAAAAACTCTCAGCCAACGATAGTTGCCGGTCCTACTTCGCCTTGCCGCGCTTCAGATGCTCGTCCAGCCGCGGCATGATCTCGACGAAGTTGCACGGCTTGGTGCGGTAATCGAGTTGAGCCGCCAGAATGCCGTCCCATCCGTCACGGCATGCCCCCGGCGAACCCGGCAGGCAGAAAATATAGGTCGCACCGGCAACGCCGGCCGTGGCGCGGCTCTGAATGGTCGATGTGCCGATCTTGGCGTGGCTCATCATGTGAAACGCGATCGAGAAACCGTCCATCCGCTTCTCGAACAGCGGCTCGACGGCTTCAGGCGTCACATCGCGGCCGGTGAAGCCGGTGCCGCCGGTGGTGATGACCACATCGACGCCGGGATCGGCGATCCACGCTCTCAGTTTCGCGCGAATCGCCTCGACATCGTCGGTGACGATGTCGCGGGCGGCGAGACGATGGCCTGCCGCCGTCAACCGGTCCACTAGCGTCGTGCCGGATTTATCGTCGGCGAGCGCGCGCGTATCGGACACGGTCAGCACCGCGATGTTGAGCGGGATAAAAGGACGGGCATCGCTGGCTACAGACATGACGGCTAAAGCTGCACGCCGGGCGCGAACGTGTTGCAGGCCTGCACGCTGCCCTGCTGATAGCCGGTCATGAACCAGCGCTTGCGCTGCGCGGCCGATCCGTGCGTGAACGAGTCGGGCACGACGCGGCCCTGGGCCTGCCGTTGCAGCGTATCGTCGCCGATCGCGGACGCGGTCTGCAACGCCGCATCGATGTCGCCTGCTTCGAGGAAGCCGGGCCGCTTCTTCTCCTCGCGATTGACCCACACGCCGGAGAGGCAGTCCGCCTGCAGTTCGACGCGGACCTGGATCGCATTCGCCTCGGCCTTGCTGCCGGCCCGTTCCTGCATCTGGCGCGCCTTGTCCAGGATGCCGAGCAGGTTCTGGATGTGGTGACCTGCCTCATGCGCGATGATGTAGGCCGCGGTGAACTTGCACGCATTGCCGGAGCAGCCGCGGAACCGGGTCTCGACCTCTCGGAAGAATCCGGTGTCGAGGAAAATCTGTTTGTCCGGCGGACAATAGAATGGGCCCATGGCCGACTGCGCCATACCGCAGCGGCCGCCGTTGGTGGCATTGCGGAACAGCACGATACGCGGGCCGCGGTAGGTCTGACCGCTGGCCGAGAAGATTTCGCTCCAGCGGTCGTCGATTTCGCCGAGCACGCCGGCGATCATGCTGCCCATTTCGTCCGTCGGTGCGCCGGCCTTCGGCGGGCTGCTGGTCCTGCGGTCGGTTTGATAGGTGGGCGCCTGCTGGCCGCCGGTGAGAATTTCCGCGCCGCCGATCAGAATGCGCGGGTCGATTCCGACCGCCCAGCCGATCAGGCCGAGCACAATGACGGTGCCGATGCCGAGACCGCCGCCTCCGCCCATCGGAAATCCGAAACCGCCGCCTCCGCCGCCGAAACCTCCGCTGTCGTCGCGGCGGTCGTCGATGTTGTCGCTGCGGCGAAAGTCATCGTAACGCATCGGAAATCTCCTCAACCGGCAAGCGCGTCATGGCGACACGCAACGGAGCCGCAAAGTAACTGTTAACGATTCATACCGCGCCCGGCAAAAATTGCCTAGTGCGGCATTTCGATGTGTTTCCACTCCGTGACATGAATGCGGGCTGAATTCCGCAGTGAAACACGCGCTGCACCGGCAATTCCAGCCGTTGACTGCATGGCAGCGGCGCATGTGCGTCTTGCAATTCGCGATGCGCACGACGTTTCGGAATCAATTTCGAATTCGTCACAAACCTTTTTGCGATTAAGCCGATTTTTACCTTGGGCATTCATGGTGATGACAGTCGGATTTGTTGGTCCCGCGTCGCCGACTGCGTCGCCTGAGTCAGGTTTTGAGTCATGGTAGTGTCGCGTCGCGGGGCGTCTGCAAAGGCGCCCCGCACTCAATTTGAAATGCCCAGTTCGCATATCGTCGTCGGCGATTGCGTCGCCGAGATGTCAAAGATGCAGGCCGGCTCGGTCGACCTGGTCTTCGCAGATCCTCCGTACAATCTGCAATTGAAGGGCGATCTCAAGCGTCCCGACGAATCGCATGTCGATGCGGTCAACAACGACTGGGACAAGTTCTCCTCCTTCGCCGCCTACGACGACTTCACGCGTGCTTGGCTGCTTGCCGCCCGCCGCATCATGAAACCGTCGGCGACGATCTGGGTGATCGGCTCCTATCACAACATTTTCCGCGTCGGCGCGATCATGCAGGACCTCGGCTTCTGGGTTCTCAATGACATCGTGTGGCGCAAGACCAACCCGATGCCGAATTTCCGCGGCCGCCGCTTCACCAACGCCCATGAGACGATGATCTGGGCGGCGCGCGACGAGAACGCCAAGGGCTATACCTTCAATTACGAAGCGCTGAAGGCGGCCAACGAGGACGTGCAGGCGCGTTCCGACTGGTTGATCCCGCTTTGCACCGGCGACGAACGCCTCAAGGGCGGCGACGGCAAGAAAGTTCATCCGACGCAGAAGCCGGAAGGTTTGCTGGCGCGCGTGCTGCTCTCGTCATCGAAGCCCGGCGACCTCGTGGTCGACCCTTTCAACGGCACCGGCACCACAGGCGCTGTCGCCAAGCGCCTCGGCCGCCGCTATGTCGGCTTCGAGCGCGATCAGACCTATGCAACGGCCGCCGAAGCGCGCATCGCCGCCATCGAGCCGCTGCCGGAAGCAACACTCGCTCCGTTCATGACCGCCCGCGGTGCACCGCGTGTCGCGTTCTCCGAACTGGTCGAGCGCGGGATGATCGTGCCCGGCACCAAGCTGGTCGATTCGAAGAAGAAGCACGCCGCCCTGGTGCGCGCCGACGGCGCCATCATGCTCGGCGACAAGGTCGGCTCGATCCATCGCATGGGCGCGCTCGCCCAGGGCGCCGAAGCCTGCAACGGCTGGTCGTTCTGGCACGTCGAGACCATGAAGGGTCTCAAGCTGATCGACGAACTGCGCGCCGAAATCCGCAGCGAGATGGCGGCGGGCTGACCCGCCGTCCATCGTTACGCCTGCCAAAACGGCTTTTCGATCTCGAACGCGATCTCCGCCCAGCTCATTCCCATATCATTGAGCTGGCGCTCGCTCATCGCCGCGAGTTCGCGGCGATCGCGGATACGCTTGCGCCATGTCCTGACGATGCTCAGAACATCGCGAACGCCGTCGCGTATGGTGGCCGGCAGCACACGACCGAGCCGCGGCCTCGCATCCGGACAAACGCGATCCAACGTTTCAGCTCACCGCCCGTAGTTGCGATTTCGGAAACGGACCGAGCACTCGCTCCACCAGCGCCGTGTCACAGTATTCCTTGATATGCGTGATCCTGCCGTTCTCGACGCGCCAGACCATGCAGTACTCATTGTCGTAACGCTCGCCGGACTTGGTGACGTTGTCACCCTTCGCCTCGACCACGACGGTGTCGCCCTCGGCGATGAAGTTGAACGCCAGCGTACGCGGGCGATCCGCCAGCAAGGCTCGCAAATGCACGAACAGGCCGTTCGTGATGGCATCCTTGCCCTTGAAGCTGCCCGACCATGAGCACTGGCCGGTCTGCACCCACACCGCATCGTCCGCGAGATGATCGATGAAGGTCGCCCCGCTGCGGCTCGCGCTATCGGTGAAAATCTGCTGGATCAGTTTCTTGTTGGCTTCGGCACTCATCGGTTCCATCCTGTGCTTGAGTTGATGGAGGGATGATGGGCCTGGCATCGGTATTCTTCCAATCGATGCTTCGTATAATATATATTCTCCGGATGAATTTAGCCTCGCTCGATCTCAACCTGCTGGTCGCTCTCGACGCGCTGCTGCTCGAGGCCAATGTCGGCCGCGCGGCGATGCGGATCGGCCTGTCGCAGCCTGCGGCCAGTCACGCGCTGCGGCGGCTGCGCGATGTGCTCGGCGATCCGCTGCTGGTGCGCACCGGTGCACGGATGGAACTGACGCCGCGCGCGCAGGCGCTGCGTGCGCCGCTGGCGCAGGCGCTGGATCAGGTGCGCGGCCTGTTCATGCCGGACGAGTTCGATGCCGCGCGCAGCGAACGGCGCTTTCGGCTGATGATGCCGGACCTCGCCGTCGAACTGTTGATGCCGCCGCTGATGAAGAAGCTGGATGCTGTAGCGCCCGGTGTGCGGATCGACGTGGCGCCGTGGCGCGGGCCCGCGATCTTCACCGCCGAGTTCGCGCGCACCATCGACATGGTGATCAGCATCGGCGATGCCTTCAAGGGATTTCACCGGCAACTGCTTTACACCGACTCCGATGCGCTGGCCGTGCGGCGCGGACATCCTGCGGGCGCGCGATTGAAGAACAAGGAGACGTTCTTCAAGGCGCGGCATGTCGCAGTCATCATTCGCGGGCAGAGCGAGGACCTGATCGACACCTGGCTGCGCAGCAAAGGCCAGGAGCGGCGGATCGCGCTTGTGGTCCCGAGCTATATCGAAGCGCTGCATGTCGCCGCGCGCACCGACCTCGTCGCCTTCGTGCCGCGGCGTCTGATCGCCGCGCTGTCGAAGCAACTGTCGCTGACGACGGTCGCGCCGCCGCTCGATCCGGGGATCGACGAACAATTCATGTTCTATCCGACCCGCGCGCAGATGGACCCCGGCTCGATCTGGCTGCGAACCGTCGTGCTCGGAATAGGAAAAAGTTTGGGGCGGATTGATGGAAAGGCCCCGCGTTAGTCCCATACTTTTTTTCGCAGTTGCACCCTCATCGTTTCCCATGTCATGACGCAGGTCAGTCACAGGAGCTTATCATGACGGTTCTTATCGCGGGGGGCGGGATCGGCGGGCTGACGCTCGCACTGAGCCTTCACCAGATCGGTATTCCGTGCCGCGTGTTTGAAAGCGTGCCGGAACTGAAGCCGCTTGGCGTCGGCATCAATGTGCTGCCGCATGCAGTGCGCGAACTGATCGAACTCGGCCTGCTCGACAAGCTCGATGCCGCCGGCGTCAGGACGAAGGAACTGTCGTACTTCTCCAAGCATGGAAAGCCGATCTGGAGCGAACCGCGCGGGATAGAGGCCGGATACAAGTGGCCGCAGTTCTCGATCCATCGCGGCACACTGCACCAGATCCTGCTCGACACCGTGGTTGAGCGTCTCGGCGCGGACAATCTGTTCAACAGTCATCATGTCACGAGCTTCACCGACTCGCCCGAAGGCGTATCGGCGAATTTCATCGACAAGGCCACCGGCAAGGATGTCGGCACCTACGATGGTTCGCTGCTGATCGCCACCGACGGCATTCACTCTGCCATTCGCGCCAGGCTCTATCCCGACGAAGGCCCGCCGATCTGGAACGGCCGCATTCTCTGGCGCGGCATCACCGAGAGCGACGCGTTTCTCTCCGGCCGCACCATGATCATGGCCGGCCACGAGGTTCTGAAGTTCGTCTGCTATCCGATCTCGAATGCGCCGCTGCCGAACGGCAAATTCCGCATCAACTGGATCGCCGAACGGCTGCTGCCGCCGACTTACTCGTGGCGTCGCGAGGACTACAACCGCGCAGCCAAGCTCGACGAATTCCTGCCCTGGTTCGAGGACTGGGCGTTCGACTGGCTCGACGTGCCCGGCCTGATCCGCAATTGCGCGCACGCTTACGAATATCCGCTGGTGGACCGCGACCCGATCGACCGCTGGACTTTCGGCAATGTCACGCTGATGGGCGACGCCGCGCATCCGATGTATCCGATCGGCTCCAACGGCGCGTCGCAGGCCATTCTCGACGCCCGCGTGCTGACACGGGAAATCCTCAAGCACGGCGAAACCGCAACCGCGCTTCAGGCCTATGAAGCCGAGCGCCGTCCCGCGACCACCGAACTCGTCAAGCTCAACCGCCGCAACGGCCCTGAGCAGGTAATGCAACTGGTCGAGGAGCGCGCGCCCAACGGCTTCAATGTCGTGACCGAGGTCATGTCGCAACAGGAACTGGAAGACGTTGCCAACACCTACAAGCGCGTCGCCGGCTTTCAGGTCGACGCGCTTAACGCCAAGCCGCCGATCGTGCCGAAACCCGAGACATCGTTCCTGTCGAGCGCCGGATGAATCAGGAGGCGCGGCATGTTCCCGGGATCAGCCGCGCTTTCATCCACTGGCGGCGGCTGGTTGCGATCAACGCCGCGATCATCATCGGTTACGCGATCTAGACGACAAGCGCGCGCTTGCCTGCGCCATCGTCCTGACCGCGATTCCGCGCGTCGGCATCATCCGGCCTTTCTGACGCGGGACGGCTTGTCCGGCGGATCGAGGGCGAGCCCGTGCGCGATCACCTTGCGCATCACGTTCGGCAGCGCCTCGTCCTTCAGCGTCGCGACCGGCACCCAGCGCATGCCCTGTGGTGCGCGGGTGCGCGCGGCAACGCTCGCGGTGTAGACCACAAGCTCAAGCGGGAAATGCGTGAACACATGTGTCACCACACCCGCCTTGCGATGCCAGCGCGGCACATCAAGTGCGGGGGCCTGCCCGCGCGCGACCTTGTCGTCGTGACCGGCGAGCCATTCAGACGTCGGCACTTCCGTCATGCCGCCGAGCAATCCCTTTTCCGGTCGCGTGCGAACCAGCAGTTCATCGCCGCGGGTGACAACAAAGGCCGCGCCGCGCCGCAGCGTTCCGGTTTTCT
This sequence comes from Afipia sp. OHSU_II-C1, assembly GCF_000497575.1. Lineage (GTDB taxonomy): Bacteria > Pseudomonadota > Alphaproteobacteria > Rhizobiales > Xanthobacteraceae > Afipia. Next base: position 84,452 of record NZ_APJI01000006.1, read on the forward strand.
TCGGCGCCTTGCGCGGAAACGTCTCCTGATCGCCCCGCAGGCGCGCGGCGCAGTTGTCGTTGAGGGGACAGAGCGCGCAGGCGGGCTTCTTCGGCGTGCAGATCGTGGCGCCGAGATCCATCAGTGCCTGCGCGCTGTCGCCCGCGCGTGAATCCCAGAGCAGCGTCGCAGCCAGTTCCTGAATTCGCGGCTTGGATTTCGGCAGTGGCTCCTCCACCGCGAACAGCCGCGACACCACGCGCTCGATATTGCCGTCCACCGGCATGGTCTGACGGTCGAACGCGATCGCGGCAATCGCAGCCGCCGTGTAGGGCCCGACGCCCGGCAGCGTCCGCAGACCCTCTTCGGTATCGGGAAATGCGCCGCCATGCTCGCGCAGCACCGTGACGGCGCAGGCGTGGAGATTGCGCGCGCGGGAGTAGTAGCCAAGCCCCGCCCACATCCGCAGCACATCATCCTGCGAGGCCGCGCCGAGCGCCGCCACCGTCGGCCAGCGCGCGGTGAATTTTTCGAAATACGGACCGACCGCTTTCACAGTCGTCTGCTGCAGCATGATTTCCGACAGCCACACCCGGTAGGGATCGCTGGCGCGGCCCGGCAGCGCGCGCCACGGCAATTGCCGCCGATGGCGGTCGTACCAGGCGAGCAACAGCACCGGGCGATCGGCTTCGGCGTTGTCCTGAGATTTCTTCCGCCGCGCGGCTGCGCCTGATAAGGTCATGGGATAATATGTACCGACGATAGCCGCTCATGAACAAGCCCGGTCCCCTTACTGCGAAGCCGTTATCCGCATTGCTCGGCAGTGCGATCAACGACGTGTTCGCCAAGCAGGGTTTTGCTTCGCGTGAACTGGTGACGCGATGGGCGGAGATCGCCGGTGCCAACGTGGCGGCCCATTCGGAACCGCTGAAAATCCAGTGGCCGCGGCCGGTCGAGAACCAGCCGCCCGAACCGGCCACTCTGGTGCTGCGGGTCGAAGGCCCGATGGCACTGGAAATCCAGCACACCTCGGACGTCATTCTGGAGCGGGTCAACCGCTTCTTCGGCTGGAACGCGGTGGGCCGGATCGCGCTGCGTCAGGCGCCGCTGTCGCAACGGCCGAAGCCCCGGGTCCGGAAGGCGCCCGACCCGAGCGCCGTCGCCGAGGTCGAGGCCTCGCTGGGCACCGTGGAGGACGGCGATCTGCGCGCAGCGCTGGCGCGGCTGGGCGCATCGATCAAGCGAAATTGAGCCCTATGTGACGGCGCCTGGCTTCGGCCCGGCATTGCCACAATCATGGTTTCAAGCTAGCGAAACGTTCCCCATCAGGCGTGACAACGCCGTTCGCACGACTTTCCGGAGCAGACCGTTGAACATCACGCGCCGCACCTTCACCGCCGCCTTGTCCCTCGCTGGCGCCGCTGCCGCACTCGGCCTTTCGCCGTGGCAGTTTTTCAGCCCGGCCAGCGCCCAGACCGCCGCCGAGATCAACCAGGCCGGCGAACTCGGCGACATGGCGCTCGGCTCGAAGGACGCCCCCGTCACCATCATTGAATACGCTTCCATGACCTGCCCGCATTGCGCGGCGTTCACCAAGGACGTGTTCCCGCAAATCAAGACCAACTACATCGATACCGGCAAGGTGCGCTTCATCTTCCGCGAATTCCCGCTCGATCAGGTCGCGCTCGCGGCCTCCGCGCTGGCGCGCTGCGTCGCCAAGGACGATGCGCCGAAATACTTCGCGATCGTCGACATCCTGTTCAAGCAGCAGAACGATCTGGCCTCGGACGCGCTCGGCACCATCAACCGCGTCGGCAAGCAGGCCGGTTTCAGCGAGCAGATGATCAAGGACTGCGTGCAGAGCGATCCGAAAATCCAGAAGGGCATTCTGGATGTGCGCGAGCACGCCTACACCAAGCTCAAGGTCAACTCGACGCCGTTCTTCTTCGTCAACGGAACCGTGGTGAAGGGCGAGACCTCGTTCGAAGCCTTCGAAAAGATGATCAAGCCGCTGCTGAAGAGCTAAGCGTGACGGGCGGAACCGGTCCGGTTCCACGGACCATTCGCCCGAAACACACTGAAATCCCTCGGAAATCCCTTTAAATCCCTTGGGAAAAGCCTTGCGGGCCGGTTGCCCTGCAGGGCCGGCCTCGCCATTGTGCGGACAGTTCGAGGCGCATTCCGCGACTCAGCTATACTGGCACAGGCCTGCTATGACCTTGCCCCGGCTGCATAATTTGCCCCGGCCAACAGAGCACCGATTGCATGAAACTCACCCGCCTTCGCCTTCACGGTTTCAAGTCCTTCGTTGAGCCGACCGACTTCCTGATCGAGCCGGGCCTCACCGGCGTTGTCGGCCCCAACGGTTGCGGCAAGTCGAACCTCGTCGAAGCGCTGCGCTGGGCGATGGGCGAAACCTCGCACAAGTCGCTGCGCGCTGCCGACATGGACGCCGTGATTTTCGCGGGCTCCGGCAACCGCCCCGCGCGCAATCACGCCGAAGTGGCGATGACCATCGACAATTCCGATCGCTCGGCGCCGTCCGCCGTGAACGATCAGGACATGCTGGAAATTTCCCGCCGCATCGAGCGCGAAGCCGGTTCGGTCTATCGCATCAACGGCAAGGACGTGCGCGCCCGCGACGTCCAGATCCTGTTTGCGGATGCCGCCACCGGCGCGCGTTCGCCTGCCCTCGTCCACCAGGGCAAGATCGGTGAAATCATTCAGGCGCGTCCCGACCAGCGCCGCCGCGTGCTGGAAGATGCCGCCGGCGTTGCCGGTTTGCATGCGCGCCGTCACGAAGCCGAACTGCGCCTCAAGGCCGCCGAAACCAACCTCACCCGCGTCGAGGATGTGATCGGCCAGTTGGCGAGCCAGATCGAAGGCCTCAAGAAGCAGGCACGGCAGGCGATCCGCTACCGCGAAGTTGCCGCCAAGGTCCGCAAGGCCGAGGCCATGCTGTTTCACCTGCGCTGGATTCAATCTCACGCCGATGTGGCCGAGGCCGGCCAGACCCATGACCTGAACGTCCGCGAGCAGGCCGAACGCACCCTCCAGCAGGCCGAAGCCGCACGCATCCAGGCGATCCGCGCCGCCGAACTGCCGGGCCTGCGCGACAGCGAAGCGCGCGCCGCTGCCGGTTTGCAGCGCCTGACCAATGCCCGCGAAATGCTCGACCGCGAGGAAGCACGCGCCAGGGAGCGCGTTACCGAACTCGACCGGCGGCTGACGCAGTTCGCCGCCGATATCGAGCGCGAACAGCGGCAGCTGTCCGATGCCGACGTCGCGCTGGCGCGGCTCGAATCCGAAGACGGCGTGCTCAAGGACGAGATCAGGTCGCGCGTCGACAAGCGCAGCGGCGCCGACGAGCGCGTGTCCGAGGCGGAAGCGACGCTCGCCGCCGCCGAACGCACCTTCTCCGAACTGACCACCGCGCTCGCCGACCTCACCGCCAAGCGCAACCAGATCGAAGCCAACGTCCGCACCCATCGCGATCGGCTGGCGCGGCTCGATCAGGACATCGTCAACGTCGAAAGCGAGGTCCAGAAGCTCGCCGCCGAAACCGGCGGACTTGGCGATCTCAGTGAGCTTGCGGCCGTGATGGAAGCCGCAGCCGAAACCGTTCTGATGTCCGAAGCGACCACCCAGGCCAGCGAAGCCGCGCATGTCAGCGCACGCGCCGCGCTCGAAGCATCGCGCGCACCGCTTGCCGATGCCGAGAAGCGCGTGCAGCGGCTGGAGACCGAAGCCAAGACGATCTCCAAGATCGTCAACGGCGAAACCAAGAACCTGTGGCCGCCGATCATCGACGGCGTCAATGTCGCCAAGGGCTTCGAAAAAGCTCTGGGCGCAGCGCTGGGCGACGATCTCGACGCACCGGTCGATCCGACCGCGCCGATGCGCTGGTCGAGCCTCGGCGTGATCGAAGGCGATCCGTCGCTGCCCGACGGCATCGAGGCGCTTGCGGCGCATGTCACCGCGCCGCCGGAACTGGCGCGGCGTCTGGCGCAGATCGGCATCGTCAGCCGCGAACGCGGCGCGCAGCTTGCGGCGCAGTTGAAGACCGGCCAGCGGCTGGTCTCGCGCGAGGGAGACCTGTGGCGCTGGGACGGGTTTGTCGCCGCAGCCCATGCGCCGACCGGCGCCGCACGCCGGCTTGCCGAACGCGCCCGTCTTGTCGACATCGAAGCTGAAATCGAACAGGCGCGCGCTGACGCCGTCGCCAAGCGTCAGGCGCTCGAGAACGCCGAGACCGAACTCAAGGCTGCGGCGATGGCAGAGAGCGCGGCCCGCGAGGCCGCCCGCGCTGCCCAGCGCGAAGCCAACACCGCGCGCGAGAAGCATGCGGCCGCCGAGCGCGAAATCAACCGCCACGCCTCGCACCGCTCCGCGCTCGACGAGCGCCGCACCCGCCTCACTGCGGACCGCGCCGAGGCCCATGCCGCGTACGAGACCGCCACCGGCGCATTGAGCGAACTGCCATCCAGCGCCGAAAACGAGGAAAAGCTCGCTGTCGTCCGTGCCGACATGGACGGCCACCGCCGCCTCGCCGCGCAGGTTCGCGCCGAAGCACAGGCGCTCGCCCGCGAAGCCGAATTGGCCGACCGCCGCGTGCAGGCGATTCTCGCCGAGCGTAACGAATGGCAGAGCCGCAAGGAAAACGCCGCGTCGCAGATCGCGACGATTGAGACCCGCATTGTCGAGGTCAAGACCGAGCGCACCGAGCTTGAAAACGCACCGGAAGTGTTCGCCGAGAAGCGCAGCGCGCTGATCAGCGAAATCGAGCACGCCGAATCCGACCGCCGCATGGCGGCCGACGCGCTGGCAACCGCCGAGACGGCGATGGCGGAAACCGACCGCGTCGCCCGCGCCTCGCTTGATGCACTGTCCGCATCGCGCGAAGCCTGCGCCCGCTCCGAAGAGCGCATGGAAGGTACCCGCCGCCGTCTCGAAGACATCGAGCGCGAAATCCGCGACATGCTGGAGGTCGAGCCGCATGGCGTCGCCGCCCTTGCCGAGATCACGCCCGAGACCGAACTTCCGGCGGTGACCGACGTCGAAGCCGATCTGGAAAAGCTGCGCCGCGACCGCGAGCGCCTTGGCGCCGTCAACCTGCGCGCCGAGGAAGAACTGCGCGAGGTCGAGGCCCAGCATCTCAACCTCACCACCGAGCGCGACGATCTGGTCGAAGCCATCAAGAAGCTGCGCACCGGCATCCAGAGCCTCAACAAGGAAGCGCGCGAGCGCCTCCTGACCTCGTTCGAGACGGTGAATAACCACTTCAAGCGGCTGTTCACCGAACTGTTCGGCGGCGGCCAGGCCGAGCTGACCCTGATCGAAAGCGACGATCCGCTCGAAGCGGGTCTCGAAATCATCGCCAAGCCACCCGGCAAGAAGCCGCAGACACTGTCGCTGCTCTCCGGCGGCGAGCAGGCGCTGACCGCACTTGCGCTGATCTTCGCGGTGTTCCTCACCAACCCGTCGCCGATCTGCGTACTGGACGAAGTCGACGCGCCGCTCGACGACCACAATGTCGAGCGGTTCTGCAACCTGCTGCATGAGATGACCTCGTCCACGGAGACGCGCTTCATCATCATCACCCACAACCCGATCACCATGGCGCGCATGAACCGGCTGTTCGGCGTTACCATGGCGGAGCGCGGCGTATCGCAGCTGGTGTCGGTCGATCTCGACGGCGCGATGAAGGTTCTCGACCAGAACGTGGCATAATATACCTCGGGCCGGACCGGCCTGAGGACTTTCATGACGCCAGATCTCCCCGCCGAACTGAAAGCGGCTCTCGCCCGCAAGGCCGAGGGCCTTTCGCGCAACGACGCCGCACAGCGCGCGGATGCGATCTCGCGCACCTATCGCGATGGCGGCGGCTCGGACCGCATCAGGACCGGCGGGGACGCACTTGCCTACGCGCTGGCGCGGATGCCGGGGACTTATGCCGCGATCGCCGCGAGCCTGAATGCGCTGACGGAAGTCACTCCTGAGTTCACACCGCGCAGCCTGCTCGATGTCGGCGCGGGACCGGGCACGGCGACATGGGCCGCGAGCGAGGCCTTCGCCTCGCTCGATACATTCACATTGCTCGATGCCAATACGGCCCTGCGCGATCTCGCGACCGAACTTGCACAGTCGCATCCGCGCCTCGCCGCGATGCGCTACCACGCCGGTCACGCCCGGAAGGTGGTTGCCGAAGCATCCGAAGCTGATCTTGTGATCGCCAGTTATGTCATCAACGAACTGGGCGAGAACGAACGCGCCGCGCTCGCCGACGCCATGTGGGCGAAGACAAGCGACACGTTGCTGGTGGTCGAACCCGGCACCCCGGCGGGCTATGCGCGCATCATCGATCTGCGCGCGCGGCTGATCGCCAGGGGCGCTCATGTGATCGCTCCCTGTCCGCATGAGGCAGCCTGTCCGCTGACCAGACCCGACTGGTGTCACTTCACGCAGCGCCTGCAACGCTCGCGCGCGCATAAACACCTCAAGGGCGCGGAGCTTCCCTATGAGGATGAGAAATTCAGCTACGTCGTTCTGTCCCGCACCGCTCCGGTACAAAGACCCGCGCGGGTATTGGCGCAGCCGCACATCACCAAGATCGCCGTGACCGCAAAAATCTGCGCCGCAGATGGAATAAAGACCGAGAGCGTCCCGCATCGGGACAAGGCCGCTTACAAGCGCGCGAAGAAACGGGATTGGGGCGACGCAGTTTTCCCCCAGAACGGCCTCGGCGTGGAATAATCCTCTCAAGCCGGAGTTTGTCCTGATGACGCGTTCGCGTCTGACGCAAAATCATCAGGAGTACCAGCGATGTCCAAAACATTCGCCGCGATGGCGGCTGTGACTGTCATGCTTGCCTCGACCGCAGCGTTCGCGCAGGCGGCCAAGGTCGCCGATACGCCGAAGGGCAAGGCCTATGTCGATGCCAAGGGCATGACGCTCTACACGTTCGACAAGGACAGCGACGGCAAGTCCGCCTGCAATGGCCCCTGCGCCACCAACTGGCCGCCGCTGATGGCCGCTGCCGACGCCAAGGCGTCCGGCGACTGGACCATCGTCACCCGCGACGACGGCAGCAAGATGTGGGCGCTCAAGGGCAAGCCGCTCTACACCTTCGCGAAGGACACCAAGCCCGGCGACACCAGCGGCGATGGCTTCCTGAACGGCGCCTGGCATATCGCCAAGCCGTAAGCCTTTCACAAACAGACATCACGGCATCGGAAGATGAACTCCCTCTCCCCGTTGGGGAGAGGGTTGGGGTGAGGGGGCGCTAAATGTCAAAGCTGACATACGATCCCCCTCACCCGGCACGCTATCGCGCGCCGACCTCTCCCCGACGGGGTGAAAGAAACATCCTGACCGTTTCATTGAACCACCTCTCCCCTGATGACGACCAAAGTGCGCGGCCCCCTTGCCGCAGGCCCTGACGGCCGCCTGCCTTTCAGGTAGGCTCACGCCATTCGTCGTCCTCAAGGAGTTTTCCCTCATGTCGTCCGGCTGGATTTTACTCGGTGTCATCGTCGTCATCGCCCTGTTCGTGTTCGGCGCCTACAACCGCCTGGTCGCGCTGGCGCAGCGGGTGTCTCAGGCGTTCGCCGACATCGACGTGCAGCTCAAGCAGCGCCACGACCTGATCCCCAATCTCGTTGAAACGGTCAAAGGCTACGCCACCCATGAGCGCGGCACGCTGGAAGACGTGGTCAAGGCCCGCAACGCGGCGATGTCCGCGCAGGGACCGGCGCAGGTGTCCGCAACCGAAGGCCAGCTCACCGCCGCGCTCGGACGGCTGATCGCGCTGTCGGAGGCCTATCCGGACCTCAAGGCCAATGCCAACTTCCAGCAGTTGCAGACCGAGCTGTCCGACATCGAAAACAAGATCGCCGCCAGCCGCCGCTTCTTCAACAACGCGGTACAGGAATACAATACCGGCATCCAGCAGTTGCCGGCTGCACTCTTTGCCGGCGCGCTCGGATTCACGAAGAAGGACTTCTTCGATCTCGGCGAGCAGCGCGGACAGCTCGAACAGGCGCCATCGGTCAAGTTCTAAGCGTCTCAATCCGGGCTAGCACGGGCAGCGCATCATGGCCGCGTACGGTCTCTACACGCATATCGCATCGAACAAGTTTCGTTCGATGCTGCTGCTCGGCGGCCTGTTCCTGCTCGTGTACGTGATGGTGTTCGCCGGGGCGCTGCTGGCGGAAGTCGCGCTCAACAGCAACCGGCCGTTCGACGACTATCTCACCCTCGCGGCGCACGACCTCGTCAAGGCATTTCCGTTTGCCACCATCGGTGCCGCGGCTTGGATCGTGATCGCCTATTTCTTCCACCAGAACATCATCGATGCGGTGACCGGCGGCCATGACGTGACGCGGCAGGAGCAGCCCCGGCTCTATAACCTTCTTGAGAATCTCTGCATCTCGCGCGGCATTCCGATGCCGAAGCTCAAGATCGTGGACAGCCCCGCGCTCAACGCCTTCGCCACCGGCCTGAACCGCAAGCAATATGCGATCAGCGTCACCACCGGACTGATGAAGGCGCTCAACGACCGGGAAATGGAAGCCGTGCTCGGGCACGAACTGACCCACATCCGCAACGGCGACGTGCAGTTGCTTGTGATCGCTGTGGTCATCGCGGGTGTGATCGGCTTCTTCGCGGAACTGTTCTTCCGCATCTTCTTCAACTCGAACTGGAGCTTCGGCGGCGGCGGACGCTCATCGTCCTCCTCGTCCGACAGCGACAAGAAGGGTGGCGGCGCGTTCGCCATCGTGCTTCTGGCCATCGCCCTGATCGCCGTGGCCTGGGGCCTGTCGCTGGTGGTGCGCTTCGCCCTGTCGCGCTCGCGCGAACTGCTGGCGGACGCAGGCTCGGTGGAGCTGACAAAGGATCCCGACGCAATGATCTCGGCGCTGCGCAAGATTGAGGGCCGCGGAGAGCTGCCCGGCGCGACCTCCGCTGTCATGGAAATGTGCATCGACAATCCGCGCGAAGGCTTCGCCGACCTGTTCGCGACCCATCCGTCGGTCGATTCCCGCGTCAAGGCGCTGGTGAAATATGCCGGTGGCCGCGATCCGAGCCCGCTGCCGCTGCCCGGCGGCGACGGACAGGACGAAACCGGCGCTCCTCAAGCGGGCGACTCATCGCCGGATGCGCGGCCAGAACCTCCACGTACCGGCCCCTGGGGCAGTTCCCCGTCGCCGGCAGGCCCTATTCCCGGCCCGATTACGGGACCATGGGGCCGCCACTAGCCTCCGGCACAATAAAGCCGGTAGTTATTAAGAATAACAGCGCGATCAAGAATTGAATTATCCCTCGTTTCTGCCATGTTCCGGCAGAAAGCAGGCTAAGCTGCGTCGTCAATTCGACGTGCTTGGTGGGTAAAGAGGTCTTATGGCTAAACCGGCAGTGATCGTAGTAGGTGCGGACAAGGGTGGGGTTGGCAAGACCACTGTTTCTCGCACCGTTCTCGACTATTTCAGCGCAAACAACATCCCGACCCGCGCCTTCGATACCGAATCGCCGCGCGGCACGCTGATGCGCTTCCATCCCGACATTACCCAGATCGTCGACGTCACCTCGACGTCCGATCAGATGAAGATCTTCGATACGCTGAATTCGTCGGGCACCAGCGTGACCGTGATCGACGTGCGCGCAGGACTGTTGTCCCCCACCCTCGCGGCGCTGCGCGACATCGGCTTTCTCGATGCGGCCCGCTCCGGCCAGATCACCTTTGCCGTGTTCCACATCCTCGGCCCGTCGATTGCTTCGCTGGATGAAATCGCCGAGACCGCCAACTTCATGGACGGCGCGAAGTACTTCCTGGTGAAGAACTTCATCAACAACACCAGCTTCTTCGAGTGGGATCAGGCGACCTACAACTCGTATTTCCATCGCATCAAGAATGCGACCGAGATCACGATTCCGAAGCTCAATGAGATGGCCTATGAGCAGGTCGAAGTCGCCTCGGTGCCGTTCCTCAAGTTCGTCGCCAACAAGGGTCCCAAGGACGAGGCCGCGAACTACTCGTTCGTGCTGCGCGGCTACGTCCGCCACTGGCTGGGCAACGTGTGGGGCGAATTCGACCGCATCAAGCTGACCGAGATCGTCGGCTCGAAGGACAAGTCAGCCACGTCACGGGCGCCGACAAGCGAGATCTGAGCGAGTGGTCCGGTTTTGACCCGATGCGACGCACGCCTGTCTATATCGTCTGCTCGCCGCGTCCCGCGGTGGGAAAAACCCTGATCGCGCGCGCGCTCACCGAATTCCTGGTGCTTCAACGCGGCAAGGTGATCGCCTTCGACATCAATCTGCGCGAACCCTCGCTGCTCAACTATCTGCCGCGCATCACCGAGACCGCGGCGATCAGCGACACGTTCGGGCAGATGGCGCTGATGGACCGCCTGATCGTCAATGACGGCGTGCCGAAGGTCATCGATCTCGGCTTTCACGCCTTCGACGATTTCTTCAAAATGATCGCGGAAATCGGCTTCATGAAGGAAGCCGACCGCCGCGGCGTCGATCCGATCGTCCTTTTCATTCCCGACCGCGACCGCGCATCCATCCTTGCCTGGACCATGCTGCGCGACACGTTTCCCAACGCCGCGATCGTTCCGGTCGAAAACGAGCATGTGCTGTGGGGCGAGTTGCCGGGGGATTTCGGCCGCGTGCGGGCGTTCAAGATCGCCGCGCTGCCCGCGTTCCTGAAATCGATCATCGGCCGGCTGAACTTCTCGTTCACGCAATACCTGCGCGACAACAAGGACCAGTCGTCGGAACTGCATCAATGGGTGCGCAACAACTATACGCGCTTCCGCGAGCTGGAGCTGAATCTGATCCTGCACAGGCTGGGATGACTTGACGGCAGACGCCGACGGGCGCGTCGCGCGTCTCAGTGCCCGTCGAATGTCATCAGCGTCCGCACCGGGACGTTCATCGCGCGCAGCTTGGCCGCGCCGCCCAGTTCCGGCAGATCGATGATGAAGCAGGCCGCTACCACATCGGCGCCGATCTGGCGAAGCAGCTTCACCGCACCTTCCGCCGTGCCACCGGTCGCAATCAAATCGTCGATCAGGATGACGCGCTCGCCCGGCTTGATGGCGTCGGCATGCATTTCCATTTCATCCAGACCGTATTCCAGCGAGTAAGCAATACGCACCGTGGTATGCGGCAGCTTGCCCTTCTTGCGGATCGGCACGAAGCCCGCCGAGACCTGATGCGCCACCGCGCCGCCGAGAATGAAGCCGCGCGCTTCCATCCCTGCAACCTTGTCGATCTTCGAGCCGGCCCAGGGCTGCACCAGTTCATCGACCGCACGGCGGAACGCCCACGCGTTGCCCAGCAGCGTCGTAATGTCTCGGAAGATGATTCCGGGCTTCGGGTAATCGTGAATGGCGCGGACGGTAGCCTTCAAATCGGTTTCGAGAGTCATTGTCTGCCTAATCCAACTGAATCAAAGAACTCGTCATTGCGAGGAGCGTAGCGACGAAGCAATCCACTCTTAACAGAAGCCAAAGATGGATTGCTTCGCTCGCAATGACGTCACCTCTCAACGCACGGCCTGACCGAGCCTGAATGCGTTTTCCACGATCCGCAGTCCCACATTGCCTTCCAGCGACATCAGCGACTCTGGATGAAACTGCACGCCGCCCACCGGCAGCGTCTTGTGCTCGATCGCCATGGCGATGCCGTCCTCGGTGCTGGCGGTGACCTGCAACTCGTCGGGCATGCCGTCGCGATCGACATACAGCGAGTGATAGCGGCCGATCACAACCTCATTCGGCAGATTGCCCATCAGTGTGCCGCCGCGCACCTGAACGCGCGATGGACGGCCATGCGCGGGCGTCGACAACTGCCCGAGCTTGCCGCCGAAATACTCCCCGATGGCCTGCACGCCGAGACAGACGCCGAACACCGGCAGCTTCTTCTCCAGCGCAGCGCCGATGAATTTCGAGATGCCGAAATCTTCGGGACGGCCGGGGCCTGGCGACAGCACCAGAAGATCGTATTCGTTCTTCTTCAGCACATCGAGCGCGTGGTTATGCCGCGTGACGCTGACCGTCGCACCGACCTGACGGAAGTAATCCGCCAGCATGTGCACGAACGAGTCTTCGTGATCAATCAGCAGAACCTTCTTGCCGGAACCGGTGGCATCCGGCGCAAAGGCCGACAGCGGTTTTGGCGGATCGCCGCGCAGCGCCTGGAACAGCGCCGCAGCCTTGGTCTGGCATTCCTTCTCTTCGGCGACGGGATCGCTATCGAACAGCAAGGTCGCTCCGACACGCACCTCGGCCAAGCCGTCCTTCATGCGGATGGTGCGGATGGTGAGACCCGTGTTGATACTGCCGTCGAAACCGAGGAACCCGAGCGCGCCGGCATACCAGCGGCGGGACGAGCGCTCGTGATCCTCGACGAACTGCATCGCCCACAATTTCGGCGCACCGGTGACCGTGACGGCCCATGCATGGGTGAGAAAGCCATCCAACGCATCAAAGCCCGGACGCAGCATGCCTTCGACATGGTCGACGGTGTGAAACAGCTTGGAATAGGTTTCGATCTGCCGCCGCGCCAACACCTTGATGGTGCCCGGCTCGCACACCCGCGCCTTGTCGTTGCGGTCGACGTCGGTGCACATGTTGAGTTCGAATTCGTCCTTCTGCGAATTGAGCAGTTCCTGAATCTGCTTGGCATCGCTGATGGCGTCGATGCCGCGCGCGATGGTGCCGGAAATCGGACAGGTCTCGATCCGTTTACCGTCCGATCGCACGAACATTTCCGGCGACGCTGCCACAAGGAATTCGCCATCACCAAGATTGATCAACGCGCCATACGGAGAAGGATTGATCTTGCATAGCCGCTGGAACACCTCGGCGGGCGTGCGCTCGCACGGCTCGGCGAACAATTGTCCCGGCACGGCTTCAAACAGATCACCGCGCGCAAATGCCTGACGCGCGACCTCGACGGTCTCCTGATAAACGCCCGGTGCATGGTCGGCAAAACCCTCGCGCTTGGTCTTGGCGTAAACGCTCTCGGAGGTCTCACGATCAAGACCCTTGGTGGACTGACCGCCGAACGCAAACTCGTAACTCAGGATCACGCCGCGCCCGGTGGCGCGGTCATAGGCCAGGATGCGGTCAGGAATGTAGAGAACGATGTCGCGCTGGTCTTTCTCGCGCGCACGCTTCTGCACGAGGTCTTCAAACTGAAAAACCAGATCGTAGGCGAAGGCGCCGAACAGGCCGAGCAAGCCATCATTCGGAGAACTGAACGCCGCGATGATGTCACGCACCAGCGACACCACAGAGGCCCGCCGGGTGCGCTGGTCCTCGTCCACCGGCGCGTCGCCGCGCACGATGTGGCCCGCAATGCGCGTCGCGGTTTTCTCTGTAACGACGGCGGCGGGTTCTTTCAGGGTCTCGGCGAGGAACGCCACCAGCACCTTGCCACGCGCGTTCAGCGCCTCGATGAAGAAATCCGTTCCGGTGGATTCCAGCCGCAGCGGCGGATCGGAAAAGCCGAGGTCGAAGCTCTCGTAGCGGCCCGGCACCGTGGTGCCCGACGAGAGCACCACCCCGCGGCGGGCATCCAACCGGTCGATCAGCCGGTCCAGCGCCGTTCCGCCGGTAAAATGCTCAACGGAACGGGCCACATCGAGGCCGCGGGCCGTCCGGTATTCGCTCTGCGCGGGGAGGGAAAAAAGGGTCCTGTTCATCTGGTCCTCTTACGAGACTTGCTGGAGGAACGCCACACAGGACAAACGAAAAAGGCCGTCGCTCTGCGATGACGGCCTCGACGATTGAAATTCACATAAATCGCACCGGCCACCTTTAGAAGGTGCGCCACCAGAGAAGGGTCGGGCTAGACAGGGTGCTCATGGCGGGCAAAACACCACCCGGCGCGGGCGAAGTCAAGACCCGGCGTTCTTCACAAAAACGGTTAGTTTCCGCTCGCCGACGTCTTCCTCGATCGGCACCCAGCCCTGCCGGGCATAGAACCGCCGCCTCTCCCTTTCCGCGCAAAGATAGACCCGCCGGAAATGAAGGGCGAAAACCGCCTCCACCGCGCGCTCGACCAGCGCCGAGCCGATCTCCTGCATCCGGTACTTCGGATCGACCCAGACCGCTCCCACCCAAGGGGAGTATTGCGGACGTTCCTCGAGGTCGGCGGCAATGACCGAGGCGGTCCCAATGAAGGTCTCGTCCCGGTGCGCCACCAGCGCGAACGGGATCGGCGACGGCGTCATATTCTCCCGCAGACGTCCGGCAATATAGTCCGCCGGAAATCCCCGCTCCTTCCGCCATGCCCGCCAGATACGGTCAGCAACCGCGTCAAAGAACGCCGGCTGCTGCCGCAGGTCGGAGATGGTGAAGCTCATCCCAGATGCTTTTTGAAGAAATCCGTAGCGCGGCCCCAGGCAAGTTCGGCGGCCTGGCGGTCATGAACAGACATCCGCTGCTCGTTGACGAAGGCATGATCGGCGTCATAGCGGAAGAACTCGCAAGTTTTCCCTGCGGCCTTCAGCCCCTTCTCGAACGCATCGACCACCTGCGGCGTGCACCAGTCGTCACGATTGGCGAAATGCCCTTGCAACGGAATCTTCACGTCGGCGGGCTTGGCGGCCTGCTCCGGCGGGATGCCATAGAATGCGACGCCGGCAGCCAGCTCCGGAATAACAGTTGAGCCGATCACCGTCACCGCGCCACCTAGACAAAAGCCGGTGAGACCGACCTTGGCGCCATTGCGTGCGAGATATTGCGCAGCGCCGCGCACGGTCTGCTTCGTGGCATCCATGAAATCAAGCGAGCCCATTTCTTTGTTGGCGGCATCCGTATCGTGATACGGCACGACCACACCATTGTAGAGGTCGGGCGCGAGCGCATCGAATCCGGCCACTGCGAAGCGATCGCACAGCCCTTTGATTTGATCCTGAAGGCCCCACCATTCCTGAATGACGACGACGCCCGGCGCGTTGCCGCGCGCGGCGTTGGCGAGATAGCCGGTTGCGTCCTTACCGTCGGGACGCTTGAAAGTGATGTTGGTGCCCATGATGTCCTCCGAGAAATTTGAGTGTCTTATACCGCGGGCGAAGCAACGCTCAAGCTCGCGATGGCTTTCTGAAGATCACGTTTGTATTGCAGGAAGTCGACGAAAATTCCGTGTTCCCCGCGATCCTTGGCGACCGGCCGTGTGTGATAGGCGGCGATTTTGTCGCGGAAATCCGCGATCGTATCGGGGCTTTCCTTTTGCGCCTTGATATAGGCCGCGATCAGATCGGTTTGCAAAGCACGGCCCGGCCAGCCGACACCGGCGCCTTCCAGCAGCCCGGCGACATAAAGACCGTTCGGACGTGACGGGAAGATATTGAGATAGAGACGCGGCGCGCCTTTCTCCGGCTGCCAGTTCAGTTCGGTGAGGTCTTCGAGGAACGGAAACGTGATCTCATATCCGGTGGCAAGCAGCACCAGATCGACCTGATCTTCCTGTCCGTCGGTAAAGACAACCGTGTCGCCGCGGAATTCCTTGATCGGCTTGCGCAAGGTGACGTCGCCCTGCCCCAGATGCTGGAGCACGAGCGAGTTTACGATCGGGGTCTTGTCATAAAGCCGGTGCTCGGGCTTCGGCAATCCGAACCGCTCGGGCGGGCCAACCAGGAAGCGCAGGATCGGCTCGTGCAGCATCGAACGCAGGCGCTTGGGAATGATGAAACGCTTCGGCTTGTGGTTGCCCTCGTCCGCCGGCTTTCCGGCGAGGAATTTCGGCACGAAGTGATTGCCGCCGCGCACACTCCACAACACCTGTTTGGCGCGGTGAATGGCATCGACAACGATGTCGCAACCGGTATTGCCCATGCCGACGACGAGAACGCGCTTGCCCTCGAAAATATCGGCCGTCTTGTAGTCCTTCGCATGCATCAGCTTGCCGCTGAATTCGCCCGGAATCTTCGGCATCAGGGGATCGCTGAGATGACCGTTGGCGAAGATGACGCTTTCATAATCGTCGGTCGTGCCGTCGCCAAACGTCGCCCGCCAGCTTCCGTCGCGCTGCTCGATCTTGCTGACCTCGGTGTTGAAACGGATCGAGGGATAAAGATCGAAATGCTTCGCGAACGATTTGAAATATTCTGATACGCGCTCGTGGCCCGGATAGGCCGGCCAGTCTTCCGGCATCGGAAAATCCGCATAGGCCGTGGTGCGTTTCGACGAGATCAGATGCGTCGAGGCATAGACCGCGCTCGGCGCCGCGCCATACAGCCACTGCCCGCCGACATCGGCGTTCCTCTCCACGCACTTCACCGGCAGATCGGCCTGCTTGAGACTCCTGACGGCGGCAAGGCCCGCGGGGCCTGCGCCGATGACGAGCGTTGTCATCTCCTCAGCTCCTCGCGGCCGTCGCGATAACGCTCGAACACCTTGCGCGCATCATAGCGCGGCGTAAATCCGAACTCGGACTTCAGCTTGTCGTTGGACAGTACCGGCCGGTACTGGATGAATTTGGCGTGACCGGGCCCGAGCTTGGTGACGCGCAGCAGGTGCAGCAGCCACAGCGCGGACTTCAGAACCGACGGCGGGATCGAAATGTAGGGCCGGTGGTTCAATTCCGCGATCTCGCGCAGGCTGAGCGTGCCGTCGCCGGCGAGATTGTAGGTGCCCGGCTTCGGCTGCCGCACCGCCTGCACCAATGCATCCACCACATCGCTGTCGGCGATCAGCGAGAACGGCGTGGCGGTGCCGCTGACGCCCATCACCACCGGCCGTTCGAAGATCGCGGTGATCTGGTTGTTGGTGGTGGGACCCAGCACCGTGCAGGGGCGGAACACGGTCTGGTGGAGATCGGGATAGAGGTCATGCCATTCGATCAGCATTTCCTCGACCTCGCGCTTGTTGCGCGCGTATGGGAAATCCGCGTTGCCGCGCAGTGGATCGGTTTCATGCAGCGGCACCGGATTATCCGCATGGTAGCCGTAGGCCGAGCCGCTCGATGTCACGATCAGATGCTCGACGTTGGCGTCGAGCGACGCCTGCAGCACATTCTTGGTGCCGAGCACGTCGATTTCCCAATCGCGCTGCGGATCGCCGCCGACTGCGACCACGGATGCGAGATGCACGACCGTCTGCGGGCGATGGGCCTGGACAATCTCCCTGAGCGCGGGATCGCGGATATCACCCGTCAGATACGTGACGTTGGGTAACCGCTCATGGGCAGCGACCTCGCGCACATCAAGCGCGATGATCTCCGAGTTCAGGCTCACGCGTGCGAGTTCGGCGATCAGTGACTTACCGATGAATCCCGCTGCGCCGGTGACCAGCACGCCGCCGTTCATGGCGTATTGTCCTGCGTGGGCGTCGCTCATTCTGCCGTGTCCGTGCGTGCAATCGGGCTTTGGCCTTGCGGATGCGGATCGCGGCGCTTCCACCATGCCGCCAGCGCCCATCCGGAAATCAGATGCCAGACGCCCCACCCAGCGGCCACGAGCGCGGCGCCGCCGATGCCGTCGAACTGATTGAGGATCAGCGCCAGACCCAGCCCCGAATTGTGCATGCTCACTTCGATGGTCATCGCGCGGGTGTCGTAATCGCTGAGCCGCAGCAGTTTCGCGGTGCCCCAGCCGAGCCCGATGGCGATGGCGTTGTGCAAAATCACAAACGGCAGGATCGATTGCACGAAAGTCGTGAGATAGCGAGCGTTTGTGAAGATCGCGCCGCCGATGAAGGCGACCAGAAACAGGAACGACAGGATCTGCAGCGGCCGACGCAGCAGATGGCCGAGGCGCGGCCAGTAATGCACGGTGGCGAGCCCGAGCGCCATCGGAATGCCGAGGATCGCCATGGTGGAGCCAAGGAACGACAGCGGCTCGATACTCACCTGCCGCAGCAATGCGTTGGTATCGGGGTTGAGCCCTGCCCAGAACAGGATGTTAAGCGGCGTCGTGACTATGGCGAGCAGGCTCGACATCGCGGTCATGCTGATCGAGAGCGCGGTATTGCCGCGCGCCATATGGGTGATCAGGTTGGAGATGTTGCCGCCGGGACAGGCCGCCACCACGATCATGCCGAGGGCGATGCTGGGCTGCGGCTTCAGCAGCATGGTGATGGCCCACGTCACCGCCGGCAGCACCGCAAGCTGCGCCAGGAGACCGGAGACCGGCGCAATCGGCCGGCGGAACACCTCGATGAAATCGTCGATGCGCAGATCGAGCGCCACGCCATAGATGATCAGCGCAAGCACGCCGCCGAGGACAAGCTGACCGGTCGGATTGATGTTGAGCAGAATGTCGTCGATCGGTGCGCCCGTCATGTGTCCCCTCAGTCCCTCCATGGTGAGGTTAGTTGAGTGGATCACGCGACGCTAGTGGAGCGGTACCATGCTGCAATGAAGCATTCACGCAGCAAAAAGGCCCCGCATCGGGGGCCTTTCGCAGTCCGGATTTTCAAGAAGACTCAGTGAGCGTCGGCCCAGACTTTCTTCTTGGTGAAGTACAGCAGGCCCGACAGCACGATCAGGAAGATCATGACCTGCAAGCCGAGGCGCTTGCGGGCCTCGAGATGCGGCTCGGCGGTCCACATCAGAAATGCGGAGATGTCCTTGGCATACTGCTGCACGGTCGCAGGCGAACCGTCGTCGAAGGTCACCTGACCGTCGCTGAGCGGCTTGGGCATCTTGATCGAATGGCCGGGGAAGAACTTGTTGTAGTACGACCCCTCCGGCAGCGTGAAGCCGGCCGGCGCCTTCTCCTCATAGCCCTGCAGCAGGGCGTCGATGTAATTCGGGCCCTTCTCCTGGAACTGGGCGAAGGCATCGAAAATGAACTGCGGGAAGCCGCGCTCATAGCCGCGCGCCTTGGCCATCAGCGACAGGTCCGGCGGATAGGCGCCGCCGTTGGCAGCGCGGGCCGCCTGCTCGTTCGGGAACGGCGACGGGAAGTAGTCGGCCGGACGGCCGGGGCGTTCGAACATGTCGCCCTTGTCGTCGGGACCGTCCTTGACCTTGTACTCGGCGGCAAACGCAGCCGCCTGCGCGGGCGAATAGCCCGGTCCGCCCGGATCGGCGAGGTTGCGGAATGCGACAAACGACAGTCCGTGGCACGACGCGCAGACTTCCTTGTAGATCTTGAGGCCGCGCTGCAACTGGCCCTGATCGAACTTGCCGAACGGACCTGCAAACGACCACTTCGCCGACGGCGGCGTCGGGCCGTGGCCGTCTTCAGCCTTGGCGTTGTTCGCGCCGCCCAGCAGCAGCATGCCGCCAACCACGAGCGCGATCGCGGCCGAGACCGGCGTCTTGCCCGTCTTGCGCAGCACGTCTTCGGCGATCGAGTTCGGCAGCGGACGCGCCTTCTCGATGCGGCTCAGGATCGGCAGCACAATCAGGAAGTAGGCGAAGTAAGCGAACGTCAGCACGCGGCCGGCGACGACATAGATGCCTTCCGCAGGCTTGGCGCCGAGCCAGCCGAGACCGAGGCAGATCGCCACGAAGATCCAGAAGAACTGCTTGGCGAGCGGACGGTACTTCGACGAGCGGGTCTTGGCGCTGTCGAGCCACGGCAGGAAGGCCAGCACGATGATCGCCGAGAACATCGCGATGACGCCGGCGAGCTTGTTCGGGATCGAACGCAGGATTGCGTAGAACGGCAGGTAGTACCACTCAGGCACGATGTGCGCAGGTGTCACGGCCGGGTTGGCCGGGATGTAGTTGTCCGGATCGCCGAGATAGTTCGGGATGTAGAACAGGAACCACGAGAAGAACAGCAGGAAGCAAACCATGCCGAACGCGTCCTTGAGGGTCGCGTACGGGGTGAAGGGCACAACGTCCTTCTCGGTCTTCGGCTCGACGCCGGCCGGATTGTTCTGACCCGCGACATGCAGCGCCCAGATGTGCAGCACGACGACGCCTGCGATCACGAACGGCAGCAGGTAGTGCAGCGAGAAGAAGCGGTTCAGCGTCGGGTTGCCGACCGAGTAGCCGCCCCACAGCAGCGTCACGATGCTCTCGCCGAAATACGGAATGGCGGAGAACAGGTTGGTGATGACGGTGGCGCCCCAGAAGCTCATCTGGCCCCACGGCAGCACGTAGCCCATGAAACCGGTTGCCATCATCAGGAGGTAGATGATGACGCCGAGAATCCAGAGCACCTCGCGCGGCTCCTTGTATGACCCGTAGTACAGGCCGCGGAACATGTGGATGTACACGGCAATGAAGAACATCGATGCGCCGTTGGAGTGCAGATAGCGCAGCAGCCAGCCGTAGTTGACGTCGCGGACGATCAGTTCAACCGACTTGAAAGCGAGATCGACATGCGGAGTGTAGTGCATCGCCAGAATAATGCCGGTGATGATCTGCACGCCGAGCATCATCGAAAGGATCGCGCCGAACGTCCACCAGTAGTTGAGGTTACGCGGCGTCGGGTAGGCAACGAAGGACGAGTGGATCAGTCCCCCGATCGGGAGACGCCGTTCAACCCACTTCAAGACGGGGTTTTGCGGGTTGTAGTTCGATGGTCCGCTCATGATGCGATCCTGACAAAGAAGAAGCGACGTGATCGGGTCTGATTAAACAATCAGCCGATTTTGATTTTGGTGTCGGAGACGAAGGAGTACGGCGGCACGGCCAGGTTGGTCGGTGCGGGCCCCTGACGGATGCGGCCCGACGAGTCGTACTGCGAGCCGTGGCACGGGCAGAAGAAGCCGTCGTAGTTGCCTTCATGGGCGATCGGGATACAGCCGAGATGCGTACAGATGCCGATTACGACGAGCCACTGGTCGTGGCCTTCCTTCACGCGGGATTGGTCGGTCTGCGGATCGGGCAGGCTCGACACCGCCACGGCGCGCGCCTCGTCGATCTGCTTCTTGGTGCGGTTCATGATGTAGATCGGCTTGCCGCGCCAGAACACCTTGATGTCCTGTCCTGTCGCGATCGGCGTCAGATCCACCTCGATCGGAGCGCCCGCCGCGATGGTGGAGGCATCCGGGTTCATCTGGGAGATCAGCGGCCAGGCCACTGCCGCAGCGCCGACGGCAGCTACGGATCCCGTCGCTACATAGAGAAAATCACGGCGCGTCGGCTCAGCCGAGGAGGAAGACGTCACGATTGCAAACCCTTTCCGAACTGCAACCGGCGGACCCATCCCCGTTCGACGCATCGGATGCGCCGGGAGAGCAAGCCGGTGCCCGCGGGCCCCGCGGTGGCAGAATGACCACTTGTCCCACTCTACCGGGCAGAACATACGATCTAGAATCGATCTATTGGCACCCTTGCCGGGAGAGCGCAAGCCCGCTATCGGCACATTTAGTGCGACGCACTAAAACCGCCTGTGGCGGAGATTTTTCCTGAAGTTTTCCACCGGGGCCAAGGGCCGCTTTCGATGCGCGTCGTCCTTTTTCAACCTGACATCCCGCAAAACACGGGGACGATTCTGCGACTCTGCGCCTGCCTGGCCGTGGAGGCCCACATCATCGAGCCGGCCGGTTTCCCAACGTCCGACCGGCATTTCCGCCGCTCCGGAATGGACTACCTGGACCAGGTAACCATCGTCCGCCATGATTCCTGGACCGCCTTCGAGGCTTGGCGGGCGAAATCCGGCGGCCGGCTGCTTCTTTTTTCGACAAAAGCTGCAACGCCCTATCTCGATCATATCTATCGGGACAATGACCTCCTGCTGTTCGGCCGAGAATCCGCCGGAGTGCCGGATCACGTGGTAGAGGCTGCCGACGAGCGGCTGGTCATCCCCATCGCGCCCGGAATGCGGTCCCTGAACGTCGCAATGACGGTCGCGATGGCGCTCGGTGAAGCATTGAGGCAGACAAGAGGAACGGCGCGTTGAGTTACGCGGTAAAGGAAATCTTCCTGACATTGCAAGGCGAAGGCGCCCACGCCGGGCGCACCGCCGTGTTCTGCCGCTTCTCGGGCTGCAACCTGTGGACCGGCCGGGAGCAGGACCGCGCCACCGCCGTCTGCCAGTTCTGTGACACCGATTTTGTCGGCACCGACGGTACGCTCGGCGGCCGCTACGCGAACGCCGACGAGCTTGCCGCGGCGATTGCCGCGCAGTGGGAAGGACCGCAGAACCATCGCTATACCGTGCTGACCGGCGGGGAGCCCCTGCTGCAGGTCGATACTGCGCTGATCGATGCGCTGCATGCACGCGGCTTCACCATCGCGATCGAGACCAACGGCACCATCGAACCGCCACCGGGGCTCGACTGGATCTGCGTCAGTCCGA
Organism: Afipia sp. OHSU_II-C1; assembly: GCF_000497575.1. Taxonomy (GTDB): domain Bacteria; phylum Pseudomonadota; class Alphaproteobacteria; order Rhizobiales; family Xanthobacteraceae; genus Afipia. Next base: position 106,653 of record NZ_APJI01000006.1, read on the forward strand.
AGGCCGGATCGGAACTGGTGGTCCGCAAAGGGCACGAACTGAAGCTGGTCTACCCGCAGGCGGACAACACGCCCGAGGATTTCGCGGGTCTGGAATTCGAGCGGTTCTCGTTGCAGCCGATGGACGGACCTGACATAGCGCAAAGCACGCAGGCCGCGATCGCGTATTGCTTGCGCCATCCGCAGTGGCGGCTCAGCGTCCAGACGCACAAGACGCTTGGTATCAGATAAGACCGGATACGACCGATGTGGGAATTGACGAAATCGTTCCGTTTCGAGGCCGCGCATTCGCTGCCCGGCACGACGCTTGGCGAGGCCAGTGACGAAATTCACGGCCATTCTTTCCGTGCCGAAGTCTCGATCCGCGGCATACCCGATCCCGCGACCGGGATGGTGACGGATTTGGGCATGCTCGAGCAACGGATGGCCGAGGTGCAGAAAATGCTCGACCACAAGCTGCTCAACAAGGTCGAAGCACTCGGCGCGCCGACGCTGGAAAACCTCACCCGCTTCATCTGGGACCGGGTTCAGCACGCCGGCAAGGTCACACGCGTCAGCGTCCATCGCGACAGTTGCAACGAAAGCTGCACATATTTCGGCCCGCAGGGCTAAGCGCCCAACGGAGATTGCCCCTTGGAAAAGCCCGTCACCACCATCGAAGAGCGCAAGCAAACGGCCCGCACGTGGTTTGAACGACTGCGCGACGACATCTGCCTGTCGCTTGAAAAACTCGAGGCCGACGCTCCGGCTGCGCTCTATCCGGGCGAGGCAGGCCATTTCGTCCGTACGCCGTGGGATCGTACCGACCATACGGGAAAACCCGGCGGCGGCGGCGTGATGTCGGTGCTGCGCGGGCGGCTGTTCGAGAAGGCCGGGGTGCATTGCTCGACGGTGCATGGCGAGTTCGCGCCGGAATTCCGCGCGCAGATTCCGGGCGCCGCGGACGATCCGCGCTTCTGGGCCTCGGGCGTTTCGCTGATCATCCATCCGCGCAATCCGAACGTGCCGGCGGTTCACATGAACACCCGCTTCGTGGTGACGACCAAGGCGTGGTTCGGTGGCGGTGCTGACCTGACCCCGGTCCTTGACCGGCGGCGAACCCAGGACGACGCCGACACAGCCGCCTTCCATGCCGCCATGAAGGCGGCCTGTGACGCCCATGCCGCCGTCGCCCCCTATGAGAAGTTCAAGACTTGGTGCGACGAGTATTTCTACCTGCCCCACCGCAAAGAAGCGCGCGGGATCGGCGGCATCTTTTACGACTGGCTCGATTCGGGGGACTGGGATGCCGACCTGGCCTTCACCAAGGATGTCGGCCGGGCCTTCGCCGCGATCTATCCCGAACTGGTGCGGCGGAATTTCAAGGACGCCTGGACCGACAAGGACCGTCAGGAGCAGCTCATCCGCCGCGGCCGCTATGTGGAGTTCAACCTGCTCTACGACAGGGGGACCATTTTCGGCCTGAAAACAGGCGGAAATGTCGATTCGATCCTGTCGTCGATGCCACCAGAGGTGAAGTGGCCGTAACGGCCTCCTGCCGCAGACGAAATTCACAAAAGCTTAATAAAGAAGCACCTTTTTCGCGATTTCGACCTGTCACCGAGACAGCACACTCGCCAAAGAACGGTGCCGGATACCGCCAACCCGCCCGGAAACCATTTGAGCCCGGAGAGCCCCCAACGTATTTTGATGGCCATAGGTGTGGCGGAATCAGACCGCCATCGATGGTTTTATAGGGGCTCACATGCGCAAGATTGCCGTCCTTCTTCTCGCTGCCGCAGGCGTTGGCCTGGCAGGCGCGGCTTCCGCAGCCGATCTCGGCACCGCGCCGATCTATCGCAAGGCTCCTCCGGTACAGGTCTTCACCTGGACGGGCGGCTATATTGGCGGTTACGTGGGCGGCGCTTTCGCAGCCAACGACACCGTGACCGGCGTGCCGGTTGACGGCGCAGGCCTCCCGATCTTCGCCGGCCCGGCTGCGTCCTATAAGTACAACTCGAGCGTGATTGGCGGCTACACCAGCGGTTACAACTACCAGTTCGCTCCGAATTGGGTGATCGGCTACGAAGGTGAAACCGGCTACATCGGCCTCAAGGGTTCGTCCGCCTATGCTGGATCGGCGACCTCGATTGCGACCACCCGCGCTGAAGGCCTCTACAGCGTCTGGGCTGCCCGCTTCGGTTACGCGTTCGACCGCTCGCTGATCTACGTCAAGGGCGGTGCCGCACTGGTCGACTTCGAAACCGGCGTGTCCAACGGTACGCCCGGCTTCCACATCGACACCATGCACACCAAGTATCGCCTCGGTTACGCAATCGGCGGCGGCTGGGAATACGCTTTCGACAACAAGTGGAGCGTGAAGGCTGAGTACCTCTATCTCGGCTTCGACAACAACATCACCACCACTGGCAACTTCACCGGTCCTCCGACCCAGGTCTGGACCACGACCTCGCTGCCCGGCATCCACACCGCCAAGGTCGGCCTGAACTACAAGTTCGACATGCTCGGCTACGTCCTCGGCATCGTTCGCTAAGCGCCGACAGTTTCTACAAGTCAAAGCCCCGGACATGGTCCGGGGCTTTTTCGTTTTGTCGGCTACTCTTTGTCGGCATGTCATAGCGCGCGGCTAGGCTGAACGCTCCTCACATCAGCAGGGAGTCGGTCATGGCACTGAAAGCAGGCGACGTCGTTGTTCTCAAATCTGGCGGTCAGGCATTGACCGTTGCCGAAGTCACCGATGAGACGGTCGAATGCGTCTGGATCGGCGAAGAAGGCGACCTGTTCCGCGAAAAGCTTCCGGCGGCCGTTCTCGAACTCGCCCACATCGACATGTCCGACGATGAGGACGAGGAGCACGACGAAGACGAAGACAGCGATGATGACGAAGAAGAGAGCGAAGACCATCACGCGACGAAGACCGAGGAAGTCGCCTGAGACTTTTCTTCACTGAACCAGACACACCACCGGGAACCACCCGGTGGCTGACTCTACAGCCGATGATCCCGCGTGAACTTCGCGACGGTGTCATCGGCGATGGTCTTGAGCGCCGCCGCATCGAGTGGAAACTGCATCGCCAGCCATGCATCTTCGGCCAGCGTCAGGACGTGGCCAAGCGCCGGTCCTTCCGCAATACCCCGCGCAATAAAGTCGGCCGCCTTGAGCGGAAACGCCGGCGGCGTCCAGCGTTCCGGCAGTGTTGCAAGCTCACGCCACAATGGAGACGCCGCATCATGGCCCGCCCGCGCCCATGCCAGCATGATCCGGTCGAGGTAGCGCGCCGCGCCCAGCCGGTAGAGCCGCCGCTGCGCCGTCGCCTCGTCCATCCCGGCCAGCCGCCACCAGCGGTGCCCCATCGAATCCAGCCGCTTGGTCTCGGCATTCGACAGCCGCCAGCGCTGTGACAATCGCTTGGCATCTTCGGTCACCGCCACAGTCAGCGCTCCGAGGCGGCGAACCGCATCGGCGTCCAGCCCGAGCGCCTGTTCGGCAGCGAGCATTGCCGCGAACGGCCCGTGAAAGACAACGCCTGCCGTCAGCCGCAGCAACAGGCCGGCGTCATCCATCGCGACCAGCGCCGGCGCCGCTCCCTTCGCGACCATCAGCTTCAGCATTTCCATCCGGATGCGCTCGGCCGACAACTCCGCAAGCCCGTCACGTCCGGCGATACAGGCCTCGTATCCGGCACGGTCCGGCGCGCCCTCCCCGTAAGCGGCGTGAATCCGGAAGAACCGCAGGATGCGGAGATAATCCTCGGCAATGCGTTGTGATGGATCGCCGATAAAACGCACCCTCCGTGCCGCGATGTCCGCGCGCCCCCCGACCTCGTCATGAACGGTGCCGTCCGGCGTCACCGTCAGGCCATTCATGGTGAAATCGCGGCGCATGGCATCGCGCGTCCAGTCGCGCCCGAACGCCACCTTGGCCTTGCGCCCGAAGGTTTCGATATCCTCGCGCAGCGTGGTCACTTCAAACGGCTGGCCTTCGATCACCAGCGTCACCGTGCCGTGCTCGACGCCGGTCGGCACCGCCTTGATATGTGCGAGCTTGGCGCGGCGGATCACTTCCTCGGGCAGCGCCGTGGTCGCAATGTCGATGTCACCGATGGGGAGCCCGAGCAGGGCGTTGCGCACGGCGCCCCCGGCAACCCGCGCCTCCTCGCCGCCGGCATTAAGCAGCGTCAGCACCCGTGCCGTCGCGCCTGACCTCAACCACGGAGCGTCGCGCAGCGAATCCGGGGCATTCATTTCTCGGATCCCCGGATCAGCTTGCCGTCCTCGATATGCGCCGGGGTATAGGTCGATCCCGGAGGCGCTCCGGAAAAATGCGCCAGCAGCACGAGGCTGACGATCACAAGTACAAACGCAGCCACCGCCAGCTTACCGACGATGTGAAGCGGCCATGATGACTTCACCCAGACACCGGAACGGCTCGCGATCAGAAACGCCGCGTAGACCGCGAATGGGATAAGGAAGATTCCGATCTCGGTGAGGACGGGACGGATCATGCAAGATAAATCCGCTCATAAAGCGCGCGCAGCATCCCTGCGGTCGCACCCCAGATGTAGTGCTGCTCGAACGGCATCTCGTAGAACGAGCGCTGCATGCCGCGAAATTCCTTGCTGCCGAGCTTGTGATTGACCGGGTCCATCAGAAACGCCAGCGGCACCTCGAAAGCAGCATCGACTTCATTGGTATTGATCGTCAGTTCAAATCCAGGGCGGACCCGCGCCAGCGTCGGCAGGATCCGGAATCCGAAGCCGGTCGCATAGACATCGAGATAGCCGATCGGCTCGATGAAATCCCGTTTGAGACCGACTTCCTCGTCGGCTTCGCGCAGCGCCGCATCCATCGGCGATACATCGGTCGGATCGATCTTGCCGCCGGGAAACGAAATCTGTCCGGCATGTTCGTTGAGATGCTCGGCGCGTTTGGTCAGCAGCACGGTCGGCACGTCGCGCTCCACGATCGGAACGAGAACCGCCGCCGGCCGCACCGGGCGCTCCTTCGCAATGATCTCCAGCATCGCATCGGTGCCGAAATCGCCCGTTGGCGCCAGCACCGCGGCGTCGGTCAGTCCGGGCGGCACATCGAAGCTCAGCCGCTCGTGCGCCCTGCGAAAGAACTCGCCGGAGCTCATATCGAGCGGAGCCGCAGTATTGGCGGATGCAGCGTCCATCAAAACACTTTTGGTCAACCCGAATCCTCTTGTCTCAAACAGGGTCGCGCGCCTGCGCCGCGTCCGCCATCGAGAAGAACTCGCCGCCGGACATGACCCCGAACATCTCGCGGCCGTCGACGACTCGAATTTCGCCCATCTCGACCAGATCATAATAGAGCGCGCGTGTGACTTTTGCCCACAAATCCGACCGCACATGGAGGTATGGCGTTAACCCGCCATCGGCCGCCGCCTCGAAGCGCAACCGGTGAGCGCCATCGCATGGCACCCATTCGTCGACATTGGTGCGAAAACTCAGTGTCCGCTTCGCGCCCTCGCCGTCCTTCTCCATCTCGACCGCGAGAAACGGCGCGTCATCGACGCGGATGCCGACTTTCTCAACCGGCGTGACCAGAAAATACTTGCCGTCCTCGCGCTTGAGAATTGTGGAAAACAGCTTCACCAGCGCCGCGCGTCCGATCGGTGTCCCAAGATAGAACCACGTGCCGTCGCTCGCGATCCGCATATCGAGATCGCCGCAGAACGGCGGATTCCACAGATGAACCGGCGGCAGACCTTTTGTCGCAGCACCACGCGCCGCCTGGGTCAGCCCATCGAGGCGCTGAGCCGGATTCAGCTCCTGTTTCTGCCCTTGGTTCGCCATTGTTTGCCCTGACCGTTGACGCTTCTGTTTGGCACGATTGGTGCACGTTACAAAACCGAAAGCTGGAAAACCCGGAACGATGACATAACCGACAAATCATACCTGAGTGCGGCGGGATTACTCGCCACATCGTGATGAGTTTCAAGCCCCCCACCCGCTAATGTGGGGACAGCCGAAATCGGCGAATACATAAAAGAATACATGGCCTTTGCGCCGGTTTAGCATGGGCCGGCGATCTGAAGTCACGGCTTTGAGTCCGCGGAACCCCCGAAGGCGGCCCGGCGCGGGCCGATAAGGAGCGATGAATATGGCTGGCGCAGAAGGTGTTGAGAAACTGGAAGACGTGATCGTGCGCTCGGCCGAGCAGATCGCGGGAAACATCCGCGCCGCGCGGGAAGCGGTCTCGACTGTCATCTTCGGTCAGGAACGCGTGGTCGAGAATGCGCTGGTGACGATCCTGTCCGGCGGTCACGCCTTGCTGATCGGCGTTCCCGGTCTGGCAAAGACCAAACTGGTCGAGACGCTGGGCATCACCCTCGGGCTCGACGCCAAGCGCGTGCAGTTCACGCCCGACCTGATGCCGTCCGATATTCTCGGCGCCGAAGTGCTCGACGAGAGCGTCAGCGGCAAGCGCTCGTTCCGGTTCATCTCGGGACCGGTGTTCGCGCAGCTTCTGATGGCGGACGAAATCAATCGCGCCAGCCCGCGCACGCAGTCGGCCCTGTTGCAGGCGATGCAGGAGCAGCACATCACGGTTGCCGGCGCGCGGCACGATCTGCCGAAACCGTTCCATGTGCTCGCCACGCAGAACCCGCTGGAGCAGGAAGGCACCTATCCGCTGCCGGAAGCCCAGCTCGACCGCTTCCTGATGGAGATCGATGTCGAATATCCGGACCGCGACGCCGAACGCCGAATCCTGTTCGAAACCACCGGCGCCGAACAGACCGCCGCGAAGGCAGCGATGACCGCCGAGACGCTCATCACCGCGCAGCGGCTGGTGCGCCGTCTGCCGGTCGGCGATTCCGTGGTCGAGGCCATTCTGTCGCTCGTGCGGTCCGCACGTCCCGGCGAGGACAGCGGCGAGATCGGCAAATCAATCGCATGGGGACCGGGACCCCGCGCCAGCCAGGCGCTGATGCTTGCGGTCCGCGCCCGTGCTTTGCTCGACGGGCGGCTCGCGCCGTCGATCGACGACGTGCTCGATCTCGCAGAGCCCGTTCTGAAGCACCGCATGGCGCTGACATTCTCGGCGCGCGCCGAAGGCCGCACCGTGACCGACGTTATCAAGCAGTTGAAATCACGGATCGGCTGATGGCACCACGGCCGCAACCCGCACTCCAGGAGATCGAAGCAGTCCGACGCGCAGATGGTGAAAGCCGTTCGCTCGCCGCGTCGCTGCCGCGTCTCGTGCTGGAAGCGCGGCGCATTTCGGCCAACGTCATCCACGGCCTGCACGGCCGCCGCCGGGCCGGCACCGGCGAGAACTTCTGGCAGTACCGCCGCTTCGTCTCCGGCGAAGCCTCGCAGAACGTCGACTGGCGCCGTTCTGCCCGCGACGATCATCTCTACGTCCGCGAGCAGGAGTGGGAAGCCGCGCACACCGTGTGGCTGTGGCCGGACCGCTCAAAGTCGATGGCGTTCGCCTCGAAGACCGCGCGCGACAGCAAGCTCGAGCGTGCCCTGGTGGTCACCTTCGCGCTGGCCGATCTCCTGGTGTCCGGCGGCGAACGTGTCGGCATTCCCGGACTGATGTCGCCGAGTTCGAGCAGCAACATCGTCGACAAGATGGCGCAGGCGATCCTGCACGACACCGCCACCCGATCCAGCCTGCCGCCATCGTTCGTGCCGTCCGCGCTCGCGGAAGTCGTGGTGCTGTCGGATTTCTGGTCGCCCCTCAGTGACATCCGCGCCATGCTCGGCGGCCTCTCCTCGTCCGGCGCGCATGGGACGCTGTTGCAGGTCGTCGATCCCGCCGAAGAAACGTTCCCCTATTCCGGCCGCATCGAATTCGTCGAGCCCGAGGGCGGCGAGGTCATCACCGCGGGACGCGCCGAGACCTGGGCCAAGGATTATACCGCGCGCGTCGCCGCCCATCGCGCCGCGATCCGCGAGGAATCCAGCAAGCTCGGCTGGCTATTCTCGACCCACACCACCGATCGCTCGGCCGCCGAACTGCTGCTGTATCTGCACAGCGGCATGATGGTCACCAAAGGCAGTGCCGGCCGCGTCGCTATAACAGCGGGGCGCACCTCATGATGGGCCTGCCGCTCTCGTTCGCCGAACCGTGGCTGCTGGCGGGCCTGCTGAGCCTTCCCGCACTATGGTGGCTGCTGCGCGTGATGCCGCCGCGCCCGCGCCGCATCGATTTTCCGCCGACGCGCCTGCTGTTCGATATAGCGCCGAAGGAAGAAACACCCTCGCGCACGCCGTGGTGGCTGACACTGCTGCGCCTGCTCGCCGCTGCGCTGGTGATCCTCGCCGCCGCCGGTCCGGTCTGGAATCCGAGCGAAGGCGTGACGCGCTCCAGCGCGCCGCTGGTGCTGCTGCTCGACGACGGCTGGAGCGCCGCGTCCAACTGGGATGCCCGCATCAGGACCGCGGACGAGCTGGTTACCAACGCGGAATCCGACCGGCGCGCTGTGGCGCTTGTGCCGCTGTCGGACGCCACCCGCGACATCACGCTGATGCCGGCCGGAACCGCGCGGGTGGCGCTACGCCAGTTCGCGCCGAAACCCTATGCCATCGAGCGCGTCGAGACGCTGCCGGCGCTGGCGCGCTTTCTTGCCAAGACCGGCGACAGCGAAATCGTCTGGCTTAGCGACGGCATCGATACCGGACGCGGCAGCGAGTTCACCGAAGGCTTCGCGAAAACGATTCAGGATCGCGCGCTCACGATCTTTGAAGGCGGCACTTCGCCCGCGCATGCATTGGTCGCGGCCGAGAATGCGGCCGCGAAAATGACCGTGAAGGTGCTGCGCGCCAGCAGTGGCGGTGGAGATATCGGACTTGTCCGCGCGCTGGACCAGAAGGGTTCGCCGATCGGCGAAGCGAAGTTTGCGTTTGGCGCGCAGGATCGCGAGACCGAGGCGAGCTTCGATCTGCCGGTGGAATTGCGCAACGACATCACCCGGCTTGAAGTCTCGGGTGAGCGCTCGGCCGGTGCGGTGCAGCTGCTCGACAAGCGCTGGCGCCGCCGCGCCATCGGCATCGTCTCCGGCGCGACCAGCGATACCGCACAGCCGCTGCTGGCCTCCACCTTCTATCTCACACGCGCGCTGGCACCGTTCGCCGACGTGCGGCTGGGCGAGCGCGGCTCGCCCGCGGTGGCCATCGGACAGTTTCTCGACCAGAAGCTGCCGATGATCGTGCTTGCGGACGTCGGGACCCTGACGCCGGACATCCGCGACCGCCTCAACACATGGATCGCGCAGGGTGGCGTGCTGGTGCGCTTCGCCGGGCCGCGTCTCGCCGCCGGCGACGACGATCTGGTGCCGGTGAAACTGCGGCGCGGCGGACGCAGCCTTGGCGGCAGTCTGACCTGGGAGAAGCCGCAACCGCTGGCGTCGTTCGCCGCCGACGGTCCATTCGCGGGCCTCACCGTGCCGAAGGATATTACGGTGACGCGTCAGGTGCTGGCCGAACCCGATCCGGCGCTGGCCTCGCGAAGCTGGGCGTCGCTCGCCGACGGAACCCCGCTCGTGACCGGCGAGCATCGCGACAGGGGCATGCTCGCCCTGTTCCACATCAGCGCGGATATGCGCTGGTCGGACCTGCCGTTGTCTGGCACCTTCGTCGAGATGCTGCGGCGAATCGTCGATATGTCCGGCTACACGGCCAACGTGGGCGCAGGAGTCGCCACTGAAGCCGGAGCGGAGACTGTTGCGCCGATCCGCACCCTCGACGGCTTCGGCGCATTCGGTCCGCCGCCTTCGACTGCAAAGCCGGTGCGCGCCGACTACCGCGACCGCGCCACGCTCGATCATCCGCCCGGTCTCTATGGCCCTGCCGACGGTCCTCTCGCTGTAAACGCGCTTGCTGCCGCCGACCGGCTCGCGCCGCTCGATACGTCCGCGTTGAAGGCACGCCGCGCGACCTACACCAATGCCGAGCCGCGCGACCTGCGCGGCATCCTGCTCTCCACCGCGCTAGCGCTGTTCCTGATCGACGCCATCATCGTCGCCATTCTCGGAGGCGGGCTGGCTGCACTGTTCCGGCGCCGCGCCGCAGCGGCAGCACTCGCCATCGCATTTGCGCTTGCTTCCGTCAGCGGCGTGCCCTCGTCGTCTTACGCACAGGCCCCGAAAGCTCCTGCGAAAAGCGCGCCCGCGAAACCTCCCGCAAGCAGCGCCGCCAATGACGACTTCGCCATCAAGGCTGTTGCGCAGACGCGCCTCGCCTATGTCCTGACCGGCAACGCCGATGTGGATTCGATTGTGAAGGCCGGCCTGTCCGGCCTGACGCTGTTTCTCGCACAACGCACCGCGTTGGAAGCCGGCGAGCCGGTTGGCGTCGATCCGGCGCGCGACGAACTCGCCTTTTTCCCGCTGGTGTACTGGCCGGTGATCACCGGCGCGCCGAAGCCGTCGCAGGACGCCATCAACAAGCTCGATGCCTACATGAAGCAGGGTGGCACGGTGCTGTTCGACACGCGCGACGCCATTGAGGCGCCGCCGGGTCCCGGCGGTGAATCTCAGACGCCTGGCATGCTGACGTTGCGTGAAATTCTCTCATCGCTCGACATTCCCGAGCTTGAGCCGGTGCCGCGCGAACACGTGCTGACCAAAACATTCTACCTGCTGCGCGACTTCCCGGGCCGCTTCAACTCAGGCCAGACCTGGGTCGAAACGTTGCCGCGCGTCGAGGACGAGGATGCCGCAGACCGTCCCGCACGCGGCGGCGATGGTGTCTCGCCGATCATCATCACCTCGAACGATCTTGCGGGCGCATGGGCGATGCGGGCCGACGGCCAGCCGATGCTGCCGCTGACGCCGGGCGATCCGCGCCAGCGCGAAATGGCCTTCCGCGCCGGCGTCAACATCGTGATGTACACGCTGACCGGCAACTACAAGGCTGATCAGGTACACGCACCGGCGCTGATCGAACGGCTGGGGCAATAATCCATGCAGTATGGCATTGCATTCGCCCCCCTCGTTCCCACACTCGTGTTGTGGATCGGTCTTGCCGCGATCGTCGTGATCGCGGCTGTCCTGATGATTGCGCGTGCGCGCGGCGCGGCGATACGCGTTGCCGCACTGGCGCTGATCCTGCTTGCGCTGGCCAATCCGTCGTTCACGCGCGAGGAGCGCGAACCACTCACCTCGGTCGCCGCCGTCGTGGTCGACAGGAGCCCGAGCCAGAATTTCGGCGAGCGGACACGCGAGACCAACGAGGCGCGCGAAGCACTGGTCGCCCGTCTGAAGGACATCAAGGGACTTGAAGTGCGCATTGTCGAGGCCGGGCAGGCCGACGGCGAAACCGACGGCACCAAGCTTTTTTCAGCGGTCACATCGGCGCTGTCCGATGTGCCGACCGACCGCGTGGCCGGTGCGTTTCTCATCACCGACGGACGGGTGCACGACATTCCCGCCAATGCTGCCGCCATCGGCTTCAATGCACCGGTACATGCGCTGGTGACCGGGCGCAGCAACGAGCGCGACCGCCGCGTCGCCATTGTCGCCGCACCCCGTTTCGGCATTGTCGGCCAGACCCAGACCATCACCTATCGGCTCGACGATCAGGGCGTGACCAACCAGACCGCCCGGGTCGTGGTCCGGCGCGACGGCGACGTGCTCAGCGAACGCGCGGTGCGCAGCGGCGAACAGGTCAGCGTGACCATCGAGATTCCGCATGCGGGACCGAACATTGTCGAGATCGAGGCCTCGAAGCTCGACGATGAACTGACACCGGTGAATAACCGCGCGGTAGTGTCCATCGACGGCGTGCGCGACAAGCTACGCGTGCTGCTGGTGTCCGGCGAACCGCATTCGGGCGAGCGCACCTGGCGCAACCTGCTGAAATCGGATGCCAGCGTCGATCTCGTGCACTTCACCATTCTGCGCCCCCCGGAGAAGCAGGATGGAACGCCGATCAACGAACTGTCGCTGATTGCGTTTCCGACGCGCGAACTGTTCCAGCAGAAGATCAACGAATTCCAGCTCATCATCTTCGACCGCTACGCGCGGCAGGGCGTGCTGCCGATCTCGTATTTCGACAATATCACGCGCTATGTGCGCAACGGCGGCGCGGTTCTGGTTTCGGCGGGACCCGATTATGCGAGCCCGACCAGCATCTGGCGCACGCCGCTCGATGCGATCCTCCCCGCAGAGCCGGTCGGCGTCAGCGAACAGGCTTTCACGGCGCGCCTGAGCAATATCGGCAAGCGCCATCCGGTGACGCGCGGACTTGAAGGCTCCGGCAGCGAGCCGCCGCACTGGAGCCGCTTCTTCCGCCTGATCGACACGCGCAACCCCGCCAACCCGCCGATCATGGAAGGCGCCGACGGCAAGCCGCTGTTGCTGCTGTCACGGCAGGGCGAAGGCCGCGTCGCGCTGCTGCTGTCCGACCACATCTGGCTGTGGGCGCGCGGCTATGAAGGCGGCGGCCCGCATCTCGATCTGCTGCGGCGGATGTCGCACTGGCTGATGAAGCAGCCGGATCTCGATGAGGAAGCATTGCGGCTGAAAGTCGAGGGCCGCGATCTCGTCGCGATGCGCCAGACCATGGCTGATACCGTGCAGCCGGTTACCATCACATCTCCGTCCGGCGTGACGCGCCAGGTGACGCTGAACGCTGGCGAACCCGGCGAATGGCGCGCCTCGATCAGCGCCGACGAGCTTGGCCTCTGGCAGGCCACCGACGGGTCGCTGAAGGCGCTGATCAATGTCGGCCCGGTCAACCCAAAGGAATTCGCGGAAGTCACATCGACAACAGAGGCGCTGCGTCCGCTGCTTCAGGCGACCGGCGGCGATGCGCGCCGCGTGGCCGACAGCGGCAGCATCGACCTGCCGCGCGTGCTGCCGGTGCGCGCCTCGACCGTGTTTCGCGGCGAAGGCTGGCTCGGCGTTAAAATGCGCGATGCGAGCGTTGTGCGCGGCATCGGCGTGCTGCCGATCTTCGCCGGCCTGATTGGTCTGTTGCTGCTGCTCGGCGCATTCGCCAGCACCTGGCTGCGCGAAGGCCGCTAGTGGGCCATTGGCCGACTGGGCCAATGAACAAGTTGGCCAAAAATCCAGAGGTGGCGTGCGGGAAGTTACGCGGCTGAACGCCGGGCCATCGCGACCGACAGCATCGAGATCAGCTCCGATAGCGGAACATGGATGCTGACCGGCTTCAGCTTGAGCTGGAAAGTCATGATCGCTTCGTGGCAGCGAAGCCCCTTCCCGCCCTTGACTAAGCCCAGATCCCGAATGAGCTTGTAGGTTTTACCGTCCGCCATTCGCACAAGACGGACGTTCTCAAAATACTTGAGCATTCACGCTCTCCTCGTGCGAATGAGAACAGCCGTTCGTTACGATTCGGTCAACCATGACAGCCATGTAACGGTCGGCGCTCTGTGTCCTTTTGGTCGCGCGCCGCCGCTTTCGGCCAGGCCCGGAGCCTCCTGTGTTGACACCCCGGCTTCGACCAGCGATGTTATATTATAACATTTGGAGCCGGCCTTATCGGGGCTGACCGGATGGGTGTGGGGCGTATCGGCTTATGAACTGGCTGCGATCGAAGGCAAAGAGGCTGTCGCTGCTGGCACTGTTCGCGCTGGCGCTGCAACTCGGCCTGTCGTTCGGCCATTGCCACCACGATGTCGCCGTTGCCGGTATCGCGGCGAGCCAGTCGCAAGCATCGACGCCCGATACAGACCACGACCAGGATGTCCATCGCGACCTGTGCGCCATCTGCGCAACCATGGCGATGGCCAACACCCTCGTCGCAGCAGTTCCGCCCTCGCTGACGATGCCGCTGACGGTCACGGCGCTCCGGACCGCCTTCCATTATGAAACCATCGCGGACGACGCCCGCCGCGGCGCATTCCGCTCCCGCGCCCCTCCGCAAGCCTGACTCGAATTGTTGTCCGATCCCGATGATCCCGCGCAGCGGTGATCGCGGGACATTCGAGGTGAGCCGCCCGGTCCCACACGATGGATCGGAGGCGGCATCAGGATCAAAGCATCATCATGTCGTACAAGTATCTTCGCGCCTCGCTGGCCGGCGGCTCCGCCGTCGCGATGGCGCTTCTCGTCAACGGCGCCGCGCGCTCGCAGCAGGGCGATCCTGCTACCGGCGAAACGCTGCCCGAAATCGTCGTGCAGGCGCCGAGCCCGATCCAGCGGCCGCATCGGCATAGCGCGCAGCCGGGCCGCACCACGGCCGCAGCGCCAGCCGCTGCCCCTGCGCCCAACCCCGAAACCTTTGCGGGCACACTGCCGATTGTCACCGATCAGTTTGCCACGGTCACCGTGGTGCCCAATGAGGAAATCCGCCGCAGCGCCGCCGCGACTCTCGGGGATCTCCTGAACAACAAGCCCGGCATCACCGGCTCGTCTTTCGCGCCCGGCGCATCGAGCCGTCCGATCATTCGGGGGCTCGACGTCAATCGCGTCGGCATTGTCGAGAACGGCATCGGCAGCAACGGCGCATCCGATCTCGGCGAAGATCATTTCGTGCCGATCGATCCGCTCTCAACCAATCAGGTCGAGGTCATTCGCGGACCTGCGACACTGCGCTACGGATCGCAGTCGATCGGCGGCGTGGTCAGCGCCAGCAACAACCGCATTCCCGAAACGCTGCCGTGCAGCGCGGTGCCGTCGATCCAGACTTACGGCTACAACGTCAAGGCGCCGCAACTCTCGCCGTCGAACCCCTGCGCCAGTTTCGAAACACGCTCGTCGCTCTCCAGCGTCGATCTCGGACGCGAGGGCGCGGTGCTGCTTGATGCCGCAGGCAACAACGTTGCGATCCATGCCGATGCGTTCGCGCGCAAGACTGAAGACTACAGCATTCCGAATTCGCCCTACCGCTTCGACCCGGCACGGCCGTTCACCGGCAAGCAGCCGAATTCATCGACACAATCCGACGGCGCGTCGATCGGCGGCTCCTATTTCTTCGCAGGCGGCTTCATCGGCGCAGCGATCCAGCAGAACAACAGCATTTATCACATCCCCGGCGAGGACGGCGAAGATCACCGCACCCGCATCAGCGCGCGGCAGACCAAGCTGACGGTGAAGGGCGACTATCACCCCGACAGCAAGGCGATCGACGTGATCCGGTTCTGGGCCGGCGCCACCGACTACAAGCACAATGAAATCGGCCTTGCCGATCCGGCTGATTTTTCAAGCGACGGCGTGCGCCAGACCTTCACCAACAAGGAGCAGGAAGGCCGCGTCGAAGTGCAGTTCGCGCCGCTCAATCTGCGCTTTGCGGCCTTGACCACTGCGGTCGGCGTGCAGGCCTCGCATCAGGAACTGACCGCGCCGAGCCCCGACGATCCGGGCAGCCCGCTCAACGGCCTGTGGGACCCGAACAAGAACACCAAGGTTGCGGGCTATATCTTCAACGAGTTCAAATTCAGCGAGATCACCAAGGCACAGGTGGCAGCGCGCGTCGAGCATGTGAATTTGAGCGGCACCACACCGGCTTTCATTCCGGAGCTGTTCGATCTTAACGTCAACCCGGCCGACATCGGCCCGGCGACACCGCGCAACCTGAACTTCACGCCGAAGAGCGGCAGTGTCGGCCTGATCCAGAATCTTCCCTGGAATCTCGCGGCCAGCATTACCGGTCAATACACCGAACGCGCGCCCAAGCCTGCGGAACTGTTCTCGCGCGGCGGCCACGACGCCACCACAACCTTCGATATCGGCAACCCCAATCTCGGCATCGAGACCGCGAAATCAGTTGAAGTCGGGCTGCGGCGCGCCACCGGACCGTTCCGGTTCGAACTCACCGGCTACTACACACGCTTCGACGGCTTCATCTATCGCCGCCTCACCGGCAATACGTGTGAGGATGTGACGTGTCAGGCCGGTCCGGGTCTCGAACTCAATCAGGCGATCTACTCGCAAAAGAACGCCAACTTCCGCGGCGCCGAATTCCAGTTCCAATACGACGTGTTGCCGCTGTGGGCCGGACAGTTCGGTGTCGAAGGACAGTACGACATCGTGCGCGCCACCTTCACGGACGGCACCAATGTGCCGCGCATTCCGCCGCAGCGGTTAGGAGGCGGCATCTACTACCGCGACGCCAACTGGCTCGCGCGCGTGAACCTGCTGCATGCCTTCGCACAGAACGACATCGGCGGCATCGAGACCTCAACACCGGGCTACAACCGCCTACGGGCCGAACTGAGCTACACCACCAAGCTCGCCAAGAGCGACTGGTGGGGCGCGCAGCAATTCACCTTCGGCGTTGTCGGCGATAACCTGCTCAACGAGGACATCCGCAACTCCGTATCCTACAGCAAGGACCAGGTCCTGCTGCCGGGCATCGGCGTGCGCATGTTCGCGAATGTGAAGTACTGAGCGATCTCACCCACATGGTCGTCCCCGCGAAAGCGGGGACCCATAACTCGGCGTCTCTGTTCTGCAAGGAAGCGCAACGGCCCGCGCACACCTCCACCTTTAGGGAGTATGGATCCCCGCTTTCGCGGGGATGACATCGGATGTGCGGCTCAGCGGGGAGAGGGAGCAAACGTCCAGTCCGGGCGGACGGCGCCGCTGACGCCTTCAAAAGCGCCCTCGACGAGTTCGTGCACCAGGAGCCGCGTGTGATCGACCGGACCCGGCATGGTCGCCCGGCCCTTCGGAATCCGCTTGAATCCAACGCGGCTGTAGTAAGGTTCATCGCCAACCAGCAGCACCAGCCGGTGTCCCTTCGCCTTCGCGTCCTTCAACGCGCGGTCGAGCAGTGCCCGGCCCACGCCGCGGTCGCGGAACGGCGGCTCGACAGTCAGCGGACCGAGCAGCAGCGCCGGCGTGTTGCCGATGCAGACCGGCAATTGCCGCACCGAGCCGACCATCAGCGTGCCGATCCGCGCGGTAAACGACAGATCGAGCAGATGATCGACATGCTCGCGCAGCCGATAGGCGCTGAGCGCGTAGCGGCCGGGGCCGAACGTACGCTCGTGCAGGCGCTCGATGGCCTGCTCGTCGCCGGGGGTTTCGGCCAGGATGGTCAGGGAAAGGTCGGACATGATGGACCGCGAATTAGCATCTGGCGTGGGCACGGTCTACGGCTCACCGGATCGACTGAGCTGAAATCTCCGCCCAATCACGGGTTCACCCGCCGTCATACCGGGATGCGCGTCCTTTACGCGCAGGCCCGGAATCCAGAACGACTGGATTCCGGCTTCGCTCGCTGGACGCTCGCGCCCCGGAATGACGGAGGCGGTTAAATCCAGTCCTCGGTCAAAGGCCGGTTATCCAGCACTTCGGCGATCCGCGCCCTTGTCCCTTGGGTGGTGTCGGATGGCAAATCCGCGACACTGAAAAAGCCGCAGGCCACGATCTCATGATTGGGCTCCGGCATCCGGTCCTGACGGTACTGGCGCACGACATAAACCGCGACATGATCGCGCGGCGACACCCGGCGGTTGAAGAACAGGCCATGCAGGAGCGGCTGGCCGGTCATCTCGATACGCCCCTCTTCGATCAGTTCGCGTCTCAGCGAACTCAGAAAGGTCTCGCCGGTCTCGACGCCGCCACCCGGCAGATGCCAGCCGGACACGTAGCTGTGCCTGACCAGGAACACGCGGTTCTCGCCATCGAGCACAACGGCGCGAACGCCGAGTGTCATGCCCCGGGCGAACCGCCAATAGAAATGAAACAAACGGCGGATCAAGGACTCAAACCGCGCGCGAAAGTCCTGAATGTTCATGGCGCGAGATTCCGTCCAGCGATCGTGTTATGTCAGTCTGTCCCCAAACGAACGGCATGAGGGCGCGAGAGTGATAGCGAACGAAAGCGTGATAGCATTTCGATTCCAGACGGTCACGTTTCAATGACGCCGTTCGTGCTCGCGCATCTGTCCGATCCGCATCTCGGCCCGATGCCGCGGCCGCGTCTGCGCGAACTCGCGGGCAAGCGCGCGATCGGCTATCTCAACTGGCGGCGCAAGCGGCACATGGTCCACCGCCGCGAAGTGCTCGGCGAACTCGTCGCCGACATGCACGCGCAGCAGCCGGACCACATCGCCGTTACCGGCGACCTCGTCAACATCGCGCTGCCGCTGGAATTTGCCGAAGCCCGCAGATGGCTGGAGAGCGTCGGCACGCCGGAGGATGTGTCGCTGGTGCCGGGCAATCACGACGCCTATGTGCGCGGCATCCGCGACCATTTTCCGCAAGCCTGGGCGGACTATCTTCGCAGCGACGGCGCAGCGAAGAACAGCGAAGCGACATTCCCCTATCTGCGGCGGCGCGGCCCGCTTGCGCTGATCGGCGTATCCACCGCAGTCCCCACCGCGCCCTTCATGGCGACAGGGCGGCTTGGACAGCAGCAGCGCAGCGATCTTGAAAAACTGCTGCCGCAGCTTGCTTCCGAAAAGCTGTTTCGCGTGCTGCTGATTCATCACCCGCCGAAAACATCGCCCGGCCGATGGGCAGCGCGGCTGCGCGATTCCGATGAACTGCTGGGTCTGGTTGCGCGCCACGGCGTCGAACTCGTGCTTCACGGTCATGATCATCGCCATGCCACCGTGTGGCTCGATGGACCACGCGGGCGGATCCCGGCGATCGGCGTGCCGTCGGCGTCCGCCATGGCGCACGGGCACAATCACCCTGCGGCGTACAATCTGTTTTCAGTGAAACGCGACGGCGATACATGGCGCTGCGATCATCGCGTGCGCGGCTTTGCCGACGGGATGAAGCTCGGCGAACTCAAACATGAGAAACTGATTTAGATTCCGCGCAGCGCCATCACCAGCGCGAAACCGAACAGCGCGGCAAGGCCCGCGGCGAAGCCAAACGCAAACGTCCAAACGCCGCTGCGGCGCTTCACCGGGGCAGACGCTGCGGCAGCAGGCGCCGGAGCCGGAGCCGGCGTCACCACCATCGCATGCTCGCGCTCGATCAGGCGGCGCGCGATGTAATCCGTCACCGCATCGACCATCACGGGAATGTCGTGCGACTCGGCAATCACAATGCGGCCGAAACGGGTGTCCTGCGTGAAACGATAGATGCGCTTGTCGCGGCCCATCGCGATATGCGCGACGGCGTCGATCCAGAGCCGCGGCGTATCGCCCTGGCTGATGCCGCGATCGAACAGATCGACGCCGGCGGGAATCTCGGAGAACAGCGAATCGAGCGCGTCGTTGAGAATTTCCAGGCGGGCGACTTCGGCGTCGCGCAGATCGACCACGACGCTGGTGCGGTCGGCGGCCTCGATGCGAGCCTTCCGCAAGGCGTCACGCAGCCGAAACGGGTTCGGTTTACCAGCCGAATCGCTCGGGACGCTCTGTTCCGCCATGACCTGAAAACCTTAGGGTTCGATAGGTTTGTTTCGACACCCTTAATCTATCAGTAACCCTGTTCCCGCGCCAAGGCCCCGGGCCCTTCCGCGTGCGGTTTCGCGGCGTTGTTCGTGTCCCAAAATGAAAAAACGGCCCCGTCCGGAAGCGGAACAGGGGCCGTAAATTGGGGCGGGCGACGAACCCCGCCCGGGAGTTGTCAGGTGTCAGGTATTCGAGCGGTTCGGCTCTTCCACGATGGAAAAACGAACACTGCCGCGATGACGGTTCTCCTCGGAGACGACACGCCAGGCGTCCTCGGCTTCCTTGCGGGTCTTGAAAGGACCCTGAACCTGTGCCGAGCCCGCCACAAGTTTGTGGAAGTTCATCGAGCCGAACTCTCCGCCGATCACCCAAAAAATGCTGCCGCCGCTCATGTGAGTCTCCGTTCGTTAGCTTGAGCGCAACCGACTGTTTTGTGAGCATGGTCTTTTCGGAAATCCATCCGCTTCCGGCCATGCCCGGCATTTCAGCCGCTTGCGCTTCTATCTCGTGTCTCGTCCTGGATACTATCTAATCACGTTGCCGCCGTTTGTAATGGAAATTTTGCATGAATCCAGTGCGGCAGTTCGCAGGTCCGCATCATTTTCGCAGCGCCTGCTTTGCAGACTCGCGAACAAGGGCAATAATAGTGGAGCGGATCTCGACTCCGAAGCTCCGCCGGAAGCACATACGAAAGTGCCTGCAAAATAAGGCGAACGTCGGTTTAACGATGTGATGGCGGATTGCGATTTCTCAATCGGACGAGAACCCGAACGGAACACTGAGCCGCCGGTAATCGTCCGGCAACAGTTCACGGCCGATCGGAAGTTCGGATCGCGCGGCACATGTCGGACGATGGCAGACGCGGCACGCAACGCCGATCGGCGTTGGTGCATCGGCGCGTGGCCCTGATTCATCGCTGGTATAAATCAGTTTTTCTGCATGTTCAGCGGCGCAGCCGATCGCAATCGCCCGCTCCACGCGCGGCGCGCCGAACGAACCGCCCCCGGCAGTAACCGTGCGGGCGATGGAGAAAAATCGCTGACCGTCCGGCAATTCCAGCCACTGCGTCACGATCTGGCGCGGCGTCTTGAAGACGCCGTGCACCGACCAGAGCGGACACGCGCCGCCGTGTTTTGCAAAGGGAAAACCCGCACCATCAAGCAGTTTGGAAATATTTCCGGCCGGATCGACGCGGATCAGAAAGAACGGAACCTTCTCGGATCCTGGCCTTTGCAGGGTCGTAATGCGATGCGCCGTCTGCTCGAAGCTGGTTCCGAACTGGCGCGCCAGCGCTTCCATATCGTAACGGCGCGTCGTTGCAGCTTTCACGAACGCGGAATACGGCATGATCAGCGCTGCCGCCGCGTAACTTGCGAGCGAGCGATGTGCCAATAGTTCAGCACTCTTGCTCGTGAACTGCCCCGCCTTCAGCGCCGCCCTGATTTCATCCTCGAATTCAAGATAGGCAAGCTGCTGCGCCACCTGAAAGGTGAAACTCGCCGTATCGAGCGAGTCGTCGAACAGGATTTCCTTGTGATGGCGATCCAGCCGTCGCACCGAACCCAGCATGACGTTGGGCGGCAGATGCCGAACGCGCAGATTGTGCCGCGTGCGCAATCGCTCGATCAGCCAGGCCTGATCTGCGGGACCGTCCAGAATGCGCTCGGCCGCATCGTCAATGTCCGCAAAGTTATTGCGGCGCGCGGCGAGAAAGCGCCGCACTTCGGCGACCGGATCGCTGGCATCCACGCCGTCGCTGCCCGACGCAGTCCCCGTCAGGCGAGGAACGCTGCGGTCCGCCAGCGCGAGTTGCTCTTCGCGGTAGGCGGTGTAGAGCCGCAGGAATGCCTCGGCCAGTCCCGGATAGCCGATGGCGATATCGCTGATTTCAAGCGGCGGAATATCGATGTCGGCGAACATCGGCTCCTTCAGAACCGCCTGCATGCGTGCGGTGTGATCGGCACCGCCATCGCCTGCTAGATCCGCCAGATCAATCTTGTAGGTGCGGGCGAGACGGAGCAGCATATCCGCCGTCACCGGCCGCTGATTGCGCTCCAGCAGCGCCACGTAAGGTGCGGAGATATCCAGATCAGCTGCCATGTCGGCCTGGGTCAGCCCCAGATCGCGCCGCAGCCGCCGCAGCCGCGGACCCATGAAAACCGAGCGGATTGTGGTTGTCGCCATGGCCATCGGCCCTACTTAATTACCCCTATTGTAAACTAATTACAGCATTACAAGGAAAGTTTGTAAAGTCTGACAAGCTATCTTCAATCCCTCTAGCGAATGGCCGCGCAATGCGTTGAAACAGGGACAACTTCACAAGGGAACACCACCATGAATTACCAATCGCGCGGAATCTCCGACCAAGCAATTCAAGGCCCGTCTTCCTACAAGGCGGAAATCACTGCGGCTGAGGCTCTCCTCAAGGACCATCCGGCCTGGAACGGCGTGACCGCCGAGGCGGTTGCCCGCATGCGCCTGCAGAACCGTTTCAAGACCGGCCTCGATGTCGCCCGCTACACCGCGGACGTGATGCGCGCGGACATGGCTGCGTACGATGCCGATCCGACCAAGTACACCCAGTCGCTGGGTTGCTGGCACGGCTTCATCGCCCAGCAGAAGCTGATCTCGATCAAGAAGCACTTCGGCGGCAAGACCGATCGCCGTTACCTCTACCTGTCGGGCTGGATGATCGCAGCGCTGCGCTCCGAATTCGGACCCCTGCCGGATCAATCCATGCACGAGAAGACCTCGGTGCCGGCGCTGATCGAAGAACTCTACACCTTCCTGCGTCAGGCCGACTCGCGCGAGCTCAACGATATCTTCCGCGAACTCGACGCTGCCCGTAAGGCCGGCGACAAGGCGAAGGAAACCGCGCTGATCGACAAGATCGACAACTTCCAGACCCACGTCGTGCCGGTAATCGCCGACATCGACGCAGGCTTCGGCAACGCGGAAGCGACCTACCTGCTCGCCAAGAAGATGATCGAGGCAGGCGCTTGCGCGCTGCAGATCGAAAACCAGGTGTCGGACGAGAAGCAGTGCGGCCATCAGGACGGCAAGGTCACCGTGCCGCACGAGGTCTTCATCGCGAAGATCCGCGCCTGCCGCCATGCGTTCCTCGAACTCGGCGTGGACAACGGCATCATCGTGACCCGCACCGACTCGCTCGGCGCCGGCCTCACCCAGCAGATCGCCGTCAGCCACAAGCCGGGCGATCTCGGCGACCAGTACAACAGCTTCCTCGACTGCGACGAAGTTGACGCGTCCAACGTCGGCAACGGCGACGTGATCATCAGCCGCAACGGCAAGCTGTTGCGGCCGAAGCGCCTGCCGAGCAACCTGTACCAGTTCCGCTCCGGCACCGGCGTCGACCGCTGCGTTCTCGACAGCATCACCTCGCTGCAGCACGGCGCTGACCTGCTGTGGATCGAAACCGAGCGTCCGAACATCGCGCAGATCGCCGAAATGGTCGATCGCATCCGCGAGGTGATCCCGAACGCGAAGCTGGCCTACAACAACTCGCCGTCGTTCAACTGGACGCTGAACTTCCGCTGGCAGGTGTTCGACGAATGGAAGGCGGCCGGCAAGGACGTCAGCAAGTACAACCGCGCCGACCTGATGAAGGTGGAGTATGACGACACGCCGCTGGCGATCGAAGCCGACAACCTGATCCGCACCTTCCAGGCGGATTCGGCCAAGCGCGCCGGCATCTTCCACCACCTGATCACGCTGCCGACCTATCACACGGCTGCGCTGTCGACCGACAACCTCTCGAAGGAATACTTCGGCGACCAGGGCATGCTGGGCTACGTGAAGAACGTTCAGCGTGCGGAAATCCGCCAGGGTATCGCCTGCGCGAAGCACCAGAACATGGCCGGCTCCGACATCGGCGACGACCACAAGGAATACTTCGCTGGCGAAGCGGCCCTCAAGGCCGGTGGTGCCCACAACACGATGAACCAGTTCGGCTAAACGAACGGCTCGACACAATCACAACAACGAAATGCCCGGCCTCAAAGCCGGGCATTTTCTTTTGCGGAAGCTGAGTGCCGCGTATCGCTCTTGCGTTCGGCCACGCAAGGGAATTGTAAACAACATCCAATTCGTCATTGCCGGGCTTGACCCGGCAATCCATCGCAGCACAAATCGACGAAGATTGTAGATGGATGGCCGGGTCAAGCCCGGCCATGACATTCAGGGGAAACTCTCATGCTGCGCTTTCCTTCCATGTTTGGCGTTCTGCTTGTCGGCGCTGCTGCGTTCGCCTCCCCCGCCCTCGCCCAATCCGGCGCACGCTGCCATGGCGGCCAGAGCTTCGATCAGTTTCTGGCGCAACTGAAACAGGACGTGGTCGCCGCCGGCGTGTCGCAGCGCGCGATTGCCGCCGCCTCGCCGTACATGGTCTACGATCAGGGTATCGTGAACCGGGATCGCGGTCAGCGCGTGTTCGGCCAGATCTTCACGGAGTTCTCCGGCCGCATGGCGTCCGAAGGCCGCCGCGTCAAAGGCCAGCAGCTGATCCAGACTTACGCACAGGCGTTCGCGCGCGCCGAGAAGGAATACGGCGTGCCGCCTGCGGTGATCACGGCATTCTGGGCGCTGGAGAGCGACTTCGGCGCGGTGCAGGGCAAGCTGCCGACGCTGCGCTCGCTGGTGTCGCTGGCCTATGACTGCCGCCGCTCCGAGATGTTCCGGCAGGAGACCATCGCCGCGCTGAAGATCATCGACCGCGGCGATCTTTCGCCGAACGAAATGATCGGTTCATGGGCCGGTGAACTCGGCCAGACGCAGTTCCTGCCGCGCCACTACTTCGACTACGCCGTGGACTATGACGGCGACGGCCATCGCAACATGCTGCGCAGCGCGCCGGACGTGATCGGCTCGACCGCGAACTACATCGCGAATGGACTGAAATGGCGGCGCGGCGAGCCGTGGCTGCAGGAAATCCGCGTGCCCGCGAACCTCCCGTGGGATCAGGCCGACCTCACCATCAAGCATCCACGCTCGAAATGGGCGGCTTGGGGCGTGACCTATGCCGACGGGCGTCCGCTGCCGAAGGACGAACTGCCCGCCTCCGTGCTGCTGCCGATGGGCCGCACCGGGCCGGCGTTTCTCGCCTATCCGAATTTCGCCGCCTACACCGAATGGAATAACTCGCTGATCTATTCGACCACGGCGGGCTATCTCGCCACCCGCATCGCGGGCGCGGGACCGATGCGAAAACCTGCAACGCCGGTTGCGCAATTGCCGTTCAACGAGATCAAGGAATTGCAGCAACTGCTGGCGCGGCAGGGCTACAACGTCGGCAAGATCGACGGCATTCTCGGCCAGCAAAGCCGCATCGCGATCAAGACCATGCAGGTCAAATACGGCCTCCCGGCCGATTCATGGCCGACCGCCGAATTGCTGACGCGCATGCGTGGCGGCTGATTGTCAACCGCCGGCACTTGCAAGCACAAAGAGAACATCTACATCGGGCCAGTCTGCTTCACGGCAAGATTTTCCCCGAAAGGTCCCCCATGTCATTCTATGACGGCTCCATTCCGGTCTTTGTCCACACACTGACGGCGATGTCTGCATTTCTCGCCAAGGCCGAAGGCTTTGCGAAGGAAAAATCAATCGATCCTGATGTTTTGCTGAACGCACGACTGCACCCGACCATGTATCCGCTCAAGCGGCAGGTGATGGCGGCGTGCGATGCCGCGGTGCGCGCATCTGCACGCTTCGCGCAGCTTGAACTTCCGTCATTCCCTGACACCGAGAATACATTTGCCGAGTTGCAGGCTCGAATCGAGAAGGTCCTTAGCAACATCAAGACGATCGAGCCGTCGAAATTCGAGGGCGCAGGGACGCGCGAGATTACGTTTCCTTCGGGACCCGGCACGACGCGAACGGTGACTGGCCAGGAATATCTCAACCACATGGCGCTGCCGAACTTCTTCTTTCACTGCACGACCGCTTACGACATCCTGCGCCACAACGGCGTTGAACTCGGCAAGCGCGACTTCCTCGGCGCGTAAAGATCACGAGGAAAGCAGCGTAACGCTGCTTTCCTTTCGTCCCATCGACGGCGTGAGGACGATTTGCATCGCCTTGCCTCCAAGGCGAGGGAAATCGTTCTTCGCGGCGCACGCCTGTGTTTTAAACACGGAACACATGACAGCTATTCAGCCCGCCTGAATCGGCACTTTTCAATCGGCCGTGACTTGCGTTTTCAGAGCAGGGATACTTACATGCACCTGCATCGAAATCGTCTTCAGGAAAAGCAGCCATGTCCGCTTCCAAACTCTTCGATCCCTACAAGCTCGGCGCCGTCACCCTCACCAATCGCGCCGTCATGGCTCCGCTGACGCGCAATCGCGCACTCGCAGGCTTCGTGCCCAATCCGCTTGCCATCGAGTACTACGGCCAGCGCGCGTCTGCCGGACTGCTGATCACCGAAGCGAGCCAGGTTTCGCAGCAGGGCCAAGGCTATCAGGACACGCCCGGCATCTACACCAAGGAACAGGTCGCCGGCTGGCGCAAGGTCACCGACCGCGTGCATGAACGCGGCGGCCACATCTACATCCAGCTCTGGCATGTGGGACGCATTTCCCACACCACGTTGCAGGAGAACGGCGGCGCGCCCGTCGCGCCTTCGGCAATCCGCGCCAAGACCAAGACCTTCGTCGGCGGCGCCTTTGCCGATGTCTCCGAGCCTCGCGCACTCGAACTGAGCGAAATCCCCGGCATCATCGACAACTTCAAGCGCGCAGCCGCCAATGCACTGGAGGCCGGATTCGACGGCGTCGAAATCCACGGCGCAAACGGCTACCTGCTCGATCAGTTCGCCAAGGACGGTTCCAACAAACGCACCGATGCCTACGGCGGTTCGATCGAAAACCGCGCACGCCTGATGATCGAAGTATCAAAGGCTGTGGCATCCGCTGCAGGCGCTGATCGCACCGGCATCCGTATCTCGCCGGTGACACCCGCCAACGATGTTTCCGACAGCAACCCGCAGCCGCTGTTCGATCACATCGTCGATCAGCTCAACGCCCTGAAGCTGATCTATATCCATGTCATCGAAGGCGCGACCGGCGGTCCCCGCGACATCGCGCCGTTCGACTATGATAGCCTGCGGAAGCGCTTCAGCGGCACCTACATCGCCAACAATGGCTACGACTTCAAACTGGCCACCGAAGTGCTGGACAGGAACAAGGCCGACCTGATCGCATTCGGCAAGCCGTTCATTTCAAATCCCGACCTCGTCGAACGTCTGAAGCTCGGTGCGCCGCTGAATGACTTTGACAAGGCGACGTTCTATGGCGGCGGCGCAAAGGGCTACACCGACTATCCCGCGCTCGGCCAGCAGGTCGCAGCCGAGTAAGCGGCTCACGCATCTGGAATCATAAAGGCCGGGCGATGTCCCGGCCTTTTCGCTTGGGGAATTCGGATGTCTATGCGGGAAGCGGATCCAGCCGCCCGGCGAGAAACCGCGTGGCGGCGCGCTCGGCCTCGCGCGCGTTCTTGAACACGCGGCCGTCGAGCGGATTGAATTTATGCACAGCCGCGAAGAACCGGAAACCGGAATTCTCGCGAACGACAATACCTGCGGCTTCCGAGCTGACTTCGATGATGTAGGTGTCCGACATGTTTCTTATCCCGTGCCCCTTGGGGTTCCTCACGCGCAATAACTCCGAAGAGCTGAAAAGGTTTCAGCCCTGAATTGTCCACCACATCACTCGTCGTCCTCATCGCTATGCACATCCCGGGCCAACACCTGAAGCCGGTATTCGGCCCAAAATGACGCAAAAGCGAACCTCCAGTGACTCCGGTCTGTGCAGACCGCCGAACCTGTAGGCGCTTCGCGCGACAGTTTTATAACTGGAATGTAGAGGCCGGAAGATCGTCGGCCATGCCGCGACAAAATAGCAATGCCGGTTCCGTTCAACGCGTCGAAACGGGACGAACGAAGTCGTGCAACCGTCACAGTTGCGAAGAATTACCTAACACGTTGAGGAAGAATCACCCGTCAGACGCTGACGGACTGCGCTTGTTGCCGGATAAGCTGCGGACGGCCCGCGTCGTCGATCGCAACGTAGGTATAGTTCCCGTCAGTCACGAGAATCAGTTGCGATTCGTTTCGGCGTTGCACCCACGCCTCGATATGGACGGTGATCGAGGTGCGGCCGAGCCGGACCGTGGTGCAAAAAACCGACACGACGTCGCCGACATTGACCGGCTTGCGGAAAGTCATGGCTTCGATCGCGACCGTGACGGCGCGGCTCTGCGAAACCTTGGATGCAAAAATGCCGCCCGCAATATCCATCTGGCTGAGCAGCCAGCCGCCAAAAATATCACCGTTCTGATTGGTGTCCGCCGGCATCGCCATGGTGCGAATAGACAGCTCGCCTTCCGGCGCGGCCGGTGCTGGCGCAGCGTGAACGGGCGTGTCTGCCATCGATGAAATCCGTCAAATGGTACCGAACGAGAGTCTACTCAGGCGAACGTATCCCACCCGGCATCCGGTTTAAAGCGGTCGCCGAATTTTGCCTCCAGGGCTTTCAGTGCAGCGGCGACGTTGGCACCGCCACGCGTGCGCGCATAATTGAGCGGCCCGCCGCGGAACGGCGCGTAGCCGGTGCCGAAGATCATCGCGCCGTCCACCACATCGCCGTTCTCGACAATGCCTTCGCGCAGACAGGCGACGCAGACATTCGACATCGGCAGGATGAGGCGGTCGATCATCTCCTCGGTGGGCTGCACCGGCGACGGCAGCTTCACCGCCTTGCCGTCCTTCCACTCGTAGAATCCCTTGCCGGTCTTGCGGCCAAGCTCGCCCTTCTTGACCTTGTCGCGCAGCCAGTCCGGCGCGGCGGGCAATGCCTTATCGCCGAACTTCGAACGCAGCATGTCGCCGACCGCTAGACAGATATCGAGCCCGACCTGATCGGCCAGCTCGATCGGCCCCATGGGCATGCCGAACTTCTCCGCCGCGGCGTCGATCACCGCCTTGTCCACCTTCTCGTCGAGCATCACCATCGCTTCCAGCATGTATGGCGTCAGCGCGCGGTTGACGAGGAAGCCCGGCGAACTCTTCACCGGCAGCGGCAGGCGGTCGATAGCGCCGACGAACTTCACGGCCGCCGCCAGTGCATGCGGATCGACCGCGTCGTGGCTCACCACCTCGACGAGTTGCAGGCGCGACACCGGATTGAAGAAATGCAGGCCCAAAAGCCGCTCGGGGTTTTTCAGCGTGGTGCGCAGATCCTGCAATGGAATGCTGGATGTGTTGGTCGCAAGGATCGCGCCGGGTTTCATGACAGGCTCGAGCCCGGCATAGACCTTCTGTTTCAGTTCGAGCTTTTCCGGCACCGCCTCGATAATGAGATCGGCATTGCGCACGCCTTCCCCGGTCATATCCGGCATCAACCGGTCGAGCGCATCGCGCAGATCGGTCTTTTTGCGGATGATCTTGCCGAACAGGTCCGCCGCCCGCTTGATCGCGCCGGCGATCGGTTCGGCCTTCATGTCGGCCAGCGTCACGCGCAGGCCCTGATAAGCACACCATGCGGCGATGTCGCCGCCCATCGCACCCGCGCCGATAACATGAACATGCTTCACGGTGTTGCGGCCGTCCGCGAGCTTCTTCATCTGCTCGCGCAGGAAGAACACGCGGATCAGATTCTGCGCGGTCGGCGTCACCATCAGATTGGCGAACGAGACTTGCTCCGCCGCCAGCATCGCCTTGCAGTCGCCGCCGTGCTTTTCCCACAGATCGATCAGCGCGTAAGGCGCGGGATAATGCTCCTTCGGCGCCGTCTTCGCCGCCTCGCCGCGCATGCGGTTCGCGAGCAGGCCGCGCACCGGGCCGAGATTCATCGCTTTCGCAAGCAGGCTCTGCCTGTGCGGCCGCAGCCGCCCGAAGATCGCGTCCTTTACGGCATTTCGGACATGACGCTCCTGCGTCACGGCATCGACCAGGCCCAGCGACTTCGCCTTGCGCGCATCGATGGTCTTGCCGGTCAGCATCATCGTCATGGCTTCGAGCGGACTGACGAGATGGGTGAACCGCGCGGTGCCGCCAAGCCCCGGATGCAGGCCGAGCATCACTTCGGGAAATCCGAAGCGCGCATTGTCGATGGCGATGCGCGTGTCGCACGCCAGCGCCACTTCGAGGCCGCCGCCGAGACAGAAGCCGTGGATCACCGCGACGCTCGGAACCTTGAGCGCTTCCAGCCGGTCGACCACCGCATGGGCACGCGCCATTCGGGGTTCGACCTCGCGCGGATCGGTCACGCCGCGAAACTCGTTGACGTCGGCGCCCGCGATGAAGCCCGACGGCTTCGCCGAGCGAATGACAATGCCTGCGGGGCGGTCCTGCTCCAGCGCGGCAATCACGGTCTCGAATTCTTCGAGCACGTTCGCAGACAGCGTGTTGGCGCTGGTCCCTTCGCGGTCGAACAGCAGCCAGGCGATGCCGTCGCCGTCGCGTGTCAGCTTGAAGTTCCTGTACGGCCCCGCCGCCGGCTCCGGTCCGAGTTCGAGGACGCGGTCCTTGAGAACATCCATGATGCGTGAGTCCATGTCCGTTCCCTTACACTGTCTCGATCAGCATGGCGCCGCCGAGGCCGCCGCCAATGCATTCCGTGGCGATGCCACGCCGGGTGCCAAGCCGCTTCATGGCGTTGACCAGATGCAGCACGATGCGGTTTCCGCTGGTGCCGACCGGATGGCCGAGGCTGATCGCGCCGCCATCGACATTGAGCCGCGCGCGATCGATTTCACCCGCTGCACCGTCGAGACCCAGCACCTCGCGGCAGAACTTGTCGTCGTTCCATGCCGCCAGACATGCCAGCACCTGCGAGGCGAACGCCTCGTTGATCTCCCAGGTCTCGATGTCCTGAAGCTTCAACTTGTTGCGCTTCATGAGCTCGGTCGATGACAGTACCGGGCCGAAACCCATGATGCTGGGATCGAGGCCCGCCCATTGGCTGTCGACAATAATCGCTTTCGGCTTGAGGCCGTATTTGTTGACAGCGTCCTCGGACGCCAGAATGATCCAGCAGGCGCCGTCGGTGATCTGCGACGAGTTGCCCGGCGTCACCTGCCCCCACGGCCGCTCGAAGGCGGGCTTAAGTCTTGCCAGCTTGTCCACCGACGAATCGGGCCGCACGCCATCGTCATGGTCGTAGAACTTGCCATCGCGCGCGAACGAGGTCTCGACCTCGCCTTTCAGGAATCCCTGCTCCTGCGCATTCGCCAGCCGCCGGTGACTTTCCACCGCATAGGCATCGGCCTGCTCGCGCGTCACGCCCATCAGATGGGCGATGACCTCGGCAGTCTGCCCCATGTTCAGATCGGTGATCGGATCGGTCAGCCCGCGCTCCAGCCCGATGATCGGCTTGAAATATGCCGGCCGTGCTTTCAGGAACGCGGTAATCCTCGAGAGGGTATCCTTCGCAGTTGCAAGCTTCGCGAACCAGCGCACGCCTGACTGCGGAAACACCAGCGGCGCGTAGCTCAGGGCCTCCGCGCCGCCTGCCAGGATCATGTCGGCCTTGCCAGCCTCGATATAGCGATAGGCGGTATCGATCGACTGCATGCCGGAGCCGCAATTGATCTGCACGGTGAACGCCACCATGCGCTCACCCATGCCGAGGCGAAGCGCTGCGACACGCGCCGGATTCATCTCGTCGGCGATGACATTGACGCAGCCGAGAATGACCTGATCGAACGCGCCCGGCGCGAACGGCTGCCGGGCCAGTAATGGCCGCCCGGCCTGAACTGCGAGATCGACCGGGGTGAATGGCCCCGGACCGCCTTGTGCTTTCAGGAACGGCGTGCGTGCACCGTCAACGATATAAACCGGACGCGCCATCAGCTTGCCGCGCGGTCCGGCGACGTCTGTTTGAGATCTGGTTGTTTCAGATCCTGCCGCTTCCTGTAGATCGGCGACAACGCTTCGGGCGCGAAATCATCGACTTCGATCACCAGCGCAACCGCATCGTGCGCCGCCTTGAGCTTTGCGCCTTCGTCGGCGGTGATGACGCCTTTCTTCACGGCTTCGCTCCAGTCTCGGATTTTTGCGGCATGCATTTTCTTCTCGATCGGCTCGTTGGCGGTGACCAGCAGGAACGCGCGCTCAAGCCGCGCCAGCGGCCCGTCGTCATTGGCATGATAAAGTCCTGCCGTCAGCCGGTCACGCACCGCGCCCGGCGCGAGGATCAGTTGCGCGCAGCGGCTCACAACCTTGTCCGACGGGCCCAGCGGATTGGCGCCGAGCGGCTGAATCAGGAATTTCAGGATCACGCCGACGAAGCGGTTCGGCAGATTGGCGATCACTTCCGCAAGACGGTTCTCGATGGTGCGGATGCCGTTGGCCATCACCCATTCGAGCGCGGCGAAATCGGCTTCCTGACGGCCCTCCTCCTCCCAGCGCTTCAGCGCCGCCGACAGCAGATACAATTCGGAGAGAATGTCGCCGAGCCTTGCCGACAGCATTTCCTTGCGCTTGAGCGCACCGCCGAGCGTTAGCAGCGCCATGTCGGAGCACAGCGCAAACGCTGCCGAGTAACGCGAGAGTTGGCGGTAGTAACCGGTCGCGGCGCCAGCCTCGGGCGCCGGAGCAAACGTGCCGCCGGTCCAGCTTCGGCCCCAGGCCCGGAATGTATTGGTGATGGCGTGGCCGACATGCTTCCAGAACGACGCGTCGAAATCGGCCAGACCCTTTTTCTGGTCGGGATCGCCGATCGCATTCATTTCGCTGAGCAGATAAGGGTGCGCGCGCACCGATCCCTGCCCGAACACAATGAGATTGCGGGTCAGGATGTTGGCGCCCTCCACCGTGATGGCGACCGGCACCGAGCGGTAGAGATTGCCCATGTAGTTCTGCGGCCCGTCGATCACGGCCTTGCCGCCATGAATATCCATCGCGTCATCCACCGTGATGCGTAGGCGCTCGGTGGCGTGCAGCTTCATGATGCCCGACACGACGGCCGGATGAATGCCCTGATTGAGCGCGGCGCAGGTCAGCCGGCGCGCGGCGTCGAGCTGATAGGCCGTGCCTGCGATGCGCGCCAGCGGCTCCTCGATGCCCTCGAACTTTCCAATCGGGACATGGAATTGCTCGCGGATGCGCGCATAGGCCCCGGTGGCGCGCGCGCAATACGCAGCGCCAGCGGAGGACTGCGACGGTAGCGAGATGCCGCGGCCTGCGGCTAGCGCCGTCATCAGCATCTTC
This sequence comes from Afipia sp. OHSU_II-C1, assembly GCF_000497575.1. GTDB lineage: Bacteria > Pseudomonadota > Alphaproteobacteria > Rhizobiales > Xanthobacteraceae > Afipia. The sequence goes on from NZ_APJI01000006.1 coordinate 139,177, forward strand.
CAGCCCTGACCGATGCGCTCCTGTCCGCCGATGATGAAGTCCATCGGAATGAAAACGTCCTTGCCCCAGTTCGGACCGTTCTGGAACACCTGCATCGCCGGAAGATGGCGATGACCGATGCTGACACCCGGCAAATCAGTCGGAATCAGCGCCACCGTGATGCCGAGTTCTTCCTCGCTGCCAATCAGGTGATCTGGATCGTAGGCCTTGAACGCAAGACCAAGCAGCGTCGCCACCGGCCCGAGCGTGATGTAGCGCTTGTGCCAGTTCAGCCGCAGGCCGAGTGTCTCCTTGCCGTTGAACGTGCCCTTACAGATGATGCCGGTGTCGATCATCGACGCGGCGTCGGAGCCGGCTTCCGGGCTGGTCAATCCGAAGCAGGGAATCTCGCGGCCCTCAGCAAGGCCCGGCAGCCACTTGTCCCGCTGCTCCTTGGTGCCGAAGTGCATCAGGAGTTCACCCGGCCCGAGCGAGTTGGGCACCATCACAGTGACCGCCGCGGTCACCGACCGCGACGAAATTTTCCGCACCACTTCCGAATGTGCATAGGGCGAGAAGCCGAGGCCGCCATAGTCCTTCGGGATAATCATGCCGAGGAATTTGTTGCGCTTGATGAACTCCCAGACTTCGGGCGGCAGATCGCGCCATTCCCAGTTCACCTTCCACTCGTCGACCATCTCGCAAAGCTGCTCGACCGGGCCGTTCAGGAAGGCCATCTCTTCGTCGGTGAGCTTTGCCGGAGCGAAGGCCAGGAGCTTCGACCAGTCGGGATTGCCGGTGAAAAGATCGGCGTCCCACCAAACGTCGCCGGCCTCGAGCGCCTCGCGCTCGGTGTCGGACATCGGCGGCAGCGCCTTGTGCGCCCACGCGAAGATCGGACGGGTGATGAGATCGCGGCGGAAGGAGAAGCTCATGGGACGATCCTTTTGTGGAAAGGCCAGCGTAACCACGGGGCTGAAATGCTAGGGCATGAACCCGAAATGCGGGAGTGGATTTCGTTTAGATCATGCCTCAACGCTAGTGATCCGGTTCTGACATTCGTATCACATCTTTCGCAGGCCCCTTTACGAATGTCAGAACCAAAGGATCACTAGAAATCATAATTTGCTAGTGTCCTTCGTATCCGACGTTTGCACGGGAGGCGCCGCAAGATGAAGCAAACGTCGGATACGGGACACTAGCGGCGGCAATGCTGAAAACCAGCTTCGGCGGTGTGTCGCGTTTGAAGCGAAAGCCCCCAAAAATACCTACGTTTCAGTAACCTGCACGGCGGCGCAACGTTCCGCGCCGGCCAGCTAAACAATCGGCAAGACTTAAAAAATCACCAAGACTTGAGCCAAAATGCCGCTACCGCGGCCGGATCATCTCGAACATCACGTCGGGCCGGATCTGGGCATAGTCGCCCATTCGCCCGGCGCGCAGGATCGGATAGGCCTCGGCGGTCTGGTAGACGCCGTCCCTGATCAGGCTCTTGTCGATATGGACTGCGACAACTTCACCGAAGGTGACCCAGGCGTCGGCCTTTTTACCGTCGGCGCCCTCGAGCTGGATCATCTGGGTCAATTTGCACTCGAACGAGACGAGACTCTCGCCGACCCGCGGCACGTCGACCTTACGCGACGGGGCTTTGGTCAGTCCCGAAATCGTGAACTCGTCGGTCTCGTGCGGCACGCTCGCCGACGTCATGTTCATCTGTTCGGCGACGTGCTTGGTCACCAGATTCCAGGTGAACTCCCTGGTCTCCTGGATGTTGGCGACGCTGTCCTTCCAGCCGGTCGAGGAAAAGCCGATGATCGGCGGCACATAGCAGAACGCATTGAAGAAGCTGTAGGGCGCGAGATTGACGTGTCCCTTGGCATCCTTCGATGAAATCCAGCCGATCGGCCGGGGACCGACGATGGCATTGAAGGGATCGTGTCGGAGGCCGTGACCCTGGGAAGGTTCGTAATAATGAAAATCAGCCATGACCTGCTTTGCCTTGCCTGGTGGAGTGGATTTGACATTTCGCGCCCCGCTGGCAGCGAGTCCCCAAAGCGAATGTCAAATCCTAAACTCCACCAGAAACTTATATTTTGCTAGTGGTTCTTTGATTCTAACATTCGCAGGAATGCCTGCTGAAACGCGATGCGAATGTTAGAATCGGACCACTAGCGCTGGCCACCCGAGAGGTCGGGGGTGCCCAGCGTAAGGCCAGCGATAATAAAGTCTATCATTTGATCGAGGCTCGGCCCCGGCTTTTTCGCGCTCTGTTCGATCATCTGCGGATGGAAGAACCGCAGCATCCCGGCGCAGACGCACTTGGCGGCCAGCTCGACATCCTTGACGTTGAACGCGCCGCTTTTGGCGCCGTCCGCGATCACTGTACCGATCGCCGTGACGATGCGCTGGATATGCGCGTCGCAGACGTCCCAGCTCTCCTCCATCGCGATGGCGACCATCTCGTGGATCTTGGAGTCGCCGACGAAGCGCTCGGCGTTCATGATGCTGACGGTTGCCAGAAGCTCGTGCATCCTCTCGCGTGGCGGATTTGACTTGGCGGCGATCGCATCCGCTGCATCCTCGACCTCGGCCATCAGCCGCCGCGCCACGCCTTCATGGATCGACTTCTTGGAATCGAAGAAGCGATAGATGTTCGCCGGCGACATCTTCAGCGTCTTGGCGATATCCGCGACCGTGGTCTTGAGATAGCCGACATCGCGAAACAGGCGCTCCGCAGTCGCGAGAATGCACGCCTTCTTTTCGGAATCGGCATCGTTGTCGTGAAGCAGAGTCATGTCAGTGTCATACCAAGGTTCAATTTATTCGGCAGCGGTCGCCAGCGGCGGCGCGTGCCGGATCTGGCCCGGCTGCGCGGGCGCCGGAACCACGCCCTCACCCCGTTCGTCCAGACTCTTCCTGAACCATAGCGCATAGAGGCCGGGCAGGAACAGCAGGGTCAGGAATGTTGCAACGAACAATCCACCCATGATGGTGATGGCCATAGGGCCCCAGAAGGCCGACCGCGACAGCGGAATCATCGCCAGAATCGCAGCCAGCGCCGTCAGCACCACCGGCCGCGCGCGGCGAACCGTCGCTTCGACGATGGCTTCGCGCCGGGTCAGGCCATGCTCGACGTCGGTTTCGATCTGATCGACCAGAATCACCGAGTTGCGCATGATCATGCCGGCCAGCGCGATCAGGCCGAGCAGCGCCACGAAGCCGAACGGACTGCCCGCGACGTTGAGGCCCAGCGAAGCGCCGACGATGCCGAGCGGCGCGGTCAGGAACACCAGCACCAGCCGCGAGAAGCTCTGCAGCTGGATCATCAGCAGCGTCAGCATGCCGATCACCATCAGCGGGAACAGCTTGTTGATCGACGCATTGCCCTTTTCGGACTCCTCGATGGCGCCGCCGATCTCGATGCGGTAAGCCGGTTGCAGGCTCTTGCGGATGCCTTCAAGCTTCGGCCAGATCGCGTTGGTGACGTCCGGCGCCTGTACGCCGTCGACAATATCGGCGCGCACGGTGATCGCCATGTCGCGGTTACGCCGCCACAGGATCGGCTCCTCGTGGGCGTATTCGATCTTGGCGATCTGCGACAGCGGCACGGCAACGCCGCCCCGCGAATAGATCGTCAGATCGCCGACACGGCCGAGATCAAGCCGCTCCGACGGAACGGCGCGGGCGACAACACCGACCTTCTCGATGCCGTCGCGCAGCGTCGTCACCTGCACGCCGGAAATCAGCATCGCCAGCGACTGCGAAATGTCCTGCGGCGTCAGGCCGAGCGCACGGGCGCGATCCTGATCGACGGCAAGCTTGAGGTAGGGGGTCTGCTCGTTCCAGTCGAGATGCGGATCGACCACCTTGTCGTTGCCGCGCATGACCTCGCGCACCTTATAGGCGATGTCGCGCACAGTCGTTGTGTCCGGGCCGACGACACGGAACTGAACCGGGAAACCGACCGGCGGGCCGAAATTGAAGCGGTCGACGCGCACACGCGCTTCAGACAGCGCGCCATCGGCTACGGCCTTCTCCAGCCGCGCCTTGATGCGCTCGCGCGCCGCGACGTCCTTCGACACGATCACCGTTTCCGAGAACGCCTCGTTCGGCAATTGCGGATTGAGGCCGAGCCAGAAACGCGGCGAACCCTGACCGACATAGGTCGTGTAGGTGGCAATGTCCTTGTCATCCTTGAGCAGCGCTTCCGCCTTCTTCACACTTTCCTTGGTGACGTTGAACGCGGTGCCTTCCGGCAACCGCAGCTGGAGGAACAGCTCCGGCCGTTCCGACAGCGGGAAGAACTGCTGCTGCACATGACCGAAGCCGACGACCGACAGCACGAACACCCCGATGGTCGCCAGCACGACGGTCCCGCGGCGGCGCACGCACCATTCGATCACGCGGCGCAGGCCGCGATACATCCGCGTCTCGTAGATCGCGTGCGGATCATGGTTATGCTTGCCATGGTTGAAGTTTGGCAGCAGCTTGACGCCGATATAGGGCGTGAAGATCACCGCGACGAACCATGACGCGATCAGCGCAATCGCCACCACCCAGAAGATGCCGCCGGCATATTCGCCGACCGACGAATTGGCAAAGCCGATGGGGAGGAAGCCAACGGCCGTGACCAGCGTTCCCGTGAGCATCGGAAACGCGGTAGATTCCCAGGCAAAGGATGCCGCCTTCACGCGGTCCCATCCCTGCTCCATCTTCACCACCATCATCTCCACCGCGATGATCGCGTCGTCGACCAGAAGGCCGAGCGCGATAATCAGCGCGCCGAGGGTGATGCGGTGCAGGTCCATGCCCATAGCATTCATCACGATGAAGACGATCGCCAGCACCAGCGGCACCGACAATGCAACGACGATACCGGTGCGCCAGCCGAGCGCGAGGAAGCTGACGAACAGCACGATCGCCAGCGCCTCCACGAACGAATGCACGAACTCGCTGACCGCGTGCTCGACCACCTTCGGCTGATCGGCGATCTGCTCGATCTCGATGCCCTGCGGCACGGCGGTCATGAATTCCGCGGTCGCTTTCTTGATGTTCTCGCCAAGCTCGAGAATGTTGGCGCCCTTCGCCATCACCACGCCGATGCCGATCGCGGGCTTGCCTTCCTGGCGCACCTGATAGGTCGGCGGATCGACGAACCCATGAGTGACCATGGCGATGTCGCCGAGGCGGAACACGCGGCCATTGCCCTCGACCGGTGTCTCGGCCACGGCCTTGACGCTGTCATAGGCGCCGGTGACGCGCAGCGGCACGCGCTGCGACGACGTTTCAACCGTGCCCGCCGGAACCACCGCGTTCTGCTTGGCCAGCGAATCGAACAGCGCCTGCGTGGTGATTCCGAGCGTCGCCAGCTTGGCGTGCGAGAATTCAACGAACACGCGCTCGTCCTGCGTGCCGTACAAATTGACCTTGGTGACGTTCTCCGTCTTCAGAAGGCGCTGGCGCAGGCCTTCGGCCACTTTCTTGAGCTGGGCATAGTCCGTGCCCTCGCCCGTCAGCATGTAGAGAATCGAATCGACGTCGCCGTATTCGTCGTTGATGTTCGGACCGATCAGGTTCGGCGGAAGATCGTTCCTGATGTCACTGAGCTTCTTGCGGAGCTGATAGAAAAGCTGCGGCACTTCCTTCGCAGGCGTGTAGTCCTTGAAGGTCAGGGTCATCGCGGTGAACGAAGGCTTGGTGTAGGTCTGCACCTTCTCGAAGTACGGCAGTTCCTGAAGCTTCTTCTCGATCGGATCGGCGACCTGCTCCTGCATTTCCTTGGCCGTCGCGCCAGGCCACATCGCGTTGACGATGACCACCTTGATGGTGAACGACGGATCTTCCGCGCGGCCGAGCCGTTCGTACGAGAAGAAGCCCGCGATGCCGAGCATCACGATGAAGAACAGGATCAGCGTCGGGTGCGCCACGGCCCAGGCGGAAAGATTGAATCGCTTCATCGGACCCTCGGTATGTCTGTGCGTTAAATCAGAACGACAGCGACGAAACGACACGGACCTTCTGGGCCGGATCGAGCTTTTGCACGCCGAGCACCACGACCTTGGCGCCTTCCTCGACACCGCTGGTGATGATGACGTCGTTGGTCTCATAGGCCTTCACCGCCACCGGCTTCAGCGAGACAGCGCCGGTCTTGGCGTCGGCGACATAGAGTGAGGGTCCGTCGCCTTGACTGAAAAGCGCCGACAGCGGAAGCCGCGCCACGCGCTCGGTCGCGGGATCGGCCAGTGTCAGTGTCGCCGTCATGCCAAGCGACACCGCCTCATCCGCACCCGGCAGCGAAAACTTCGCCAGATAGGTGCGCGTCGCAGGATCGGCGTTTGGCGCGATCTCGCGCAGCTTGGCGACATATTTCTTGTTCGGCTCGGACCAAAGCGTCACGCTGGCCTCGCCGGTCTTGGCAAAGCTGACCATGGTTTCCGGAATCGCGACCACGGCTTCCTTTTCGGCGGAACGCGCCACGCGGATCGCAGTCTGGCCTGACGCCACCACCTGTCCCGGCTCGATCAGCGTCGCGGTAACCACGCCGCGCGTATCGGCGACAAGATGGGCGTAGGACAGGCTGTTCTTGGTGAGTTCGACCGAACGCTCCGCACGGTTGAGGCGCGCCCGCGCCTCGTCGCCGGCCGCCTTGACCTGATCGAGCTGCGCTTCGGTGGACCAGCCCTTGGCGCGCAGTTCCTTGGCGCGGCCCTCGGCGGCGCTTGCCTGCGCCAGCACACCGGTCGCGGCGCGGAATTCAGCCTCGGCCTGCTCGGCCTGCAATTTGAGATCGACCTCGTCCAGCGTCGCCAGCGGCTGGCCGACATCGACCATCTGCCCGACCTCGACAAGGCGCTTGGCGACCTTGCCGGGAACCCGGAAACCCATGTCGGTTTCGATGCGGGGGCGGATCGTGCCGACGAAGCTCCGCTCCGGCGACTGCGACTGATAATGAACCGTCGAGACCAACACCGGGCGGCCTTTTTCGCCCTCCTGGGCCTGCTCCTTGCTGCAGGCGCCGAGCGCCAGAGCTGGAATAATCAAGGCGAGAATGGCCAAGCCATTGCGTTGGCTTGCGAATTCGGAGATGCGGCGCATCGGAAGCTCCCTAGGGATTATCCCGAGAGCTTCTAGTAACGACTGACGATTGTCAATATTCGTCAGTAGTCAGAATGTCGCACTGCAAACATTTGGCCTCAAAGGCGTTTTCGGGACCGCCACGGAACCGCCTTTTTTGTCCATCCCCGGATACCGGTGATTTCAAGCCCTTTCCGCAGGGTCGCGGTGAATCGGATCGACCCACAGAACGGTCTCCGGCTTTTCCACCGGTTCGATGTCGAGATTGATCGCGACAGCCTCGCCGTCGCTGCGCACCAGCACGCATTCGAGCACTTCATCCGGGCTCGCATTGATCTCCTGATGCGGCACATAAGGCGGCACGAAGATGAAGTCGCCTGGCCCGGCTTCCGCAGTGAACTGCAGATGCTCGCCCCAGCGCATGCGCGCCTTGCCCTTCACAACATAAATGACGCTTTCCAGATGACCGTGATGGTGCGCACCAGTTTTGGCATCCGGCCTGATCGTCACGGTTCCCGCCCACAGCTTCTGCGCTCCGACGCGCGCGAAATTGATCGCGGCCTTGCGGTCCATTCCGGTGGTGGATGGGACATTCGTGTCGAGCTGATTGCCCGGAATGACGCGCACGCCATCATGCTTCCAGCGCTCGTCGTCGTGCGCGTGGGAGTGATCGTGCGGATGATGATGATCGTGCGATCCGGACATGTCTTTCCTCTGGTCTTTATGCTGTGAGCACTGGCGCGCGATGTTGCCGGCACGTCACCAGATATGTCAGGTGTCGTCAACGTATCGGTGCGTCTTGCCAAGTCCCGCCCCGTGCATGGCACGACCGCTCAATATGACTTGGGCAACCCCAGCACTTTCTCGCCAATGAAGCTGAGAATGAGCTGCGGGCTGATCGGCGCAATGCGCGGGATCATCACTTCGCGCAGATAACGCTCAACATGATATTCCTTGGCGTAGCCGAAACCGCCGTGGGTCATCACCGCCTGCTGGCAGGCGTCGAAACCCGCCTCGCCCGCGAGATATTTTGCGGCATTCGCGGCGGGGCCGCACGGCAATCCCTGATCGTATTGCCAGGCCGCCGACATCGTCATCAGCCATGCCGCTTCGAGATCGATCCAGTTCTTCGCCAGCGGATGCTGGATCGCCTGGTTCTGCCCGATCGGCCGGTTGAACACGATGCGCTGCTTCGCGTAGGCCGCCGCACGATCCAGCGCGAGCTTGCCGAGACCGACTGCTTCCGCCGCGATCAGCACCCGCTCGGGATTCATGCCGTGCAGGATGTATTCGAACCCGCGGCCTTCCTCGCCGATGCGGTCCTCGACCGGGATCTCGAAATCGGCAAAGAAGAGCTCGTTGGAGTCGATCGCCTTGCGGCCCATCTTCTCGATCTCGTGCACCTTCACCCGCTCGCGATCGAAGTCCGCATAAAACAGACTGAGGCCGTGGGTCGGATTCTTCACTTCCTCCAGCGGCGTGGTGCGCGCAAGCAGAAGAATCTTGTTTGCGACCTGCGCGGTGGAGATCCAGACCTTCTGGCCGTTGACGACATACTTGTCGCCCTTCCGAACCGCGCGGGTTTTAAGCTGCGTGGTGTTGAGGCCGGTGTTCGGCTCGGTCACGCCGAAGCAGGCTTTCTCGCGGCCCTCGACAATGCCGGGCAGCATGCGTGCCCGCTGCTCATCGTTGCCGAACACCACCACCGGATTGAGACCGAACACATTCATATGGATCGCGGAGGCGCCCGACATGCCGGCGCCGGATTCCGAGATCGCGCGCATCATGATCGCAGCTTCCATGATGCCGAGACCCGCACCGCCGAAATCCTCGGGAATGCAGATGCCGAGCCAGCCCGCCTGCGCCATCGCCTCATAGAATTCGTGCGGAAAGCCGCCCTTGCGGTCTTTCTCCAGCCAGTAGATGTCGTCGAAGCGGGCGCAGATTTTCAGGATCGCATCGCGAATGGATTCCTGCTGCGGGTTCAGGGCGAAGTCCATTGTGATTGATCCTCCCGATTGCTAGAAATCCTTACGGCCTAAGCAGCCCTCCGGACAATCCCAAAAAGAACAGGCGAGCCGTGCGTATCGACATCTCGAAATTTTCCGCGACCATGTTTGGCATGGTGCTCGGCATCGGCGGGCTCGGCGCCGGCTGGCGCGCTGCATCCCATGTCTGGGGGGTGCCGGGCATCATTGGCGAAACACTTGCCCTGACGGCCTCCGCCATCTGGCTGATCTGGTTTTCGGCATACGTCCTGAAATGGATTCAGACGCCCGAAGCCGCGATGGCCGAGATCGTTCATCCCATCCAGTCCTTCTTTGTCGTGCTCATTCCCATGACGACGATGATCGCCGCCTGGTCGATCGCGCCTTATCTGCCGCGCATTGCATTCGGCCTGTTTATCTGCGGCGTGGCCGGACAGCTTGCTTTTACTGTCTGGGGCGTCGGCGGGCTGTGGATCGGAGGCCGGACCACCGAGACCACAACGCCGGTGCTTTACATGCCGACCGTTGGCGGCAGTTTCGTCAGCGCCATTGCCTGTGGTCTGTTCGGTTATCCCGATGCGGGATTGCTGTTCTTCGGTGTCGGCTTCTTTTCCATCATCGTGATGGAATCGGTCATCCTCACGCGGCTGCTCGCACACGGGATTCCGGTCGCATTGCGGGCCACGATGGGAATTCACCTCGCTCCGCCCGCGGTTGGCTCGGTCGCCTATCTCGCCGTGACCAGCGGACCGCCGGACCATCTCGCGCACATGCTGTTCGGCTACGCACTGTTTCAGGCCCTGGTGATGCTGCGGCTGATTCCATGGCTACGCGAACAGCCGTTCTCGCTCGCCGCATGGGCCTACAGCTTCGGCGTCTCGGCCCTGCCGCTTGCTGCGCTGCGCTTTGTCGAACGCGGAGAAACCGGTATCATCGCGAACCTGGCGCTGCCGATCTTCGCTCTCTCCAACCTGATCATCGGCTGGCTTGCGCTGCGCAGCCTGCTGATCGGATGGCGCTATGTCTTCACACTGGCTGGATCGAAAGCGAAATCGGAAAAGGAGGTTTTGCCATGAATTCGGATCACGACATCCTCACCGCGCTCAACCGCGATTATATCAACTCAGTGCAGACCTGCGACGTCAAACGCTTCGATGAAATTCTGGCGCCGGACTTTTACTGCTCGAATCCCGATCGCTCGCTGGTCGATCGCGCTGGATTCCTGGAGCAGACGGCCAGGCCGATCGCGATCAGGAATCTCAAGGCCGAGGACGTGCTGATCCGGATCATCGGCGATGCGGCGATTATTCACGCACGCACCAGTTACCTGATGCCGGACGGCAGCGCAGGCGGCGGTCGTTACACCGACGTCTGGGCGAAGACCAGCGGCCAGTGGCTGGCCGTCTCGGCGCATGTGACACGCTGAACAGCTAGCGCGAGAATTTCGCTTCCATCGCCCGGCGGAATGCGACGGCATCGTCCTTCATGTCGATTTCCACGTCGGCCCATCGAACCACCGCGCCATGCGCGACATCGTTGGTCAGCCTGACGCGATGCGCGAGGCCGATCGGCAGTGCAGCGGTCTTGAGGCTTTCAGCCGCAGGCATCAACTTGCCCCAGACGGTGTAGCCGCCCTCGCCGTCGAGCATTTCGCCCGCACGCAGATTCTTTTTCGCGACGGCCGCGACATCACCACGGAAACCTTGCGGCTGGCCGGTCGGTTCATTGCGCAGCGCCGCTGACAGCACCGAGATGTTCAGCTCAAGCCCGATCAGATGATACGGCTTGTACATCGCGGCATAACGCCCCGAGGAATCCGTCTTCAATCCATACTGCCGGAAGCAATCCGCCGCGTAGTCATTCGGCGCTTCCAGCACCACATAGACGCCCCAGCGCAGATCGCGGAACACGGGACGGCCATCCCGCTCCAGTGATGAAACGACTTCGACCACGCCGGACTTTTCCAGCACACCGCCCTTATCCTTCGGGCGCATCACATGCGGCAGATCATCGACGCCGCAGGGCGGAAACAAAAGGCCGGTCGACGGCACATCGAGGCCGGTGGCATTGGCAATGGCAGCCATCTCGATGGCGGACTTGGTGCCGTCCAGAAACGAATTGAACATCTGCGGATTCATGCCGGCCGACTGCGCCTCGGCTGCGGTCAGACCGTAGTGACCCCACACACCGGCGGGCGTCACGTCATGATAGATCGGCAGATACTTGGTGCCCTTGCCTGCGGCCACGACCTTGAAGCCGGTGGCGCGCGCCCAGTCCACCATTTCTGCGGTCAGCGCAGGCTGATCGCCATACGCCAGCGAATAGATCACGCCCGCCTTGCGCGCCTCATCGGCCAATAGCGGGCCGGCGAGCACGTCGGCTTCGACATTGACCATGACAATATGCTTGCCAGCGGCAATCGCCGCACGCGCGTGACGAATCCCGACCGACGGATTGCCGGTGGCCTCGACGATCACCTCGATATTGCCGCCGGTCGCGGCCGCCCCGTCCTTGGTGAAGGTGGTGGCGGCGATCCGCGCATCGTCCCAGCCGACCGTGCGGCAGGCGTCACGCGCGCGCTCCGGATCGAGATCGACAATCACCGGCACCTCAAGGCCCGGCGTATGCGGTACCTGAGAGAGAAACATCGAGCCGAATTTTCCGGCGCCGATCAGCGCGACACGCACGGGCTTTGCCGCCACGCGGCGCTTTTCAAGAAGGTGATGCAGATTCATGGAGACGAACTCTCGGAAGAAAGATGGCCGTCACCTTGTCATTGCGAGCGAAGCGAAGCAATCCACTCTCGAATTGACTGGATTGCTTCGTCGCAAATGCTCCTCGCAATGACGAGGAGTGCTATTCCGCCGCCTGACGATGGCTGCGCGCGTAGCGAACCAGCGCGTCGTCATCAACGGTCTGGATCGGCGTGAAATCGCGATGCGCGATGAACTCCGGCCGCGTCGGCGTGCGGATGTAGTTCGAAACCGAATTCAGCGTCAGATAGACGATCTTGCGCGGATACGGCGTGATATTACCCGCCGAGCCGTGCACCAGGTTGCCGTGGAACATCAGCATGCCGCCCGGCTTGCCGGTCGGCGCGACAATGCCGCCCTCCTTGACGAGGCGCGTTACGGTCTCCTCATCCAGCGTCCAGAGCGGATAGGACGTGGTCGCAAGATCGTGCGATGCCTTGAGATCGCCGGCGTTTTGGCTTCTCGGCACCAGCATCAGGGGGCCGTTGATCGGCATCACCTCATCGAGGAAGACCGCGATGTTCATCGCCAGCGGCTGCGGCATGCCGTCGTCGCGCTTCCAGGTGCCGTAATCCTGATGCCATTGCCAGACGTCGCCGGTGAACGCGGACTTCGCGTTGATCTTGTACTGATGCATGTAGACCTTCTCGCCGAAGATCTGCTCGACCGGCTCGATCATGCGCGGATGCGCGCCGAGCAGGCGAAACGCCTCATTGTAAAGATGCGCGGCAAAGGCGGTGCGCGGCGCCCCGCTCTTCTCGCGCCAGACCTCGGGGCGCTGCTCCTCATAGATCGACACGGCTTCACGCCGCAGAACATCGACTTCCTCGGCGTTGAAAAGCTCAGGCAGGAACAGCCAGCCTTCGGTACGGAATTGCTCGAGCTGCTCGGGGGTCAGTTTCACGACGATCCTCCTTGTTTGTTTTCAGGTCGTTTCCCGGATCTTGTTTTTTGTCCCGGAGCGCTTGCTGCGCCCCCGGCCGCCGGCGGTGCGAACCACCCCACGGTAAGTCAGTATTGCATTCTGAATTCAGTATTCTAAACTCAGGATGCGGCTTGCACCCCACCCTGTCAAGCAGCAACCATGCTGCCGCGCAGCGATGATTCCATCGGAGGAGAAGTGCTCGAGTCCCTGGCCCCGCCGAAAAGTCTGGTCGATCAGGTCTATGAGGTGATCCTCGATGCCCTGTGCGACGGCACGTTCAAGCCCGGCGAGCGTCTCACCCAGGAGAGCATCGCCGCGCGCCTGAATGTCTCCCGGCAGCCGGTGACCCACGCGCTGGCGGTGTTGAAGGCGCAGGGATTTCTTGCGCAGGGGCGTCAGGGATTGACCGTCACCGCCGTCGATCCAGATTTCTTCGAGGCGATCTACCAGATTCGCTCGGCGGTCGAGCCGCTGGCCGTCAAGCTGGCGACGCCGCGCCTCACCAAGGAGTCGATCGCACGCGGACGCGCGCTGATCGAGTATGGCCGCAAACTGGTGGCCGCCGGCGACAGCCGCGCCAGTCTTCAGGCAGACATAGACTTCCACTCATTCATCTACGATCTCTCCGGCAATCCCCTGATCGCCGAGACGATGCGGCTGCACTGGCGCCACCTGCGCCGCGCGATGGGCGAAGTGCTGCGCCATCCGGGCACGTCGATCAGCGTCTGGAAGGAACACGGCCGCATTCTCGAAGAGATGATCCGCGGCGACGGTGATGCCGCTGCCGAACTGATGCGCCGCCATCTGGTCGAAGCCTACGAACGCACGGGAAAGAGCGGCGAGAAACTCGCGTAACCGTTCAAGTCACGCCTCCTGATCCGCCTTCAGAAGCGAGCAGCCGGTGATCTTGATACTACCGTCCGGCTGCTGCTCCAATGTGTAGAGCGCTTCCCAAGCCACTCCGTCGCTATCGACGATATGAACGTGTTGAACGATCGCATCGCCGGACCCCGCCGACTTGCCGAACTCGACGCGTTTCGGGCGAACGAGCGGCGCATAACTTTGCCGGACCATGCTCATGAAAATATCGGGCCGGGTGAAAAGTCCCTGGATGGCCGGCGCCGCGTAGGAATAGGCCGCCGCCGCATCGTCCCTGCCGATGGCTTCGAGCTGTGAACTGATGACGGCCTGCGCAGGCCCGGCATCGTCCCCCGCCCGGAGGTCGGGCGCGAAGCCTACAAGCAATGCGATGATCAGAACAAATGCGCGCATGGGTGATCCTGACCGGCTTGCGATCCTCGCAGGAATCGCACGCCATGAACAGGATACGCGTCAGCGGCGTTCAGGGTTTCAGGAACAATACTCGCCTAGACTGGCTCCAGGCCCAGCGCCTTCGCGCTCGCCATCCAGATCGGCAATTCGTTCTGATACAGGGCATTGGTTTCCTTGAACCCGAGCGCCGGCTCCAGCACGAAGGTGGCGAGAACTTCTTTCACCTTCGGATCGGTGTTGGCCGCCACGCAGAGTTGCGCCAGCCGGTCGACGATCGGCTGCGGCGTCGCCTTCGGAAGCGCCCAGCCGGTGAAGCCACTGACGGTGAAAAACTTCGAGGTTGCACCCTGTTCAGGCAACGTCTTGACGTTCGGAAGCGCGGCGACCTTCTTCGAATGCACCGCGAACGGGACACCGAGATTGCTTTGCAGCACGGGTTGCGCGGCCGTGTAGCTGCCCATCGCGACATCGAGCGTGCCCTCCATCAGCCCGGTCCACATCGGCGCTTCGCCGCGATAGTGAATCGGCTCGATGTTGAGGCCATACTGTTGGTTGAGTTCGTTGATCGTCATGTGCGGGGCAGAGCCCGCGCTGTAGGTGCCGAAGTTCACCTTTCCGTTCTTGCGCGCGAAAGCGACGAAATCGTCCAGCGTTTTGACATCGGACTTCAGGCTCGCAACCAGCGGCAGCCCGGCGCCCGGAATGATACTGACGAGCGTCAGGTCCTTGTCCATGTCATAGCCGGGGGTCTTCATCATCGCCCGGTTCATCACATAGGTGGTCGAGATGGAGCAGAGGATGGTGTGCCCGTCGGGCTCGGCGCGCGCGACTTCCGCCGCGCCGATCGAGCCTGACGCGCCCGCCTTGTTCTCAATGACAACGGTCTGCCCCACCTGCTTGCCAATGAACTCGCCGAATGCACGGGCGAGCAGGTCGGTCTGGCCTCCGGCCGGGTAACTACAAATCATGCGGATCTGCCGCGACGGCCAGGCGGCCTGCGCCGAAGCCCCGCGCAAGATGAAAGGCGTCGCGGCGGTTGCCGCACCTGCTGCTATGAAATGACGACGGCTGAATTTCTTCTCTGACATGATCACCTCCCTAAAATCTTAGGAGGGCATCTCATTGGTCCCTCCTGAATTTTTCCAGAAGGCTAACCCATCGCCGCGGCTTGTCCACGGCGAAAGACGGGACAGATTGGCGCATTGCCGCGCGATATCATCCCGCGCTCAATCTGCGTGCGGAAATTCAACCCGTCTCTTCTCACATCGCCACAATCAATAGCCACGCTGGCGATCGACAACGTTTTGCAGCGGTCGTCCTGCCTCAAAGCCCAGTATCTGCGCGGCAACATATGAGGCGATAGAATCGGGATCGGTATCAGCGGCATTGTGCGGAGAAATAGTAACTGCGGGGTGCGCCCAAAGAGGACTGGCGGATGGCAACGGCTCCCGTTCGAACACATCAAGCGTCACGGCTTTCAGCGTCCCGTCGTCAAGACAGGCGATGATGTCGCTCTCGTTCTGAAGTCCGCCACGGCCCGCATTGATGACGACGGGGCCTCCAAGAGGGCCGTCACTTGCAAGCTGCACGAAAAGCTCGCGCGCCAGAAAGCCTCGCGTTTCGGAGGTCAGCGGCAGAAGAACCACAAGAATATCGGTTCTCGCCAGAAAAGCGGCGAGCTGACTTGATCCCGCATAGCACTGAATGCCATCGATCGACTTTTCGCTTTTGCTCCAGCCTGCGACCTGAAAACCCAGGTCGCGAAGCGCAAACGCGGTGTGCCGGCCCAGCACTCCCATCCCGAGGATGCCGACGCGAACGGCCCGGGCCGGCCATTGAAAGCGGGGAGCCCAGACACGCCTTGCCTGGCAGTCGGCGAGATAAGCCTGCTGCCGATGATGCATCAGCGTATGCATGACGATGTACTCTGTCATGCGAGACGTCAGATCGTCATCCGCGACGCGGACGAGGGGAACGGCGGGAAGCCGGGGATCTTGCAGGACCGCATCCACGCCCGCTCCCAGATTGAAGATCGCTTTGAGATGCGGGAAAGTTTGAAGAAGACCTGGCTCCGGCTGCCATACAGCCGCATAATGCACCGAGCCGGGGTCAACTGCGTCAGCCGGAAACAGGGCAACATCCCGGTCCTTGAGCTGCTGATTGAACCGTAACTTCCAGCGATCGGGAGCCCAGTTATCAGTCCCGCCGCTGATCAACAGCGCTAACGCACCTTTCGACATCTGAAACTCCAACAGCGCTGTGAGACATTCAGCTACACGCGAAGCGCTGCCTGAGATCGATATCTCAAGCTTCTGGAACGCCCGGCATCCGGGTTATAAGGAGCTAATTGATTTTATCATAGCTTTCGGCGAAGCCGGAAAGCACGAAAGCAAGGTTCACATTTTCCTTGTTGAGGTTCTGAAAAATCACGGAAAGCCGTTTTCCTGCTTTCATCGCGCTCAACAATTCAGCCGAGATCGTCGTCGCGGCGTAACACCCCTTCAGATCGCACGTCTGGATGACGAGCGCCTGCGGCTTGCTCTCGTCGATCTGCAGATTGACGCCGCCCGGAAGAAACAATCCCACCGGCAGCTGAATCATCATCACGGGCTGGCGGGTTTCGGGAGGCACCTTCACATTGACGGAAGCCACCAGTTGTCCGGTTTTTGTAATGAACAGACTCTGCTCGACCTCGCAGAGCAGAGCTGTTTTCCTGCCATCGCTGGAGCAGCGCGACGTCCAGACCGGTTGAGGCGGCGCATTGCCATCGGCAGGAGTTGCCTGCGCCGTCGTGCCCGGTGCGGCGGGTGCCGCCGATGACTTCGACGGTGTGGCTGGCTTCGTTGGCTTTTGTTGAGGTTGCTGGGCTTCAGCCGAATTCATCAGGGCAATACTGAAGATGCTCGCAATCAGAAGAAACGCTCGCATTATCTTGCTCACCATCTCACCGCCGGACTCTCTTCTCGCAATCATCGTGCAGGCTACCACGCAACCTTCATACCGGCCATGCCGGAGTAAGCCAGACTTTGCGATGCCACCTGAGTTGCCAGCGAACTGAACAGCGACACCTTGCTGTCGACGGCAAGTTCACTTCCGACAACGATTTGAGCCGAGTCCGCCAATGCGGACGTTCCCACCGTGTTGAACAGAAAGCCCGGCGCGACAACAAACGACGCGGTGATGTGCCGGTCAGGTATAAACTCGTGGACCCAGGCAGCCCGCAGATAGGGCGTCCATGTCGTGCCGTTTTCGAGCGTGAGCTTGCTGTCGAACTGGACACCAAGAGAAGACGGCAGGGACGTCGTCGACTGCGGCTGATAGGTCAGCCCCAAAAGGCCGGCAGGGCCACCGTAGGTGGGTGTTTCGGTGTAGCCGCGTTGCCATATATTCGCGAACTGTATCGCCCCGAAGGGTGTCACAGCTACGCGCCCGACCGTCTGCCGCCATCCGAGTTCGAAGCGTCCGGAGATCTGATCGCTGGCAAACCGTCCCGAGACGAATTCGCTCGGCAACCCCGCCGCACTGATCGAGCGCGTTGCGCGATTGTCGAACCGGCCGTAGCCCAGGCTGCCGCTGAAATACAGCGGACCGTCGCGGTATGCGCCATAAACACCCAGATGCCCGCCTTCGATGCGGCCGGTCGTCGAGCGATCGGGTACGGAATAGGTCGAGCCGCTGCCGCCGACGCTGAATCCGAAAACCGCATTGTCGCCGAGCTGCCGTTCAACGCCGAAGCCGCCGCCGACGCTGGTCACCGCAGCGCCGGGCGTTCCCAGCGCCGCGTTGCTGTCGATCGTCTGCCGCGAACCAAAAGGCGCAGCCCAGGCCCGCCAGCGGTCCGAGAATGCCAGAGGCGCGGGCTTGCGGAAGGCGGAGTTTGCAATCACGTCAGCGGGCGACACGGCAGCGTAGGCCAATGTCCTGTCATCGAAGACAACGCCATTGCTGCTTGCAGACCCCGCAACCCACGCGCTCATCTGATCGAACATCAGGGATGTGAAAGCCGTGCCTGCACTGAACGAGGCCTGTTGGGTGGCTGCCGTACCGCCTCCGCCCACGGCATTGTAGAAGGCCGACAGCGCCTGCTGATCCGGCAGATCAAACAATGCGGATGCAATCGGAGCGAATCCCGGCGAGTTGCGCGCGGTCTGGATCGCGTTGATGGCGTTGCCGATCGACGCAAATTGCGATGGAAGACCGACAGGATTGAACGAGACGCTGTAACCCAGCACGATGTCGTTCGGATTGGGATAGAGCAGTCCGTACGTAACAATCGCCGACGACGCCACATTGAGGCTCAAGCCCGGATGAGAGACGCCTCCGCCCGTGGAGACAATCGTCATCTGGTGATCGCCGGGCAGAACGAGGTACTTGTTGAGGAAGTTGATCGCGACCTTTCCGGAAATCGATCCGGTGCCCGTTGCATTGATCCGGTCGGCGGTATTCGGTCCAAAATCAAGATCGAGCTGATAGGTCGCGCCTGACGACTGAACGATGTTTCCGGTCACTGCGCTCGTGAACACATTGTTGATCGCACCCGGAGACATCGTACCGTCGTTGGTGAAGAAGTTTCCGGTGCCGACCATGACATTGGCGCCCATATTGAAAAGCGCGGCCGCCTTGTTGTTGAACGCATTGAGGCCGGTGCCGAGATCCACCGAGCCGGTCATGATGCCGAAGTTATCGACCGTGTCGTTGCCGGTCGTCGCCGTCATCGCGTTGCCCGCTATCTGATTGATCGATGTGATCCTGCCGTAGTTGGTCAGAGTGTTTGTCGCGCCGTCGAGGAAGCCGACACCCGCACCCGTCCCACTGCCGCCGGTGATCGTCGTCCCGGCTGTGACAGTTAGCTCGATATTGCCGTTGCCCGTGCCACCGGCACTCTGGAGCAGCAAAGCGACCGAGTTCAGGCCAATGGCAGCCACGTCGCGGTCCTGTACCAGCGAGACGCTTGCGCCGGTGCCGGTGCCTCCCGCCGTGCCCTGGAACATGGGATCGAGGCCGAGCAGATCGCCGGACTTGCCGACAACGCCGCCGCCGCCGCCGACGCTCTGCACGAAGACACCGGCGGCATTGTCGCCGGTCATGATGATAGAGCCGTGGTTTTCCACGGTGACTGTGCCGCCGTTGCCATTACCCTGCGCCTGAAGGGCGAACGTCGCCGCTCCGTCAGCCGTCGCGATGCCGCCACCGCCGCCGACACTCTGTGCGAAGAGGCCGACCGACCCCGCGCCCGTCATGATGATGGTTCCGGTCGACGTGTTGGTGATGGTCACGTCACCGCCGCGGCCAACCGACCCTGTCCCGCCGCCGATCGGCACGACAGCACCGATCGTTGCCGCGATCGCCGAGCCGCCCGAACCGCCGCCGCCGCCGACACTCTGCGCAAAGATCGCGACCGAGTTGATCCCTGTTGTGGTGATGGCGCCGTTATTGGTGACAGTGACGGTGCCGCCGTTACCGCCGTTGCCGCCCGTACCGCCTACGGCAACCGTGCCGCCACCCACATTGCCTGAGACCGTCAGCGCAGCACCGCCGTTGCCGCCGCCGCCACCGACGCTCTGCGCGAAGATCGCGGTCGAGCCCGCGCCTGTTGTCGTGATCGTTCCGGTCGCGCGATTGGTGATCGTGATGTCGCCGCCATCGCCGCTCGAACCGCCGCCGCCGCCAACGCCGATACCCACCGGCGCAACGGCGCCGTAGCTTCCGGACGTGCCGCCATTGCCGCCGCCACCGCCGATGCTTTGCGCGAAAATGCCGAGGGAGATCGCGCCGTTGGTGCGGATCGATCCATAGTTATCGATGGTGATGGCGCCGCCATTACCTGACGATGCACCGTTGCCGCCGACCGAAATCGAGAGTCCGATACCGCCCGACACGACATTGCCGCCACCACCGCCGCCACCGCCGACGCTCTGTGCGTAGATGCCGTAAGCCATGTCGCCCGATGTCGTGATGGTTCCTGTCGCGGAGTTGGTGATGGAGACCGCGCCGCCATCGCCGCTCGAACCACCCGATCCGCCAAATGCCATCAAACCGTTGGCCGCTGCACCGCTGCCACCGCCCCCGCCGACGCTCATGGCCATGATGCCGTTCGCGCCCGCTCCGGTTGTTGTAATGGCGCCGGTGTTGGACACGGTGACAAGACCGCCCGAACCGGAATTTCCACCGGTGCCGCCGATGGCAAGCAAACCAGATGAAGCACGTGCCGAACCGCCTCCGCCGCCGATGCTTTCCGCCATGATGGCGTGCGACTGTGCGCCGCTGGTCGTGATGGATGCGTGACTGGTCACAGTCACCGCGCCGCCATCACCGCTGCCGCCGCCATCGCCACCGACCGTGATGATGCCAAGCAGATCGCCGCCACCGCTGCCACCGCCGCCGCCAATGCTCGATGCATAGACGCCGCGCGAATTGCGTCCGGTGGTGACGATGTTGCCGCCGGACTCAACAGTGACGGTTACCGTTCCGCCGCTGCCGCTGGAGCCGCCTGCACCGCCAATGCCAAGCAGACCGACGATGCCGGGCGATGCATTGCCGCCGCTGCCGCCGCCGCCGCCGATGCTTTGCGCCATAATGGCGTCGGAGTTGACGCCGCTCGTCGTGATCGCGCCCGAACTCGTGACGGTGACTGTGTTGCCAGCGCCGGAGTTTGCGCCGGTGCCACCGATGGCGATCTTCGGGCTGAGCGGCGTCGCATTGCTGATCGGAATGAGGATTGTGCTCGGATCGACAGGAAGCGGCGTGAGGCCACCACCGAGGCCTACCGATCCATTGCCGCCCTCGCCGCCGCCGCCGCCGATGCTCTGTGCGAGAATGCCGACGGAGTCATCGCCGGTGGTGGTGATCGCGCTGTGATTGTTCACATTCACAGTGCCGGCATCGTTGCCCGTGCCGCCGTTGCCGCCCACCGAAATCGCGATATTGACGTTGGTGCCGCCACCGGGCGACGGACACACGGGAAGTCCGCAGGCCGCGCCCAGAGCGAATGCCAGCGAATTCGCCCGCCCGCCAACACCGCCGCCACCGCCGATGCTCTGCGCAAGAATGCCGTGCGCCCCATCGCCGGTTGTCGATATCCCGCCGGTCTGCTCAATCGTAACGTTGCCGCCGACATTGCCAGACCCGCCATTGCCGCCGACCGCAACCGATGCGTTGACCGTGTTGCCGGGGCTGCCTGCGGCAAATCCGACAACGGCGCTGATCGTTCCGCCGCCATTGCCGCCGCCACCGCCGATGCTCTGCGCCTGAATGCCGTAGGCACCATCGCCCTGTGTGCTGAGCAAACCGTTGTTGGTGACATTGACCGTGCCGCCAATGCCGCCCGTGCCGCCCGATCCGCCGATCGATACGCCCATGTTGACGCTCGTCGCCGTGCCACCCACACCGATCGCTGTGGCGACGGAAAATCCGCCGTTGCCGCCACCCCCGCCAATGCTCTGTGCGAGAATGGCCGTGGAGTCCGCTCCACGCGTCGAAATCTGGCCGGTGTTGTTGACGGTGACAGCCTGGCCGATGCCGCCGAGGCCACCCGTACCGCCGAGCGCGAAGTTCACGTTGAAAGAATTGCGCTGGGCGAAGCCGCCTGCAAATGCGAACCCACCGCTGCCGCCGCCGCCACCGATGCTCTGTGCGAGAATTCCGAAGGATTGAGCACCTGACGTCGAGATGTTGCCATTGCGGGTGACGCTCACGATGCCGCCGTCGCCGCCCGCACCGCCCGTGCCTCCGATGCCCAATGCGAGGCTCAGATTGGTGTTGCAACCGCAATCGGGCGCAGCGGTCAAGGAAGCCGCAGCGCCAAAGCCGCCTGTGCCGCCACCGCCGCCGACACTCTGCGCAAAGACCGCTGCCGAGGTGTCGCCAACGGTCGTGAGCGCGCCGGTGCTGTTGACCGTGACGGTGTTGCCGTCGCCGCCGCCACCGCCCTTTCCGCCGACGGACGCCGTAAGCGCTCCCGACATCGCGGCGGTGTTGAACGCAAGGGCCATGCTCTGACCGCCGTCACCGCCACCGCCACCAATGCTTTGGGCCATGATCGCGTTCGAGCCCTTGCCGCTGGTGTAGATGTTGTCCACGCTGGTGACGCTGACCGTACCCGCCTGCCCCGCCGTGCCAGCCGAGCCGCCAACGCTGACGCCGACATTGACAAACGTTCCACTCGTGCCCGCCGACAGCGCTCCGCTGAAGCCGCCGCTACCGCCGCCGCCGCCGACGCTTTGCGCATAGATCGCGGAGGCATCATTGCCCGCGGTGCGCATGGTCAGGGTCGTGCCGAGCGTCGCTCCGACATTGCTGTTGACCACGACACTGCTCGCGTCCTGGCCGCCGCTGCCGCTGCCGCCCACACTGACACTCCCGGCGCCGGGACCGGTCGTCATCGTTCCGGAAACACTGAATCCGCCATCACCGCCGCCACCGCCGATGCTCTGGGCCTGAATGGCGCGTGCACGATCTCCATCCGTCGAGACCGTTCCGGTATTTGTCACCGTCACCGAACCCGCTGTTCCGCCGAGACCGCCCGAACCGCCGACACTGACACCCACCGCTCCGGTTTGCGCACCGGCGGCGGAGATGCTGAATCCGCCATTGCCGCCACCGCCGCCAATGCTTTGCGCGAGGATCGCGGTCGATCCGGCGCCGTGTGTCACAACCTGGCCGTTGCTCGAGACGCTGACATTGCCGGCGTTGCCACCGCCCGCGCCGCTACCGCCTACACTGACGGCCGCCGCACCGGTGACACCGGCTCCCGCGGAGAATGCACCGGATACGCTAAAGCCACCGTTGCCGCCGCCACCGCCGATACTTTGCGCGATGATCGCCTGCGCGTTCTCGCCATTGGTCGTGATGTTGCCGGTGCTCGAAACCGACACCGCAGCGCTTGTCTGCCCGGCGCCGCCACTGCCGCCAAGACTGATGCCCACCGAAGCAGCGCCCGGCAGGCCCGGCGGCGCAAAGCTGAATGCGCCGGTCACGGAGAAGCCGCCGTTGCCGCCGCCGCCACCGATGCTCTGGGCCACGATGCCGCGCGACTGCGAACCAAACGTCGTAATCGCTCCGTTACTTGTCACCGACACGATGCCAGCGGTACCGCCGCCGCCGCCACTGCCGCCAAGACCCACCGCCGCCGAGATGAGACCGCCGCTGCCTGCAACCGAGAAACCGCCGTCGCCACCGCCGCCGCCAATACTCTGCGCGATGATGCCGTTAGAATCTCTGGCCGATGTTGTGATCGATCCGGTGTTGCTCACCGTCACATTGCTGGCTGCACCGCCGCTGCCGCCCTTGCCACCCAGTCCGACTGAAACGCTGACGCCTGACAAACTGGCTGCAACCGCGAACCCTCCATTGCCGCCCCCTCCGCCGATGCTTTGTGCGGAAATGCCACTCGATTGCCGGCCACTTGTGGAGATAGTTGCAGCGGTCGTGACGGTCACAGCCGCACCTGCGCCGCCGCTTCCGCCGGTGCCACCAAGAGCAACTGCGGCCGAGAAATCCGTCGGCCCGGACGCACTGACGGCGAATCCGCCATTGCCGCCGCCGCCACCCACGCTTTGCGCGAGAATGCCGGATGCGTAGTTGCCAGACGTGTTGATGTTGTAGGCCGGACTGCCGCTCGTACCTTGCACGATCACAGTGCCGCCGGCACCGCCAGATCCGCCACTGCCGCCCATTGAAAGACTGAGCACGCTTGTCGTGAACGCGACGGAGTTGCCACCATTGCCGCCGCCGCCACCGACGCTCTGCGCCTGAATGCCGACCGAATTGACGCCCTGCGTGGTGATCGAGCCGCCGTTGCTGACGGTGACATTGCCGCCGATGCCGCCGCCGCCACCCGTGCCGCCGAAGGAGAACGAGCCACCGGCTGTGCCGCCATTGCCGCCGCCGCCACCAATGCTCTGGGCAAGAATGCCTTGCGAGTCCGCGCCCTGGGTGCTGAGCGTTCCCGTATTGCTGACGGTGACTGTGCCGCCGGGCGTGGTCGAGGCGCCGTTGCCGCCAAGCGATACGAGGCCGCCGGAGTTGCCGCCGTCGCCACCGCTGCCGCCGACGCTCTGGGCAAAGATCGCGATCGAATTCGCAGCGCTGGTGGTGATGGCGCCGCTGTTGGTCACCGAGACGTTGCCGCCGTTACCGCCGCTCGATCCGCTGCCGCCGAGCGACACGAGGCCGCCGGAGCTTCCGCCACCTCCGCCACCACCGCCAATGCTCTGCGCGAAGATGCCGTAGGATCGCGCCGAATGCGTTGTGATCGAGCCTGCGTTATTGACCGTGACCGTGCCGCCATCGCCGGCGCTCGCGCCGCTGCTGCCGAACGCGACGACGCCGTAGGAACTTCCGCCGCTTCCTGCGAAGCCGCCGATGCTGGCGGCGTAGATGCCGTTGGAATAGGTGCCGAAAGTTTCGATGGCAGAGCCCGCAAGGGTCGTCACGTTGACAGTGGAGCCGTAAGCTGCGCCGCCACCGCTGCTCGATCCGCAATAGATTCCGGAGCAGTCCCCCGCTGAGCCACCCGCGCCACCGCGGCTTACCGCGCTGATGCCGTTTGCATCCGAGCCGCTGGTCCGTATCGATCCATTGAGCGTCACCGACACCGCGCTGGCATGGCCGCCTTCGCCGCCGTTACCGCCGCTTCCGCCGACACCGGCAGAGTCGCCGCCATTGCCGCCGTCTCCGCCGACACTGGCAGCAACAATGCCCGCTGCACCGTTGCCGGTGGTCGAGATCGCGCCGGTCGCCGAAACCGTAACGGTGCCACCCGCACCACCATCGCCACCGCCACGCCCGTTGCCTGCGACGTAAGCATCGCCGCCGCTGCCGCCATTGCCACCGCGCGATGTGACGACAATGCCCGCTGCATTGGTGGTGACAACCGCGCCGGAACTTCCCACCGATGGATTCGCGCCCGGCTGCGAATAGGTCAGGGTCAGATTATTGGCGTCATTGCCA
This sequence comes from Afipia sp. OHSU_II-C1, assembly GCF_000497575.1. Classification (GTDB taxonomy): domain Bacteria; phylum Pseudomonadota; class Alphaproteobacteria; order Rhizobiales; family Xanthobacteraceae; genus Afipia. The sequence goes on from NZ_APJI01000006.1 coordinate 164,118, forward strand.
TTGTCGCCGGGTTCGGTCCCAATCCCGACACCGCCATCGCGACCGTTGCTGCCGTCATCAGCACGCGCGGTCAGGCTCAACCCGGATACGCCGCTCGACGGCGCAACGTTCGTTGTCAAGGAATTAATGTTGAGCGTGGTAACGGAGTTGCCGTCATAGCTGACCCCGCCCGAGATGTTCCCAGTGCAGTTGACGACGCCGTCACAGGCGGCTGAGGCCGGGGCGACTGGCACACACAGAAAGGCGCAGCCGAAAAAAGCCGCCAGCAATCCCCGTGCTGATCCGCCGCCCGAGCCCAAAATATCCCCAACGTCGCGTGACGTCCCTGTGTTGACAGGTAGGCCCCGTCAAGCAGCGTGATTCTAGTCATTTCAACGGATTCTGTCGTCTCAACGCGCGCACGCTGCGATTATTTTGATCCGGCGTCGCGCGGTGATTCCCCGCGCCGGATTTGATGAGATGCCTCGAAAATCCGCGGCGCAGTCGCGGCCCCACACCACGGCATCATGCAAGAAGGCTATCGGGCGGATGACGGCAAAGAGCGAAGGCCTGACCCGAACGAATCTGTGATGCATCCTCGTTCCACAACGATGGATGGCAAATTCGTCTGATTTCGGGGCTTCTGCGGGAATTGGTAGCGAGAGGGACTCGCTGCTCCAATCCGGAATTGGAATAATACCCTTTGAAATCAAATAAATAGCTGGAATGGAGGAGCGATACGCCCCGTGATACATCTCACTGAGATGTATCACGGGGAGCCGCTCGCCCACTCAGGCATGGTCCATGGCTCGTCCCGGCTATCTAAGCCGCCGCGACAGGGTTTATGCGACACTTGGTCCCCCAATCACCGAGCGTAGCCTTACCGAAGCACCGCCTACGCGCGCGGACCTCACGTTTTACGGGACACGTCACTTAATGGCTGACTGGCGTGACAATGGGACGGTCGCGCAAAGAACGCGGATAGAATTCTTGGACATGTGAGCGATGTTCGTGGTCGTTACGGCCGAAAGGGATCGCTTAGCTCCGAACAATCGGCAGCAATCGAGGCTCTCGAACCGGAAGTGATCAAGAAAATGCGCAGGCTTCTGATGGAGGCGAAAGATAAAGCCGACCACCGAGAGCTGGTGATTCTAAAGCCTTAGATTGCGCCGCAACGTTAAACAGTTCGACAGGACACAAATCTTTGCCCCCAGATTCGTAGTCTGGGCTGAACCACTGAATCTATTGAGATCCGTTACTGTAACAACCCCTCGTTCCTGCGATAACTCTGGAAATGCGCATAGCCAAGCTCGCGAGTCAGGTGATCGTCCACCATCAGATGTGTCACGATGGCTTTGAGCAACAATGACCGTGCAAACACGAAATCAGACAGTCTAAGGCGGAAGAAGGGAGTTTGGTCTGCTCGCTAAGTTGGTCTCCTAGACTTAGCAGGAGACCAACATGATCAAGGCGGAACTGACGAGCGAATTGAACAAGAGTGCGAACCTGGATATTCCCGCATCTCTTCGGGCCTTACTCGACGAAGCAACAAGGTTTGTTCAAACACAGTTTGATGCAAAGACTCATCAACCTGCAGTTTCCTTTTCAGGAAAGGGGCTCGATCGCCGCCGACTGATCCGGGTGCTGGACTACATCGAGACAAATCTTGAAAACGATCTTGATCTTGATCGTATGGCTTCGGTTGCATGCCTTAGCCGGTTCCACTTCTCCCGAAAGTTCAAGCAGGCTGTCGGGTGTTCTCCCCTTCGCTATGTCAGCAAGCGGCGTTTCGAGCGGGCCAAGGCCTTGCTCAGCCAGGGCGATCGATCCTTGATCGATATTGCGCTTTCGTTCAGATTTTCCAGTCAGGCCAATTTCACGCGCGCGTTCAAGCGCGCGACGGGACTGGCTCCCGGCCAGTATCGTCAGCAATTCGGCTGGCGGCAGGGACTTTCGATTGCCGAAGCTGTGGTGTGGTAACGACGGCAAACCTGTTCGCTGAATGCGGACGGAGAATATCGCAACGCCTGGTTTGTCGGAAATTTATCCGACAGACCGAACTGCGGCCTGACTTTCCAAATCATGTCGAAGACCCCACCCGATTTCGAAAGTCAGCGCCGAGACAGCGCTAGATGATTGGACGGATCGAACTTACTGGGACCGCTGTGGATGTCCGTCCGCCAATGCGTCTTCCAGACACCGGATGATCTCATCGCCGCTCGCGGGCTTGCTGAGATAGCAACAGGCGCCCGCCTCCATGACACGCTGCCGCATGGATTCCGTCGGGAAAGCCGTCATGAAAACGATCGGAAATCGCCGACCCGTCGCGATGAGGAGCGCCTGCATCTCATCGCCTGTCATCACACGCATCTGGATATCGGCAATCATGCAATCCGGATCGAGCGAATCTTGGAGGAAATGAACGCCGGATTGATAGGTGCGCACGTTATACCCAAGCGAGCGCACCAGACTCGCCAGGGAGGTGCGAACCCCCTCATCATCGTCCACAATCGCTATAGTCGGTGCTTTGGGCATGAGCAGGCATCCTGACCACCATACAACACACGAGCGGCCAATTGGATCGTGCGACGGCAATCCCTTCCTTTATGCACGCATGCCCGGCGGTCGGAAACTATACTCAGGTTTGGTCCTCACCTCCGCCCTTGCGAGACAGCCCGAGCGCTTCCGCCTTCCTCACAAGATCCGCCAGCGATTTGACGTTCATCTTACGCATCACATTGCCGCGATGGATTTTGACTGTGATCTCGCTGAGGCCCATGAGGCCGGCGACCTGCTTGTTCATCAATCCGGATGTCACATGCCCCATGACCTCGCGTTCGCGGGCCGTCAGCGCGGCATATTCGGCGAGGAGCTCACCCTTTGCCGTGGCGATGCTGCGGCGCTGAACATCGCGTTCCAGTGCTGCTGTGACGGCATCCAGAATGTCCTGATCTCTAAACGGCTTCGCAAGGAAGTCTATGGCACCCGCCTTCATGGCCCGTACCGACATCGGGATGTCGCCGTGCCCTGTCATGAAGATGATTGGAAAATCGAGTCCCTGACGGGCCAGTTGGCCCTGGAGATCAAGCCCGCTCACGCCGGGAAGCCGGACGTCCAGAACAATGCAGCCCGGGCCGCCCGGCATTGCACCAGCCAGCAGTTCGGCCGGAGAGCCGAACAGGCACGTCGAAAGGCCCACGGAGCGAAACAGACTGTCTAGTGAGGCGCGAATGGCCGCGTCGTCGTCCACGATGATAACCGTGGCCGGTGAAGGCCGCGTCTGCGTATTCTTGCTGTCGATCGGTAGCTTCATGGCGGAGCTGGAGCTTGGATGGCCGGCAGCCTCAAACGAAAGGTCGCCCCAAGGCCGGATGAACTCTCGGCAGTCATCTGCCCCCCATGAGCTTCCATCGTCGTGCGGCAGATCGCAAGCCCCATTCCCATGCCTCCGTGCTTCGTCGTGAAGAAAGGCTCAAACAGCCGCGTGAGATCGTTCGTCGCGATGCCAGGACCGGTGTCCGTGATCGCAATGACGATGTCGCTGCCATCTGTCGTATCCGCAGCAACAGAGATATGGCGAGGCGTACTTTGTCCAGCCATCGCCTGGGCCGCATTGATAAACAGGTTCACAAAAACCTGCTGAAGCTGAACTCGATCGCCGCAGATTTGAGGCAACTCGTGCGATGCAGTGAATGACAGGGCAACCTCGCTCTTCGCCAGCTCACGCTCAACCAGCAAGGCCGCGTCCGCGATGATGTCGCAGATCTTCAACATATCCTTCCGCGCCGGGACCTTCTCGACAAAACCACGGATACGGGTGACGATCGCTCCGGCGCGCCTGCCCTCATCTACGACTCTGCACATCGCAGCGGACACTTCTGCCAGATCGGGAGTATCCCGCTGAAGCCACCGCAAACCGGCTTCGCCGCTGGTCACAATTGCTGCAAGCGGTTGATTGACCTCATGAGCGATGGATGCACTGAGTTCACCCAGGGTTGCGGCGCGTGCAGCGCGGGCAAGCTCCGATTGAGCCGCCAAAAGAGCGTCCTGCGCCCGCCTGCGCTCGGTCACATCGATGACGAAAATCAGCACATTGCAGTCATCGTCGGGCGGGAAAGTAATCGTAAAAATTGCCGGGATACGATGACCATCAGCCCCGATCATCTCGGTTTCCCCTTCATAGAAGGGCGCTTTCGTTGCGAAGGACAGCAATGCTTGGACAAAAGTCCGGTCGCAGTTCGGCAGGATCCGATCAACGCACCCTGCATAATCCGAAGAGCTCTCGGCCCCTACCATCGCTTCGAGCGCCGGATTGACCTTCCTGTTCTTCGCCAGCAGTCTGGCTTGCTGAACGAAGCCGGGATGCCGCGTCAGATAATCGGCCAACTCAGCGCCATCGACCTCAAGAGAGTTCAGTGCCCGCCGAACCTCGGTCCAGTCCTCTTCCGCGACACCGATACGGCTTGCATCGAACATCCGCCGATAACGCCGCTCGCTTTGCACCAGGGCGTCATGCGCTGCGATACTCTCCGTGATATCGGTATAGCTCTCCAGCACGCCGATCGGCTCACCGTAACGGTTGCGCTGCAAGACCCATCGTGCGTCCACTGTCAGTGTCTCACCCGCTCTCGTTCGTTGCTTGACCTTGCCCTCCCAGTGCCCTGCATAGAGGAGCACGGCCTCAATCGCACTCCTCTCGGCCGAATAGACCGTCTGCAGCAGATCGTCCGCCACCCGGCCTATCGCGAGTTCGCCGGACCAGCCGTAGGTCTCTTCCGACGCCCTGTTCCAGAAAGTGATGATCCCTTCCCGGTTTCTGACAAAGATCATGTCATGTGAAAGGTCGAGCAGGCGCGCTTGATCAGACAGCCGCTTGATTGCCGTCTGGTTCTGCAAGACGAGCGCCAGCGTAATGCTGATGGCGGCAAAGCTCATGAGCAAGCGTAACGCAGCAGAATCGAGAGCAAGATGGTGGGCCGATAGATAGGCTGAAATCGTGAGGATGACAGAGCCTGATGCGGCAACGAGAACATCGGCGCGCTGCATCGTCCTCGCCGCCAGGAGGATAACGACGACGTAACCGACAGCAACGGCGCCCTCAAGCGGAGTGAGAGTATCGACAAGGAAAACCACGCCCGCAAGGACGGCTGCCGATATCCGATACGCCGCACGGCTCATCGAGAAATCCATCGCCTGCTCATAGGCGGCCCTCACCAAGATTCTTGCAATTCGACATCGAGATTGATGGCAATATAACAGCCGCCCTAGGCCGCATGAAGGTTCGACCCCCCAAGATAGTTCCACCGCATACCAAGGTATGATGCGGCCAAACCTACAACCTAAATCCATCAACCGCCCGTAGAATGGCGGCTGGCGGGCGATGAAATACCTTGCCATCACGGTTTTTGAACAGCCGTGAGGCAAGGAAATTCATCATGGTGCTGCAATCGCTTCCGGCGACGCAACAGGCAACCGGGGTTGACCCGCGGTCGATCGAGGTCCTCCGGATCAATCACACGCCGGCGAAAAATTACACCAGTCGGGCAGCGTCCGGCGACGTCATTCTCGCCCTTCAGAATCTGGATATTGCGCTCTCGATCAAGACAGACCAGCCGATCGTGACGGAGACAGCCGAAGCGACCCGGGATTCAGTCATCCAGCGCCTCACCGAAGCGCTCGTCGCAGCGGAAGCCGCGCACGACACCTATTCCGGCATTTGCGCTGATGCGCTGCGTCTTGCAATCGTCACTTATCAGGCGACCCGGCAGGCAGAACAGCCGTCCAATCGGGGCCGCAACGCGCGATCCCTTCAGAAATGGCGCCTCAAGCGCGTGCTCGAATTCATCGACCACAATCTTGCGAAAAAGATCGGTCTGGAAGACCTGGCCGCCGTCGCCGGTCTGAGCAGGATGCACTTCGCTGCTCAGTTCCGGGTCGCGACCGGGCAGCGCCCCCACGAACTCCTGCTGAGACGCCGGATTGAGAGAGCCGAAGATCTGCTAAAACAAGGTGACATGCCGCTGGCGGAGATCGCGCTGGAGGTCGGCTTCCAGACGCAGGCGCATTTTACGACAACGTTCAAACGTTTTACCGGCGACACGCCTCATCAATGGCGCTGCGCTCATCTCGCGATGCGTAGCCCCCTGCCTGCCAAGCGCGAAGAACTCTCGTAACCGGCTTCAGTACGCAGACATCAAGCGCGCACGGAGCGACCCCGCAGAGACGTCCGACGGACGTGGGCGCTGCGCGCGCCGCACGAAACTCTGCCTCGTTGACGCGGATGCCGCTGACCAAGGTCAGAGCATCCGATTGGCACCAAGAAATTCATGGGCGGGCAACTCTCGGACAAAGGAACGGCTTGGGGGCAGCACGCCCCGAGAATCGCGAAAGACAGGGCGCCTGCGCTAACTTTTGGAGCCGGTCATTTTGCCGGCTCCACCAAGTTCGGTATTTTTCCGCCGGTCCCGGCAGGCGACCACTAAGCCTGCTTGAGCTTGGTCACCGTTGACTGCGGCACGCCGGCGAAGTTGTTGCCCAACAAGTAGCGCGGGCTGGATTGCACCCACTTGTTGAGTTCAATCTCCTCGAACTTGCCGTTGTCCCAGGTCTGCACGATCTCGAGATCCTCGTTGCCGATGTTCCTGAGGGCGTGCCCATAGCCCTGCGGGATGTAGGCCACGTCTCCCGGGTTGAACTCGGCGATCTTGCTGCGTCCGCCCGAGCCGAACATCACCACTTGCGCCTTCCCGCGCAGATAGTAGTGCCATTCGTTGGCGTTCACGTTCCAGTGCAGCTTCTTCATGCCACCGGGCTTGATGGTCATCACGCCGCCAGACATGGTCTTGGAGACCGGCCATTCATCGACCGTTGCGAGCCGGAATGTTCCGCCATCGAAATCGCGCACGGCCCGGTTGTCGTGCAGCAGACTGAATTTGTGCGTCGACTCCTTGGGCCAGGGCGCGTCGAGCGCGTCCGAGATCGGCACTACCGGCCCTGCCTGAATGTAAACCTCACCCTTTGGGAAGGCGTCGAAAACGTCTTTCGGCAGGCCGAAGTCGAGGGCCAGGAGATCCTTCGGCGTCACGTCGATCCAGTCAGTGATGGAAAACGTGCCGTGTTCGGAGAACGCGCCGTTATCAAAGGACAGGATGAAGTGGCAGGGCTTGTCGCCGATGGTCTGAATCGAGTGACCATGGCCCTTCGGGAAGTACCAGAGATCGCCCGGCCCGTAATTGTTGATCTCGCTTGCCCCCGACGGATCGAGAACCACCGTCTGGCAGCGGCCCTCGATCACGAAGGCCCATTCCGCTGCGATCGCATGCCAGTGCAGTTCGCGCGACGCACCGGGATCGAGGAACATGTGAACGCCCGCGATCCCCTTGCTGATGGGGAACTGGTGGACGGTGGCTTCCTTCGCCCAGCCGCCCGAGGTCACCTTCGGAACGTTGCCGTCGAGGGAGAAGCGGAAATCGGGAAGCGCTGCCACATCCTTCGGATCATGGTAGGTGACTTTTTCGCCCGGCGGCAGTTCGACCGCTTGCCGTGCAGTTCCCCCATCACCCGGCTTGAAGTGCGACGAGGCGGCTTGTGCATTTGTCAGTGCAGACGCCGTCAAAAGACCTCCGGCGCCGGCAGCAAGGACATGGCGGCGTGACATCGGATTCATGACATTCTCCTTCAATCGTGGGACCGCAACTGCGGCATCTTTTCCATCAGGAGACCATAGGAGGTTGAGCGATCAACGCCTTTGCTCGGCATGCTGTCGCTTTGTCATTTCTTGCCGGCCTGATCGCTGACGGCGCGAGAGCGGAGCGTATCAGGATCCACTGCCGGCCCACTCACAGCAATCTTCGACAGCAATTGGCGACAACAGCCCGGCAATTTGTGCAAAGCCGCGGCAGAAAAGACCTCACATATACGAACGACCGAACCATTCGATCGCCGGCCAATCATGCCAGGAGATAGTCGTGTCGTTCCGAGCCAAACACGAGCGCGCCGATCGAATTCGCATCTTCACGCGCTACATGCAGAGCGACCTGATCTGTTCGATCAACGCAGTCTTGGTTGCCATCCAAATGAGGGATGTCGCCAGCTTGCTCGTTCTCGCAGCCCGCGTGATGAGGCTTGCAACGTCCCTGGCTATGCCGCGCCGAAACGCCACTGGGCAGGATCGCTCTGCGTCCATGCAGCCTGCTCTCGCTCATTCGCCAGTTTTGCTCACAGCCAGTTCCGGACCAGGAGATATCCATGACTACGAACTCGAACAATGAAGTTATCAATCACGATCGCCGCCGGCTTTTAGGGACCGCAGCAATCGGCATCGCATCCCTCAGCGCGTCAAGCCTGCTTTCGTCCGGAACATCTGCCGTCGCGGCCGAAGCCAGTGAAACCCTCCGCCCGTTCCGCATTGACATTCCGGAAGAGCAGATTGCCGATCTTCGGCGGCGTATCGCAGCCACACGATGGCCGGACAAGGAGACGGTCGCTGACGATTCCCAGGGTGTACAGCTGAAGACCATTCAACAGCTCGCACAATACTGGTACGCCCACCATGACTGGAGGAAGGTCGAGGCGCGGCTCAACAGCCTGCCGCAGTTCGTCACCGAAATCGACGGGCTCGATATCCACTTCATCCACGTTCGCTCGAAGCATTCGAATGCGCTGCCGGTGATCGTCACCCATGGCTGGCCGGGCTCGATCATCGAACAGATGAAGATTATCGAACCGCTGACCAACCCGACGGCCCACGGCGGGACCGCGGCGGATGCGTTCGACCTCGTCATCCCCTCACTCCCCGGACACGGATTTTCCGGCAAGCCAACCGAACCTGGATGGACTCCCGTTCGCATTGCGCGTGCGTGGACAACTCTGATGCGGCGTCTCGGCTACAAGCAATTCGTGGCGCAGGGCGGGGACTGGGGCAATGCTGTCTCGGAAACGATGGCCTTGCAGGAGCCAGTCGGGTTGCTCGGCATTCACACTAACATGCCGGCGACGGTGCCGCCCGCGGTCTCAAGAGCCCTGTCGTTCAACCAGGCGCCGCCTGCCGACCTTACCGGCGAGGAGAAACGAGCATGGGATCAGCTCGACTTCTTCCACAAGAACGGGCTGGGTTACGCCATCGAGATGTCAAACCGCCCGCAGACCCTTTATGGCCTAGTCGATTCACCGATCGGCCTGGCAGCCTGGATGCTCGATCATGATGCCCGCAGCGAGGAAATGATCACCCGCGTTTTCGACGGACAAAAGGAAGGGCTCTCGCGCGACGACATCCTCGACAACATCACGCTCTACTGGCTCACCAACACCGCCGTCTCTTCGGCACGCCTTTACTGGGACACGCATCGGGTATCGACTGCCGGCTTCTTCGATATCAGAGGCGTCAAGATTCCCGTCGCCGTCAGCGCATTCCCGGACGAAATCTACACTGCGCCCCATAGCTGGTCCAGGGAGGCCTATTCCAGGCTCATTCACTACAACAGGATGAGCAAGGGCGGGCACTTTGCCGCGTGGGAGCAACCCGAACTGTTCGTCGCCGAAATGCGTACGTCGTTCCGTTCGCTCCGAAATGCTTCGTAGTTCAACCGGCGGCGCGAGAAAATTTCGCCGCCATTTCACACGTGTTCCGTCATGAACCGGCTTTCAGCATTCTGCGCCCGACATGCAGCGTTCGCTTTCGCGCTGAGGACATTTGCGGCTGCAATGCTGGCATTCTCTCTCGCGCTTCTGCTGGAAATGCCACGCCCCTACTGGGCGATGGCCTCCGTCTACATCACATCGAACCAGCTCGTCGGAGCGACGTGGTCCAAGGCCGTCTATCGCGTGCTGGGGACACTGATCGGCGCAGCAGGGACGATCCTGCTAATTCCGAACCTCGTGAATGCCCCTGAACTGCTCAGCGCAGCCATCGCGCTCTGGGTCGGCGTCTTCCTCTACCTGTCGCTGATCGACGGGACACCGCGCAGCTACATCTTCATGCTGGCGGGCTACACGGTAGCGCTTCTTGGATTTCCCATCCTTTCCACACCACAACTGGCTTTCGACATCGTCTCCGCCCGCGTGCAGGAAATCCTGCTCGGCATTATCTGCGCCAGCGTTTTCTCGATACTAGTGCTGCCGCGAACCGTCGCCGCCACGATTGCAACGCAGGCGGACGCGTGGCTCGATAGCGCACGCCGGCTTGCCATCGATACGCTAACTCGCCGCGACAACAATCAGGAACGCGACAGCCAGCGGGTGAGGCTCGCGGCATCCGCTTCGGAAATCGATCAGCTCAGTCGGCACCTGGGCTACGAGGTTTCCACATCCGCAAACATCGCGCGCGGCTTGCAACGGCTTCAGCAACATATGCTGTGGCTTCTGCCGCTGCTGGCGGCCATCGAGGATCGCCCGGCCGGGATCGCCGCTCACGCGGAAGCCTCCGCTCGCATGGCTGCGCTCAGCGCGAGAGTCGCGGACTGGCTCGTCAACGGCGGTCAGGCAGGAGATGAAGCAACGGAGTTACGCAGCCCGCTTGATAAGGAGCATTCGCAGCTCGATACGGACGCCACATGGGTCAACGCCACGACAGCGGCGTACGCTCTGCGGCTGCTTAATCTCATGGACATCACACTGGATTGCCAGTTCCTGCGCAATGCGATTGCCAATGGCGGCGATCCGGACCTCCTGCCGCTCGCCTTCATTCCCGACACATGGACCGCTTCCGTCCAGCACCGCGACCACCGGCTTGCGCTGTGGAGCGCCGCCACGGCCGCGTTTTCAATCCTCGCCTGTTGCACATTCTGGATCGCCACGGGCTGGGTCGATGGTGCATCCGCAGCGATATTCGCCGCCGTCCTCGGCAGCCTGTTTGCCGGCATCGACGATCCTCTTCCGGCATACCGCAACTTCTACAAGATCATTTTCCTGGTCATTGCGCTCAACGGAATCTACATGTTCGGCGTCTTGCCGCGGATCACAACTCTCGAGATGCTGATCGCCGCGCTGATGCCGACATTCGTCCTGTTCGGCTGGATGTCGGCACGCCCGGCCACCGCACGCGCCGGCTCTTTTCTTGCCATCTTCACGTCGGTGCAACTGGCGCTGAGTTCATCGTATACCAGCGATTTCGCCTCCTTTGCGAACGGCAGCGTGTCTCTGTTTCTGGGCGTCGTGCTCACCGCCATTGTCAGCGGAGTTATTCGTCTGTCCGTTGCGGAGTGGGTTGCACAGCGTCTGCTCTCAAGCAACTGGAAGACGCTGGCCACGGTCACCGAGGGCCGGACATGGCAGCAGGGCGTGGCCATCGCCAGCCTTATGCAACATCGTCTGGCCCTGCTGGCCTCGCGGATCGCGGTGGTTCCGGCCGAGGCAAGAAGCAACGCCGCCCACCTTCGTCAGCTTCGCACTGCGTTGAACATCATGGATCTCCGGCGAGCGAATCCTGACCTGTCATATCACGCAAGGCGGATGGTCGATGCCCTCCTGGATCACCTCGGATCCGTCTTCCGGACTCAAACCGCCGGGCGGCTTTCGATTGAACTGGTTGGTCCGCTCGATGACACGATTGCGATCACTTTGCAGGAAGCCGCGAGTCCGGCGCGCAATGAAGCGCTCATCGCTCTCACCGGCATGCGTTTCGGACTATTCCCCGAAACGCCGGAGTATGAGCCGCATAAACCCCACGACAGGAGACTGGTCGCATGAAGTACGAACTTGATCTCTTCGGTGTCGTCATTCCCAGCCTGCTGTTCTGGGGTGCCGTTGCCGGGGTGCTCACACGCATCGCGAGCAAATTGCTCTTGCGGGCCGGTGTCTACCGAATGGTCTGGCATTCGGCGCTGTTCGATTTCGCACTCTATGTATGCGTGGTCACCGGTCTTGTGTTCGTTTCCAAGGAGTTTCTGTCATGAACGTCCTTATGAATCTGCTGCGTCGCTTCGCACTGACGGGAGCGATGATGGCTCTCGCGCTCTGGTCTGGCCACAAGCTGTGGGATTACTACTTCGACGAACCTTGGACCCGCGACGGTCACGTTCGCGCCGACGTGGTGCCCATTGCCCCCGACGTCTCGGGTTTCGTGACTGACGTCCTTGTCAAGGACAACCAGAAGGTCCGGCGGGGCGATGTTCTCTTCCGGATAGATCGGGCGCGGTACGCCATTGCACAGGCCCAGGCGGAAGCCGTGCTGGAAGGCCGGCGCGCGATGCTTGATCAGGCCAATGCCGACCTGAAGCGCTACAGCGCACTAACGCCCGATGTCACTGTCACAAAGCAGAAGCTGGATCAGATCGTTGCCACCCAGGGTTCGGCGAAAGCAGCCTACGACCAGGCCGTTGCGGACCTCAACCTTGCCAAACTCAACCTTGAGCGCAGCGAGGTACGCGCGTCCGTCAATGGCGTCGTCACCAACATGGAACTAAGGCCGGGCACTTATCTTGCTTCCGGAAAAGGTGTGATGGCATTGCTCGACTCAGACACGCTACACGTCGAGGGCTATTTTGAAGAAACCAAGCTGGCGCGAATCCGTGCCGGCGACGCGGCCAATGTGCGGCTGATGGGCAGCGATCATACGCTGCGCGGAAGTGTGGAAAGCGTTGCGGCGGGTATCGAAGATCGGGATCGGAGCGCGGGAAGCAGCCTCCTTGCCAACGTCAATCCAACATTCAACTGGGTGCGGCTGGCGCAACGAGTTCCGGTTCGGATTGCGCTCGACGACGCCGCGCGCAAGGAGTTGGTGTCCGGAGCGACCGCGACAGTGGAAGTACTCGGATCGAGCGACGGCGGCCTAAAGCCCGTCAAGGTTAGCGCCGACCGATGCGAACCGCATTCGAGTCACAGCCGGGTCGTGCCTGTGCGGCTGGACCAGGTCATGAACACCGACCAGGAGCGCTAAGCGGTGGCAAATCCATTCTCCGTCGGCGATCGATTGGATTCAGGTCCGATCTCGCCGTCCGGCGACGGCGGCTCTCCATACTGACCGGTGATCCCTCGCGCATGATCCTTCCAAACTAAAAAACCCGCTCAGCGCGAAGCTGAGCGGGCCAAGTCTAGGGAGGGACGCCAGTTGGGGACTGGCGGGAGTTAAAATACCGGCTCTATTGCTTCTGCCAAGTACAGCGCGAGATAGTGAGCAATTCGTGCAAAACGAAGCTGACGCCTGAGCAAACAAGGACAACGGCCATTATCGGCATCTCAACTTTAAGGACCGGAACAATGCCATGGAACTGACGATTGTCACGATCTTGGTCGCCTTGGCCGGCATATTCCTGATCGCGTTCATGCGCGGCGCATTCGGCGGCGGCTTCGCCATCATCGGCATTCCACTGCTGTCGCTGGTCATGGACCCGGTCACCGCCGGCGGTCTGCTCGCGCCGCTCTTTATCGCAATGGATCTGTTCGCACTGCGCTACTGGAAGCCCTCGACCTGGTCGAAGCCGGATCTGATGATCCTCGTGCCGGCGCTCGTGATCGGCATCGGATGTGGCTATCTGCTGTTTCGCATCCTTGACCATCGTGCCATCGCAATCATGATGGCTGTCATTACGCTGGTCTTCGTCGGGCTTTGGCTGTTGCGGGGCGCGGACGTGACAACGCAGCCGCGGTCGGCGCCAAAGGCGATCGCGGCCGGCTTTACATCCGGAATCACAACCATGGTCGCCCATTCGGGCGGACCGCCGCTTGCGATGTACCTGCTGCCGCTCGGCCTCAGCAAGGCCATCTACGCAGGCACCACAAGCATGTTTTTCACCGTCGGCAACGCGATCAAGGCGGTGCCGTGGCTGCTGATCGTGAAGCCGACGGAAAACGTCTGGATCTTGATGGGAATCTGCCTGTTTGCGATTCCAACAGGCATCAGGGTCGGATGGCGGCTACATGGTGCGCTGGATCAGCGGCAGATCTATCGGGCCTGTTATGGATTATTGACCGTTACGGCGCTGAAGCTGCTATGGGACGGCGTGTCGGGTTATCTCGTGTGATGGCCCGTGTCCTGCTCGCGTCACATGTGCGCTCGCGCCGCGAAAGGCCATCGGGCCGGACGATCGGCCGTAATATAGATAACTAAGCTACTGTGAGTTTCCGTTCGTCGGACCAGGAAGCGCCGATCGTTACGCGCCGCGTGTGAAAAGCGCTGAGCTCCGCTCGATGAGCGACGCTGATAATCGTTGCCTTGCCCATCTCCGCGTGAAGAAGCTGCATCATCCGCCCTTGGGTTCGAGCATCCAAGGCCGATGTCGCCTCGTCCAGAACAATGATGTCCGGCCGATGCAGGAGAAGTCTTGCAAACGCCAGCCGCTGCTTCTCACCTCCTGACAGGATCTGATCCCAGGGCAAATCAGAATCGAGCTGGGATTGCAGATGCCCCAACTCGACCTTGCGCAATACATTGCAGAGCTGCGACGCCGACCAATTATCCTGCGCCGCAGGATACGTCACGGCCCGCCTCAGCGTGCCGTAGGGCAGATAGGATTTTTGCGGAAGCAACAGCAAACGCCCGGAACCGACGCCAACATTTCCACGCCCCCACGGCCACAGTCCAGCGATCGCCCGGACCAGAGTGCTCTTGCCGACACCCGATTCACCCTCGATCAGAACGCGCTCGCCATGGCCGACCGAAATGCTGAAATCGTCCAGGACTGTCTTGCCGTCATCCAGGGCGACCGACACATTTTCCAGACTGACCGCCGCGGGACCGGTTGTGGTTTCGTGGCGAATGCGATTGTCGGCCTCCTGGCCCGCCGCTTCGAGGCGGTCCATCGACATCATGAGCGACGCCACGCGCGACGCATTGGCCGTCCAGTCCGCAAATCTCGGATAATTGTCCACCAGCCAGCCGAATGCGCTTTGAACAAATGCAAACGCCGACGCCGCCTGCATCATCTGCCCCAGCGTGATGCTGCCCTCGAGATACTTCGGCGCACACAACAATAGCGGCACGATGGGGACGATGAGACTGGAGCCCTGAGAGACGACCGTTGCGCGAACATGCTGACCGGCAAGCAGCGACCAATGACGGATGACAGCGGAGAGCGAGCGATCCAGCACCTGACGCTCCTCTTCTTCCCCGCCGAGAAGTGCAATGCTTTCGCTGTTCTCCCGCACCCGCGTCAAGGCATAGCGATATTCGGCCTCGACCTGGTTCTTCCGCTCGACGATGGATACGAATCTTCGGCCGATAAAGATCATGACGCTGCTGGCCACCACCGCATACAGAAGCGCGGCAACCACAAGAAAACCGTGAATTGTGATTTCCACGCCGATATTGAACGTCACTTGTCCGCCGATCGTCCACAGAACCGCAATGAATGTCGTCGCGGAAAGAAACGCGGAGATAATGCCGGCGACGAAATCAATCGGCGCGTCGGTCGCAATCCGCAGATCGTCGGCGATACGATATTCGGGGTTCTGGTGATTTCCGCGTGCAAAATTGAGCTGATAGTGACGCCGGTCAACCAGCCACCGCGCGGTAACCCGCGACGTCAACCACCCTCGCCATCGCCGCTGGAGACCCATACGGATCGCCACCTGAGCCACGCCAAACAATAACGCGCCGCTGACCAGCGGAACGAATATCAAGGTGAGTTGCACGACAGACGCCTGGTCCTTTCTCTCAACGGCGTCGAAGAGGGACCGATTCCAGATATTGATTCCGTAGTTGAAGCCGAGCTGAACGAGAATGAGAAGGATCAAACCTGCGCTCATCCATAACGCGTGCCGGTCGCCCTCACGAAGATTCCAAAATCCCCGGGCACTTCGCCAGAAGCGGAGAAGCAGCTCTTTGCGATCGGTCGTATTGATACTTGCATCAGGCATCGGATCTCACCTCAGCCAGAGAGCGCAATCTGCGGCTTTGAAGCCGCAGGTCAAATCTCACCTCAGAAACTTGCCGTTGAGCAATTCAGCATCGGCCTGGGGCACGAACATGTAGTCGCACTCATTCGCGTTCTCCCAGGTCCAGATCTTGTTGGGAATCTCCGGCATGGTGGCCAGTCCCGCAAATCGCTGATCGTCCGCGCTCTTCAGCACATTCAGGCAGGAATAGCCGACGCGGGAGAGCCACGAAGCAAGAACATCAAGACGCTGCTGATGAGCCGGCGCCTCAACCTGATGGTCCCTGTGCAGCACCTCACACAAAACCCACGGCTGATCAGTCTTGATGCTCGCTTCCATTCCATGGAGCGCTGGAACCTCCGCACCTTCGACATCCATTTTGATCAATCCGATCTTCCGGATTTCCAAGGCGGCGCGAATATCATCGAACCGGTAACACGCTGCAAACTGCTCCTTCCAGCTTCGGCCGGGGCGCAGATGCATATCGAGGCTTGCGGACGTATCCAGCTTTTCCTCTGGATCAAGCAGAAGTTTCTGAAGGACATTTCTGTCGGAGAGACCGGCCGGCACAATTCGACAGTCCTGCCTCCGTGTCGAGGCTATGATGTCACTCACCAGACTGGCGCAATAATAATTGGGCTCGAAGCCCACATAGCCCGACGTGCGAGGCACGGAAAGATAATCCAACAGGGTTTGGCCTCGATTGGCCCCCACATCAATGAAGGCCTCGTTGCGCAGCGCCAGCAACCTTGAAATGAGGTCCGTTTTCCAATCTGGCCGCCAGTCGGCCATGGCGGCGGTCGCGGAAAGCCCGGAGAATGAAAGAAATTCACCCTCGACCGGGTCGAGCACGTTCTTCCCAATACCGTTCGTATTCACCAAACGCTCCTCGCCAGAGTTGTCCGGTGCCTTGATCGTCGCATACCTGCGCCGGCATCAGGGTCGATGCATTCCAGCATGTGAACGCCGAAAAAACTACAGCAATTCCGGAGAAATCGCAGCGCAGGCATCCGGCACCGTCCGTGAAAATGCCGCTCGATCCAGTCGATCGAACGGAATACGTCTCGCAATCGCCCATCCATGCGCCGCCACCTTTATTTGCTGCGGTCTCTTTACTGCCCTGCAATTGGACAAGTCGTCTTTCGGAAAGCATCGCTGCTTTTCAACTTTGCACGCCACGCCATTGACCCGCCCTTCAAGCGAACGACGAAATCTGGCTCCCCGGCGGGCATCGGCAGCAATTGCGCCGGCGACCGGCGCCTTCGATTCTCAAAATTGTTGCGTGGTAACTACGGCAATCCGCTCGAAAGATGCTGATGGAAATATCGCAACCGCTGCGGCAGGGATTCCATGATGAAGGCAAGCGCAAGAGAAGCAATGAGTCAGCATCGGTCAGGGGCTGATCGTGCCGGCGGACGACGTCAGCCGCAATCCATGCCGCAGGGCAGCCAGGGCCGGAGAACCGTGCCGGCACGCGCCGCACGAATTGCCAGAAGCCGTTCCGCTTTGTCAGATACTCGCTCGCGAGTTCCCCATGTTTGACGCGATGTTGGACGTTATCGTCGCAATCGGATCTCGGAATGTTAATGAACCGAAAGAAACGCCAGATTTATGAGGTTTCTTGCGCAAAACTGTCGTGCGCCAAGTTATCGACGGTTTCTTCCTGACCTATAACGTCCCCATTGATTCCTCATGAGTTAGGTCTGCTTCAACAACGCAGGATCGACCGGCATCTTGCGCAGCCGCTTGCCCGTCGCCGCGAAGACGGCGTTCGCGATGGCGGGCACAACTCCCGACGTCCCCGTTTCGCCCATTCCGCCGGGCGGTTCGGAGCTTTGCACGATATGGACCTCGACGGCCGGCGCCTCGTTGATTCGCAGCATCTGATAGGTGTCGAAATTGCCTTGCTCGACACGTCCATCCTTGAGCGTGATTTCGCCGAAAAGCGCCGCAGTCGCACCGAAGATCGCTCCGCTCTGCACCTGCGCCCGCACGGTGTCGGGATTGACAACCGAGCCGCAGTCCATCGCACAGACGATCCGCTGGATACGGACGGTGCCATCCTTGGCCACTTCCACTTCGGCAACCTGTGCGAGATAGCTGCCGAAAACGAACTGCAACGATACGCCGCGTCCGCGTCCTTTCGGCAACGGTCCTCCCCACCCGGCCTTCGCCACGGCAAGATCCAGCACGGCTCTGGCGCGCGGTGACTTGGCGAGCAGCGCGCGCCGATAATCGACCGGATCCTGCTTGGCGGCCGCGGCCAGTTCGTCGATGACGCTCTCCGTCACGAAGACGTTGTGAGAGGGGCCGACGCTGCGCCAGAACGCGGTGGGAATGCCGGGCGGTTCGACCTGGACATACTCGACATGGAAATTCGGGATATCGTAGACGAGGTCGATCGCGCCTTCGGTCGTATCGGGATCGAGGCCTTTGTTGAATGCCGGAGGCAGCCATCGCGCGATCACCGAAGAGCCGGCGAAGCGATTGTTCCACGCGACCGGCTTGCCCGTCTTGTCGAGGCCCACCGAGATCCGATCGAACCAATAGGGGCGATACATGTCGTGCTGGATGTCTTCCTCGCGCGTCCAGACCACCTTCACCGGCGACGCGACCTGCTTCGCGATTTCAACCGCGCGAATCACGCCATCGACTTCCAGTCTACGTCCGAACCCCCCACCGAGCAGATGATTGTGCACCACCACCTTCTCTAGCGGCATGCCCAACGCGTTCGCAGCCACGGCCTGCGCACGTCCCATCACCTGACTGCCGACCCAGATTTCGCAACCGTCTGGCCGGACATGAACCGTGCAGTTCATCGGCTCCATGGTTGCGTGTGCCAGGAACGGCACCTGATAGGTCGCTTCGACCTTGGTCGCCGCGCCCGCCATCGCCTTGCCAACGTCGCCAATATTCTGCGCGACAGCACCGGACTTGGTGGTAGCGCTTTCGAGCTCGCGTGCGATATCAGCCGTCGCGAGCTTCGCATGCGGCCCCTCGTCCCATTCGATCACGAGCGCCGCCAAGCCCTTCTTGGCGGCCCCCATGTGGTCTGCCACGACGGCAACGGCGTCATCGAGCCGGACAATCTGCCGAACGCCCTTGACCGCCTTGGCCGCGGTGTCATCGACACGCTTTACCCGCCCGCCGAATACAGGTGACTGCGCAAGCGTTGCAACTTTCACACCGGACGGCCGTGCGTCGATGCCATACAGCGCCGTGCCGTTGATCTTGGAGGGCGTGTCGAGCCGTTTCGCGGGCGTTCCGATCAGCTTGAAATCGGCCGGCTTCTTCAACGCTACATTCTCGGGCACAGGCACCTTCGCCGCATCGGCGGCTAGCGTGCCGTACCCAAGGCGACGTCCTGATGCCTGATGATGTACTTCGCCGTTTTCAGCCCGGCAGGAAGCCGGATCAACATTCCAGCGCTTCGCCGCCGCCGCGATGAGCATTGTTCTCGCGGTCGCGCCGGCCTTTCGCATCGGCTCCCAGGCGCCTCGGATCGCATTCGAGTTGCCGGTCGCCTGAACACCGAGCAGCGGATTCATGTAGATCTTGTCGTTTGCCGGAGCATGTTCCAGACGCACCTGATCGAGCCCTATCTCAAGTTCTTCGGCAATCAGCATCGGAATCGAGGTGTAGGTGCCCTGTCCCATTTCGACATAGGGCATGGTCAGGATGATTTTTCCGTCGCCGCCAATCCGGATGAAAGCATTTGGCTCAAAGCTGTTGGCGTCCGCCGCCTCGCTTTCGCCAATTGCGTACGGCAAGCTCACGCTGAGCAGCAAACCGCCGCTCGCGAGTGCGCTGGCACGGAGAAAATGACGCCGCGACAGGTCGGCTGCTGAACGTTCGAACATCATCGACTTGAGCATGATTAGCCTCCCGATTGCGCGGCTTGCTTGATGGCTTCGCGAATGCGGCTATAGGTGCCGCAGCGGCAGATATTGCCGGACATCGCGTCATCAATATCGGCATCGGTCGGCTTCGGCGTACTCATCAGCAAGGCTGAGGCCGACATGATTTGCCCAGACTGGCAATAGCCACATTGCGGGACTTCGTGATCGAGCCAGGCCTTCTGAATTTTCTGACCCGCCAGCGTCTTGCCGATCGCTTCGATGGTCGTGATCTTCGAGTCCCCAACACTGTCAACCGACGTGATGCAGGAACGGACGGCGAAGCCGTCGACATGAACAGTACAGGCGCCGCACAGCGCCATGCCGCAACCGAACTTCGTGCCGGTCATGCCGAGCACATCGCGCAGCACCCATAGCAGCGGCGTGTCCCCGTCGACATCGACGGATTGGCGGTTTCCGTTGATCGTGAGTTCGAAAGGCATCAGGACCTCCTCGATAACTACGTTGATTCAGTTTTGACTCGCTGCGCGAACTGCGCGTCATTCCAGTCGTTGAGCGCAATCGGCGGCACTTCGAAGCGATCGCGCGTTTTGGTATACTAGGGGCCTTCCATTCGGCCGATCAGGTCCAGCTTGTTGGCATCGACATATTGGCGTTCCGCATCGATGACCGCCTCATCGCGGACGTGAACCATCACGATCTGGCCAAGCATCAGTCCTTATCGAGCGCGATCTCCTGCATGAATAAACATTCCATCGAACCGGAGCCTGCGCAAGGCCCGGAACAGCAATACGTTCGGATGGCGCGAGGGACAGCCCCGTCTCGGCTGGCTCTTCAACGCCTCTCGGAAAAGCGATGGACGCGACACGCATCTGCTGCGCGAGCGAGAACGGCACCAGATTGACAACAAAACTGCTCGGCTTCCCGGATGTTGGTGCGGGTGTCCGGGCGTGCTATGGATTGCTGACGCTGACGGCGCTGAAAAAATTGTGGGACGGCGTTTCCGGTTATCTCGGATGATGCGATCACATCGCTTGGCCCTTCACGCCGTTCGGCATCCAGGTCACCAGACCGATAACCAAAGTTCATCACCAGGAGTGTAGCGGTCGCTTAACGTGCGCATCCCTTCAGGAAAAGCCGGGCGACGGTCCGCGCGCGCCGTTCGATCTCCTTGTGGCCGGGAACGGCCGCATGACCGAACATCGCCGCGCGCTGCGGCTGGAACGCGAACATGCCGAGCAGCATACCGGCGGTCTCCGCGGCATTGCCGATCTCGATCCGGCCGCGTTCGGCTTGCGTCTTCAGCCAGCCGGCAAGCGTGTTCTCGGTACGCTTGATCGCTTTGTTGTAAAACGTCTCTGCGATCTCGGGAAATTGTTCGCTCTCGCTCAGGACCATTCTTTGCAGCGCGATCACGGTGTCGTCGAGAACCAGTTCGCCGAAAATGACCAGCGCTTCGGTCAACGCGGCCTCGATGTCGCTGCCGTCGCACGCGCGCAACCGGATTCGCGCGGTGAACTGATCGAGGCCATCGGTGATGATCGCCTCGAACAGGGCAGCCTTGTTGGGAATGAGCCGGTAAAGTGTTTTGGTGGACACGCCGGCGCCACGCGCCACGCTCTCCATGCTGGTGGAGGCATATCCGCTGGTATCGAATTCTTCCCGGGCCGCGGCGATGATCACGGCGCGCGTTTCGTCGTCGGAACGCACCTGCGGCCGTCCGCGGCCGCGCCGCACCCTCCCCGTTTCTCCCGGTCTCGTGATCGCCATCGCAAGCCATGCCTTTAAATGATGACTGTCATTCCATTGACAGTCCCAACATGGCCCCTATTTAGGAAAATATCAAGTTTCCTAATTGTGAGGCTCGCCATGAGCACCCAGACAACCGCATTGAAGGCCGTTGAAAATCTTGCCCCGGAACCCACTCAAAAGGCCGTTTCAGCTCCGGAAACAGCCAACCCCGCGGACGCCTCACCCGCAAAGTCCGGGACAAGGGGCCGGGTCCGGCGCGCCCTGATCGCCGGGGCTGCGGTCGCCCTGCTCGCCACCGCCTCCTGGTACGGCTGGGACTACTGGACTGTCGGCCGCTTCCTGGTCTCGACCGATGACGCTTATGTGAAGGCTGACAACACCACGATCGCCCCGAAGGTGTCCGGCTATCTCGATCTGGTTCCGGTCCGTGACAATCAGCAGGTAAAGGCCGGGGATGTCTTGGCGCGGATCGACGACCGCGACTTCAGGGTCGCGCTCGATCAGGCCAAGGCCGATGTCGCTGCCGCGGATGCTGCGGTGGAAAGCAAGCGCGCGCAGCTCGACGTGCAGCAGGCGGTGATCGACGCGGCAGAAGCGACGCTCAATGTCGACATCGCGGCGCGGACCTTCACCGCTCAGGAAAACAAGCGATACAGCGATCTCGCGGCAACAGGCTTTGGCAGCGTGCAGAATGCACAGAGCGCGCAGGCCCGGGACGGCACAGCCATTGCGACCATCGCGCGTGACAAGGCGAACCTGACCTCGGCACAAAAGCAGGTCGAACTGCTCAAGGCCGAACTCGCGCAGGCGATTGCAGCCAATGCACGCGCCAAGGCGCAACAGCGGCAGGCCGAACTCAACCTGTCCTATACAACGATCACCGCTCCGATCAGCGGCGTCGTCGGCAATCGGACCCTTCGTGTCGGACAGTTCGTGCAGGCCGGCACGCAACTGATGTCGCTGGTACCTTCGCACGGCGCTTACATCATCGCGAACTACAAGGAAACGCAGCTCGGCAATGTGCAAGCCGGCCAGCCGGTCGACGTCGAAATCGACATGTTCCCCGGCAAGGCTGTGCATGGCCATGTCGACAGCCTCGCTCCGGCCAGCGGCCAAGAATTCGCACTGCTGCCGCCGGACAACGCCACCGGCAACTTCACCAAGATCGTGCAGCGGATCCCTGTGAAGATCGTCCTCGACAGCGTCGATGTCGACCTGAGGCCCGGCATGTCGGTGATCCCGAGCATCCAGACCAAGGCCACGATCGAGGCCGGCCTGAAGCCCGCGACCCGTCAGTCCGCCAAGTCAGAGCTGGTTTTGAACAGGTGACGTCATGTCCAGCCTCACCCCCTCCGGCTCTGCGCCCCAAGCAACTCCCGCACCGGCTGTCCTAGCCGAACGGGCCAGCGCCACCGTTTGGGTTGCCATCCTCGCCGCCATGATCGGCGCGTTCATGGCGATTCTCAATATCCAGATCACGAATGCCTCGCTGCTGAATATCGAAGGCGGCATCGGCACCGGCGTCGATAACGGATCATGGATCTCGACGTCCTATCTGATCGGCGAGATCGTCGTGATCCCGCTCACCGACTATCTCAGCCGCGTATTCTCCTTCCGCAACATCATGCTGGGTTTTGCCAGCCTGTTTGCGGTTTTCTCCGTGGCCTGTGCGTTCGCCACCGACCTGCCGACGATGATCGCGTTTCGCGCGTTTCAAGGCTTCTTCGGCGGCGTGCTGATTCCCATGGCCTTCACGCTCGTGTTCACCAGGCTGCCGAAGGGACAGCAGCCGATCGGCCTTGCGATGTTCTCGCTCGCGGTAACCTTTGCACCGGCGATCGGCCCCACCATCGGCGGCTATCTCACCGAGAACTACGGCTGGCAAACCATCTTCTTCGTCAATGTCATCCCCACAGCGGTGATGGTGACGACGCTGTATCTCACGCTCGAACCGCAGCCGATGAATCTCGGACTGCTGCGCGAAGGCGACTGGTTCGGCATTGTCACCATGGCCGTCGGCCTCTCGGCGCTGCAATCGGTACTGGAAGAAGGCAACAAGGACGACTGGTTCGGCTCGCCCTTCATCGTCAAGCTGGCCGTTGTAGCCGCCGTCAGCCTGTCGCTGTTCGTCGCCAACGAATTGCTGGTGGAAAAGCCGCTCATCCGTCTGCGCCTGCTCAAGATCCGCAGCTTCGGGCTTGGCACACTTGCCGCGGTCTTCATCGGCTTCGCGCTGTTCGGTTCGATCTATCTGTTGCCGGCCTATCTCGGCCAGGTACAGCGTTACAACGCAGAGCAGATCGGCACGGTGCTAGCATGGACCGGATTGCCGCAACTGCTGCTCATTCCGCTGGTGCCGAAGCTGATGCAGCGCTACGACATCCGCTTCATCGCCTTTGCCGGCACCGCCATCTTCGCCGCGAGTTCTTTCATGAACACGGCGATGTCGCTGGACTATTCGGGCGATCAGCTCTTCGGACCGAACGTCGTTCGCGCCGTCGGTCAGGCACTGCTGCTGACGCCACTCAGCGCGATTTCGCTGGGAAGCGTGGCGCCGCAGGATGCGCCCGCGGCTTCCGGCATTGCCAACATGATGCGCAATCTCGGCGGCGCGGTCGGCACCGCAATGCTTTCGACCATCGTCACCAAGCGCGAGCAGTTTCACTCCAACATTATCGGCCAGTCCGTCGATCTCGGCCGTGAGGAGGTTCGCCAGCGGATCGCAACGATGACCGACTATTTCATGGCGCACGGCATGACCGATCCCGCCGGTGCGCGCCATCAGGCGATCATCGCGCTCGGCAAGACCGTCAAGCAGCAGGCGCTGATCATGGGCTTCAGCGACACATTCGCCGTTGTCGGCCTGGTGCTGGTGCTGGCCGGAATCGCTCTTCTCCTGACTGGCAAGCCGAAGGGCGCCGCTGCCGCCGGCGGGGCTCATTGAGGCTGACTGTAATCCTGAAAGTGATCCATCCAACCAGGTAACACGGAGCATACAATGTCCACGATCCATCTCCATCGCACCACCCGTTTGACGCCCGAGCAGTATGTCGCTGGCCTGACCGATTTCGGACCGGGCCGCTCGAAGCTCTTTGGCAACAGCGCCGACGCGTATCTCAAGGTTCATCATCATGGACGCACCACAGCCGACGTTACCGAAGGTTCAGGCGGTGTCTGGGAACGCCTGCACTATGACTGGTCCGACCCCAACCGCGCGGTCCTGGTAACGACCGACTCCAACGTCTGGGGCGGCGCATCCGGTCATACCTATACCTTCACACGCCGCATCGACGGCGCGACCGACATCGACGTTGTGGTCGTCCGCCAGGGCAAGAACCTCAAAGGCCACCTGCTCGGCTTCGTGCTCGGAACCATCGGAAAGCGCGTCCTGAGCACCGCGTTTGAAAATTCCGTCAAGGCGATCGAAGAGAGAGATCATGCCGATAGGCTACTCGACAGGGCTCATTCAAACGTTGATGCATAAGGAATCGCAGTCGCATCAACACATCACGATGCTGAAGCAAATGGTTGGAAGGCCGCGTGAACGAACTGGAAGGGGCAATGTCGAAAAAGGACGCGATCATTGCGGCACAGGCTGCTGAACTCGAAGCAGCCACGGTCGTATTGCGGGAGAACGGTCTCGCGCAAAATCTCGGAATCTGACGGGCAAGAATTTGCCATGTATCCGCGGATGTATCAGTGATACATCCCTCGTTCCGCAACAACGATTAGCTAATTGTATGATTTCAAGGAGTTATGCGGGAATTGGTAGCGAGAGGCCGATTCACCCGTTCCCCCCCTCACTCGATGGCCCGGTCTTTAGGCTTTTCCGGGCTAGAACGGCCGCTTAACCGAAGCGGCGCCCATTTGCTCCGACAACCGGCTGAGGCCCGAATTCAGTTTAGGCCGCCTAGGCGACACATCGCGGCGGCTTGGAGCCCTATGGCCTGCGAATCCTCGGGGCCGACCGGGTATATGGCTGAACTTCTCACGGGAATCCTATACCTATCGCACAGGCGGTCCGATCGATGGTCGTGTCGCCCACATAGGGGGTGTGCTAGTTGACTGATTCTGCGCTGTTTATATCCGGATCGTTGTTCACGACCGCCTATCTCGTCGATGCGATCAAGTCTACCGAGGCTTACCGTAGGGTCGATGTGGCAGGACTACGTGCGCGACTTGATGAGGTCGCAGCAGCATTTCCGCAGAATCACAAGACGAATGAAAGCCAGACCGAAGACGATTTCATTTGGCCGGTGCTGGCGTCGCTTGGGTGGGCAGATTTTCTTCGTCAACAAAACCTCACCGTGACAGGGCGCGATGACGTGCCGGACGGTCTGCTTTTCGGAGACGCGGCAGCGAAAGCCGCAGCCAATTCGCAGGCCGATCAGTGGCGGCGCTACGCTTACGGGCTTGCGGTCATCGAGAGCAAGCGCTGGGCGCGCCCGCTGGATCGGGCGTCGGGGCGTGATGAAATCACCGCGCCTTCCACCCAGATGTTGCGCTATCTGCGCAGGCTCGATGACTTAACCGGGGGCGCGCTACGTTGGGGAATTCTCACCAACGGCCCGCGCTGGCGTCTCTATTGGGCCGGGGCACGTTCAATTTCTGAAGAGTTTCTGGAAATCGATCTCAGTCGCGTGCTTGGGCTCGACGGCGGCGACCTGTTCGCCGATAGGGCCACCCGCGACCACTGGCTGCGGGTCTTCGCGGTCATGTTCGGGCGCGAAGGATTTCTGCGCGACGACGCAGGCCAACAGTCGTTTCATGATCGCGCCCGCGCCGAAGCCGCTTTTTACGAAGAGCGCGTTGCCGCCAGCCTATCAAAACTGGTGTTCGAATCGGTTTTCCCGAGCCTTGCTATTGCCATCGCCGGCGCCGCACCGGACGCGCCTCTGACCGACGTTCGCGATGCCGCCTTGGTGCTACTCTATCGTTTGCTCTTCCTGCTGTACGCGGAGGACCGCGATCTCTTACCGGTCAGCGACACCCGTTATGACGATTATGCGCTACGCCCCTTGCGACTGGATGTCGGCAGGCGCGTGACCGATGGCGATCCATTCTCCACATCCGCAGCGCGCATTTGGTCGCATATATCCGATCTGTCGCGTATGATCGACAGAGGCGACAGTTCAGTCGGCATTCCGCCATATAACGGCGGCCTGTTTGCCGCAGGCGAAACGCCATTGCTCACAGCCGCTCGAGTTCCGGACAGCGTGATGGCACCGGCGCTCGATGCCTTGTCATACGAACGATCATCCGGAGAGCGCCGTTATATCAATTATCGTGATCTGTCGGTCCAGCAACTGGGGTCGATCTATGAACGGCTGCTCGAATTCGAAATCGTTCGGGATGCTGCCGGTGCACTGACCATCCGGCCCAATCTATCCGCTCGCAAAAATACGGGCAGCTACTACACCCCTGATGAACTGGTTCGACTTATCCTCGACGAAACTCTTGAACCGTTGATCACCGAGCCGCGGCAAACGTTCCGTGCAGCGCTCACCTCGCTCAATCCAAAGGAAACGGAAGAATATCAGCGGCGGGTGCTGCGCGATGCCGACCCGGCCAACGCGATTCTTTCACTCAGGATTTGCGATCCAGCAATGGGATCGGGCCATTTCCTTGTCAGCCTGGTCGACAAGCTGGCCGACCAAGTGCTCGACGCCATGGCGGAAGCCGCCGCGCTCGGTGCCGAATTGCACTATACCTCGCCGCTCGCAGACAAGATCGAAGACATTCGCGCCACCATCCTCAAAAACGCGCGCGCCGCGAAGTGGACAATCGACGAAGAACAACTCGATGATCGCCACATCGTCCGTCGTATGGTCCTCAAGCGCTGCGTCTATGGCGTGGATAAGAATCCGATGGCGGTTGAACTCGCCAAGGTAGCGCTGTGGTTGCACACCTTCACCGTCGGCGCTCCGCTTTCATTCATCGACCACCATCTTCATACTGGTGACAGCTTGTTCGGTCTGTGGGTGCGTGACGCCATCGATAAGGCCGCCTTGGGCGGGGAGCTTTTTTACAATGAGGCGCTCCGCAATGCGCAGCGATCCGCCGAAGCGATGAAAACCATTGAGGCGCTCACTGATGTCGAGATCGCCGAGGCGCATCGGTCAGCAGCGATGTATGCCGACGTGGAATTGATGACCGGCGAACTCGATGGGTTCGTCAGCTTCATTCATGCGCTCGACTGGCTCGCCCTGAAAGCCAAGGAGGAGAAGGCGCTCGTCCGCCTCTGGCTCGACGGACGGTTTGGCGATCCCATTCCCATCGCGCGTGGCAGGAAAGCTCCCGAAGCCGGGATGGCAAAGCCGGAGGAAGTCGCGGCGTTCACCGTGATCTGGGAGCGGGCACGCGCGCTGATCGCCGAGGAACGCTTCCTGAACTGGCAGATCAGCTTTCCCGGCGTATGGGACAACTGGTCGAGCAAGGGCCGCGACGGCGGGTTCGATGCCGTCGTAGGCAATCCGCCGTGGGACCGGATCAAGCTTCAACAGGTCGAATGGTTCGCCGCGCGACGACCTGAAATCGCGTTAGCACCCAGGGCGACAGACCGAAACAAGATGATCGCTAAGCTCAAGAGTGGCGGCGATCCGCTGTGGAACGATTTCGCTCACGCCGACGCGCGGGCGGCGGATACAGCGCGGATGGCTAGAAAGTCGGGCCACTATCCGTTGCTATCCGGAGGCGACACCAACCTGAATTCGCTTTTCGTCGAGCGCGCCCATGCATTGGTAAAGCCCAACGGCATGGTCGGGTTGCTAATCCCTTCAGGCATTGCGTCGGATCAGAGTTCGTCGGCCTTTTTCCGGAAGGTAACAGGCGATAAGCAGGTGCATTGCATCATCGACTTCTTTAACCGCCGCTATGACGGCACCCTGTTCTTTCCCGATGTCTACTATCGCTTCAAGTTCTGCGCTTATGTCGCGGGCGGCCCCAACAGAAAGTTCGAAAGCGCTTCCTATGGATTCTTCATCCGTGATGTGGCCGAAATCGATGATCCGGACCGCGTTTTCCCCGTCACGGCTGACGAGATCGGCCGGATCAATCCTAACAGCGGAACCGCACCCATTTTCCGCTCGCGCCGCGACAAGGAAATAACTTCGGCAATCTATGCCCGCCTGCCGGTCTTGGTGGATCGTGTATCAGGCGAAAACAAAGCCGTTTGGCCGGTTCGGTATGTTCGAATGTTGGATATGGCGAACGACAGCGGACGATTTCGCACACGAAGTGAACTCGAAGGCGACGAAGGCGCGTGGTCTGTTGGCGGCAATCGTTTCCAGTCAGCGGCGGGGGACTGGGTGCCGCTCTACGAAGGCAAGATGGTGCAGGCGTTTGATCACCGAGCCTCGGATATCGTGCTAGCCGAAGCCAACATCTTTCGATCTGGGCAGGGAGCCGACTTGAGCGACGAAGATCATCGCGATCCGGAGCGGCAACCCACCCCCCGCTACTGGGTCCGGTCATCGGAAACAGGTTGGGATGCGCCGACCGATTGGTGTGTGTCGCTCAAGGACGTTACGTCAGTGACGAACGCGCGGACCACGATCAGCGCCATCATTCCACGTTTCGGTGCAGGCCATACGTTGCCGGTGTTGTTACCCGTCAAAGGCGATGGCGGACCCAGCTATGGAGAGTTTGCGCCGCTGGTGCTGGCCAATCTCAATTGCATCATTCTCGACTATCTGGCGCGGCAAAAGGTCCACGGCAATCATCTGGCGTGGTATCTTCTGGAGCAGCTCCCTGTCGTCCCGCCTACTGAATACGCCCGGATGTTCGGCCCCAAATCCGCCGCCGAAATCATCCGCGAAGCGGTGTTGGAATTGAGCTATACCGCTCACGATCTTGCCCCGTTCGCGCGTGACCTCGGCCATGTCGATGCTGCTGGTGACGTGCGATCGCCCTTCGCCTGGGACCAAGATCGGCGTCTAGTGCTGCGAGCCAAGCTCGATGCCCTCTACTTCATCCTCTACGGCGTGTTCGATCCGGCCGATCCAGCGCAAAGCCGCGACGATATTTGTTACATCTATTCGACCTTCCCCATCGTCGAACGTGAAGAAACCGAGAAATGGGGCACCTATCGCAGTCGCGACTTGTGCCTCGCATGGATCAACGCTCTCATGGCCGGGCGGCCCGAGGCGAATGTGGTGGGATAGCCTCGCCTGGAGGCGATTAATTCTTCCGTGTTTGGCTGCGAAGGCATTCGACGGCAGCGGATATCGCAGCGTCATCGGGTTGTGCTGTTCCCCATTCTGACCAAAAATCACGGGTGGCGCTATCCGGAGGGATCTTTGGAGCATCAAGTTTGATGCGAGAGGGCAGGAGCACGGCGTCTCCTAAAAGGAGAGCCTCGCCGGTATCCAGGAGCGGGAGAATACTCGTTAAACCCGCCAATGAGTCAGGCATTAGCCGCTTGATCACACTCTGGTCGGTTTCGTTGGTCAGGCGCAGAGCCAAAAAATTGTTACATTGGCTCAGAATGGTTCGACTGACGTCCGACGGGCGCTGGCTGACAACCAACAGCGAAAAGCCATACTTCCGGCCTTCCTTAGCTATTCTTTCAAACGTTCCCAACGCTTGCCTTTGTACTGCATCAGCGTCATCGCGAACGGGCAAATATAGATGCGCTTCATCGCAAAGGAGTGTAACTGGAGTCCGCTTTTTGCTGCCCATCCAGAATTGTACGTCATACAACAGACGCGCAAGAGTGCCGGTAACAACCGGAAGCACATCGGATGGGACCTCCGAAAAATCAATAATTTTGATGCCAGAGCCGCCGCCAGAATGAAGCAGCCTGACCACTTGCTGAGCCAGCCAATCGTACTTTGCGGAGCCTGACGGAGGAGAGAACATAAAGCCGTACCGCCGGTCGTCCAGCTTTGCCTCTAGGCGAGCAAGAAAACGCGTTAGCTTATCTTCCCATTCGCCTTTAACGGGCCCCGTCTTGCCAACACCCTTCGTGGTGTTGTCGGACGCAAG
Source organism: Afipia sp. OHSU_II-C1 (assembly GCF_000497575.1). Classification (GTDB taxonomy): domain Bacteria; phylum Pseudomonadota; class Alphaproteobacteria; order Rhizobiales; family Xanthobacteraceae; genus Afipia. Next base: position 194,501 of record NZ_APJI01000006.1, read on the forward strand.
TAAACCGAGGAGACTTTTCAAGTCGTAAGGGATTGGAGAATCGACGGTAAAAGTCTTTTTGACATCGACTTTGCTCTCCGTGTCTAGCGTTTGACCTTTGAGATTCCTAACGTGCATCGTAAACCGAGACGCTTGGTTCGGAGCGTTTTGATCACTGCGATCAAGGATCATCGACAACATTTCGTCGCGATTTAAGAGCCAATACGGAAGAAAGAGCACATCGTTGGCGGGCTTCTCGAGGTCCCCCGGACCAGCAATACGAAACCGCTCCGCAAACCCGCCAGCGGACTTATCCGCGAGGGGTGCATATTCACCATGCATATCAAACACAATGATGTTGGGAAATTTGAGCTTTGCTGCTCGCTCAAGAATTAGCGCAACTGCCCAACTTTTGCCCGAACCGGTGCTGCCTAGGATCGCGGCGTGACGTTGAAAAAACTTGTCGCCGCTTGCAATAGCGTCCGCCGATCGATCCGCGACAAACGCACCGAGCTTGAGCCGCTCGTCCTCTGCAAACCCAGCTCCAAGAATCCCCATAAACCTTTGTAGGTTGGGGCCCTCGATTACAAAACATTCACGGTCAATTTGAGGGAAGCTATCGGCGCCACGTTTAAACGTGTTAGCCTTGGCGCCCTCTATGGTTCTGAAGGTGCCGATCAACACCCCTTGCAACACGTCGGTAGGAACCGTAGCCAGGAAGACTCCATCATCCCCATGGTCGGTCGCTGGCGGCAATTCATCCCTTGTGCTGCGCGTTACCCGCTCCGTCATTGCTATCAGATATTCTCGCTCCGTCGCGCCACGAATCGCAATCAATTGACCGATCCCGATGCGCGTGAGCAGCAGCGAGTTGGCGACATCGACAGCGACGTGACTTGTATCGACGGATGCAACTCTTCCAAGTTTATCTTGATCGGAAAATTGAAGCGCAGCTTCGGTCATGGTTCGAGTACCTCGGATATAAAAGTTTCGAGTTCCCAAAGTGGAAGGTCCTCGATGAAGAATTCCGACTTGTTCATAAATACCGAAGCTCCGGGTTTCCCAGAAACCAGGGCATGCTGGATAGCGATAACATTAGGACATTCGCTTGCCAGTTTAAGAGCATTCGCAGATAGGGTTTGGGTCAGAAGAAGTGCTGGCACGCCGCTACGGATGCGGGGCGTTAAGTGGGTTTCCAGATGATCATCATTGAATCCATAGCCGACAACAAGAAACCGGCTGGCGCGATCAATGGACGAATTCGCGCGCTCCCGGTGTCGATCAAACGGACTCTCATAGCCGTTACGGAATTTGTTCAAGCCCGGCGTTATTATGAGACGTTGCAATGGAAGATCACCAGCATATCGGACGGGTTTCCCATCTCTGTGATACCAGTCGAGACTGCCGTGTGGCTTGAACACGTTTACACGTGGCCTATATCGCCATTGGACTTGTCGTCCGCGCAAATTCACCTCGCGGCAGAAGCTTAGACGACTCTCTTGTTCGTTTAAGCTGCCAGCGAAATGGCCAACGAACATGGTGTCCACGCCCAAGCCCGCCTCTTCCGCAGCGATTTCAATCAAACGATCATAGTTAGTAGTCACAACCGGTAGCCCCGACTCCGGCTTGAGAAGGTGCGGCAGCAGACGTGTGAAACGCAACGTTCTTGTTTTGGCAAAAACCTGTGCAACAATCGCTTGCTCTCGAAGTGCCATGATCTCTGCGGTGCGCGCCACAATTGCCGTTTCAAGGCCCGGCGTGGGCGCTATCTCAAGTAAGGCCGCTTCTAGCCCTTTGGCGGCGACAACGGGCGCCAAAGTTGACCACCGGTTTGCATCGTCTGGTTCAAGGCCACTTCCCAACGTTGATTGTAGATGGCTTGCGAGTGCGGCCATGCCGGGAAGACCCTCTGCACAAGAAAGGCCGGATCCAACGATCGTAACCAGTCCATCGCTGAAATGACGCTGCAACATCAATTTGAGTTCGTGTAATTCCACGCAACGTCCCCCCGGGGGCTAACAAAACTGCCCCGCGAATCTCCCCACATCAATCTAGAAGGGAAACTGCAAATCCCTGCAACTTAATAGTTAGATCAGCGCGAATCGAGCCCGCTTCCGGGTGGGAAAGCGGATCAAAGTCATGCAGTGATGCTGTGGCCCCGCTCAGGCCTCATTGAACAACGGAAACCGACAACCGTGTGTATGCCCAATCGCCGCCCCGACCTCGCGCGATTGCTTCTGAGCTACCAGCGCCGCCGACCACTGATCGGCCGGCCGCTAATTCGTCTGGTTGCTTCAGACCACCAATTCCGCGCCGACGGTGCTGGGGCATCGGCGCGGGCCAACAGCTCTAACGCCGGCCGGCACACTGCCCGACATTGTGTGGATCACCCGGTAAAATTCGGGCTTGCGCGAGGGCCCCAGCGCTTAAAAGGCTCGCAGTGGAAGTGAACTTTTGGTCCCGACTTCGACAGACCGCGCTTGCGCTTAAACCATAGAAGCAACTCTTCGTAATAGAACACGATGGCGCCGCCACCCAGATTGGCCAAGTGTTCCTGGTCAACAAGAAGCTGTTGAATAGTTGTCGCAGCCCAAGGCGCACGCTTCCGCCCTTCCGAGTGGGCGAAATCCACAGAAATAGCCTCGCGTCCGGCAGCGAGGTGAGATACCGCAGGCGCAGATGTCATCCTAAGTGGTGCATTCCATTGAAGCGATTGGTGATCCCTGATGCCAAGGCGGATCAACCGAGAATCGGTGGGCCGCGCGGCCCGTCGGCGCTTGGCAACGCGTCGGCAACACGACGCCGACACTCCGAGAGCTCACCTAGGTATTGACTTTCCGCAACTCCATTACGATGCGAGCAGGGTGTGGAGATTCCTAGACCGCGCCGCCGCCTACAATCCGGCTCGCATGGTCGTCGCGGCGCCACTACTGGCTGCCGCGATCCTCGGCGGCCCCGAGCGATCCACGACCACGATTGCCGGAGAGCGGAGGATAAATGTTCGGGTTTGGAACATTTACCGCCAGCAAAACTCATGGAGATGGGCGTCGATCGGAGCTGTCGGCGAGTTGGCAGCGGGCGGCATCGATATCTGAAGGGCGGTGCGAAACCTCTTCAGGATCGGAGACGGCTAATTCGCGCGGAATACTTTCGGAGATCTTCGTGCGAATATTCTGGGCAGCGTTTTCTGCACTCGAGCATACACAAGCCATCGCACTCGCAGCTACGATTTCATCGGTGAAGCTGGGCAGCCGATCAATTTCGTGGAGGATTGCCGCGGCGCATTTTTGCGCGGGTGATGTCGTCGACGAAGAGCAGCCGTCCCAACGTCTGCTCGTGCTTCGAGCTCGGAGAGGCCGCTAGATCTTGGTCGCGGTCCGCCACTGGGGGAGCTGCCCCACATCGGATGGACCGCTGCCGCCACGATTGCCGGCCTGGCTGCCGAACGTCGGATCGGCTCGGCCGACGTCATCACAGGCATCGTCGGTCGACAGGATATGCTCGCGACTCTCACCAAGTGCGAAGTCCGCCCCAGCCGCATCAATTCGGCGCTTGCCATCCCGACCGATGGAGAACGCCGTCTCCGGAATTTTTTCGGCGTTGATGAGCTTGGTGATGGCTGGCCGCGAGACGCCGCGATGGCGGGCATACTCGGCCTGGGTCAAAAGCTGCATGATGCATCACGCCGCGGCGCGGCCCCGCTCCGCGGCGACCTCCTGAAACGTATGTCCATCGCCCTCGAGGATCGCGACGCCGCCGGTGAATTCCTGCAAGCGCCGAACAGCGACATCGACGTACAGCGGATTGAGCTCCATCGCGAAACAGCACGGCCGGCGATGTGCGCCGCGATGATCCTGCTCCCGGAGCCGTCGAACGGCTCATAGACGGCGTCGCTAACGCGCGAATTGTTCACGATCGGCCGGCGCATACACTTGATGAGCTTCTGGGTTCCATGACCGGTATCGTTTTTGACGTGCTCGATATTCCAGACGTCGAATGCTTTCGCCCCGTCCACTTTGCGGTCTCGCCGTCACGGACCGCGTAGCTCGCAACTTCGTGCTCATCCTCGAACCGTTCATTCTGCCAGGAGTTGTCGCCCTCCTTGGCGGCATAAAAGGCCGGTTCGTGCCGCCAGTGATAGGCACCACGCGAGATTGCAAACCGCGGTTACCCAAATCACCTGCGCGCGAATCTTGAAATCGCAGGCCTCGAGCGATGCCTGGACCGCTGCGCCGTGCAATCCGCCATGCCACACACAGGCAACATTGCCGGGAAAGAGGCGCCAAGCCTCGGTCCAGTCGGCTTTGTCGTCGTGAGGACGGCACCGGTCGCGGTGCCGGCGCCGCCAATGCCAGCCGGGAGGCGCCAGGCCGGATCGTAGCTAACGCCATAGGGTGGATCGGTGACCATCAGGTGGGGCTTTTCGCGGTCCAACAGCGCCGCGACGTCCTCGGCGTCGGTGGATGACCGTTGCGGAGCCGGTGATAGCCGCCTAGCAGCCACGTGTCGCCCAAACGAGAAACCGGGTCCTTCGCGACCGGCTGCACCGCATTAGGCTCGGTGCGCCCCGCTGCCCCGCCGTTGGCGCCTTTGAGCAGCCGCTCGATTTCCTTTTTGGAGAAACCGATGAGGTCGAGCTCGATGGCGCCGGCTTGCTGCAGAAACGCCATCTCGCGGGCGCGCAGCTGGTCGTCCCAAGTGGAATTCAGCGCAGTCCGATTGTCCGCCATGGTGTAGGCGTGGCGGCCGGCCTCGGTGAGATGGCCCAGGACAACGACAGGCACCTCGGTCAGACCGAGAGGTTTCGCCGCGGCTAAGCGACTATGCCCAGCGACGATCACGCTGTCGCCATCGACTAGGATCGAATTGTTGAAGCCGAACGGCTTGATTGGCGCGGCGATCTCGGCGACCTACGCCGGCGAGGGGACGCGCGCGTTTCCCTCGACCGGCAGAATGCCGCTCACCGGTCACTGTTCGATATGCATCGGCTGGAGCTGCAAGGAATGTCCCCTGTTAACCTAGGGGCGTTAACCGCGTTAACCGCGTTAACCTAACTTTTTGATGCCCGGCGCTACCAAAATCCCGAGGTCCGAATTACCCGCGGTGGGCCGTAGTGCCAGAGGGACCCAAGGCCTTCGGTCGCGGTGCGGGCGGCGTTCAGCCGGCGACGAAACGAAAAAGGACCACTCGCGAAGGCAGGTGGTTCAAGTCTAGGTAGGAAACTCCCAAGGAGAGCAGCGACACGCGAGGCGCCATTGCTCAATCTAGCAGGAGAAAGCCCAGCACGCAGCTGGGGCTTCCGGTCTGCACTCCTCCATGCAGTGAGAGCCATCGGAACAAGCCTTCACCGCCCTGACCAGCCTGCTCCTCGAAGTGTTGCCAATGGCCTCGGTGTTGCGAAGGTTCGAGACGTGCGGGCGGCTCGCCCCCTGTCACGCGTGAATGGGATGCTGTTGTGACCTTCTTCGCAGCGGGCAGGAAGTAAACAGATCAATCAGTTTAAGCGGGTGGACAAAAACCTTCTTCCTGTCCGGAACCGGTAACCGTCATCGCCCCAAAGAAGCATTGAGATGGCGCGTCCAATAGTTCTACAGACTACTTGTGTGTGGGCGGCTGGAATAGCCAGAAGACTCATTCTCTCGCGCAGAGCAATAGCAAACGCCGATCCTAGGTCGGAGTTTGTCAAACTAGTGAAGGGCTCAAACGGCTTCGATCGCCAGGTCGTCGAACAGGCTCACGGCCAGTTCAAATGCCTTACCATCAATCTGTTGATCGTCAGGTACCATCAGGTAATGCTTTAGGACCGCAACCTTGGCTCGCATTGCTGGAAGCGACGTTGAACGCATTGCAATCATTTCGTTGGCAAGAGCCAAAAGCTGCTCTTGAAGTTTGCCCAACGTCTCGAGAAGGCCTTGATCGTCGTCCGACTCGGAGTACGCGGCAACGGCCCCCTCATAGTCAGGCAGCAGCTGAAGGATTTCGCCCGCCTTTAAGCAGATGAGTTCGTCGGATCTCTTCGGAAATATTTCACCGGCGCACCCAGTGCTCGAATCCGATGCCACGAAAGTCGGGTGAGGAAAAAGGAATTTCTGGAACTGCATTGAGACCTACAGTTTGAGCCTAGTGGCTTGTCGCCGGTGACGGACCGACTACCGGAAGCGTGTCGATCGAACAGTTGCTCTGGTCGCGATTGATGGCAAGTCCGTCCTTCACAGCGTGAACGGTGGCGCCATCTCGACTACACGCAGCGTGAATAGCAAACCCCAAATATCTCAAGCCTTACGCCTCAAAAAAATCACGGTGCGTGAATGTTGCGCTGAAGCAACGATTATTGAATTTCGCTGCTCGGATGCCGGGATGATGCTGTGTTTCGATCATGGCGATCACGAAAGGTAGCGAGATTGTGCACAGCCAACGGCATGGAAGAGCGACGTATCGAGCGTAACGCTCCAGTAATCTCATTTGGAAAGCTCGCTGATTTGGCGATTGCGGTTGTTAGAATCCCCCCTAACTACGAACTTCACGGTCTTGATGGATGGCCTAAGCCTTCGACAACAATTGAGCACATCAGTCTCAAAGTCAGCTGCCACTCGATTGCGCCGAAACAGCGTCGACAGTTCAATGGTGATGCTCGTCGAGGAAATATCGACAATGGGAGCGTCGCTAAACCACGAAATAGCATTGGCAAGTCCAATTCGGCTGCTGACGAGCGAGCCGAGCGAGCCGAGCGCTTCTGCGCTGCTCGGCTCGCGCGCGCGAAGGTTCAAAGATGGTTCTAAGATAGTTCGTGACCGGACTCCCGGACCGGTTAGGTCCGGACTCCCGGACTGGTCCCGATTGTCTTCCGCACCGGTTGTATCTTCCAAACCGGTAGTCGAATCCGCACTGGTGCCAGTGCGGACTTCCGCACTCGTGCCGGTGCGGGACTCCGCACCGGACGGATCCTTGAAGACGAAGTTGCTAGTATTGCTCTTCGCACCCCCTTTAGTGCTTTCGACCGTCAGCCAACCGAGCGCTTTTAATTGGTTGATGGCGTCAATCGCAGCCGTTCGACCACGTCCCATTTCTCGTCCGATCGTTGTAAAACTCGGATTGCATTTACCGGTTTCGTTGTTCCGAAACTTCAGGATGCAGACCGTGGCGGCACATTTAGCCGCGGCCGAGGGTCTGGAATCTTTCATGATCGCCCAGAGCGTCGCGTAGTCCGACCTTGGCTTCCGTTTTCCCCCGGTCATCAAGCCACGCCAGGGTCTTTCGATGCCGACGCAATACAGCCGGCCCAGACTATCTCGTCGAGAAAGCGCTTACGCACCCCAGGGCGCGCATTCGTCCATGCCATGCGAAGCATGAGCCATTCCGGCAACTCGGCGGCGGCGGCGGCCTTGGCCTCCTTGGTTCGTCGGGATATCCGCTCGCGCACTTCGGGATTGGCCATCCGTGCCTTGGTCATCTCGCTGATGCGAGCCCGCTGCTCTGGCGTCATGTCCGGACCGTGCTTCATAACGAAATCCGGAAATACGCGCCATCGACCAAGCAAGAGTGAAGCGCGGCGGCAATCGGCGTGGCAGGCATTGCCTCGGCTTTATTAGCCAAAGGCAATGCGACGATCGATCCACCTGATGAGAAAGTCATTTCGCAACCATCACCAAAGGACAGTTACGCTTTGATCTTTTTCATTATTGAGATTGGAGACGCTCTGCCACCTCCAGGAAAATAGCCCGGAATCCTAATGTTGCCGAGCGAAAGGTCCAACTGGGCAGTCGGCGACACTTCCATCAATGAAAGTGCTTCACTGAATGGACTGTGAACCACCAGTTCTCTACGGCCATGCTTTGCCAACAATTCTCGCACTGCCTTGAGCGTTGCCTCGCCATCCTGAATTTTGTGAAGAAGAGAAGCCACCTTAGTCAGCGACTCGTGCAGCTGCGCGTAGTTATCCAAAAGATCAACTCTAACCTTTTTCGCCTCGCTCGCACGCCGCTCAACTTCAGCCTTAACTTCGATCGCGGCGGCCTCCTGTTGCCGTCGTTGCGCTCCGGCGATCGCTAAACGAAGAGCCCCCTGCTCAGCTTCGAGCTTCGCAATATCCGCTTGGATGAAGGGAACTTCCTTTGGCGAACTAAAAATGGCCGTTTCCAGCCGATCCTTCAGATCGACTGCAGCCATTTGGGCTGCTTCAAGTTGGTCGGCCAATTCCGGCACGACTGCTTCGAATTCACGAGAGCTTTTAAGGCCGGAAAGCTTGCCGGCAATCTTTTCAAAATTGAACATCGTTAACTCCGCTGTTTGATTGGTAGCGGAGGAAACACTGCATCTTGTTCTGCAAGCAACCAGCAAGGGTCAGTAACCGTGCCGATTCACCCGATGTGCTTAGCTATGAAACTCGCCTCTGGCGCTTGGCGAGCATTCTCTGCGCGATCGCGTTACAGATGGCTGGCTGAGACAGTTTCAGGTAGCGCTTGGCGGTCGAATGCGATGGATCAGACTGGGGATCTATTCTTGCAATCTCATCGCACAGCAATTTAGCGTACTCATCAAAGCTTTCGGGTAGTCCGTTAGGTCCGATATGGTTTGCTACAACTAGTTGGTGAGCAAGCGGCCAATCATACGTAGAAGGCCTTCCACCCAGGTTCTTTAGGGGCACAATCTCGTGCTGAACCGACTCTTTGCCCGGTTTACGAAATCGGACGTCAAGAAGCTTCATGCCGGAATCACTTACTAAATCACCTAGAACTGAATCTGGTGAAAATCGGAAGATGGATGCATTCCCACTGGACCACATCGCATGTGGAGCGTCTTCGATGGGACGATACCAAAGCTCCATCTCCCTAGAAAAAATCATCGTCTGTCCATCCGCGAACACCTCAGTCGCAGGTCGGAAATGGCCTACCCGAGTCCATTGCCAGAGCTCGCGGCCATCCGCGAAACGCGGAGGAACAAAGCCGACGCTTTTAGGCGGATCACAATAGTCAAGGAACTCGGACAGGGTCATGTCATCCGGTTGCGCGACATACATCTCGGGCTCCTGCGTTGAAAACATGGCCGGGAGCCAAAAACCCGCGAGCGAATCGGACCGACGCCTTGGCTCTTAGGCATTGTGTTGCGGCTTGGGCACCGCTGCCGGCCAGCCGAAAGATTGGCAGCTGGGTCGACTCTGAATTTTCGCGAATCTGATTTTGGACTCTATGTGGAGTTTGCTCCGGGGAATTGGAAGATCAAGTTGATAGTCAGGCTTACGGACCGCTACCGGGGGAAATCGGAGCTAAAGTTCACATAGCGTGAAATAGAGTAACTTGAAAAATTCAGTTCTTCTGAACCTCGACAGCTCAGCAACCAGTTGTTGACCCTTACTGGTTTTCGTTTGCCCAAATTCGGCGCGTATTGCCGCATCACGGCAGACGAGCCCGAATGCGCCAGAAAGCCCCCAGTTTACCCCCTAAAAGGCCCCCGGAGGACGTTCTGGCGGTCGCGCGAGCGCTTGCTATTCTGCACGCTCGTCGGGATCATGACGCCGAACTTGCGCGGCTGGCTAGTCCGCCCGCGCGCGTCCCTGACCGGAAGCGCCAATGATCCGCGCCGCAATTTACAGCCGCTTTTCGAGCGAATTGCAAAATGACAAGTCTGTCGATGATCAGATTGTGTTCTGCCGTGAAATATGCGCTCGCGAAGGCTTTGCGGTTGCAATGACGTTTGAAGACCGCGAGGTATCCGGCGCCTCGACGCATAACCGCCCAGGCTATCAATCGATGATGCGCGCCGCTGAGAGCCGGCTATTCGATATCATCGTGGCTGAGGACATGGATCGGCTGTTTCGCGATCAAGCTGACTATCACGAGGCGCGCAAGCGGCTCGACTTTCTCGGCATTGCTTTTCACGTCTCCGCCGGCAAGGTCAGCCGGATCGACGGCGCGTTGCGCGCACTTATGGGTGAAATGTACCTCGAGAACTTAGCGCTACACGTTCGTCGCGGTCTTGAGGGCGTAGTGCGCGACGGCCGGCACGCTGGTGGCAGGGCCTATGGCTACACGACCGTGGCAGGCAAACCAGGTGAGCTCGCGATCAACCCCGCGGAGACAGCGATCGTTCAGCGAATCTTTGCTGAGTACGTCGCCGGCCTCACGCCACGCGCAATAGCCGCGGGCCTAAACGCCGATGGGATCAAGCCGCCGCGCGGCAAGACTTGGAACGCTTCCACCATTAACGGCAATAGGACGCGCGGCCATGGCATCCTTTTGAACGAGCTCTATGTCGGCCGTATCGTCTGGAACAAGGTTCGCATGATCAAGGATCCGGCGACCGGCAAGCGAATCTCGCGGCCCAATGCGAAGGAAAAATATCGCCGCGCGGACGCGCCTAGGCTGCGCATTATCGACGAAGCGACATTCGCGGCCGCGCAAAAGATCAAGCACACGCGCAGCATCGCCGGTGCAACGCATTCGCGCCAACCGCCCCGGCCTCTGTCCGGACTCTTGCGCTGTGGATCGTGCGGCGCCGGCTTGACATCGATCGGATTGACCAAAGGAACGCCGCGTGTGCAATGCTCGGCGCACCGCGAAAGTGGGTCTTGCGGCAACTCGCGTAAAGTCAACCGCGACATGATCGAAGCTTTGACATTCGAGGGTTTACGGGACGCATTACTACACCCCGAGGTGATCGCAGAATACGTCCGAACATATAACGCCGAACGCCGGCGGCTTGCGAAGACGGCGGCTGGCGACCGCTCGCGGCTTGATCGGCGCGCTGGCGAAATACACAAAGAGCTTGACCGCTTGGTCGACGCCATAGCGCAGGGCGTTGCGCTGGAAAGCATCGCGCCTCGCATCAAGAAACTAGAAGTCGAGCGGGACGATATCCGCAGTGCAATTGCCAGAGCGAAGGCCGCTGATCAGGTCATCAGTCTGCACCCCGCCTCCATTGAGCGGTACGCTTACGATGTTGCAGAGCTCGGAAAGGTTCTGTCGCGTGGCGGCGACGCGGCCGCGGTTTCTGATCTAACGGGCAGGCTGCGACGTCTAGTAATGGCCGTGATTGTTCAGGCGCCGCCAAATAGCACCGATCTGAAGGTCGAGATCCAGGGCAGGCTGGGTGAACTAACCGGCCTTGCAGCCCTGGGCCGCAAGGGAGGGGGGAGTGATGGTAGCGAGAGAGGGACTCGAACCCCCGACCCCAGGATTATGATTCCCGTGCTCTAACCAGCTGAGCTACCTCGCCACACGTCCAGACCGCCTTCGCGGTCGCGAACGGCGGCATATAAGAAGTCACCCAAATGCCTGTCAAGCAACGATGACCGGAAGCGCCATCTGATTGGCCTTGCATGCGCATTCTCCGGGAAACGGCACGCGCGAGAGCGGAAAAACCTTACTTTGGCCGCACCGAGGGATCGCCTCCGGGGCTACCGGGCGGCGGAATCACCGGCGTGGTCCCGGCCTGAGGGGTCGGCGCATGCATCTGGGGGTCGACGCCGGGCGGCGGGCACAGCACGCCGTCGGATTTCGCCAGCCTGTCGCCAAGGGATTCGGGGGCGCGCCCCGTCGTGGTCCCGCGAGGCGCGACGGTCCCTTCGTGCGGAACAGCCTCGGTCGGCGTGCAGTTAGACGCTGCGCGATCGGGGTTTGGCGGCGCAGTTTGCGTCGGCGGCATCGCCGGCGCGGGCGGCGCCTGCGCAAAGGCCACAGCAGGCAACACCACCAGCGCGGCGCTTATGGCAATCGGAAGTTTCATGGTCATGGAACGGAAACGGCGTCGCGGCGCGGATGTTCCCTGCGACACATCGCGGCAATCAGCCCTTGCGATAGCGGATCAGCGAAAAGTGCCCCATCGGCGCCATCGGACGGCGCTCGACCAGTGTCACGCCGCCATGTTTCGCAGCCCAGTTCACCAGCCGTGCCCACGGAAATTCCGGCCGCCAGCCAAGCCGCCGCGCCAGCGGCGCGAACGCAAGCTCGAAGATCTTGCGCGGGCCGCTTTCCGCGCCGATGTGATTGACCAGAATGAGTTCACCGCCCGGCTTCAGCACGCGCATGAAATCGTCCAGCGTCGCTTCCGGATCCGGCACCGCCGTGATGACGTACTGCGCCACCACCGCATCGAACGCGTTGTCCGGGAACGCGAGATTCTTCGCATCCATCACCGACAGCGTTTCCACGTTGGTGAGGTTTTGTGCGCGCACGCGCTCCTGCGCCTTGCGCAGCATCGGTTCGGAAATATCGACGCCATGGAGCTTCGTGGTGCGCGAATAATCCGACAGCGACAATCCGGTGCCGACTCCGACATCGAGCACACGGCCGCCGATCGCATCGGCCACGGCGATGGTCGACTTGCGGCCCTCGTCGAACACCTTGCCGAACACCATGTCGTAAACCGGCGCCCACGCGGCGTAGGCCTTCGCCACTCCGGCACGATCGATGTCGTTGGTCATGTCCCCGCCCTGTTACGCAACACGTGTTCTTGTCCGGCACGATCGGCCGGAAGTCCCTTATTCTTGAAGGACCAGACGTTATCCGGCAAGGGCTTCGCGCTGACGCGGCACTGACACAAGGTCGCGCGGCGCGGCGCTGATGAAACCGCCGCCGAGCACGCGCGCCTGTCCCGCAGGCGCATCGTAGAACACGCAGGCCTGCCCCGGCGACACGCCTTCCTCGCCGTCCACGAGTTCGACTTCATAAACCCCGCCGACGCGGCGCAGCCAGGCCGGCTGCGCCGGACGGGTGGAGCGCACCTTCACGAACATCTCGAGGCCGTCGCCGATCGCAGAATTCAGATCGCCGCCGCCGATCCAGTTGACATCACGCAACAGGATGCGCCGCACGTTCAGCGCCTCGCGCGGACCGACCACGACACGGCGCGTCTCCGCATCAAGCTGCACAACATACAGCGGCGCATGCGCCGCGATACCGAGGCCGCGGCGCTGGCCGATGGTGAAACCGACGATGCCCTGATGGCGGCCGAGTACACGGCCTTCGAGATCGACGATATCGCCCGGCTCCATCGCCTTCGGCTTCAGCCGCTCGATCACATCGGTGTAACGGCCGGTCGGCACAAAACAGATATCCTGGCTGTCGTGCTTGTCGGCGACCGACAATCCGAAGCGGCGCGCCAGTTCACGGGTTTGCGCCTTCGTCATGTCGCCGAGCGGAAAGCGAACGTCGGCAAGTTGATCCTGCGTTGTCGCGAACAGGAAGTAGCTCTGGTCACGGTCGGCATCGGCCGCGCAGACCAGCGCGCGCGATCCGTCCGCCAGACGGCGCGACGCGACATAGTGTCCGGTGGCCAGCGCCTTGGCGCCAAGCTCACGGGCGGTCGACAGCAGATCGCGAAACTTGATCGAGCGGTTGCACTCGATACAGGGCACCGGAGTCTCGCCCTGCACATAACTCTCGGCGAAGCTTTCGATCACGGATTCGCGGAAGCGGCTCTCATAGTCCAGCACGTAATGGGGAATGCCGAGACGCGCGGCGACATCTCGCGCATCATGAATGTCCTGGCCCGCGCAGCATGCACCCTTGCGGTGGGTCGCGGCCCCATGATCGTAAAGCTGCAAGGTGATGCCGACCACGTCGTAGCCTTCGGCTTTCAGCAGCGCAGCGGTCGCCGACGAATCGACACCGCCGGACATGGCGACGACGACCCGGGTGTCTTCCGGGCGACCTTCGAGGTCGAGGCTGTTGAGCATGGCAGGGCCGATCTTGCTGTTGCCGGGACCGCCTGGGCAGCCCGCAACCGGTCATTTCAGGGTTTGCACTTTACTTATAGTCCGACCCTAGCCGAGGCAATCACGGTCGGCCTTGATCCATTGCAATTAAACCCGGCTCTTTTGGGGGGAAAATCTTGCCGCCGGGCAGAAAGCCCCCGGTTCCGCACTCGCCAGCCGTCGCCCCACAACCTTATAACCCGTTGAAATATATCATATTTACAATCTACTGCCGGTGGCCCGGTCCTTGCTCAACAAAGACCGCGTAGCAACGTGAAAGGCCACCCGTGTTCAGCGTCACTCCGGAACCTCTCGTCTCCAAGCCCGCTTACGATCCGCAGGCAAAGCAGACCCGCGCCGAACAGCCATCGTCGGACGGCTTCGCCGCTCTGGTGGACAGCAACGCCGCTGCAAGCTCCGATTCCCGCCCGGCGCCAGACAGGCCGGTCTCGCCGCGCCGCGATACCCGCGATGCGCGGCAGGCCGATGCGCCCCCGAAAGGCAAGGACCGGCCGCAGACCGATGGCTCCACCGGTTCAGCGAACAACGAATCCAGCGCCGCGCAGCAGGATGCCGATCCATCGGCGTCCCCCGACGTAAAGGCCGCCAGTGGCAAGACCGGCGGCAAAGACAAAACCGCGTCCGACGCCACGAAGACCGACGACAAATCCGGCGGCGATGACACCGCCGCGAGTACCGCGACGCCAATTGTCCCGGCTATCGTTACCGACCCTGTCGCTGTGGTGATCGCTGCGGCGGCCGATCCCGCCACCGTGACTGGTGACAATCCAACAGCAGGAACAACAGCGACGGCAACCGTTGCCATTGCTGGCGCTACCACCGTCACACCAGCGGATGCGTCGGCTGCGCAAACACCCGTGATCGCAGACGCCAAAACCGCGGTAGCAGCCGTCAGTACCGACGCGGCAGCCCCGGTTGAAACCACCGCTCCCGAAACATCCGCTGCGGCGGTCACAGCCGCTGCAACCGTCATCAAGTCCGATGGCGGCAAGACTGAAATCCCCGTGAAGGATGCAGAGACGGCGCCTGCGAAGGACAGCAAGGACGGCAAGCATGCCGCCGACACGTCCGCGGCAAAGGCCTCCACCGATCAGGCCATCAAGCCCGAGACCGCCGCATCGAATCCGGATGACAAGCCGGCGGAGCATGACAAGGCAGCCTCGGAGTCGGGCAAGACCGATGCCGAGTCATCGAAACACGCTGCCAAGGCGGCGCCGCAGGCCGAGCATCGCGCTGCGTCGGCTCCGCATCCTGCGTTGCAGACCGATCCCGGCTTGCAGGTTCCCACCGGCATTCAGCCGCAACCGGTCCAGACCCATGCCGCCAATCTGACCGCAGTCCCGGTGCCGGCAGCGAATACAACGCTCGCCGACAGCGCGCCGGTGCCGCTGAACGGCCTTGCCGCTGACATCGCGCTGCGCGCGGCAGGCGGCAACAGCCGCTTCGAGATTCGTCTTGACCCGGCGGAGCTTGGCCGCATCGACGTGCGTCTCGACGTCGACAAGCACGGCAATGTCACCTCGCACCTGACGGTGGAACGGCCGGCGACGCTCGACATGCTGCGCAACGACGCGCCGAGACTCCAGCAGGCGCTGGAAGACGCCGGCCTGAAGACCGGCGACTCGGGATTGCAGTTCAGCCTGCGCGACCAGTCGTCCTCAGGCCGCGATGGCGATAACGGCTCCGGCCGCAATTCGCAGCGCGTTGTCATTACCGAAGAAGACACCGTCCCCGCACAGGTCGCGGGACGAACCTACGGCCGCATGCTCGGAGCGAGCAGCGGCGTCGACATCAGGATTTGAGGAGACCATCATGGCGGTCGATGCAGCAACCATGCCGACGATACCGACGTCGGCGCCCGCGACAAACAATTCGTCCGGTTCGAATTCGAGCAACTCCAACAGCAGTTCGACCGGCATTGCGGATAATTTTCAATCCTTTCTGATGCTGCTGACCACGCAGTTGCAGAACCAGAACCCGCTCGATCCGCTGGATACCAACCAGTTCACACAGCAGCTCGTGCAGTTCGCGCAGGTCGAACAGCAATTGAAGTCGAACAGCCAGCTTGAATCGCTGGTCAAGATCGAACAGAGCGCACAGTCGACGCAGGCGCTGGTGTTCGTCGGCCAGACCGTGGCCGTCGACGGCAGCACCGCGCATTTCGACGGCAACGCGACCTGGAATTTCAACGCGCCGCAGAATTCGAGCGCGACTATCACCATCACCAACTCAGCGGGTCAGACCGCTTACACCGGCAGCTTCGCCATCGGCTCCGGAAATTCCAGCTTCGTCTGGGATGGCAAGGGCAATGACGGCACCAAGTGGCCGGTTGGTGACTACAAGATGACGGTCACCGCCAAGGACACCAACGGCAAGGACGTCGCGATCTCGACCGAGGTTCAAGGTACCGTAGATTCCGTCGACCTCACCGCCAGCCCGGCGCTGCTGTCGATCGGCGGCAAGAACTACACGGTCGATCAGATCAAGCGTGTCGTGAAGCAGGCCGCGTCGACCTGACGATGTGACAATCCGCTGACGCGGCGCAATCCTGACTGAGACTTTTCATATCCACAGGCTGGTCCCTCACGGAACCGGCCTGTCCCGTTTTGGGCAGATCGAAGGAGAATCGTATTGGAGGCTTGGGTTTAGGTAAATTTTAAGCCGCCGGGGGTAGCGTGTTCCCACGAGTTCAGTTGTTTCGAGTTTGTGAGTACACCATGACAGAACCCCACCGCCCGAGGGTGAAGTACGTCATCGGGCCCGATGGCAGTCCGCTGACGATCGCGGATCTTCCTGCGCCCGGTACCAAACGGTGGGTTATCCGCCGTAAGGCCGAGGTTGTGGCCGCGGTTCGCGGGGGCCTCCTCTCCCTTGAGGAAGCCTGCAGCCGTTATACCCTGACGGTTGACGAATTCCTGTCCTGGCAGTTCTCCATCGACCAGCATGGTCTGGCCGGATTGCGCACCACCCGCATCCAGCAATACCGCCAGTAAGCTTCCTACACCATTTCATCGCAATTTTCTGAAAACCGGCTCCCTCGCGGGAAGCCGGTTTTCGGCATTTCCGCTTTTTCTCCTCACCCGTTAACCCTCGTTAACCATATGGAAACCATAGATAGGCAAATTCTGCCCAGTCGGTGAGTGGCACCGAATCTGTGGGGCTGGTTCGTTGCAGGGTCTGTTCTCCTTCCTGAAAGGTCTGGGCGCGGCGCGGATGGCGGCAATGGCCGCCGTAACGCTGGCTCTGGTCGGTTTCTTCGGCTTTGTCATCATGCGCGTCACCACGCCGCCGATGGCTACCCTCTTCACCGACCTCTCCTATGAAGACTCCTCGGCGATCATCAAGGATCTGGAACGCCAGGGCATTCCCTACGAGATGAAGAACGACGGCGCCGTGATCCAGGTGCCGAAGGACAAGATCACCCGGCTGCGCATGAAGCTGGCCGAAGGCGGCCTGCCCAAGGGCGGCGGCATCGGTTACGAGATTTTCGACAAGTCCGACGCCCTCGGGTCCACCAGCTTCGTCCAGAACATCAACCACCTGCGCGCCCTCGAGGGCGAACTGGCCCGCACCATCAAGGCCATCGACCGCATCCAGGCCGCCCGCGTGCATCTGGTGCTGCCGGAACGGCCGCTGTTCTCCCGCGAAACCCCCGAACCCTCGGCCTCGATCGTGCTGCGCGTGCGCGGCGCGCTCGAACCGCAGCAGGTCCGCGCCATCCGCCATATCGTTGCCTCCGCGGTCAACGGCATGAAGGCGCAGCGCGTTTCCATTGTCGACGAATCCGGTCAGTTGCTGGCCAACGGCGCCGCCGGCGACGGCGCGGCCGATGGCGGCAGCGGCGACGAGCGCCGCGCCTCGTTCGAGAAGCGCATGCGCGACCAGGTCGAGGCCATCGTTTCCTCGGTGGTCGGCTCCGGACGGGCCCGCGTACAGCTCACCGCGGACTTCGACTACAACAAGGTCACCCAGACTTCAGACAAGTTCGACCCCGAGGGCCGGGTGCTGCGGTCCAGCCAGTCCCGCGAAGAATCCTCCGCAACCGCCAATGCCAATGACAGCCAGGTCACCGTCAACAACGAACTGCCCGGTGCACAGGGACAGGGCGGCGGCGCCACCCCGAAGGACCAAAGCAAGAAGAGCGAGGAAATCAACAACTACGAGATTTCCCGCGTCACCAAGACCGAAGTGACCGAAGCCGGCCGCGTCAACCGCATCTCGGTCGCGGTGCTGGTCGATGGCAGCTACACCAAGAACGACAAGGGCGAGATCGTCTATGCCGCCCGCGCCAAAGAAGACCTCGACCGCATCGCCGCACTGGTCCGTTCCGCGATCGGCTTCGACCAGAAGCGCGGCGACCAGGTCGAGATCGTGAACCTGCGCTTTGCCGAAGTGCCGTCGGTGATCCCGGCCGAGACGCCGAAGAGCTTGCTCGGCATGTTCCAGTTCACCAAGGACGACATCATGTACTTCGTCGAACTGGGCGTGATGTTCGTGCTCGGCATCATCGTGGTGTTCATGGTGGTGCGCCCGCTGCTCAAGCGCGTGCTCGCGGCAGATGCCGCAGCCAACCCCGCTCCGCTTCCGGCCCTGCCCGAAACCACGCCGGCCCCGACCCATCCGCAGCCGCAGATCGCCAACAATGCGACCGCGCAGATGATCGACGTCGCGCAGGTCCAGGGCCAGGTGCACGCCCAGTCCGTGCACCGCGTCGGCGAACTCGCCGACCGCAACCCGAACGAAACAGCTTCTATCATTCGTCAGTGGCTTTCAGAACCGGCCTGATCCGACATGGCAAACGCACCCGCGCTCACCAACAACAACGCCCAGAACACCAACGACATCGCCGGCGTCGTCGCCACCCTGGCCAGCCGCCAGAAAGGCCGCGCCAAGACCACGCCGATGTCCGGGCCGAAGCGCGCCGCCATCATGATGCTGGCGCTGGGCGAACAATACGGCGGCAAGATCTGGTCGATGCTGGATGACGACGAGGTGCGCGAGCTGTCACTGGTGATGTCCTCGCTGGGGACCGTCGAAGCCGACGTGGTCGAAGACCTGATGCTGGAATTCGTCTCGCGGATGTCGGCCTCCGGCGCGCTGATGGGCAACTTCGACGCCACCGAGCGGCTGTTGCAGCAGTACCTGCCTTCCGACCGCGTCAACGGCATCATGGATGAAATCCGCGGTCCCGCCGGCCGCAACATGTGGGAGAAGCTCTCCAACGTGCAGGAAGAGGTTCTCGCCAACTACCTCAAGAACGAATACCCGCAGACCATCGCCGTCGTGCTGTCCAAGCTGAAGCCCGAGCATGCTGCGCGCGTGCTGGCGATCCTGCCCGAGGACATGGCGCTCGACGTCGTCAACCGCATGCTGAAGATGGAAGCGGTACAGAAGGAAGTCATCGAGCGCGTCGAGCAGACCCTGCGTGTCGAGTTCATGTCGAACCTGTCGCAGACCCGCCGCCGCGACGCCCATGAGGTGATGGCGGAAATCTTCAACAATTTCGACCGCCAGACCGAGACCCGCTTCATCACCTCGCTTGAAGAGGACAATCGCGAGGCCGCCGAGCGCATCAAGGCGCTGATGTTCACATTCGACGACCTCGTCAAGCTCGATGCCGGGTCGGCCCAGACTCTGATGCGCCATGTCGACAAGGACAAGCTCGGTATCGCGCTGAAGGGCGCCAACGAGACCGTGC
The DNA here is from genome assembly GCF_000497575.1 of Afipia sp. OHSU_II-C1. GTDB lineage: Bacteria > Pseudomonadota > Alphaproteobacteria > Rhizobiales > Xanthobacteraceae > Afipia. The sequence continues at coordinate 213,889 of NZ_APJI01000006.1, forward strand.
GCGACTTCTTCATGGGCAACATGTCGAGCCGCGCCGCCAAGATGCTGCAGGACGACATGGCCGCGGCCGGCCCCGTCCGGTTGCGCGATGTCGACGAGGCGCAGGCGCTGCTGGTCAATCTCGCCAAGGACCTCGCGGCCAAGGGCGAAATCATGCTGCAGAAAAACCGTGCTGACGACGAGTTGGTGTACTGATGGGCGCACCCGCAAAATTCCTGTTCGATCTCGACTTCGCGGCGCCGGACGTCGCCAAGGAGCGCGCCGCAACCGCCGTCGAGGTCGCACAGCAGATCGCGGAAGCGGAAGCACGGGCCTATCGCGCCGGTTTCGACGCCGCGCGGAATGAAGCCAAGGCGGAGAGCGACCGGCGCGCGGCGCTGGCGCTCGAGGAAATCGGAATTTCGATCAGGGCCATTGCCGGCCGCTTCTCGACCATCGAGGAGCGGATGGAGACCGAAGCTGTCGATGTCGCGCTCTCGGTCGCCCGCAAGCTGTGCGCGGAGATGATCGCTGCCGAGCCGCTCACCGAGGTCATGGCGCTGGTTAGCGACTGCTTTCGTCATCTGACCGCAACCCCTCATATCGTGGTGAGGATCAACGACTCGCTGTATGACGCCGCGCGCGCGCAGATCGAACAACTGGCGAAGCGCAACGGCTTCGAAGGAAAGCTCGTGATCCTGGCCGAGCCGGACATCGCCAGCGGCGACTGCAAGATCGAATGGGCCGACGGCGGCGTGACCCTAGATCGCGCCACCATCGATGCGAAGATCAATGAACTCGTGGGGCGCTATCTCGCGTCCCGCAATCAGGCCGGGCTTCCCGGCCATGAGGACCGACCATGAGCGACACAGACAGCACCGTTCCGCTTCCCGATCTCAACGCCGCCGATACGCCGGTCGCTGAGGATCAGAACTATTACGATGACGACGATCATGTCGGACGCATCGCCTCCGATCTTGAAGCGGTGTTCGACGTCCCGGTTCAGGTCTCGGCGGTCCTCGGCCGCTCCAAGATGGACGTCGCCGATCTGCTGCGGCTCGGCCCCGGCACCGTGCTCGAACTGGACCGCCGCGTCGGCGAATCCATCGACATCTACGTCAACAACCGGCTGGTCGCGCGCGGCGAAGTCGTTCTCGTCGAGGACAAGCTCGGCGTCACCATGACCGAAATCATCAAGGCGGAACGCGCCTGATCCATTTGAGCAAACCGAGGCCGAAAATGGCCCGGACCACTCGCAAGACTTAATAACAGGAGACCACCATGCGGCTTCTCATCGTTGGCACACTCAAGGGCCAGCTTACCACCGCCACCAAGATCGCCATGGACAATGGCGCGACGGTGACCCACGCCGAAGACAGTGAACAGGCGATGCGTGTGGTGCGCGGCGGCAAGGGCGCCGACCTGCTGCTGGTCGATGTCGCCCTCGACATCCGCGATCTCGTGATCCGCCTGGAGGCCGAACATATCCATGTGCCGATCGTCGCCTGCGGCATCACCACCGATGCCCGCGCCGCGGTCGCCGCCATCCATGCCGGTGCGAAAGAATACATCCCGCTGCCGCCCGATCCGGAACTGATCGCAGCGGTGCTGGCCGCGGTCGCCAACGACTCGCGCGACCTGATCTATCGCGACGACGCCATGGCCAAAGTTGTAAAGCTGGCACAGCAGATCGCAGGCTCTGATGCATCAGTGATGATCACCGGCGAATCCGGCACCGGCAAGGAAGTGCTGGCACGCTATGTCCACACCCGCTCCAACCGCGCCCGGAAGCCGTTCATCTCGATCAACTGTGCTGCGATCCCGGAACACCTTCTGGAGTCCGAACTGTTCGGCCACGAGAAGGGCTCGTTTACTGGAGCGATCGCACGGCGCATCGGCAAGTTCGAGGAAGCCACCGGCGGCACGCTGCTGCTCGACGAAGTCTCGGAAATGGACGTGCGGCTGCAATCAAAGCTGCTGCGCGCAATTCAGGAGCGCGTGATCGACCGCGTTGGCGGCACCCGCCCGGTGCCGGTGGACATCCGCATCATCGCAACCTCGAACCGCAATCTCGCCGACGCCGTCAAGGAAGGCAAATTCCGCGAGGACCTGCTGTTCCGGCTCAACGTCGTGAACCTGAAAATTCCGGCGCTGCGTGACCGCCCCGCCGACATTCTCGAACTGGCGCAACATTTCGCCAAGAAGTATGCCGACGCCAATGGCGTGCCGCTGCGGCCGATTTCGGCGGAAGCGCGCCGCGTGCTGACCACCAACCGCTGGCAAGGCAACGTCCGGGAGCTGGAAAACACCATGCACCGCGCGGTGCTGATGGCCAGCGGCGACGAGATCGGACCGGACGCGATCATTTCGCCGGACGGCGACCGTCTCGACACGGCGAAGACGCCGCCCGCGGTGGCGCATGCAACCTTCGCCGCTGAACAGGTGACCCGCGCGCTGGTCGGCCGCACCGTGGCCGATGTCGAACGCGACCTGATCCTCGAGACGCTGAAGCACTGCCTCGGAAACCGCACCCATGCTGCGAACATTCTCGGCATCTCGATCCGCACGCTGCGCAACAAGCTCAACGAGTACGCCGACGACGGTCAGCCGATTCCGCCGCCGGGCTCCGGCGAACTGCGCGGTGTCGCAGCGGCCTGATCACAACTGAGAGAATTGAGCCGGCGCGGGCCTATTTCTGCGCCGGCCTTTTTGTGTCCGCTTCCACCAGTTGCTTCATGCTGGCGAGTCCCTTATCCATTTCACCGCCCAGCACCTTGTCCATGCTGACGAACATGCAAATTACCTTGGCGATGAAATCGTTCTGGCCGGAGATCGTCCAGGACACGGACGTAGCACCACCTTCCGGCTTCAATGAAAAATCCGAATAGCTGGTGCCGACGAACGGTTTCACAAAATCCGTCTTGATCTTCACATGCTCGCCGGACTGACTTTCCGTCAGCGTCATGCGGCCCTCGCCCACCTCGTTGTTGCCCGACCATGCGAACATCGCGCCCTTGCCACTGGCGGGTCCGTCGAACGACACTTTCGCCTTCGGATCACGCTTGGCCCAGGGCGACCACGCCTGCCAGCGGCGCAGGTCGTCGATCTGCGCGAAAACATCCGGCGCGGGCGCGGACATGACCGTGGTGCGCGAGACCCGATATTCGGACGGCTGCAACAGGATCAACGCGAGAAATGAGCCGATGGTGGCGATCAGGCCGATCAGGACCTTCTGCATCATGATGGCTAGCCTCTGTCCCGTTCCACGTTCGAGCTGCGGCTGGGCACGCCGAACTCCTTGCGGCAGACCTCGGCCAGCGCGGCAACGCCGTCGCGGATGTCCTGCACCGACGGACTGGCGAAACACAGCCGCAGCCGGCTTCTGCTGTGACCGGCATTGACCGACCACTCGGTGCCGGGATTGATCGCGATGCCTGAGGCCAGCGCGGCCTGATAAAGCTTCATGGTATCAACGTTATCGGGCAGCTTGACCCAGAGAAAGATTCCGCCCGGCGGATCGTCGAACTCGGCAGCGGTGCCGAACTGCTCGGCCAGCGCCTCCATCATCGCTTCCAGCTTGACGCGCAGGCCCCGCGCCAGTTTCGGCACATGGTCGTTGAAATGCGCGGTGCAGAATTCCGCCAGCACCATCTGCTCCAGCGCGCCGGAGCCCGCGTCGGTCTTGATCGGCAGGATGCGCGACAGCACTTCCCATGGCGCCACGATGTAGCCGACGCGCAGCGCAGGCGCGACCGACTTGGAAAACGACCCGATGTAAATGACGCCTCCAGCCTTGCTCATGGCGTACAGCGCAGGCGGACGCTGGCCGCTCCAGATCAGGTCAGCGTAGCAATCGTCCTCAAAGATCGGCACGCCATACTCTTCCGACAATTTGAGCAGCTCGGCGCGGCGCTGCTGGCTCATGATGGTGCCGGTGGGATTCTGCACCGTCGGGATGGTGTAGATGTATTTCGGCCGGATGCCTTTGCTCTTGAGGTCTGCGAGCGCGGATGCGACCCCATCAATCCGCATGCCGCCGTCATCGAGCGGAATGCCCACGATGTTGACGCCGCGCCGGACCAGCCGCGTGATCGATCCCTGGTAACACTCCTGCTCGATCAGCACGGTGTCGCCCGGCGATGTGAGAAGCGCGTTGACCAGGTCGAGGCCTTGCAGCGAACCCGATGTGATGAGGATTTCATCTGCGGTGCAGGTGATACCTGCATCGCGCTTCAGCTTGCCGACCAGAAATTCGCGCAGCGGACGATAGCCGAGCGGTCCGCTGTTGAGACCGTAGGTGGCGAGCGTTGCGCCTTCCCGCGTCAGCACGGCCGTCGATGCCGCCAGCAGCCGGTCTACCGGCACCTGATCGGCGTCATTGTTGCCGCCGACGAAATTGTATCGGGGGAAGTCGTTCCATTTCGCCGCCGCAGGCGGCAGTCCCTTGGCCAGCAGCGGCGTGAAATCGAACGAACCTGAACTCATGACGGCGTCTCCCCGTTTGTTGTTGTTTTGCATGAGGGACACCCTCATGGCCGGGTTTACACCGGTTATATGACGCCAACTTACAGAAACGATCCGCGATTAGGCAACCGGCATCGCCGCCGCAGCGCTTCAGGCGCGGGACGGCCGGTTGGAGCGCTCATAGATCACCGGCGGCGCGGGATCGTCGCCCGCCGTCGAGCGGAGATAGAAATTGTAGGCGAACAGGCCCAACACGATCGCGACAAAGGCGACAACGAGTCCGACAAACACGCGCTTGAGGATTTCCACCATCGTTGAGCGGCTGTCAGTGTGCATCCAGAGCGGCGCGTTTGGCGACGTGCCGTTGCAGCAGCCACAGCAGCGGCGCGTAGATCAGTGTCATGAACATGCCGAACATCGTCCCGATGCTCGGGATGCCGTGAAGTACCACCGAGTAGAGTTCCGCCAGACCACCCAGGACGATCATCAGCGTCAGAATCCCAAATCGCTCACGATACCGCTCGACATGCGGGATCGAGGCCAGAAGCACGATGCCCATTCCAGTCATCATGCCCGAGAGAAGCCGAAAATAGTTGTCGACCGTGATGGTGCCAACGCCGTGCAGGAACTGCACGCCAAGGATCACCCCGCACAGACCCAGCCCGAGCAACACCAGTGCGCTGAAAGCGGTGGCAATCTGAAGAAAAAGCCGTTCCATAGCGCACCGGGTTGATTGGGATTGTCAGGCCGAACCATATATGGGAAGCGGCTGCGATGGCGACGGATGTTTCGTCACGAAACGCCTTATTATTTATCATCATAAATGCCGCGAGTCAGGTATGCACCTAGGCCCCGCTTGCGGCAGCTTATCCGCTTGCGGTTCATCTTATTTGAAGTATCCAGCACATCACGATGACCTCCTTCACGCCGCATCAGGATCAGGCGCTTCGCGCCGTCGCCGACTGGCTCAAGGCCAGGCCGGGCAAGAACGGCACGCCGCCTGTGTTCCGGCTATTCGGCTTTGCCGGCACCGGCAAGACCACCCTGGCGCGGCATATCGCCGACGGCGTCAACGGCAATGTGAAATACGCAGCGTTCACCGGGAAAGCCGCGCTGGTGATGCGCAACAAGGGTTGCGACAACGCCTCCACGATTCATTCCCTGATCTACCGCACCCGCGAATCCGGCGAGGAGCAGCCGAGCTTTGAATTGTGGGACGATGCGCCCGCCTCCAAGGCCAAGCTGATCGTGATCGACGAATGCTCGATGGTCGACGCGGAACTCGGCCGCGACCTGATGTCGTTCGATTGTCCGCTGCTGGTGCTCGGTGATCCGGCGCAATTGCCGCCGATCCAGGGCGGCGGCTTTTTCACCGACGCCGAACCGGACGCGATGCTCACCGAGGTTCACCGGCAAGCGCAGGACGACCCGATCGTGCGGATGTCGATGGCGGTCCGCGAAGGGCGTCAGCTCGACCTCGGCACCTTCGGCGAAAGCGAAGTGGTACGGCGCGACGCACTCGATCCGGATCGCGTGATGGCGGCGGATCAGGTTCTGGTCGGGCGCAACAACACCCGCCGTGCCTACAATATACGCGTCCGTCAGAAACAAGGCATCGAGGATCCGTTGCCGGTGGCCGGCGACAAGCTCGTCTGCCTGCGCAACAACCGCAAGAAAGCGCTGTTCAACGGCGGGCTGTGGCGGGTGAAGTCGCGCACGCCGTCAAAGTCGAAAATCCTCACCATGCGGCTGTCGCCGGACGAGGAATTCGGCGCGAAGGTCACAAAGGTGTCGGTGCGGCAGGACTGTTTCAGCGGCGGCATCGAGGACATTCCATGGGAGCAGCGCCGGCCCTACGACGAGTTCGATTACGGCTATGTGCTGACCGTGCACAAATCCCAAGGCTCGCAGTGGAACGATGTCGTGCTGTTCGACGAAAGCTTCGCCTTCCAGGACAGCCGCGCCCGCTGGCTCTACACCGGCATCACCCGCGCCGCGAAACGGTTAACGGTGGTTGTCTGATACTTTTTGCCGACGCCGGTTTCCGCATCGCAAAACGCAATTTTCTTGAGCCGTCCTATCATTAGCACCTATGGTCAACCCCAAGCTGGCCGCAGATGCCGGCTTCGCCGTGGGGCACGGCGCGCGCAGGCTGAGGACCGCAGGGGGATGACCGATTCCGTAAGTGGCGAGCTGGAAATCTCCGGCCGCAATCTCGCGGGTTCCGCCTCCGGCAACCTGCTGACGCGGTGCGTCCGCTGGCTCAGCCAGTGCAATCCCTACGATCTCGCCTCCTGCGTCTCGCTGGCCGCGCTTGTCGTCATCGCGCTGTGGACCTTCCAGGATTACGCGATCTCCAATGACGAGGGCGTCCAGCATCGCTACGGCGAACTGATCATCGCCTATTACAAGAGCGGCTTCACCGACCTGTCGCTGTTCAAGCTCGACAACCTCTATCTCTACGGCGGACTGTTCGACCTCCTCGGCCTTGGCCTGAGCTACATCATTCCCGTCGATCAGTACGAACTGCGTCACCTGTTGTGCGCGCTGATCGGGATTGGCGGAGTCGGCGCCGCCGCTGCCACCGCGCGGCTGATCGCGAACCCGCGCGCCGCCTTCTTCACCATCGTGGTGCTGGCGCTGTGCGGATCGTGGTACGGCGCGATGTACAACCACACCAAGGGCATTCCGCTCGCCGCCTTCATGGCCGGTGCGCTGTATTTCCTGATCCGCGCCAGCCGAAACCTGCCGACACCGCGCATGCGCGATGTGATCGGGTTCGGCGTGATGACCGGCGCCGCGCTCGGCATCAGGTCGCTCAGCCTGCTGCTGATCGGATATCTCGCCCTCGCCGTCCTGATCAATCTGCCGCGTCCGGTGATCGGGCACTGGCATGAGCGCGCACGGTTCGCGATGCGCTCGGCACTGTGGTTCCTGCCGGCGCTGGTGATTGCATATCTCATCATGATCGCGGCATGGCCGTGGGCGGCGCTGTCGCCGCTTAATCCGGTGCGCGGACTGCTTTCATTCAGCGAGTTTCACTATCACATCCGCACGATCCTGTTCGGCAAGGTCTACGAGATGGCCGACGTGCCGCGCGCCTATGTGCCGACCTATATCGCGATCCGGCTGCCGCTGCTGACGCTCGGCGCAACGCTGCTCTCGCTGGTGCTGATCGCCCTGCCGGCGCGCCTTGGCGGCATCAGCGGTGCACCGCGCCGCGAACTTGGCCTGATCGCATTCGCCGCGATCTTCCCGGTGGCGTGTCAGGTCGTCGTCGAAGGACCCGCATTCGACGGCTGCCGCCATTTCCTGTTCGTGTTTCCGCCGATCACAATTCTTGCTGGCGTCGGCCTCAGCGCCTCGATCGGCGCACTTGCGCGCCTGCATCGCAATGTCCTGATCGTCTGGCTCGCGGTTGTCGCCACCTGCTACACGTGGACGGCGGGCAAGCTCTATCACCTGCATCCCTACGAGTATCTCTATTACAACCAGCTTGTGGGCGGACTCGAAGGCGCCTCCCGGCGCTTCGTCACCGATTACTGGGTCAACAGCATGCCGGAGGCTGTCGAGGAGCTGCACGATTTCCTCGACCGCACCGAGCCCGCGACCGCTCAGACCAAACCGTATCGTGTCGCCGTCTGCGGCGAGCGTGTCTCTTATGAAGAATACGCGCGGCCCAATCTGCAATGGATCAAGATGTATGACTGGCGGCTGGCGGATTTCTACATTGCACCAACGCACATGAATTGCGACCGCATTCTGGCGGGGAAAGTGATCGCGAAGGTCGAACGCATGGGCGTGACCATCGGCGTGGTGAAGGACCGCCGCCGGATTCGCGAACAGGAAGAATAATCGCGTCCGCGCAGAGCACACGGACTTTTGTCCGGCAATCGCGGTTGAGGTGCAATGATACGAAACCTTTTGCTCCGCAAGGGGTTACCTTTGACATGCCCCAGCGACACTCCGCCTCGCGACGTCGCATTTCAAACCTCCACCTTACCTCTCGTGCACTGAAGGAAAATACATGCGAACAACAAAACTTCTCGCCGCCGCTCTGCTTGCCGGTTCGGCAGCCCTCGCCGTCCCGCAACCCGCGACCGCGGCCCCGCTGATGAACAACACGATGCTGTCCGGCGCGGCTTCAGGCAACGTTGAGAACGTTCAGTACTATCCGGTTCGCCGTTACGGCTACGGTCCCCGTTATGGCTATCGCGGCGGCTACTATCGGCGCGGCTACGGCAGCACGGCGGCGGGCGTCGGCATCGGCCTCGCCGCGGGCGCGATCATCGGTGGCGCCATTGCCTCGTCGCAGGCGCAGGCCCAGCAGAATGCAGCCTATTGCGCGCAGCGCTATCGCTCTTACGATCCCGCGTCGGGCACCTATCTCAACAACGACGGCAACCGTTATCCCTGCCCGTAAGTTTTCCTCCCTGAATTCTGAACGATCACGAAAACCGCGAGACATTCGTCTCGCGGTTTTTTGTTGCACAAAGCGGCGCAATATCTGTGGTTCGGAATGAGGTGCTCGGATAGGCTTCGCCACCGACAAGAACGACCACCGGGGAAATGCCATGACCATCCGCACGCACGCCGCACGATATGCCGCCGCCCTGCTCGCGCTCACGGGAGCAGGCACGCTGTCTTCGACGGCCCTGAACGCGCAGACCGCCCAGCCGCTTCCGACGGCGGCGCAGACCGATCCGAAGACGCTCGGCCTGATGCAGGGCTTTCCGCCCCCGCCGGACAAGACCATCCGCTTTATCGATGGGTCGTCGTCACGTTTCCCGAACACGCGCTGGTCGTTCAGCCATTTCCGCGAACTGATGCCGACCGCGACAGTGTCGCGCGGCGAAGGACCCGTCGTGCCGCTGCCGCGCGCCGAAAAGGATCTCGGCGCCGTCGCCATCACAACGATGGACGGCAAGGCGATCACCTTCAACGACGCAATGCAGTTGACCTATACCGACGGCATCGTGGTGCTGCACAAGGGCAAGATCGTCTATGAAAAGTATTTTGGGGAAGGCAGCCCGCAACTGCCGCACATCGCGTTCTCGGTGACGAAGTCGTTCGTCGGCACGCTGGCGGCGGTGCTCGCGGCCAACGGCAAGCTCGATCCCGCAGCCCCCGTCACGAAGTATGTGCCCGAACTGAAGGACACGGCCTATGGCGATGCCACCGTGCGCCAGGTGATGGACATGACCATCGGCGTGAAGTTCTCGGAGAACTATTCCGATCCGAACGCCGAGGTGTTCGACTATGCCCGTGCCGGCGGCATGATGCCGATCGCGCCCGGTTATCAGGGGCCGCGCAGTTTCTACGACTTCCTCGTCAAGCTGAACAAGGAAGGCGAGCACGGACAGGCCTTCGCTTACAAGACGGCGAACGCCGAAGTTCTTGCCTGGATCGTCAAGCGTGCCTCCGGGCAGTCGCTGGCCGCACTGCTGTCCTCGGAGATCTGGTCGAAGCTCGGGGCGGAGCAGGACGGTTACTTCATGGTCGACAGCATCGGCACCGAATCTGGCGGCGGCGGCTACAACACCGCGCTGCGCGATCTCGCGCGCTTTGGCGAGATGATGCGCAACAAGGGCAAGTTCAACGGCCAGCAGGTCATTCCGGAAGCCGCCGTCGCCGACATCACCCAGGGCGGCAAGAAGGACGACTTCGCCAAGGCCGGTTACACGCTGCTGAAGGGCTGGTCCTATCGCGACATGTGGTGGATCACCCACAACGAGCATAATGCCTATACGGCACGTGGCATCTACGGCCAGAGCATCTATGTCGATCCGACCGCCGAGATGGTGATCGCGCGATACGCCTCGCATCCAATGGCAGCCAATGCCGCCAACGATCCGGTCTCGCTGCCGATGTACATGGCGCTGGCGAAGGAATTGATGAAGTAGGCGCGTCTCGCGCGCACGTGCGCGGTACCCGTATGACAAATCAGACCTTGATGCGCGAGGCCTGACCAATTTTCGGTGTCGTCCCCGCGAAAGCGGGGACCCATAACCATCAAATGCCGAGATGATGGCGGGATGATCGCTCAGGCATCTCTCGCAAATGGAAAGCTCAGTGATTATGGCTCCCCGCTTTCGCGGGGATGACATCATAATCTTGGATAGCTCCCTCGTTGTCGGCCGGAGCCTTACTAAGCCACATCCCTACGCGGCATCGCGGTCACGGCGTGCGCAGACACCGCATCCAGCACCTGCCGTAACTCCTCCTCCAGATATTCATTGGCGATGATCAGCGCCTTGAGCGCGCCGCGCAGATCGCCGCCGCAGGTCGCGATCGCACTGTCGACGGCGCGGTCGTAACGGTCGATGTCCTGTTGGGTGGCCAGTGTGAACATGATGACTTTCCGATGCTGGCAGAGATTCCGGCACACCGGACATCTCGCCCGGCGAGTCGCGACCTGATTTTATGTTCTCTATTTGTTCTTTGTCTGCAGAAACTGTCAAGAGCCCGGCCGGTTTACCCACTGCTTGATTGAGCAAGGCCCAGGCGCAGTCACGCAACGCGCGACAGGTGTCCTCGGGGCGCGGGCACGGACTGATTGCGCCCGCGCGACTTGGCCTCATAAAGCGCCTTATCTGCAGCCTCAATCAGATCCGCCGGCTGCAGCGATGCGCTCGGCACGAGACTGGTGACCCCAATGCTGACGGTGGTGGCCCATTTGTCGGCGGACAGCATTTCCACCTTGGTGCGGATACTTTCTCCGACGGCAAACGCCGCGTCCGTGGAAAGGCCCGGCAGCAACACCGCGAATTCCTCGCCGCCGTAGCGCGCAGCGCAATCCCCCGTGTGCCGGACCGCGCCGGCGATGCTGGCCGCAATCCGGACCAGCACCTGATCGCCGGCCTGATGGCCGAACATGTCGTTGTAGGTCTTGAAGTGATCGGCATCGATCATGAGAAGCGCGAGCGGCTCCTGACGCCGCTGCGCCCGCGACCACTCCCGTTCGATGACCTGATTGAACTTGCGGCGGTTCCTGAGGCCGGTCAGCGCATCGGTGATCGCAAGTTCTGCAAGCCTGTCCTCGGCGCGCCCGCGCCGCTTGATTTCACGCACGAGGATCATCGTCGCACCGGCAACAAACGCAATCAGCGCCAGCATGATCCCGCCGACCCGCAGCGCCTGGCTGCGCCAGATGGCGAAGATGTCAGTCCAGGATTTGCCGACGATAACGATCAATGGATGGCTGCTGTCGCGCCACACATAGAGACGCTTGATCGGATCGATCGCGCCGGACCCTTCAAACGATCCGCTCTGTTCCACGAGGACGCGTTTGACACCGGGACTCTGGCTCAGGTCCCTGCCGATCACATCCAGATCGAATGGCGTCCTCATGATCACCACGCCATCCCGCCGGATCACGCTGATAACATCGTCCGCTGCAAGGCTGAGGCGCTCGAACAGGTCGTGGAAGTAGCTGAACCGCAAGGAGCCCACAACCACGCCGAGAAAGGCGCCGTCCCTGCCTGTGATCCGGCGGCTGAGAACGATCGCGTAAGCACCGCGATGCAGACCTGGCCGGCCGATGAACAGACCGGCGTTGGGATTGTCCCGGTGCACCGTGAAATAGTCCTCGTCGGCGCGATTTTCCGGATTCGGATCGTAGGTCGCCGAATCGTGGATAAGTTTCCCCGCGGCGTCGAACACCTGGATGGCGCCAAAGTGTTTCGCGGTGGCCGCGTGGTCGAACAGAATAAGATTTAGCAACCGCTTGCTGACACCGGCAAGCTCCGGCTCGATCATGTTGCTCGCGACATTGCGGAGCGACAGATCGTAGAGTTCGATGTTGCGGCTGATGTCAGAATCGATCGTTGTGGCGAGGTTTTCCATGGACCGCAGCGCCAGCGCCTGTTCGCCGCTGCGCATGTCCAGCATGACGCTGCCGCAAACCGCGGAAAAGCCGGCGATCGTCGCAACCGAGCACAGTATCAGCAGCTTTGCCGATATCCGGCCCGGTCGGGTCGCCTGATCTTTTGGCCGTCGAAACCACATCGCACACTTGTCCCCAAGCGTGCCTGAATGCGCCCAATTCGTTGCGGCGGTCTTTAAATGATCGGTTTCATATCGTTCGGAGTTAACGAAATATTTCCGGATTGGATACGATTGGACCGGGCAGTATGCGATGGCGCGCGTCGCTAGCGCTGCACGCGGATACCGAGCATCACAACGGTCGCGGCGGAACTCGCACCGTTAGCCGAACTGTTCAACCAGTCGTGCCGCACCTGTCCCTTGATCTGGAACGTGCGCGACAGCTTGTAGACCAGATCGCCTTCCACGAAATAGCGCCGGTCGAAGCGGGTGCCGTCGTAGTCCGACGTCCCGGTGCCAACCTTTGCGGTGCCGATCAGCCAGCGGCGAAACGCATGATCGACCTGGAGCGAGTAATCGCGGGAAATTACGCCGGAGACGCCGGGCAGCGTGGTCTCATCGATCGAGGATGTCGCATCGAAACGCACCGTGGTCAGCCCGGTCGCGGTCCAGATCAGCGATGCGCTGGTCAGCAGGCCCTTCATGTCGCTGAGGCGCGGATCCTGATAGCTGCGCTGTGAATAGCCGATGGCGGCTTCGCCGGTCAGCAGCCGCGAAAATTCAAACGTGGTGCCGGCCTTCACGTAACCGCCGGTGGAATCGCGCTGATAGCCAGCGCGATCGAACTTCACGTCGTGAAGGCGGGTGTTGGCGGCGAATTCGCCAAACGGTTTGAGGCCGGGCATCAGATCGTAGCTGACGCGCGCGAGACCGCCGAACTGGTTGAAGTTGCGGTCGTCGTTGGTGGACGTTGAACCGTCGGTGAGCTTCGATTGCTGATAGGTGGTGCGATCGCCGAGCCCGGCCACCGCAACCTGCAACCGGTTGAAATCGTGTTCGACGCCCGCGGTGCCGCCGATATTCGTGGCCAGCGGATATTGCGCAAGACCGGCCTGGATGTTCGGCGAACCGGGATTGTCTGTGAAAACCCGCATGCGCAGTTCGGTATTGATGCGCGTATCGCGCGTCGCGTCGATGCGGCCCGCGACCTTGCCATTGAACGTCGGGGCGTCGATGTTGGTCGGCACCGGCGACGGGCCGGTGGCGAGCGGCGGAAACGTCGTGCCGTAACCGGTGAACGATCCGCGCAGATCGGCGATTAGCGAATGACGCTCCCAGTCGGACGCAATCAGCAGTTCAGGAGCGACCGTGTAGAACCCCGACCCCTTCGGCGTATTCATGCGGCCGGGATTGGTGTTGTAGCCGCCCCACAGTTCGACTGCGGCCTTCGTAAGAAACGTACCGGTGTGGAAGCCGACATTGGCGAACGGATCGTCATCGACCTTGAGGCGGCGGCGCTGCGGCTGGCCGGGAAACGTGCCGGCAACCGACTGCGAAACCGGCGCCGCGACCTTTGCAGCTTTCGGGGCGGCGGCCGGCGGATTGCCGGGACCGACAATCTTCGGCTTCGGTGCGCCGGGATAAAGTTTCTGTTTCTTGCGGGTGCGGTTGAGCGAGTCGAATCCGACGTCAGACGCGCCCGACGCAGGTGGAACACCGTAGGTCGGGATTGCGCCGATCCGCGACGGCGCCCTGACACTGGGCTTTGGCGCACCGTCGTTGGCCATGTTGTCGGCGGTCTTGCGAAGCAGCGACTTGTCCGGCGGCGCGAAACCGCCCTGCGCCGGGTTCATCATGTCGGCGGTCAGAGCCTGCGCCATGGCCGTTGCAGGGTTCCACAGCATCAGCACGCAGCACGTCGGCAGCATGCGCCATCCAGACGCGCGCCAGCGACGATCCCACAACCGGACAGGTTGCTGCGAGCCCTGCACTTTTCACTCTTCTCCCGGCCCCGAAAGTCACCTGGGGCCGCGCCGGAAAACGAAACAACTTCAAGCAATTGCCGGCCAAAACGCCGCCGTCCGGCGTTGCTGAACGCCGTTAACAGAGTTAAAACAATTATGGTTAACGGAGCGTTGAGGGCGGCCCTGGCGCGTCGCCTCAGCAGCTTGAATGTGCTAGGAAATGTCCCGGATTGGCGCGCGCGTCGCGCTGCCGTCCCTTCAACCGGAATCACGCATGGCCACTTCAAAACCGCGGACGGCGACCCCTTCCGCGACTCGCGCGGCATCTGCCGCCATCGAGTCCGCACTGCGCACCCTGGACGCCGAGGCGAGCGGCATCACCGCACTCGTGAACGCCCTGCAGTCGGATCTCGGAGCGGCTTTCGATGCCGCCATCGCGCGCGTCCGCGAGGCCCACGGCCGTCTGATCGTGACGGGCCTCGGCAAATCCGGCCACATCGGCAAGAAAATGGCGGCGACCTTCGCCTCCACCGGCACGCCCTCATTCTTCGTCCATGCAGCGGAGGCCAGCCACGGCGATCTCGGCATGATTACGCCCGACGACGTCATCATGGCGCTGTCATGGTCCGGCGAAACCGCCGAACTGAAGAACCTCATCAACTATTCGCGCCGCTTCCGCATCGGGCTGATCGCGGTCACATCGGAAGCGGATTCGACGCTGGGCGCGGCCGCCGACATCGTCCTGACGCTGCCGAAGGCACGGGAAGCCTGCCCGCACAATCTCGCCCCGACCACATCGTCGCTGATGCAACTCGCGCTTGGCGATGCGCTCGCCGTGGCGCTGCTGGAAAGCCGTGGCTTCACGGCGCTCGATTTCAGCGCGCTGCATCCCTCCGGCAAGCTCGGCGCCATGCTGAAATTCGTGCGTGACCTGATGCACAAGGCCGAAGCGGTGCCGGTGAAGCCGCTCGGCACCAAGATGTCCGAGGCGCTGGTGGAGATGACCTCCAAGGGCTTCGGCTGTGTCGGCATCGTCGATGGGCGCGGCGAGATCACAGGCATCGTCACCGACGGCGACTTGCGCCGTCACATGCGGCCCGACCTGATGACGGCAAGCGTCGACGAGGTGATGACAAAAAATCCAAAGACCATCAGCCCGGATCTGCTCGCCAGCGAGGCGCTGGAAATTCTCAACGCGTCGAAGATCACCGCGCTGATCGTGACCGAGGGCAGGACGCCTGTCGGGATCGTGCACCTGCACGATATTCTGCGCGCAGGCGTGGCGTAACATTCCTTCCCATCATCGCGAGCGAAGCGAAGCAACCATCTTGTGGATAAAACTGGATTGCTTCGCCGTCATGGTCCTCGCAATGACGGCAATTGAACCTAGGCTGCATCGACTTTCAGATTCGCCCCATCGGCGCTGACGATCTTCACACGGCTGCCGGAAGGCGCATCCGGGCCCGAAACGCGCCAGACCGTATCGTCGATCCTCACCGTGCCGATGCCGTCCACGATCGGCTTCTCAAGCGTGAAAACGCGGCCGATCAGGCCTTCCGCGCGCCTGTTGAGAAACGGCTTGTCGGTCGGCCTGGCATTTCGTCCCGAGTAGTATCGCCACAGCGGCACCATCGCGATCGACAGCGCGGCAAACGCAATGACCTGCGCCTGCCACGACCACGCGATGCCAAATGACAGCAGCCCGACAATCAGGGCTGCGAGGCCGAGCCACAGCATGAACACGCCGGGCGCGAACGTCTCGATTGCCATCAGCACCACGCCGATGATCAGCCAGTTCCAGTTCCCGAGTTTCGACAGAAGCTCGACCATATCGATCAGGCCTTCGGATTGGTGTTCGGCACTGTCGGCGGGCGGCGGGCCGCCGCGGTGGCTGACGCTGCACTTTCGCCGAAGGTCGCCTTTGCGATCTCTCCGATGCCAGCAAGCGACCCGAGCATGCCGGTCGCTTCGATCGGCAGCATGATGATCTTCTGGTTCGGCGACTCCGCGAGCTGACCGAACGCCTTGATGTATTTGTCCGCGATGAAATAGTTGAGCGAAGCGACATCGCCGCTGGCGATGGCATTGCTGACCATCTCCGTTGCTTTCGCTTCGGCTTCCGCCGCGCGTTCGCGGGCCTCGGCATCACGGAATGCAGCCTCTCGGCGGCCTTCGGCCTGAAGAATCTGCGACTGCTTGGCACCTTCCGCGCGCAGGATTTCGGACTGGCGCTGACCCTCAGCCTGAAGAATGTCGGCGCGCTTGACGCGCTCGGCCTTCATTTGCCGGCCCATCGCCTCAACCAGATCGTGCGGCGGTACAATGTCCTTGATCTCGATGCGGTTGACCTTGACGCCCCACGGCGAAACGGCGGCATCGACCACGCGCAGCAGCCGCTCGTTGATTTCATCGCGGTGCGACAGCACCTGATCGAGATCCATTGAACCCATCACCGAGCGGATGTTGGTCATGGTCAGCGTCACGATGGCCTGATTGAGATTGGATACCTCGTAGCTCGCCTTGGCGGCATCAAACACCTGATAGAAGGTGACGCCATCCACCGTGACGGTGGCATTGTCCTTGGTGATGACCTCCTGCTGCGGAATCTCGATCACCTGCTCCATCATGTTTACCTTGCGCCCGACGCGGTCGAAGTAGGGAATGATGATGTTGAGGCCCGGACCCAGCGTGCGGGTGTATTTGCCGAACCGTTCGATGGTCCAGTCGTAGCCCTGCGACACCGTTTTCACGCCGGCAAACAGCGTGAAGATCACCAGCAGAACGAACGCGATCGCAAAAATATCGAAACCGGACATTTAAAACTCCCTGCAAAAATAGACCTGAAGCGCAAGACCTGAGATGCGGGCAGCCTAGCACGGGCACGCGACAGCCGCTCCGTCGCTTGGTCGATTTAAGCGGGGATACGGTTCGAAAGAGAGGACAAGTCGCGCCTTGAAAAGGGCGGGCCGGGCGATTAAATCGCGGCCGCTCGGATCCAGCCTCTTAGATCCAGCCTTGCAGCTCGCGCAGCACGATCTGGCAGATCACATCCATGCCCTCGTCGCTGTCGTTGAGGCACGGAATGGCCGAGAATTCCTCGCCGCCGGCATGGCGGAAGATTTCGGCATTTTCCATCACGATCTCTTCAAGCGTTTCAATGCAATCGGCCGCGAAGCCCGGCGTTACAACGGCAATCCGCCGCACACCATCCTTCGCAAGCTGCTCGACAGTCTGGGCGGTATAGGGCTGCAGCCATTTCTCATAACCGAACCGCGACTGGAAGGTGAGCATTAGACTCCTCTCGTCGAGACCCATACGCGTGCGCAGCGCATTCACCGTCGCAACGCACTGCGCCTGATAGGGGTCGCCCTTGTCGATGTACGACTGTGGCATGCCGTGGAACGACGCCACGATGGTCTCAGGCTTGTAAGATAACGTCGCCAGATGACGCTCGATCGAGACCGCAAGGGCATCGATGTAACCCGGGTCGTCATAATATGGCGGCGTGAACCGCACCGTCGGCTGAGCACGCATGTCCTTGAGTGCGGCGGCAACCTTGTCCACCACCGTCGCCGACGTCGACGCAGAATATTGCGGATACAGCGGCATCACCAGAATCCGGTCACAGCCCAGCGCCATCAGCGCATCGATCCGCGACTTGATCGATGGATTGCCGTAGCGCATGCCCCAGTCGACAACGACATGCTTCTGATCAGCGATCGACGCGGCCAGCTTCTCGGCTTGGGCGCGCGTAATGGTCTTGAGCGGGGACTCGTTTTTTTCGGTGTTCCAGATCTTCAGATAATCCTTGGCCTTCTTGGCCGGACGAATCTGCAACACGATGCCGTTGAGAATGATTTGCCAGATCAATCCGTTGTTCTCGATCACGCGCGGATCGGACAGGAACTCGCGCAGATAAACGCGGACACCCTTCGCATCGGCTGTGTCAGGTGTTCCGAGATTGACCAGCAGCACGCCGACGCGTGACAGCGCCGGTTGCGCGGCGGGCCGATGTGCATCGAGGGGAATGACGGCTGTCATGACGGGTCTGGCATCGCGCGTTGCAGAAATGTTGTCAAGGCGACCGGTATCAGAAACAGGTGACCCGTTCCGCGGCAATGTATCCCAGCAGCAGGCCGGTGCCGAACAGCAGCACCAAGGCCGCGGCGCCAAACTCGATTCCGCGCAGCAGGATCGCGCCGCCGCCATCGCGGCCCGCGGCCATGCGGCTGGCGAGACCCTTGGCCGACACCGCGATGATCGCAATGGCCGAGACGGTGATCGCGGTGCCGAGCCCCATCAGCAGCGTTGCCGCCACGCCCGCCCAGAACAGGCCCTGCGCCAACGCAAACACCAGCACCAGAATTGCGCCGGAGCACGGCCGGATGCCGACCGTCAGGATGGCGCTCAATCCGCGCGACCAGCCGCCGGGACCGGCGAGCGCACTCGGCTCCGGGCCATGGGAATGACCGCAGTGCTCATCGTGAACATGATCCGGATGGTTGTGATCATGGTGGTGGGCATGTGCGTGGTCGTGGGCAACTCGCTCATGCGTATCGTGAGAATGCCCATGATCGTGATGGGCATGATCGTGACCGTGCGCATGCGCCATCGCAGGAACGAGCGGCGACCGCGCACCACGCCATGACCGCATGGCACGAAAAAATCCGCCGCCCTTGCTCCATACCAATCGCGCACCGAAAGCCGCGATCAGACCATAGCTGGCAATTTCAATCACGCGCTCGGCACCGCACATGGTCTGCGCGGTCGCGTTGAGCAGCAGCGCGCCGATGCCGACGATCGCGATGGCCACCAGCGCCTGCATCAGCGCCGAGGCGAACGACAGCGCGATGCCACGCTTGGCTGTCTCCTCGTTGGCGACGAGGTAGGACGAGATCACGGCCTTGCCGTGTCCCGGACCGGCCGCGTGAAAGACACCGTAGGCGAAGGAAATGCCAAGCAGCGCCCATACCGCGCTGCCATCGGTCTTGGCGGCACGAATGGTCCTCGACATCTGGAGATAGAATTCGGATTGCTTGGCGAGCAGCCATCCGATGATGCCGCCGACCTGCGGCTCGGCAACGGCTCCCTTCGGAGCGCCGAAGGGATTTTGCGCCCACGCCGCATGCAGCAGGACATCAACCAGACCCGCGAGAGCCAGCGTCACAACACCGGCCATCGCGATCCGCTTCAGCATGGGACGAGAGATATCCATCAAGGGCAATCCACCGTGATCTTGTTCGCGAACATCGCGCCATAGTTTGAGTTATCGCCGTTCAGAAAGCTCTGCTCGTTCATCGTCTGCGCCTGCGCGCTGCCGTCGGTCGGACGCTGGACCGTCAGCTTGCAGGTCGCAGGTGCGCCGACCAGTGTCACCGGATCTTTCTCGTTCAACTGAAAATCGATGAAGTAGGACGGATCGAACACCTCGAGCGCCAGTGCCGGGGTCTTGACCGGCGCCTTGAACGGCAGCGTGAAGTGCAGCGTCAGCGCTGAGTCCTTGTATTCGAGATAGTAGTCGATCGGATCGTTGAATTTTTCCTTCTTCTGGCTGCCTGCGCCGCCTGCCTTGGCGAAGGTGAAGAAGGCGTATTCCTTCAGCGACTCCACATTGGTCTGCGCCAGCGGTTTCAGCTCGTCGCGGGTGTAAACGCCCTTGGTCTTGCTCTCGATGCCCTGCAAGGCATAGGTCGAGAACATGTCGTCGAAGGTCCAGGCGTGACGAATGCCGGTGATCGATCCGTCGGGGGCGTAGATCAACTCGCTCTTGGCTACGATCCAGACATGCGGATGCGCCTGCGCCGCACCGGCAGCGACTGCCAGCATGGCCACAACGACAAGGCACTGAATGAGGCGGCGCATCTTGATCCGTCCTATGCGGCTTCGGGTTCGCTGAGCAGGCCGCGGCGGCGCAGCAGCGCGTCGGGTTCGGGTTTGCGCCCGCGGAAGGCAATGTAGGCGTCCTCCGGATCGCGCGATCCGCCCGACGAATAAATGTCGTCATGCAGGCGCTTCGCCACCGCCGGATCGAAGATGTCGTGCGCTTCCTCGAAGGCGCCGAACGCATCCGCATCCATCACCTCCGACCACATGTAGCTGTAGTAGCCCGACGCATAATGATCGCCGGAGAAGATATGCCCGAACTGCTGCGGCCGGTGGCGCAATGCGATCTCAGCAGGCATGCCGATCTTCTCCAACTGCTGCTTCTCGAAGGCGTGCACGTCAGTGATCGAAGCCGCCGGCTGGGTATGGAATTCGAGATCGATCAGGGCCGACGAGACGAATTCCACCGTGGCGAAGCCCTGGTTGAACTTGCGCGCGGCAATGAAGCGCTTGAGCAGATCCTCCGGCAGCGGCTCGCCGGTCTGGTAATGCCGCGCGAACTTTTGCAGCACCTCCGGCCGCTCCTGCCAGTGCTCGTAAAGCTGCGACGGCAGTTCGACGAAGTCCGTGAACACGCTGGTGCCCGACAGCGACGGATACATCACGTTCGACAGCATGCCGTGCAGGCCATGGCCGAACTCGTGGAACAATGTGCGGGCATCGTCCGGCGACAACAGCGAGGGCTGGCCGTCCGTGCCCTTCGAGAAGTTGCAGACATTGATGATTAGCGGCGCGACATCGCCGTCGAGCTTCTGCTGGTCGCGCAGCGACGTCATCCAGGCGCCGGAGCGCTTCGAGGGACGCGCGAAGTAATCGCCATAGAACAGCGCCTTGTTGTTGCCCTTGGCGTCCTTGACCTCCCAGACCCGCACATCCGGATGCCAGACAGGGACGTCCTTGCGCTCGCTGAAGGTCACCCCGAACAGCCGGGTCGCGACGTCGAAGGCGGCGTCGATCATGTTGTCGAGCGTCAGGTAGGGCTTGACTGCCGCATCATCGAAATTGGCCCGGCGCTGGCGCAGCTTCTCGGCGTAGTAGCGCCAGTCCCAGGCAGCGAGCCTGAAGTTGCCGCCCTCCTCTGCGATCAGCGCCTGCAGGGCGTCGCGGTCGGCCATGGCGCGGGCGCGGGCCGGCTTCCAGACCCGCTCCAAGAGGCCACGTACAGCCTCCGGAGTCTTGGCCATGGAATCTTCCAGGCGGTAGGCGGCGAAGCTCGGATAGCCGAGGATTTTCGCCCGCTCCTCGCGCAGCTTCAAAACCTCGAGGATGGTGGCGCTGTTGTCGTTGTCGTTGCCGTTATCGCCGCGGGCAGTGAAGGCCTTGAACACCTTCTCGCGCAGGTCGCGGCGGCGGGAGTCCTTCAGGAACGGCTCGACCGACGACCGCGACAGCGTCACCACCATCTTGCCAGGCATGCCGCGCTCTTCTGCCGCGGCCTTGGCAGATGCGACGAAGCTGGCCGGCAGGCCCGCCAGATCGCCCTCGCCAAGCTCCATGGTCCAGTCCTGCTCGTCGCCGAGCAGATGATGGCTGAACGATGTCGCCAGATGCGCCAGCCGCTCGTTGATCTCCGCGGTCCGGGCCTTGGCGGCCTCGCTGAGCCCGGCGCCGGAGCGATGGAAGCTGGTCCAGGTCCGCTCCAGCAGCCGCGCCTGCTCGCCCGTGAGATTGAGCGAAGCCGCCTTGTCACGCAGCTTCGAGATGCGACCAAACAGTGCGGCATCCATGGAGATCGGATTCCAGTGCCGCGCCTGCTTCAGCGCCACTTCGGATTCGATCTTGAGAAGCTCGGGATTGGAGTGTGCGCCGACAAGATCATAGAACACCGCCGACACCCGGGAGAGCAGCTTGCCGGCCCGCTCCAGCGCCGTGACGGTGTTCTCGAAGGTCGGCTCGGCCGGGTTCGCCTTGATCGCCTCGATCTCGGCGGAGTGAGCCGCAAAGGCCTGGTCGAAGGCCGGCAGGAAATGCTCAGGACGGATGTCGGCGAAGGGAGGCGTCTCGAACGGTGTCTGCCAGGCTGTCAGCAGCGGGTTGGTGTTGGGGACGGCAGCCGTTGCGGACGCTTCTGACATGGTAAGGCCTTATTTCCAGCAATTTCCAAGGCACCCTCTATACCATCCGGTGGGGCTTTTTTGCGCCCTAACCCTTGATCGGGACCGCGATTTCGCAGAGATTGCGGCCCGAAACGGGATCACAAAGTCATGAACGCCAAGAAGCTCGAAGCCAACGCCCGCGAAATCGCGTGGCCCAGCGTCATCACCGTCATCAGCGCAGCGATCCTGATCGGCGCCGAGGTGTTCGGCGCGGCGTTCGCCGGAGGCTGGGCGCTCGCGATCCTGTTCGGCCTCAGCGACACCGCCGCTCACATCGTCCAGATCGTGCTCTTCCTGATCGGCGTCGTCATCATGATCGCGTTTGTGCGCGGCGCGCAGCGCGTCGAGCCGTTTACCCGGAAGATCTGAGATTCCGGCTGCGCCGCAGGCGCTTTTCACACGCCGAAAAATTAACGCACATTCATCTTTCTCTCAGATCGTTAACTCACGCGCGACATTTCGATCACGCTATCGGGAAAGTTATCCCGTGGCGTAGAAAATACTTGCGAACCAGACTCAAAACTCATATTTCCACCCTTGCCCAATTTCGCACGTGCCTGTGGTCGTGTGTCAGTCGGTAGGTATCCGGACAAGAGGCCGGACAGCCGCCAAGGGGACGAAGAACCGAGGGTCGCTTCAGTCGTGAGACTCAAGAGGCCAGCATCTCTCTCAAGGGATGCCGTTGAAGGTGACTTCTCTCCTTGCAACCGTGACTGGCAGCCGGAGGCGAACCGGCGCACCCCGCTCTCAACGGGGGACGCGACTTAAAGCAACGACGGATCGGGCTTTTTTGGTCTCTACCGGCATTCCACCGCCGGCGCGGGCTACTGAAAAGGCTTGTCCTTCATTGCCAGGTGTGCGGGCGGGAAAATCCCAACCAATCCACGGCAGCACAGTTTGGTTTGAGTTTTAGGCTCTGTCGCGTCTCCACAGTGCGGCACAGGTCTATCGCTCATCCGACATCATTTTTGGACGTCCCGTCGCTGGGCGTTTGGGAGGGTGCTATGACCGACCGTATCCAGGAATTCCTGCGCAACCGCCGCAGCGAGGGCCTCGACACCGAGCCATGCCTCGTCGTTGACCTCGAAGTCGTGCGCGACAACTACCAGACCTTCGCGAAGGCGCTGCCTGACTCGCGCGTGTTCTATGCCGTCAAGGCGAACCCGGCGCCGGAAGTGCTGTCGCTGCTGGCGTCGCTCGGCTCGTGCTTCGACACCGCAACCGTTGCGGAGATCGAAATGGCGCTGGCTGCCGGTGCGACCCCGGACCGCATCTCCTTCGGCAACACGATCAAGAAGGAGCGTGATATCGCGCGCGCCTACGCGCTCGGCATCCGCCTGTTCGCGGTGGACTGCGCCGCCGAAGTCGAGAAGATCTCCCGTGCCGCTCCCGGCGCGAAGGTCTTCTGCCGCATCCTGTACGACTGCGCCGGCGCCGAGTGGCCGCTGTCGCGGAAGTTCGGCTGCGACCCGGAGATGGCTGTCGACGTCCTCGACCTCGCCAAGAAGCTGGGCCTCGAGCCGGTGGGCATTTCGTTCCACGTCGGTTCGCAGCAGCGCAAGGTGAAGGCGTGGGATCGCGCACTGGCGATGGCTTCGACGGTGTTCCGTGACTGTGCCGAGCGTGGAATCAACCTGTCCCTGGTCAACATGGGCGGCGGATTCCCGACGAAGTACCTCAAGGACGTTCCTCCGGTCGTGCAGTACGGCCGGTCGATCTTCCGCGCGCTTCGCAAGCACTTCGGCAACCAGATCCCGGAGACCATCATCGAGCCGGGCCGCGGCATGGTCGGCAATGCGGGCATCATCGAGACCGAAGTCGTTCTGATCTCGAAGAAGAGCGACGACGATGAGAACCGCTGGGTCTACCTCGACATCGGCAAGTTCGGCGGCCTCGCCGAGACGATGGACGAGTCGATCCGCTACCAGATCCGCACGCCGCACGACGGCGCGGACATGGCTCCGTGCATTCTCGCCGGCCCGACCTGCGACTCCGCAGATGTGCTGTACGAGAAGGTGCCGTACCCGCTGCCCGTCACGCTCGAGATCGGCGACAAGCTGCTGATC
Source organism: Afipia sp. OHSU_II-C1 (assembly GCF_000497575.1). Lineage (GTDB taxonomy): Bacteria > Pseudomonadota > Alphaproteobacteria > Rhizobiales > Xanthobacteraceae > Afipia. The sequence continues at coordinate 238,164 of NZ_APJI01000006.1, forward strand.
GAAGGCACCGGTGCGTATACGTCGACGTATTCGGCGGTGGCTTTCAACGGCATCCCGCCGCTGAAAACCTACCACATCTGATCGCGTCGATCGGCACATCTGAACTACCTCATCTGAGGCCTGAAATAACCGGGAGCCGGTCCGCCGGCTCCCATCCCGTCACATCGCTATTTGCTGACAACGCTCCGCGGTCGCCTTGCCGCTGGAGTGGGGACTGACGTGCCATGACTGCTGTTTGGAAAAAGACCACCGCCCTCACCTTTGAGACCGCTCCGTTCGCGATCCGTGCGGAACGAGCCTCGGACGTCGCCGCGCGTGAAGCGCTGCTGGATGCGAGCTTCGGCGAAGGCCGTCATGCGCGCACCTGCCAGCGCCTGCGCGACGGACGCATGCCCGCCGAAGGCCTCGCCTTCTCGGCTGTGCATCAGGGCCGCGTGGTCGGCACCGTGCGGTTGTGGCACGTCAGCGCGGGGGCCATCCCCGCGCTGGTGCTCGGCCCGCTGGCCGTCGAAGCCTCGTGCCGTTCGCTCGGCGTCGGCGCGGCGCTGATGAATCACGCGCTGGCAGCGGCGAAGGCCCGCGGCCATGGCGCTGTGATCCTGCGCGGGGACGCTGGCTACTACGCGCGCTTCGGCTTCTCGGCGGCCAAGACCGGCGAGCTGGCGCTGCCCGGCCCGTTTGAGCGCGAGCGGCTTCTGGCAGTTGAGCTGCGCCCCGGCGCCCTGGACGAGGCCTTCGGCATGATCGTGGCGACCGGCGACAAGTTGCGCCGTGCGGCGGTCCGCGCAGGCGCCAAGGCTCGAAAGCTTCTCATCCAGGCCGCTTGATTTGAACGCCAAGACCCGGCATTGCGGGGTCTGAAAACAAGCCCCGCAATTCGTTGTCACAAGGAAGAGACTGATGTCCCGCCACCTGATTTCATCCGGATCGCCGTTCGAAAAGATTGCCGGTTACAGCCGCGCCGTTGTCGATGGTGACCTTTGCTTCGTCGCCGGCACCACCGGCTACGATCCCGTCACGAAAGCCCTGCCGGAAGACGTGGCCGAGCAGACCCGCAACTGCTTCAAGACCATCGGCATCGCATTGAAGGAAGGCGGCTTCGAGATGGCCGACCTCGTGCGCGCGACTTACTACGTCACCGACGCCAAGGACTTCGATGCAGTATTCGCCGTGTGCGGCGAGACGCTCGGCGATATCCGCCCCGCAGCAACGATCGTCGCCGTCTCCGCCCTTTATAAGCCGGAGATGAAAGTCGAGATCGAAGTCACGGCGAAGCGCCGGAGCTGACATCCAGACCAGTGCCCGACATGTTGGCCTGCAAGCGAGCCAACATGTCGCAGCTGATGCGTTGACTTTCCTGCCGCAGGCCATAGCTTAAGACCATCATGTCGAACGTGTGTAACAACCGATTGCTGCTTCACGCAGGTCGCCTTCAAATCCGAAGGTGACCCGGGCGGACGCGCGTCAGCGCCGTCCCGGGTCGTTTATCGTTCGTATCTCCCCCTATTCGTAAAATTGAATCACGGGCATCGCTCGGCACATCCGTGCCGCGCGATTTCATTGTGAGGCACATCATGATGTCGGCACCGATTCCTCCGATCAGTATTGCGTCGGAGGACTTCCATATTCTGAGGCAGATCGCCGTGCGGGCGCTCGAAGAGCGCCATCCGGTGAGCGGCTTTCTGGTTTCGGAACTGAACCGCGCGGACGTCCACGACGCAGCGGCGCCGTTGCGTTGCGTGCGTCTCGACGACTGGGTGACGTTTCGCGCCGACGAAGGAATGCCGCTGGACAGCCGCATGCTCGTTCTGCCCGCGAAATTCCGCAGCAGCCACCTCCATGTCTCGGTGCTGTCGCCCGTCGGCGCAGCGCTGATCGGTCTGCACGCCGGATCGAGCATGCCTTACGTGGGAATCGACGGCGTTCGCCACGTCGTCACAGTCGAAAATCTCGACCCACCAGCCGGCGTCGTTTCGCTGCAACACCACCGCGCCATGAAATTCGCAGCGCGCCACAACGGCAACGATCCCGACCGGCCCGGTCCAACAGCAGCTTGAAGGAGAACATCATGGCCAGCCACTTGCAGCCCGCGCTGCCTCCCATTTCCCTGCGCATGTGCGACGCCGACCGGCTCCGCAACATCGCGGAGGCCGCCTCGGAAAAATATCCGCAGACCACCGACTTCCTGGCGCGGGAGATCGAACGCGCCGAGATTCTGCCGGACACCCGGTTGCTGCCCGGTCTTGTCACCATGGATTCGGACGTGACCTTCCGTGATGACATCAGCATGCAGGAACGCGAGGTAACGCTGGTTTATCCCGAGTCGGCGGATGTGGACGCGGGGAAAATCTCGATCCTGACCCCGATCGGCGCGGCCCTCATCGGCCTTTCGGTGGGACAGACCATCGAGTTCCAGACACCCGGCGGCCGCTGGCGCTCCCTGACCGTGCTCAAGGTTCAGCAGCCCCGATAACACGGCGTCACAAGACACCTTTATGAAAACCCGGCGGCAAAGCACCGTTGCCGTCACCCCCAAGTTGCCGTAGTTCTTCGCTGCTGCAGCACGTCCCCGCCTATCCGGAGTTCTGATTTTGAGCAAATTTCCCGTCTACGCACGTATCACCGGCCCGATCGTCATGATCGGCTTCGGCTCGATCGGCAAAGGCACGCTGCCGATGATCGAGCGGCATCTCGACTACGACAAGTCGCGCATCACGGTGATCGATCCCAAGGACGAGGGCCGCAAGGCCCATTGCGAAAAGCACAATGTGCGCTTCATCCAGCAGGGCGTGACCAAAGACAATTACCGCGAACTGCTGACGCCGCTGCTCACCGAGGGCGGCGGGCAGGGTTTCTGCGTCAACCTCTCGGTCGATACCGGCTCTACCGACATCATGGAGCTCTGCAACGAACTCGGCGCGCTCTATATCGATACGGTCAACGAGCCGTGGCTCGGTTTCTATTTCGATGCATCGAAGGGACCGGAAGCGCGCTCGAACTATGCCCTGCGCGAGAACACGCTGGCCGCCAAACGCGCGCGCCCTCCCGGATCGACTACGGCCGTATCCTGCTGCGGCGCCAATCCCGGCATGGTCTCGTTCTTCGTCAAGCAGGCGCTGCTGAATGTCGCCTCCGACCTTAAGCTTAATGCACCACGCCCGAAGACCAAGGCCGAATGGGCGGACCTGATGCGCCAGGCCGGCATCAAGGGCATCCACATCGCCGAACGCGACACCCAGCGCTCGAAGAAGCCGAAGGAGCCGGATGTGTTCGTCAACACATGGTCGGTGGAAGGCTTCCTGTCGGAAGGCGTGCAGCCTTCCGAACTCGGCTGGGGCACCCATGAAAAGTGGATGCCTGAAAACGCACACACCCACGAAGCCGGATGCGGCGCGGCGATCTATCTGATGCAGCCCGGTGCCAACACGCGCGTGCGCACATGGTGCCCGACCCGCGGCGCGCAATACGGCTTCCTCGTCACCCACAACGAGTCGATCTCGATCTCCGACTATTTCACGGTGCGCGACGCATCGGGCACGGTTGTGTATCGGCCGACCTGCCACTATGCCTATCACCCCGCGGATGACGCGGTGCTCTCGCTGCACGAAATGTTCGGACGTGCGGCGAAGATGCAGGAGAAGCATCACATCCTCGATGAAAACGAGATCGTCGATGGCATCGACGAGCTAGGCGTGCTGCTGTTCGGCCACGACAACAATGCCTATTGGTACGGCTCGCAGCTCTCCATCGAGGAGACGCGGAAACTCGCGCCCTATCAGAACGCCACCGGTCTGCAGGTGACGTCCGCCGTGCTCGGCGGCATGGTGTGGGCGCTTGAAAATCCGAACGAAGGCATCGTCGAAGCCGACGAGATGGATTTCGATCGCCTGCTGGAAATCCAGACGCCATATCTGGGGCCGGTGAAGGGCTACTACACCGACTGGACGCCGCTGACGGATCGGCCGGGTCTCTTTCCGGAAGACATCGACACCAGCGATCCCTGGCAGTTCAAGAATGTTCTGGTGCGCTGATCACGTCAGCATCCCATCACACAGAAAGGCCGGGCAAATGTCCGGCCTTTTTGTTTTCGATGGGCGCTAGTTCCTGATCGGCTCGCCGGTCTTCTCTGCCGGCGCAGGCGGCAACGCAGGCTTTGCGCCCGCCTTCTGAGCGTCGGCATCAGGCCGTGCCGGCTCCGGCGCGGGGGTCGTAGGTCTCGTGCCGCCGGGTTTCGATTCTGCCGGTCCATCACTCTTTCCGGCCGGTACTGAAGGCTGTGTGTCCGGCGGCTGAGTGGTTTGCGCAAAATGAATCTCGCCCCGCGATGCCAGTTGCATCAGCGAAATTCCGGACAGTGTCAGGCCGCCCGCAATCAAGACCGCTGACAGAATGAGATCGGTTCGATTGGTTCGCTTTTCGTTCGGAGTCATCTCCGCACCCATTGATAGTCCTTCCAAAGGAGCCAACGGATGCTCGAAGCGATGGTTCCGACAAATGCCTGAACGCGCGTTGTTGCGCTCAATGAATTGTGAAGGAAAATGCGGAACCGGCCGGGACCAAACCGCGCGGGTCAGTCCTTGGTGCTGACGTCCCATGTCGCATGGCGGACACCCGGCCTGCGCGCAAGATCAGCCGTGACGGCGTCGAGCTCTTTCGCGTCGACTGCCGTGCTCACCAGCGTAGCCACGATCTCCACGACATCTTCCGCACGTTCGATGACATTGACGTCGCTGACCGGATACTTCGCCGCTTCCAGCTTCTCGACCAGAAGATCGCGCACGGCATCCATCGATGCGGTATCGACCGTGAGCCTGATTTCGTAGGTGGCTTCCGACGCGCGCTCGTCCAGCGGGCTTCGGTTGATGGCGTTGACCAGCGGCCGCAGCAGCGTGTTGCCAGCGAGAACAAATGCCGTCAGGGTGACCGCCTGCGCCAGCATGTCAGCGCCCGCGCAGCATCCAACCGCCGCAGATCCCCACAATGTCGCCGCCGTATTCAGGCCGCGGACATTCATGCCTTCCTTCATGATGACACCGGCGCCGAGAAAGCCGATGCCCGACACCACATAGGCGATTACGCGCACGGCCCCGTCGGCATCGGCGAGTTGCATGGCGAGATCGACGAAAGCCGCCGCGCTCACCGCGACCAGCACATTGGTGCGCAGTCCCGCTGTGCGCAGGCGATACTGGCGCTCGGTGCCGATCAGGGTGCCGAGCACGAACGCAGCCGCCAGACTGACGAGCGTGTCGAGAAAATCATAAAACTGAAATGTCGTCAGGAAGCGCATGACGACTGCTTACCCATTAGAGGGTAAGCAGTCCAGCGTCGCCGTCCTCTGTCGCGAAAGCAAGCAGCGATCCCTTCGCATTCCATGCCAGCGCGGCTACCGGCTCCCCCGCGTTCCTGCGGACCAGGATTTCCGCGCCGTCCTCGATGCGCACCATCAGGATGGTGCCGTCGCTGTAGCCGACCGCGAAAATATCGTCCTTGGGATGGCAAGCGACCACCGTCGCCTTGGCGTGCAACGGCGCAAGCATTCCCGGCTCCTTGCCCATCGGTCCGTCCTTGCTCGCAAACGGCCACAGGATCACGCTGTCCGAGCCGGAGGTGGCAAGGAATTTCCCGCCCGCGCTCCATGACATCGAGCGCACCCGCGCCGGGTATCCGGTCATCCGCATGTGCCGTGAATCGGCCAGCCGCCAGCCGTGCAGCGCCGCTTCATGCATCGATGTGACGAGGAAGCGGTTATCGGCGCTGAAGGTGACGCCGAGATGCGAGCCTTTCCACTCCAGAAACTCTGGCTTCGCGCCCATATTGGGAAACCACAGCGTCACACCATTGTAATGCGCCACCGCGAGCCGCACGCCTTTCGGCGCGAAGGCCAGACCTCCCACCGTGGACGGCACGTCGAGCGATTTCGCCTCGCCCGTTGGAGCTTTGACATAGGCCGTCTTGCCCGCCGACCACGCAACGGCGCCGTCGGAATGCAACGCGACATTGTCAATCCAGCGGCGCTTGGCGTCTGTCGCCAGGGTTTCGACATTCGACTTGGCATCGACAGACACCAGCTTGCCGTCGTCGCCACCCATGACAACGCGCTTGCCGTCGGATGCGGAGCACAGGATGCCGCCGCCATGCACTGCGACCGGCCTTGCCTCGCCGTCGCTGCCCGCGAAGGTGACGCTCTCTTCCGCGCCGACAAACGCCGCAACGTCGCCGAGAAAATGCACAGCGGTCGCAGGCGCGTCGAGCTTCACGCTGGTGACGCGATCAGTGACGGAAACGATAGAGGCCGTCTCCGGAGCCGGATTGAAGTCCTTCATCACGCGATGGTCTTCTCAAAACCTTCACGGATCGCCTGTTCGGGAAGTTCGCGGCCGATGAACACCAGGCGGCTCTCGCGCTTCTCGTCATTGCGCCATTTACGCTGATGGTCGCCCTCCAGCATCATGTGAACGCCCTGGAAGACGTAACGGTCGTCGTCGCCCTTGAACGAAAGGATGCCCTTCGAACGCAGGATCTTCTCCCCGTCCTTGGCGACCAGCTCCTGCAGCCACGGCATGAACTTGGTCGGGTCGATCGGCTTGTCGGTCCGCAGCGACAGCGACTGCATGTCCTCGTCATGATAGTGCTTCATGCCGCCGTGGGAATGACCATGGTCGTGATGATGGTCGTGGCCATCATGATCATGATGGTGATGATCGTGGTCATGGTCATGACCGCCATCGTCAAGGAATTCCGGCTCGATTTCGAGAATGCGGTCGAGATCGAATGCGCCGCGCTCCAGCACATCCGACAGCTTCACCTGTGCGCGCTCGGTCCGGTGCAGCGTCGCATAGGGATTGATCGCACGGATACGCGCCTCGACCTCGGCCAGTTCCGGCTTGGTGACGAGATCGGTCTTGTTCAGCACGATGACGTCGGCGAAGGCGATCTGGTTCTTGGCTTCCGGTGCATCCTTGAGGCGATCGCTCAGCCACTTGGCGTCGGCCACCGTCACCACCGCATCGAGCGCGGTCTTCTCGCGCACATCTTCGTCGACGAAGAAAGTCTGCGCCACCGGAGCGGGGTCGGCGAGACCCGTGGTCTCCAGAATGATGGCGTCGAACTTGCCCTTTCGCTTCATCAGGCCGTCGATGATGCGCACGAGGTCGCCGCGCACGGTGCAGCAGACGCAGCCGTTGTTCATTTCGAACACTTCCTCGTCCGCACCGACGATCAAGTCGTTGTCGATGCCGATCTCGCCGAACTCATTGACGATTACGGCGTACTTCTTGCCGTGGTTCTCGGACAGGATGCGATTGAGCAGCGTGGTCTTTCCGGCACCGAGGTAGCCGGTCAGAACGGTCACGGGAATTTTGTTGGCAGCGGCTTCAGACATGAAATCTCCAGGCAATCAAAACGCGCCCGGCGGCGGGGTGGCCCCTGCCCTAGCTCGACAGCGCGCTGGTCAGGGCCTTTATATTGTGCCGGACCATATCAATGTAAGTGGGGGCCGGGCCCTTTTCGTCGGTCAGACTGTCCGAATACAGCGTTCCACCGATATTCGCCCCGGTCTCGGCGGCGATCCGCCGGATCAGGCGCGGATCGCTGACATTTTCCAGAAAAACAGCCGGAATTTTCTGTCTTTTGATCTGGGAAATGATGGCTGCAATGTCGCGGGCGCTGGGCTCGGACTCGGTCGAGACGCCCTGCGGGGCGATAAATTTGATCCCATAGGCGGCGGCAAAATAGCCGAAGGCATCGTGGGTCGAGATCACACTGCGGCGCTCGGGCGGAATTTTCGCCACCGCCTCCCGGACGTCGCGATCCAGCGCGTCGAGCTTGCCGAGGTAGGCACTCGCATTGGCCTTGTAGGCATCCGCACCCGCCGGGTCCGCCGCCATCAGCGCATCGCGGATGTTGGCGACATAGATTTTCGCATTGACCACCGATTGCCAGGCATGTGGATCGGCATCCGTGGGACCATGGTCGTGGCCGTCCTCGATCTTGCGCGCGGCAATGCCCTTGGTGGCGACCACCGTCACCGCCTTGCTGCCGGATGACTTGACCAGACGCTGCAGCCAGCCCTCAAGGCCGAGACCGTTGATGATCACAAGCCTTGCATCGGTGATCTTTTTCGCGTCCGAAGGCGTCGGCGTGTAGACATGGGTGTCGCTGTTGGGTCCAACCAGTGTTATCACATTGACCCGGTCACCACCGACATTCTTCGCGAAATCGCCAAGAATCGAGAATGTCGCGACAACGTTGAGGCGTCCGGGATCAACTGACTGTGCGGAGGCGTGACTTGCAAGCGCAGCCACTGCAACAACGATGATGGATAAGAATCGAAGCACAGCTTCTCCTCACGCTTCGAGATGGCGGCCGGGGAAGAGCTGCCGGACGAGGCCGCTGACGCTCCCGAACAGGACAGAGATCACATACAGCGCCGCGCAGACCAGAATAATCGCAGGTCCCGAAGGGACCTTGGTGTGGAACGACAGCAGCAATCCCGCAAAGCCCGACAGCGCGGCGCTCGCCACCGCGATGCCGATCATGCCGGTGATATCGCGCGACCAGAATCGCGCAATGCCCGCGGGCAGGATCATCAACCCCACCGCCAGCAGCGTGCCGAGCGCATGAAAGCCGTTGACCAGATTGATAACGACCAACGCCAGGAAGGCGAGATGCGCGGGTGCGCCGGCGCGGCTCACCGTGCGCAAAAATACCGGATCGACGCACTCGATCACCAGCGGGCGATAGATCACCGCCAGCACAAGCAGCGTGATGGTGGCATTGAACGCAATCACCAGCAGGGTCTGGTCGTCCATCGCCAGAATATTGCCGAACAGCACATGCAGCAGATCAATATTCGTGCCCTTGACCGAAACGATGGTGACGCCGAGCGCCAGTGACACTAGATAGAACGCCGCCAGCGAGGCATCTTCTTTCAGCTCGGTGCTGCGCGCGACCAACCCCGACAGCAACGCCACCGTAAAACCCGCAACAAGTCCGCCGAACGTCATCGCAAACAGGTTCAGGCCGGACAGCAGAAAGCCGATCGCGGCACCCGGCAGGATGGCATGCGCCATGGCGTCGCCCACAAGGCTCATCCGGCGCAGCATGAGGAACACGCCGATCGGCGCACCGCCGAGCGACAATGCAACCACGCCGGCCAGCGCGCGGCGCATGAACTCGAATTCGATGAAAGGCGCGATCAGCGCGTCGTAGATCATGATCGTTTCACGCTGCTTGCGATGACGTGTCGACGCACGGCGCAGCACTGTCGTCAAAGGCTTCGCACATGTGGCGTGCCGCCAGCAGGTTTTCCTGTGTCAGCACTTCCGATGTTTTGCCCCACGCCACTTTTGAGCGCGCGAGCAACAAGGTCTCGGGGAAATTCGCACGCACCAGATCCATGTCGTGCAATGCGGCGAGCACCGTGCGCTTCTCGGCGTGCCAGCGCTGCACCAGCGCAACCAGATCGGCGGACGTCTTTGCATCGATGGCGTTGAAGGGTTCGTCCAGCACGATCATGCGGGCATCCTGCAGCAGCACGCGGGCAAACAGCATGCGCTGCATCTGTCCGCCGGACAGCGTCCCGATCGGGCGATTTTCAAATCCGCTCAAACCGACCGCAGCCAGCGCCTCGGTGATCCGTGCCTGCTCCGCCTTGCCAAGGCCGCCGAAAATCCCTCTGCGGCGCCACAGACCGGTGCCGACGAAATCGTAGACCGAAATCGGAAAGCTGCGGTCGATGTCCGCGGTCTGCGGCAGATAGGCGATATCGCGCGGATTGAGATTGCCGAGGCCGATGACGCCGGCCAGCGGCTTGAGGATACCGACGATGCCGCGAAACAACGTCGACTTGCCGGCGCCGTTCGGGCCGACCACAGCGACCAGTGCGCCGGGGACGACCTCGCCGCTCAGGTGATGCACGGCCGGATGACGGTCGTAGCCGAGTGTGACGTCGCGGAATTGAAGTTGCGCGGTCATGCTCACCTCATCGCCAGCAGGACGATGGCCCACAGACCCGCGCTGATCGCCACCGCGGCAGTCAGCCGCGCCGCCAGTGTCATCCGCAGGATCGACCAATGGACCGGTTGGGCCGGATGAGGCGATGCCGGGCCATGGCGGTGCGCGTGAGGGCCGTGTGAATGACCGTGGCTGTGGGAATGCCCGTGCGAATGGGCCATGCGGTACGCTTTCCAGGTCCGGTGAGGCTGAGAGGCCGCAGCCGCTCCAAATACTCAGAAATGTTATATTATAACATCACTCGCGTCCATGGTTCCGCGAGGCCGTTCCGGGCTCAAGGTTTACCGATCACCATGACGATAGCGGCAGCCAGGAACGGGAACGGGACCGAAACGGCGCAGCGGAACCAGACAAACCGGGCCGGCATGAAGGGGATTTCCCACAAGATCACCCGCTGGAACGCAAACAGGGCCCAGGCGACCACATAGGCGACCACCTGCGGGGTTCCTCCGCCGCTCTTGAGCGCGACCGCCCCGAGGGAAAAGCCGACCACCGGCCCGCCAGGGGTCGCTGCACCGGCAACCACCGCGGTCGCGACGCCGAGCCATCCGGTGTCCGGCCCCAGCCCCCCGACGATCACTTCCGACGGGATGATCGCGGCAATGAATCCTGACCCGATCACACCGAGCGCGATGCGCGGCACAATGTTGATGAAGTCCATCCCGCCATTGCGCAGCGCCGTGCCCAGCACCGCCTTGTCCTGCCGCCATGCGATCACGCTCACGCCGATCAGCGAGCCCCACAGCAGGATGTCGATGATCAGCGCGGTCACAGCTTGAACCTGTTCCGCACGCGGACATAGACGAAACGCCCGAGCGCGCCGGCGAGGATCGGCATCGGCAGCGAAATGACGATGCGCCAGAGCGTGAAATCGGCGCCCATGATCGGCATCTCCCAGGCGACCGCGCGGCCGTAGCCGATCAGCGTCCAGCTCACCACCATGGCGATGGTTGCACCGAAATCCGCACCGACTGCGAGCAAGGCGCTGGCGACAGGATAGGCGGTGAACGGTCCGCCAGGCAGGATCGCGCCGAACGCGGTGCCGATCAGCAAGCCCTTGAGGCCGGACTCCGGCCCGAGCGATCTCGACACCTTGTCGTGCGGCAGCACGGCGGCGAGCAATCCGCCAAGCAGGCAGCCGGCGAGGACGCGCGGCATGATCTCGCCGAACAGCGAGACATCGTGGGAAAGGATGGTCCATACGCCGTCAAGGCCGTCGCGCCGCCACACCAGCGCGGCGCTGATCACCACAAGCGCGGCAATGATGAACGTCGACCAGCCGAACGGTTTGCGCTTGCTGCGCGAGACGGTTTCAGCGCCCTCTTCGTCGTTGGCAGGTTCGGTTTTCGGGAGTTTGGACAAGAAGAACTTTCGCTCAGGCGAAATGCCGGACCAGCGCGAGACCGCCGATGAGTCCCGCAATCGACAGCACCACCGATCCGACCACGTAGAACAATGCCAGTCCCATCTCGCCGCGCTCATAAAGCGTGACCGCGTCCAGCGAGAACGCGGAGAAAGTGGTGTAGCCGCCGAGAACGCCAGTCATGATGAACAGACGCCACGGCTGCGATGCCTCACCCTTGAAGGCGAGATAGCCGGCGATGAGCCCCATCACCAGCGAGCCGGTGATGTTGATCACGAACGTGCCGTAGGGAAAATTGAAGCCGCACGCACGGGCGCAGCCGACATTGATCGCATGGCGAAGCGACGCGCCCAGACCACCGCCGACAAAGACAAGAAGATAGTTCATGGAAATCTTAGATTGCGGAACGTCGTTTTGAAAAAGGGGCCGCAAATTGCGGCCCCTTGAGTTGAATGCGCTGGTTACGCCTTCTCGAACAGGGACTCGACGTATTCCCAGTTCACGAGGTGATCGACGAACGCCTTGAGATAGTCCGGACGGCGATTGCGGTAATCGATGTAGTAGGAATGCTCCCACACGTCGACGCCAAGGATCGGCGTCGCGCCATGGACCAGCGGGCTTTCGCCGTTCAGCGTCTTGGAAATTTCGAGCTTGCCGTTCTTCACCGACAGCCACGCCCAGCCCGAGCCGAACTGGCCGACACCGGCCGCGATGAAGTCGGTCTTGAACTTCTCGAGACCGCCGAGATCCTCGTCGATCTTCTTGGCGAGCTTGCCGGGAAGCTTGTCGCCGCCGCCGTTGGGCTTCATCCAGTTCCAGAAATGGTTGTGGTTATAGTCCTGGCCGGCGTTGTTGAAGATCGGCGCGTTCTTGCCGAACGAGCCCTTCACAATGTCTTCAAGGGACTTGCCCTCGAACTCGGTGCCCTTGATCAGATTGTTCAGGTTAGTCACGTAAGCCTGGTGATGCTTGTCGTGGTGATATTCGAGCGTCTCCTTCGACATGTACGGCTGGAGCGCATCATGAGCGTAAGGCAAATTCGCGAGCGTGAAGGTCATGGGTCAACTTCCGGAAATTGTGGGTGACGAGGTGTCAACGCGGCGCACTATAGAAGGTTTCCCGGAGAGGGAAACAGGGTTGCCGCACTGAATCGCGATGACGGCCGGATCGCCCCGCGGAGCGGGTATTGCCGGACCATCGTTTTTACAAATCGCCTTATTCGGACAGCCTCTTAAGCGGCCTTCTCAAGCAGCCTCGGGCAGCGCTCCGGCCAGTTCGTTCTTGGCCTTCGGCGGCCGCACATTCATCAGCATCTGGAACGACCCCGCGATCAGACCGATGATAACCGCGCCCTTCCAGGCCAGATCATAGCTGCCGAGACGATCGAAAATCAGGCCGCTGCCCCAGGCGCCGATAAACGATCCCACCTGATGGCTGAGGAAGGCGATACCGGTCAGGGTCGCCATGTAGCGCAGTCCGAACAATTGCGCGACGAGACCGTTCACCAGCGGCACGACGCCGAGCCAGAGCGAGCCCATCACCGCCGCGAAAATCAGCGTCGATGTCGGCGTGGCCGGCAGGAGGAAATACACCGCGATCGCCAGCGAACGCACAATGTAAATGCCGCCGAGCAGCAGTTGCTTGGGATAACGTCCTCCCAGCCAGCCGAACGCGTAGGATCCGAACACATTGAACAGCCCGACCAGCGCCAGCGCCGTTGCGCCGAGCGACGGATCAAGGCCGCAGATCGCAAGATAATTCGGCAGATGTGTCGTGATGAAGACAAGCTGCAGCCCGCACACGAAGAACGCGAGCGCCATGATGACGTAGCCGGAATGTCCGAGCGCCGACTGGACCACCGCGCCAAGCGACTGGTTCACATCGTCCGCCTTGTCGATCTCGATCTTGTCGGCCTTGCCCGCGCTGAACGCTGACGGAAGCATGACACAGGCCAGACCGATGAAACCAACTAGCGCGATCTGCCAGCCGGACGTCGAAATCAGGGTCTGGGCCAGGGGCGAGGCGATCACCAGACCGATCGAACCGGCGGCGGAAATCGCGCCCATGGTGACGCTGCGCTTGGCCGCGGACACGGCCCGCGCCGAGACGGTCATGCTCATGCTCGACGCCGTACACGACAGCGCGATGCCAACGCAGATGCCGCAGCCGAACGTGAACGCCAGCGCCGTGGTCGCGAAGATCATGGTGACGAGGCCGAGAATGTAGACAAGCACACCGATGAGCATCACGTAACGAGAGCCGTAGCGGTCGGCGAACATGCCGACGAAGGGCTGGGTGATGCCCCACATGATGTTCTGGATCGCGGTGGCCAGCGAGAAATCGGCGCTGGTGATCTGGGTATCATGCAGGATCGAGGGCTGGAAAAGCCCGAAACTCTGCCGCATACCCATCGACAGGCTCAACATGACGGATGCGCCGATCAGGATCGACCACTTCTGGTAGGAGCTGAGCTGAGAAGCCTGCATTGTAGAAAATTCTCCCGATATGGCGTTCATAGTCGCATCGGAATCGGCGTTTTACCATCTGCGCAAAGAACAAGGCAGATGTGCGCAGCGCAAAGGCAGACCATTGGATGAGCATTGAAATCGATATTGCGACCGGTGATACGGCCTGGCCCGCGGTCAAGCCGCTGTTGTCGGCTGTCTGGCCGCCCGAGGTTGTGAAAGCATCACCGTGGGGCCACATCGTTTTTGCCAAAGCCGACCTGCGGGTGATGATCGAACTGGACGGCGATGTCGTCTGCCATACCGGGATTTATCGCCGCACCGGCACCTGGAACGGTCGCAAGGTCATCATCGGCGGAATCGGCGGCGTGGCGACGCGCGAGGATTGCCGCGGGCGCGGCTATGCGACGCTCGCCATCAACGCGGCGATCCACACCCTGACCGAGGAGCGCGCCACCGATTTCGGAATGCTGTTCTGCGAACCGCACAACACTGCATTTTACGAAAAACTCGGCTGGCAGACTTTCAACGGCACCGTGTACGCAGAGCAGCCCGGCGGACGTGCGCCGTTCACCGCGATGGCGCCCTACGTGTTCAAGATCAAGCGCCTGCTGCGCGAAGGCACCCTCGATCTTTGCGGCCTGCCGTGGTGAGCGCCGGCTGATAGCGCTCGTGCTGCACTGCTCGTTGCCAGCCGCGGCGCGAACGGACTAGCCTCCCTGCATAACAAGAAAAGCAAGGGAGAGAACCAACGTGAAGAAAATCAAAACTGCTCTGACGATCGCCGGATGTGCCGCCGCTGCGATGACGCTTCAGCATCCGGCAGCCAGGGCCGAGACGGACGGCGACGGCTTTATCCGAATCAAGCAAGGCGACGAGCAGTACAAGAATCCGTTCGGCGTCGGCGTCGAGGTGGCTACGCTGTTCGGCGATCCATCGAAACCCGGTATCTACGTGCTGCGCATCAAGTGGCCGCCGGGCATCATGAGCAAGCCGCATAAGCATCCCGAGGACCGGCATGTCGTGGTGCTGTCGGGCACCTGGTACACCGGCACGGGCGAGGCATTCGAGCCGCAGAAGGCGATCCCGCTCAAGACCGGCGCCTACATGATGCATCCGAACGGCAAAGTGCACTGGGACGGCACGCGCGAAGAAGGCGCGATCATTCAGATCACGGGATACGGGCCGAGCGGAAACGCCTTCAGCAAACCGGACGAGCCTCAGTTCGGCAAAACAAACTGAGAGGTCGCCCCCGGCGAAAGCCGCCTGTTTCAGGCGGCTTTTTGCTGCGGCAAAGGCGTCCGAAAGGCCCAAAATCGGCTGGTATATGATTGTTATGTATACCAACTTGCGTTAGATACCGGACGCCCGTCTACCGGCGGGCAATTTCCCCTGTGATGTCAAGGTTCTGGCCTGCGCCGTTCTTTGTCCGGACAGGATTTCTGATGTCACGGACTCCCGGTCGGCTTGGGCCGAGGCGTTGAGGCATTTATTTTGAGGACGAGCGAGCATGGCGCGCAACATTCTGATTCTGGGAGCCTCGTACGGCTCGCTGCTGGGAACGAAGCTTCTGATGGCCGGCCACAACGTGACCCTGGTCTGCCGGAAGAACACCGCAGAACTCATCAACCGTGACGGCACCGAAGTCCGCATCAAGCTTCGCGACGAGCCGACCCATCGCTCGATCTTCTCGCGCACGCTGCCGGGCAAACTGGATGCCACCTCGCCCGACAAGGTTGACCTGTCACGCTATGATCTGGTCGCTCTTGCCATGCAGGAGCCGCAGTACACCAACCACACGATCCGCGTTCTGATGATCAAGATCGCCGCGGCGAAGCTGCCGTGCCTGTCGATCATGAACATGCCGCCGCTGCCCTATCTGAAGCGGATCGAAGGCCTGTCGAACATGGATCTCGAGGAGGCCTATACCAATGCGCAGGTGTGGGAACGGTTTGAGCCGGGCCTTGTGACGCTGTGCTCGCCCGATCCGCAGGCTTTCCGTCCGCCGGAGGAAAGCGCGAACGTGCTTCACGTCGGTCTGCCGACAAACTTCAAGGCCGCGACATTTGAAAACGAAGCGCACAACAAGCTGCTGCGCGAACTTGAAGCGGACATCGATGCGGTGAAGCTCGATGGCCAGGATGTTCCGGTGAAGCTCAAGGTGTTCGACTCGCTGTTCGTCCCGCTGGCGAAGTGGTCGATGCTGCTGACCGGAAACTATCGCTGCATCACGCCGACCGATCCCCGCCCGATCCGCGATGCCGTGCATGGCGATCTGAATCTCTCGAAGTCGATCTACAACCATGTCGATGCCGTCGCGCGAAAGCTCGGCGCGGACCCGGAAGATCAGGTGCCGTTCGAGAAATATGCGAAGGCGGCGGAAAGCCTGCTCAAGCCGTCATCCGCCGCGCGCGCGGTGGCGAGCGGCGCGCCGTTCATCGAGCGGGTCGATCTCTTGGTGAAGCTGATCTCGCATCAGCTCGGCATGCCCAATGCCGATATCGATCGCACGGTCGAAGTCGTCGATATAAAACTGGGCGAGAAGATCGTGCCGGGTGGATCCGCAGGATAGCGGCCGCTGCCGTAACCCGGCCAAAGAAAAACCCTTCCAGATCATTGATCTGGAAGGGTTTTTTGTTTGGTTGCGGGGATAGGATTTGAACCTATGACCTTCAGGTTATGAGCCTGACGAGCTACCGGGCTGCTCCACCCCGCGATAAACCGGTGCACACCTTCAATTGCAGACAGACGACAGTTCAACGCCAAAAGCGTCGTCCCAACCCGTCCGGAGGCGAGAGAAGGCAACCAGGGCAAAGCCCGTGGTGCGAGGGGGTATGTACCAACGACACCCCGCTTTGGAAAGGCCTGCGGACGATCTTTTTCACGATTTTATGACGCCCGCCCAAGCAACTGATGCCATGGCGTTTCTGCGCCTGCGCCCCAATCGGGCTTGCCAACAGGGCCGCGACATATCAGCCTTCGGTCAATCCAAATAAGGCATGGCATCCAAAAGCCAGCCATGAGGAAACCCGGGGAGACCAATGAATCAGGCCGTCAGGACTCCCGCCGCAGGCGGCATCGAGGATGTGTTCCGCCGCGCCGTGGCGCTGTCGCGTGCGGCAGAACCTTCCCTTGCCGAGCGCCGCGACCGGCTCGCCCGGCTGCGCGCCCTCGTGGTGGAGAATGAAACCCAATTCGATGAAGTCATCTCTGCCGACTTCGGCAACCGCTCCAGGACCGAGACGCTGATCGCCGAAACGCTGTTCGTGCTCGCGGAGATCAAGCACGCGACCAAAAATCTCGGCCGCTGGATGGCCCAGAAGCATGTCGTGACCGAACTGCAATACTTCCCCGCCAAGAACAAACTGCTGCCGCAGCCGCTCGGCGTGGTCGGCATCATCGCGCCATGGAATTATCCGCTACAGCTCACACTCGCACCCGCCGTCGCGGCCATCGCCGCCGGCAACCGGGTGATGATCAAGCCGAGCGAACTGGTGCCGCGATTTTCCGCGCTGCTGCAAAAGCTGATCGCCGAGAAATTCGACGACACCGAAGTCATGGTCACCGGCATCGACGGCGACATTTCGCAGCGGTTCGCGGCGCTGCCGTTCGATCATCTGATTTTCACCGGCTCGACCCACGTCGGCCGGCTGGTCGCCGAAGCCGCAGGCCGCAACCTGACGCCGGTGACGCTCGAGCTCGGCGGCAAGTCGCCGGCGATCATCGACCGCTCTGCCGATATTGCCGAGGCAGCCGAGCGCATCGTCTACGGCAAGCTGATGAACGCCGGACAAACCTGCATCGCGCCGGATTATGTCTTGATCGCAGGTGACCGCGCAGATGAATTCGTGACCAAGGCAAACAGCGCAGTCGTGCGGATGTTCGGCACGAGCCCGGACAACAAGGACTACACGTCCATCGTCTCGGACCGGCATTACGCCCGGCTCGAAAGCCTTGTGCAGGACGCCGCCGCGCGGGGCGGCAAAATCGTGCAGCCGGCACGCGCGGACGATCCGGCGTGGAAATCGAAGCGAAAGTTTCCGCCGACCTTCGTCAGCGGCGCGACGACCGACATGAAGGTGATGCAGGAGGAAATCTTCGGGCCGATCCTGCCGGTGTTCGCCTGCGACAGCACCGATGCAGCCATCGCACACATCAACGCCAACGATCGCCCGCTGGCGCTGTACTGGTTCGGCAAGGACAATGCGGCCCGCGATCAGGTTCTGGCGCGCACCGTGTCCGGCGGCGTCACGATCAACGATTGCCTGTTTCACTTCGTGCAGGCCAATCAGCCGATGGGCGGCGTCGGCGCGTCCGGCATCGGCGCCTATCACGGCGAATGGGGCTTCCGAACCTTGAGCAAGATGAAGCCGGTGTTCTATCGCTCGCCGCTCAATCGTCTCGCCGACCTTTACCCGCCTTATGGCAGCAGGATCGCGCGCCTGATCAAACTGCTGCGTTTCATGTCGTAATCATTTTTGGATCAACACGACCGGCAGCAAATGCCGGCGTTAAAAATGCTGTCTGGGGGAATACGATGGCCGATACGTTCGATTATGTGGTTGTGGGCGCGGGTTCTGGAGGCTGCGCCGTCGCGAGCCGACTGTCGGAAGATCCCAATGTCTCGGTCGCGCTGCTGGAAGCGGGCGGCAAGGATGACAACTGGGTTGTCACCACACCCGGCGCGCTGATTTTCATGGTGTCCGGCCCGGTCAACAACTGGGCGTTCGAGACCGTGCCGCAGCCCGGCCTCAACGGCCGCAAAGGCTACCAGCCCCGCGGCAAGGGCCTCGGCGGATCGTCATCGATCAACGCGATGTGCTACATTCGCGGCCACAAGGCCGATTACGATCGCTGGGCCTCGCTGGGCAACACGGGATGGTCCTATGCAGACGTCCTGCCCTACTTCAAGCGCTCCGAGGACAACAGCGAACTCGACGGCTTCTATCACGGCAAGGGCGGACCGCTCAGCGTCACCAAGCTGCAAACCGACAATCCGGTTCAGGACATTTACCTGCAAGCCGCGCGCGAAGCACAGTTCCGGATCAACGAAGATTTCAACGGCGAGGAACAGGAAGGGCTCGGCGTTTATCAGGTCACGCAGAAGAACGGCGAGCGCTGGAGCGCGGCACGCGGCTACATCCATCCCTTCATGGGGACACGCAAAAACCTGCATGTGATTACCGGCGCACATGCCACGCGCATCCTGTTCGACGGCAAGCGCGCCACCGGTATCGCGTATCGCCGGGGCAAGGAGACGAAGCAGATCAAGGCGCGGGGCGAGATCATTCTTGGCCTTGGCGCTTTCCAGACGCCGCAACTGCTGATGCTCTCCGGCGTCGGCGATCAATCCGAACTCGCCAGACACGGCATCGCACCGGTGCATCACCTGCCGGGCATCGGTAAAAACCTGCACGATCATCCGGATTTCGTATTCGGCTTCCGCTCCGACAATCCGAACTTCACCGGCCTGACGCTTCCGGGCATCAAACGCATCATCAAATCGATCTTCCAGTATCGCCGCGAGCGCCGCGGCCCGATGACATCGAACATCGCCGAGTGCGGCGGGTTTTTGAAAACCCGCCCCGACCTCGATTTGCCCGACATTCAACTGCACTTCTGCATGGCGGTGGTGAACAACCACGGCCGCACGCCATTCTTCGGCAGCGGCTTTTCGTGTCACGTCTGCCTGCTGCGGCCGAAAAGCCGCGGCAGCGTCTGGCTGCAAAGCGCCGACCCGATGCAGCCGCCAGCCATCGACCCGAATTTCTTCGGCGATCCCGACGATCTCGAGGCGATGGTCGCAGGCTTCAAGACAACGAAGCGCCTGCTCGACGCGCCCGCGCTGAAAGCCCTTCAAACGTCCGATCCGTTCACCGCCGGTGTGGAATCCGACGACCAGATTCGCGAGGCTTTGCGTGCGCGGACCGACACGGTCTATCACCCGGTCGGCACCTGCAAGATGGGCGTCAACGATCCGACGGCCGTGGTCGACCCACAGCTCAAGGTCTACGGTATCGAGGGCCTGCGCATCGCGGATGCGTCGATCATGCCCGAGGTGATCGGCGGCAACACCAACGCACCGACCATCATGATCGGCGAAAAGGCCGCCGACATGATCAAGGCAGAGATGCGCGTTCATTGATTGCGCCTGATGCCCGGATGAGGCATGACCCTATCGGAACTTTAAAGGTCTGATGTTTGACCTTAAGCGACAACAAACACCACAAAAACGGGAGTAACCAGTGGATCTCGGAATTTCAGGACGGCGCGCGATCGTGTGCGCAGCGAGCAAGGGTCTGGGCCGCGCCTGCGCGATCGCGCTGGCCAATGAAGGCGTTCATGTCACCATCACGGCGCGCGGCGCGGAAGCGCTGGCGAAGACCGCAGCGGACATTCGCAAAGCCAGCCCTAAGGTGACGGTGACGGAAGTCGTCGGCGACATCACCACGCCCGAGGGCCGCGAAGCCGCGCTCAAGGCCTGCCCCGATCCGGATATCCTGATCAACAACGCCGGCGGGCCGCCGCCGGGCGATTTTCGCGACTGGTCCCGCGACGACTGGATCAAGGCGCTCGACGCCAACATGCTGACGCCGATCGAACTGATCAAGGCGACGGTCGACGGCATGATGGCGCGCAAGTTCGGCCGCATCGTCAATATCACGTCCGCCGCGGTGAAGGCGCCGATCGACGTGCTGGGATTGTCGAACGGCGCGCGCAGCGGTCTCACAGGTTTCGTCGCCGGCATCGCGCGCAAGACCGTGATCGCCAATGTCACCATCAACGGCCTGCTGCCGGGACCGTTCGACACCGACCGCATTCGCGGGCCGATCGCGCAGAAGGCGGCGGATGCGCAAGGCATTTCCGTCGAGGATCTGCTGAAGCAGCGCGCCAAGCAGAACCCTGCCGGACGCTTCGGCGATCCGGAGGAGTTCGGCCTCGCCTGCGCGTTCCTGTGCGGCGCCAAGTCCGGCTTCATCACCGGCCAGAACATCCTGCTCGATGGCGGCGCCTATCCAGGCACGATGTAAGCGTCACGGGCTATCAACGCAAAACAAACCCTCGGGTTCAAAACCCGAGGGTGAAAACAATACGTCGAAGCGACCGGGAGCAGGCTTGATGCAATGGACCGTGGGCCGCGTCAAAATCACCAACGTCGTGGAAATCGGAGCGACGGGCGGCACGCGATTCATTCTTCCGCAGGCCACCCCCGAAGAGGCGCGGAAGTTGCCCTGGCTGGTGCCGCACTATGCCAGCGCCGAAGGCCGCTTGAGGCTCAACGTGCAATCGTGGATCGTGGAGACGCCGACAAACAGGATCATCGTCGATACCTGCATCGGCAACAACAAGACAGGCCGATCCGTACCGGTGTGGAATAATCTCGACAGGCCGTTCCTGAATGACCTCGCTGCCGCAGGTTATCCGGCGGAAACGATCGATACGGTTCTCTGCACGCATCTTCATGTCGATCATGTGGGCTGGAATACGAAGCTTGTCGACGGCAAGTGGGTGCCGACGTTTGCCAATGCCCGCTATCTGTTCGGCAGGACCGAATACGATTACTGGGCCGCGCACAGTCCTGCTGGCGAACACAAAGCGGTGTTCGAGGATTCGGTGCAACCGATCGTCGATGCCGGACGTGCCGACCTGATCGGCAGCGATCATCGCATCGGCGGCGCGGTATCGCTGATCGCAACCCCGGGACACAGCCCCGGCCACATGAGTGTTCTCGTCACATCCGATGGCCAGCAGGCGCTGCTCACCGGCGACGTTGCCCATCACCCCTGCCAGATGGCTCACCTCGACTGGTCATCGACGGCGGATTCCGATCCGGTCCAATCCATCGAGGCCCGAAAGATGCTGTTTTCGCGCTTTGCGGACACCCCGACGCTGGTCTTCGGCGGTCATTACGATCCCGGACACATCGTGCGCGATGGCAACGCATTCAGGCTGATTGCGGCCCAGAAGGCCCCCTGAAAATGAGGGCGCTGCACAACGCGGGTGAAGGTTGAATTTCCCCCCGCTGTGTCGCATGAAACATCCGACGAATGAAATAACCGGACAAGAACGAAAAGGAACTACCTATGAAACTAGTTCGTTATGGCGCTGTGGGACAGGAAAAGCCCGGACTGCTCGACCGCTCCGGCCGCATTCGCGACCTCTCGGCTCTGGTGAAGGACATCAACGGCGACGCGCTGTCGCCCGCCGCTCTTGCCAAGATCGCCGCCGTCGATCCGGCTTCGCTGCCGCTGGTGGACGGCAACCCGCGCCTCGGATCGCCGGTCACGGGCATCACCAAGTTCGTCGCCATCGGCCTGAACTACGCGGACCATGCCGCAGAAGCCGGCATGGCGATCCCTTCGGAGCCGATCGTTTTCATCAAGGCCAACACCAGCCTGTGCGGCCCGAACGACAATGTCGAAAAGCCGCGCGAATCCACCAAGCTCGATTGGGAAGTC
Source organism: Afipia sp. OHSU_II-C1 (assembly GCF_000497575.1). Classification (GTDB taxonomy): domain Bacteria; phylum Pseudomonadota; class Alphaproteobacteria; order Rhizobiales; family Xanthobacteraceae; genus Afipia. The sequence continues at coordinate 260,465 of NZ_APJI01000006.1, forward strand.
GAACTCGCGATCATCATCGGCACCAAGGCCAAGTACGTCACCGAGGCCGATGCGCTGAAGCATGTCGCAGGCTACGCGGTCTGCAACGACGTGTCGGAACGTTACTTCCAGATCGAGCGCGGCGGACAGTGGACCAAGGGCAAGTCGCACGACACCTTCGGACCGGTCGGCCCCTGGCTGGTGACCACTGATGAAATCGCCGACGTGCACAAGCTCGGCATGTGGCTCGACGTCAATGGCACGCGTTGCCAGACCGGATCGACAGCGACCATGATCTTCAATGTGCCGAAGATCATCTCCTATGTCTCCGGACTGATGACGCTGTATCCCGGCGACATCATTACCACCGGCACGCCACCCGGCGTCGGCATGGGCATGAAGCCGCAGAAATTCCTCAACGTCGGCGACGTCGTCACCCTCGGCATCGACGGCCTCGGCGCTCAGCGTCAGGAAATCGTCGCAGCGTAGGCGGCATTCCACTTCAGGCTCCGGCGCTGGCGCCGGAGCCTTCCATTCATTCGTTCACCCAGGGACATCCCATGAAGCTTGCCTATTCCCCGGCATCTCCGTTCGCACGCAAGATCCGTATCGCGGCCATGGAGCTTGGGCTGTTCGACAAGATCGAGTTTATCGTTCCGATCAAGGCGATCCCGGTCACCGAGAACGAAGAATACGCACGCAACGTCAGCCCGCTGCGCAAGATCCCGGCGCTGATCCTCGACAGCGGCCAGATCATCGTCGATTCCTACGTCATCGCGGAATATCTCGACGAACTCGGCGGCGGGAAGCTGATCCCCGCATCTGGTCCGGCGAAATGGCAGGCCAAGACCGAGCATTCCATTCTTCAGGGCATGCTCGATGCGCTGCTGCTGTGCCGCTACGAGAAGATGCTGCGGCCGAAGGAGTTTCTCTGGTCCGGATGGGCCGACGACCAGTTCAAGCGCGCATGGGATGGTCTGGCGCGCTACGAGGCGCATCCCGACGTGCTGACCCGCCCGCTGGACATCGTGCAAATCGGCATTGTCTGCGTGCTTGGCTACCTCGACTTCCGATTTCCCGATTGCGGCTGGCGCAAGGCGTTTCCGAAGCTCGACGCGTTCCATGAAAAAATGATGCAGCGAGACTCGGTGAAGAGCACCGTTCCGCCGCCTGCCTGATCGAGGACGGACGATGAGCGATCGCGCAGAGGACACCGATTTCAAAGCCTGGCACGCGGTCGCCGATCTCTATCACGCTTATTTCACCGGCCTGATCATGTCGCTGGTGACGCGGCGCTCGACCGCCGATGCCGCAGAGTTCGTGTTTCGCGTCTTCCGCCGCCAGCACCACGAGCGCTTTCTCGCCGGCATCGAAAAGTTCGGGCTGATCAACGCGCCGCATGCGGTCGCCGCCGCGCAGTATCACTATCTCAGCAACCAGATCGGCGGCGTGAACGTCGAATACATGCGCGAGTCCGACCGCAAGGCCTGGATCCGCTATCCGCCGCCGCGCTGGGTCTGGCGCGGCACCGCGATCTGCGCGATTCCCGGTGAAGTTTCGGCCGCGATGCTGCGCGGCTGGCACGCCCATAACGGCGTCTCATTCAAAAATCCGCGAATGGGTTTCGTCTGCACCAAGCAGACCGTCGACGGCCAGAACGGCCTCGAAGGCTTCTATTACGAATACGACCGCGATCTTTTGCCTGATGAGCGGCTGGTGTTCGCGCGGCATCTCGAGGCGCCGCTGTTCGATCCTGCCGCCGCGCCGAAGCTCGCGACCGAGACATGGCCCCGCGCGCGGCTGGAAAAGGCCTACCGTAATTATGCGATGGAGTATGTCCGCTCCGCGCTGCCGGTGATCGTCAGCCAGTTCAGCCCGTCCGATGCGGGCCATCTGCTGTATCTGACCGGCAAGCTGGTCGGCATGCAGTTCTATCCCGACATTGCCGCGAGTTTTCCGGTTGCTCATGACAGCGGCCCGGAAGGCTTCGGCGCATTCCTGCTCGAATTTCTGCGCGCGGAGGGCGACGAGGCCGACCTGCGTCAAGCGAGCGGCCAGGTCACGATCTTACAAAAGCAATGGAGCCTGATCGCAGGCGTTCCGGACTATCATCCGATGTGTTTTCAGGCGCTGGCGGGGTTGATCGAAGGGTTGATGACCGCGCATGACCGCCGCCTGTCGCTGAATTTCTCGGCCGATTCAGATCGCGCGCCCGGACCGCTGACATGGACCATCACGCAGAAACCGCTCGCAGCGACCGACGACGGACGGTTTCCGGCGTAGTCCACGCTCCCGAACGAAATCGCCTCGCGGCGCAGATCAATGCGTCCGAGCTTTGCGGACTCCCTGTCACGCGCAGAGCGCGAGACTGATGGAGCGGCGGGAGGCGCCAAGGTGCTTGCGAGGCACCTTTGGCGAACTCTTGCGATCGAGTCCGCCGCGCAGCCTTGCGAGGGCCGCGCGCGCCTGATGCGACAGGCGCTGCGCCTCCCGGCGCTCCACCGTCGTCACCCGGCATGCTACCTTTTTGCCGCGGCGGCGATCTAGAATGGCCACGGTCGTCAAGACAGCTTATAGGAATATATTCAAATCTAGGCTGCCGTCAAGATGCAGAGAATGACGATCGCCGCCGCAGCGCGACAGACCGGCAGAGAGAAGGAATTTTATGAGCAATTTTGATCTGCCCGAGACGCGCTACGCCACCAGCGGAGACGTCAGCATCGCCTATCAGGTGATGGGCGAAGGTCCGATAGATATCATCATGGTTCCGGGCATCGTGTCTCACGTCGAGTTCATGCATGAGCTTCCCGGCTTCACGGCCTTTCTGCGGCGCCTCGCGGCATTCGCCCGCGTCATCTCCTTCGACAAGCGCGGCCAGGGCCTCTCCGACAGAACGCCGGGAGCGGCATCGCTTGAACAACGGATGGACGACGTCCGCGCTGTCATGGACGAGATCGGATCGAAACAGGCGACGCTGATAGGGTTTTCCGAAGGATGCGCGATGAGCGCGCTTTTCGCCGCGACCTTTCCCGAACGGGTGACTCATCTCGTTCTGTGCGGAGGCTTTGCGAAGGCTTACGCGACGGAGGAACTGATCCTGCAACGCGTCAAGACCTGGGGCACCGGCGCGATGATAAGAGGATTGATCCCCGATCAGGCGAGCAACCCGGACGCAGTGGCGCAGTTCGCCAAGTTCGAGCGGCTCTCCGCCAGTCCGAGCACCTACAAAGCATTCGGCCTGCTGAACATCGACATCGACGTGAGGTCGATCCTGCCGAACGTGCGTGTGCCGACCCTTGTGATGCATCGGCTGACGGACGCGTTGGTCCCCGTCGATTACGGCCGCGATCTTTCCTCCCGGATTCCGGGCGCGAAATACATCGAGTACCCGACAGGAGGCCACGCTTACTGGATTGGCGACGTGGAGACGCTGACCGGCGACATCGAGGAATTCATCACCGGGCACCGGGAGAATGCGTCGGAGACTCTCGAACGCCTGCTGGCGACGGTGCTGTTTACCGACATCGTCGACTCGACGCGCAGCGCGGCCGCGATGGGCGACCACTCATGGCGGCGTCTGCTCGACAGCCACGACCAGATCGCACGACAGACCGTGGAGAAATTTCGCGGCACGCTGATCAAGAGTACCGGTGACGGGATTCTCGCGACATTCGACGGCCCCGGCCGTGCGGTCCGCTGCGCTCTCGCCTTCGAGGCCGCGTCCCGACAGATCGGGCTGCCGCTCCGGGCGGGAATCCATACCGGAGAAATCGAAATGCGGGGCAACGACATTGGCGGCATCGCCGTCCACGCGGCGGCGCGCGTGATGGCGCAATGCGCGCCCAGCGAGGTTCTCGTCTCGCGGGTGGTGACGGATCTCGTCGCCGGGGCCGGCTTGAAATTCGCGGAGCGCGGCTCCCATCAACTCAAGGGCATTCCAGGAAACTGGGATCTGTTCGCAGCCGCCGTCTAGCGCGTGGCACTATCGATACGCACAGCCCGCATCGTCGCGCGCTTAAGTTGGAGCCCGCTCGAGCGCGGCGCGATCCCATTTCGCGGCATTGGCCGCCGCTTCATACGTGCTCTGGAAAAAATCGAGCAGCATGGCATCGGGGTCGGCAGAAAGGCGCACCGCGTCGTAGTCCAGGACGAACTCCTGAAGATTTTTATCGAACGACGCCTGCGGCGGACGCAGCGGCGCATCCGCAAAACCCGGAGGCGCCGGATAGGCGTAGGAGTAGAACGCCGCCTTGCCGAAGCCGCCGTTGCCCGGCCAGAAGCCGCAGCTCGAGACCTCATGCGAATAGGCCTCAACCGCCACCCAGTCGCCGAGATTGGGCATTCCGCCGGGATGCGGCGGCGCTGCGCGCCCCGAAAACCGGGTCACCGCCATGTCGAAGCTGCCCCAGAAGAAGTGCACCGGGCTCACTTTGCCGATGAACCCCGAGCGGAACTGTTTCATAACGCGATCGGTCTGCACCAGCACGCGCCAGAAACGCTGCGCGGCATCCGCATCGTAGGACTTGTGCTGACGATCCTGCTCGAACGGAATCGCAT